>JAJUIK010000009.1 GCA_029267635.1 Moraxellaceae bacterium | reverse complement strand
GTTACTCCAACAGTACTCGCTCGTCCGGGCAACAGATCCTTAATCTGTTCCCACTGATCATCTCTTAATACATAGCGTTTAGTCATGAAAAAATAATGAGGACAGGTTAAATTTTCTCAAGCTAATTGATGACAGACCCTAATAGAACAATAACTCTCACTCCCTTTTTAATAGTAGACCTTGCATTCTGGGCGCTTTATTTTCGACCTTCTTCACAATTATTTGATAATGGATTGCGTAATCTCTGTGACCACAGTCCTGTACTTGGCTGCGAAATTCATTTAAAGCAGTAAAGCAAAGTATAAATGGACCTCATGAGATATTTATCTTGATAGCTGTGAATCAATATCAAGCTTTAAATTTTTGGGAGTGTTTATGGAGAAGTATATCCAAACTGAACTGGGCACTGAAAAATTATGTCTTGAATGTGGTGAGTACTGGCCTTTAGATAATGAATTCTGGTTTCAACGTAAAGGTAAGCTTAAAAAAGATGGTACTTATACGCCTATTTATTACCCCACCTGCAAGAGTTGCTATGATACCCGATACCGGCCCAATCGAAGTGCCTCCAAACATCCGATTAAATCGAGTTACGAGGAATTATGGGCGGCTAGCTAAAAAATAAAACTCACTCTATTACGCAGTAGAAACCCATATATTTACCTATATTGTCTATAGGGTTGTTATTTTTCTATTCTCATAAGAAAGTGATTTTACAACGCCCTCTTCCATGCTTGTTATTTTCACAAAAATTTGATACCTGAAAAATTACAATCTTACTTATACCCTTTTAGATTATAAAACTTATGCGTTTTGGTTTAATTCTAGGTGATCAACTGAGCCATAATCTGGCAACCTTAAAATATTTAGACCGAACTCAAGATATCCTTTTAATGGCTGAAGTGCTCGAAGAAGCAAGTTATGTACCGCACCACTTACAAAAAATTGCCCTCATTTTTAGTGCAATGCGTCATTTCGCCAAAAAACTAAAAGCACAAGGCTGGAAAATCCGTTATCACACCTTTAATCGTAAAAATAACATCGCTACGCTGCTGGATTTTGTTCAGCGCCAACAGCAACAATATTCGGCCGAAGCATTGTTTATTACCCAGAGTGGTGAATACCGGTTACAGCATCAGATCGAGCAGCACTGGAGCAATACTTTGGGCATGCCTGTGTATTGTGTGCCAGATGACCGTTTCTTTTGCAGTCCACAGCAGTTCCGCAATTGGAGCATGAAATATAAAAATTTACGTATGGAATATTTCTATCGTGAAATGCGCAAACAGACCGGTTATCTGATGCAGGATGGCCAACCGATTGGCGGAAAATGGAATTATGATCGCGAAAACCGCAAGCGCTGGTCAGGCAATCCGCCCCTCATCGACCCTTTAGAATTTGAGCGAGATCAGATTGACCGGGATGTGCTTGATCTGGTGAAAAACGAGTTTCCCAGCCATCCAGGACAGATTGAATCTTTTCGCTGGGCCACCACCCGAGAAGATGCCTTACGGAATTTACAGCACTTTATCAAGCATGCCTTACCGCATTTTGGCGATCACCAGGATGCTATGGTCTATGGCCAGGATTATCTGTTTCACAGTTTACTCTCCCCCTCCCTGAACTGCGGCTTATTATTGCCCAGTGAAGTGTGTGACGCAGCCGAAAAGGCCTATTTTCAGGGGCATGCCCCCTTGAATGCAGTAGAAGGTTTTATTCGGCAAATTCTAGGTTGGCGTGAATTTGTGCGTGGTCTTTATTGGCTAAAGATGCCGGAATATGCCCAACAGAACCATTTACAGTATTCTCGTGCTTTACCATCCTATTACTGGACGGGAAAAACCCAAATGGCCTGCATGGCAGAATCTTTGCGTAACACCTTGCAGCATGCCTATGCCCATCATATCCAGCGCTTAATGGTTACTGGCAATTTCGCCTTGCTCAGCGGGATTGATCCTGAAGAAATCTGTCAATGGTATCTCGCCGTGTATGCAGATGCGTATGAATGGGTCGAGTTACCCAATACTTTAGGCATGGTGATGTATGCGGATGCCGGGATATTGGCCAGTAAGCCGTACGCGGCTTCAGGCAACTATATCCACAAAATGTCAAATTACTGTGAGCATTGTCATTACAATGTTAAAACCAAAACTGAAGAAGACAGTTGTCCATTTAACAGTTTATATTGGTACTTCATGATCAAAAATTCGGCACACTTCCGCGCGAATCCGCGCATGAATATCGTGTATCAACGTCTCGATCAAATGCCGGAAGATGAGAAACATAAAATTCTCAATCATGCCGATTCCTTACTCTCCCGGATCGAGAATTTATAACGTTATGAAAAAACAGCATTTACCTGAAAAACAATGTGAATATTGCCTACGGCCATTTACATGGCGAAAAAAATGGCAGCGCTGTTGGGACGAAGTCAAGTATTGCTCAGAAAAATGTAAACGTCTGGCTCGCATACAAAAACGGATGAATGCTGGATGCGAATAATTGCTGAAAAAATAAACAGATCAGGCGTTCATCGAAAATGAATTTTAGCCGTTAAACCACATAAAGGTGATGAATTGAATAATCGTATTAATTTTTCTTGTGATGAGCTATCACGAATTATTGAAATGGCTTGGGAAGACCGAACCCCTTTTGAGGCCATCGCACTGCAATTTGGTTTAAATGAGCCAGAAGTAGTTCAGTTAATGCGACAAAACTTAAAATCGAGCAGTTTTAAACTATGGCGTGAACGGGCAGCTGGCCGAAAAACCAAACATTTAAAATTGCGTTCACCGGACGTAAGCCGCGGCTATTGTTCACGGCAATATAAACACAAATAACCGCATCAAACTGAATCCAAATATTCTCTGGATCACAAGTTCCCTGATCGTTTTGTCGTCTTGATGAAGGACTCCATTTCGCTGAGTCATTCACGCTCCATTCACAGCCGATTGCGTAATTTCTTTTCATGAAATCATGCTTGAGGGAGGTGAAAATGAAGACCTTGCAAAAACTGAGTATTCCAATGTTGACGGTGCTGTCACTCATCGGCTGTAAAAGCGTGCCGAGTTCAACCTCAGATTATCGTGCAGCCAAACAGAATATTCAGGGGGTTACGCTTGATCAGACGCAAGCCACCCGAATTGGAACAAACTTTGTTGCGACTTTTAATACCCTAGGCACCCCGTCCTTCATCAAAAATGTGGATCAACTGTACGCAGACCCGCTGTTTATTAATGACACGCTCTCACAATTTAATCATAAAACAGCCCTGATGCAGCACTTTAAAGGAATGAACCAACGGGTGAGCAATGTCAATGTGCAGCTGGTCAGTGCCACTTATCATCAAGATTCTGCCTATGTGCACTGGTATATGGCCTATGACTTTAAAATCTTCGGTAAAAACAAAACCATGCAGTCCTATGGCATGAGTGAAATCAAGGTGAATCCAGCTCAACAGATTATTTTCCAGCAAGACTACTGGGACCCAACCAATGGCTTATACCGTTCATTACCGTATGTCGGAGGCGTTTATTCATGGCTGCTACCGTTCAAAAAGTCTCACTAATCATATTTGGGCTGGCTACATTCACTGTTCAATCTGCTGCTTATGCAACTGGATTGCAACAGTGTAGTTCAGCCCCTTTACAGCTCGGCACAAAAACGATTGGTCGAGCCAGTTATTTTGCTGAAGATTGCCAACAGCAGTGGAACCGCCAATCCATCCGGGTCGATTTTGCCTACAGCCACAGCATACCGGATTGGGCTTTTAAACGTGCAGCAACGCATTTTTTACAGCGCAACCTGCAAAATTTTTCCGAAAAGTCCGAGCTGCAGCGGATCACGCAATGGTACAAAGCGGTTAAACCTGGTGATTTATACAGCCTCTCCTATCAGCAGAATCAACAGCGCATAACCCTTGCACTTAACCGGCAAATTCTGGGTTCACTACAAAGTGCACAGGCCAATCAATATTTTTTAATCTGGTTCGGTTCCAAACCGTTTAATGTTAAATTGAAACAACAACTTCTCAACTGACCGTAGCGTGATGTGAGCCATGACCCATCATTTTATTTTAATGGTTGAAGACCATTATGAACTGGCATCGACCGTTTGCGAGTTCCTGGAAGCCCATGGTTATGTCGTTGATCATGCGCGCAATCTAGAATCGGCAAAAAACCTGCTCAAGCAGCAGCACTATCACCTGTTGTTACTGGATATCAATTTACCGGATGGCTCTGGCTATGACCTGTGCCACTGGTTACGTAATGAACACGGTTTATCGTTGCCGGTTCTCATGCTGACGGCACGCGATACACTGGATGATAAACTGCAAGGCTTTGCAGCCGGAACCGATGATTATCTGGTCAAACCTTTCGATTTTAATGAACTGGTCGTCCGTATCCGAGCCTTGATTAAACGTGCCCTCGGAGAAGTATCTAATAGCAAATTACAGGTTCACGACCTGATTCTAGATCAACGCCTGCAAAACGTGACCCGAGCAGGAAAACAGATTGAGTTGCCTCCGATCCAGTTTAAATTACTCAAAATCCTGATGCGCAACTCCCCACAGGTAATTAGCAAACAGGAAATTATGGCCGAGCTCTGGGGGGATGAGGAACCGGAAAGCGACGCGTTGCGAAGCCATATCTATAATCTGAGAAAACTGCTGGACAAACCCTTTGAGCAGAAATTGATTCACACTGTATCTAGTGTTGGTTTCCGTTTATGTCTGGATCAGGATCAGTCCTGAGCCAGATAAACCACCACAATCAGCCCAGATGTAGCTGCTAACTGCAGCTCGGGATGAATATTCAAATAATATTCTCGGTCGAACAGTTCTACACGCCATCCCAGCTGTTTACATAATTTCTGCACCAACTGCAGACCAATCCCATGTCCTTTGGGCTTCAGCAGGGACTGACTTTCTGACAGTTCTGTGACTTTACTGTCATCTGGCAGATCAATGCCAATGCCATCATCCGCAATCAGAATCTGGTTTTTTCTCTGTAAAATCTGAACAGTCGCACCCTGTGAGTAATTTAATGCGTTACGCAAGATATTACTAAACACCATTTTGCTCATGGACGGATAGAGTAACCGTGCCTGTTCCGGTTCCTCCAATGTATAGAAAATCTCAATGCCTTTAGAGCGTCCGACAGGCGCCAGGTCTTGTACCAGTTCTTGAATGATGGTCGAGACTTTACTGTGTTCGGCTGTCAGTGTATTGGTGGTGTTACGTGCAATCGCCAGTAAGGTATCCACCAGCAACTCCATGTCTTCAATGGTATTGCTCAAACGCGTTAAGGCACGGTCATGGCCATAACGCGCCTGACAGAGCTGAACATTGCCACGTAAAATAGTTAATGGTGTGCGTAGTTCATGACTGACATCGCCACTAAACTCCCGCTCACGCCGAATAAAATCGATTAATACGGCGTGATATTGCTCCAAGGCCTGTTTCAGGTAAGCCGCTTCAAGATTGCCATCGGTATTAATATCTTGAAATGGCGAGGGTTGTTTCAGCTGATGTTCCCAATCGATCTGTTCTAGTGCATTGGCTAAACGGGTAATGGGAGAAAAGTAACGGCGTGCACGGCGATTCGACCACCATAAGAAACTGTACAACACAATCAGACTGAACATCAGCGGCGCTAGACCGAACAGCCAAATCAGCTTATTGACGTTACTTTCACCAAAGACCAATAAGACATGCTGACCATAACGCTCACCATACACCGTCATCCGTTCTTTTCCATCGACATAAATACGATGCACGCCTTCCTCAAGCGTTAAACTCTGCAAGCGTTCCGGTCTTTGCTCGATCCAGCGATAACCATACAGATTTTTGGTATCCGGTAAGGGCGCCTGTGGATCACGCTCTACTCGCATCCAGTAATGCTGCATCTCCTGCTCAAGTGCGGTCTTGAGCAGAGAGCCTTTAATTACCCAGGCACTACAGCTCAATCCGATAATAATCGACAGCGCGATCAGCCCGATTTGCAGCCAGTAGTAGCGATTAAACATTTTGTTGAGGGGACGCGACACCTTAGCGGTCTGTAGAGCTGCAATTTTCATGATGGCGTCCCTTGAGCGTTATTTTGAATCTGTGAGCAGTTCATTTTTACGGAACAGGTAATGACCGATCACCCACTCCTGACCTTGCTCCAAACCAAACAGTTCGGCACAGGCCATAAAGAAGATCCGCCAGCGCTGCCACCAGATATCGGCATCATTGCCATAAATCTGGGAAAATAGCGGTTGGAGCTGCTGTTGCTGCTGATCCATATTGTCCAACCAAGCATTTGCTGTGCGCTGATAATGTTCGCCAGACCATTGCCAATGCTGTTCCAACTGTAAATGTTGCTGAAAATGCAAAAAGGTACTGGTTGCTGGCATCAGGCCACCACTAAAAAAGTAGCGTGACATCCAATCATATTCTGTTTTGCTTTCAAACGGATAATGCAAAAAGCGATGGCAGAAAATATGACACCACAAACGCCCTTCCGGTTTAAGCCAACGCTGGATTTTTTCAAACAGCTTTGCATAATTACGCACATGTTCGAACATTTCCACCGAAACCACACGGTCAAATGATTCTACCGGCAGCTCAAGCAAATTGACATCCTGAGTAATCACCGTGAGGTTATTGAAATTTCGCGCTTTGGCTTGTGCTTCAATATACTCACGCTGGGTCGCCGAATTAGAAACCGCGGTGATTTTCGCATTCGGATAATGCTCGGCCATCCACAAGGTGAATGATCCCCAACCACATCCCAACTCCAAAATTTGTTGCCCATCCTGTAATTGGGCACGCTGACCATACAGACGGAGTGCCGCCTCTTCAGCATCATTTAATGAAGTGTGTTTGTCGGCAAAATAACAGGCGCTATATTTCAAGCGTTTGCCCAGTACGGCCTGAAAAAAAGCCGTAGGCAATTCATAGTGCTGTTCATTGGCCTTATCGGTTTCAATCGCAATCGCGCTCCGTTTAAGATCCTGCAAGACCTGCATATAACGTTGTGCGGCACGCTCGGGATCATAACGTCCCTCCTGAGCCAGACGTTTTTTACACAAGGCCCGAATTGCGGCACGAATCGCCTGATCGGGAATAATGCCCTGCTCAATCAGTTTGAGCGATTGTTGAATCATAAAATCCATGCTGTTACCTACTGTTTGGGTTTCCACGGAATAAAGATTGAAGTTCTGGACTGATAATCACGATAATTCTGTCCCCGGTTTCTTAACGCCTGCTGCTCACTGAATGGAATTCCGGTGATGTAGTACAAAAATAGCCACATCAATAGCGGGTAAATCCATAACCAGTACATACCAGCGGCCAATCCAACTAGTGGATAGGCAAACCAGTGCAACCATTCAAAAAAATAATTGGGATGGCGCGAGTAACGCCACAAACCTTGATCGAGCGTTTTGCCCTGGTTGGCAGGGTTTTGTTTAAAACGGTACAACTGTTGATCGGCAATACTTTCACCGATAAAGGCGACTGCCATCACTACAATAGCTACGACCAGTGCAATCGGCCAACCGTTCTGCCACTGTTCAGCCGGAAGCTGGAGTAGACTGAGCATTGGCGCTGAAAATAAAATCGCCAGTCCTGCCTGAAAAATAAAAAACAGCAAAAAACCCAAATGCTGATAGCTACCCATCGCGCGGCGCATGTTGGCATAACGCCGGTCTTCTTGTTTTTCTTGCGCATAACGGCGCAGCAGATGCCAACTCAGCCGAGCAAACCACAATGCACTGCACAGCCCGAGTATCCAGCGAACCGCCCAGGGGGCTTGGGCAAAAAACAACAGAGTGATCAGGATATTCAACAGAATACAAAAGCTCCATGCAGCGTCTACCAGACCAGCACGCCGATTCCAGCTACACACCAGCCAGCAGAGCAACATGATGCCTAAATCAAGATAGAATAGTGACCATTGCATGCAATACTCCTGAGATTCGCGGTTGAATCTTCTGGCCTAGTAGGCACTCGCTTCAAACAGCAAATGCACATCACTGATCACACCTTCGCGGAATCCGCCTTCGCAATAGCACAAATAGAAATCCCACATCCGGATAAACGACTCATCAAATCCGAGCGCGAGAACCTGCTCACGTGCCGTCAAGAAACGTTTGCGCCAGTGATATAAGGTCAAGGCATAGCTCTGCCCAATATCATCGAGCTGTTTTAAACGTAATTTCTGTTCTGAAGCCGTTTGTGTCAGTACGCTAATACACGGAATAAAACTTCCCGGGAAAATGTAACGCTTAATATAGTCCACAGTTTTCAGGGCTTTTTCATAGCGCGCATCTTCAATGGTAATGGCCTGAATCAGGGCCAGACCGTTCGGTTTCAACAACTCACGGCATTTGTTGAAATAGGTCGACAGATAGTCTGCCCCTACTGCCTCAATCATTTCGATCGACACCAGCTTGTCAAACTTGCCTTCCAGCGTACGGTAGTCCTGTAATTGCACATTCACCCGGTGAGCCAAACCGGCGGCTTGTACCCGTGCCATAGCTTCATCGTATTGCGCCTGTGAAATGGTAATGGTGGTGACCTTGCAGCCATAGTTCTGGGCGGCGTAAATGGCAAAACCGCCCCAACCACTGCCAATTTCCACCAGATGATCCAACGGTTTCAGTTGTAACTTTTGACAGATCAATTCTTTTTTCAGCTCGGAGGCCTGTTCCAGACTCATGTTTGGATCTTTAAACACCGCACTGGAATACATCAGACTGTCATCCAGAAACAGCTTAAAAAAGTCATTGCTGAGGTCATAGTGCTCGGCAATGTTTTTACGGCTACCGGAAAGCGAATTCTTGCGTGACTGATACCATGCCTTGAGTAGCCACTGACTGGCCTGCGCCAGTGGATGCTGGTTCATACGGTCCAGAATTTCACGGTTGCGTGCCAGAATGCGAATCAGCTCGACCAGATGCTCACTCGACCAGTAACCGTTGATATACCCTTCTGCGGCTCCGAGTACCCCATTTTTAAACACCAGTTCCAGTAAACGCCGATCATGGACTTGTATTTCTGCATATAAGTCTGACGCTTCACCGACACAGCCGTTAAACACCCCATGAAAACGAATCTGTCCATGACGCAGCAGTTTCAGGCTGCGTAGCGCGAGAGGAAGTGACGTATTTTCACCAAAAATGAGTGATTTCATATTGTTTATACATCCTTAATCTTTTTCGGGTGCCGGTAAAACGGAATTTTTTTGCGCCACAACCGATACGCATGTAGATAAATCAGGCCAAGCATTTTTAACGGTTGCAGTGCGCTTTTCACAGCATAAGCTGCTTGCTGTGAAGGCGTTGTGATGGCATGCAGCACAAAGCGCATGGTGGCATCAAAAATGAGTTTTTCATTCTCAATCAGTTGCATATGAATGCAGGACTGTTCAGGCGAAAAGCTAAAATGCCAGCGATAATGCAGTGCCATCGGCATAAAGGGTGAAACATGAAAACTTTTGTCAAAATCGAACTGATAGCGTTGATAAGGTGGATGATGCTGTGCTGTCACCCGGCAGTCATGCACATAAACCTTGCGCTCATTCCAGGGCGTGTTGGTAATTTCACTCACGATGAATAATAGTTGCTGACCAGCATCAGCAATAAAATAGAACACCACCGAATTAAAGCGAAATCCCAGACTGCGTGGTAAAGCCAGAATCCGGATCAGCGCAGATGCTGGCAGTACATAATTCGCCTGATGCATCAGCACCTTGGCCAGTTTTTCACGTAAATCACCGCTGTAACCCACTAAAAAATCATCTGGATGTAAGTTCAGCAGATTGTATTTCTGACTCGACCATAGCCAGGATGCTCGGGTTAAGTGATCCAGCTGATCTGGATCAAAGCACAGATAATCTAGCGTCGCAGAGAAATCATGCGCTTTAGGCACATAACGTCGATGCCGGATGGTGCTATGTGCAATCGCCAGCGGCGCTTCAAACATGCTCATCAGCCTTCTGGCTCTGGGTCTTTTCACGGGATAAAAGCTGTACAACACGCTCGGCACTGCGTGCACCATCTTCATGGAAACCCCAGCCCCAATATGCGCCACAGAACAAGGTATTGTTCACGCCATTGATCTTGTACCATTTTGACTGGGCTTTAATGGCCTGCTGGTCAAACACCGGATGACGATAATGGCGTTCGACCAGAATCTTGTCGGCACGAATCGGCAAGTTCGGATTCAGGGTGGCAAAGACTTGCGGTTTACACTCCAGTTTTTGCAGGTTGTTCATCCAGTAGCTAAAGCCGTAATGAATATTATCCTGCTCATCTTGTGTCACATGCACATGCCAGCTCGCCCACTGTGATTTCTGTTTTGGCATGATCGACTGGTCGGTATGAACCACCATGCGGTTGTCCTGATAGCCGAATTGGGATAAAACTTCGATTTCATCTTCAGTCGGATCCTCCAGCAGCTGCAAGGTATCATCGGCATGGCTGGCAAAAATCACCCGGTCATAGTGTTCGGTTTGTTCTGCTGTTCTGACCTCGACGTGTCTCCCCCCACGATTTACGCTCAACACTTCAGCATTTTTCCATTGTAGAGTTGGGCATTGATTTCGGATGGCCTCGATATACTGCGCTGCACCGCCCTGTACCGTAAGCCATTCAGGTCGTTCTTTTAGTTGCAGCATGCGGTGATGCTGAAAAAAACTCACCACAAATTTGTATGGAATACGGCCAATCTGCTCAATCGGACTAGACCAGAGTGCTCCGCACATCGGGTACAGATGCTCCTGCCGGAACACTTCAGAATATCCATGCTCATCCAGATATTCTTCCAGCGTATAGTCCGGGGAATAATCATCCAGCACGATGTTTTTATTTTGCTCATAAAACCGCAGCAGATCACTCAGCATCAGCCGGAAGCTTTTTTTCAGCAGATTCTGCGGTCGGGTGACCAGTGACCATTTTTTTGAAGGATTGTATTGCAGGCCCGTTACCAGATTATTGACAGAAAAACTCATGTTGCTTTTCTGCACGGCTACCCCTAACTGGCTAAGCATCTGGCTAAAGAGCGGATAGTTATATTCATTAAATACGATAAATCCACTATCAACAGCGACCTGTTTTCCACCAAGACAAAATTGGTGAGTATCAGTATGACCGCCGAAATAGCTGTTTTTTTCATACAGGGTGACCTCATGCTGTGAGGCCAATTTCCATGCTGCATACATGCCTGAAATACCGGAACCAATGATCGCGATTTTCATGGTGTCTCCTGATCCTGAATATTCTGCTGCTGCAAAGTCAGCGGCGATGTTATTTTTGTGGCATAGACCCGTGCAGGGACAGGTTTCAAGCCCCAGACCAAACCCAGCCAAGACATGAATTTCAACACATAATAGGTGATATCAATTTGCCACCAATAAAAGCCCTGGCGGACACTGCCCGCATAAAAGTGATGGTTGTTATGCCAGCCTTCACCGAGGGTAATGAGAGCCAATAACCAATGGTTACGGCTATTGTCCTGTGTGGCAAAATCACGCCGACCATAGACATGGGCCAGAGAGTTAATGCACAAGGTTGCATGAATCAACAACACGGTTGAGATCACAAAGCCCCACACCAGCAGCTGCGGACCGGAAGTACCCAGCTCGGGATAGTGGTTTCCCAACCATGCCCCCAGTGCATAAATTGCTAGAGCGGTGAACAGTACAATCGGCAAACTAAAACGATCTAGCCAGACCAGTTCTGGATATTTCAACCAGTCGCGGATCACCTCTTTACGGGTTGCAAAATTTTGCTCATTTAAAAACCAGCCGACATGGCTGTACCAGAAACCATGCTGTGAGGAATGCGGATCCTGATGGGTATCGGTAAAACGATGATGGTAACGGTGATGGGCAGCCCACCATAACGGCCCACGTTGGGCACTCATCGTCCCGATCAGTAGAAAAATGGATTGCAGCAACCGGGATGTTTGAAATGTTTTATGCGACAGGTAACGATGAAAAAAGGCCGTGATCGCGAACATACGTATTAAGTAAAATCCCAACATAAACAATACAGCCGTGCTCGAAATTCCAACCCAAAACACAGCCAGACAAGCAAGATGTAACAGGATAAAAGGCAGAATCCGCATCCATTGTATTTTGCTATCTTTACTGCCGACTCCCCCAGCAGCGTCTTGTCCCGTATCGTTTGGACAAGCCGACCAGCTATCTACCCATCGCAGAAAAAATTTAAACATGGATTAATCCTGGCAATGATGATTCAGTTTCTAATTTTTGCAATTGTAGGTTTGCTTTAATCAATTTTGTGTGAAGGACACTATATCTGAAACACATTAAACAGTTATATTAACTATAGAAAAATATTAGATTTTTTTAAAATACTATTATTGGCACATCGTGATCAGTAGATGAATACATTATAGAAAACTAGTATCGTGTACGATTGGAATCTTGCATCATCAATTCACTACATACAAAGATGATGAGCTGCATGGATGAGCAGTTTTCATGCAAATCAAAACTCATCCTGCTTCACATTTTGTTCACATCTTCCGGCTTATTTTTTGTTTGGGGAATGAAAGATAATCATTGACTGAATGCGAAACGTATCTTTGATTGTTCCTCTCACCCTGTGTATATCCTCACGACTTTCGCCGAATGTTGGCAACTCTCTCTTCAAGAGGGAGTTTTTTTTGAGCTGATCTGCACCTGTTCAAGTGATAATGCAATCACATCGGAATTGGATCAATTTTTTAAACCCTCACCTTTACCCTACCGAAGTGATGGTAATCCCCCCTAAAAATAATAGGATGTAAAAGTAGAATTTTCTCTTAAAATACGAGCAGCAAAAGTAAATGCTGACTTTGTAGGCATACATCCATTTATTGATGGCAATGGTCGCACATCACGGCTATTGATGAATTTAGAATTGATGAAAGCTAGCTATCCGCCATGTGTTATTAAAGTTGAAAACCGTTTGGCTGACTATGACGCTCTAGGATGGCTCATGGCAAAACTAAACCTTTCATTCAATTAGTTGCAGCTGCTGTATGGGAAGGCTTTAAGCCTTATCAGATAGTTTTGGATATTTAATCCAAGAATAGACAAAAAATTTGTAGGAGAAAGTGGGACAGCCCACTATTTAATTTTAAAATATGAAGAATACGCTTTCTGACAACAACCAAATTAGAGTGGTTTCTACTTTTTCTGAACTTGTAAATTCGAATTTTCAAGGAGAGATGAATGCCATTTGCTGGTATAGAAATTTGGTTGGCGACTTTCAAGAGATCGTGGCTAAACTAGAATTAAAAGAGAACATTACTGAAGTTTCTGTTGAAGACCTTTTAGCACTGCAACTTTCAGAACAAGGCAATCTAGCAAGGGAAATTATCTTAAAGGATATGCAGCTTTTAACTGATTTTGGTGCATCCCCTTCTCTGAATTTACTGAAAAGTTATGAACGTGATGAAGAGCTAGATTTCATTTCAACAGACGTCTATTCCTATCATGTTGATCGCTCACCCATTGCAACGGATACTTTTTTATGTACCTACCATGGTCCTGCAAGTGATCTCCTGCCGAATGACCAGGTTGAGCAAAAGATTTTGATTGCAGAAATCAGGGCAAAACTCAAAAAATTACATGACGGCCCAGAATCTGAATTTGAAACGTTCTTAGAAGAGAATTTCTTCGACTTGCATTATCAGGCTAAACCCGGGGCAAAACCCGTGAATTTGGGTTCAGGACATCTTTGGCGCCTGGCAGTAGATCATCCAACGCAACCAGCTTTACCCTGTGTTCATAGAGCTCCTGTTGAAAAAGATGGTGAGTATAGACTGCTGTTAATTTGCTAAACATTGATTCGATATAGAGTGGGTGAACAGAATCTCTATAAAATTTGGGTGTTTCGTTTTCCCATTTCTTAACTGCTGTAGAGAAATGGGGTAAATCGACATACTCGAACCGATATGTAATTTTTTAAAAGTACTATTTTGGTTATTTCAATCAATATTCTGCTTTTGTTTGCTTGACTCAACTCATCAGCACAGCAAATGAAGACTAGATTTTGGTGGCTATTGAAACCTTCTAAATGTTTCGGTAAATGCCCATTGAAGCGATGTACTGAATAAACGATCAACGCGGAAAATGTGCCAAATTGAAGAGTTGCTGCCACATCGGTAGAAACCTGCTGGAGTCAAGCGAGTTTCCACCGATGCTTACTCATTGGTGACGTCCAACGAGGGCTTTTTTATTCTGCAAAAACAAAAACAGAAGTTTTACATTAAATTGATTCACCTAAAAAACTTTGCTTTTTGACTTAGTCATCGTCGATCTCGCAATAAAGATGATTGAGAAAAATTAAGGGGTATAAGTATCTACTTTAGTAGGTGTTAATAAAAAACTCATTAAGTCTCGACCCACGACTAATGGGCCCTGATAATTGACCCTAGTACGCTGGATTAGTACCTCATCAGGAATGCCAATAATTTTAGACGAAACTCCATTTACGATGTGGCTGTATACTGCCATTTTAGGTTTGGTTTGATTAAAAATTTCACCTGCCTCTCGAGGATTCGTATGATGAGCATACACTTGTGGCAAGGCCTGAATATCTTGAAACTCGGCTACCTCATGTATCAATAAATCAACGCCTTTGCCGTATTTAAGTACATTCGCGGTCGGAATGGTATCGCCACTGATCAGTACCGAACGTCCAGCATAATCCACTCTATAACCGAGGGCGGGTTGAATAGCGCCATAATGGTCATGTTCAACTTTAAAGGCAGTGACGACTACACCATTTTGATTAAAAACAATGCCACCTTCAGCAGAAAATTCATGGGCAACAATACTAGTCGTTTCTTTTTTTAACTCACCATCTGCCACCCTAACTCGAATGTCATCGGCATGGGCCATCTTCAAGCCGTCTACTAAAGCCCGGACGCCAGTTGGTCCATATACATTAAAATTACCTTGACGACCTCCAAAAGCAGGGATGTAGCCTGTCATCCACAGATCACTCAGCCCATTGACATGGTCGGAATGATAATGAGTTAAGAAAACACCATCCACCTTTCCTAACGGTATCCCTGCTTGGGTTAAACGAATGACTGCTCCTCGCCCTACATCAAAAACCAGCTTATATCCTCCCGCTTGTACCAATGTGGACATACCAAAACGTTGTGCACTCGGCACAGGACTCCCTGTTCCCAATAAAGTTATACGCATTTCATCTTTATTGGGAGAAATACGGGCAGGATGGGTGCTCGCAAGGTGCAAGTATTCATTATTACTCGTGACTGCTTTGCTCCCGCTTTGCGAAACCAATGTACCGGTATGAACACAAGCGGTGAATAGTGAAGGTAGAATAAAACCATAAACTGCTGTTACTATTAATTTTTTATTCATAACTGTTCCTTGTTTAGCACTTAAATACTGAGATTGAAATCT
The DNA here is from genome assembly GCA_029267635.1 of Moraxellaceae bacterium. Taxonomy (GTDB): domain Bacteria; phylum Pseudomonadota; class Gammaproteobacteria; order Pseudomonadales; family Moraxellaceae; genus Acinetobacter. Next base: position 65,468 of record JAJUIK010000009.1, on the reverse strand, counting down.
TGTATTATTAATCGTATGACTTACACAGAAGTATGATGGACTGCCACCTCTCTCCTAGATATAAGGTAGTCTCATTTTGAAGCCACCTCAAATACTTCCAGGCTCATTCCGTCGAGATGCGAATGACCCCTGATTCGATTGTAAAACATCTCGATATAATCAAACACATCCGCGCAGGCCATTTCTCGTGTTTTATAGATCCTTTTTTTAATTCTTTCCAGGGGCTGTATTAGGATCTGTAATTTATAAAAAAATCCCTCCTGACAGCATTGTTTGTACAGATCAATGGGTAGCTATAATGCCTTAGAGGTAGCTGGTTTCCGCCATCATAGAATCAATCCTTCTACACAGTGCGCAGATGGGAAAAATCACATTAATGGAATTGAAAACTTTTTGAATCAAGCGGAAATATAAGGGGATTCCACAGGAATCTTTCCCTCTTGTTCCTGAAGGAATGTGAATTTAGATTTAATTATGGAGTCCAAAACAGCAATTGGAAATTTTGCGATTTTGGACTGGAATTGAAATCTTTTATTATATAAAGCTCCTCCTTGAAACATCTATTCAAAAGAGGTAGTCCATACCTCCTCAATCAGAAATTTAAGGGGGCATTCTTTTCAATACAACTCGATCAAGAATATCTCTACTATCAATCAATCCCAATCACGCTGGTGATATAGCCGGTCTGCAATAAAATTGCCAATCCCAGAACCATCTCAAATAAAATGGCATAGCCGAATTGTTTGGCAAACTTTGGATTTTCTAGTCGAGGGGTGAAATACCATTTATTAAATGCAGCCAGAACTAAGATGCTCAATACCAATAATATTTTTACAATAAAACCATGACCATAGGGTGTGTTAAGCAAGATGTCGATATCTTTAAATAAAAGAAAGGCAACCGTACCACCCGCAAAAATTAATATTCCAACGATAAAAACAGCAATATGACCAAATAAACGCATACTTTCTTTTAATCGTATGCCCTTTATTACTTGACTAAATTTCCAGAGTGGAAAAAGAGCTCCCATCCATAGCGACATCGCCAAGACATGTAAAGTTAGCAAGCTTTGTGCAGTCAACGTCAGATTTATCGTATGGCCCAGCTGAGAAAAGCTAATCACAATAGGGAGCAGAAAAACCGTTAATAAGAAAACTTCCAAAGATGAGGTTGCTTCGGGCTTTATTCTTAACTTGATCAACAATAGAACTAGAATAATAGCAAAACAGATAAATCGTAATATCTGTATCATACCTATAGATGTGTTCACTAGAATATTAAAGTATGTAGAATCCCACATGCCCGCTATTCCCTGATTGGCAAAGCTGCCTATCTGAATGAAAAATCCAAGTGAACTTGATATTAATCCAAGCAAAGCACCCAGAGTCATATAGCGGATTAATGAAGTTTTCATTTCAGGATATTGATGAAATAAGCAATAACTAAAAGCGCCTCCAATCACAAAAGCCATCCCTAGATATAGAGCTACTTTGGTCATCCAGGCGGCTAAGATCCAATATTCAGGAAACATAATTATTCATCTTTTAGTGTATAAAAATACCAGCAATTTGCTGGCATATTGAGAATTACGGTTCTGCTTTACTTTAATTTTTTGATAATAAAAGTATATTCCCCAGTCATGTGGTGACCATCTTTACCCATAGTCATCCAAATAACAGTATATTTTCCATTGACCAGTTGCGGGACCGTAATATCAAAAGACTTTTTGAAAGCATGATTTACTTTGAAATTTAAAGGGATTTCCTTTTTTTGAGCATCCACAAGTTTGATGTTCATCAGCATAACCGCATCAGCGAAATTAAGCGTTAATTTTTCAGGCTGTTTGACCACAATACTATCTGCAGCGGGCATGGTACTTACAAGGCTCACATGTGCAAAAGCATAAGTTGTAGCAATAACGGCCATGACACCCAACAAGACTTGACGCAACGCAATCATCTTGTCACCTCGAAATAACTTCATCCTTTAGCCCTCTTCACCCTATTGAATATTCAATAATAGCGGTATTAATTGTCATGGGAATAAAGAATTACCCCCCCTTACCAATTGTTAACCTAACCCTGCATCTGTTCATTATGAAAAAAGATTAAATACACATTGATGACCTCAAAATTACATTTTTGTCATTTTCAAAAATCAAATAATTAGCAGTGATAAAGTTCTCTAAATTAGATATAAGATAGCTGTGAACAACTCAGAAGTCTCGTTTCCTTTAAAAACAATCAAGCTCATTTTCAGACACCAAATACGGGGATGAGTTCAACAATAACCAGACAACCCTATGACAGCATAGGTAGCATAACCAGAAAAAGTACATTGCTTTAAAACAGTTTTTTAGTTGTTCAAACAATCTAAATCACCTTCATTTGCTGGTTTCCCTCATTCCAAGGTGGTTTTAACTTCTCAACTGATGAAAGGAAAAAAATAATGTCTTATATCCGCCAAACTTTACTCGGACTGTGTATCACAACTGCCGCTCTAGGTGCATTCGCACAAAGTAGCGAAGAACATAAAACGCATCATCCCGCAAATACAACACCACCCACAGTAACGATTAAAGAAACCGTTAACAGCACCAGCACCGCCACGACCGACAAGATGGCTGCAATGGATCAGCACATGCAGGCGATGCAAGCCATGCATGAAAAAATGATGGCTGCAAAAACGCCTCAACAACGTCAAAAACTGATGGCTGAGCACATGAAGCTCATGCAAGAAGGTATGGGCATGATGAAACAGATGGGCGGTCAAAGCATGAATGCCAATATGGCTGACCGTCAGTTAATGATGGAAAAACGTATGGATATGATGCAATCCATGATGCAGATGATGATGGATCGTATGCCTCCTGCAGCCATTAAATAATTTCCTGTTGATGAGAGGAAAGCACCATGAATCTTCCACTTCAGCAACATAATCCAACACCTAACTTTTGGTCTACGCGTTATGCCCTCGGTTTAATCGTGCTGGGTGGAGTAGCGGCTTATTTTCTGTTAACCGAGCATTTGGCTCACGTCATCGGTGCTTTACCTTATTTATTGCTTTTAGCCTGCCCACTGATGCATATCTTTATGCACGGTGGTCATGGGCATCATAAATAGCATAGAAAGTCAGAGCGACCCCATCATAAAAAATAGTCTGGATCAGGAGAACCGTCATGAATCATGCGGAATCAGCTTATGGTCTATGGACACTGGTCATCATCAATTCAGCGATTTTTATCATGTTTGCCTTTAGTTTTTTTAAACCGGCGACAGCACGGGACTGGCGGACATTTGGTGCCTTTTCAGCCTTTATCGTCGCGCTGTTTGTCGAGATGTATGGTTTCCCTTTAACCATTTATCTGCTTTCAGGCTGGCTGCAAACCCGTTTCCCGCAACTGGACTTATTTTCTCATAACGCCGGCCATTTATGGTCAACGCTATTGGGTGAAAAAGGCAACCCGCATTTCAGCGTACTGCATATCGCCAGTTACATCTTTCTGGGCTATGGCTTCTATTTGTTATCAACAGCATGGCATGTCCTTTACAACGCACAACGCCAACGTTCTTTAGCAGTTACAGGACCTTATGCACGTATACGCCATCCTCAATACGTGGCTTTTGTGATGATCTTGCTCGGTTTTTTGTTGCAATGGCCGACCTTACTCACGCTCCTAATGTTTCCGATTTTACTGATCATGTATGGACGCCTGGCCATCACTGAAGAAGTGGAAATGCGTAAACAATTTGGGAGCGCTTATGACAGCTATGCTCAACAAACTCCGCGATTTATTCCCAAATTCCGCAATAAAGCCGCTCTGCCATAAATACGAGAATTCATCATGTCACATCAAACACATCATTCCCAAGAGCATATGGCACAAACGGCAACAGACACTTTAAAAGATCCTGTTTGTGGCATGACCGTCACTGAAAGATCGGAACATCATGAAGAATTTAAAGGCAAAATGTACTTTTTTTGCAGTCCAAAATGTCAATCCAAGTTTCATGACAATCCTTCACAATACATCGATAAACCTGAAACTATAAATATAAATGCACATACACAGCATTATCAGACTACTCAACCCGTCAATGAAACAAGCATAGCAGGCACGACCATCTATACCTGCCCCATGCATCCGGAAATCAGGCAAGACCATCCGGGAAATTGTCCAAAATGCGGGATGACACTGGAACCGATTATTCCTGAGCTTGAGGAAGAGGAAAATCCTGAGTTACGTGATTTCCGTCGACGTTTCTGGTGGACACTGCCATTCACTATCGTGGTGACTGTTTTGGCGATGTTTGGCCATCAGCTGAATTGGTTCGATATGGCCGTTCAAAGCTGGATTGAATTAGTGTTGTCACTCCCGATTGTACTCTGGGCAGGTTGGCCATTTTTTTCCCGTGGTTGGCAATCGGTGATCCACCGCAGCCCCAATATGTGGACGCTGATCGGTCTGGGTACCGGAGCTGCTTTTATTTATAGTGTGGTTGCGACTGTAGCGCCACAAATCTTCCCTGACTCTTTTATTTCCATGGGGCGTGTTGCGGTTTATTTTGAAGCTTCAGCGGTCATCATTTCGTTGACCTTACTCGGACAGATATTAGAGTTAAAAGCACGTTCGCAAACCTCTGCGGCCATCAAGTCACTCCTTGGGCTGGCACCTAAAACAGCTCGCCGAATTCTGCCTGATGGAACCGAAGAAGATGTGCCTTTGACGCATGTCCATGTAGAAGATTTACTCCGCATCCGGCCAGGTGAAAAAGTACCTGTAGATGGTGTAGTCATTGAAGGCAGCAGTGCTGTGGATGAGTCGATGCTGACGGGTGAACCTTTACCAATCACCAAACGCGTCGGCGATAAAGTCATTGGAGCCACACTCAATACCAATGGTTCACTGATCATGCGTTCAGAGAAAATTGGTTCAAGTACCATGTTGTCTCAGATCGTACAGATGGTGGCTCAAGCGCAACGTTCAAGAGCACCCATGCAACGCATGGCTGATCAGGTCGCAGGTTGGTTTGTCATGGCTGTAGTGGCCATTGCCTTGCTTACCTTCTTTGGATGGGGACTGTTTGGTCCAGAAGCGTCGAGCTGGGTTTATGCATTAATCAATGCGGTGGCCGTACTGATTATTGCCTGTCCTTGTGCACTGGGCCTGGCAACGCCCATGTCGATTATGGTGGCCACTGGTCAAGGTGCCAGTCATGGTGTGCTGTTCCGTGATGCAGCAGCCATTGAGAACCTGCGCAAGATTGACACCCTGCTAATCGATAAAACAGGCACGCTGACTGAAGGTCGTCCGGCATTCGATCGCGTGGTTGCTGCAGCAGGCTACGAGGAATCTGAGGTATTACGTCTAGCCGCCAGCCTTGACCAGGGCAGTGAACATCCGTTAGCCAATGCGATTGTGCAAGCTGCACGTGAACGTGGTCTGTCTCTTGCTCAGCCAGAAAATTTTGAATCAGGCTCCGGGATCGGGGTTCGAGGACAAGTGGAGGGGCGCCCGTTAGCTTTGGGTAATACAGCACTGATGGAACAGTTGGGGATTCCTGTACAGTCCCTGATTCCGCAAGCTGAAGAACTACGTTCGGAAGGTGCCAGTGTGATGTATCTGGCTGTTGAAGGTCAATTAGCCGGCCTGCTGGCAGTATCGGATCCGATCAAGGCGAGTACGCCTGAAGCACTCGCTACACTAAAGGAAGCGGGTCTACGTATCATTATGGCCACTGGAGACGGTCTCACCACTGCCCGTTCAGTGGGTACGCGACTAGGAATTGATGAAGTTCATGGTGAAGTCAAGCCAGCAGATAAACTGGAACTTGTCAGCAAATTGCAGAAGGAAGGTCGCATCGTGGCAATGGCCGGAGACGGAATCAATGATGCACCCGCATTGGCCAAAGCTGATGTCGGTATTGCCATGGGTACCGGAACAGATGTTGCCATGAATAGCGCTCAAGTCACCCTGGTCAAAGGGGACTTACGCGGTATCGCGGTTGCCCGTTCACTTTCGGAAGCCACTGTCGACAACATGAAACAGAACCTGATGTTTGCGTTCCTATACAATGCCCTGGGTATCCCGATCGCAGCTGGCGTACTCTATCCATTTACCAGTTGGTTGTTGTCACCCATGATTGCAGCATTGGCAATGAGCTTAAGTTCAGCATCCGTCATCAGCAATGCCCTGCGCCTACGACGTAAAAAACTATGATTGAGAGTTCTTTTCTTACTCCAGAAGTGCCGGGCCTGATTGCAGCGCTCGCGATTGGTCTGCTCATCGGTTTAGAACGAGGATGGCACGATCGAGAACTGCCAGAAGGCAGCCGAGTCGCAGGTCTGCGTACTTTTACCTTAACAGGCCTGCTCGGAGGAGTCCTTGGTCATTTACAACCTAACTTTGGGCCTTGGCCACTGGTTGCGGCTGTATTAGGGCTTTCCCTGTTACTCACCGTGTCTTATGCGCATACCGCGAAACTTTCCGGTAATCTCAGCGCGACCACGACGATTGCGATGCTGCTGACGTTGGTTCTAGGTGCTTATGCCTCACATGGCAATATCACTTTAGCCCTCACTGCAGCCGTCATTGTCGCGGTCTTTCTGGATCTTAAGCCAACCCTACATGGCTGGTTACGCTTGATAGAACATCGTGAATTAACGGCATCCCTGCAGTTACTGGTGCTCTCCGTTGTCATACTCCCCTACTTGCCGAATACGGGTCTCGGACCTTTTAATGCATTAAATCCGTATGAATTATGGTGGGCGGTCATCCTGATTGCCGGACTCTCTCTGGCAGGTCATTTTGCCATGCGGATCACCGGCTCAGAACGCGGAATATTCTGGACCGGTCTCTTGGGCGGTCTGGCTTCATCCACAGCCGCAACTGTGGCGTTGGCACGTTATGCACATCAACATCCCATGATGATCAATGCTGCAATTTCCGGAGCTCTGGCTGCTTGTGGCGTCATGTTTTTTCGGATGGCGATACTGATTGGCGTCATTGAGCCTCCACTGCTCAGTACGTTTGGCGCTGGATTGATGGTTGCAGGAATTGTTCTGCTAGGCATGGCACTGTGGAAACAGCATCACATTTCTAATACGACACACAGTGATCATTCCATGCAAGCCATGGCCCCTTTTGATCTGGGAACGGCTTTCGGCTTCGCTGCTTTTCTTGCAATCACCGCTGTCTTGGTTCCAGCAGCAAAACAGTGGCTAGGAACGAGTGGGATTTTTGTACTGTCAACCATTTCAGGGCTGGCAGATGTGGATGCCATTTTAGTCTCACTTGCCCGGCAGCATAGCACCGGCGGATTAACCACAAATGTTGCCACTGTGGCCTTAGGACTCGCGACCTTAAGCAATATGGTATCTAAAGCGACAATCGCCTGGACAACCGGTGGCGTACAATTTAGTAAAGCCATCATTATTGGCTATACAGTGGCAATGGTATGCGCTGGTATTTCTCTGGGTCTCAGCCTGCAATTGATGTCCTAAGAATTAATCAGGATGCTGAAGATGCCCCATAATTTTTACTAGCTCAAATTTAACCTGACAGTCTTCAGCAAATATCGGCACTGTCAGATCAGGTTTGAGCTAGTACAACTCAGCACACTCAATATCCAATATCCAATATCCAATATCCAATATCCAATATCCAATATCCAATATCCAATATCCAATATCCAATATCCAATATCCAATATCGATATTATCTTTGCTAAACCCAGATGTTTTATGGTTACTGGGATAAAATTAAAAATAATCTTTATTTCTTTAATTCTCATAACTTTTGAATATATTGATCATCAGATATATCAAAAGCTTATACATCAGAAATATAAACAGGTTTATCAAAATGTTAACTCCAAATTTTTTAGTAAAAAACCGATGAATTAAGTGATATCTAAAATTGAGATAACTTTTCACCTTTTCTTTATTTCACAGTGTTCTACCTAATCTGGATTAATAGGCCTATTCCGATATCAACCCTATTTTCAGGTTCAAAATGTCTAATTCAAATCTACAAAAGCCCCTCAATGTTGTAGCTGTATCAGGTGGACTTAATAACCCTTCCAAAACTGAAGCATTGGTACAAGCGATCTTGAATGAATTGGGTGATGCTACACCAATTAACGTACATTTCATTAAATTCAGCGAAATTGGTCATTTACTCGGTGGAGCGATCTACAGAAATCAGTTACCACAACGTATACAGGATGATCTGGCTGTAGTTGAAGCTGCTGATGTGCTGATCGTAGGCACACCGGTTTACCGTGCTTCTTTCACTGGATTGTTCAAGCACTTTTTCGACTTTGTAGAACAAACCGCACTCGTTGATGTCCCTGTTCTGTTAGCAGCCTCTGGTGGAAGTGACCGTCACGCCCTTGTATTGGAACATCAACTGCGCCCGTTATTTAGCTTCTTCCAGGCACAAACCTTGCCTATTGGCGTATATGCGACTGACCGGGATTTTACTCCAGAATACACCATTCACAGCGAACAGTTGCGCGAACGTATTACCTTGGCGGTAGCCCGTGCCTTACCAATTCTGGAATGGGCTCCTGCTAAAGGCCATCGCGCAGAAGTGATCAAGATAAAGTCCCAGCAGGCCAATCAGAACCTTGGGATCAACAAACAGATCGAACAAGAAGAAGTCTTGCCTTCTGCAGCTGTACCGAACCTGGATGCAGCCGAATCACGATTGCAGAGTAAAAAACACCCAAAACCTGCGTTACATAATCCAGCCAATGCTTGAGAGGGTGAAGAACATGTCAAATCACAATAAGATCACATTTGCTTATTGGGTACCGAATGTTAGTGGTGGTCTGGTGGTCAGCGATATCGAGCAGCGTACTGACTGGAGTTATGATTATAACGTTCGTCTAGCTCAGGCTGCAGAACAAGCTGGCTTTGATTATGCATTGACCCAGATCCGTTTTACTGCTGGCTATAATACGGAAAGTCAGCATGAGTCCGTCAGTTTTAGTCATGGCATTCTTGCCAAGACTGAACATCTAAAAGTCATTGCAGCAATTCTGCCAGGGCCTTGGAAACCTGCACTGGCAGCAAAACAGCTGGCTACGATTGATCATCTGACTAATGGCCGTATTGCAATCAATGTGGTGAGTGGCTGGTTTCGTGGTGAGTTTGATGCAATTGGTGAAGAGTGGCCGGAACATGATCAACGATATGCTCGTTCCGAGGAGTTTATCCGTAGTCTGAAAGGTATCTGGACTCAGAATAACTTTAACTTTGATGGAAAATACTACCAATTCAAGGACTATACCCTGAGTCCTAAACCACTGCAGAAGCCACATATTGAAATCTTCCAAGGGGGAAGCTCCCGGGCCGCTCGTGACATGGCAGCGCGTGTCTCCGATTGGTACTTTACCAATGGAAATACACTGGAAGAACTGAAAAAACAGATCGATGATCTTCACGCCAAGTCCAAGACTAATCATCATAAGGTCAAGATCGGTGTAAATGCCTTTATCATCGCTAGAGATACGGAAGAAGAGGCACAAGCTGTATTGCAGGAAATCATTGCTAAGGCCAATGTTCAAGCCGTCAAATCCTTTGGTGAAGCCACCCGGGAAGCGGGTGCTGCCACGGTTGAAGGTGAAGGTAACTGGGCTAAATCCACTTTTGAAGATCTGGTACAGTACAATGATGGTTTTCGAACCAATTTGATCGGTACCCCACAGCAGATTGCAGAACGTATTTTCGCCCTGAAACAGATTGGCGTTGATCTGATTCTGTCCGGATTCCTACATTTTATTGAAGAAGTGGAATACTTTGGCCAAAAAGTGCTGCCTCTGGTGCGTGAGCTTGAGGCACAACATGCCAATGCGGTACAGCGAGAAGAAGCTGCACCCGCATAAGTACATCGACCATAACCTCGACTCTTATTCTCCTCCCCTCAGGCTCTCTTAGGGGATTTTTTTATGCCTTTTTTAGGGAGAGGGTATGAGATCCAATAGCCGAATAGGTCAAGATCTCTGCTCAAACTTAAAGGTAAGGTCATCTTATATTTTTGTTTTATATATTTTTCTGTCCTGATGATCTACACAGCTTATGAATATGTTGCAACGTCCATTCATTATTTTAAAATCTAATATTTTCAATACCTTAACATATAAAATAACTTCTAAAACTTAGCGAATTTTGTATTATATAGTGTTTCTTATAAAAACATAAAAATTGAGCATTTAGCTTTATCAACAATTAAGGATAGGGTTTTGGCATCTATTTGAGGTGTCAACATGTCTCGTTTAATTTCTAAAAATGTTTATGTCATTGAAAATGACCAGGATGCGTTAAATGCTGCTTATCAGGTAGCCGACATTGTGCTGGAAGGTCGTAATCAGCGTGATCAACAACGTCTACTTCCTTTTGCTGAAATCGATTTGTTTAGCCAGAAAGGCTTAGGGGGAATTCGTATTCCCAAATCTTTTGGTGGTGCTTTTGTTTCCAATAAAACACTGGTTCAAGTGTTTCGCATTCTGAACAAGGCGGATTCAAACGTGGGGCAAATCCCGCAAAACCAGATCAGTCTGCTCAATCTCATTGACATCATGGGAACCTTTGAACAGAAACGGTTTGTATTCAATGAAATTCTACAAGGTAAACGTTTAGCAAATGGTGGCCCAGAACGTCATACCAAAAATACCAAGACATTGACCACCACCCTGTCGATTGAAAATGGCCGCTATTTTATTGAAGGCGAAAAATTCTATTCCACAGGTAGTAGCTTTGCAGATTGGCTGGCAATTAAAGCCATTCATCCTGAGGGGTATGTGGTACTGGTGATGGTAGACCGTTATGCAACTGGGGTCGAAGTCATTGATGATTGGGATGGTTTTGGTCAGCGTACTACCTCTAGCGGCACTGTGCGACTCAGCCATGTTGAGATCGATCCCTTCCTGATTTTTGATGAACGTAAGCTGATCGCTGCACCGACTTATCGGGGTGCCTATTCACAACTACTACAAGTGGCGATTGATGTTGGGATTGCCGAAGCAGCATTCGCAGATACGCTTGCTGCCGTGTATAAAGCCCGTCCAATTGTAGATGCCAACGTAGATAAAGCAAGTCATGAGCACTATACCTTGCAAGAGGTAGGAAAATTAAACGTCTTGCTTGATGCCGCCATTTTACTGCTGGATGAAGCTGCGGAATATTTGGATGAGCTTGATGCGCTAGACCACATTACGGATGAACAGGCAGCCAAGGCTTCAATTCTGGTGGCGGAAGCCAAAGTTTATGCCAACGATGCAGCCCTGCTCATTTCAGAAAAGCTCTTGGAACTTGGTGGTAGCCGCTCCAGTCTGAGTCAGCACAATCTTGACCAGCACTGGCGCAATGCCCGTGTGCATACTCTGCATGATCCTATCCGTTGGAAACTGCATGCATTGGGTGATTATTACTTGAACCAAAAAATTCCCGCCCGCCACGCCTGGATTTAAGGAAAACAAAAAATGACTTCATATCAGAATATGTCACCATTTAATCAGCAACCCATATCGTATGCGCACATTATTAAATCTGATGCGGAAGCATTAGAAATCGCACACGCACTCGCAGAAAAATTTAAAGTTCAGGCAGTACAACGTGATGCGGCACGTATTCTGCCATTCGATGAAATTGAAGCCTATAGCCAGTCTGGATTATGGGCCATCACCGTACCAAAGCAATATGGTGGTGCGGAAGTTTCTAGTCTCACGGTAGCCCGGATTATTGCCCTCATGAGTGGAGTTGATGGATCGATCGGACAGATTCCGCAAAATCATTTCTACGCTCTAGAGGTTTTACGAAATACCGGTACAGAACAACAAAAACAGAAGCTCTATGCAGAAGTATTGCATGGTGCCCGGTTCGGCAATGCGCTTGCTGAATTTAAAACCCAAAATGCAGCTCAAAAACATACGTCTATCCGTAGGACTGAACAAGGTTATGTAGTAAATGGCGAGAAGTTTTACTGCACAGGCAGCCTGTTTGCCCACCGTATTCCAACCCTGGTCAAAGATCAAGATGATCGTGAGTTTCTGGCGTTCATTCCACGTGATAGCCAAGGTTTGGAATTGATCGATGACTGGACAGGTTTTGGCCAAAAGGTTACAGGAAGTGGAACCGTCAAATTCAATCAGGTCTCTATTGAAGCAGAAGATATTATTGCTTTTGATCAGGCTTTTATCGAACCGACGCTGGTCGGACCTTTTGCCCAGATCATGCATGCTGCCATTGAAACAGGGATTGCCCGTGCGGCATTTGAAGAAACCTTGCACCGTGTCCGCCAAGCCCGTCCCTGGATTGATTCGGGTGTAGAGCATGCCACACAGGATCCGCTCACCTTGTTGGAATTAGGACGTATCGTAGCTGATGTCCGTGCCAGTGAAGTGCTGTTAAAACAGGCAGCCCATTCTATAGATGCAGCCAAACCGCAGCCAACTGTACAGAACGTGGCTAAAGCCTCATTGGATGTCGCCAAGGCACGGGCGCACAGTACCGAAACTGCACTCAAAGCGGCATCAAAACTGATTGAACTGGCAGGTAGCCGCGGCAGCCAACGTGTGGATGGTTTGGATCGATTCTGGCGCAACGCCCGAGTACATACCCTGCACGATGCTTCCCGCTGGAAATATTACTTTATTGCCAACCATCTGCTGAATGATGTGTTGCCTCCACGCCGAGGAACTTTGTAATGCCAAATCAGAGCAATCCATCCAACAAGCAAATTTTATTGAATGCCTTTGATATGAACTGTGTTGGGCATATCAATCATGGTCTATGGACTCACCCACGTGATGAATCCCACCGTTTCAATGAACTGAATTATTGGACAGAGCTGGCACAAACGCTGGAAAGAGGCTTATTTGATGGCCTATTTATTGCCGATATCACCGGTGTCTATGATGTCTATCAAAATGGTATAGAACTCACGCTGAAAGAATCAATCCAGTTACCCAGTCATGACCCAACCACGTTGGTTTCAGCCATGGCTGCTGTCACCCAGCATTTGGGTTTTGGGGTGACGGTCAATTTGAGTTATGAATCACCCTATCAATTTGCCCGTCGTTTTGCCAGTTTGGATCACCTCACGCAAGGTCGGATTGGCTGGAACATCGTCACCGGTTATCTGGATAGCGCAGAACGTTTAATTGGACAAAAAGGCTTAAAAGAACATGACCTGCGCTATGCGCAGGCAGAAGAATTCCTGCAACTCTGCTATAAATTTTGGGAAGGTTCCTGGGAAGATAGCGCTGTTTTAAAAGACAAACAGAACCGTATTTTTACCGATCCAGCCAAAGTCCATGTCATCCAGCACCAGGGTCAATTCTATCAAAGCCAGGGCGTGTTTCAGGTTGCTCCTTCCCTACAACGCACCCCTGTCTTGTTTCAGGCAGGTGCATCCCCTCGCGGTTTAACCTTTGCCACACAACACGCAGAAGCGATGTTTATTGGGGGAGATCAACCGGAAAAAATAAAAAAACAGGTCGAGCAGATCCGACACCAAGCCCAGATCAATGGCCGTAATGCCAATGACCTGAAGATTTTTATCGGGATTACGGTGGTCACAGCCGAAACTGATGAACTAGCACAGGAAAAGTTGCAGGAATACATTCGTTATGCCAGTCCTGAAGCGGGACTCGCACACTTTTCTAGCTCTGTCGGTATCGATTTGTCCCGATTCGCTGATGATGAAGCGATTCCATATCAGCCAACCAATAGTATTGCATCGGTCAACAGCAAGTTCAAAGAACAGCAAATCACCCCGCGTGATTTAAAAGCCCAACACGTTTTAGGCGGACGTTATCCGCTGGTTGTGGGAAGTGGTACGACGGTCGCAGAAAAACTGATTGAGTTGCTGGATACAACCGGTATTGATGGTTTTAATCTGACCCGTACGGTCGCACCAGAATCACATCAGGATTTTATCCGGTTGGTTATTCCCGAACTGCAACAACGTGGCCGCTATAAAACAGCTTATGCAGCTGGCAGCCTACGCCACAAACTATTCCAGCAGGGTGATCATCTTCCGTTCTCACATCCCGTGCAGCAATTTCGATGCCACAGCTCAACCTCAACTTCAAACTTTAATTTAAATCCAAAACAAACTGCATAATATTTGAGGTGTTCTATGACACAAGCTAACCCATTTAAAAAAGTAAAAACGAAATTTGTGCTGATTGGCCTTCTTTTGGTGACCGCCATCGTGGGATTGGCCATTTGGAACCAACAAAAAAAATCAGGCTCGGATGAACTGGTGATTGGTATCAGTCCATCTTTTTCTAAACCTTTACAGGTCGCAGTAGATGAAGCCAAACAGCAGGGCTTAAACGTTAAATTAATCGAATTTTCTGACTGGAACACACCGAACATTACGCTGAACCATGGCGATATTGATGCGAACTTTTTTCAACATCAACCTTTTCTGGACAATGTCATTAAAGAAACTGGCTTTAAATTAAAAGGTTTTGCTGTCGGTGCAGCATCCCATGTCGGCTTGTATTCAAAAAAATATAATAGTCTGACTGAATTACCAGTCAATTCCAAAGTCGCGATTCCAAATGATCCGGTCAATCAGGGACGTGCATTATTACTCCTGCAACAAGCACAACTGATCACACTGAAAAATCCTCAGAATCATCTCTCTAGTCTTAAAGATATTGCTTCCAACCCAAAAAAATTGCAGTTCGTGGAAGTAGAAGGTCCGCAAACTGCTCGTGCCATCGATGATGTCGATTTGGCCTTCGGATATCCGCATTATTTGCGTCTGGCCAAAACGGCTGACCCTGAAAGTGCTTTGTTGTTTGATAGCAACACCAATAAACGTTACGCCATTTTGTTTGTGGTGCGTGAAGACTATCAGGATCAGGATAACAAGCTGAAAAAGTTCGTAGAAATCTACCAGAACTCGGCAAAAGTGAAGCAGGCACTCGATCAAGATTTTGGCGCCAAACTATGGTTTCCAGGCTGGAAGTAAGGAATTCTCATGACAACAACATCACAAAACCTAAAAAATTGGCTGATTGGCCTAACCGTTATTCTCGTGATCCTTGGACTTACAGGCTACCGTATTGCTAAAAACCAGTCTCAAGATGAAATATTAACGATTGGAATCAGTCCTCCCTATGCCGATCTGCTGCAAAGCGTTGCAGATGAAGTCAAACAACAAGGCATTCAAGTCAAACTGGTAGAGTTTTCTGATTGGCAAGCTCCCAACGTTGCAGTACAAAATGGTGATATTGATGCTAATTTTTTTCAGCAAAGTGTCTTTCTAAACAACGCTGTTCGTGAAACTGGATTTGATCTGCATGCTTTTGCACCCGGTTCAGGTAGCCATGTCGGGTTATATTCTAAAAAATACCAGTCTTTAAAAGACCTTCCAGAAAAAGCACGGATTGTCATTCCAAGTGATCCGGTCAATTCCGCACGTGCACTGATTTTATTACACCGTGCTGGCCTAATTCAGTTAAAAGATATCAATAATGAGCTTTCTACCACGCAGGATATTCTGAGCAACCCGAAAAATTTCCAGTTTATTGAAGTTGAAGGTCCGCAAACCGCTCGTGCCATTGATGATGCCGACCTGATTTTCGGTTTTCCGCATTATCTAAAAATGGCCAAAGTGGCTGATCCTCATGATGCCCTGTTTTTAGATCCGATTGATAAGAAATACGCGATTCTCTTTGTGACACGCAAAGATTATGTCAATACCGATAAAAAGCTTGCCACCTTTGTCAAAGCCTTCCAGAACTCTAAAAAAGCCCAGGCCATTTTAGATCGAGATTTTGGCAAAGGCATGTGGTTTAAAGGCTGGGAATAAGGAGTACGATTATGGTGAGTTTTGGTTCGCCCGTAGATTTTTCAGTTTCACATATCCGCCTGAGAAACCTGAATAAATATTATGAGGCGCAAGGTCAACAGGTCCATGCACTGAAGAATATTGAGCTGGATATTCCAGAAGGCAAAATTCTGGGAATTATTGGCAAAAGTGGTGCAGGAAAATCCTCGTTACTGCGCACACTGAATGGTCTGGAACAGGCCAGCACAGGACAGATTCAGATTTATGAGCAAAATCTTGCTCAGCTCACACCTGCTCAACTGATCCAGTTGCGTCAGCGTATAGGCATGATTTTCCAGCATTTCAATTTAATGTCCGCTAAAACCGTATGGGAAAATGTCGCATTGCCGCTGAAGATTGCCCGCTACCCTAAGCAGGACATCCAACAACGCGTGAATGAGGTTTTACAGCTGGTCGGACTGGAAAATAAGGCCACAAATTATCCTAGCCAGCTTTCTGGTGGACAAAAACAGCGTGTCGGCATTGCCCGTGCATTGGTACATCATCCTGAAATTCTGTTGTGTGATGAAGCCACTTCAGCACTGGATCCGGAAAGTACCGCAGTGGTTCTGTCTTTACTGAAGGAAATCAATCAGAAACTCGGCATTACCATTGTGCTGATTACCCATGAAATGCAGGTCATCCGGGAAATCTGTGATCAGGTGGTGGTCATCGATCATGGTGAAATTGTAGAATCTGGGCCGGTCTGGTCAGTCTTTTCTAGCCCGCAACAACAAATCACCCAGGAACTGCTGAATCTGGAACATCTAGAACTCCCATTTATCCTCAGCCCTGAAGCAAAAAATGGCAGTACACGGGTCCTACTCAAACTGCGCTATCAATCTGCAGTACAGCAATCTCCCGATTTGCAGGCCATTTTTTCCCAATTTGACACTCCTGTCCATCTCTATCAAAGCCATATTGATTACATCCAAAAGCATCTGATCGGTGCATTTGTCGTGGCCATCCCTGACATACAACTGGATATCGGTGTCTTACAAGAAAAATTACGACCTTATTCTCTGCATATCGAGGTACTTGGCTATGCCTAATCAGCTGTTGGATTTGTTACTGACTGGCACCATAGACACTTTTATCATGGTGGGTGTTTCAGCCCTGATCGCTTTTTTACTCGGTTTGCCCATCGCAGTCATTTTGGTGAATAGTGCTGAACATGGTATTGCCCCCTCTAAAAAAATCAATCAACTATTGGGGTGGCTGGTTAATATTACCCGCTCCGTCCCCTTCCTGATTTTGATGGTAGCTCTGATCCCACTCACGCGTTGGATTGTCGGCACCAGTTATGGTGTATGGGCCGCGGTTGTTCCCCTTACTATTGCCGCAACTCCATTCTTTGCCCGAATTGCCGAGGTCAGTCTGCGTGAAGTAGATCAAGGTTTGATAGAAGCGGCACAGGCTATGGGCTGCAATCGTAAGCAGATTATTTGGTATGTGCTATTACCCGAGGCTTTGCCCGGCATTGTGGCTGGTTTTACTGTAACTCTGGTGACTATGATTAATTCCTCAGCCATCGCCGGCGCGATTGGTGCTGGTGGTCTGGGTGACATCGCCTATCGTTATGGCTACCAGCGTTTTGACATGCAAATCATGTTGGCGGTTATCCTGGTACTTGTCATTCTAGTTATGCTGGTCCAAGCGATAGGGGATTCTCTCGCCAACACACTAGATAAGAGAAAGCTTTAAGATTTTATAAAAATCTCAGTTTGGCAAAATACTTGCAGCATTTTTATAGTATGCTATCAAGGAATGTATAGACGTGACGACATCGTTGCTAATCAGGTGCCTAAGTGTATTAGCCTCCGTAAAAACGGAAAGTTAACTGGCTAATTTTAGTGCTAGAAACTTCTGAGAGAATTTTATTTTTAATCCAATATATGAATGATTACAATTGTAATCATTCATCCATACCGCCACCTGATCATCGTGTGTCCGATCATTCTTTAATGGCTCAGCCAACATAAGAAGCAACTGGTTACCTGATTTGACAATTACTCAATTTCACTTCCTTTAATCGTCCCAAGCGATTCACATTTTACCCGTTGGGAAAAGGATGATCATGGCGGAGCGCCCGTTTGGCAATCAGTGATGCAACAGATTATCGAAATCAGTAATTTGAAACAGACATTTACTCAACAGTTACCGTTGTATCAAGGGCTGTTAGATAAAATGCAATCGATTGGTATAGATCCTGGAATTCTAGAAAACAATAGATACCGTATAAAAGCATTTGCCTACAGCTAGAGGAGATTTATCATGGACAAATGCTTTAAACCATTATCTCCCATTGAACAGATGCAGAAGAAGCAATTGGTCATCGATACGGTTGTACAAAATTCAGATTGGCCCATTTATAAAATTGCCCGATTTATTCGGACAGAGCTACATTTAACTTTGAATGTCTAAAATCACCAAGATTGCACCCCAGCCCCCTACAGAAAATGGAGCAGCGAGCTAGTAACCCAAGGTTGGAATCTATCCTGAGGTTGTTGAGTCCTTTCGGGCTCAAGTTGTGTGTAGCTGTCTTGAATAAAACTTAATTTATTTAAATACAATCGAGGATATTCACGTTCAATCAAGTTAATAACTTCATATTAATAAACTTTTAAACTTGCTTCTTACCTATTGTTAAACAATTGATAAGCCTAAAAATAATCTGATCAGGTATTCATCTATCCAGAACAAATCCCAATCTGGACAATGATTTTATTCTTTTGTAGATGATTCAACCACATAATCAATATTTATGGCCATTTCTTTTCTGAATAATTTGGCTTTGGCATTTGCTTCAGCATAATCATGGAATAGACCTTCTGCTAATGCTTTCTCTCTGTACTCTGTTAGCCCGATTTGGCAGTCACTGGGTACAAGATAGAGGTCTTCTGGAATTAATTTGACGATATATCCCATTTTAAAACAGCCTCTTATTATTTTTGTGTGACGAGTATAGAAATCGGTTATGAAGACTTTATTGCAAAATGGTCGGCAAATATTCTATGGATGCTATTCGTCTTATTTTTCTTAAGCTCGACTCTAGCTTTCTGTAAATTAGAAAACATCAGGCATCCAAAAAGAAAAACAATAATGAAGCCATCAAAACAATTCTGGTTTGTGATAGCAGTGCTTATTTGGGGGATTGTGGTCATGCTCATCGTCATGAATAGTGAGATGCCATCATGAAAAAATATTAAAGAGTACGTATCTGCATTGTAAATTATGTGATGAGCGAAAGATGAGTAGCCTTGCGAATCAATCAGCTGACATTTGCCTGAATTACATTGTAGAAGTTCGCAACAGCTTGACCATTGGCATCTGAACGGTGTGGGTTAAAGTAGTTTTTCCAAAACCTCTAGAAGGGATATCGAAATGGCTAATCAACAAAACCAGCAAAATGACCAGCAACGTCAGCAACAGCAGAATGACCAGCAACGTCAGCAAAACCAGCAATCCGATCAACAGCGTCAACAGCAGCAACAAAACAATCCGCAACATCAGCAAAACCAACAGACAGACCAGCAAAAGCAGCAACAACAGCAATCCGATCAACAACGCCGTCAGCAAAATCAGCAATCTGACCAGCAAGGTCAGCAAAACCAGCAGACTAATCAAAACCAGAAATATTGATCAGTCAATCTACCTTTGTTATACGAGCTACATTTCACAAATAAAGTAACTATAAAAACTGCAAAACTTAATAATTAATGAATGTAGCAAGAGCAAGCCCTGAAGAAGTTCAGGGCTTTTTATTGAAATAATATTTCTGTGCTTATTGCTGAGTTTTACGATTCGATCAGAAAATGAATTATTAACTCTAAAATACACTTGCCTCGCGCGCACGCGCATTTGTGCCAATGTAGTTACCATACTAAAATTAACCATTAATCTTCTGGTGAATGATCTCAATAGCAATCCATCTGATTAGCCTTATGTAAGTCCCTACTTATTTTTAAGTCGAAACTTCATTCATGACCATAAAAAGCCGTATGTCTGTACTATTGTGAGTAC
Organism: Moraxellaceae bacterium; assembly: GCA_029267635.1. GTDB lineage: Bacteria > Pseudomonadota > Gammaproteobacteria > Pseudomonadales > Moraxellaceae > Acinetobacter. The sequence goes on along the minus strand of JAJUIK010000009.1, from coordinate 45,592 downwards.
AGACATACTATTTATGGGAGGATTACCCTTTACCACATATTAACTTTAACCACGAAATGCCTTCTCAATCTCGGAAATATCGATTTTCTTCATCGTCATCATCGCATCGAATGCCCGTTTGGCGGCTGCACGATCAGGACTTGTGAATGCTTCCGTTAGGACAATCGGCGTAATCTGCCAAGAGATGCCCCACTTGTCCTTGCACCAGCCACACGCGCTCTCCTGACCTCCATTGCCGACGATCGCATTCCAGTATCGATCGGTTTCAGCTTGGTCTTCGGTCGCAACCTGAAACGAAAACGCTTCGTTATGTTTGAATGCGGGTCCACCGTTAAGTCCGAGACACGCAACACCTAGCACTGTGAACTCGACAGTCAATACATCCCCTTCTTTCCCTGATGGATAATCTCCAGGTGCACGATGTACCGCGCCGAGCGATGAATCTGGAAATGTCTCGGCGTAAAATCGTACAGCATCCTCAGCATCATTATCGAACCAAAGGCAGATCGTATTTTTTGCAATATTCGTCATTTCACCTCTCCATTGAGATTAGGACTTACACTATTCTGCATGTCTTCAACGTGTTTCACCTATCAGTCTAACCAAAGTTATACGGTACATTTTCCATCTTTAACTAAAAATGGCGTTGACTTCTTTCATCATTGCATTTTTTATTGATCTGCTTGTATTTCTTAATGATCAAAACTACTGGTATTAAAGTGGATAATTAACTCATTAATTCGATGGTGACAGTTGAACTAAAAATATAAGCACACGAATTACGTTAATTTTATCTATATAAAAAGAAAAACTCATACTTTACCCCAACACCATAAACAAAATACCTCAAATAGAAATTTTTCTACCCTTCATTTAAATCCTATGTTGGGATACTGATCGAGAGACTCGGATCTGCGTTTCCCATTCACAGTGAACCGCAGATTCCAATATTTTTTCCATTTGGGTTTATTTGTAGAGATAGGCCATTGGAGTCTGAAAGACGATATTGTTGATCTCGCAGTTGCACCTTTTTACATTCTATATCCGTTAAAGTCATTAGATCTTTTCCCAAGTCGCGATCGCTATTCCGTGGGTAAAATTTTTCCTCTTTTTACCCAAAAATGGCAAAAATCAGGTCAGATCGGTTCAAACAGCATCGGACAATTAAGGCAATAAAAAAGCCCTTAAATATGAATTTTAAGGGCTTTTTTACATTCAGTTGGATTTCTCGGTGGCGTCAATTGAACTAAAAATTTAAACTATTGTTTTTAATAAATTATTTAATTTAGTAAAAATCATGTGATACATATAGTGATACATAAAGCGATGTAATAAATCAAAAAAATGCGCTATAGCCCCTATATTCTTTCCAAGACAAGTAACAATGTGTCAAAATCAGTACAACTAAATAAAAATTATATACTTAACTTAAGTTTTTAAAGGTCAAATTATGCAATATCAAGACGCAATTGCTCTAGCAATTGATAATGTCATCCACTTTGGTGATACCGACATATTCCCAAACTCTATTGAAAACATTATTTTCGAAGACAATCGAGATGATGTAATCGAACATTTTAAGGCTCTTGATAGCAAGCTAAATGATAAGAAAGCCCTACAAGAATATATAGCACTTAACTCAATATCTAATTTTAGTACAGCCTGTCCTGTTGGCTTTACAGGTTATCGTTGGGCTACTTTAATTGATCCATATTGGAATCTTTATTTTTTATCTAAAGTAATTCAAATTGCGGCAATTATCGAGGCAAAAAGACTTAGTACCGATTATGTCTATTCGTATCGGTTCAATCCTGATCCATCAAAAGGTACTTTATTTAGTAAAGATGTTAATTGGAAAAAATTTCAATTAGACAGCATGCAAGTATGTGAAGATGAAAATATAAAATATGTTATATCTTGCGATATTGCTGATTTTTATCCTCGAATCTATCACCATCGATTAGAGAATGAATTAGAAAGATTAAGTGGTTCAAATAGTCACTTACAAAATACAGTAATGAAAATTACAACTTTAATGCAAAAATTTAGCGATACGAAATCTTATGGATTACCTGTAGGTGGTCCTGCATCAAGGATATTAGCTGAACTTGCTCTGAATGCTATTGATAAACTTTTGTTCCAAAAAAGAGTTAAGTTTAAGCGCTTCGTTGATGACTATCTTGTGTTTTGCTCAAGTAAAGAAGAAGCTCATTCTATTTTAACTGAATTGAATATTAAATTAATTGAAAATGAAGGACTAACATTGCAGAAAAACAAATCTGTAATCATGTCCAAAGAAGAGTTTACTAATATTACAAAAGTCAAAATAAGTGGGGTTACGGAAGATGAAGGCAGTACACAGAAAGCTAAATTTTTAAATTTACCAATCCGCTATGATCCTTACTCACCTAATGCTAAAGATGATTATGAGGAAATTAAAGAATCTTTAAAAAGCTTTGACTTATTTTCTATGCTCTCTGAGGAGCTTAAGAAATCTAAGGTCAACCAAATATATACAAAGCATATATTAAAAGCATTGAAATATGAGGATGAGAAAGTAGTCTCCAACTCCTTATACTTGATATTTGATAATATCAATGAACTTTACCCAATTTATAATTCCATTGTTCAAGCTACTATTTCCTTGTGGTCAAATACCAATCAAGACACTAAGAACCATATTTTTAAAAAGCTCGAGGATCTGCATCTTAAAAAATCTTACATTATTCAGACCGATGTTAATTTAGCCTATACAGTAAAGCTTATTAGCTTGTTTGAAAGTGATGAAAGCCTAATCATTTTAAATGAAATAATGGATTATACAAATTCAGCTCTTGTAAAAAAAATGGTGACTCAAGCTATGGGAAAACTGAATAACTTTTCATGGTTATCCGATCAGAAAAATAGATATTCAACCCAAAATGAGTTACAAAAACGTATATTCATCATCTGTAGTTATCTATTAGGTGATGAAGGCAGTCACTGGCGCACTCATAATAAGAAAAGCTTTACTGAAATCCAAAAGCTATATGAAGATTGGGCTTCTAAGCGTAAACAAACAGCTAAAGGGATTCAGTCAGCACTATGATATCTGAAGTTACTTTTTCTAAACTGTATACGTCTTTTTGGAATTCTTTATTAATTAACAGCAAGAACTATGTTCGGCTTGTTAATGGTGCGCTTATTAAAGATATCCACAAACCCATATCAAGTTATTCTAGTAAATATAATGCTTATATTAATGTGCTCTCTTTTGAGCTTTATGAGCAATCTTTAGACAAAGGAAGCTTGCTCTTTACTCAACAAGAAATTGATTCCGCATGTCAATTTTCTTTTGATAAAGTTAGCTCCTTTACTTCTTTCTATAAAAGCGTTCAAATTCCCCCTTATAGTGAAATTAAAAATGAAGTAACCTTTATTCTTGAGTCATTAACAGCACAATACCAAAACAAGTCACCTATAATTCGAAAACCTCTCGAAGGCATAGGTATGTTAAATCATTCAGAAGTAGACTTAATGTATTCATCAACACTAGTCGAAATAAAATCTGGAGACAGGAAATTTAAAACTCTTGATTTCCGTCAAGTCATAATCTATCTGACACAAAATCATTATTCATCACATCCTGTCTCAATAGATAGAGTTGAGTTATTTAATCCACGTATGGGTATTCTTTTTAATACAGATGTTGATTCTATGATATATGAATTAACCGCTTTGACTCCAAATGAGGTTTACGAAGAAGTTAAGAACTATCTATGCGAACATAATCTATTAGTGAATGATATCATTAAATAATTCAATCTTATTTTTTAAACCTTTACTTATTTATAAAAAACTGGATGTATAAGATCACTCAAAAATACTCAATTTTTTTGAATGGTATATACACGCCACTTTAACGCTTTTCTAAGACTTCGCTCTTTTGAATCTGATTTAGGGTAAGTTTAGGTTAAGCAATTGTTAAGTCATCTCTGTCTAATAATCCAATAAAGCATATATAAGTTATTAGGCAGACCTATTTCATATAAAACGCCGTGAATCTTAATATTACAAGGCTACGGCGTTCTTGTAACTATAAATTAACTACAGCAATTTTACGAGTAATGCTTAAAGTTCTTAGCCAAGTTACAAACTGCATTCACTACCAATCTGTTCAATTCGGCATTCATTTCTATATCAGGAATCAACTTTCTCCAATTCCGATGTGAATCCAAATATGGTTCTTTCTCCATCCCATAGACATCAATTTTGTTCATATAGACATCCACCAGATGACTAGACGCTTCTGCTTTTAGATGTGTAAATCGAAGCCCTTTAAAGCTTTCCAACAACAATTGTCTGATGTTTGAAAATGAATTATTCAATCGTGTGAGTACGGGCGCTTTAATATTTTTCTCCGCACGAATTCGCCATTCACTTTCTTTCAACGGCGTACCATTTTGATCCGTCTGCTTTTGATATATATGCCAATACTCATCAGCTAATCTATGATTGATGCCGATATTGAAACCATCTTTTAACTTTCTGTGGAGTACAATCGGATTAACAGGAATAGGGATAAATACACCTGTTTGCGTTTTAAAGACTCTGAAATTATTTGCAGTACTAGGAACCCTCAAGGACTTTAAAAGCGCCGTAGCAAGCCCTAGATGCTTATATCCGTAGAAGTCTAAAGCTACTTCTAACTCTACAATCTTCATGCTTTGATAAAGCAACCCAAAATGATCTAAACATCTCAGACGTTCATTTAAAAGCTTAAGCGAATTCATATCATGCAAACGAATCACATAGCCATTCAAGCTTTCTTTGATGTAATGTCTAATCCCAGTTTTCTCGGTTAAAAACTTTTTAATATCATGTCGAGTAGAAGGTTTTGTAATTTCAAAATAAAGATCTAAAAAATCCACTTTCGCTCTGATCTTAATATTCATAGCCTTAAAATCGTAGCTATTGATATTGGAAAAAATTTTAGTCTCCATCTGATCCGCATTTTGAGCATTATTTGCACAAAGCAATTTCATACTTTCAATGATTAAATCGAGTTCATGATTTGAAGTATGAATATTTAAACTTAAATTTCTTTTTTCAACTGCTTTAAAGACCGTTCCTGTTTTTAGACGCAGAATTTCTTTTTCAATAGCCTTCATCTCTTCATAATAGTGCTTACTAAATGGATCAACAAAATCTAATTGATCCAATCTATCTATCAGTTTTTGATGCTCTACATTCAATGCAATTAAATTATTCAATCTCTTTATTCCCTAAATAGACATGAAAAAACGGCTCATTGAGCCGTTTTTGATTAAAAGACAATCATTTAAGATTGGACTTCACTTTGTTGTAGCATCTCAATTTCATGATCAACTTTTTCATTTAGCTCCTCAATCATCTGATCGATTGATTTCTGATTAATGCCTAAACTTTTAATCATTTCATCCAGATCATATTTCGGCATGAATTTTTCGAATTCATCCCAATCAAATTCACCTACAAAAATGTCATCCCATTTTTCTGATGATTTAACATCATCAAAAACTTTTAATGCAATTTTAGTAGCTACTTGAGTTTTCACGTCCATGATTTTCTCCTTTAGGACTTAGTGTTTAGCAATAGATGTTGAAGCTTTTATAAAGGCATCCAACGTCCGCTGGCTGTAGAAAATCTTTCCACAACGCAGTTCAAACCTTAGGGTGTAAACTTCTTTTGAAGTTCGATTATTTGAAAGAAATGAGTACCATTGCTTTACTGTTTTAAATGGCAATCTGTTTGCCAAATATTCAGATGCATGTGGGCGGGTGTACCATGTACGCTCTGGAATCATGACTGCACCTTTCTTTTGTTATGCCACTCGATTAAATCTGATCTCGAAAAGAAAACTGGACTCTGGCGAGTATTTCCTAGCTTAATTGGGCGAGGAAATGCAGGATCTCTGCGAATAAGCACCCGCAACGTATCTCTAGAGATATCTAGCATTTGACATACTTTTTTGTATGAAATTTGGTGGGGGATAATTTCTTGAGAAAGCATTTAATAGCTCCATACTTGTTTGTACGCCGCTATTAAACAAAATAATTATTAGTGTCACGAAAGTGACATAAGATCAATTATTAGACATTTAAACTATTTTTTTAATTTTATTCTTACCACTTAAATTCAAGAAAACTTTGAGCCTAGCTTTGAGTCGTCCTGTCTCCTCAGTATCGGCTTTTAAGCTTTTTAATTTAGAAGAAGTGATTTCATAATTTTCTAGCAATTCATTAATCACTTTTTCCAAATTTTTACCCTCTGGGAATGTACCTTTCATTTTTAAATAAATTTCTTCCCACAACTCCAAAGCAAGCCCAAGCTCAGGAGCATAAAATTTCCCATCAGGATTTAAAGCATGGTGAGATAAAGGAATACGTTCAATTTCATTCGAGTTAAGCAATATGTCCGAAGCGACTAGATGAACACTTCTATTTATCTTGCTTATTGCTACCTCAGAACAGTGCTTATTAAAAAGTTCATTAGAATCTATCTCTCCTTGTTCAATCAGAAGTTCTAAAAGTGCTATAACTTCTTTACGGCTCTTTGATAAATCAGGCTTATGATTACCATCTTTCAAAGCTCGAAAAATACTTTTACTATTCTCTTTCAATACATTTAGAACCAAATATTTTTCATTATCTAGCAGAATAGTTCTTAAAGCTTTGATTGCATCCTGATGACCAAGTTTTAGCTTTCCTGAGAAATACTCTGTACCAATAATTGTAAAATCTTTCTCACTGTAATTTGCTTCAAGGAGAGCTTTATAACTTTTTTCATAAAGTTCGCCTTGATAATTAAAATACACATTCATATAACCATTTGATACATAATGTAATAAGGTATAAAAATTGCATTTTTGCTTTGTTAAATTCTCAATTTTTTCAATTGCTGAATCAACACTGACGAACATACTTAACCCTTTACTTTCTTAAACTGAATTACATTCATATCCGCCAACTCTTCAAGATAGTCGGCATACCATTGCATCAAACGTGCTCGATCTTCTAAATATTGTGCCTTGTTATATACGCCTGCTACGCCATCTTTAACGTGTGCCAAAGCTGACTCAATATGACGCTCATCAAAGCCTTTATTGTTCAATATCGTACTCGCAATATGTCTAAATCCATGCGGTGTTTGACGACCTTCATAACCAAGACGGCGCAATGCCATAATGAAAACCGTATCCGACTTTGGCTTATTCTTATCTGATCGACTAGGAAAAAGAAAATCTGACCCTGAATGAATACTTTTCAGTTCTTGAAGCAATTGAACCACTTGTTTTGATAACGGAATGGTGTGCTCACGGCGCTTCTTCATACGAAAGTCGGGAATAGTCCAAATAGCGTTATCCAAATCAAACTCTTCCCACTTGGCTTCACGTAATTCACTTGGTCGACAAAACAACATCGTTAAAAGCTGTAATCCAATTCGGCTATCAAGCGTAGGATAATTATTGATTGCTCTTAGCAATGCAGGAAGCTCATTTTCCGATACATGAGCCATGTTCTCTTTTTTGCCCTGAATAAGATATTTCTGCATACCTTCTAATGGATTGTAATCAATACGCCCTGTCACCTTTGCATAATCGTAAATATCACGACACATTGCACACATACGTTTTACTTGCTCATAGATCTTTTGCTCAAGTTGTATACGCTTTAAATATTCCATCCATTCAATCGGTCGAATTGAAACAAACAATCGCTTTCCGAACATTGGAAAAATATGCTTTTCTAATGCTCCTTTATTTCGCGTCATTGTATCTGCTACCCATTGCGTTTGCTTGGTATCAAGCCATTCACGAGCTAAAGCTTCAAACGTAGCATTATTGGTTTCAAGCTCTTTTATCTTCCGCTCTTGCTTACTAATAATCGGATTCTCGCCATTACCAATATCATTCAATAATTCTTGAGCTTTTTTTCTTGCTAACTTACCCTTTATAGCTGGATAACCCCCCAAACCAACCCATGACCATTTCCCATCAGGTTTTTTGTAGCGTAATTGCCAAGACTTATTGCCATTCTTCTGCACGAAAAAATACAAGCCATTACCATCCAATTCCCGATAGTCTTTATCTTCAGATTTCAAATTTTCAAGTACCGTATCTGATAAAGGACGCTTCTTTATATCTGAACGCTTCATTTTGTATCACAATGGTTTCAATTATTTATCAATGATACACGATGTGATACATGATACAAACTCATATACTCGGTTAAGTTCAGTTATGTTCAGGCATAAAAAAAGGCTTAAACCCTTTAGATTTAAGCCTTTCCGCTTTATATAACGTCATATTCAGTCATATTAAGCTAGGTATTTGGTGGAGGTGGCGGGAGTTGAACCCGCGTCCGCCAACACTACGCTCGAGAATACTACATGCTTAGATATCGTCTATTGTTTTAACCTCAAGTGACCCGACGAACAGGGTACAAGAAGCGATCCTCTAAGTTTGGTATAAAGCCCCGAGGCTTGACTCTATACGGACTTGTGTGCGTGCGCTTCGGTCGGGTTCCCAGACCACAAGTATTCTAGGAAGCGGACAAGCGGCCCTTAGGCAGCTAGAGCGTAAGTTTCGTCGTTTGCGACTATTTAAATGCAAATTTTATTTACGAGAGAAAATGCGCTCTCGGCATGCATCTATAAGTTTCATCATCAGCGTCGAAGCCAAAGACACCCCCAGATAACCAATACATCTTAGCACAACCACGAAAAATTACTATGTTCTTTCTCGTAATCCAGCTTGCTTGATGTGTTAATTTACATAATTGAGATCCTATTTATATTTTCAAGAGTCAACAACAAAAATTATGAGCTATTTACTGGCCCTCGATCAGGGAACAACTTCTAGCCGCGCGATTATTTTTAATACATACGGCGAACCGCTTGCCACAGCACAACAAGAAATTCAGATTCAGACCCCTCATCCGGGCTGGGTGGAGCAGGATGCACTCGAAATCTGGACCACTCAAATTGGTGTAGTACAACAAGTGCTCGCCAGTGCAGGTATTTTCGCCAAAGATGTTGCCGCTTTGGGCCTGACCAATCAGCGTGAAACCACTATTGTATGGGACAAGCGTAGTGGTCAACCTCTCGCGCCTGCAATTGTCTGGCAAGACCGTCGGGCATCCACCTGGTGTCATCAGCAAGTTCAACAAGGGCTTTCTAAAAAAATTCAGCAAAAAACCGGTCTGCTGATTGATCCTTATTTTAGTGCAGGAAAACTGGTCTGGCTTCTGGAAAATATCCCCGGTTTACGTGCATTGGCAACGCAAGGTCACCTCGCCTTTGGCACCATAGATAGCTGGCTGGTCTGGAACCTGACACAAGGTGCCGAACACGTTATTGAAGCTTCCAATGCCTCGCGCACCATGCTGATGAATTTGCACAATCAGGCCTGGGACGAAGAACTGCTGGATCTGTTTGATATTCCACGCTCGATCTTACCCAAAATTATCAGTTCGGATACCTATATTGCCGACACGGCCACAGGTTTACTGGGTGCCAACATTCCAATTTCGGGGATTTTAGGTGATCAACAATCGGCCTTGTTTGGACAATCCTGTTTTGAAAAAGGCTCCGCCAAGAATACTTACGGTACCGGTTGCTTCTTGCTGTTTAACACTGGATCAGATATCCAGTTCAGCCAGAATCAACTGTTGAGCACACTAGCCTGGCAATGTCACGGACAAAATACTTTTGCATTGGAGGGAAGTATTTTTATGGCCGGGGCGATCATGCAATGGCTGCGGGATGGCCTGGGTATTATCCAGAAAAGTAGCGATACGGAACGGCTGGCGGCACAGGTCCATTCTACGGAGGGAGTGGTACTGGTTCCGGCCTTTACCGGCCTAGGTGCACCGCATTGGGATAGCGATGCCCGCGCGTTGCTTTGTGGCATGTCACGCGGAACCACCAAGGCACATATTGCCCGTGCCGCCTTAGAGGCCATCGCTTTTCAGGTTTTGGATGTCATTCATGCCATGCAGGCCGATGTTGCTCATCCTCTCACGGAATTACGTGTCGATGGAGGCGCCAGCCATAGTGATATGTTGATGCAGTTTCAGGCGGATCTGCTCAATGTTCCTGTACGCCGTCCCAAATTACTGGAATCGACTGCATGGGGTGCTGCTGCCATGGCTGGGCTGAGAATGGGCATCTTCAGTAATTTGAAAGAAATTGGTGCTTCTTGGCAACTGGAGCGTGAATTTATCCCCAACATGAGGGAAGATGAACGTCAGAGCCGTTTACATGAATGGAAAACCGCATTAAAACGAGCTCGTTCCGATTTGAGCTAAGAATCAGATTGCTCAAGTGATGTCTTTTGAGAAGTGAGAAGAAAAGAGAAATCAGATGCAACAGATTCTTTGCATTATGAGCCTCACCCCTATGATACAAATTCACGGATCATAAAAAGCTGATCAATTTAGATCAGCTTTTTCAAAGTAACATTAATTATCTGATTGTTAATAGACATAAGATGCTATGGCAGTCGCAATGGCTGTTTCCTCATCATTGACCATGGTCATCCGCACAGTACAGCCTTTGCGTCCAAAGCGTAAAATCTCACCACGGGCAATAAAATACTGGCCTCGGCCAGGTGCCAGATAATCTACTCGCATATCAACCGTGGCCAGCCGCGAGATTTTTTTTGAGGTTTCATGCAAATCTTCCACATGACGGCGATGATAGACTTCTGCCATGGCAATCACCCCACCCACACTATCTAAAAAGGTCGCTGCCACACCACCATGCAAAATCTGAAAGGCTTTATTTCCAATCAGATAAGGTTGCATCTCAAAATAGCCTTCGATCTGACCCTGCCGCACCCGCATCTGCATGCCAACATGTTGAAAAAATGGTGCCTGATTAAATGCCGCACATAACTGTTCCACCATCTGATCAGCATCATGATGCTCATTCAGCAGAAGATTCCCCGTCCAATTTTTATTTGTATTAATCATATGAATTATCGTGTGTACTCGTTGAGAAAAAGCATTGGTTACCATACCCAAATAACTGAATATGGGACTACAATAGACTTATATCTTATACTTGATAAACGAGATTGTTATGACTTATACGTTCAATCGTCCCGCTTTTCCTGCGACCCGTATGCGCCGCATCCGCAAGAATGATCAACTCCGCGCCATGGTCAGCGAGACGCAATTGACGGCCCATCACTTGATTTATCCAGTATTTGTATTGCCAGGACAGAACCAGACCCAAGACATTCCCAGCATGCCGAACATCCAGCGCCTGTCTGCGGACCTGTTATTAAAAAAAGCGGAACGCTTACTTGAACTAGGGGTATCTAAACTGGCGCTATTCCCGGTTACCCCGCAACAAGATAAAAGCCTGACCGCAGAAGCTGCATGGCGTGAAGATGGTCTGGTACAAAACACCGTTCGCCTGTTAAAAAAAGAATTGCCAGAAATGGTGCTCATCACCGATGGCGCACTAGATCCTTATACCACGCATGGTCAGGATGGCATCATTAACGACATCGGTTATGTGTTGAATGATGAAACCGTAGAATGCCTGATCAAACAGGGCTTAAGCCATGCCGAAGCCGGTGCCGATGTGGTTGCACCGAGTGACATGATGGACGGCCGTATTGGTGCGATCCGCCAGGCACTTGAAGCCAATGGTTTTATTTATACTAACATCATGGCCTATTCTGCAAAATATGCCTCCAGCTTCTATGGACCATTCCGAGATGCCGTCGGTTCGGCTAGCAACTTAAAAGGTGGCAATAAATATAACTATCAAATGGATATTGGTAACCGTGCTGAAGCCCTGCATGAAATTGCGCTGGACATTCAGGAAGGGGCCGATATGGTGATTGTCAAACCAGGCATGCCCTATCTGGATATTGTGCGTGAAGTAAAAGATAGCTTTGGGGTTCCAACCTTTGTCTATCAGGTCAGTGGTGAATACGCGATGCTGGCCGGAGCCATCCAGAACGGCTGGCTGTCGGAAAGTGTCATTTTAGAGTCACTGATGTGCTGTCGCCGTGCCGGTGCCGATGGCATCTGGACCTATTTTGCTGAAACAGCAGCTGAACAGCTCAAGAATATGCGATAACCCTACTAACCTGAATTTGAGTACACGATGCATATCGCCATTATTGGAGCAGGCGTCAGCGGTTTGTTGTCTGCTTTAGAACTTGTGGAACACGGCTGTTCCGTGTCGATTTTTGACCAACAGCAGGCCGGTCGTGCCGCATCCTGGGCAGGAGGAGGAATTCTCTCCCCGATGTATCCCTGGCGATATCCGCGTGAAGTCAACGTATTGGCACAACATGGCAAACGTCTGTATCAGCAGTTGAATGAAAAAATCAGCCCAGTCACCGGCATTGATTTTGAAATCAACGAAAGTGGTATGCTGATTTTTGATGAAGATGATTTTGAGATTGGCCTGAACTATGCGGAACGCTATCAGGAACCGATGCAGGCCTGCGAATATCTACAGCGGGAACAACTGGAACAGGTCAATCCGCATGTCGGTTGTGCTTTTCAACACGCCATTTATTTTCCACAAATCGCCAATGTGCGTAACCCACGCTTGCTGCAATCGCTGATTCAGTATTTAAAACTGCACCCCAAAGTGCAGTTTTTTGAAAATACCCCGATTGCACAACTGGAATTCCACAATGGTCAAGTCACGGCACTGATCACCACAGACCGGCAAAAATTTCACGCCGATCAATTTGTCATCACGACAGGGGCCTGGAGCCAAAAATGGGCAGAACCCTTGCAACTGGATATTCCGGTACGCCCGGTACATGGCCAGATGATATTATTTAAAGCACCTGAAAACTGGTTACCGACCATGTGCATGAACAAGGTGATGTATCTAATTCCCCGGCAGGATGGTCATATTGTCTGCGGTTCCAGCATGTCAGAGCGTGGCTTTGATATCACCCCTGTCGATGCTATCCACGAGAATATTCTCAACGCCTCGCTAGAAATGGTGCCGGAACTGGCCCAATTCCCGATTGTCCAGCAATGGGCTGGTCTGCGTCCCGGAACGCCAGAAGGGATCCCTTATATTGGCCAGATGCCAGACGTGACAAACCTATGGGCCAATTTCGGTCATTTCCGCAATGGTCTGGTGATGGGACCAGCGTCAGCCCAGCTGTTAAGACAAATGATCCTGCAACAGCCAATGCTCACAGATCCTCAACCTTACTCACCGCAACATTTAGTCAAACACTCTGCCCTGGCAATTTCATAACGCAGTTTGTAAATGTTTACGGTGTTTTAAGCAGATGTTTGAGCGCACCTTCCAGGGTTGGGTACTGAAACTCAAAGCCCTGGGACAGCAGGGCTTGGGGTGTCACACGCTGACCATTGAGTACCAATTGTGACTGTTCACCCAGTGCCAGACGCAGTACCCAAGCAGGTAAACTGAATAAAGGTTTACGCTGCAAGATTTTTGCAGCTGTTTGTGCAAATTGCTGCTGGGTGACATTTTCCGGTGCCACCACATTAAACACCTGCTGTTCAGATTCGGAGTGCTGCAAGATATACCAGAGTGCAGCCAGTACATCCTGAATATGCACCCAAACCACCGGCTGACGGCCATGACCAATCCGGCCTGCAGTATTCAGCTTAATCGGCAACAACATTTGCGGCAGAATCCCGCCTTGCGCAGCAAAAACCACGGCCAGACGAATAATTTTAATGTTCTGCTGGCGATGTCGCAGCGCTTCTTGCTCCCATAGCTGGCAAAGTTCAGACATGAAGATGGCTTGCGGTGGAGACTGTTCACTACAAACCTGTGACCATTGCTCCTGTTCATCAATGCCGTAATAGCCTATCGCCGAACCGGAGACGATACATTTAGGATAGACCTGCTGTTGATCCAGCCAGTCCAGTAAACGACGTGTGGTCTGTACCCGGCTATCGATCAGCTTTTGTTTACGCGCATCGGTCCAGCGGGCTTCACCAATACTTTCCCCCGCCAGGTTAATCACATAATCAATCTGTTCGCCTTTGAGCTGATCAAAATCATGAATCAGGCGGTAGCCAGGCTGTTGCGGTTGCAGATTTCGTTGTCGGCTGTAACCAATCACCTGACAACCTTTTTCGAGTAAAAAAGGAACCAGATGCTGGCCAATAAATCCTGTGGCTCCGGTCAGCAAAACTGTGGCATTTGATGGCATCGGCTTGCTCCATAATGATCATGCAGGTTGATTTCAGCATAGCGGTTTAGCATCCAAAATCAAACACATATTCAGAACGATGCGCAAATAAAAAACTGGTTTTAAGTGGAAGAACCGAATTTATGCTGGGCCATGCGCTGCGCTTGTGGTCCATAAAACCAGTAGGTCAATAAACACAGCGGAATCGCCAGCATCAGAATCATGCCGGCAATGAGCGCCAAGAACAGAGGCTGTTTTAAATACAGCAAAAAGTTCTGCCATACTTCAGGATCCTGCCGGGAAAATAACCACAATCCAGACAATACACCCAGCGCATTATAACCCCAGAAAATCAGGCTAAAATTGAGGGTAAACTGCTTACGTTCCTGCTGGGTAGGTGCCCGGCGTTGCTGATTGAGGAACAGGTACAGCACGATGATCATGGCCAATAAATAAGGCACTGCGGTTAGAATTCCTCCTACTCCCAATGGTAATAATGCGGCCAACACCCCGACCAGCAAGGTAAGGACCAGACAGAGCAGAAAAAACCACAGATAATATTTTTTTAATGACACCATGACAGTGAATCCGGCAAATAAAGCAGCAGTATAAAAATTTTCGCGATCTTTTGCATTTTCTTGTCAACCAAATCGCGCAGGCAGCGTTATATAACATGTAAGACCTGAAAAAATTATGATTTGCCCGGCATCGCAGATTTAAGTTTTAAGGGTTCTTCCTTATGAAAGCAATAATCTTCACTTTCAGATAAGACCTTGATCAGCAGCCAATCTCTTATCTTCGCAAAGTTTTTGACCGACGATTTCTCATCACTCGAATCGTCGGTCTTTATTTTTTTATAGCTCGCTCATTCCTCAACTTTGTACGCCTACGACAAAAATCGACGTCAGACTGTAATTCTCTGCACACAACCGCCTGCTTTATTTATAGTATAGGGACTGAATTTTCATTTGAGTTCAAGGGCATGACGGTTCACTTCTTACACACATCGGATTGGCATTTGGGACAGTTTTTCCATAACCATGACCGTGAATATGAACATGCTCAATTCCTCAGCTGGTTACTCGAACAGATTCAGGCCAAACAACCGCATGCGCTGCTGATTGCCGGCGATATTTTTGATGTAATTAACCCGGCCTCCAGCGCGCAAAAACAGTTGTATCAATTTCTGGCGGACGCGCATGCCCTTGCACCGCACATGCAAACCTTGATGATTGCTGGCAACCATGACTCAGGCTATCGCATTGAACAGGTCGATCCACTGCTGTCCAAATACAATGCCAAAGCGGTGGGCGTGATTCAGCGCAATGCGCACAATCAGATTGATCTCGAGCGTTTACTGGTGCCTATTTTTGATGCGCAGCAAAAAATTGTCGCCTGGTGCCTCACACTGCCCTTCTTACGCACAGCCGAAATCACGGGCTTAAATGAACAGACTACCAACAGCCAAAATGCCATTGCCTATTTGCACCAACAACTGATTGCTGAGGCCAAACAACGTAAAACCGAGGATCAGGCACTTATCCTGATGTCGCATGCGCACATGCAAGGCGGTGAAACCTCCGACTCTGAACGTCCCATTATGATTGGTAATGAAGAAGCCCTGTCGACCAGCCTGTTTGATGAGGCAATTGATTATGTAGCTTTAGGACATTTACACAAACCGCAAAAAGTCCAGCATGCCCATATCCGCTATAGTGGCTCACCCATTCCCCTGTCTTTTAGTGAAATCAACTACAAGCATCAGGTAGTCGAAGTGCATCTTGATCCTTTGTTGCAGGATGAATCCCGCTTTCAACTAAATACCTTGTCTATTCCCCGCAGTGTGCAACTGCATCGTATCCGTGGCCGTCTGGATGAGGTTTTTGAACAGCTTAAAGCTTTGGAAGCTGATGAAATTACCCAGATCAGTCAACGTGATTATCTGGAAATTGAATATTCAACAGATACTCCTCCGCCTTTAGATTTGCGCCAGCAGGTGGAACTGGCTTTACCCAAAAATCGTTACCGTCTGGTCCGGATCAGTCGCGTGCAGGTCAACCAGAATGCAGAAAATGCGCATCACTCCAAAGTCGATCTGGCGCCACCCACACCGGAAAGCCTGTTTAAAGAACTTTGGGACAAAATGGGCTATCAGGAGGATGAATCCGTACAGCGTGATTTCATGCAGCTGCTCTTTGAAGCACAGCAGAGCCTTGAACAGCAACAGCCAGGTCAATAAGGAAGTCGCATGAAAATTTTAAGCCTCAGTTTAAATAACCTCGCTTCCCTTGCCGGAACCCATCAGATTGATTTTGAAGCGGCGCCTCTTGCTGATGCCGGACTGATTGCCATTACCGGGAAAACTGGAGCCGGTAAATCGACCTTGCTGGATGCCATGTGTCTGGCCCTATACGATCAGATTCCGCGTTTAAACGGTGCTGTTGGGGCACTGAAAGATGCCAGCGGACAAGGCATTTCCATCAAGGATTCCAAAAACATCTTAAGGCGCGGCTGTACCAAAGGATTTGCCGAACTGGACTTTATCGCCCTGGATCAAAAGCGTTATCGGGCTCGCTGGGAGATCCGCCGCGCACACAATAAGGTGGATGGTAATTTAAAAGTTGATCGAGTGATTTCCTGCGTGGAGGATCAACGAGTTCTCACGCAGAAAATTTCGGAGTGCACCCCGACGATTGAGAAACTGATTGGACTGAGCTTTGAGCAGTTCACCCGAGCGGTTTTATTGGCCCAATCCGAAGTCGGAGCCTTCTTAAAAGCCAAAGATCAGGATCGTGCCGATCTGCTGGAATATCTGACCAATTCGCAGATTTTCAGCCTGGTCAGCCAAAAAGCCTTTGAGAAAATGAAGCAGATTCGCAGCAACAAGGAACAGCTGCAAAATATCATCGGGCATATCGAACTGCTCAGTGATGAACAGGTCAGCGAACTCCAGCAACAGCATGAACACAGCAAACTGCGTCTGAACGAAAAAATCCAGGCGGAAAAGTTACTGCTGAATGATCTGAACTGGCATAAACAGCAGCATCAACTGTATAGCGAGCTGCAAGCCAAACAGGAAAATTATCAGGTACAGCAAGATGCTGACCAGAAAATGGCTGAACAAAAGCTGTTTTTGGCACAACTGGAACAGTTTCAAGGCATTCGGGAACAGTTTGTTCAGCAGCAAAAACTGCAACAACAACGCTTGGACAGTGAAAATGCGCTACAAGCTTTTGCGCCACAACTGCAAAGCACTGAGCAGAATTCCCAGCAGCAGCAAGCCAAATATCTCGCCTTGCAGGAACAGGTTAAAACGCAGCAAGCAACCCATCTTCGGCTCAAACCTTATGTTGAACAGGCATTGGGGCTAGAACATGAGATTCAGCATTTATTAAAACGCTATCACGATGCGAAAGCACAAAGTACGCATCTGGAACAAAGCCATCTGCAGCGTTTAAATCAGGACATTCGCCAAACACAACAACAGATTGAGCATGGCCAGCGTGAACTTGATCTCATTCAACACAGTTTGCACAACAGCGAATATTTGGCTGTCTTTGATAGCGAACCGCAGAGCACACTGCAACGTCTGACTCAATTTCAACAGCAACTCAGCAAAATCCAGCAACAATATCCACAGCAGGTGCATAGGCCGATTAGTGAAATTCAGGCGCAATTCCAAGCCGTCCAGCAACAATTCGTCGATTTACAGCAGCAACATGGTTCAATTCAAACACTGGAACACACCCAGCAGCAGCTCTCTGCACAATATCAACAACAACAACAGCAACTGCATGTAACTGAAAATTTGCAAGCCCCCTTGCAACGCTTAATCGATGCTGAATCTGAACAGCAACAGACTCTTGAACTGTTACAACAAACCCGGCAACAACAGCAAACGGATCAACAGAGCGTGCAACAGCTGGAGCAGAAATATCTGCAGGCAAAAAATGCGTGTGAACAGATTCAGCAAGTCTTGCAGCAGCAACGCCTGTTACATTTGCACAGCGTGCAGGAACTGCGTGCCCAGCTGCGTCCCGATGAAGCCTGTATGGTATGTGGCAGCACCCAGCATCCGTTCATTTCGCATACCGATTTACTGACGCAAAGTTTGCATGAATTACAGGAAAACCAGTTACAACAAGCCCAAGCCGCTGAAAATGACGCCCTGACTACTTTACATAGCACACAAACACGTCTCGCCACCCTCCATACCCGGATTGAACAATTTACAGCTCGCTTGGATGCGATCCAACAACAGCAGGCAATCACTCAAACACAGCTGCAACAACAGGCTGAACTTGCACAATTTACCTGGAGTGCAGAGATTAGCTGGACGGATTTATATCTCCAATTACAACAGAAAATTGAATTATTGAATGCTGAATTGCAAAACAGCAAAAGTAAAATTGACCAGCAGCACCTGCAGTTACAGCAGTTCAAACAATTACAGCAACAGGTACAAGCGCAACAATTACTTGCCCAGCAATTAGAACAGTTGAGCCAGCTTGCTGAACCAATCTACAGTCAATTGCCGGATGAGGAGCAGCAACGCTGGAATCAGAATGCACTGGTGACTGCACAGCACATCACCACACTATTACAGACGCGCACCCAGCAACGCAGTCAATTCAACAGTCTGCAACAACAACAACAACTTCTGCTACAACAATTGCACAACAGCCAGAAAGAGTACGCTGTTTACCAAACACAGCTGGACGCCTTGCATGCCGATATGACTAAAACCAAAACACAAGGCGCTGAACTACGCCAACAGATTCGTGAACTGACGTTAAAGTATGGCCAGCACAGTTTTGAGGATGGAAAATCCTGGGCGGAAGCACTGGAACAAGACAAACTGCAACTACAGACGCAAATTACAACCCAGCAGCAAATCCTGGAACAGTGCCAACATCAATGGCAAAGTGCACAACTCAACCAGCAGCGTTTACAGACTGCGCATGAGCAATTACTGGCGCAGCTGGATCATATCCAAAATGACATTAACACATGGAAAAACGACCATCCAGACTTTCATGAGGCACTGATCCAGCACTGTTTACAGCACACTTTGCTGGATATGCAAACCATTCGTCATAGCATTCAGCAACAGCAACAGAATTTACTCAGTGCCCAAAGTGCATTGGATACCTTGAAAGACCAGTTTACCAAACATCAGACACGCCAGCCGCAACTCGGTTTTGAACAGGTACAGCAGCAACTCGGTCAGCTGGAAACTGAAAAGCAGCAGTTACAAGAACAGTTCAATCATTTCGATGCACAACGTCAGATGCAGGAAAAAGCGCAAGCGCAACTGGCCAAATTCCAAAAAGAAATTGCTAAAATTCAGGCCGAAGAATACCGCTGGGGACGTATTTCCGAACTGATTGGCAGTAAAGAAGGCACAAAATTTCAGAAAATTGCCCAGGAACATCATCTGGATATTTTGGTGGAATATGCCAACCAGCAATTACAACCTTTGGCCCCGCGTTATCAGCTGCAACGCATTCCAGAGAGCCTAGGCTTGGCTATCTATGATCAGGACATGAATGGTGAAATCCGCCCGGTACTGTCCCTGTCCGGTGGGGAAACTTTCTTGGTGTCGCTGGCGCTTGCCCTCGCGATTGCCAATATGGCTTCCGGTTCCATGAAACTGGAATCGCTATTTATTGATGAAGGCTTCGGCACCTTAGATCCCGCATCCTTACATCTGGTGATGAATGCCCTGGATCGCCTGCAAAGCCAGGGACGTAAAGTAGTGCTGATCTCGCATATTCAGGAAATGCACGAACGCATTCCGGTACAGATTCAGGTCAAACCGATCGGCTCGGGTGCCAGTACTCTCGAAATTGTGGGATGAATTAAACACAATAAAAACCCATCTAGCTAGTATGGGTTTTTTAATCTATCCATTAATTCTGATTGGAATAGTCACGCGCACCGAATAAAGCAGTTCCGACACGGACCATGGTCGAACCGGCAGCAATCGCTGCAGCCATATCACCCGACATGCCCATACTCAAAGTATCCCAGTCCTGCGGATGAGCATGCTCAGTCTTGACCTGATCAAATAGCGTCTTGGCATCACTAAAAGCAGCATTATTGTCCGGCTTTGGAATGACCATTAAGCCACGCAGACGTAAATGCGGCAATTGGCTGATCTGGCGGACCAGTTCCGGGACTTCCTCTGGGGTGCAGCCATCTTTACTGTCCTGTCCATCAATATTGACCTGAATACAGATATTGAGTGCGGGCTGAGTGGCTTCACGCTGACCGGACAGGCGCTCTGCGATCAGCAAACGGTCCACACCATGCACCCAGGCAAAATGCTCTGCCAAATGCTTGGTTTTATTACGCTGCACATGACCAATAAAATGCCATTCAATTTCCAGGTCTTGTAATGCAGCAATCTTGTCCAAGGCTTCCTGTAAATAATTTTCACCAAAAGCGCGTTGCCCTGTGGCATACATGGCACGTAAGACTTCACTTGGATGAGTTTTCGACACGGCCAATAAATGCACCTCTGCGGCATCACGTTGGCACTGCTGGCAGGCTTGCTGGATCTGGGCCAGAACCTGATTTCTGGCTTGCTCGAGTTGATTCATTGACACGGTTCTCATTTCATTCATCTTTTTTTACTTTCTCGATGCTCAAGTGTTGGTTAAGCTCAGGGAAAGCCGTATTATTCTACAAAATAATGACATACTTGGATTATTTTCGGGGACCCCATGGATATTACAGAACTCTTAGCCTTCTCTGCGAAAAACGGCGCATCTGACTTACATCTTTCTGCGGGTATGCCGCCTTTGATTCGTGTGGATGGCGAAGTTCGTCGCATTAATCTGCCCCCTCTAGAACACAAAGAAGTCCACCGCCTAGTTTATGACATCATGAACGATAAACAGCGCCGTGACTATGAAGAAAAACTGGAAACAGACTTTTCTTTTGAAGTGCCAGGTGTGGCCCGTTTCCGTGTCAACGCCTTTAACCAAAACCGTGGTGCCGGCGCAGTCTTCCGTACCATTCCGTCCAAAGTCATGACCATGGAAGATTTGGGTATGGGCCAAATTTTTAAAGATATTGCAGAATATCCGCGCGGAATCGTGCTTGTAACCGGCCCGACCGGTTCGGGTAAATCTACCACTCTGGCGGCGATGATCGATTATATTAACGATAACCGCTATGACCACATCCTTACCGTTGAAGACCCGATCGAATTTGTACACCAATCGAAAAAATGTCTGGTCAACCAGCGTGAAGTACATCGCGACACCCATGGCTTCAATGAAGCGCTACGTTCCGCCCTGCGTGAAGACCCGGACATTATCTTGGTCGGTGAGATGCGTGACTTAGAAACCATTCGGCTGGCCCTCACTGCAGCAGAAACCGGTCACTTGGTATTTGGCACCCTACACACCACTTCAGCCGCCAAAACCATTGACCGTGTGATTGACGTCTTCCCTGCCGAAGAAAAAGACATGGTGCGTGCCATGTTATCCGAGTCGTTACAGGCTGTTATTTCACAAACCCTGTTGAAGAAGGTGGGCGGTGGACGTGTCGCAGCGCATGAAATCATGATTGGAATTCCTGCGATTCGTAACCTGATCCGTGAAAACAAAGTTGCACAAATGTACTCTGCCATTCAGACGGGCGCCAACTACGGCATGACCACGCTGGATCAAAGCCTGAAAAATCTGGTTGCTAAAGGCATTATTAGCAATTCAACGGCACGTACGGCAGCCAAACAACCAGAATCATTCCTATAATTTAAATAAAATATAAATGGGGAAATCATGGACTTTAATGATTTACTAAATTTAATGACCCAACAAAAAGCATCGGATCTGTTTATTACCGCCGATGTTGAACCGTCTATGAAAATCAATGGACAAATCGTACCGGTCTCCAAAACCAAATTGACCGGTGAGATTGTGGGGCAATTGCTACATTCCATCATGACGGAAAAACAGCGTCAGGAGTTTCAGCAAACGCGCGAATGCAACTTCGCGATTACCAACCGTGAAAAAGAAACCCGTTTCCGTGTTAGTGCATTTCAGCAACGTGACTTGCCTGGAATGGTGCTGCGTCGGATTGAAAGCAAAATTCCGACCATGGAATCACTGAATCTGCCGCCTATTCTCAAAGATTTGGCCATGACCAAGCGCGGCATTATCATTTTTGTCGGGGCGACCGGTACGGGTAAATCCACCTCTCTGGCTTCAATGATTGGTTACCGTAACCAGAATTCCAAAGGTCATATCATCACCATTGAAGACCCAATTGAATTTGTGCATGAACATCAGGGCTGTATCATTACCCAGCGCGAAGTAGGTATCGATACCGACTCTTTTGAAGTTGCCTTGAAAAACACTTTGCGTCAGGCTCCTGATGTGATCTTGATTGGTGAGATCCGTTCCCGCGAAACCATGGACTATGCGATTGCCTTTGCCGAAACCGGTCACCTGGTTTTGGCGACGTTACATGCCAACAATGCCAACCAGGCACTGGACCGGATTATTCACTTCTTTGATGCGGACCGCCATAGCCAACTGTATATGGATTTGTCCCTCAACCTGAAAGCGATTGTCGCCCAGCAGCTGATTCCAACTGTGGATGGCAAATCACGTCGTGCCGCGATTGAACTGCTGATCAATACACCCCTGCTGGCCGACTATATCCGTAAAGGTGAAGTGCACAATATTAAGGACCTGATGAAGCGTTCACGTGAACTCGGGATGCAGACCTTTGACCAGGCTCTGTTTGATCTTTATAAAGCCGGTGAAATTAATTATAAAGAAGCCTTGAAACATGCCGATGCACCAAACGACTTGCGTCTGCAAATCAAACTGATGGAAGAAGGTGGCGAGCAACTATTGAATGCCAGCCGTAACATTACCTTTGATAATCACTAATCATCACCACAAATTTTCTGCATAAAAAAAGAAGCTTCAAAATGAAGCTTCTTTTTTATTGTTCTATTTATGTGAATTTTACTTTTTACGAAAAGCATCCTGACATTCTGCACTGTCACAATAGCCATATAAATTCAAAGAATGGCCTGTCAGAGAAAAACCATATTTTTCTGCTACGGCATGTTGCTCATGCTCAATGACATCATTCGTAAATTCAACCACTTTGTTGCAGTTTTGACAGACCAGATGGTCATGGTGATCTTCCTGCATGATTTCAAAAACCGAATGGTTATTTTCAAAATTATGACGTTCAATAATGCCGGCTGCTTCAAACTGAGTTAATACGCGATAAACTGTAGCCAAACCTACATCTTCACCCTGTTCTAATAATGTTTTATAAATGTCTTCCGCGCTCAAATGGTGTTGTCTTGAATTTTCTAATAATTCCAATATCTTGATTCGTGGTAGGGTAACTTTTAGTCCAGCTTTACGTAAATCTTGATTTGAAATAGGCATGAAAAAAGGTCTCTCAACAAATGTTAAGTTGGAATATGCAACAGAGTTTAGATACAGTATGATTTATGACTGGATCAAATGCATCATAATTAATTGGGATAGTGTAGCAAAATGCAAAAAATCATGTTGACGTTATTGGTCACTTCACTGCTCGCCGGCTGTTCAACCTTAGGGGTTTATAAAGTCGATATTCCACAAGGAACGCCTTTAACCCAAGCCCAAGCGGCCAAAATTCAAGTGGGAATGACCCATCAACAAGTGCGCTTTTTGCTTGGCAGTCCGACCGTTACAGATCCGCTCAATCCCCTACGTTGGGATTATATTTACAATTATATCCCAGGAACTTATGCTAAAAAAGCCAAGATTCCAGCAGCACATGGTCAACATTTAAAAGTTTATTTTAATGAATCCGGTATCGTGACCAAAATCGAAGGTTTAGAAACCATTCCAGAAACACAACCTGGCTTGCCTGCTTCCAAAGAAGCCATCTTGAATGCGCCTCCACTATAGACCGTTTGTACTAAAAAGAAACCCCTCCTTGAGGGGTTTTTTAAATCACTTCAATTGCTTAAAGCGATTACCTTTCTGATAGCGGCCCACCGGATTTTGAGCTGCGCGTTTGCGGCGAATGTCTTGCGGTTGAATAATCAAAGCCCGATAGATTTCAACCCGGTCTCCCGCCTGTAACCGGTGCTGGGCATTTGCAATTTTGACGCCAAAAATACCCAACTGTAAGGGTTCAGGCAAGGTTACCTGCTGTTGAATGCCACTTTGTTCAATCGCATCCTGTGCGGTCATACCCTCAACAAAAGGAACGGCCAGATGGAATTGCTGCTCGGCATGTGCATAAGCCACCCAGACCTGTGCGCGGTTACTCATCGCAAACTTCCAATGAGAGCGGCCAATGCCAAGATAATCGCAAGCGGCAAGACCACACGCACTGCGATACGCCAAACATTATAAAAAGCTTCATTACTAAAGTTCAGTGCTTTACGTAAATGACTAATTTTCATCACCCAGCCAACAAATACCGCGTAAATCAAGGCAATGATGAGTCCCCATAGCAACAGAAGAGGATTCAATAAGCTATTGATACCGGGCACAGCCCAGATGAATAAAGGCACAATCACGGCTAAGGCCTGAATCACGATGCTTAACTGACGCTGTGCGAGTTGTTCACGTGCCATTTGCAGCATGAAAGCAGTTGCCGCCACAGCACTTACAATGAAAGCAACGGCAGGAATCAACATCTGTACCGAGAAGAAAGCAAAAGCCAGCACGGCAAGCAGTTGTGCAACCCAAATCGGCAAAACAGTTTTGCTCACGACCTCTTTATTTTTGACTTGTGCCAGACTGCTTTGCCCATATAAACCCATGCCCAAACCTGTCGCAACTAATGCCAGAACAGTAGCATAACCCCATTCTTTAAATTCAATTGGGGTCATCTGCCAACTTTGTGCAGGCTCACCGAGTACATTGGCCAAAATAGCAGAAACCAATACACCTATAGTTGCGAGCAACAATAAAACAGGACGTGCCACAAAAGACAGCAGCAAAGCTAAAATGCCCAATCCTGCCATCAATACATTGGTACTCAGAGCAAAAGTGTGTTGGCTGAGCAATACTTCACTGCTACGTAATAATATGCCACCGGCTAGAAAAGGAATAAAAATTACCGCCAACCAGCCTACTACACGCCATTTCGGAGAAGCATCTGCATCTCGCGTCAAACCGGATAGGGCTTGCAAAGCAGTAGTTTTGGCACGCCGTGTCAGAGCAATTTCCAGATAACTAAAAGGCAACGCCAGCACAACCATACTGACCAGCCAAAGCAACCAGAAATCGATTTGACGTTCCCCTTGAATGCCAAGCATAGGTGCCAATGTGGCAATAATCAGAAATGATAAACAAAATGCCATCAGCGGCGCGAACCATCGCGACATAGAATTGTCCTGCATGACGTATACCTTGAAAAAGTCTTCCGCTATTTTGCCTTTGTCGTCAATGAAAATCAAAGTTTACAAAGAAAAAAGCAAACCATCGCGAACGATGATTTGCAGCGCAAATAGCTTGTTTTATTTTTAATTTTTATTCTCTCGTTGATCCCTATTATGAGAAGAACCGAGCAAACCAGTTCTTGCCTTTTTTCTTTTCCTTTTCCTTAATAATACCCATCATGTTTTCTTTCACTGCACCCACATAATCTGCATCATCGTGCTGGATATGGTTAATCAGCCATTTTGACAATACTTCATGTAATTCGGCTTCAATGGAATGCCCCATCTCAAAACGTTCACGGTACGATTCAATTTTTTTAATAAATAAATCATGCACACGTTTATGCGGTACGCGATATTTATAACCCGCCTCTTCTTGCAGGCTTTCTTCAAACGTAAAATGCGACTGGGTATAGTCAATAATATTATCAAGGATCTGTTTAATACGCGCACGATCCGTATTTACGGCAATATCATCAATTTCATTGATGTAATCTAAAATTCGTTTGTGCTGATCGTCAATCACATCGATTCCAGTATTATATTCCGGACTCCATTTCATCTTCATACGACCACCTATTACATAAATGATTTATCACATAAAAAACATCTTATAGACAATTTATAAAAATAAAAAACAAGTAAATCGGTTGGGATTATAAAAAAACCCAATTACAAATATTAAGATATTGATTTTATTTAAAATAAATATATATTCAGACTAAAAAGATAAGATATTTTTTAATCAAATTGATTATTAATTAACGCGTTATAATATATTTATACTATATATTCCAAGTAGAATAGATGGATTATTATGTGAAGCATATCACATTTAATATTGATCAGCAGCGGTCACACGTTTTAATGCCGGATTTTCGGCTTCACGGATTAATCGCGCTACCTGTGTTTCTGCCATTTTCACCGGGCGGCCATACTGAAATAAAATCATCTGTCCCGGTTGATAAGCTGTCCAGATTTCATTTTGAGTCAAAGGTTCGGTGGTAATCACCGCAACACAATCATCTGGTGTGGTGACCTGGCTAAAATCCACTTCAACATCCAGATCAATCAGCTGCGCTGGCTTGAACGGATATTCACGTACCAGCCAATGTAATTTGGTGGTGGCATAGCTAAACAGTGCTTGTCCATTCGACAGACAAAAATTAAAGGTTCCATGTTCCGCGATTTGTGGAGAAAACTCAGCGAGAACAGCAAAAATCTCATCCAGAGTCGGTTCCACATAACCAAACCGTTCCACCAGTTGATCCAATAGATAGCAAAATGCGCGTTCGCTATCGGTATTGCCGACAGGCATAAAACGTCCAGTCAATACTGGCTGAAAATCATGCAAATCGCCATTATGGGCAAAAATCCAGTGTCGTCCCCACAGTTCGCGCATAAAGGGGTGCGAATTTTCCAGATTGATTTTACCCTGCGTGGCTTTACGGATATGAGCAATCACATTGCGTGATTTAATCGGATAGTTACGGATCAATTCAGCAATCGGAGATTCTACCGCTGACTGATTATCGACAAATAAGCGGCAGGCCTTATCCTCAAAAAAGGCAATACCGAAGCCATCACAATGATCTGAGGTTACCCCGGCCCGCTGTGAAAATCCTCGGAACGAAAAGGTGATATCCGTAGGCGTCGCACAATTCATTCCGAGTAATTGACACATAATCTGCTGCAAACATATTCTTCAATAAGATGTTTATTTTGCATGACTCACATCAGGCTTGCAAATCACATTGCACAGATCATTGGATTTTTTAACAACGCTCAGCGCGTCTTTTCTGCAACATGAAATTCCGCGCCATTTGGCTGGCTTCAAGAAATACAAAATAATCCAGACAGTTAAATTCAGTATCATAATAGGCCTGCTGCGATAATTTGGCTTGTAGATTTAAATACACATCAAACAATTTCGGAATTTTTTCATCCTGAGCAAAACTGTATTCAGGCATTTGTGGTTGAAATGCGTGTTGTGACTGAATATCGATCGTTTTTTCTACCGGCAAATTTTGTAGGTATTGATGGGTGTAATAAGCACGTGCCTGATTGCCTTCTAAACGGATACTGACACAACCAATAATATATTTTGCGCGCATGCTCCACAGCACTTTAGGAATCAAATTCAACCAAAGTACGGACAAAGCTTTAGTTGAACGGTAACGGGTATGAACACAGGTTCGCCCGATTTCAACAACATTGTCCAGATGAGCTAATTTCTCAGCGATCTGAAATTCATTGGCACTATAGCTATGTACCAGTTCATGCCCCTGAAAGAATTTCAAACGGGTATAAGCGACAATTTCACGGGTGTCTTTATCTCTGAGCACGGCATGTTCACAGCCGAAATCATATAAATCCTGATCTAACCCCTGCGGAAATTCAATCCCAAATTGCTCAGAAAATTGCTGGGCACGAAAACGCTGTATTTCCTGTAATTGTTTTAAATCTTCGATCCATTCAAATAAATATTCTGTGCTTGGCGGAAGAGTATTGTTTAATGGTGATACATAATCTTGATCAAGTTCGGCTAACATCGGGAATCCTCTTTCTTTTATCGCTATACACTAGGCAAACTTGATGACAATTAAGTGACTAAAATTACAGCAATAAAAAAGCCTCTGAAAAGAGGCTTTTTATTTAGGTTTCGCACAGATTTAGTGTTTGGCACGGTTAGTGATTAAGGTGCCTACGCCATGATCGGTAAAAATTTCTAATAAAGTGGCATGTGGAACCCGACCATCCACGATATGCGCGCTCACGACACCGCCTTTAACCGCATCTAATGCACAACCGACTTTCGGAATCATGCCGCCATAAATCACCCCGGTTTCAATCAGGCGATCCACTTCTTGGGTGCTTAAGCCGGTCAACAAATTTTTGTTTTCATCCAGCACACCGGCAATATTGGTGAGCAGAATCAGTTTTTCTGCGCCCAGGGCCTCGGCCACTTTACCTGCCACCAAATCCGCATTGATGTTATAGGTATTGCCCTGATCATCCACACCAAGCGGAGCGATTACTGGAATAAAATCACTTTGGGTGAACATTTCCAGTACATCCGTTTTCACGCCAGTGACTTCGCCAACCAGGCCCAGATCAATCTGTTTCTCAGTTCCATCTTCAGCCTGTTTTTTCATTAGCAATTTACGTGCACGAATCAGGTTGCCATCTTTACCGGTCAAGCCAATTGCACGGCCACCATGCTGATTGATCAGGTTGACAATCGATTTATTGACGCTACCGCCCAGCACCATTTCCACCACTTCCATGGTGGCAGGATCGGTCACGCGCATGCCATCAATACGGTCGGATTCACGGCCCAACTGTTTCAGGAAAGAGTCCACTTGCGGTCCGCCACCATGCACCACAATCGGGTTCAAACCTACGGTTTTTAAGAGCACGATGTCGCGGGCAAACGAGCTTTCCAGCTCCGGATCGGTCATGGCATTGCCACCATATTTCACCACCAACGTTTTTCCTGCAAAACGTTGAATATACGGCAAAGCTTCAGTCAAAATTTGTGCTTTGTCGAGGCCAGCATGTTGATGTGGCATTTGCCTCTCCTTATTGAGCCTTTAAAATATCTTGTGCGATTTTAGGATATCGGTCACGTAACATCGAAACAAATTGATCACGGATTTCCGTCAGCTTGGAAGGGCTATCCGCATCAAAACGCACGGTAAAGTATTCACCGGTATTGGATGCCCGAATAATGCCAAAACCACCATCAAAATCAAGTCTTACCCCATCAATTTTACTCAGCTGTGCACCCAGATGCTGACTGGAAATTTCAATGTCCTGCAACACCTGTTTAGGATTCATCTGATAGGTGCTGATATAGGTATCTTCGGTGGCGCAACGATCTGGATAATCCTGTAACAATTGCGACAGACTGAGCTGAGGAAACCGACTTAAGTACTCCATGACTCTCAAAGCAGCATATAAGCCATCATCATAACCAAAGCCCCGACCATCATTAAACACATAATGCCCGGCATATTCGCCCCCAAAAATGGCATGACCTTGTGATTGCGACAGATATTTGCGTAAAAAACTGCTACCGGTACGGATCATGGTGGCCCGACCGCCCTGCTTTTCCACAGTTTCACGGACCATGCTGGAGCATTTGACGTCAAACACCACTTCGTGTTGCGGATGAGTATCTAAACAGATTTTGGCAAAGAAAGACAGCAAGCGGTCTGCCGTCACAATATGAGCTTTCTCGTCTACCAGAACCAAACGGTCACCATCACCATCGAGTGCAATGCCGAAATCAGCCTGTTGCGTTAACACCGCCTGGCGTAGTTTATCCAGATGCAATGCTTGGGAAGGATCCGGCGCATGATCTGGAAATTCGCCATTGGCTTCGCAACGTAAAGGAATGACATCGCAACCTAATTTTTTTAGAATAAATTGGGCACAATGTCCAGCAGAACCATGCAAACCGTCGAGCACCACTTTGAAACTTCGTTTGAGTTGGATATCCTGCAATAAGGCCTGTTGATATTGCAGACAATATTGACTTTTGACTTCATGCTGAAGCAATTGTAATGGGATCTGTTGTGCAGGCTGATAGGCTTGTACCGCCCATTTGGCCACTTGCTGAATCATGTCCGGACACGGCGGTTCACTTTGCACAATCCATTTGATTCCGTTGTCAGTTTTGGCATTGTGACTTGCTGTCACCATGATACCATTGCCGCCAAAATCACGTGCAATATAATACATGAGCGGACTCGAACAGCAGCCGAGTTCAGTGACTGTTAAACCTTGCTTACGGCAAACTTGGGCAATGAGCTGTGCATAAAAAGGACTACTCAGACGCGCATCATAACCAATCACCAGTTCGCGTTGCCCAGCCTTTAAATATTGTTGTGCCAAACCATACGCGATGGCCTGCACTAATTCGGGAGTCAGAATAGAAATTTTACCGCGAATATCGTAAGCACGGAAAATATAAAATGGGAACATAAGATATGTACATCCATGGCTATTCTTTTAATATCTCGAAAGAAAGCCTACTTGAAGCGAGTTATCATACTTGAAAAATTTTGTAACAACCAAGTAATGTTTTTGTCATTTGAAAAATTGCTAGTTTTTAATTTATTTTTTCTTTCATGTAAGCATAAAATAAAAATGCTTGTCGAAACAAGCATTGCTATAACATTCAAGTTTAATTCTTGCCTGTATGACCAAAACCGCCCGCCCCACGTTCGGTCGCAACAAATTCATCCACCTGCTCAAATTGAGCCTGAACCACAGGGACCAGTACATACTGTGCCAAACGTTCACCGGGCTCCAAAGTAAATGCCTGTTGACCACGGTTCCACACGGACACCATCAACTCACCTTGATAATCAGAATCAATCAGGCCGACTAAATTGCCCAGTACGATGCCATGTTTATGACCCAAACCTGAACGTGGCAAAATCAGTCCAGCATAATTCACATCTTCAATATAAATCGCCATGCCGGTTTTCACCAAAACGGTCTGGCCTGGCTCGATCTGAATCGCTTCGTCTAAACAGGCGCGTAAGTCCAGCCCGGCAGAACCTGCGGTGGCATAGGTCGGTAATGGCCATGCATTGCCCAAACGCGGATCGAGTACTTTCAACTGAACTTTCATAATTTTTCCTGTTAATTTTAAGGGAGAGGATATTTTAACGCTTGAGTAATGATTTAAGATTTTGTAGATACATTTGCGCCTGCTCTTTCGGATCGACATTGGCAGCCAGTTTTTTCTTACGTCCCAACCATTCGATCTCGTCTTGTGGCAGCTCATCCAGAAAACGGCTTGGCGTCATCTGTTTCATCTGTCCGCCATTTTTACGCTGCTCGGCCAGCGTTAAGGTCAGGCCTTGGCGTGCACGGGTAATACCCACGTACATCAGACGGCGCTCTTCTTCCACCGTTTCTGCCGCAATCGAGTTTTTATGCGGTAACAGCTCTTCTTCCAAGCCCATGATGTACACGAAAGGGAATTCCAGCCCTTTCGCCGCATGTAAGGTGAGTAGGTTGACTTTATCGGTATCCTCTTCTTCCTGCTGCTGCTCCAGCATATCCAGTAACACCATTTTGCGAATCACGCTTTCAATATTCTTGTCATCGACATCTTCCGCACGGTTGATCAGACTCTGAATACTGCTGTAAAGGGTTTCGATATTATCCAGCTTGCTCTTTTCCTGGGCCGGCGTTGCTGCCTGCTCACGAATGTAGTCGATATAACCTGCTTCCGTCATCATCTGGCGGATTTTCGGTACAGGTTCATCATCATCCAACAGTTCACGGGTAAAATTCCCCATAAAGTCGGCAAACTCGTGCAACTGGGTCATAGCCTTTTTCGGCAATACCATTGATAGGCGCTGATCGCTCGCAGCCATTAGTAGGGATAAATTGTTTTCCTGCGCAAACAGTCCCAGCTTTTCCAAGGTCACCGGGCCAATCGCACGCTTCGGTGTATTGATAATACGTAAAAATGCACTGTCATCTTCCGGATTGATGATCAAGCGTAAGTAGCTCATTACATCCTTGATTTCAGCCCGGGCAAAGAATGATTGACCGCCAGAAAGTTTGTACGGAATCTGCATCTGGCGTAACTGGGTTTCCAGCACGCGTGCCTGGAAGTTGCCGCGATATAGCACCGCATAATCTTTCCAGTTTTTGCCGTTCATCAGCCTATGCGTCAGCAGGTCTTTCACCACGCGTTCGGCTTCATCATCATCGTTACGGCAGGTAATCACCCGGATGACCTCACCGTGGCCTTTATCACTCCACAAGGTCTTGTCAAAAATATGCGGGTTATTGGAAATTACGGCATTGGCGGATTTTAAAATACGGCTGGTAGAGCGGTAATTCTGTTCCAGCTTGATCACTTTCAGATTCGGAAAATCCTGTTTGAGAAGTGCCATGTTTTCAGGCTTGGCCCCACGCCAAGCGTAGATGGACTGGTCATCATCACCTACCGCGGTGAATTGCCCCATTACTCCGACCAGCAGTTTGACCAGAATATATTGCGCCGTGTTGGTGTCCTGATATTCGTCCACCAACAGGTAACGCACCCGGTTCTGCCATTTATCCCGTACTTCGGCATTTTCCTGTAATAAACGGGTCGGCATGACAATCAGGTCATCAAAATCTACCGCATTGTAGGCACGCAAATTGCGTTCATACAGTTGATACAGATGGGCCATTTGCACATCTTCTGGCGTCTCACAAGTCGAATGTGCCTGTTCCGGTGGAATTAGATCATTTTTCCAGTCGGAAATTTTTTTCATCACCTTGGCAATCAGATCTTTGCTTTCCGCACCGGAAAGATTGTCACGGTGCATCAGATCCATCAGGATACGCTTGCAGTCATCGGCATCCAGAATCGAGAAATTGGCTTTCAGTGGCGTGTTCTTCAACTCTAAACGTAACAGATTCAGGCCAAAGGTATGGAAGGTGGAAACGGATAGGCCCTTGGCTTCTTCACGTGACAACAGTTTGCCCACACGCTCTTTCATTTCCCGTGCAGCCTTGTTGGTAAAGGTCATTGCGGTAATACGATGCGCCGGAATACGGCAATGCTGTACCAGATAGGCAATTTTTCGGGTAATCACCGAGGTTTTACCTGAACCGGCACCCGCCAAAACTAACAAGGGTCCTTGAGTGTATTTCATGGCTTCAAGTTGCTTGTCATTCAGTTGACTTGCGGATGACATATCTGTACCTCGGCTGCGTTTCGGCCAAGATTATAGTCTTGTCTTGAGCACGAACTAAAGCCGAAAAGTAAGTATTTGCAAAAATAAAAAACCACCCGAAGGTGGTTTTTTTATATTAGTCACTCAGATTAACGAGTTTCATAAACAGTAATTTCTACACGGCGGTTTTGCTCACGGCCGGCAGCAGTGTCATTGCTTGCGATTGGTGAAGTTTCACCGTAACCACGCGCAGTCATACGAGAAGAAGGAATGCCTTGTGATGACAAATAGCTCAAGACAGAGTTTGCACGACGCTCAGACAATGCTTGGTTATAAGCATCAGAACCTACGCTGTCCGTATGACCATGGATCACCAACGCTAATTTGCTTGCTGTACCATCTTCACGTAATACACGCGCTACATCATTCAATGCAGATTGGAAGCGTGGTTGAATCGCAGAAGAATCCGTTGCGAAAGTCACTGATGGCATGACCATGTTGATCGAACCGTCTGCATTACGGTTAACATCGACACCCGTACCTGCCAGCTCTTCACGTAAACGTTTTTCTTTCTTGTCAAGCAACAAACCCGCACCCGCGCCTACAACAGCACCGATCGCCGCAGCCTGACCCATTTTATCTTTGTCAGCATTAGAGTACGCCACACCTGCACCCAATAATGCACCTAAGCCGGCACCCATGGCAGTTTTGTCATATTCCATATTCTGGCAACCAGAAAGTGCCATCGCCCCGATTACTGTTGAAATAACTAGTGCACGCATTGCATGCCTCCTTCTTTGTGTTTGTTGTCTACCTGATGCATGATGAAATAAAAGAAAGTGATAGACCATTGATTTTTTGTTAATAATAAACCTTTTGGTTACAATTTGTAATACTTAACTGCAGCGATGTGATCGTGTTCACCATAATTTCTCCACAGTCAGTTTTCGCACTTTCTTCTACCCATAACTCTGGCTATATTGGCAACATTCATCTATGGACCAGATTGCAGTATTAGGACTGTTATATGTCATCTCAGCAACGCAAACCAGCTTTATTACAAAAAATCAAACAAGGCTTAACTGTCGGATCGGTCATTACCGGGAGTACGTTTTTGCATGGTCCACCGGTATTGGCGCTGGGTTTAACCAAACTGATCAAAAAATCACGCAAGGTGGATGAAACCAATATTCAGATTACTAATAGCTGGCTCAGTGTGAATAATTGGTTGATTGATCATGTATTACCGAATCTTAGCTGGGACATCCAGATTGAAAAAGATGTACAGTTGAGCTTACAAGGTCGCTACCTGATGATCTGTAATCATCAAAGCTGGGTCGATACCACCGTCAATCAGTATTTTGGTCTGACCCGTATGCCTCTGACCCGTTTCTTTACCAAATGGGAACTGATCTTTATTCCGTTTGTCGGACAAGCCTTCAAGATTCTCGGCTTCCCGATGATGAAACGGCATAGCAAGGAACAGATTGCGAAAAATCCGGAACTGAAAACCCGTGATCTGGCCGAGGCACGCAAAGCCTGTGAACAGTTGCTCAGTCAACCCTTTACCTTGCTGAATTATCTGGAAGGTACGCGTTTTACCCCAGAAAAACATCAGCAGCAGCAATCGCCCTATCAACATCTGCTTAAACCCAAAGCCGGTGGCTTGGCGCTGGCCTTAAATATCCTGGGTGATCAGATTGATGCTTTAGTGGATATGACGATTGTCTATCCAGATGGGATTCCTGAATATCGCCATTTCTGGCTAGGGGAAGTCTCACGGATCGCGGTGCATGTCCGTAAAATCGAAATACCGGACTGGGTGCATGGTGGCAATTATGAAGATGATCCCGAGTATCGCGAACGTTTCCAGCAATGGCTCGCTCAACGCTGGCAGGAAAAAGATCAGCTGATCGCAGAGATCAAGCAAAAATATCAAACCGTTTAATACCTTTACCACTCATTTTGTACGCTCAGAACCTCTATGCCAAAATCGCCAGCTCAAAACAGTTTTCAACCCATCCGTCATGATACCTGGGCCTGGAAACTGTTTTTAATTTACGACATGTTCATGATGGTACTGATCATCATCAATCTGTTTTGTCTGGCCACCAATGCGGTGCTGATGAGCGATTTTGGCAGCTGGCTGTTTGATTTTTTCCACTTGCCTGAAATATTGCAGTTCTATAAAGCAGAATTGCATCTTTGGGTGGTGAAAACTGAAACCTGGTTTACCAGTTACCTGATCATGGAGTTGGTGCTGCGCTGGATGATTGCCATTTTGCGCCAGCATCATCCACGCTGGTTCTTTTTCCCTTTTGTGCACTGGTATGAAATCCTGGCTATTGTGCCAGAACTGCGCTTTTTACGTTTATTGCGTGCCAGTGTCATTGCCTATCGGCTCAATGAACTGGGCTATCAGGTGGTGCCGGAATGGGTGTCCAGACGTGTGCAATTTTATTACCATTTGCTGCTGGAAGAACTTTCCAGCCGTGTTGTGCTCACGGTGCTTGAAGGCATCAAGCGTGAACTCAGCACCAGTACGACCCATAAACAGATTATTCATGATCTGGTCGATCATCACCGGCAACTGTTTGCCACTGCCCTGTCGGAAATCTTGCAGGAAACTTTGGCCTGTGAGCTGCAACAGCAACAAAACCAGATCGCAAAGAATGTTGGACAAGTGGTCAACCAAGCCATTGAAGACACCCCCGAATTGACCCAGCTGTTACGTTTAATTCCGATTGTAGGAGGTCGGATTGAGCAGCAGATTCAAAGTATCGGTCAGCGTTTGGGCGAAAATATCACCTTGGGGCTGATGCAACCTTTTACTGAGGGTACACCAAATCAACCCAACCGCATGTATCAGCAGATTGCAGAAAAAACCAGCCAGCTCAACATTCATAATGACGCACTGGAACAACTGGTTGAATCGGCCGTTTTTGAAAGTCTGGATGCGATGCACAAGCAGATTAAAGTCAAGCAGTGGCTAGAAACTTTAGAAAAACACGACCAACAGAAAGAATAAACATTTGGTGAAAAATATTTGTTAACTCAACTAGAGAATTGGCGCAATTTGGTCTAGGATTTGCTCTATTTACAACATTGCTTCGACACATCCTATATTCCGTCCGGAGCGTTTAAGGAACCATTATGGCTGACATACGGATTACCGGGAGAATGGTTAATTTCACCCGATTAACCTTTGATACCAATGATCATGAGGCCATCCGCCAGCAACTTACCAGCATGCTCAATGAAACTGCTTATCAGGGAGCCTTGGTTATTTTAGACAGTACGGTCGAACAGGAGCTGATTGCCTTGATTCAACTGCTGATCAGCCTGGACGTGCAACCGATGGCCGTGATTGATGGCCTGCTGGGCGATCAGGCGCGTGCCATTCAGTTTCCAGTATTAGCTGCAGACCGTCCATTACAACGCATTAAACCGACCAAAGAACAGGTGGTAGAAACGCCTGTCGAAGCAGCAACAGAAGAAGTAACCGCGAAGCCGGCCAGAGCCATCCGTCATATTACTGCGTATCACAATGAGATTTTGCGTACCGGACAATGTCTGGTACAAGACCACGGCGATATTATCGTGAACGCAGGCATTAACAGCGGTTCAGAAGTAATCGCTTCTGGAAATATCCATATTTATGGCAGTGTTCGTGGTAGAGTCATTGCCGGCGCCGGCGGTAATAGCGCAGCACGTATTTTCTGCCATTCCCTAGAAGCAGAGCTCGTATCTATTGCAGGAACCTATTGCGTTGCAGATGATATTCCGCAGCATGTCAGCAAAAAACCTGTACATATTTACTTGAATGATCAGCAAGAGCTTGAATTTGAAGCATTGGAAATTTAAGGTATCAATTAAACACCATAACAGCCCGAACATCAGGGCAAATGACCATAACAGGAGTGGATTCGGTGGCCAAAATTGTTGTCGTAACATCAGGCAAAGGTGGTGTGGGTAAAACTACAACAAGTGCATCTTTTGCAACAGGCTTGGCCCTTCGCGGTCATAAGACTGTTGTGATCGATTTTGACGTGGGCTTGCGTAACCTTGATTTGATCATGGGTTGTGAACGCCGCGTGGTTTATGATTTTGTCAATGTAATTAATAACGAAGCACGATTACAACAAGCGCTGATTCGCGATAAAGATATTGAAAATTTATATATTTTACCTGCCTCCCAAACACGTGATAAAGATGCCCTGACCGATGAAGGTGTCGCACGTGTAATTGATGAACTTTCCCAAGAATTTGACTATATTATTTGTGACTCTCCTGCCGGTATTGAACGTGGCGCGATCTTGGCCATGTACCATGCAGATGAAGCGATTATTGTGACCAACCCGGAAATTTCATCCGTGCGTGACTCGGATCGTATCATTGGCATGCTCGACAGCAAGACCAAAAAAGTAGAACAAAACGAAGGACGTGTACGCAAGCATCTGTGCATTACCCGTTACAACCCGGAACGTGCGGACCGTCAAGAAATGCTCAGCATCGATGACATCTCCAAAGATATCTTGCGTGTGCCAACCCTCGGGGTCATTCCAGAGTGCCCAAGCGTACTGCAAGCGTCGAACGAAGGTAAGCCGGTCATTCTCTATCCAGAAGCCAGTGCAGGTCAGGCGTATGATGACTTGGTTGCCCGTTTCTTAGGTGAAGAACGTCCTTATCGACACATTACCGTGAAACCGAAAGGTTGGTTAGCACGATTATTTGGAGCGTGATATGGCAGGATTCTGGAGTAAACTCTTTAATGCGGATGACAAGCCTTCAAGTGCCAAAACCGCCAAAGACCGCTTAAAAGTCATCGTCGCCTCTGAACAGGGGTTGGGTAAACGTTTAAGTCAAGACAAAATTGACCAAATGAAGAAAGAAATCATGCAGGTGGTCAACCGCTATGTGCGTGGTGTCGATGAGCAGCATATTCAGATGCAGGTACGTTCAGAAGCCAACATTGAAATGCTGGAAATGAATATCAATTTGCCTGAAGAACGTTAATCTCATTACTGATTAGTCAAGCAGATTGAATCAAGGCAAAATAACGCCAGTTATTTTGCCTTTTTTATTCTTGAATTTTTAACCGAGGAGATTGTTATGGCATTATCACAGCCAGCAACTTTCAATGAAGAATGGTCCGATGAGCGTGTTTTTGCCTACCTCAACCAACTTCCTCCTGAAGGCGTGAATGGCGATTTTCACGTACTTTACCATGCTTTCAAACATATGCGCCCAAGTGACTATGAGCGCCTGTTGAACAAGTTTGTTGCAGATGGCCGCGATGTCAATGCGACCAATCCACAAGGCCAGCGTATTCATGACATTATTGCGGAATATCCCCGTCAAAGTGCGCCTTTCCTCGAAGTGTTGGCCAAGTTTGCTTAATCCTCTAGAATTTAAAAAGCCTGCTGATGCAGGCTTTTTTGTTTGTGATTAAACCAGAATTTCCCGCTTACCATTGGCTCCCATCGAGCTGACGATGCCATTTTCTTCCATCTGATCAATGATTCGGGCGGCGCGGTTATAACCCAGACTAAATTTACGCTGCAGCGAAGATGTCGAAGCTTTACGGGTTTCCAGAACAAAGGCTACGCACTGCTCATACAGCATATCGCGTTCAGAGCCGCCATCACCCTCTTCAAAACCACGTGAAGTCGGCTCTTCATCAAATGGCGTCAGAATTTCATCAACATAATTTGGGCTGGCCCGTTCACGCCAGGCATCACAGATCCGGTTCACTTCATCATCGGCAATAAAAGCGCCATGCACACGTTCCGGCTCAATCTTGCCCGGTCCGAGAAACAGCATATCACCATGACCGAGCAAATCTTCTGCACCGCCAGCATCCAAAATTGTACGCGAGTCAATTTTTGAGTTCACGCGTAAGGCCACACGGGTCGGAATATTGGCCTTGATCAACCCTGTGATCACATCCACCGATGGACGCTGGGTGGCCAGTAACAGGTGAATACCGGCAGCACGTGATTTCTGTGCCAGACGGGTAATCATTTCTTCCGCCTTTTTACCCACCTGCATGATCATATCGGCAAACTCATCCGCCACAATCACAATCGACGGTAATGGCGTTAAGCGTGGTGCACGTTCCTGAGTCGCCGAATCACTCGGTTTCCAAGTTGGATCAATCAGATCTTCACCATTGGCAATCGCCTCTTCCACTTTACGGTTATAGTCGCTGATTTTACGAATTTTCAGGAAAGACATCAGCTTATAACGACGTTCCATTTCATTGACACACCAGTTCAAGGCACTCACGGCATCTTTCATGTCCGTAACCACAGGCGTGAGCAAATGTGGAATATCGTTATAGTTGGCCAGTTCCAGCTGTTTCGGGTCAATCAGGATTAAACGTAACTGGTCCGGTGTGTATTTAAGCAACATGGATAAAATCATGGAGTTCACCGCCACCGACTTACCCGAACCGGTGGTGCCTGCGACCAGCATGTGGGGTGCTTTACCCAATTCGGTAATCACCGGATTACCGGAAATATCCTTACCCATGGCCATGGAAAGAATACCCTCTGGATCCTCAAATTTTGGCGTTCGAACCAGTTCAATCAAACGAACCATTTCGCGGCTACTATTCGGCACCTCGATACCGATATACGGTTTACCCGGAATCACCTCGACCACACGAACCGAGGCCATCGACATAGAACGCGCCAAGTCACGGGAAATGTTGGTGACTTTCGAGGCTTTCACCCCCGGTGCCAGATCCAGCTCAAAGCGCGTCACTACCGGACCCGGTTGAGCCTCAATCACTTTGGCTTTGACGTTGAATTCCTGGAGCTTGATTTCCAGCAATTCGGACAACCGAGCCAATTGTTCAGCAGTGAAATTGACCTTTTTGTTTGGGTCGACTTCATCCAGCAATTCCAGTCCGGGTAAGGTTGGCAGATCTCGGCGCTTCTGTGCCACCTGCATGGCACGAGATAACGGACGACCTGCTGCATCGGTCAACGGTGCATCAAAATCGAACTCATCTTCCAGTTCAGAGAATGTATCTATTTCTGGTTTGCCGGCAGTTTCTTGCCAGGCTTCTACAAATTCTTCTTTGGATAACGTTTTTTGTTCAGTGACAGTGAGGTTCTCAGTTTCAGCAAAATCTCGGCTTAGTGCTGTTTCATCCAGCTCAGCCCAATCGTTTCGTTCCAAGGCGGATACAGCCGGTTTTACCTTTTCATCTTCCTCTATCAATAAATCTTCCAGATCATCCAATTCAGTATCCAGATGGGAACGGATGGTCGACTGTAAGGTTGATCCTGTAGTAGATACCAAGGTTGCAGAATCTAATGATCCTGATACCGCAACAACCGCTGCGGGTGCACTTTCCACAACGGATACGGCAGCAGCCTGAAACGGCACATGTAAATCCGGTGCTGATTTGCTATTCGGTACTGCGGCCAGTAACTCATCAAAAATTTCGTCATCATTCCAGTCCAGCCCTGAATCAGCTGTGGACTGCGGTTTTTGATATTCGGTTTGTACGTAAGAATTAGATTGTTCTTTTAACTTCACCTGCTCATTGCTGGCCGCAAAATGCTGAGTGGATGACTGTACATGATCATCATCTGCTGCTTTCAGCAAGGCCTCAATTTCATTTTTCGGATCATCATGATTCTGCAAGGCACGCCAGACTTCACCTGTCGCAACAATACGCTGACTTTCCTGTTCGAGCTGATGGGCTTTCTTTAAGGTACGCTCAAATTCTTCTTCATCGTCAGCATCAAAAATTAACTCTTGTGCTGGCATACTCTCAAGCTCAGCCTGTTGTTCTTTTTGCACCATTTCATCGAACAGACGTGCTGCAGCAGTATCGTGTACGAAGGATGAGGTTTTGATTTCATGATGTTCCTGGATCGGCTCTGCCACACTGGCTACAGGAGCGACAGGCTTAACAGCCGCAACTTTTTTGACTGGCATTTCTGTGCGGTCAAAAGCAGATTCGCTTTCCGGTACATTTTTATAGAATAAGTCCTGCAGATAAGCCGGTGTGGCCTGCAAAGTTGCCCAGGTCTTATTCCATTGAATCCCAAAGGCGAGTGTTAGCAATAAAATCCAGAAAGTCAATAAAAAGAACGTTGCACCATAAATGGTCAATAATTGCGATAGGCTTTGCCCCAACTCATAGCCAATAATCCCGCCTGCGGCATTGTCTAGTGTATCTGCCGGCACATTCCAGTGCAGATAAAGCAAACTGGACGTCGCCAAAATAATAAAAAATTGCGCCGCATAACGGAAAGGACGATTGAGAAAACTGCGCGGCCACCACACCTGAATTGCTTCCAGAAAAAAGTACAAGGGGATCAATAAACTGGCCCAGCCCAGAAAGCCAAATAACAGGTCAGCAATCCAGGCTCCCGCAACGCCACTCGCATTGGAAACCTGCTGGGTATCACTGGAAATATGCATCCATCCCGGATCAAAAGGGGTATAAGTGACTGTGGCCAGAAACAGATAAATACCAAATGAAACCAAGAATAATGTCACCAATAAGCGCTGTGCATACACACTCGACACCGCAGTCATATACTGTCCTGTAAGCAATGATTCATCATGTTCTTTTATTGTAGCGAATCGCTATCTTCAAAGAATAAATCTTTATATTATGCACCTGTTCTTTACAAAAAGATGCACGATTGTTGGGTTGAGTTGTTACTTTTCTATATAGCTCAAATCTATTTGCTTGATCAATAATATCGACATTGATCTCGCAGCAATCAGCACAAGTTTCCCGTATAATTTTGTTAATTTTTATATAAAAAAGGATATTTCCCATGAGCGCTCGTCACTCGCGGTTAATCATTTTAGGTTCAGGTCCTGCCGGTTATAGCGCAGCAGTTTATGCAGCGCGTGCCAACTTAAAACCAACCCTGATTGCAGGCATGCAACTCGGTGGCCAATTGACCACCACCACTGAGGTGGATAACTGGCCAGGTGATCCTGAAGGCTTAACCGGTCCAGCGCTCATGGAACGGATGCAGGCACATGCGGAACGTTTTGGTACGGAACTGGTCTATGACCACATCAATGAAGTGGATTTGAATACCCGTCCATTTGTCCTTAAAGGCGATATGGAAGAATACACTTGTGATGCCCTGATTGTGGCGACAGGTGCAACTGCGCAATATCTTGGTCTGGAGTCTGAACAGGCCTTTATGGGGCAAGGTGTGAGTGCCTGTGCCACCTGTGATGGTTTCTTCTATAAAAACCAGAAAGTTATGGTCGTGGGTGGTGGCAATACTGCGGTGGAAGAGGCCTTGTATCTATCCAACATCGCAGAGCATGTCACGTTGGTGCACCGTCGTGATTTCCTGCGTTCGGAAAAAATCCTGCAAGATCACATCTTCGAAAAAGAAAAAGAAGGCAAGATCAGCATCGTCTGGAACCATCAGGTCGATGAAGTGCTCGGCGACAATACTGGCGTCACAGGTGTACGTCTAAAATCGACCCAGGATGATTCTACCCAACAAATCGATGTGCAAGGTCTATTTATTGCCATTGGTCACAAGCCAAATACCAGCATGTTTGAAGGCCAGCTTGAACTGCGCAACGGTTATATTCAAGTGCAAAGCGGTACAGCAGGCAATGCCACTGCTACCTCTATTCCGGGTGTCTTTGCAGCTGGTGATGTCGCCGATAGCGTGTATCGTCAAGCCATTACCTCGGCCGGTTCAGGCTGTATGGCTGCGCTGGATGCAGAAAAATATCTGGATGCGCTCGCCAAATAATGGACTAATCATTTTCCCAAATAAAAAACCGTCAATCTGGCGGTTTTTTTATGTGCATTTGGATTTTTCCCTGCTTGTTTTAAGATAAGCAGACTTCGTTTAGCTTTTAACGCTCGGACTGATCCATGCAGCTTTTATCTCCTTCACAATATGTCTTTCCTGATCCGATTGAGTCAGATCCAGAAGGCCAGGGACTGATTTGTATTGGTGCCGACCTCTCCCCTTCGACCTTGTTTGAAGCCTATACCCATGGCCTGTTCCCTTGGTTCAATGAAGATGAACCGATTTGCTGGTGGTCTCCGGAACCCCGCTGCATCATTTACCCGCAGGATTATCACCCCAGTAAATCCTTACTGCGCAATATGAAAAAGTGGGATTATCGGATTACGGTGAATCAGGCCTTTGAACAAGTGATGCGCAACTGCGCCCTGCCACGCAGTTATGCCAATGAAACCTGGATTAGTGAACAGATTATTCAGGGCTATTGCCAGCTCTTTGCTGCTGGATATGGCTACAGTATTGAGGTCTGGGAGCAACAGCAGCTGGTGGGTGGACTCTATGGTGTGAGTATTGGCCGAGGATGCTTTGGCGAATCGATGTTTAGCCAGCGCACCGATGTATCCAAAATGGCGTTTTATACGCTCATGCTGATTGGACAGGAACAAAATTTAAGCTGGATTGACTGCCAACTGGTCAACGATCACTTGCTCAGTTTAGGTGCCCGTACACTTTCTCGCCAAGCCTATCTAAAATCGTTACAAGATGTAATTAATCAGCCGCCTCTCGATTGGAAAAAA
Source organism: Moraxellaceae bacterium (assembly GCA_029267635.1). GTDB lineage: Bacteria > Pseudomonadota > Gammaproteobacteria > Pseudomonadales > Moraxellaceae > Acinetobacter. The sequence goes on along the minus strand of JAJUIK010000009.1, from coordinate 1,730 downwards.
TACCAAGAAGGTGTATTTTCAAGTAAAACAATAGCAGAAACTGCAAAACTCACCGAATGACAATAAAGAGGGACCTTTATTATGAACTCTTATCATCCTAAGTCCCCACTGAATGACTTACAGTATTATATTACGCCACCGCATGACTGCAGCTATCTGGAAAAAAAATCGGCACGGATGGTGTTTTTAGACCCGGCACATCGCATTGATGTCGTGACACTGTCCGAATTGTCGCGGATTGGTTTCCGCCGTAGTGGCGATTTTGTCTATCGTCCAGAATGTCATTTGTGCCGGCAATGCCTGTCCTGCCGCGTTCCGGTGCAAGATTTTTTCATGAACAGTACGCAGAAAAAAGCCTGGAAACGCAACCAGGATCTGCGCATCAATATCATTCCGAGTAATCAAGCGAATGCCACACATTATGCCTTGTATGAACGTTATATTAATGAACGTCATGCTGATGGCGACATGTTCCCGGCCAGTCAGGATCAATTTGAAAAATTTCTGGTCAACAGCTGTACCGAAAGTTTCTTTCTCGAACTCTGGAAAGATGACTGCCTGATCAGTGTTTCCACCTGTGACCTGATGGATGATGGTCTATCTGCCGTATATACCTTTTTTGATCCGGATGAAAGTCGCCGCTCATTAGGTGTATTTGCAATTCTGAAACAAATCGAATATGCACGCAACAAAGGCTTGGACTTTGTCTATCTGGGCTATTGGGTGCCCCATTCCAACAAGATGAATTACAAATCACAGTACCTTCCACTGGAAATTTTACTTGATGGCCAGTGGCGTCGCTTGAGTCGCGACTTGAAAGCAGAAGAAATTCAACACCTCGGACAATCTTTAATGTCCACCCTGCCTTCAGGATGGAACAATACCATTATTAAATAATAAACAATCCTCTACTCACGGAAGAGCTGGGCAAAATCCTCAGTGCAGCTCTTCACCATAATAATTGCATGTTCGCGGCTACCATCGGGATTCGGATAATAATTTTTTCTTAAATCAATCTGGTGAAAACCAATTTTTTCATACAAGGCGATCGCAGCGGTATTGCTTTCCCGTACTTCCAGAAAAATCTGTACTGGCTGATTAGCAAGTTGCTGGATCGATGCATCCAATAATTGATAGCCCAGCCCTTTTCCTTGATACAGTGGATCAATCGCCATCAATAAAAGATTCGCTTCATCCAGAACCGGTTGCAAAATACAAAAGCCCACCACCTTGTCTGCTTGTTGCAACACGGTGCAGTAATAATTATTTAGAGATTCCTCGAATTGCTTGAGGTTCCACGGATGGCTTTGCACCTGCGTTTCAATTGTGGCTACAGCGGTTAAATCAGATTTTTGCATCAAACGAATCATCTTCGTTCATCATTTCGCAGCTTGAGGAGCAGGCATTATAAAAACTCTGGATAAAAAATCGAGTTAAAAAAACAGTTTTTGTAATGAAGGTCTTTTTAATCCTTTAAATGATTCAGTCACCTTGGTGAACATAGCTTATTTTAAAAATCATCATAAAAGAAAAAATCTCAGGCATAAAAAAAGCGCACCTCGCGGCACGCTTTTTTACACTATAAAGTGATTATGCAGTTACTTTCGCAACAACACCAGCACCTACAGTACGACCACCTTCACGGATCGCAAAACGTAGACCTGGGTCCATTGCGATTGGGTGGATCAATTCTACTGACATTTCAACGTTGTCACCTGGCATAACCATTT
>JAJUIK010000024.1 GCA_029267635.1 Moraxellaceae bacterium | reverse complement strand
TTCATGCGGTCATGTTGCAAAAGAAAATCGAACCACTCAGTCAAGTTTTGAGTGTGTCGAGTGTGGGTATGTTGCGAATGCAGACTTTAATGCTGCTCGTAACATCTTGGCGGCAGGACATGCCGTTTTGTCTGTGGAGGGTGGATGCGGTAAAGGTCGCCCTGTGAAGCAGAAAGCAAGCGAAATCCGTGAGGAAGCCGCCTAAGTGCTTTTGCTTTTAGAATCCCTGAGAAACGAGTTTCGCAAGGAACAAAGTGAAAGTGGCGGGAGTATGTCAAAAATGTTGTTGCATGACTTTGGGAATATCGGTAATCAGTCCGTGCACACCTGCATCACGTAATGCCTTGGCTCGTTCGATATCATTGACGGTCCAGACGCTGATATTGAGTTGTGCCAGATGAGAAAGCTGGATCATGTCTTGGCTGGCCAGTTGATCCATCCAGCCAATATGCTGACAGTCCAGTGCATGGGCTTTTTCGATGGCTTTGGCTTGCAGGTCAGTTTCTACCAGTAAGCCACGTTTAAAGCCACTATGCTTTTGCTGCAGGGCACTGAGAATTTTTTCATCGAAGCTGGTAATGATGACTTGGTGTTCAAGACCTTGCAGATGTTGTTCCAAGGTTTCAGTGAGCTGTTCGGCCTCAGCCATTGAAGGAACTTCTTTTACTTCAACTTCAATATGTTCAAAATCACTGAGTAAATTGAGCACTTGGGTGAGTTTAGGCGTGGTTTCTTTTTGTGGCCAGTGCGCCCAGTCATAGCGATGGTCGTAATGCACCAGATCGGCTTCATTACAGTCATAGAGGTAACATGAAACTCCTGCTGTGCGCAGAAAATTATCATCATGAATGACGGTGAGACAACGATCTTTGAGCTGGCGAACATCAAACTCGACGGCACGCACGCCTAGATCACGCAAGTACTGAAAACCGCCGAGGGTGTTTTCGGGAGCCTCGCCTCGGGCACCGCGATGACCAATAATTCGCATAAAAATAAACAAGTAAAAGATATTGTTTATATTTTACCCTTAAATTGTGTCATTTATATTCTTTTGCCATAAAACTTCTTGTCCGCCTTCCGCTCGTTGCAGGGTACGCGAAGCAACAAATAACCAGTCTGACAAACGATTGAGTAATTGTAAGGCGGTGGTTTGAATGTTCTGGTCACGGCTATGCACGGACATCAGGCTGCGTTCGGCACGACGACAGACCGCACGGGCCTGATGTGCATAACTGCAGACCAGTGTGCCGGCCGGTAAAATAAATTCTTTCAGCATCGGCAATTCTTCATTCATCTGGTCGATTTGCTGTTCTAAAAATTCAATGCAGCTACTTTGCAGCATGGTGTAATTGGGAATACAGACTTCACCACCAAGGTCGAATAACCAGTGCTGAATCAAGCTCAGTGAATTGTCCCATGTAGCTTTGTCTTCAATGCTGCTTACGGCAATCTGGGAACGTAAAATCCCGATGCAGGCATTCAGTTCATCAACATCGCCGAGTGCAGCAATGCGCAAGTCATCTTTGGCAACGCGAGAACCATCACCTAGTCCAGTTGTGCCGGCGTCGCCTGTGCGGGTATAAATTTTACTTAAACGGTGGCCCATGGTATTTCCTGAAATTCAGTTTTAAACAGGGCCTTAGAATAGCCGATTTATCGGAATAATAGTTTAGCAATCCATATTAAGCTTGACTTCACTAGGAGCAGAAACTACCCTGCGAGCGCTTCAGGTGCTTCCATTGAGAGAAGTGAAACTGGGAAGTCAGTTAAATCGATAGTATTTAAAGCTGGCACTGCCCCCGCAACGGTGAATAGTTATTAATGAAATAACTTAAGTCCGGAGACCGGCCTGATGCAGACCTACATACATAATGCGGCGGGCGTTATTGATGGGATGGCATACTTGTCCAAAGAGTATTGCACCCTGAAACCGTCTATGCGTTATCCATCTTAAATTCGCACGGGCGGTGCGATCAGGGGAAAGATTTATGCATTTCGTTTATAAAACCTTTTTAGGTTCGCTTTTTATTTTATCTCCACTTTCTGTAGCGATTGCAGCAGAAGTTCTCTCTCCCATCACTGTAACAGCAAACCGTACAGAAACTGAGGTTGAAAAAACCCTTGCTGCGGTGACCGTGATCAATCGTGAACAAATTGAACGTCAGCAATTTACGACGTTACAAGATTTACTCCGGACAGTCCCGGGTATTACCTATACAAATGCTGGTGGTATGGGGCAGCCTACAGGGATCTCGATTCGTGGTACGAGTTCCAGTGCTGTGTTGGTCTTAGTGGATGGTCAAAAAATAGGATCAGCTACTTTAGGTGATATTGCATTTCAAGATTTGCCAATTGAACAAATTGAACGGGTTGAAGTGGTGCGTGGGCCTCGTTCTGGTCTTTACGGTTCGGAAGCAATTGGTGGGGTAATCCAGATTTTTACCCGTAAAGGTAGTGAAAATGGCGTTAAACCTTTTGCGTCTGTGACTTATGGCTCTCATGAAACCTATCAGGGTAATGTTGGTGTGAATGTCCGTCACAATGATAGTTGGGCAACTTTAAATGTTGCGGGAACTCAAACACAAGGTATAAATACTTCAAATATTGATGAACCTTATGATTTAGACAAGGATAGTTATGAAAATGAGTCGATCTCACTAACTGGGAGGCATCAGTTTAATAATAAATTAGAAGTACAAGGTAACGTATTAATTGTACGGGGGGATACTGAGTCTGATTCTAATGATGCATGGGGAACCGGTATAGATTCACCTAATGTACACAGTAAAGTAGAGCAAAATGTTTATGGTCTAACTGCTAAGTACAAACCATTTGACATTTGGGTATCACAGTTACAGATTGGCCGTAGTGAAGATAAACAAAAAAATTATATGGGGATTTTCTCTGAATTTAATACAGCACGAGATACGCTTTCTTGGTTAAATACGTTGCATATCAATCCAAATAACAAATTGATGTTAGGTTTTGATTATCAGAAAGATGAGGTTTCTGGTTCAGAAGCATACGCGGTCAAAGAGCGTAATAATAATGGCTATTTTGCCCAGTATTTAGGTTCATTTGGTGCAATTGATTTACAGGGTGCAATCCGTCTTGATGACAATGAGCAATTTGGGAATCATACAACGGGAAGTGCGTCAATTGGTTATAATTTGACGGATAATTTCAAAACGTATTTTAGCTATGGTACAGCATATAGAGCCCCTACGTTCAATGATCTGTATTATCCAGAAGATATTTATGGAAACGTTGGTAATCCTAATGTAAGACCGGAAGAGTCTGAAAATTATGAGATCGGTTTTAAAGGACAGGCCAATAGCGTAGATTGGGAATTAAATGCTTTCTATAATGAAATTGAAAATCTAATTGCTTGGACATCAGCGCCAACTATTGAAGAACCATATCGTTGGATACCGAGCAATGTTAATCAAGCACGAATTCAAGGTATAGAAGCACACTTGAGTCAAACGCTGAATAACTGGACGTGGGATATGAATTATACATATCAAGATCCAGAAAATCGTAGCAGTGGCTCTAATGAAGGAAAACAAATCAAGTATCGTGCAAAACAATTGTTCAATCTTTCTGTGGATTACACTATAGATAAATGGACAATTGGTGGATCTGTACATGCGGAAGATAAACGTTATACAAATGATGAGAATTCTGAATATTTAGGTTCTTTTGCAACCGTAGATACTCGTGTTACTTATCAAGCAACACCTGAATTTAGTATTCAAGCTAAGCTTGCCAATCTATTTGATAAAGAATATTCAACCAATTACAGTAACGGTACTTTATATTCTCAAGATGATCGAACCGCTTGGGTGACATTACGTTATGCGATGAAATAATCGCATCTGAGGTGAAAGAGGCTCTGATTTTAATCGGAGCTTTCTTTTTGCAGAAAAGTCATAGAAAGCAAATTGAATTTGCACGCAAACCAAAAAAATTGCATTACAATGATTCGCCTCCATGATTTATAGATCGGCTATAAATCAGGCATGAAATGAGTTTATATTCCATGCGAACGCGTGCCAAAATTTGTGGTATTACTCGCCCTCAAGATATTCAATCTGCTGTGGATGCCGGTGCAGATGCCATCGGTTTGGTATTTTTCCCACCCAGCCCAAGACATGTCACTATTGAGCAAGCACAGCAATTAACTTCGATCATTCCGCCGTATGTACAAATTGTCGGTTTGTTTGTCAATGCCAGTGCTGAGGACATTCAGCAGGTGCTAGAGCAGATACCTTTAGATGTTCTACAATTGCATGGTGATGAAAGTCCGGAACAGTGCCAGAGTATTGCTGCCCAATGTAAACGCCGCTGGTATAAAGCCATTCAGGTGAAACCGGGTCTGGATGTGGTCGCAGAAATTCAGCGCTACCAGACAGTGGGTGCAAGTGCTATTTTACTGGATGCCTGGCATCCAGAACTCAAAGGTGGAACAGGACATTCATTTGACTGGTCCAAGTTCCCCAAACTGGATATTCCGCTGATTTTGGCGGGAGGCTTAACACCAGAGAATATTGAAGAAGCCATACATACCACGCAAGCATTTGCCGTGGATGTGAGCGGAGGCGTCGAGTCCGCAAAAGGTATTAAAGACCAACAACGCATTGAACGATTTATGCAAGGAGTCCAACGTGGATCAGCAAAATAACGTGATTGATTACACCCAGTATCCAGATGCCAAAGGGCATTTTGGTATCCATGGTGGACGTTTTGTGTCAGAAACGCTGATGGCGGCTTTGGAAGATTTAGAAAATCTTTATAACCGCATGAAAAATGATGCACAGTTTTTGGCAGAATTCGACCGAGATCTAAAATATTACGTTGGACGTCCAAGTCCGCTTTATTATGCTGAACGATGGTCACGTGAACTCGGTGGCGCACAAATCTATTTAAAACGTGAAGACCTGAACCATACCGGTTCACATAAAATCAATAACACCATTGGTCAAGCCTTATTGGCTAAGCTCTCTGGTAAAAAACGCATTATCGCTGAAACCGGTGCAGGCCAGCACGGTGTTGCAACCGCGACGATTGCAGCGCGTTTAGGTCTGGAATGCGTGGTTTACATGGGCGCAGAAGACGTGAAACGTCAGGCCATGAACGTGTACCGTATGCGTTTGCTCGGTGCCAAAGTGGTGCCTGTGGAAAGCGGTTCGAAAACCCTGAAAGATGCACTCAATGAAGCGATGCGTGACTGGGTGACCAACGTTGACAGCACTTACTACATTATTGGTACGGTTGCAGGTCCCCACCCTTATCCGATGCTGGTACGTGATTTCCAGTCGGTGATTGGCCGTGAAGCACGTCAACAGATTCTAGAGCAGGCAGGACGTTTACCAGATGCATTGGTCGCTTGTGTGGGCGGAGGTTCCAATGCGATTGGTTTATTCTATCCATTCCTGAATGACTACAACGTGAAAATGTATGGGGTCGAAGCCGCAGGTTTGGGCATTGAAACCGGTAAACACTCTGCACCATTGAATGCCGGTCATGTCGGCGTATTGCATGGTAACCGTACGTACCTGATGTCGGATGCACAAGGCCAGATCATTGAAACGCATAGTATTTCTGCCGGTCTGGATTATCCGGGAGTAGGTCCAGAGCACAGCTTCCTGAAAGATATGCACCGTGTAGAATATGTGCCGATTAATGATCAGGAAGCGCTACAAGGTTTCCGTGATCTGACCCAGATTGAAGGGATTATTCCAGCCTTGGAAAGTTCACATGCCATGGCCTATGTGACCAAACTGGCACCAACCATGTCAAAAGATCAGATTATTATTGCGACCGTTTCAGGACGTGGTGATAAAGATTTAATGACCATGGCGCGTCTGGATGGGATTCCAATCGTCGATATGTAATTTCTAGCGACTAAATTTTAAATGGTCAGCCATCTGGTCGAGCTCTCGGTCAGATGTGCATTGAAAACAAGTAAAATAAAGACCCGAGAGATGAGGTAATCATTAAAAATATTCTCATCACCTTTAACCCGGTAGAATATAAGTGCTGGCTAGGGTAGGGAAGCAGGGAGCTTTCATCTGGTGCGGTTCAACACAAAATAATGCTTTAAATGTCTTTTCTAGATGGAACTGAGTAAATGGATTTAATTCAATCGAATGGACAGCCACGCTATGGACGTTTTGACCAACTCCCCAGCAGTATTGATATTCATAAATATATTTATAAAACTCCCTATGGGGATATTGTTACCGGCTGGCGCAAGAGACTGAAATATAAAAAATTTAAATTCTGCAGTATCCAGCATGAACAGTATTCGATGGGGGTTGCAATTGTTGATATGGGCTGGGCTGCCCATGCTTTTCTCTACATTTATGATCACGTGACCCAGCAGACCTCCGACTGGAATGCGATTCAGCCTTTTGGCCGAAAAACCCAGCTGGATGAACAGCCATTGTTTAATCAGAGTTTTTTTACCAAATCACCATTTCAGATTGAAATCCAGCATGCGCATGGCGTGCGTTATATCCGCGTCACCAAATATGGGGAAATCAAGCTGAGTGCGCGGATTTTTTGCGCCGGAACCAATCCGCTTATTCTATGCAGTCCAATTGGCACCAATGGCTGGACCTATACGCAGAAACTGGCCACGCTGACTATAGAGGGTTTTTTTGTCAATAAACAGCAGCAGGTGATCCAGTTCAATGAGCAGAGTTTTGCTGCACTCGATGATACCTGTGGTTTTTTACGTCCTGAAACCGCCTGGTTCTGGTTATCCTGCAATTTTTGGGATGCGCAGCATAACCGGGTCGGAATTAACCTCGTTTCGGGTATCAATGAAAGTTTTGGCAATGAAAATGGCTTATGGGTCAATGGTGTGTTGTATTCGGTGCAGGATGTCTTGTTTGAAAAACTGGATGATCAGCGCTGGTCCGTTCGTTCGCTGGATGAAAAACTTAATTTGATCGTGCAGACCAGCTGGCGACGTTATGAGAGCATGAATTTACGTCTGGTGGGCAGCCAGTTCAGTCACTGGCAGGCTACGATTTCGGGCACCATTCAGCATGGCGAGGGACAGGAAATTGTCTGTCTGAATGAATATGGTTTGCTCGAGCAGCATTATGCCAAATGGTAAGGTTCTATCTTCACCAATAAAAAAGCCATCTTTGCAGATGGCTTGAAGAGCATTAAATTTTTTTAGGTTTTTAAACGTGGATAACGCGTGACAATTGCGATGAGGGCAAAAATCGCCAAAATCCAGCAATAGTAGATATTGCCAATCAGTTCGACCGGTGACATTTTGGCAATCGAGCAGGCCAGTAATAATTGTGCACCGTAGGGAATCAGACCTTGTACCACACACGAAAAGGTATCTAGCAAGGCGGCGACCCGTTTCGGATCGAGACCGTATTCTTTGGCCACTTCACGTGCCATGTCGCCAGACAAGATAATCGCCACGGTATTATTGGCTACAAACAAATTGGAAAAAATCACCAGGCAGCTGACACCAAGCTCGCCGGAACGTTCACGCCCGGCTTTCAACAAGTGTGTCACAGCATAAATGCGTTGAATCAGCCATTGCAGGCCGCCTTCTTTTTGCATCAGGGCAGATAATCCGCCGAGGAACATCGATAGTAACGCCACTTCAAACATCCCGATAAAGCCATCATAGATGGCCGTGTTGAGCTGTAAAAAACCAAAGTCAGGTGTGGTGAGCAGGCCAATGAACCCGGAAATGAGAATCCCGATACTTAGAATGACCAGTACATGCAAACGGCTAAAGGCGAGGAAGAATACTGCCAGATACGGCAGGATGAGCCAAATATTATATTCCTTATAATCCAATGCCTGCGAATCATGACTGACCAGCATATAGATCACCAGGGTGACCAGGGCTGCCGGCAGGGCAATCCAGACATTGACCCGAAACTTGTCACGTAATTCGACATGCTGACTACGGGTGGCGGCAATGGTGGTGTCGGAAATCATCGACAAGTTATCACCAAACATGGCTCCACCGACGACGGCACCAATGGCATAAATGGCCTCAATATCGGTGGCTTGGGCAAAGCCAAAGGCAATCGGAGCACAGGCAGCAATCGTGCCCATGGAGGTACCCATTGCCGTAGCAATAAAGGCGGCAATGATAAAGAGCATTGGTAGAACAAAAGAGGGGGGAATAACCGAAAGGCCGAGTTGCACTGTGGCATCTACACTGCCGATCGCACTCGATACACTGGCAAAACTGCCAGCCAGCATAAACACCATAAACATCAGGATCAGATTAGGATGGCTCGCACCCGAGAGGAATTCATCAATCGCGACATTCAGTTTGTCGCGATATAACAATACCGCCAGAATCAGCGCAGGCAATGCTGCCACTGGTGCCTTGACCTGATAAAAGGCAAATTCGGTGCCAATCAGGGAATGATAAATACCACTGCCCAAAAAAATGGCTAAAAAGACCAAAAGCGGTAGCAGGGCAAGCGCGCGAGCCTGCACCGGATCTTGTGGAGAGATAGACATAGAAAATAAGACAAAAACAGGAAATGCCGCTAGTATAAAACAGCTTTTGCAATTTCAGAAAAGTCAAAATGGCTGAGCTAACTCTGGTTTTTTCCTGCAATTTTTGCCGTTTAAATTAAGTGAATCTTAATATTCACAATTTTTAAAAAAGCAAAAAATAGGAAGCTTTGATCATTGAGAAAAAAAATAAAATATAGATAAATGTAGCACACGGGTTGTTATGCAAATATCAGGGCATTTCACGCAGATTACCACCCTGTTCAATGGGTAAAAAATAGCGTTACAATGCGGTGTCTTGTATTTCTACCAAACCAACTCCTCAGTTTTTAACAATTCAAGGAAATTACAACCCTATGTCACGTTTAGCCGCCCGTTTTGACCAAATCAAATCTCAACAGCGTAAGGCCTTGGTGTCTTATGTCATGGCAGGTGATCCTCAACCGCACGTTACAGTACCTTTACTGCATAAAATGGCTGAGGCAGGCGTAGATGTAATTGAGCTTGGATTACCATTTTCAGATCCGATGGCGGATGGTCCGGTGATTTCACTGGCCGCAGAACGTGCCCTGGCTGGGGGAACCAACACCCTCGATGCTCTGAATATGGTGAAAGAATTTCGTAAAAATGACCAGGAAACACCGGTGGTGCTGATGGGTTATCTGAACCCGGTTGAAGTGATCGGTTATGAAAAATTTGTCTCGATTGCCAGTGAGTCTGGTGTAGATGGTGTGCTGTTGGTGGATTTGCCACCTGAAGAAGCAGCTGATTTTGATGCCGTGCTGAAAAAGCATGATATGGATCAGATTTTCTTGTTGGCACCCACATCAACCGATCAGCGCATTCAGCATGTGGTGAAGCAGGCACGTGGTTTTATTTACTACGTGTCTCTTAAAGGGGTCACGGGGGCAGCGACACTGGATGTGGCAGAAGCTGCTGCGCGTATCCAGAAAATTAAAGCAGTCACAGATGTGCCTGTAGGTGTAGGTTTTGGAATTAGCGATGCTGCTTCAGCGAAAGCGATGGGTAGCGTTGCCGATGCGGTGATTGTCGGAAGTGCATTTGTGAAGCAATTTGCAACGTTGGCACCAGAACAAGCCGTGGAACAAACGGTAAATAAAGTCAAGGAGCTTCGAGCTGCGCTCGATGAGTTAGTATGAATCAAGAAGTGAAACCAGGGAAAATTCTTAGCCCATCGACGCCGTGGACTGAACGTTCAGTTCCCGGTATTGAGCAGCCTGATGTGCAGCAAACACTCAAATCTACGTTAACCGAGCCAACGATTGAGTGCCCTGAGTGCCATTCATTGGTAACGCTAACTGCGATTTCTTTTAATGCGCATGTTTGCCCGCAGTGTGACGAACACTTGCGTATGAAGGCGCGTGACCGTTTGACCTGGTTCTTTGACCATGTACAACACGAACTAGGCCAAGAATTTACAGCCAAAGATCCGTTGAAGTTTGTCGATAGCAAGCCTTATCCAGAGCGTATGCATGAAGCGCAAAGCAAAACTGGTGAAAGCGAAGCGTTGATCGTGATGCAAGGGACGTTGAAAAATATCCCGATGACGGCTTGTGCTTTTGAATTCGACTTTATGGGTGGTTCAATGGGTACAGTGGTTGGTGACCGTTTTGTACAGGCAGCTGAGCGCGCCATTGAATTGCGTCAACCGTTCATCTGCTTTGCTGCATCTGGTGGTGCACGTATGCAGGAAGGTATGTTGTCACTTATGCAAATGGCGCGTACTTCAGCAGCGATTCAAAAATTGAAAGATGCCGGCTTGCCATACATCGTGGTCTTGACCCATCCGGTTTACGGTGGTGTAACTGCATCGCTTGCGATGTTGGGTGATGTGCACATTGCTGAACCAAAAGCCATGATTGGTTTCGCGGGTAAACGTGTGATCGAGCAAACCGTACGTGAAAAATTGGAAGAGCCGTTCCAGCGTGCCGAATATCTGCTTGATCATGGTGTGGTCGATCAAATTGTTCACCGTCACGCATTACGTGATACTGTATATCGTATTATTGCGAAACTGATGAACTTATCTTGAACAGCCAAGCTCCACTTGCAACCGATACATTAGATACATGGCTCGATTATTGGGGCCATGTTCACGTCACAGGAATTGATTTAGGCCTTGAGCGTGTCATTCCCGTGGCGGAAAAACTTGGGGTGACCCAACCTGAAGCCAAAGTGTTTACGGTGGCGGGAACCAATGGTAAGGGTTCCACCACAACGACCTTGGCCTCCATCCTGAGTGTGCAGGGTTATAAGGTTGGCCTGTATCAATCTCCGCATATTTACCGCTTTAATGAGCGGGTAAAACTGGCTGGGGTTGAGGTGGATGACCAGAGTTTAATTGATGCTTTCGTGCAAGTGGATCAGGCACGCCGTGCTTGTCAGCTGAGCCTGTCTTTTTTTGAAGCGACCACTTTGGCCGCTTTTGTCATTTTTAAGCAGCAGCAATGTGATGTCTGGGTGCTTGAAGTTGGCTTGGGTGGACGTCTGGATGTAGTTAATGTGATTGATCCGGATGTGGCGGTGATTACTAATATCGGCTTGGATCATACTGATTGGCTCGGCGACAGCATTGAAAAAATTGCCTTTGAAAAAGCTGGGATCATCCGTCCAAATATCCCGGTGATCTTTGGTGGTTTGCAGCCATTGCCACACGCCATTCAGCAAAAAGCGGATGAGTGCCAGGCCCAGCTGTACGTAGCTGAGCGCGATTATTTCTATCAATTCAGTGAAGATGGGCAAAGCTGGCTGTTTGCTGCTCCAGGAACGACCCTGAAGTTGCCCACGGGATGTTTAGCCCTGGAGAATATTTCAACAGCGGTCGCTGCGATCCTGTTAAGCGGTTTGGAGGTTTCTCAGCTTGCGATTGCCCAAGGCATCCAGGCTGCACGTCTGCCGGGCCGTTTTGAGCTGCGTCAGGTGGCAGATAGAACGGTGATTTTTGATGCCGGACATAATCCTCATGGCATGGAATTTCTGTTAAAACAATTGCGCAATTTCCTGCACTATCATCCACAGTACACTGATGTGGTTACGGTCTTTTCCATGCTGGCAGACAAAGATATCGCGGCTGTGGTGGGATTATTGAAAGGCAGCGTATCCGGGTGGAACATTGCCCCTTTAACGGTACCGCGTGCCGCTCCTCTTGAGCAGTTACAACAGGCCTTGCAAGGTGAACCGGTCAAAACCTATCGTGATATTAAAAGCGCTTTTAAATCCGCACTGGAAGACACTCAAAATCATCAATTAATCTTGGTGTGCGGTTCGTTTCATACGTTGGAAGCGGTCTGGGAGTATTTAGAACAATGTCAATGAATAACAAACAGCGCTGGATGGGCGGTGTTGTTTTATTAGGTGGTGGTATTTTACTGGCTGCGTTGCTTCTAAAAGGCAAAGAAGAAATCCATCAAAAAGATATACAGACAACTGTCCCAGCAGAACAGATTCAAAATAAAAACCAGCCGGCAAATCCGGCCACCTTGCAGTTGCAATCCTTGACTGTGGATGTCGAAACTGAAAAACGTTTGCTGGAAGAGCAGCGCCGTGCACGCGAAAAAGCCGTGGCGGAGCAGGAAGCACGTGCCGCAGAATTTTTAGCCCTGCAACAACAGGCCGAAGCCGAAGCTGCACGTAAGGCGGCTGAAGAATATGCTGCACTGAATGCCTTGCGTAACCCAAGCCAGCAAAGTTCTGACAATATTCCGCCTGAGTTGGTTGAGGAACAAAAAAACAAAACCAATTTGCTTGCGGAGGAAAAACGCACTGCGGAATTAAAAAAGATTGAACAGCAAAAGCTAGAAGCTGAGAAAAAATTAGCAGAACAACAGCGTCTGACTGATGCGGCTAAGAAAGCAGAAGCTGCAAAGAAAGTGGCAGAGGATAAAAAACGTCAAACCCTAGAGACACAGCGTAAACTGGAGGCAGAGCGTAAACTCGAAGCCCAGCGTAAGGCTGAAGCCGAGCGTAAAGCCGCAGAGTTAAAAGCCGCCGCTGCGAAAAAACAGGCGGAAACCGAAAAATTGCGTGCCGAGGCAAAAAAACGTCAAGCTGAGGAAGAAGCCAAGAAAAAGGCTGAAGCCGACAAAGCCCGTGATTTGCTGGAAAATGGCGACAAGAAATGGATGGTACAGGTAGCGCTAGCTGCAAATCAGGCCAATGCCGATGCGATTGTTTCCAAATTGCGTGCCAAAGGCTACAAGATTACCACCAGCCCAACATCGAAAGGTATCCGCATTATGGTGGGTCCTTCTAAGGACCGTGAAGCTGCAGATAGTACCCGTAGAAAAATTACTGGCGATGCCAGCCTGAACATGAAGTCAGCCTGGGTTATTGACTGGGTGCCGCTGGACAGACGTTAATCAGTTTAAAGATTGTGCTTTTCAGATGGATTTGACAGTTGCTGTTGAATCCATTTGATATTTTGCGGGCTAAAAAGTTTTTCAATATTGAACCAGATGGGATGAAAGCCATAATTGCCCTGCTTCATTTCTTGTAGAGCTTCAGCAACCTGCCAGTGCTGAAAAATAATCCGGTACATCGCTACGCTGGCACCCGTGCGATCCGAACCGTGATAGCAATGAATCAGCACTTTTTTCTGTTGCTGTTGTGCCTGTTGAATAGTCTGCATGATCTGGAGCAAATCTTCACGATTGATGGCCCAGGTATGAATCGGGATATGGATCAATTCAATGCCTGACTTATCCAGTATTTTGGCATCCTCATGATGGTGGCGCAGATTAATCACGACACCAATTTGCTGCTGTTGCAGCAAGGGTAATAGTGCCAAACTGGGCTGTTCACTACGAAATAATAGAGTATCTACCTGATAAAAATTATGTACCGGTGACAAGGATCTTGCCCAAACTGCTGGGCGCTGCTGCTCTGGCAATGCTGTCATGGTCATGCAGCCAGAGAGTAAGCAGCTGCTTGTCAGTATCGTCTGGGTGATTTTTTTCATCAATTTTGATTAGATCCTTTTTTTAATTCATTCCGCAGCATATTTATAGTGTCGTCATCAGTAGTAAAAGTCGAGTGCAGAAATTAAGAATGAGATGGGAATGAATTTAACCCACTTCTTTTGCAGTAAAAGATCATCTTCAATGGTCGATTATAGACATAAATTTGTTGAGCAGAAAAAAAGCCTATCGCAAGGATAGGCCTGGAGAAAACATAATTTTTTAATCTTTATTCGGTTGAGGTGTTAAGCGTAAATAGGGTTTAACTACGGTATAACCTTTCGGGAAACGCTCCTTTAGCTCAGCTTCATCTTTAATCGAAGGGACAATCACCACATCTTCACCTTGTTGCCAGTTGGCCGGCGTTGCGACTTTATAGTTGTCAGTCAGCTGTAAAGAATCTACAACACGCAAGACTTCATGGAAATTACGCCCAGTCGATGCCGGATAGGTAATGATCAAACGGACTTTCTTGTTTGGATCAATAATCACCAAAGAGCGTACCGTGAGCGTATCACTGGCATTTGGATGGATAAAATCATAGAGATCGGATACCTTGCGATCCTGATCGGCAATGATTGGGAAATTTACTGTGGTGTTTTGGGTTTCATTGATGTCATTGATCCAGCCTTTGTGTGATTCCACATCATCGACCGAAAGTGCAATCGCTTTGACATTGCGTTTGGCAAATTCCTCTTTCAGTTTTGCGGTAAAGCCCAGTTCAGTCGTGCACACGGGGGTATAGTCGGCTGGATGGGAAAATAAAATGCCCCAGCTGTCGCCCAGAAATTCATAGAAATCAATGATTCCTTCACTCGATTGTTGCTGGAAATTCGGTGCAGTATCGCCTAAACGCAGTGTCATTTTGATTACCTCGGTTAATTTTATTGTGAACTTGCATGGCCTTACTATTGCGTATTTATTTTGCAATGAAAAATATGGTTTTTCTATTTCTTTATGAAAATATTGAATATGTACTTAATGTAAGGCGAAAAATATTATGCAGAAAAATCCTGCTGTTTCATGTTTCCCTCTTGTAAATTTGCTAAATTGTCGCAAGCCTAAAGCGATAGGCGCTAGAAGCTATGGTCAGAATTTTTTAACCAGTTGTGTGTAAAACTCTTGTACTTCATATTTCTAGCTCCATAATAACGGCTGAGAAAAAATTTATTCATTTGACAAGCAAGATTTAGAGAGTTTATTCATGTTGGCAAGTCTGATCGGAGGTATCTTCGGTACAAAAAATGAGCGCGAACTCAAGCGGATGCGTAAAATTGTCGATAAAATCAACGCGCTCGAGCCGACGATCTCAGCTTTAAGCGATGCGGACTTATCTGCGAAAACTCCAGAATTCAAACAACGTTATCAACAAGGTGAAAGCCTGGATCTTTTATTGCCGGAAGCCTTTGCCGTCTGTCGTGAAGCTGCAAAGCGTGTGATGGGCATGCGTCATTATGATGTACAGCTCATCGGTGGTATTACCCTGCATGAAGGTAAAATTGCCGAAATGCGTACCGGTGAGGGTAAAACCCTGATGGGAACCCTGGCCTGTTATCTGAATGCATTAAGTGGTCAAGGTGTGCATGTCATTACCGTAAATGATTACTTGGCACAACGTGATGCCGAGTTAAACCGTCCACTGTTTGAATTTTTGGGTTTAAGCATTGGGACAATTTACTCGATGCAAAACCCAGTGGAAAAGGCTCAAGCCTATCAGGCTGATATTACCTACGGTACCAATAACGAATTCGGTTTCGACTATCTGCGTGACAACATGGTGTTCTCACTGGCCGAGAAAAAACAACGCGGTCTGCATTATGCCATTATCGATGAAGTCGATTCCATTTTGATTGATGAAGCACGTACACCGTTGATCATTTCTGGTCAAAGTGAAGACTCTTCACAGCTGTATGCCGCGATCAACAGTATTCCACCTAAACTGCATCCGCAAAAAGAAGAAAAAGTCGCTGATGGCGGTCATTTCTGGATTGATGAAAAACAGCGTTCGGTGGAAATGACCGAAGCCGGTTTTGAAACTGTCGAGCAAGAACTGATCGAGATGGGTTTACTGGCAGAAGGCGAGAGTCTGTATTCTGCCGCGAATCTGAATCTGGTGCATCACGTGACGGCAGCCATTCGTGCCCATTATCTGTATCAGCGTAACGTGCATTACATCATCCATGAAGGTGAAGTCATCATTGTGGATGAAAATACCGGCCGTACTATGCCGGGGCGTCGCTGGTCAGAAGGTTTGCATCAGGCGGTTGAAGCCAAAGAAGGCTTGGAAATCCAGCCAGAAAACCAGACACTGGCTACCACGACTTTCCAGAACTATTTCCGTCTGTATAAGAAACTTTCTGGTATGACCGGTACTGCCGATACTGAAGCGGCGGAAATGAAAGAGATTTATGGTCTGGATGTGGTGATTATTCCAACGCATCGACCAATGATCCGTAAAGATCTCAACGATTTAATTTATTTAAACCGTAATGGCAAATATAACGCGATTATTAATGAAATCCGTAACATCCGTGAAGCTGGTGTGGCACCGATCCTGATTGGTACTGCAACGATTGAAGCCAGTGAAATCCTGTCGGAAAAACTGCTAGAAGCCGGTATTCAGCATGAAGTCTTGAACGCCAAACAGCATGAACGCGAAGCAGATATTATTGCACAAGCCGGTAGCCCAAATGCGGTCACCATTGCCACCAATATGGCGGGTCGTGGTACCGATATTCTGCTCGGCGGTAACTGGAAAGCCAAGCTTGCGAAACTGGAAAACCCAACAGCCGAAGATGAAGCGCGTTTGAAAGCCGAGTGGGAACAGGATCATGAAATGGTCTTGAATTCTGGTGGCTTGCATATTGTCGGTTCAGAACGTCATGAATCGCGCCGTATCGACAACCAGCTCCGTGGTCGTGCTGGACGTCAAGGTGACCCCGGTGTATCACGCTTCTATTTATCGCTTGAAGATGACTTGATGCGTATCTTTGCCGGTGACCGTGTGGTAGGCATGATGCGTGCAATGGGCTTGCAAGAAGATGAAGCGATTGAACACAAGATGGTCAGCCGTTCGATCGAAAATGCCCAGCGTAAAGTGGAAGCACGTAACTTTGATATTCGTAAGAACCTGTTGAAATACGATGATGTGAATAATGAGCAGCGTAAAATCATTTATTCGCAACGTGATGAGGTGCTGGCTGAAAGTACTTTGCAGGATTACATCGAAGAAATGCATCGTGATGTGATGAAAGGGGTGATTGGCAACTTTGTACCGCCTGAATCGATTCATGATCAGTGGGATATTGCCGGTCTAGAAAATGCCTTGCGTGTGGATTTGGCGATTGATCTGCCAATTCAGCAATGGCTGGATGAAGATCGCCGTCTGGATGAAGAAGGTCTAGTCGAACGTATTACTGATGAAGTAATTGCACGCTATCGCACGCGCCGCGAGCAGATGGGTGATGATTCTGCTGCCATGCTTGAGCGTCATTTCATGCTGGGCTCATTGGACCGTCACTGGAAAGATCACTTGGCGGCGATGGATTATTTGCGTCAGGGCATTCATTTACGTGGTTATGCACAAAAGAACCCGGAACAGGAATACAAAAAAGAAGCCTTTAACCTGTTTGTGAACATGCTAGGGGTGATCAAATCGGATGTGGTAACTGATCTTTCTCGTGTGCATGTGCCAACTGCAGAAGAACTCGCTGAACTAGAAGCCCAGCAACAGGCACAAGCTGATGCGATGAAACTGAACTTTGCCCATGATGAGGTAGATGGTTTAACCGGTGAAATCCAGCCTACCATCGATGCACAACCGGTATATGAAGCACAGAATCAGACCACATTTACCCCGCCAGCCAGCCGTAATGCACCTTGTCCATGCGGTTCAGGCCTGAAATATAAGCAATGTCACGGCAAGATTTAATGCTGCTTGTGTACAGATGAGAAAAGCGGAATAATGATTCCGCTTTTTTATGTTTATAGATATTGCAAATCCGCAGGAGTATTTGCAGATAGCAGCATTCCATGCTATTTAATTGCACAGTTATTGCAAAGACGGGAACGATCATGAAAAAAGTATTGCAGACCTTATGCTTGGTTACGCTGGCATTGCCCGTCATGAGTTTCGCCAATCAACCGCAGACGACTGCACCTGCAGCACAAAAAACCACGACCACATTGATCAGTCCGCGTACCGGTATTCGCTATACCTTGAGTAATACGGGTGATCGTCCAGTCGTATTAAAAACCACGCCGGTTGCGGCGGCAAACGCGGCAACAGTCAATCGTATTGTAGCGGTTAACCCAGCATTGTCTGCCGCGAGTCAGGAAAAAGCCAAACAGGCGTTATTATCCGAGCCTGCACAGCTAGCTGCTAACTAATGGGTTATTGATAAGGAAAAGCCAGTCACATGACTGGCTTTTTTTTTGTTTGAGTTGAATGGTGAGGTGGCAGAAAAAATAGCTGAAATGTGTCTTGACTCTCGATTTTTAGGACAATTTCCACTAAGCTGTGATGTTTTTCGACAACATATTCATTGGATGTTTAAAAATGGCGGTTGGTGACGTAGCAATGCCACAGATGCATGTGGTGCAAGGGGTAAAGATTGGCTCAGCAGAAGCGTATGTGCGTTATCCAAACCGCCGAGACGTGGTGATTTTTGAATTTGCTGCGGGTTCCAATGCGGCCGGCGTATTTACCCAAAATGCTTTTTGTGCAGCACCTGTGCATGTGTCTAAAGCGCATTTAATAGAGAGCAATCCTCGTTACCTCGTGATCAATACCGGGAATGCCAATGCTGGTACCGGAAAAACCGGAATGCTCAATGCCAAGCAAACCTGCGAGAAATTGGCTCAGCTTGCTGGTGTAACAGCTGCAGAAGTTCTACCTTTTTCAACGGGAGTCATCGGTGAGCAATTACCGATGGAGCGGTTGCTGGCTGGTTTACAACCCGCATTAGATACCCTTAAGCCGGATGCTTGGGTGGATGCAGCAACCGGCATTATGACCACAGACACCACACCGAAAGGCGCTTCTGAGCAGTTCGAGCTCGATGGTATTACCTATAGCATGACCGGTATTTCCAAAGGTGCCGGCATGATCCGTCCGAATATGGCGACCATGTTGAGCTTTGTCGCGACTGATGCACCGATTTCGCGTGAACTAGTGCAGCAATTGCTAAAAATTACAGTAGAACAGTCATTTAACCGGATTACCGTGGATGGCGATACCTCGACCAATGACTCCTGCATTTTTGTAGCGACTGGTCAGGCGGGCGGCGTGGAAATCACTTCTGCTGAAGATGCGCGTTATGCAGTTGTGCTAGAAGTTCTGACCCGTGTAATGAAGCGTTTGGCACAACTGATTGTCCGTGATGGTGAAGGCGCAACCAAATTTATTACCGTGACTGTCGAAGGTGGTGCGGATACCCAGGAATGTTGTGATATTGCCTATAGCATCGCGCATTCTCCTTTAGTAAAAACGGCAATTTTTGCATCAGATCCCAACTGGGGACGTATTCTGGCTGCGATTGGTTATGCTGGAGTAAAAAATCTGGATGTGGAAAAAATCCAGGTGTGGCTCGATGATGTACAAATCTGCAAAGATGGTGGTGCAGCAGAAGACTACACAGAAGAAGCAGGCGCTCGTATTATGGCACAGGCGGAAATGACCATTCGCGTCGGTTTGGGGCGTGGTGATGCCAAAGATACGGTGTATACCTGTGACTTGTCTTATGATTACGTCAAAATCAATGCAGATTACCGTTCCTAATTGAGCCCTGTTGATAAAGCCTCATTTGTGAGGCTTTTTTCACAATTGATCTTTTGATGTCAATCCCCATATGTATTGTTAAGGTACATCACGGTGATTAACCTGAGTGTAAACGCTAGCGAATCGCCGGCGAAAGGATAGAGAAGACGTTTTATGAATGATGCGAATTTAATTGCGAATGAAGCAAAATCTATTGTACAAGCGCATTTGGATCGTTTAGGCGAGCCGAAAGAAATTCGTCTTACCGATGAGGCGAAGCAACAGAAATTCGAGCAGATTAAAGCAGAACTCAAGAAACGTGATGCTGTCCTTGTCGCGCACTACTACTGTGATCCTGAAGTACAGGAACTTGCAGAATTGACTGGCGGTTGTGTGTCAGATTCATTGGAAATGGCCCGTTTTGGGCGTGATCATGCAGCATCCACGCTGGTTGTAGCTGGGGTGAAATTCATGGGGGAAACGGCCAAAATCCTCTCGCCAGAAAAAACCGTGTTAATGCCAACACTCGAAGCTACCTGTTCTTTGGATTTAGGCTGTCCGGTAGAAGAATTTACTAAATTCTGTGATGAACATCCGGATCACACCGTAGTGGTCTATGCTAACACTTCCGCTGCAGTGAAGGCGCGTGCTGATTGGGTAGTGACTTCGAGTTGTGCGGTAGAAATTGTTGAGCATCTGGACAGTTTGGGTGAAAAGATTATCTGGGCACCTGATCAGCATTTAGGTCGTTATATCCAGAAAAAAACTGGCGCAGAGATGTTGCTGTGGGATGGTGCATGTATTGTGCATGAAGAATTCCGTTCACGCGGGATTGCCAATATGAAAGCCCTATATCCAGATGCAGCCGTGTTGGTGCATCCTGAATCGCCAGAATCCGTGGTCGAAATTGCAGATGCGGTAGGGAGTACTTCTCAATTGATCAAGGCTGCACAAACTTTACCGAATGAGCGCTTGATTGTGGCAACAGATCGCGGCATTTTCTACAAGATGCAGCAAGCGGTACCGAACAAAATTTTGATTGAAGCGCCAACGGCAGGTGAGGGTGCGACCTGTCGTTCCTGTGCCCATTGTCCATGGATGGCCATGAATGAACTTGATGGTATTTTAGAAGTGTTACAAAAAGGCGATCAGGAAATCCATGTTGATCCTGAGCTGGCACAGCGCGCCAAAGTGCCGCTAGACCGTATGTTGGCCTTCAGTGCGAACTTAAAGCGCTGATATTGATCAAAAAATGTTTTTAATGCTGTATAAATATACATTTGATGCGATTTTTTCACTTTTTTTAAATATAGGTGTTGACGTCTCTGGGCGTCACGCCTAGAATGCACACCGTACCGCACGATGTGCGATACACTAAAAGCTGAGACGAATCGGAGTATGGCGCAGCCTGGTAGCGCATCTGGTTTGGGACCAGAGGGTCGTAGGTTCGAATCCTACTGCTCCGACCAATTCTTCAAGGCAAAGTATCGCATGATATTAGTATCATCGATCATGCGCCTGTAGCTCAGTTGGATAGAGCATCCGCCTTCTAAGCGGATGGTCACAGGTTCGAATCCTGTCAGGCGCGCCATTTTGGTAGTCTGATTTTAGAACCAAAACTATGGTGGATGTAGCTCAGTTGGTAGAGCCCTGGATTGTGATTCCAGTTGTCGCGGGTTCGAATCCCGTCATTCACCCCACCTTTTTTAAGGTTTAACATTCGGAGTATGGCGCAGCCTGGTAGCGCATCTGGTTTGGGACCAGAGGGTCGTAGGTTCGAATCCTACTGCTCCGACCATTTTAAAGAATCCGCGTTAAGCGGTTTTTTTATGCCTGAAATTTAATAAAACATAATTTCCTCTCGACAGCACTGATCTAGGCTGGTGTATTCTTTCTGACTTTCTGACTTTCTGACTTTCTGACTTTCTGACTTTCTGACTTTCTGACTTTCTGACTTTCTGACTTTCTGACTTTCTGACTTTCTGACTTTCTGACTTTCTGACTTTCTGACTTT
>JAJUIK010000022.1 GCA_029267635.1 Moraxellaceae bacterium | reverse complement strand
GTCGATTTGTGAGTAATCTTTCGCTTCACCGCCGTAAGTTTTTGCACAGATCGTTGCAATTGCAGCAGTAAGAGTAGTTTTACCATGGTCAACGTGACCGATTGTGCCCACGTTTACGTGTGGTTTATTACGTTCAAACTTGGCTTTAGCCATGATGATCTTCCTTTATAAACTGCTCATGAGGGTGACTCATGAGCAACTGGTTTTTAACTAAGAATTAGTTTGCGCTTATAGTAATCGAAAGATTACTCGTCGTCACCTTTTTTACCGCCAGCTTGGAACTTCGCAATAATGCCTTCCGCCACGTTACGTGGAGTTTCAGCATATTTAGCAAATTCCATAGAATAAGTTGCACGACCTTGAGACATAGAACGCATTTGAGTCGCGTAACCGAACATCTCTGCAAGTGGAACTTCAGCACGGATAGCTTTAGTACCGCCAGGCAAATCGTCCATACCTTGAACCATACCACGACGACGGTTTAAGTCACCCATGATATCGCCCATGTAGTCTTCTGGAGTTTCTACTTCAACTTTCATGATTGGTTCAAGAAGAACAGGATCTGCTTTCATGAAACCGTCACGGAATGCGTAAGAACCAGCCATTTTGAACGATAATTCGTCAGAGTCGACATCGTGGTAAGAACCATCGAACAAGGTCGCTTTAATGCCTACAACTGGGTAACCAGCCAAGACACCATTCTTCATACGTTCTTGAATACCTTTGTCAACCGCACCGAAGAATTCTTTAGGTACTACACCACCTACAACTTCTTCAGCGAATTCGTATTCTTTACCAGCTTCAGGATCAAGCGGTTCTAAACGTACGTATACGTGACCGAACTTACCTTTACCACCAGTTTGACGTACGAATTTACCTTCTTGTTCAACCGATTTTTTAATCGTTTCACGGTAAGCAACCATTGGTTTACCAATGTTCGCTTCAACACCGAATTCACGCTTCATACGGTCAACAATGATGTCAAGGTGAAGCTCACCCATACCTGCAATAATTGTTTGACCAGATTCTTCATCGGTACGAACGCGGAATGATGGATCTTCTTTCGCCAAACGACCCAAAGCGATTGACATTTTTTCTTGGTCAGCTTTGGTTTTTGGTTCAACAGCCAATGCAATTACTGGCTCTGGGAATTCCATACGTTCAAGCGTGATGATGTTTTTCTCGTCACACAATGTATCACCAGTAGTAACGTCTTTCAGACCTACACACGCTGCGATATCACCGGCACGGATTTCTTCAAGATCTTCACGCTCGTTTGCGTGCATTTGCACGATACGGCCAATACGCTCACGTTTTGCTTTAACCGGGTTATAAACCGCATCACCTTGTTTAAGCACACCTGAGTAAACACGTACGAAGGTCAAGTTACCTACGAACTTGTCGTTCATGATTTTGAATGCAAGCGCAGAGAATGGAGCTTCGTCAGACGCTTCACGAGATGCTTTAGTTTCAGCCTTGTCGTCAAGAATACCTTCGATCGCTTTCACTTCTGTTGGTGATGGCAAGAACTGAATAACAGCGTCCAACATACGTTGTACACCTTTGTTCTTGAACGCAGAACCACAAAGCATTACTTGGATTTCAGAAGCCAATGTACGTGCACGTAAACCTGCGATGATCTCTTCTTTAGAAAGCTCACCCTCTTCCAGGTACTTGTCCATTAACTCTTCAGAAGCTTCAGCTGCCGCTTCAACCATGTTGGTACGCCATTCGTTTGCAGTATCAACCAGCTCAGCAGGAATCTCGCCATATTCGAACTTCATACCTTGAGAAGCTTCATCCCAGATAATCGCTTTCATTTCGATCAGGTCAACAACACCTGTGAAAGTATCTTCTGCACCGATTGGCACAACGATAGGCACTGGATTCGCACCAAGGCGAGTCTTCATTTGTTCAACAACACGGAAGAAGTTGGCACCAGTACGGTCCATCTTGTTCACGAATGCCAAACGAGGCACTTTATATTTGTTAGCCTGACGCCATACAGTTTCAGACTGAGGTTGTACACCACCTACCGCACAGTAAACCATGCACGCACCGTCAAGAACACGCATAGAACGTTCTACTTCGATGGTGAAGTCCACGTGTCCCGGGGTGTCGATTACGTTGATACGGTGTTGTTGGAATTGGTTACCCATACCAGACCAGAAACAAGTTGTTGCAGCAGAAGTAATGGTAATACCACGTTCCTGCTCTTGTTCCATCCAGTCCATTGTTGCTGCACCATCATGTACTTCACCAATTTTGTGAGATACACCTGTGTAGAACAAAATACGTTCTGTAGTGGTAGTTTTACCCGCATCGATGTGCGCAGAGATACCAATATTACGGTAACGAGAAATTGGGGTTTGACGAGCCATGATCTCTTGCATTCCTAAATTTGTTGTTTAAAACAGGACGCTCTAAGCTGCGTAGCAACTTAAAGCGATTCGATGACAATTCAGTGACAACCGAGCCATCACCCTCCTGATTAGGGCCTGTTTTAACCGCTTAGAAGCGGTAGTGAGAGAAGGCTTTGTTGGCTTCAGCCATACGGTGCACATCTTCACGTTTTTTGATCGCTGCGCCTTTACCTTCAGCTGCATCAAGCAACTCGCCAGCAAGACGTAAAGCCATAGTTTTTTCAGAACGCTTAGCAGCAGCATCTACTAACCAACGCATAGCCAAGGCCGTACGACGGGAGGGACGTACTTCCATAGGTACTTGATAAGTAGCACCACCAACACGGCGTGCTTTTACTTCGACCATTGGGCGAACTTTTTCAAGCGTAGCTTCAAAGAATTCAACTGGGTCTACTTTATTTTTTTCTTGAACGCGGTCCAAAGCACCGTAAACGATACTTTCTGCAATCGATTTTTTACCATCTTGCATTACGTGGTTCATGAATTTAGCAATGGTTTGGCTGCTGAACTTCGGATCCGGAAGGATTTCACGAGCAGCGACTACGCGACGTCTTGGCATCTTAACAACCTTTTTATGACACTTCAGGGTGATCCAGCAGATTGTGCGAGTGTCTAGCACGGTACGCTGGCCTTACTATACGTCGCTTGAATTTCAGAAAATTAATGCAGAAATCAGACAAGCGAAACGATTACAGTACCTTAATCCTTAGAAATTATTTCTTAGGACGTTTAGCACCGTATTTAGAACGTGACTGGTTACGATCTTTCACGCCAGCACAGTCTAAAGAACCACGAACGGTATGGTAACGTACACCTGGTAAGTCTTTAACACGACCACCACGGATAAGAACAACACTGTGCTCTTGTAGGTTATGGCCTTCACCACCGATGTAGCTAGATACTTCAAAACCTGAAGTCAAGCGAACACGGCAAACCTTACGCATTGCTGAGTTTGGTTTTTTAGGTGTAGTTGTGTAAACACGTGTACAAACACCACGACGTTGTGGACAAGCCTTCAACGCAGGAACTTTGGATTTTTCAACCAAAGTCGTACGACCCTTGCGGATCAACTGATTTGTTGTTGCCATGTGGCAATTCTCCCGTAAATAAAAAACCCCAAAAAGAAATTCACCGCTTTTTGAGGGCATGCAATTGTAAGCGAAGACTTAAAAATGGTCAACATTTCACACCGCATACAATCGCCTTCTCTTTTGTATCTCCTGCTGTCTTTTGCACTGCTGTGCGCAATACTCTAATACAAGATCAAGACTGCTGTTGATTCTGGTTGGCCGTTGTCTGATTTTGTGCCTGAGATGGATCCGTTATTGCGTCAGTTGCAGCAATCTGTAACGCTTCTTCAGTTTCGTTTGGCACCTCATCAAATTCTTCCGACTGTTCTGGTTCGCGGATGGGAACTGCGGTTTTTTGTGGTGCAACGGGTGCATGTGGTTCGACATGATGGGCGGCTAGATCACTCATGCCTTCTGCCACCTGATCAACATCTTGCTGCGCCTTATCAACCGAAGCATCCTTTTTCTGGATGGATATTTTACTGATTGCAGGGTTCTGACTAGTGGTCAATGTTTGTGGCTCAATCTTATGATCCTGCTCATTTACCGCCGCAAGATGGTCGGTTGAAGCAAACGGCAGTAAAGGTGTTTTTGCGAGCAAACGCATCGAAGCTTCATACGCAGCCAAAGGCGATAAAGGCGAATCTTGATACTGGTTCAGATACTGCCGGGCGGAGGAAAATACCGTTTGGGCTTTTTGGCCGGCTTCTTCCACGAACTTCCAGCTATAAAATGCGCCAATCCCTGCTGCAGCCAGCGGAGATAACTTACCCACCCATGCTACCTTGGAGGTCTGGTTCAGCCATGGCCATCTTAGATGACCATCTTCTTGCAATAACCATTTTTTCAAGGCTTCAGTTTCCTGATTGGCACTAAAAACATGCTGTAATTGCTGACCACTTTCTTGCCGCTGCAACAAACCGGTAACCGCTTTCAGCCCCACCAGAACCGTCTGCTTTTCTGCAATCAGGCCCAAATTCACCTGCTTAAAAATATAATGAACAATTTCCTGCTCACTGGCCTGACTCAAGGAAAAACCGTAAGAGCGTCCTGTCTGGTAAATAGTGCGTAAAGCAAAACCAATCGAAACCGGCACATCCAGCGCACTGCCAACTGTTCCGGATGCACCGGTCACGGCACCCTGTAATGCCGCCAGCCACTTATTCTGTTCCGCAAGAGCTTGACTCAAACGCTGGCAACGCTCGACATCCTGGGTGAGTTCCTCTAAATTCTGTGCGCCCGCTTCATTCAGTACAGCATCAACCGAGCTATAACGCGCACTCAACTGATTGAGTTTTTCAAATAAATAATCCGAAATCTGCTCAGTCAACTCAGGCGCTACTAATGTTTTCACACGATTCACCGGATGATAATAACGACCCAAAAGCTGACGCGACACCTGTGGCATATGCTGGCGTAATAACTGTTGTCCTGTAGCATAAGCCTGCTTTTGCACGACAGCGTCCGAGGAAACCAGCTTGGCTATTTTCTGCGGGTTTTGAGCCGTGGAACTGGCGGAGCTATTGCCCTCTTGTGCTATACGATTCAATATCTTGATGTTTGTACGGCTGAGCTTTTTAGCCACTCCAAAAGCATTGGAGACGAAACCTGCGGATTGTTTATTATTTGAATTTTCCATCTGTGCTCCCTAGTCGTATTTCTTACATTTCTCGATAGATACTAGGAGTAGTCTGGGGTGAACTCAACATGAATATGTATCTTTTAGTGAAGTTAGGCAAATGATGTATCTATCAAGCATACAAGCGTAATAGGCATAGGATTTGCCATAAGAAATCAAAAATCTTTCTGCTATTATGGATGCAATTTGAAACACAAGTGCCCCATCCATGGTTCAGACAGACTGGAAATGCGATGGAAAGCTTGCTTCAAGGGCACTGTTCAACCCTCATCACTAATAAGGATCTGTAGATGAAACGTGTTGTAATCACAGGCATGGGCATTAACTCATGCATCGGTAATACTTTAGAAGACGTAACGAATTCTTTAAAAAACGGCATTTCAGGCACACGTTTTAATCCTACTTATGCTGAACTGAATTTCAAAAGCCATGTCAGTGCTGCTGCTGAGCAAGACTTTGGCAATATCGACCGTAAACTGAAACGCTTCATGGGTGTATGTGCCATGTATGCGTATAACTCAGCGCTTGATGCCGTAAAACAAGCCGGTTTAACCCCTGAAGATCTTGCAGGCAACCCACGTTACGGTATCGCAGGCGGTTCAGGCGGCGGCTCAACTGCATCCGTAGTTGAAATGACTGAATTGCTTGAAACCAAAGGTGCACGTAAAGTTGGTCCATTCTTTGTACCACGTAACATGACCAACACCATTACAGCAAACGTTGGTGTTGCATTTAAATTACAAGGTGTGGCGCACTCGATTGCCAGCGCATGTGCAACTTCTGCAGACGCGATCGGCTATGCCTACAACCTGATTCAATTGGGCAAACAGGACTTGATGCTTGCCGGTGGCGGTGAAGAAGACCACTGGTCTCAAAGCTTGCTGTTTGATGCGATGGGTGCATTGTGCTCAAAATATAACGACACGCCAGAAACAGCTTCACGCCCATACTCTGCAGACCGTGACGGTTTCGTGATTGCTGGCGGTGGCGGTTTCTTGGTTCTTGAATCGCTTGAACACGCTCAAGCGCGTGGTGCCAACATCCTGGCTGAAATCGTGGGTTACGCTGCTAACAGTGACGGTGCAGACATGGTTGCACCAAGTGGTGAAGGTGCAACTCGTTGTATCCTGATGGCCCTTGAAGAAGCCAAACAACACGGCGTAGAGAGCATTGACTACGTGAACACACACGGTACCTCGACCCCTGCAGGTGACATCACTGAACTTAAAGCGATGGAACGTGCATTTGGTGAAGGCAAAGTCCCTGCATTCAGCTCAACCAAATCAATGACCGGTCACAGCCTTGGTGCTGCAGGCGTGCATGAAGCAATCTACTCTGTATTGATGATGCAAAATGACTTTATCGCTCCAAACATCAACGTGACTGAACTTGATGAAGGCGCGAAAGGTTTTGACGTGGTGCTTGAAAAACGTGATGCAAAACTGAATACTGTGATGAGTAACAGTTTCGGCTTTGGCGGTGTGAATGCCTGCCTCGTTTTCAAAAAATGGGCCTAATGCCTAAATAGGATCGTTAATGGTTGTACCTTCTGATGCTTTCTTGTGGGTAAAAGCATTGCATATTATTGCTGTGGTGTGCTGGTTCGCTGCTTTGTTCTATCTGCCACGGCTGTATGTCTACCATGCGATGAGCAATGACCAGATCAGCCATGAACGTTTCCAGGTCATGGAACGCAAGCTCTACCGAGGCATCATGTGGCCATCGATGATCGCAACACTGATCACGGCGCACTTCTTGGTCGATTGGGGAGATGTCTGGTTCAATTACCATCAGTCAGCATGGTTTTACCTGAAAGTGGCATTGGTCGGGTTGCTGGTGATCTATCATTTGGTTTGCGGCTATTACCGTAAAAAACTGATGGAAAATGCCCACTACAAATCGCATAAATTCTGGCGATTCTTTAATGAATTACCCACCGTGATCTTACTCGCTGTGGTCATTTTAGTGGTGGTTAAGCCACAATTCTAAACATCCATAAAAAAAGCCTCCGCATGGAGGCTTTTTTTATGTGCAGCATTAGCTTTTTCAGTTAAATTGCTCTTATTTTTTACACCATCCATCATCGAATATGTTTAACAAACTCATTTCTAGCCTCGGTCTGCAAGGCGTCAAAGTCGACACCATTTTAAACACGCCGATCTTGCAGGCAGGACAGCAGCTCACGGGTGAAATTCTGTTTCAAGGGGCATCCAGCAACAAGAATATTAATGGCATTTACCTCAATCTGATGACCAGTGCAGAAGTAGAATCCGGCGACAATGAATTTACCGAAGCCCTGTGTATTGCCCGCTGGCATGTCAGTGGAGCTTTTGAGCTACAGGCCAATCAGGTGCATCGCTTTCCGTTTCAGGTTCAGTTGCCTTTTGAAACACCAATCACCGAAGTGGTTTGCTCACGCAACGCTACGCGTGTCTGGTTGCATACCCATCTAGACGTGGATTGGGGACTCGATGCGACCGATCGCGACTATTTGCACATTGGCCCAAACCCGGCGATGCAGGCATTTTTACAAGCCATGCAACACTGCGGTTATCAGTTATATAGCGTAGATGTGGAGAAAGGCCAATTACGTGGTGGCCACTTTAATTCAACGATTGGCTGTTATCAGGAACTGGAATTTAGACCGACCCAGTTCCTGAGCGGCATCAATGAAGTCGAAGTCTCTTTTGTTGCCCAAGCCGAGCAGACTCATGTCTTGCTGGAAATTGACCGCAAGTTTCGTGGTGACCATTACCGTAGTCTGACCATTCCTCATCAGCACATTCACATTCCAAGTTTGGTTGAGGAAATTCAACGTCTATTACAACGTTAAAGAGTTTTACATCTTGGTCGGTTGGCCCTGACCAATATGCTGCAATAACTCGGCAAACTGTTGGATTCGTGCTTTCGGCTGAGCCTGATCAAGCTCAGCCTGTGAGCCATAACCATATTCCACCGCAATCGCATCAAAGCCATTCTGGCGTGCGCCCAGAATGTCATATTCACGGTCACCAATCATCAGGCAATGTGCGGGTTGTAAAGCTTCCTGCTGCACAATGTACTCAATCAACTCGCCTTTATTGGTCCTTTCGCCCGTAAGCTCACTGCCATAAATCTCGTTAAAAAATTCCGCAAGCCGGAAATGTTCCAAAATCCGTTTGGCATATACCGTCGGTTTGGCCGTTGCCACAAACAGTTGATAGTCTCGCTGCTTTAAAGCTTCCAAAGTTTCTGCCACTGTCGGGTAAACTTCATTTTCAAACAGGCCGATCACAGAAAAACGCTCACGATAGGCCAACAATGCCTGCTCGCCTAAATCATGATCCTCTGTATCCAGAAGCTTCATCAAGGAGGCTTTTAACGGCGGACCAATTGTCCAGTCAATATCCAGCTCCGGTGCCAGCGGGCGCCCCAGCTTGTCCATCGCATAGCGAATAGAAGTATGGATACCCAATTTGGGATCCGTCAATGTCCCATCCAGATCAATTAAAATATGTCGGAGATTTTCCACAAGTCTACCCAATCAAAATCAAATACAGCACTGCGAAGCCACTTATCGCTGCCAAGAAAGTTGCCTATACTAACCCAATTTGCCTTCCAGGATGATGCCATGCGCCCAACCGTACTGTGTTTTTCCGGTCTTGACCCTTCAGGGGGAGCAGGTTTGCAAGCCGATATTGAAGCCATTGGGCAAAGTGGTGCCCATGCAGCGATTGCATGTACCGCACTGACCATTCAAAACTCGCAACAGGTCTTCGGTTTTGAGGCCACCTCACGTGAACTGCTGCTGGCTCAGGCGAATGCAGTGGTTCAGGATCTCCCGATCCGTTGTGTCAAATCCGGCATGCTGGGTACCACGGAGAATATTGCGGCATTGGCTGAGTTTTTAAAGCAGCATCCCGATTATTTATATGTATTGGATCCGGTTCTGGTTGCCAACAGTGGTGGAGCATTGGGCGATCAGGCCACACTGGTCAAAGCCTTTGCTGAACTGATTCCACTCGCCAGCCTGATTACCCCGAATACTGTCGAGTTACGGGCTCTGACGGCTGAAGAAGATCTCACGCGTGCTACAGAAAAACTATTTGCCATGGGCGCAAAGGCGGTACTGGTCAAAGGAGGGCATGAAGAGACACCTGACTATATTCGCAATGCACTGTATATCGCCGGTGAACTGGTTTCTGAAACACGCTGTCCACGACTGGAAGGTGAATACCATGGCTCAGGTTGCTCACTGGCCAGTTTTATTGCAGGTCGGTTGGCTCAGGGAGATGGCTTGAAACAGGCAGTGCAGCATGCTGAAACCTGGCTGTTTGGGGTGCTGAAAAATGCCGAAACACCGGTAATGAACGGACAAAAAATTCCAAAACGCTTCTGAATACCCTTCAGAGCTTCAAAGCTAGCCGCTGAATCTAAGTCATTTTGAATCCCGGATCGATCTTGTCTTAGATTTCTAAATGTGGTGACTGGATTCAGTGGGTGATGGTTGGGCAATTTTCGCCTGCTTCAAATTTTGCACATGCAACCGATCAGTTTTCCAGGAGGGATCCAAGGCCTCCTTTTCAATGCGATAACGGACCCGTTTCAGCTTCATTGGCCCCAACTCTTCCTGACGAAAGCTTCGCACATAATCCAGCCAGGCCTTACCCTGTACCACATTTGCAGGCATCGGGGTCTTAAAGCTGCTTTGCGGTGTAAATACCACCAGAGAGTGTAAATATTCTGCGTCCACAATATCCGCAAGAAGCTGTTCCAGCACTTTGAGATGTTTATAATTCTGATGCAGAGGATTCTGGAACTTGAAACTTTTTTTATGAAATTTTTGTGTCCAGGTTTTCTGACGTTCACTCCCAAAAATCCAGCCCTGATAATTCTTGCATTCAATCACAAAAATGCCATAGGGACTCAGTAAGATATGATCAATTTGTGTAGTTGCACCTTGCCCATCCGGCAGAGTGCAGTTTTCGAGCAAGTGATAAACATCCGGATCGAGATAGGTCTTGGCTTGCTGGCTCAACACAAATTCGCCCAGTTTCCCCTTAAATTTTGCAGAGGACAGATAAGCAGAAAGAAACAGTATCCCCAAAATCAACAGTATGTAAAAAAACCACATAATACCCTCATTATTTTAATTTATTGCTCTACTATAAATATCTTACTTTTATAAATCCAATTTTAATTTCAATTAGTTAAATTTATTCGATGATCTATTCGGTCAAAAATAAGCACTGATATTGCATCTTATCCCAACACCGTCGATGCTTCTCCAATCAGCCCGCAAGATTTCCTTGATCTTCGTCCGACATGTAAGAACTGACCTAAAGCTTCGTGCTAGATGCATTGCCAAGCTGGGTTTCAAGTTGCAGTAAATAGTGTTTTTTATCCAAACCGCCTGCAAAGCCAACCAGCTTACCATTAGCACCAATCACCCGATGACATGGTGCAATAATCGAGAGCGGATTCTGGCCATTGGCAGCTCCGACCGCACGCATCGCTTGTGGATGCCCGATCTGTTGTGCGATTTGCAGATAACTCCGCGTCTCTCCATACGGAATCGTTAACAGCGCCTGCCAGACCTTTTGCTGGAAAGGCGTTCCGGCAAAGGCAAGTGGCAAATCAAATTCACGGCGTTGCCCAGCAAAATATTCCTGCAACTGTTGTTGTGCTGCCAACAGAATTGGATGATCCGGTTGCAAACTCAACTCAACATGACTTAGCTGTTTGGGACTTTCATGTTCCCACAATACAGCCACCAGCGCCTGATCATGTGCCATCAGTTTCAGGGTTCCGACCGGAGAGTTCATTTGCATCAAGGCCAATCGCATTTATTTCTCCTAAATCCCTAAGTAGAAGACAATTTCATCAGTACCAAACCGGAAATAATCAGGACGGCGGCCAGCATACGCATCGAACTGGCGGGTTCCCCTAAAATAAAAATCCCGACCAGAAAAGAACCGACCGCACCTATTCCGGTCCAAATGGTATATGCCGTGCCCAGCGGCAAGGTCCGCATGGCATAGGCCAATAACACCACACTGAGCAGCATAAAAATGACGGTGATGACACTCGGAGTGAGTCGGGTGAAACCCTGGGAAAGTTTCATCGAATATGCCCAAACCACTTCAAAAATACCGGCAAAAATCAAGATGACCCAAGCCATCACACCCTCCTCATTCAGTTTGAGTCAGGTCGTCCTGACGAATTGTCTTGATGTCACAAACATTGCCTGACATCAAGGGAGGTCGTTCCTCCACTATATTTTGTCCGATAAAAATCGCAGCCAAAGCAATACGAGATTGCCTTGATTTAAACTTTATCCTAGCACAATAGAAAAGCGATTCATTGTTACGAATCGCTTTTCTGTAAACAAGGAAAGTGTTTACTGCCTCTTAAAACTTAAAGCGCAGACCTGCACCATAAAACCAGCTTCTTTCAGCATCAGTGGCTTGTTGCCATGGCGTGAACTGCTGGCCTTTGCTGTAGGCATAACCGACATCCACAAAGGGCATCAACTGTTTATTGATCTCATAGCGTGTTTCAATGCCGGCTTGTACGGAACTGAATCCGTTTTTTTGCGCATAGTCAGAATCATCACTCAACACAACATTCAGATCCAGATAAGGTTTTAAAATCAGCTTTTGCGTCAATAGTAAATCTCGTTCGGTTTCTAAACTCAATGCAATCTGCTGATCTTTACCCACCGTGAAATAGGCATCAGTTTCAAAAAAATAAGGGGCCAAACCATGAATACCGAACACGGCCTCATATTGATCTTGATCCGTGTGATGCTGTGGCTGATGCTGATAACGCACCCCGGCTTGAGCATCCCAGAAAGTAGAAATCATCCGGCTATACATGAGCTTGGCATCATATTCCGATTGTTCGGATTCAGCTTTGTCTTGATGAATTTTGACCACCAGCTTGTTTTCATCCGTCCCGATCCGGGTGTCAAGTTCTGAAGTTAACTGCCCCGACCCATCTTCATTGCGCAGCCAGCGACTTTCCACAATCGTGCGTTGATAAATTTGCCCGCCATGCTGTTGTTGATGATCTTCATGTTTAGCCACATAGGGCATACTGACAGGCATGGCCAGTGGCTGGGTTGGCATCGCTGTTGTCTCACGAGCATGACCGGGTTGCTCATGTTGATGCTCCATCTGTTGCTGTTCCTCAACCGGATCCGTCATATTCACTCCGGTCGCTACAGTCGCTTCACTCCCATGATGTGCCGTATGAGCGGTGGTTTGTGCCAAAGTAGGTCCAGTGATCAGCAGCATTGAAGCCGTCAAGGTACAGCTGGATGCTAAATTAATGATGTGCATGTTGATCTCCTTGTACAGCTGGCGCTGGCGCAACAGGATTTGCATTCTCTTGGCGTTCATCGACCTTGGCCACGATCAGCTTGTTCATCATCCCGGCGGACATGTGATACAGCAGATGACAGTGAATTGCCCATTCACCCAACTCATCTGCAGTCAGTAAAGCACTGACTGTTTGGCCTGGTGGCACCACGATCGTATGTTTATTTGGCAAGTCTTGCAGTAGCTGACCATTTTCCAGCTGCATAAACATGCCATGTAAATGCATCGGATGCGCCATCATGCTGTCATTAATAAATTTCAAACGGATGCGTTCCCCATACGCCACTCGTAAGGGTTTGGCTTCATTGAATTTCTTGCCATTGATGGTCCAGATATAACGTTCCATATTGCCGCCCAAACGGATTTCCAGTTCACGTTCTGCTGGGCGTGTATCGGTTTGTGGATGCAAGGCTTTTAGATCCTGATATTGCAAAGCCTTATGTCCGGCTGGTGTTGAGGCATTGGCCCAGCCTTCCACATTGGGTTGCGATGCTGTTAAGGTTTCTGCCGCAGAATGTTGAGCATGCTCGGAATGTTTTTGCATCTCATGATGTTGCATCTGCTGCACCGGCATGTCATGGGGCATCGAATGCTGCATGGCGCCCATCGGTTGCATCGCCGATGATGCATCAGGATGATGCTGTTGGTGCATGTTCATGTGAGCAGTATCCGGCATCCCCGCATCCGCAGGAGGTTTCTCATGTGCAGCATCTGACCGGGCTGCATGTTGATGAGCATCCGTTGTAGCAGGAGCAGCTTTAGGCTGTGAAGGTGAGGCATGCTCATCATGACCTTCATGTGCCATGCCCATATCCTGCAGGGTCAACAAGGCTCGCGGACGCGGTTGGGGCGGATGAATCCCCTTTGCCAATGGCAGATTCTCATTATGCAAAGTGCCTACCGCAAAACCAGAACGATCAATCGATTCTGCTTCAATCTGATAATGTCCAGCTTGCGGCTCGACAATCACGTCATAGGTTTCAGCCGTGCCTATACGAAACTCATCCACTGACACCGGTTGAACCGGCTGTCCATCGGCACTGACCACGGTCATTTTCAGATTTGGAATCCGGACATCGAAAAACGACATCGCCGAGGCATTAATGAAACGCAAACGCAGTTTTTCGTTTGGTTTAAACAGCCCCGTCCAGTTCTGTTCTGGGGTTTTGCCATTGATCAGGAAGGTATAGCCACTCACATCCGACAGGTCCGTGCGCAACATGCGCATCTGGTTCCACATTGAACGCTGCTGCCAGGTTGCCTTCAGCCCTTCAGTCTTGACCTGACGCCAGACATCCGACAGGGTTTCACGACGATTTTGGTAGTATTCCGGGTCTTTTTTCAGTTGCCGCATGATCTGATCACCACTGGCACGATGATCATCCGACAGCATTATCACATAATCGTGTTGGGTGGTTTCATGGGCAGCAAGAGGTTGATGACCACGTGGATAGATCACCAGTGGACCATATAAACCATCCTGTTCCTGTCCTTTGCTATGTGCGTGATACCAGTAGGTGCCTTGCTGACGAACTTTGAAGCGATACTCAAAATGTCCTTGGGGGGCAATCCCTTTAAACTGGTTAAATCCGGGGACACCATCCATCAGGCCGGGTAGCAAGATCCCATGCCAATGCACCGAGGAATCTTGCTGCTTCAGACGGTTTTCGACGTGAATGACCGCCTCATCCCCTTCCTCAAATTCCAGTAGTGGTGCTGGAAACTGGCCATTGACGGTGATTTTTTTCAGTGATTTTCCACCGACATTGACCTGCTGCTGGTCAATCACCAGATGATATTCTTTCACCGCGGCCATGACTTCAGGCGACAGGCACAATGAAACTCCCACGATCAGCGGGGCATAAATAAATTTGGACATGACTTAAACTCTATTTTGAAAAAGATAAGGTTTTACAAAACAGGTTAGGCACGCGGGGGACGGAGAATTTCCTGCCAATAGCCAGTCAAATTATGGGCCTGAATCGACCAGTACTCACTGCTGGTACGTGACAAGGCCGCTACAGGAATACCCGAAAATGCCGGTTGCAGTACAACTGAAGTGAGCGTTTGGCAATGCGAGGGTGAACAGTCCAGGCAAGAAGGCTGATGTTGATTTTTTTGGGCATCATCCTGATGGCAAGCAACTGGCGCATTCCCATGTTCGGAAACATGCTGGCTACTGCTGTTGCGATGACAGTCAATTGCAGTTGTATCAGAAGCTGCTTGAACCACATGTGCATGATGCCCGGCATTAACCACAGCCATTTTTGGCATGGCCGTATGCTGCATCGGCTGCGTGTCTAACGATGCTGCCCACACATGGCTACACCCGATAAAAAAGATCATCAGGTACATAAACCAGCGAGGTCGAACCGTCAAAAATCGCACATGCAGTTCCTTGCGAATTGAATCATTGAAGAAAAGCTAGAAGTTTTCCAGATCTTTATAGCATAAACAACTTTAAATCTATCCACAATTTTTTCAGCCAAGCACATCTGAGAAAAATAAGATTGTGTGAGTATTCACAATAAATGTTTTAACTATTTTTTAACCAACACTTTTCCCATAAAAAACCGACTAAATCACTTTATTTTTGAATGAGTCAGAAAAATAAAAAGGACTCAATTTGAGTCCTTTTTATACATTTTTCGTCTATATAATAAACTATTGATATCTGTTTGATTATTTTAACAACACTTTATCCATAACGTTATCAACACAGTTATCCATATATTTATAAACAAACTTATCCACAATCTCTATAGATTTATTGGGGATATATTCTAAACTTCAACGCTGCCTACTTTGGCCAACTCGGCACGCATTTCATCAATCACGGCTTTATAGTCCGGTTTACCAAAAATTGCGGAGCCTGCCACAAACATATCGGCACCTGCTTCCGCAATTTCACGGATATTGGCCGGTCCTACACCACCATCCACTTCCAGACGGATGTCGCGGCCGGAGGCATCAATCATCTGACGTGCCTGACGTAGTTTTTGCAGGGTCATCGGAATAAAGCTCTGACCGCCAAAACCCGGGTTGACACTCATCAATAGCACTTGGTCGACTTTATCCATCACATAATCCAGATAATGCAAAGGAGTCGCTGGATTAAAGACCAGACCTGCTTTGGCACCACCCGATTTGATCAGTTGCAAAGAACGGTCGATATGCTCCGATGCTTCAGGATGAAAGGTAATAATGTCGGCACCGGCTTCCAGAAAGTCACCAATGATGCGGTCGACCGGAGAAACCATCAGATGCACATCAATCGGGGCCTGGATACCATATTTTTTTAGGGCCTTACAAACACCCGCACCAAAAGTCAGATTGGGTACATAGTGATTATCCATCACATCAAAATGCACAACATCGGCACCGGCAGCCAGTACGCGATCCACATCTTCCCCTAAACGGGCAAAATCGGCAGACAGAATAGAAGGCGCAATCAGATAAGGCTTGGACATACAAAGGACCTGGCGAATTATGTGAAATGCGACGATTATAGCAAAATCCACTTCAGCCGGCTGTAGCCGCAGCGGATAAATCTGCGGCTTCCTCGCCCAATGGTTTTAAATTTAAATTGCTATTTTCTGTGGCAGAACTATTTCATTCGAAATTAGCCTAACTGGGCCGCATGAAATTGCAGATGATCATCAATAAAACTTTGAATAAAGTAATAGCCATGATCATAACCCGCGTGTTGGCGCAGGATTAGTTTCTGCCCGACCTGATGACAGGCCTGTTGCAGTTGCTCCGGCTGCAACTGGACATAGAATTGATCGTCTAGCCCTTGATCTATCAGAATTTCCGGAAATAATGCTCCCTTGTTGAGAACCAGTTGTACCGCATCATGCTGTGCCCATTCAGCACGGTCATGACCTAGATAATGGCTGAAAGCTTTCTCTCCCCAGGCACAGGCACTGGCTGCACAGATCGGAGCAAATGCCGAAACCGAACGGAATTTTTCTGGATATTTGAAGGCCAGGGTTAACGCTCCATGTCCGCCCATACTATGGCCAAAAATCCCCACATGCCCGGCCTGTACCGGAAAATGCTGCAAGATGGCCGGATACAGCTCCTCCATCAGATAACTTTCCATCTGGTAATGTTCTGCCCAGGGTTCTTGAGTAGCATTGATATAAAAACCGGCACCCTGCCCTAAATCCCAATGATCACCCTGTGCAACATTTTCACCGCGTGGTGAGGTATCCGGGGTAATCAGAATCAAGCCCAATTGTGCTGCCAGCCGTTGCGCATGCGCTTTGATGGCAAATGTTTCTTCCGTACAGGTGAGACCAGCTAAATAAAATAAAGTGGCACAGGCCTGTCCTTCCAGGGCTTGCGGTGGTAGATAAACTCCGACTCGGCTCGTGCCCTTCAAAAACGTAGACGGCAACTGATAAATTCGTTGCTCTCCCTCAAAACAGCGATTTTTTTGTAGAAGTTCCATAGGGCAACCTTGAATAGTTAGTTATGGTGCTGAGGCTGGCTCGAGTGTACTGCTTGGCTGTAAATGGCTGGGTGGAAATAACGATTGCTCCAATTGCGGCAACATCAGTTCCATATTTTTACCAATCACCCATTGCGGTTCTGAAGGCTCAAAACCTTGTGCCGATTCCCACTGGCTAATGGTGGCTTTGGCCTGCTGGAAGCTAGTCTGCATGCTCTGCTGTTCACGCATGGCCTGATCAAAGAAGGCACGACCAAAATAGGTATAATCGGCTTCATTATTACAGCCAAAAGATTCACGGTCTGCTGCCGCAGCAGTAATAATCAAGGTATTGTCTGATTGTAATGCAGGAATAAAACTGCCCGAGAAACATGAAGAAATCACGATGACGCGCCAGCGGATACCGGAACGATCCAACGCTTCACGCAACCATTTTGGATCGACCTGTGCCAGATCCAATGGTGCATTTTCAATTTCAAACTGGTTCGGCAAACCATGAGACGTCATATACAAGAACAAGATATCACTTTCATGGTTCATCTGCTGGCCAATGCGACGCAAAACCAATTCAAGACTGGTCCGGGAAGCGATTGGCAACTCAGTGCGGGTTGCCGGATTATTCACCAAAGCCACCGAACGGCCAAAGGTACCAAAACGCGTATCAAACTGCTCCTTGATACGTAGCACTTCCGATTTAAATACATCCTGATAACTTGCACCCGCCACCCCGACAAAATACCAGTGGGTTTTGGCGAATTCACCAAACTGGATCTGCTCCAGTGATTTATTCAACAGTTGCGGCTGGGCATACAAGGCATCTTCCGCGAAGGTCGCCGGTTGTTCCTCGACCTTCCAGATCGGCTGGCTCTTCACCGACATCTGCCAGACCACCAGGGTGAACAGAGTAGCACCAATGATGAGCGCACGTTCCCACCACGGCCAATGCAACTCACGGGAGAAGACCCAGACCACTGCCAGACTCTGCCAGACAAACAGCACCATAAACAGCATAGGCAGATAGTCATATAAAGCATAAGGCAGATAGTCCAAATTGCCCAGATACTGGATCAGACTTTGCAACAAGGCGATATGCGTATCCAGTACCAGCCAAAGCAAGGCAGGCACCAGCATAAGGCGCGGATTATTGGTACGTTGTGACAGGAAAATCCCGACGATCAAAGCCAAAAATGGCCATAAGGCATAACTGACCAGACCCTGTGAGTTGAATTCACCTGCCTCACCGGCAATCAGCCAACTGAACAAAGAATTGGCCAGTCCGCCTAAAATCCCCCAGAAAATCAGCTGCAGAATAGAAGGTCGGACAATTTGCAAGGCACGTCGCGACCCGAGAAATAACCACATCCCGGCAGTCTGGTTACTTTTAAAATCATGCCAAAAATTAATGGAGGGTTTCAGGTCGATCATAGAATCTTCGTGTAGTGTGTCTGCATCAACAACACACTAAGTGTATGCTTGCGGGGACATTTAGCAATGTCAATTTTTAACTATATAGCAAATCTTTGCCCAATAATGAAGCAGTTATCAGATCAAGGTCTAACGGCGGGCTGGAAATAAGCATCAAAGCGGCAGGCATCACCCTGCCATTGATGATCAGGGGTGGCATTGGCCAGAAAAACTGCCAGTCGCGGACGTTTCACCACCACCCGTTTGGCAATCGGGCGTGACAGGTCAAGCAGGTTGTCACCTAGGTCCATTTCACCGTCTTCGGGCAATAGCAGATGTAATAACTGCATCTGTTTTTTCACCTGTGCCTGCTTTTTTGGCGCCTGCTGGTTCTGGTCGCGCTGCGGAAACATCGGGTCCAGATACACCACATCCACCTGCTGTCCTTGTGCTACCAACTGAGTTAAATACTCAGCCGAATCGGCAAACACCAGCTCAATCCGTGCTGCAAATGCCTGTAAAAATGGATCAGTTTCTGCCTGCTTCTTGGCTTCTTCAAGCAAGACAAACAGGATCGGATGACGCTCGACTAGCGTGACTTGTGCCCCCAGACGTGCCAATAGCAAACTGTCATGCCCCAAACCGGCAGTGGCATCAATTAGTCGCGGCTGTTCACCGAGCTGACAGGCACGTGCAATCATTTCTGCCTTGATACTGGCCCGTTTCAGGCGTGGAATTTCCGCTTTCCAATCTGGCTGCATTTTCATGCCTTGTGCAGTCAGGCTCAGACCACCCTGATCCAGCACCAAAGCCAGCTCAGGATGTAGCCGCAAGAACTTGGCATTAATTTTTTCAACTGCTTGGCAATTTAAGGTCACATCCAAGGCTGCCAGACGCGTTTGTAAGGCTACCGCTTGTGCAGCGTACTCCGGGCTATACCAGCAATGAAAATGTTTTACCAATGTACCCAACCTGTGCCCCAAGTCAGCAAGATAAATAAACCAAAAACAATCCGGTAATAGGCAAATGCAGTGAAGTCATGCTTGGAAACATAACGGATCAAGGCACGGATCACCAGCAAGGCAGAAATGAATGCCACCACAATCCCGACCGCCAGCACTTGCAGATCGCTGCCATGCAAATCATCCCGCATCTTGTACATATCGAGTAAACCGGCACCCATCAACACCGGAATTCCCAGGAAAAAGGAAAACTCTGCTGCCGCCTTACGCGATACGCCCAAAAATAATGATCCGATAATGGTTGAACCTGAACGAGATGTTCCCGGAATCAATGCCAGACATTGAATCAACCCAATCAAAGTCGCTTGTTTATAGGTCAAATCATCGACTTCCAGACAGGTGGTGCGATGTGCACGACGCTCCGCCCACAAGATAATAAAACCACCGACGATCAAAGCAATCGCGACTGTCACGGCATTAAATAAATAAGCTTTGATCATATCGCCGATGGTTAAGCCCAGCACCACAATCGGAACTGTAGCAATAATCAGGTTGATACTTAAACGGCGACCTCGCTCTTCACCGGTAAAAGCACCTATCAAAGCACCCCACAACTTGCCCCAATATTCATAGA
The DNA here is from genome assembly GCA_029267635.1 of Moraxellaceae bacterium. GTDB lineage: Bacteria > Pseudomonadota > Gammaproteobacteria > Pseudomonadales > Moraxellaceae > Acinetobacter. The sequence goes on along the minus strand of JAJUIK010000022.1, from coordinate 11,375 downwards.
TCACAGCGGCAATCGCACCAATTTGCACTGCCACCGCAAACATATCGCGTTTTTCAGGGGTCCAAAAATCAAGAAGCTGCCCTGCAAGAATCAGGTGGCCGGTACTAGAAATTGGCAGAAATTCTGTGATTCCTTCGACCAATCCCATGATTGCTGCTTTAAGCAACAGTAAAATATCCATTGTTCTGTCCTAATTTTAGGCTTTGCCTTGTTCTGGAATCTTTTTCCACGCATTGTCGCGCAAATACACCGGCAAGGCCTGTTCGGCACTGACCCAGTCGGCCTGCGCTGCACGCTGACGTGCAATGCACGCAATATCTTGTGCACTCGCGTTCAGTGATTGATAGTTTATTGCTTCTTGCTGCAGAAGTCCGGCACCTGAACCGACCAGGGTAAATTTCACTGCCTGTTGTGCCGGTTCATAAGCCAATAACTGTTCTTCATCGACCGGCTGCATGATGTTGTGTTCATCCAGACGGAAGCTGGCGATATACACTTCCTGCATACGCGCATCCAGCACCGCCGTGACTTCAGTCAACTGATGCTGGCGATAGGCGGCCTGAGCAAGTGCCTGCAAGGTCGACACCGGAATCACCGGCAAATCGTTCGCCCAAGCCAGTGCCTGTGCCACCGCTGCGTTAATACGCACTCCACTGAATGAGCCTGGACCACGACTAAATGCGATCGTGGTAAGTTCAGCAGCCTGACATTGTGCCTGTTTCAGCCCCTGCTCAATCATCGGTAAAATGGTTTGAGTTTGTGCCTTCGCTCGCTCGTCTACCTGGAAAAAAAGTTCTTGAGTGTCATCCACAACAGAAACGGAACACTGCTCATTGGCAGTTTCCAATGCCAGCAATTTCATGCACAACCTTGATTGAAAAAATGAATTAAAAAACGGGACCTATCATACTCTACTGAGGTCTACTGCGCGAGATTTTCTACAACCGGATACAAAAAATGCCGGTAATGAAGTCCGGCATTTTTTGTTTGTTTGGTCAATTCATCCAAATGAAATTGCTCCAGATCCTTAAACTTTTCAACATGCACGGCATCATGTAAGGCAGTTGCTGCTTATCCAACATTTTGACAATTTTACCGGCAAACCTGTCACCACCGAATTATCCCCAATCCAGCCATGAAAGGATTCAGGTAAGGCTTTCAGCGTGTCAGCTTAATAATGTATAAGCATTTTCACGCGCCCTTATGGGGCTTCAAAATTGGGAGAATTGAGTAAAAAAGGCCATTCTTTTTGATAATCCAGCCCATATTTAAACAGGCTCACCAACATGCGTGCGGTCAGTCCCCACACCACTTCATTTTCGACTTGCAAGCTGGGAAAATATAAAGCCTGCTCCGCATACTGCACTTCATAGGGCAGTGGCGGAGCCTGCATCAGATCGTGCAGCGAAGCTAAGAAAATCCGGTCAATTTCACTCGGTTGTGGCACTAACTCCACTTCGGGCGGAATCAGCCCCACCACCGGTTTCACCAGCATGCCATTCCGGGCATGATGCATCGGCAAGTCACCAATCAAATCTACATCGAAGGGATTCAATGCAATTTCTTCCTGTGCTTCCCTGAGCGCAACCGCAATATTACTGGTGTCTTGCGGATCACGCTTCCCTCCCGGAAAAGCCACTTCACCCGGATGGTTATTCAAATGCGCAGAACGGCGGGTCAGTACCACTTTAGGATCAGCTTCATTGGTAATGGCAATTAACACCGCAGCCTCTGCATCCTGGATACGTCGGGAAAAGCGCAGATGCTGTTGTAATCGCTGGGTTAAAGGCTGATCCTGCATATCTTCCTCAGGGCGAAACTGCTGTGTTTTTCATCATATCCGAAATTTTCATACAACGTACACAAATGATGTCAAAGTCCAAATTTTCAGTTATGCTGAGGCATCTTCCGGATTGATGATGAATATGAACTTTTGCGTAATTTGTGGACATCAAACAACAGAACAGATTCCGTTAGGTGACCATCAGGTGCGCCGTGTTTGTACACAATGTGGTCATATTCATTACGAAAATCCGAAAGTCATCTGCGGTGCCCTCGCAGTCTGGGAAAACAAAGTATTACTCTGCCGCCGTGCGATTGAACCACGTTATGGCCTATGGACCTTACCCGCAGGCTACATGGAACTGTTCGAAACCATGGAACAAGGCGCTGCCCGGGAAACCCGTGAAGAAGCCGAAGCCGAGATTGACATCGAACAATTGTACTGTATGTACAATATTCCGCGTATTGGGCAAATTTATGTGCTGTTCAAGGCACAACTTAAAGATGGCAGCTTTGGTGCCGGTGAGGAAACCATCGAGAGCCGTCTGTTTGCAGAAGAAGAAGTTCCATGGGCTGATTTAGCCTTCCCAAGTGTAGAGCAGACCTTGCGTCATTATTTTGCTGATCGTCAACAGGAACATTTCCCAATACATCTGGAAACGCTGGGCTCGCGTTTAGATCATACAGGTTAGTTAAATAGACTGATCCCCAAAGCCACTCCTCGAAGTGGCTTTTTTGTGTGTTTTTGAGTCTGTAAATTAATTGAACAACCTGATTCTGCACAGCTCCGAGATTCGCCTCATTTGGTAGAGTATAGTAAACTGCCTCTCCACTTCTGATATGTTCGTGTTATGCCTGATCTGACCGTGATGAAAAGACCGCTGCATTTGCAACAGACTGAAATCGCATCGCTTTTGTTGCACCTGAATTCCCTGACCGGACTGGTATTTTTACAAGATCAGCAATATCCTGTGATTGGTTTCTTGCCTCAGGCTTATCTACAGGTTCAAAATGGCCAAAGCCATTTCATGCAACGCGATGAGCAACTGGGCTATCAGGTACAAGAACAAACCATTGATTTCACCGATTTCATTGCATTTGTCCCAACATTGGAACACGCCGATGCAGGTTTCCAAGGGGGCATGATCGGCTTTGTGAGCTATGACTTCGCAGCACAACAGCAGATCCAGAATCAAAGCAAAGAGCAGCCTGCTTTATATTTTGGCCGCTATCATTCGTATCTAAAACTAGAACAGGGTCAATGGTATTTTTACAGTGATGAAGCACAAGCAGAACAACTGTGGCAGCTGATCAATCAGCTGCTCATACAGCCCTTAAGGACTGAAGCGGATTTTCAGTTAACCCAACCTTGTCAAGCACGCTGGTCATGCCAAGACTATCAACATGCCTTTACCCAAGTACAAAACTATATCCGCGCCGGTGACTGTTACCAGATCAACCTGACTCAAGAATTTATCGGTGTCGCACAAGGCAAGCTTCTAGCCACCGCAGAGCAATTCTGGCAACTGACCAATGCACCCTACGCGGGCTATTTAAAGCTAGAGGAATTTGAACTGCTCAGCTGCTCGCCGGAACTGTTTATTGATTTTCAGGCCAACCGACGGATGAGTACCCGCCCGATCAAGGGCACCATGCCACGCTATGCCGATCCGCAACAGGATGAACAATCACGCCAGCAACTCGCGGCTTCACAAAAGGATCAGGCGGAAAATGTCATGATTGTGGATTTACTGCGTAATGACCTCAGCGTCTATGCGGAAAATGGCAGTGTCAAAACCCCAGTCCTGTTCGAAATAGAAAGTTTTAACCAGGTGCATCACATGGTGAGTGAAGTGACTGCCACACTAAAACTGGAGATCAATCCCATCGAGATGCTCCTCTCAGCCCTACCCGGTGGTTCAATTACCGGTGCACCGAAAATCCGGGCGATGCAAATTATTGAGGAACTCGAAGGTGCACCACGCGGTGCCTATTGTGGCTCGATAGGTTATTTTAATTTTGATGGGACCGGTCGCTGGAATATCCTGATCCGCAGCATCCAGAAATATCAGGATCAGGTCTCTTTATGGGCGGGAGGTGGCATCACCATCGCGTCTGACAGTGATGCCGAATATCAGGAATGTTTCGACAAAGTCTCTGCCATGTTGAATTTGCTCAACAGCTGGCAGAAAAGCTAAACCGCGTTATTTCACCAGAATCTGGTTTTGTAAGGTCTCTACCAGACGGGCATTTTGCTCATCCGTGCCAATGGTAATCCGCAGGTACTGATCAATACGCGGCTTATTGAAATAACGCACGATAATGCCCTGCTCGCGCAACTGTGTCGCGAGCTCAGCCGCATTACGCTGTGGATGGGTGGCAAAAATGAAGTTCGCTTTTGATGGCAAGACCTGAAAACCCAACTGCTCCAGATCTGCAACCAGAGTTTCACGGCTATCGATCACTTTCTGGCACTGCTGCTCAAAATAGGCTTGATCTTCAAACGAAGCGACCGCTGCAGCGATGGCAAAACGGTCGATCGGGTAAGAGTTAAAGCTGTTTTTCACTGCTTCCAATGCAGCAATCAGATGCGGTTGGGCAATGGCAAAGCCGACACGCAAACCAGCCAGAGAACGTGATTTCGATGTGGTTTGACACACCACCAAGTTTTCATACTTGCTCACCAAGCTGACTGCCGATTCCGCACCGAAATCCACATAGGCTTCATCAATCAACACCACCGAGTCTGGATTGGCTTGCAGGATCTCTTCAATCGCATCCAGCCCCAATGCAATACTGGTCGGCGCATTCGGATTGGTAATGATAATGCCACCGTTTGGACGCTTATAGTCCTCCGGCACGATTTCAAACTGTTCATTCAGCGGTAACTGTAGGGCCTGAATACCAAAAAACTGGCTATACACCGGATAAAAACTGTAAGTAATGTCCGGATAAAGCAACGGTGCCTCTTGCACAAAAAAGGCTTTAAAAATATGCGCCAGTACTTCATCCGAACCATTGCCCACAAACACCTGTGTCACATCCACACCCTGCTGCTGGGCAATCGCCTGTTTTAACGCGGTTGCATCCGGATCAGGATACAGACGCAAAGCATCGGCCTGATTCAGCAACACCTGCTGTACCGCTTCCACCACTTTTGGTGAAGGAGGATAGGGATTTTCATTGGTATTCAGTTTTAATAAATTCTGGATTTTTGGCTGTTCACCCGGGACATAAGGTTCCAACTCACGTACGGCTGGACTCCAGAAACGCATCTGTTCTGCTGTAATAGTCATCTTTAAAATCTCAAATCTGGTCTGAAAAAAGGGCTGAATTTTCAGCCCAATCTTATAAGTTTCAAGGCTTACTGATAGCGATAGCGTGCTGAGCGTGCGTGGGCATCCAGATTTTCCTGTACCGCCAAAACATCCGCCGTTTTAGCCAAGGTTTTTACTCCCTGCTCAGAACAGAAGATCAAACTGGAACGCTTCTGGAAATCATAGACACCAAGCGGTGAGGAAAAACGCGCGGTGCCGGAAGTTGGCAGAACGTGGTTTGGTCCCGCACAGTAATCGCCAATTGCTTCCGGGGTAAAACGCCCCATGAAAATTGCGCCCGCATGGCGAATCTGTTCCGCCATTTCCTGTGCTTCATCCAGGCTCAGTTCCAAGTGCTCCGGTGCTACCTGATTGATCAGATCAATCGCTTCCTGACGGTCTTTGACCAGTACCAGAGCACCACGATTGGCAATTGAAGTTCGTGCGATCTCCGCTTTTGGCAATTCACTTAGGTGCTGCTCGATCGCTTGCTCCACCGCATTCAGCAATGCTTCATCCGGGGTAATAAAAATCGCTTGTGCAACAGTGTCATGCTCAGCTTGCGACAACACATCCATTGCCAGCCATTCCGCATTATTCTCGCCTTCTGCATATACCAGAATTTCGGATGGGCCGGCAATCATATCAATGCCCACCTGGCCAAACACCGCACGTTTCGCAGCCGCGACAAAACGGTTGCCCGGTCCGGTAATTTTATCTACAGCTGGAATGGTTTGTGTGCCATAGGCCAAAGCAGCCACAGCCTGTGCGCCACCAATGGTAAAAACGCGATGTACACCGGCAAGATAAGCGGCAGCTAAGACCAATGGATTCAGTTCCCCATTCGGTGCCGGCACTACCATAATAATTTCTTGCACACCTGCGACCTGTGCGGGAATCGCATTCATCAGCACAGAGGATGGATAAGAGGCCAAACCGCCCGGCACATAAATTCCGACACGATCCAGTGGTGTGACTTTTTGGCCTAAGGTATTGCCCAACTCATCCACATAGGTCCAACCTTCCTGCTTTTGTGCCTGGTGGAAACTACGGATCCGGTTAGCAGCCAATTGCAAGGCTTCATGCACATCAGGAGCTAAGCCTTCAAACGCCGACTTCAGTTGTGCCTGAGTTAGCTCAAGTTCAGAAAATTGATGCGCGGGATGTCGATCAAACTGTTGTGTCAGTTTTAACACATGATCATCACCGTACTGACGCACGTCAGCAATGATTTGATCTACAGTTTTTAACAATTCAGGATCACTGACTGTCTCAAAAGCCAACAAGTCAGCAAAAACCTGTTGGAAGTTTTGATCTTGAGTCGATAAACGTCGCATCAATTTACCTACAAGGTGAAATGAGAAAATCAAAGTTTACCTTGTTTTGCCAATTTTGTCGGCCTCTATGCAGCATCTATTGCATGACTTTAATGGGAAATGACACTTTTCAGGATAGGAAAAATCGAGGGATGAATGAGATGATTCATATAGCCATAAAAAAACCGCCGAAGTCGGCGGTTTTTTAAAGATCAAAGCCAATTATTTTTGTGCCTGACGCTCAGCCACAGCTTTTTCTAACTGCTCAATGATCGGATTGAGTAAGGCTTGCTTACGCTTAAAACTGGCTTTATTCACAATCAAACGTGAAGAGACTTTGCAGATTTCTTCCAATGGTTCAAGACCATTGGCACGCAAGGTATTTCCGGTATCCACCACATCAACAATATAGTCACCGAGACCAACCAGTGGTGCGAGCTCCATTGAACCATACAGCTTGATCACGTCCACCTGTTCACCAAGGCTAGCATAATACTGACGAGTCAAATTGACATATTTGGTGGCAATTTTTAAACGGCCTTTTGGACATTGCATGCCAACTTTTCCGGCAGTCATTAAACGGCAGTTGGCAATTTTCAGATCCAATGGTTCATACACGTTTTGTGCACCGTGTTCCATCAGTACATCTTTACCGGCTACGCCTAAATCTGCTGCACCATTTTCTACATAGGTCGGCACATCCGACGCACGTAAAATCAGGATACGTACCTGCTTATGCGTCGTAGGAAAAATCAGCTTGCGCGATTTATCGGGATCTTCCAGCAGATTAATGCCCGCGGTTTCAAGTAAAGGTAACGTTTCTTTTAAGATACGTCCCTTACTTAAAGCCAAAGTTAAACCATGATCAAAGTTACCCATCACATCAAAGTTGGGATCATCGTTTCTCATGTCACTCATGCATGTACTCGCTCAATTTGGGCACCTAAGCCTTGTAATTTTGCTTCCACATTTTCATAACCGCGGTCAATGTGGTAAATCCGGTCAATCAATGTTTCTCCATCGGCAGCTAATGCAGCCAATACTAAAGAGAATGAAGCACGCAAATCAGTCGCCATTACCGGAGCAGCAGACAATTTTTCCACACCAGTCACCACTGCATCATTACCCTCGACCTGGATATTGGCACCCATACGAGAAAGCTCAGGCACATGCATAAAACGGTTTTCAAAAATGGTTTCTGAAATCGTTGCAAAGCCACGACCAATCGCGTTCACAGCCATCAATTGGGCTTGCATATCCGTCGGAAAATCCGGATGTGGCAAGGTTTGAAAACTGACCGCTTTCGGACGTTTGCCCTGCATGTCCAGCTCAATCCAGTCATCACCACGGGTGACTTCTGCACCCATTTCTTCAAACTTATCCAGCACTGATTCCAACAAAGCAGGATCCGTATGCGTAGTTTTCACACGACCACCGGTAATCGCTGCAGCAGCGAGATAAGAACCGGTTTCGATCCGGTCTGCAACAACCGCATACTCACAGCCATGTAACGATTCAACACCAGTAACAATTAAGGTATCGGTATCGAGACCTTCAATTTTCGCACCCATCTTGATGAGTAACTGAGCCAAATCGGTAATTTCCGGTTCACGCGCCGCATTACGGATCGTCGTCACGCCATCAGCCAGCGCAGCAGCCATCAAGATATTTTCGGTTCCACCCACAGTGACCATATCAAAGATCACTTCGCCACCTTTTAAGCGACCATCGACTTTGGCATGCACATAGCCATTTTCCACTTCGATATGTGCACCTAAGGCTTCGAGTGCTTTCAAATGCTGATCGACCGGACGTGAACCAATTGCACAACCGCCCGGTAACGACACTTTCGCCGAGCCATAACGTGCAACCAATGGACCTAAGACCAAGATTGATGCACGCATGGTTTTCACCAGCTCATAAGGTGCAAACTGGTTATCGAGGGTAGACGTATCCGCTTTAACTGTATCGCCTTCATAACTGATTTGCACACCGAGGCCCGCGATCAGTTTTACCAAGGTATTGACATCTTTTAAATTCGGAACATTGGTTAGGGTAATAGGAGAATCTGCAAGGATGGTTGCAGCCAATAAAGGGAGAGCCGCATTTTTTGCACCCGAAATGCGCACTTCTCCATCGAGCTTAATACCGCCCTTAATTAAAAATTTATCCATTTAGATATTAGGCTCCGAAAAGACTTGCTTTACGCCATTCTTCTTTGGTCATTGCACGAATGGTCACGGCATGCACTTCGCCACTCGCGATATAGGAATTTAATGGCGCATAAACAGCTTGTTGACGTGCCACAGGACGTTTACCCGCAAATTGATCATCGACGATTCGAAGGTCAAACTTTCCCGCTTGTCCACTCACAGCAACATCTGCCTCAGGAAAAGCAGCTTGTAAAATTTGAGTGAGCTGTTCACTATTCATTGCAACGACCTCTTATAGGACCAACGGTGTAAAAATCGCTTATTTTACTATATCTAAAAAAAATAAATCATTAACCGCACAAATTTTATATACAAAAAAAGAGGCTATTAAAAACCTCTTTTCATTAAATGGTAGCAATACAGCTCATTTATACTGCTACGGCCTGATAACTACACTGAATTTTGCGATGTTTATACAATTGTCTTTTTAATTTTTCTGTCAGTTTTTTAATCGAAGTGTACATATCATCCGCACATGCCTGAGCAAACAACTCAATTCCGGGCAAGCGAACAATCGCCTCGGCAATATGATTGTCACTGCCTTTATGGGTTCTTTTATCAATCTGATGATCTTTGCTGAGTTTCACTTGCATACTATTCACCTGGTCAAGGTGTTTAGTCATTTCAGCAAATTTACACCGGATATTTTCTTCTATTGCAGGGGTGATTGTTAAATGATGTCCACGAATAACTATTTGCATAATTCTATCCTCACCTTCTATTGTTTAAGGATAAATCGTCATAGCCGGAAATGATCTAATGACAGAAAATAGCATTCTGTATGACCTTCATTAAACCATTTCCACCACTCCTAGATTTGAATAAAAAAGATTCATTATTTAGTCATAATGAATCTCTAAAATAATCAACCTTAAAAATTAGATCAAGACTTTTCGTTCAGAAGATGACGGAATATGTAAAGATTCACGATACTTGGCTACGGTTCGGCGCGCCACATCAATACCTTCTTCTTTCAGCAAATTCGCCAGCGCATTATCAGATAATGGTTTACGTGGATTTTCAGCAGCAATCAATTTCTTGATCATGGCACGGATGGCGGTCGAAGAAGCCTCTCCTCCTGAAGTAGTTCCGACATGACTGGAAAAGAAATATTTCAGCTCAAACAAGCCACGAGGCGTCAGCATATATTTATTGGTCGTGACCCGTGAAACGGTAGATTCATGCAACTCGACTTCTTCTGCAACATCACGCAAAACCAACGGTTTCATTGCCTCCGGTCCACGCTCCAAGAAAGCCTTCTGATGTTCGACAATACACGTTGCTACTTTTAATAAAGTCTTGTGTCGCTCATCAATACTTTTAATGAAGTTCTTCGCTTCCAGCAAATGAGTACGCAAATACAGATTATCCTCACTCTGATCAGCACGACGGATCATATTGGAATAAAAACTATTAATCCGTAGTTTCGGCATGACATCCGGATTGAGCTGTACCTGCCAGCTCTCGTTTTTCTTCAATACCACCACATCCGGGATCTGATAATCAGATTCCTGTGTATTAAATTCCATCCCAGGATAAGGTTTCAACGTTTTTAATAATTCAATCGCATTCTTGACCTGTTGCATGGAAAGACCACTTTGCTTCAGCAACTTATTCAAATCATTCGCCACCAAGAATTCATAGTGATTCAGTAAAACCAGTGCATCTTGATGGGCAGGTGTAAGGTCAGAGAATTGATGTAATTGAATTTGCAGACATTCAGCCAAATTCCGTGAACCCACACCTACCGGGTCAAGCCGCTGAATATGCTTTAACACCACCAAGACTTCTGGTTCTTCAACCTCATCTTGATAGTCAGCTTCCTGCAAAAGATGCTGCACAGATGCGGTGATTTCTGCAATATCAGCATCCAAAAAACCCTTTTCATCCAGAGCGTCAATAATGCAATAAGCAATCAATTGATCTACTTGAGAGAAATGCAAGAGATTCACTTGTTCTAACAAATGCTCTTTTAGCCCCAAATGTCCCTGCCGATTATCTTCGCGTTCCTCATACTCCGGAGTCGCCAAGGCCGTTGGCTGATGGGTATACACATCATCCCAATCGGTATCCACGGGTAAATCGTCCGGCAAATGATCTGCATTCAATTCATTGGTCAAATCCTTCGCTTCTGTTTCCTGTTCTGATGAAGCACTAGTTTCTGTATTGTTGATATCTTCTATTTTTTCTAACAGCGGATTACTGTCCAGCTGGATTTGAATTTCCTGCTCAAGCTCCAGACTCGACAATTGAAGCAATCGAATGGCTTGTTGCAATTGTGGCGTCAACGACAAAGTATTGGCAACTTTTAATCCCACCGATAACTTCATATTGCACTTGTTCCTTCAATAGATCTTTAAGCCAAGCAAGATTTGTGCCGAAAATAATTAATTCGCACAAAATACTAAATAGCATAGAAACAAAAGCACTGACAATCGATTTTGTTAATAAACTCACAAAATGATTTTTTTCAAAGTTTGTAGATTAAAAATAAAGAAGAAAGCGGAACTCAAGTCAAGATGATCAATCTTTTGGAAAGATGAGCGACTGCGTAATAACATCACTCAATACTCAATCTTCATATTCTAATTTACATTTTCAGAGCTCAAAGAAAAACCCCCCTCAGGTTTTTCTGAGGGGGGTTTAGAATAATGAGCTGGCGATGACTTACTCTCACATGGGCAACCCCACACTACCATCAGCGCGAAGAGGTTTCACTTCTGAGTTCGGGAAGGGATCAGGTGGTT
>JAJUIK010000003.1 GCA_029267635.1 Moraxellaceae bacterium | reverse complement strand
GGAATTGTTGCTGAGCGTATGGGTGGTCAGGTGATGGACACCATGGACATTGAAAACTTTACTTCAGTGCAAAAAACCCAGGGTCCAAAATTTGCAGCTGCCATGGAAGAACACGTACGTGAATACAGTGTGGACATCATGAATTTGCAACGGGTGAAGAATGTCATCGCTGCGGACAAGACAGCAAATGGTCTGGTGGAAATCGAGCTGGAAAACGGCGCGAAACTGCAATCGAAAACCGTGATTCTATCAACCGGGGCGCGCTGGAGAGAAATGAATGTGCCGGGTGAAGCGGAATACCGTACTCGTGGTGTGGCGTATTGCCCGCACTGTGATGGCCCACTGTTTAAAGGTAAACGTGTTGCGGTGATTGGTGGTGGTAACTCAGGTGTAGAAGCGGCGATTGACTTGGCGGGTATCGTTGAGCATGTGACTTTGCTGGAATTTGCCGATACTTTACGTGCCGATCAGGTGTTGCAGGACAAGCTCAACAGCTTGCCAAACACGACAGTAATCAAATCTGCGATGTCGACAGAAGTGGTCGGTGACGGTTCACAAGTGACGGCATTGAAATATAAAGATCGCGTAACCGATCAGGAGCATGAGATTGCTTTATCCGGTATTTTTGTCCAGATCGGATTGTTACCAAATACCGAATTCCTGAAAGATGTGGTGGAATTAAATAATCGTGGTGAAATTGTGATTAATGAACGCAATGAAACCAACCTGAAAGGAGTGTTTGCTGCAGGTGACTGTACCACTGTACCGTACAAGCAAATCATCATTGCCACGGGTGAAGGGGCGAAAGCATCGTTATCGGCGTTTGATTATATTATTCGTAGCGGGCAATAAATCTCCTTTTTATTCTCACTCTTTTAAGATGTCTAGCTGTGCACAGCTAGACATCTTTTTCCTGCTATTTTTACAGTTCATCAACAAAACTCATAAAATCATGCTTATGCATGCAGGATTTTTTATGATTACATTTCCTCTATCCCATTCCGCTGGATGACACAATTAAAAAAGGAAAATCACCCATGAATAAATTACTGATTGCGTTAGGTCTTACAGCCACTGTTGCTCTGGTAGGTTGTAATAAAGAAAAAGCCCCTGAAACGGGTGCAACCACAGGTGAACATTTAGAAAATGCCGCTGAACAAGCCGGTCATGATGTGGAAGATGCTACCGCAACAGCAGCAGCCAGAACTGAAGCTGCGGCTGAAGAAGCTGCTGCAGAAACTCGCGAAGCGGCGGTTGAAGCTGAACAAGCAGCACGTAACGCAACGGTGAAAGCAGCTGATGCTGTAGAAGACAGTGCCAGAAACGTAAAGGAAGATGCCAAAAACTGATCTTTACGCTTGATGCTAAAAAAGTCCTATTGGACTTTTTTAGCATCTCCAATCTCAGCTATTTATAAACACTTCTTTCTTCACGCTACTCAATTTTAATTCAACCCTTCATCACGAAAAATTCGACTGTATTATCTCTGTGTTTAAATCCGGTCTCTTTAGATTTGAGCAGAGATAATTTGCATTTTATCTCTACCGATCCGCCAGTATGACTTTAGGGACAACGTAAGGTTGATTTCCTGTTTCTGCAAAGATCACGCTACAATAAAAGTTAAAAAATAATAACGTCTCCTCTGACAACCAAGATGCTTTTAGAACAGCAAATAATTGATTATTTTTGTATAAAATACTGAATATTATTTGCTTTAGAAAAATGATTTCGACTAAGTTATAAACATCATCTGGAGTGATTACTCATGTCGATATTAGAACAATTATCTATTAAACATCCCATTCTGCTTGCTCCCATGGCGGGTGTTTCCACGCCAGAACTGGCAGCTCAGGTTTCTCAGGCAGGTGGACTCGGTAGTTTGGGGCTCGGGGCAAGTTCGCTGGATTCGGCCCGTGAACAGATTTTGGCTACACAGGCACTGACCGAACAGCCCTTTCAAGTGAATTTTTTTTGTCATGACACTGAAGCGCTTGATCCAAACGTTGCCCAACACTGGATTGATTATCTGCGTCCAGCTTTTGCTCAATTTGGCGCCACTCCACCCACAAATTTGCAGTGTATTTACCCCAGCTTCCGCGACCATGATGACTTTCTCCACCTGGTCCTGGAAACCAAACCTAAGGCGGTGAGCTTTCATTTTGGCATTCCTCATGCACATCAAATTCAGGCATTAAAACAAGCCGGTATTCTCACTATGGTGTCTGCCACCAATCTGGCGGAAGCACAAGCAATTGAAGCAGCGGGTATTGATCTCATTATTGCGCAAGGGATTGAAGCCGGCGGTCATCGCGGAATTTTCAATCCCCTCATTGATGGCTCGATTAAAACAGCCGATCTGGTACAACTGATCAAGAAATATTGCCAACGACCGATTATTGCAGCGGGTGGTATCATGAATGGTAATCAGGCCAAGCATCTCTTAAAACTGGGTGCGGAAGCCGTGCAACTGGGTACAGCCTTTGTGCAATGTAAAAAATCCAATGCCAGTGCAGCCTATCGTGAGGCTTTATTCAACCAACCACTGACCCAAATCACCAGCAGTATTTCTGGCCGCCCGGCGCGTGGGCTGATTAATCACTGGCATATGCAGATTGAGCAACCGAATCGTCCGCAAGTCCCCGCCTATCCTTATACGTATGATCTGGCAAAACAGTTACATGCTGTGGCTGCCCAACACGGCGATCAAGGCTATGGTGCATTCTGGGCTGGCAGTAACGTCACGCAAATCCGTGAGCTTGAGGCCACAGATCTGATTAACCAGCTGGTTCTGGAAATGAAGCAAACCCACTAAAACAAGATAGACTCAAAATTCATCCGAACCTGCCTAAACTTACAGGCAGGTTGTACCTTAAAAGAGTTTATTCAGATTTCGGAATTTTAAGGTTTACTGAGTTTCCAGCAAATTCACGCTTTCCACCTTTACATCACTCATGATTTCACCTTGCGCCAAAAGCTGATCGAAATATTGCGCCACAACCTGTGCCTGTGCTGCAGTATTTTCAACCTGATACATATGCTGGCGAAATTCATTACTGGAATGCAGGCCTTTGGTGTACCAGGCAATATGCTTACGCGCAATGCGGCAGCCAGAATATTCCCCATAGAACTGATACAGCTCGGCCAGATGCCCAAGTAAAACAGTTTTTACTTCCGCAATACTGGGTGCAGCCAGATATTCTCCGGTTTTTAAATAGTGTGCTACTTCACGGAAAATCCACGGACGGCCCTGCGCAGCACGGCCAATCATGATGGCATCTGCACCCGTGTAGTCCAGCACATATTTGGCTTTTTCCGGGCTATCAATATCACCATTGGCTATCACAGGAATACTGAGCAGCTGTTTGACTTGTTTAATCAGCTCATAACGTGCGGTATTTAAATACATATCTTCCCGGGTACGGCCATGTAAAGCCAGCGCGGCAATACCCGCCTGTTCAGCCCGTTGTGCCACGCGCAAAATATTTTCTTGACCATTTAAATAACCCAGTCGGGTTTTTAAAGTGACAGGAACATCAACCGCCGCAACCACAGTATCCAGAATCCGTGCGACCAGATCTTCATCTTGCAGCAAGGCGGAACCTGCCAGTTTATTGCAGACTTTTTTGGCCGGACAACCCATATTGATATCGACAATTTGCGCACCATTCGCCACCTGATAACGTGCAGCTTCAGCCAGTTCCTCAGGATCAGAACCCGCAATCTGTGCAGAAATCGGGGCCAGCTCTCCATCGAAATTGGCCCGATACAGACTTTTTTTACTCATACGCAAGGTCTTGTCGGCTGTCATCATTTCACTCACCGCATGCCCTGCACCAAAATATTTGCATAGGGTTCGGAATGGACGATCCGTTACGCCAGCCATAGGCGCCACGATTAAATTATTTGACAGCTGATAAGGACCAATATACATATATATTCATACATTTTGCGAACGGCAATAGTATACTGCATCCGCCCTATCGGCTCACCCTTTTCTGAATGTGTTTGCATCAGCATGAAAAAATCGTCTCAGTGTTCCCGCCTGTTTAAAATTACTCCTATACTCACGCTTTCACTAAGCCTTGCAGCTTGTGGTGACAGTTCCTGGTGGTCCAAAAATGATGAGCCGGAATTAGAGGATAAGCACATTGCACGCCTGATTCCTGGTCGTGTACAGAACCGTGATGCCTGGGCCAAAGATATTCGTGACATCATGGAGCAGCTGGGTATTCCGCGTAACAAGGAAAATGTCTGCAGTATTGTTGCTGTGGTAGATCAGGAGTCCAACTTTGTTGCCGATCCGCAAGTGGCTGGTTTAGGGGAAAAATCGGTCAAGGAAGTCAGCACTCGTCTGGAAGAAAAATTTAAGGACAAACTGGGCGATACACTTGGAGGCACTATCGCCGGTTATTTCGAAGATGTCTTAAAGAACCAGCCCAGCCCGGAAAACAATTATTTAAGCCAGATGCGTAAGGTCAAAACCGAGCAGGAACTCGATCTCCTGTATCAGGAAATTTTTGATTATATGGCCCAACATTATCATGTCAGTGCCCTTACCGGTGCAGCCAAACTGGTCGGTCAGGATGTCGGTGAAAAAATGAATCCGATTACCACCTTGGGTTCCATGCAAGTGCATATTACTTACGCCAAGGAACATAAACGTTCCAGCATGAGCACACCGGAATTGCGCAGCGATTTATACACCCGATATGGCGGTTTATATTATGGTATTCACCGTTTAATGATGTATCCGGCCGACTACGAAAAGCCGTTGTACCGTTTTGCTGATTATAATTCCGGTATGTATTCCAGCCGCAATGCCGCCTTCCAGAGCATGCTGAATGACCTGACCGAAGAAGAACTGGATCTGGATGGCGATTTACTGCTCTATACCAAAGATGGTGATGTGCGTTCTACCAAGAGCCAGTCTGAACGTGAGCTGATTGCCGTCTTTACAGCCAATAATGTTTTGGTGACACCGCGCCAGATCCGCGCTGATTTGAGCAAGGAAAAAGAAAAAGACTTTGAAGAAACCCAAACCTACATTGCAGTTAAAAAACTTTACCAGAGCAAAACCGGCAAAGATCCGATTTATGCCATCATGCCTGAAGTGGTCATTTCCGGTCCTAAACTCAGCCGTGACTACAATACCAACTGGTTTGCGACCCGTGTTAATGGACGATATACCTCATGTATGCAACGTGCCAAACGCATCAAACTGTAAATCTGGCCTTATTTGATTTTGATGGAACCCTGTGTACGCGTGACAGTTTCACCGGGTTCATTTTCTTTGCCTTATCCAAACGGCATATTTTGCGTCAGGGCATCAAAATTCTGCCGTGGATTCAAGCCTATTATCTAAAACTCTATCCTGCACATGCCATGCGGCCTAAACTGTTCGCGGCCATGTTTAAACAGGCAGATGTCCCGGCCCTGCAAAATCTGGCTCAAGAATATGCCGAACTGTTGGTGGATGATTTAAATCCGCTGCTCTTGCAACAATTGCAGCAACACCAAGCCCTAGGCGACCGGGTAGTCCTAGTTTCCGCTTCGATTGATCTGTATTTACAGCCTTTATGTGCAGTCTTGGGGATTGAACTGATCTGCACCCAAACTGAAATAAAAGATCAACAATTTACCGGCTATTACGCCAGCCCGGACTGTAGCCGCGAACAAAAAAAACAACGGATTTTAAACCAGTTTAATCTGAAGGAGTTTCAGCACATCTATGCTTATGGCAACAGTGAGGAAGACCTGGACATGCTGAGCCTTGCAGACCATCGTTTTATGGTCGGGGTAGATCAACAGCTTCCACCACTTGCAGCAATAAAAAAGCTCGCCTAAGCGAGCTTTTATCTATGGACATCGTGATTAGTAAATCGCCATGTGATCGCGATGGATCATTTCTAAAGATCGCGCTTCACCCAGCACCTGCAAGACTTTATCCGAAGACAGGCCTTTCACGATTTCAGCGGAACGCGAGCTAAAATTCACCCGTCCAACTGCAATACGTTTGCCTTGAGTATCCACACATTCCACCACATCACCACGCTCAAAATGCCCTTCAACGGTTTTCACGCCCACAGGTAATAAACTACGGTGCTGCTCCTTGATGGCTGCGACTGCACCATCATCCAGTACCAGCCGGCCGGCCGTTTGCAAATGCGCAGCCAGCCATTGCTGATGAGCGGCAATGCGGTCATTGTCGGTGGTAAACAATGTCCCTAGCATTTCACCCGCCATCAGACGTGACAATACGTTGTCACTCTCACCACTGGCGATCAGCGTTGGACAACCCGATTTTGCAGCCAGACGTGCAGCACGGACTTTGGTCACCATGCCACCGCGTCCCAGCACTCCACCACCACCCGCCATTTCAAACAACTCATCATCCAAAGCGCGTACCGTAGTCAGCAACTTGGCCTCCGGGTTTGAACGCGGATCAGAATCAAACATGCCTTGTTGATCCGTCAAAATGATCAGCAA
Source organism: Moraxellaceae bacterium (assembly GCA_029267635.1). Taxonomy (GTDB): domain Bacteria; phylum Pseudomonadota; class Gammaproteobacteria; order Pseudomonadales; family Moraxellaceae; genus Acinetobacter. The sequence continues at coordinate 229,823 of JAJUIK010000003.1, read as the reverse complement.
ATCTGCATGTACCTGCCCTGCCACCATCGCTGCAAGGGTGTCATTATCACCAAAACGGATTTCATCCGTCGAAACCGTGTCATTTTCATTGATCACCGGAATCACGCGCCACTCGATCAGATGCTGCAAGGCATCACAAGAATTCAGATAACGACGACGATCCGCCAGATCATCATGAGTCAGTAGCACTTGCGCAGTCTTGATCTCATGCTGATCCAGTACACTGGACCAGGTTTGAATCAAGCCCATCTGACCAATGGCTGCACAAGCCTGAAGACTGGGTAAATCGGTGGGTCGGCTGCCGAGTTTCATGCGCACCATGCCTTCTGCCACAGCACCGGAAGACACCAAAATAATTTCGTGTCCAGCATTGTGCAGATCGGCAATTTGCTTGGCCCAATGCGAAATCGCATTTAAATCCAGACCTTGCCCATTGGCAGTGAGTAAAGATGATCCGATCTTCACCACGATCCGTTTACATCCCTGGAGCTGACGTCGCCCATTTACCACTTCTATCATCTTGTCCTCAGTTCTACTTAACGTACGTAGATCACTTCCACATCGTTATCATCATCTTCGTCGTCATCGAAGTCATCATCTTCGTCATCCGCCAAGCCAGCAAGACGCTGAGCCCGACGTGCAGCACGGTAAGCTTCTTTCGCCGCGATGGTCTGTTCACGTGTTTCTTCTTCAAGCTGATCACGGAACGCTTTCATTTCACGTGCATATTCAGGATCTTCAACCTCGCGTTCACGTTGCTGCTCAATCTGATCCATCAGGTAATACACCACTTCTTTGGTGCCTTCAGCCATCAAGCCAGAGGTTTTAAAGACTGGACCGGTCCATTGCAATTCATCCAGAATATGCTGGCACCATTCATCACGTGCTTCTTCTTCCAGCTGATCCAGTTTATTAAGTACAAGAACAATAGGGAGTTTGGCCAAGGTCGGCGAGAACTTCTCCAGTTCACCCATAATCGCCTTGGCATTATGCACGGGATCAGAACCGTCAATCGGCTGTACATCCACGATATGTAACAAAATACGGGTACGTGCCAAATGTTTTAGGAAGCGAATGCCCAGACCTGCACCTTCAGCGGCACCTTCGATCAGTCCCGGAATATCGGCCATGACAAATGAACGGTGACGGTCTGCATCGACCACGCCCAGATTCGGCACCATGGTGGTAAATGGATAATCTGCAACTTTAGGTTTAGCAGCAGAAACTGCACGGATAAAGGTAGATTTACCGGCATTTGGCATGCCCAGCAAGCCCACATCCGCCAGTACTTTCAGCTCCAAACGAATTTCACGAAATTCGCCTTTAATGCCGTGGGTACATTTACGTGGTGCACGGTTAGTAGATGATTTAAAGTGGGTGTTACCCAAACCACCATCACCGCCTGCAGCCACCAGCACTTTTTGACCGTCTTCAATCAGGTCACCAATAATGTCACCTGACTCAGTGTCGACAATGGTCGTGCCTACCGGGACTTTCAGGATCACATCCTGACCGCCACGTCCTGCACAGTTTGCGCCTGCACCATTTTTACCACGTTCAGCGCGAAATTTACGGGTATAACGATAATCAACCAGGGTGCTGGTATCGTCATCGGCCTGAATATAAACATTACCGCCTCGACCACCATCACCACCATCTGGACCACCAAATGGCACAAATTTTTCACGGCGAAAACTGGCTACGCCATTGCCACCGTCGCCCGCCTCTACGGTAATGACTGCTTCATCAACAAAGCGCATCTGCCAATCCTCTAGAATCTTTAAAACCGCCTATTCTGCCATATTTTAATGAAATGCACGAATGGAAAAATTCATCTCAAGATGATTCGTATTCAGTGAAGGAATTTTTTAGTCGATATTGGAAAATAAAAGCAGCAATATTCAGCAATAGACGGCGGTCATATATAAATCTAATTCAAAATAAAAAAGCCCGGTATTCACCGGGCTTTCTCATACTTGATCAATTATGCATTTTTTTCAGCAGGAACGCGTGGATAGCTCACACCACCCATTTGCTCTGCAATACGAAGCACTTGGCAGCTATACCCCACTTCGTTATCGTACCAAACATAAGCTGTTAAACGGTTACCCGAAGTAATCGTAGCTTGTGCATCAAATACACCCGCAGTACGTGAACCAATAAAGTCACTTGATACCACTTCAGTTGAATTGGTATAACCGATTTGACCTTGCAGGTTAGAGTGAATCGAGATTTGACGAATGTATTCGTTCACTTCTTCACGATCTACTTCTTTATCTAGTGTCAAGTTCAGGATTGCAAGTGAAACGTTTGGTGTTGGTACACGAACTGAGTTACCTGTCAATTTACCTTTCAACTGTGGCAATGCTTTCGCAACGGCTTTCGCTGCACCTGTTTCAGTGATAACCATATTCAAGGTTGCCGCACGACCACGACGATCCGCCTTGTGGTAGTTGTCGATCAAGTTCTGGTCATTGGTGAATGAATGCACAGTTTCAACGTGACCATTGATCACCTTGTATTTGTCATCCAAGACTTTCAATACTGGTGTAATGGCGTTGGTGGTACAGCTTGCAGCAGAGATGATGGTATCTTCATCCAAGATATCTGCCTGGTTTACACCGTAAACCACGTTCTTCATCTCGCCCTTACCTGGTGCAGTCAAAATCACGCGTGCAGCACCCGGGCATTGTAAATGCTGAGCAAGGCCTTCTGCATCACGCCATTTACCGGTGTTATCGATCACCAAGGCATTGTTAATACCATAAGCAGTATAGTCAACTTCAGATGGATTCGATGCATAAATCACTTTGATGAAGTTACCATTCGCAATGATGGCTTCATTTTCTTCATCAACAGAAATCGTGCCGGCAAATGGACCATGAATGGAGTCACGACGCAATAATGACGCACGTTTTTCCAAATCACCATCAGATGATTTACGCACCACAATCGCTTTCAAACTTAAGCCACGGCCCAAACCAGACTGACCAATGATTAAACGCGCCAAGATACGGCCAATGCGACCAAAACCGTAAAGCACAACATCTTTCGGTTCTACAACTTCTGCATTGCCTTTAATAGATTCAACGGCTTGTGCAACAAAAGCATCAACATCACCGCCTTTTTCTTTGTATTCAACAGCCAACTTACCCAAGTCAATTTCAGCAGAACCGATGTTTTCGATTTTTGCCAATGCTTCCAAGATTGGGAAAGTGTGAACCACAGAAAGTTCCACGTCCATCACACGGGTACGACGGTGAGCTTTCAAAATCTGGATCACTGAACGATTGACTAAAGAACGACCGTAAATAGAAGTCACAATATTTTTTTCACGGTATAACTGACCGATCAAAGCAATCATACGTTCCGCGATTTCTTCACGGTTCTTCCAGCGACCTTGGTGTTCAGCATGTAGGGCGATGATAGTGTCTTTGCTCACAGATACGTCCTCTAATTAATTCTATCTAGGCGTGAATTTTAAAACCCAACAATTGTAATGGAATTATTACCAAGATTGAATCAAAAGCTGATCGTTGCCCCGATAATTTGCTAAATAATCATTATAATCTTACAAAATACCGCCAATTTTTCTGGTGATCTTACCTAGTAATCAATTTGCGCTACTGATAAATGACCGCTATTTTTGAATTTGTTTGGTGTGAATGACATCATTCAAGTTATAACCGAGCGATTGGGCATAATCCAGATATTCTTTCACCACAGCTTCATCAGGATGTTGACTGCGCGACAAGACCCATAAATATTTACGTCGTGGCTCGCCCACCAAAACTGTCTGGTAATTTTCATCCAGTTTTAAGATCCAATAATCTCCTCGACCGACCGGAATCCAGCGCACTGCTTCAGGCAAGAAACTGACCGTCAGTTTGCTATTGAAAGGTGCATTACGAATAAACGCTTCGCCCATCGCCTGCTTGAGCGTGCCATCTTTTTTATAACAACGGTTATTAACATTAATATTGCCATTTTCATTCAAGGTATACGTAGCGCTGACATTATGATCACACTGGTTTTGGAAATACATCGGCTTGCGTGCAACCTCGTACCAGACTCCCAGATATTTATCCAGCTCTACCTTTTCCACCGCAGTTAAAGATTGAGGCTTAGCATACGCCAGTGTTCCGATGGCTAATCCCGCCAATAGCACGCCACCCACGGCAAGTTTTGTCATTTTCCAGCCAGCTTGTGGGATCGACTTCTTTATCTTCATCACCATACTCCTGAAATTTTGCGCTACCGATTCCATTGATTCTGTTACCTTAATGGAAAATCACCTATTGTGTGTAGCGTTATGTAGCGGATCAACTGTGAAAGCTGCGTGAACCCCACCATTTCACTGCAGCATCTGTGCTTTTAAACGCAGGATTTCATCTCTCAAACGTGCAGCCTGTTCAAATTGCAGCTCTTTAGAGGCTTTCAGCATTTCTTTTTCCAGTTTTGCCATGTGTTTGGCCAACAGTTTCGGATCAGATAACAGATGTCGCTCATCCGCGGTTAAAGCCAACGCCTGTTCAGTCAGTTTATCCTCGATCTGTTCATCACTGAGCACCTCACCGGTATCGATTTCTTTGATCACCTGACGCACAGCACTGCGGGGGATAATGCCATGTAACTGGTTGAACTCGATCTGCTTCTGACGACGGCGGCTGGTTTCATCCATGGCTTTTTGCATCGAATCGGTGATGCGATCCGCATATAAAATCGCTTTGCCTTTCAAGTTACGGGCAGCACGACCAATGGTCTGAATCAGAGAGCGTTCCGAACGCAAGAAGCCTTCTTTATCAGCATCCAGAATGGCAACGAGAGAAACTTCCGGCATATCAAGCCCCTCACGCAACAGGTTAATCCCGACCAGCACATCAAATACCCCAGTACGCAATTCGTGAATGATTTTCACCCGCTCCACGGTATCAATATCGGAATGCAGATAGGCGACTTTAATACCATACTCTTTGAGATAGGCTGTGAGATCTTCAGCCATGCGTTTAGTTAAGGTAGTGACCAGTACCCGCTCATTCAGATTTTTACGCAGGTTAATTTCCGACAGCACATCATCTACTTGGGTCAGTACCGGGCGGACTTCAATTTCAGGGTCAATCAAACCGGTCGGACGCACCACCTGCTCAACGATCTGTTCCGATTTTTCCAGTTCATACTTGGCCGGTGTCGCACTGACATAAATCGTGGTCGGGACAATCCGTTCCCACTCTTCAAATTTCATCGGCCGGTTATCCAATGCACTCGGCAAACGGAAACCGTAATTCACCAGATTTTCCTTACGTGAACGGTCCCCTTTATACATTGCACCAATCTGCGGTACTGTCACATGCGACTCATCAATAATCAGTAAGGCATCTTCCGGTACATAATCAAACAAGGTCGGTGGTGCTTCACCTGCCGGACGACCCGATAAATGGCGCGAGTAGTTTTCAATGCCGTTGGTATAGCCGAGTTGCTGCATCATTTCCAGATCATAACGGGTACGCTGTTCAATGCGCTGTGCTTCGAGCAGTTTGTCATTGGCTCGGAAAAATTCCAGGCGTTCGGCCAGTTCTTCTTTAATCGTGCCAATGGCTTTCTGTAAGTGATCTTTGGGCGTCACATAATGGCTTTTCGGATAGATGGTGACACGCGGAACCTTACGCAACATTTTTCCGGTCAACGGATCAAACCAGCGAATGGAATCGACTTCATCATCAAACAGTTCAATCCGGATCGCATACTGATCCGATTCCGCCGGGAAAACATCCAGAATTTCACCACGGATACGATAAGTACCACGCAGGAATTCCAGCTCATTGCGAGTGTATTGCATTTCAACCAAACGACGAATCAGCTCGTCACGATTGATCCGATCCCCCTGCACCACATGCAGGAGCATTTTCATATAGGCTTCAGGATCACCCAAACCGTAAATGGCTGACACAGACGCAACAATAATTGCATCACGACGCTCCAACAAGGCACGTGTTGCGGAAAGACGCATCTGGTCAATGTGATCATTGATCGCCGCATCTTTTTCAATAAAAGTGTCCGATGATGGTACATAGGCTTCGGGTTGGTAATAATCATAATAACTAACGAAATACTCAACCGCATTGTTCGGGAAAAAGGCTTTGAATTCACCATAAAGCTGGGCGGCCAAGGTTTTATTATGTGCCATGACAATGGTTGGACGTTGTAATTGTGCAATGACATTGGCCATGGTGTAGGTTTTACCCGATCCTGTCACCCCAAGCAGTAACTGGTTGCGGTAACCCTGCTCGATCCCATCGACTAATTTTTCAATCGCCTGAGGCTGATCCCCTGCTGGCTGATAACTGGTCACCAATTGAAACGGTTGTGCGTCGTTCACGTGCTTTGCGGCCCTCTGCAATGGAGATACATCCTGATGCATGACGGATCTATTCCTTATCCATCAGTCAGAATCAAATTAGGTTAATCAATATGGAGATGATAAAGGTAAAATCCAAGTCAAAAGGGCTTTTATCTTGCTGGAAATAACAATAACGCTCTCCTTTTTCTAGCCGAACCCCACGCCCCATCTTAAGCATCAAAAGCCGACATAGTTTTCACTTGACCCTTATGCAAATCAATTGCAACATGCAAGAAACTCTATGAAAAATATAACGCCATGCCTTACCAATATCATGATGAAAGCATCATCACCAGTTTACCGGAAGACACCGTTTTTGTATTTGGCAGTAATCTGGCCGGCCAGCATGCTGGAGGAGCCGCACGCACAGCACACAAATATTTTGGCGCAGTGATGGGTGTGGGTCGCGGCTGGGCAGGACAAAGTTTTGCAATCCCCACGTTAAATGAGCATTTGCAACAAATGCCACTGTCACAAATTGAACATTATGTTGAGGATTTTAAGGTCTATGCTAAAAATCATCCAAAAATGAAATACTTTTTAACCCCAATCGGCTGTGGAATTGCCGGTTACCAAATCAAGGATATTGCCCCGTTTTTTAAAGGCATCAGCCCTAACGTCATTTTGCCGCAATCCTTTCAACCCTATGTGGAACAAAAGGCCAAACAGCTATTTCCAACGCTACGCCAGGATTGGGTGAAGGCATTTTTACAAGATAAAATTATTTTCTATCCCAATTATGGCTATAGCAGTTATGAACAGGCGCTAGAGGACACCCGTCTAACTAAAGCACAAAAACAGATCGCTCTGCAGGTCCTGCAAGAACCGATGTATCCTGAAGATCGTTATGGACGTGGTCGTGAGTTTGAAATCAGTGACACCATGAACCATTTATCCAAGATTTTTCATTTTCAGGACAATTCAGAAGGTCCGATGATCTTTGTCGGTACCATTATCGCACTGATGGAATTGTATGAATTTGATGAGCAGGAATTTATTGAATTGTGGCAAGGCCAGCGCGAAATTGTACATCCCGCTTATCGTTAAGCCATTATTTTGTAATTCACAAACAAGGAAAAGCATCCTGTAACCGGATGCTTTTTTATTTCATCTGCTGAAACAACCCAGCCCGATAGAGTAGATTTTTAATCTTTATCATTTAATTTTTCTATATTTTTTACTCTAGAATGTATGGCGTAAAACGCCCTGCTACTCCTGCGATACAGCAGATTTTCAATATTTAAAAAGGCAATAAAAGCAGCCCAATTAAGCAGAATTATGATTTAGCGATATCGTAAAAATACAAGATAAATCTGCTATCTTTTCGGCAGAGAAATACCGTACAACCATTCTGTTTCAACTCTATTTTTAACCATTATGGCGCAGGTCAGGAGTATCCCGTGAACAAGGTCTATAAAACATCTATCCTTGTTGCCAGCTCAGCAGTTGCTGTCCTGGCCTATGCTGCAAGCACCTCATCCAATAAAACCAGTACAACTATCGCGAAACAAAATCCAGTGTTGAGCAGTTCACAACCATCTACCGTCAGCTCGACCATTTCCAGCTCTAGTCCGATTCTGGCTCAATCCACTTCCACCAGCACAACCACACCTTCCTCGATCAAGAACCAGTATATTGTGGTACTTAAAGAACGCTCTGATCTTCCTGCTCGAGCTGCTGCCGCGATTGCAAAACAGCATAATGGTCAAGTTTTATTTGTGTATAACCAAGCCATCCGTGGTTTTGCTGTACGTATTCCTGAACAGGCTGCGGCTAATTTCCTCACAGCTATGCAAAAAAATCCGCAAGTCAGCTATGTAGAAGAAGATGCGCTCATGCAGGCCAATACAATCACGCAAAGCAATGCAGTGTGGGGGCTTGATCGTATTGACCAGCGCAATTTGCCACTGAGTAAATCGTATAGCTATAACCAGACCGGTTCTGCGGTCAATGCTTATATTGTCGATACCGGCATTTTAGCTTCACATCAAGAGTTCAGTGGTCGCGTACAAGCGGGGTATTCTGCAATTGCCGACAACAATGGCACCAGCGACTGTAATGGTCATGGTACGCATGTGGCCGGCACGGTAGGTGGCAGCACGTATGGCGTCGCCAAAAATGTAGGTTTAGTTCCGGTACGGGTACTCGATTGTGCAGGTTCGGGATCCATGAGTGGTGTGCTGGCCGGATTGGACTGGATTATACAAAATGGTCGCAAACCGGCTGTGGTGAATATGTCACTCGGTGGCAATGCCTATAGTACGCTCGATACCGCTGTAGACAACCTGTTTAATAATGGTTATGTGGCAGTCGTTGCTGCGGGCAACTCCAACACTGACGCCTGCACCAGCTCTCCTGCCCGCGCGGGTAAAGTGCTTACTATTGCTGCAACAGACTCAAATGATAGCCGTGCCAGCTACTCAAACTATGGCAGTTGCGTCGATCTTTTCGCTCCAGGCAGCCAGATTAGCTCGGCTTGGATTGGCAGCAACAGTTCAGCAGCAATTGCCAGCGGTACTTCGATGGCAGCACCGCATGTTGCGGGTGTCGTCGCGACGATGTTGGAAAATAACAGTACTGCAACACCGCAAAGCATTAGTGATCAGCTGCTCAACCAAAGCACTTTGAATCTGGTTCAAAATCCTATGGGCAGCCCAAATCGCCTGCTCTATAGCTTGATAGATGCACAAGCCATAATTCCAACACCAAGCATTATTGCGCATATCAGCAAACTCAGCGCAACAACGCTACGTTATCGTAATGGTACATGGCGTGCAAATGTGACTGTTTCAGTGACCGACAGTAATAATCTTGCTGTATCCAATGCAACAGTAACCGGTAGTTTTTCCGTAGGTGGCAGTAATCTAAACTGCACAACAAATAGCTTGGGTCAATGCCAAATCAACAGTGGCACTATCAAAGGTGCAACCCAAACAAACTTCAACATTACCAATATCAGCGGCAGCAACCTGACTTATGCGGCCAGCAGCAATGTAGTGAGCGCCATTACCATTTACCGCTAAGCCATTCTTAAAATAAAAAATCGCAACCTACACGGTTGCGATTTTTTATATAGCGCGATTAACGCTTCCCCATCGATCTCCGGGTACCACGCGGTGGCATCCAGGTCCGGTCTGCATAGCGCAGGGGTTTAGGACGAACATCTTCTAAAGCCACATCTGCATTCTCATCATTGGCCTGCTGCACAGGAAATGGGAGTTTCACCACAGGCTTTTTGGGGTTGGAATTTTGAGTACTCATGCTTTTTACTCTCTGAAGCCTGGGCACTATTGTACGGGATTTTGCCGCTACACGCGATATCGCTCTAGCTTAGACAGTTCCCCCAAAGTGCTTTAGACCAAAGGAGCCAACAATTGCAGTTTTTTTATTAATTTATTGAGATATTAAGCCAACAAGCTGCTATTTTTAGGATAAAATAGTCTGCTTTTTTATTTTTTATCCCTATAAGAAGGAATACTGCCGTGGACGTACGTCTCTCTGATCGTGTAAATGCCATCAAACCGTCCCCAACACTTGCTGTTACTAACAAAGCTGCTGAATTAAAAGCGGCAGGTAAAAACGTAATTGGTTTGGGTGCAGGCGAACCTGATTTTGACACGCCTCAACACATCAAAGATGCAGCAATTGAAGCGATTAACAAAGGCTTCACCAAATACACTGCTGTTGATGGTACTCCAGGCTTAAAAAAAGCAATTATTGCAAAATTCAAGCGCGATAATAACCTTGACTACCAAGCAAACCAGATTTTGGTTTCTTGTGGTGGTAAACAGTCATTCTTTAACTTGGCACTTGCGTTATTAAACAAAGGTGACGAAGTGATTATTCCTGCACCTTACTGGGTAAGCTATCCAGATATGGTGATCATCGCTGAAGGCGTTCCAGTAATCGTAAAATGTGGTGAAGAACAACGCTTCAAAATCACACCTGCACAATTGGAAGCAGCAATTACCGATAAAACACGTTTATTGGTGTTAAACAGCCCATCAAACCCAACAGGCATGATCTACACCAAAGAAGAACTTCTTGCTTTGGCTGAAGTGTTGCGTAAATACCCAGAAGTTCTCATCGCTTCTGACGACATGTATGAACCAATCCGTTGGGAAGATGAGTTCTACAACATTGCGACTGTTGCACCAGATCTTTATGACCGTACCATCGTGTTAAATGGTGTGTCTAAAGCGTATGCAATGACTGGCTGGCGTATCGGCTATGCAGCAGGCCCTGCAAAACTGATTGGCGCGATGAAAAAAATCCAGTCACAATCGACTTCGAACCCAACTTCGATTTCACAAGTGGCTGCTGAAGCTGCATTGAATGGTCCACAAGACGTACTTCAACCAATGATCGAAGCCTTCAAACGCCGTCATGACTTGGTTGTAAATGGCTTGAATGACATCAAAGGTATCTCTTGCTTACCTGCAGATGGTGCATTCTATGCATACGCAAATATCAAACCATTGATCCGTGCCAAAGGTTTAAAATCTTGCACAGAATTCTCTGAATGGTTATTGGAAGAAACGGGTGTTGCGGTTGTTCCTGGTGATGCATTCGGTCTAGGCGGTTTCATGCGTATTTCTTATGCGACTGCTGATGAAGTTCTAGTTGATGCGCTTGCTCGTATCAAGAAAGCGGCTGATTCGATCGAAGGCGTAGACGCAGCGATTGCTTCAATCGAAGCAGAAAAAGCGGCAAAATAATTTATACATATTGCTTAAAAAAACCGCCATTCGTTGGCGGTTTTTTATTGAGGCTTCAAGACCTTCCTCTCTCGTCAAACCCGAGCAGGCTTAGCAAGAGTGAGAATCACCAACCAAATCCCCAATAACACCATCACGGTTGCCATGATCATCCTGAGATTCACTGACTCTCCAATCAACCAGGTTCCACCCAAAATCGCCAGACAGGGCACACTCAGCTGCACAGTGCTCGCTGTCACCCGGTCAATTTTTTTTACAATGGCATACCACAGCACATAAGCACCACTCGATGCCAAACCACCCGACAGGATAGCGAGCACAATACCCTGGACATCAAAATAACGGTCCATATTCAATAAAACACTACTGATCAGCACCAAGGGTACTGCAAGCAGGAAATTTGCCAGACTACTGCTCAGCGGATCCTGATTGCGTTGTCCCACAATACTATAGGCTCCCCAGGCTAAACCAGAGAGAATCATCACTAAGGAATACTTCAAATCAGGTGCCTGAGCACCGGGCAAGAGCAAAAGTACGATTCCTGCAAGGGCCAATGCCAATCCGATTCCACGGGGCAGGCTGACCCGCTCCCCTCGCCAAACTGCATAGAGCACCATGCTGAGTTGTACGGTACCAAACAACAATAAAGCGCCCACACCCGCATCTATTTTCAGATAGGCAATAGAAAACGCCAGCATATATACCGTTAAAAAAACAGCATGCAACCTATTCCATTCAATTTTATGGCGATGCGTCCTGCTCAAAAATAGCAGCATTAAAACCAGAGCTCCACTGCTCACCCGAATGGTGGTGAAACTCATAGGATCGATATGCTGCCCCACTAAGGCCAGGCGGCACAGCACCGAATTCGCGGCAAAGGCGAACATGGCCAGTGCAATTTTCCAGAACATGCTTGAACGTCCATTTTCAATAATCGGTGTCTAGCACCATATCCAAAATCGTACCTAGAATGCCAATATTGATCTTCGATTTCACAAATCAAAATTTCTGTTATCAAAACCAACGGAAAATGCAGGATGAGATCTATAAATCTGGAGCCAGGTGATCATTAGCAAAATTACCGCAGCAATAGGTCTGGAAAACAGGCCATAGACTGATATAATCAAAGTGATGATTTTAACGCATCTCGCAAATTTTGCTCCGGAACTTCTGGACGTGACGTGCCCCGATACAGGCAATAATATTTAAAGACGCTGTCCAGGGAAACGGATAAAGTTTTCTGCTCGGAATACGACCAGACTTTGCAGTGATTACGCCCAGATAAGGCACTACCACTCAGTTCATATAAGTACAGATCCTTTTTACGCTGTAGCGGCTGTTTACGTCCATTGCTACGGGCTTCAAGTAATAGTTGACAAGGTGACTGGACCAGCCATTTTTCTGAAAACCATAACTGTAACAGATCACCTAAATACAACGGCTGTGTACCCACTGGCCACACCTGAATAAAGGCCCCCTGTACTGGAGTAAAATATTGCTCGGGCTGAGTGATAATCGAAAGATAATGAACTTGATAATAAGAAAAATCAGAAAAGATTTCAGCAATCGTAAGTGTTTGCATACGCTGTCTCCATTTTAGCCATTTCAGTGCTGGCAAGTTGGTTAAATCCACACGGTTTGAACTAAATTCAAACACTTCATTGAAGTTAATCTAGCCTTTCAGTGCGTTTCAGGCAAGGCTTTCAATCCAATTCACCCCATTTGTTTAAATAAGAATCAGACAGTCATCAATTTTCTGAAATCTATGCAGAATCACTTGACCCTAGGTGAAATCTGCTTATAATCGCATGCAGATTCTCCCATAGCTCAGTCGGTAGAGCGACGGACTGTTAATCCGCAGGTCCCTGGTTCGAGCCCAGGTGGGAGAGCCAAATTCAAGAAAGCCCGCAGCATTAAAGCGGGCTTTTTTATTTTCTGTCTTTTTAAATATAAAAAATCCCCTATCGAATAGAGGATTGAGTTTTAAGAGGACTCTGTCGTTTAAGCCGCCTGAGCGGGTACGCCGCTATGAAAGCGAAACGTATCATCTTCAGACAAGATCAGCTGTTTTTCCACTTCACGGATATGCGCGATACGTTGCTGAATATCCTCTTCCGGATTTTTTAGTTTGGCTGTCTTCGCGACATCCATCGCAAGCGCCAGATAATCTTCATAATGACGTGATTCAGACTTGAGCAAATAACGATAATAGCGTCCAAGCTCTTCATCCACTAAGGGTGCCAAGGCATAAAAACGCTCACAAGAACGCGCTTCGACAAAAGCACCAATAATCAGCACATCAATTAATGCTTCGGGCTCATAGGTGCGGATTTCTTTACGCAAGCCACCCGCATAACGTCCTGCACTTAAACCTTTCCACTCCTGACCACGTTTCGCCATGAATTCCAGAACCTGCTCATAATGCAGCATTTCTTCACGAACCAGTTGCGCCAATTTAACCTGCAAATCGGTAAAGAAGCTGTAACGGAACATCAAATTCATCGCTGTGCCTGCGGCTTTTTTCTCGCAGTTGGCATGGTCCTGCATCAACAGTTCCAGATTGTTCAGCGCCTCATCCAGCCAGGCTTTTGGTGTTTCACAGCCTAAAAAAGCGATCACCGGCTGCATCAATTCATCATAATCAATCGTGGACATCAAATTATCTCACCGCTTCAATCGCCGCTTTCATGCGTTTTACTGCCTGCTCCAGCCCGACAAATACCGCATCGGCAATAATTGAGTGACCAATATTTAATTCGTGAATCTGTGAAATCGCTGCAATCGGTGCAACATTGTCCAGATTCAAACCATGTCCAGCATTCACTACCAAGCCTTTGCTTGCAGCGTATTCAGCACCACGAATAATGCGCTGCAACTCAGCCTGTTGTGCCTCTGGTGTTTCTGCATCAGCATAGGCACCAGTATGAATCTCAATCGTTGGTGCACCACAGGCAACTGCAGCATCAATCTGGGCAAGATCCGCATCAATAAATAAAGACACATCGCAACCGATAGCCGTCAATGCCCGTGTTGCAGCTTGCACTTTTTCGAAATGGGTCAAAACATCCAAACCACCTTCGGTCGTCACTTCCTGGCGGCGTTCTGGTACAAAACACACATGCTGCGGCTGAATTTCTTTTGCGAAAGCCACCATCTCATCGGTCACGGCCAATTCCAGATTCATACGGGTCTTCAAGACTGGACGCATACGGCGTACATCATCATCCTGGATATGGCGACGGTCTTCACGCAAGTGCAAGGTAATTCCTTGTGCACCGGCCTGCTCACAAATCAATGCTGCCTCTACAGGATCTGGATAACAAGTGCCTCGCGCTTGTCTAAGCGTAGCAACATGGTCAATGTTTACACCAAGCAATGCAGCCATAAAAATTTCCTCAGTTACGATTGAGTAGGAAGATGTTGAATCCACAACTGTCTACTTTTAAGAGGCCGGTCGCCTAAAAGTGACGTGATCATTTGCCGGTAAAGTTTACCCAATAATTGCAGCTGCTGCGCGTTAAATTCCGGCTTAGATACTGCATCTTGCATGGATTGGATTAAATGCCCCGAGAGTGCAGCATGTGTCTGAGCATGAACTGGTACAAAGCCTTCGCTCAGATGAAATTGATAATATCGTTCAGGCTGGATCAGTTCCCGCTGCGCATCATATTGAAAATCGAGTGCATATCCGAGCTCTTGCAGCAGGACGTGCTCAAAACGCCGTAAAATCTGACGTAAAAAAATATCTGGTTGAGTATGAGCAGACAATTGTTGCAGCTGAGCGACCGCAACATGATATTGCGCAAATGTTTCCGGCATGGGTTCTTCTAGAGGACACAAACGCAGTAGAAGTTCATTCAGATAAAATCCGGCAAAAAAGGCATCACCCGCAAAAAAAACTGGCTGATGCATGGTTTCCAGCTGGCTAAAATTCTTCAGCTCACTTTTACCACTGGCTTGTACCCGGATGGGCTGATATTGCGGTGGAGGTGTCTGCCTGAGTACACCATCGATTCGCCCGTATTCCTGGGTAAACAGATGCACAATATGACTGCGTTCACGATATTTACGGGAATGGATCAGATAACCATGCAAGCTCTGATTGCGCATCATCTGCGTTTAATCATCCTGCTGAGCATCTTCATCTTCTTTGTTTTTTTCATCGTCATCCTCCCCGTCCGGGATGACAGCACCAACCACGATTGCAGTCCCTTTGACTACACCTTTGGTGGTTTTATAGGCAATTCCAACTGGAACGGTGACCACTTTATAAATACACCCCTGCAACAGCATCACACAACTGAGCACAGTCATGATCTTGAATGTATTCATGTGATCACCATTTTCTTAAGGTTTAGATATCACTATAACCTAAACTTTTCAGCGCGCGCTCGTCATCCGACCAGCCACCTTTGACTTTCACCCAGAGTGTCAGCATGATTTTCTGCTCGAACATTTTTTCCATGTCCGCACGTGCATCCATCCCAATACGTTTCAGTTTCGCGCCCTTCTCACCAATGACAATCGCTTTCTGACCTGGGCGGTCGACAAAGATCGTAGCATCAATATAGGTACATGGCGCTTTCATGCGACCGGTTTTTTCATTCAATACAGCATCTTCAATCTTAAACGATTCGATTTGCACCGTTAAATCATACGGTAACTCTTCCCCTAACTGACGCATGATCTTTTCACGAATGATCTCTGAAGCCAAAAAACGCTCGGAACGGTCCGTGATCTGGTCAAATGAATATAAGGGCGGCTGGAAAGGCAAATATTTTTCAATCGTGTCACGCAAGTGATCAAGATTGGCACCACGCAAAGCAGAAACCGGAACAATCTCGGCAAAATTCATCAACTTGGCACGTTCCTGAATCAAAGGGAGTGCCATATTTTTATTTTCAAGGGTATCCAGTTTATTGATCACCAGAATCACCGGCATTTCAGCATTGCGCAGTTTTTCTAACACCAGTTCGTCGTTTTGCGTCCATTTTTGTGCATCCACAACAAACAGAACCAGATTCACATCGCGCAGTGCGGAATGTGCTGCACGGTTCATTATCTTATTGATGGCACGCACTTCTTTTTTGTGCATCCCTGGGGTGTCGACAAATACCGCCTGAGATTTTTCACGCGAATCAATCCCGACAATTTTATGTCGAGTGGTTTGAGGCTTACGTGAAGTAATGGAAAGTTTTTGTCCCAACAAGTGGTTCATTAACGTAGACTTGCCTACGTTCGGACGCCCCACAATCGCAACGAAACCACTGCGAAAGTCAGATGGGATTTCTGTACCCTGTTCACTAAAGAACTGGTTAATCAGGTTATTGCTGTCATTAGACGGCTCGTGATCAGCATCGATGTGATCGGAATGATTTGACATGGCAGACTACTGCTCCAAAAGTTTTAAAATTTCCGCCGCTGCTGTCTGTTCAGCAAATCGACGGCTGGAACCTTCACCATTGAATACCGAAAGCCCTTCGACTCGACATTCAACTTTAAAGTGCTGATTCGGTGCATCGCCCTGAATATCAACCACTTCATAGATCGGTAACGGCTTTTTACGTGCCTGCAAATATTCCTGCAAGCGTGATTTTGGATCTTTCAGTTGATCAGTGGGTTCAATATGTTCCAAATATGGCTCATACCATTTTAGAACAATTTTTTGCAAGCTGCTTAAATCATAACAATCGAGGTAAATTGCCCCAATAATTGCTTCAACCGTATCTGCGAGAATCGATTCACGGTGATGTCCACCTGATTTCAACTCACCGGTACTGAGTATTAAACATGGACCAAGTTTCAAATCGGTTGCAATTTTCCCCAAGGTTTCTTGACGTACCAAGGTCGCACGCATACGTGTCAGACGCCCTTCATTTTCATGCGGATAAGCATGGTACAGATGATTGGCGATGATCATACCTAACAATGAATCACCTAGAAACTCTAGACGCTCATAGTTATGTTTGTGACTGACCGATCGGTGTGTCAGGGCAAGCTGGAGCAGCTCTGGCTGTCTAAATTGATAACCGATACGGCTGGGTAAGCGCGGATCACTTAGCCTGACTTTGGACGGACCTTTGATCAAAATCTTTCTCGAACGTTAACACTAAATCGATATTCAGCAAGAAAGGCTTTCTTACTTCGTATTTTTTCTTGACTTCCAAACCACCGGCATTTTGCAATTCGGTGATGTCTTTAATGTTTAAGTCACGGATATTGTTCATATTGAAGCTTTGATCCATTTTTGACTCAAACTCAAAGGGCTTCATCGTGAGAGGACTGTCTCTCAGTAACTCTTCAATCTGGGTGTTGACCACTCGATCATCCCAATATGCCGGCCAAAGTATCAAAGCGGCTTTGACAAAAATGGCAAACAGTATGACCCCAAATAATATTGCAATATATGACGTACCTTGTTGAGCTTTACGCATTTTTATTATCCATATGACTGTTTAATCAATCTGACCATTACGGCTAAAGGATGGCAGTTTAAAACCTGGTTCTTTATGCATCCAGACATACACCGCACGACCGGTCAGGTTCTGTTCCGGTACAAATCCCCAAAAACGGCTGTCTGCACTCTGGTCACGGTTATCCCCCATGGCAAAATAATGACCAGCTGGAACTTTGACTTCCCAATATAAACCATTTTCACTTGAATATTTACCATTTTCAATCGTGTTCAGGAAGGGTGCCTGTTGTGCCACATTTACCCCTTCTAATTCACGCATGGTAAACGTGTGCTTGCCTAAGGTTTCTTTATGGTAAATTGAGGTTGGGGTATCCAGCACATCTTTTTCACGGCTAAATTCTGTTGGAACTTTTACCACTTTCTGACCATTAATGCTGAGCTGACCATGATCATACACAATATGATCACCCGGCAGACCTACGATACGTTTGATATAACTGATGCTCGGTTGTGGCGGATAACGGAACACCGCCACATCACCGCGCTCTGGCGCACCGACATCGATCACTTTGGTATTTACAATCGGTAAACGGATCCCGTAGTTGTATTTATTCACCAGAATAAAATCACCCGTTTCCAGGGTTGGTACCATAGAGTCTGACGGGATATTAAACGGCTCGTAGAAAAATGAGCGCAGCACCAATACAACTGCCAGCACCGGCCAGAAATCATAGGCCCAGGTAATGATAAAATTTTCGTTTCCCCGTCCACGGGTTTCACGCTGTTTCAACACCAGTTTGTCGAGCAACCACAGCAGGAAAAACAGCAGTGTAGCGGGAACGAGGATTAAATTAAAATCAAAATCCATGGGCGAAATGACCTCTATTTATTATCTTTCTACTTTCAATACAGCCAGGAACGCTTCTTGCGGGATTTCAACACTACCCACCTGCTTCATGCGCTTCTTACCTTCTTTCTGCTTGGAAAGCAGTTTTTTCTTACGTGATACGTCACCGCCATAACATTTCGCCAGAACGTTTTTACGCATGGCTTTTACAGTCGAACGGGCAATAATTTGTGCCCCAATCGCCGCCTGAATTGCCACATCGAACATCTGACGTGGGATCAGGTCTTTCATTTTTTCAACCAATGCAATACCACGGTGACGCGCATCATTGCGGTGACAGATCATCGCCAAGGCATCGACTTTATCGCCATTGATCAGGACATCCACCTTCACCAGATTCGAACTTTCAAAACGCACAAAGTTATAATCCAGTGAAGCAAAACCACGTGAACAGGATTTTAAGCGATCGAAGAAATCCATCACCACTTCTGCCATTGGAATTTCAAAGGTAATCGAAACCTGGTTACCCAGGAACTTCATATCTTTCTGTACACCACGACGCTCGATACATAAGGTCATCACGTTGCCTAGATATTCCTGCGGCACCAGAATATGACACTCGGCAATTGGTTCACGTAAATCTTCAACCGTACCACCTTCCGGCATTTTCGATGGACTGTCGATATAAATCGTTTCACCGGCTTTGGTCAGTGCTTCATACACAACCGTGGGTGCTGAGGTAATCAGATCCAGATCATATTCACGCTCTAGACGTTCCTGAACGATTTCCATGTGCAACATGCCCAGGAAGCCACAACGGAAGCCAAAGCCAAGTGCATCCGAGCTTTCCGGTTCAAAGAACAAGGCAGAATCGTTGATTTGCAGTTTTTGTAATGCTTCACGGAACGGTTCAAAGTCGCTCGCATCAATCGGGAACAAACCGGCATATACCTGTGGTTTGACCTTTTTAAATCCAGGCAGCGTCGCGACATCAGGTGTGGTGGCTAAAGTGATGGTATCACCGACCGGTGCACCAAAAATGTCTTTAATTCCGGCAATCACAAAACCCACTTCACCCGCTTCTAAAATGCCGGTTTCCGTATGTTTTGGATTAAAGATACCCACAGAGGTCACAATGTGCGTTTGCCCCGTAGATTTCACCAGCATTTTGTCGCCCTTGCGGATACGACCCTGCTTGATCCGCACTAAAGACACAACGCCTAGATAGTTATCAAACCATGAATCGACAATTAGCGCTTGTAGGGGTGCTTCACGATCGCCTTCCGGTGCCGGAATGACATCCACTAAAGTTTCCAGGACTTTATCAATTCCTAAACCGGTTTTTGCCGAACAGGTGGGCGCATCTTGTGCTTCAATACCGATGATTTCTTCAATTTCATGAATGACACGCTCAGGCTCAGCTTGCGGCAAGTCAATCTTGTTCAGAATTGGCAAAACTTCCAAGCCTTGCTCAATGGCGGTATAACAGTTCGCAACCGACTGCGCCTCTACGCCTTGTGCAGCATCAACAACCAGCAACGCTCCTTCACAAGCGGCTAGAGAACGTGAAACCTCATAGGAAAAATCCACGTGTCCTGGAGTATCAATGAAATTTAGTTGATATTCCTGACCATTTGGATGCGTGTAGTAGAGCGTCACCGAAGCCGCTTTAATGGTAATCCCACGCTCACGCTCAAGCTCCATCGAGTCCAAAACCTGAGCCTGCATCTCACGGTCTTGCAAACCACCACAAGTTTGAATAAAGCGGTCGGCAAGCGTCGACTTACCATGGTCGATATGCGCAATGATGGAGAAGTTACGTATGTTTTTGATATCAACAGATTTTTTAGCTTGCGCCATGGGCTACCTTAAACAATATAGTGCGCTATGCAGAGCTTCACAGCTACATAGCAAAAGCCGATTAAGAAATTGCGAGCGATTATAACAGATGGATTTTTTAAAGTATCCAAAATAATCGAGTGCTTTGCGGTTTCTGTCCGTTTTTTGAAAATGTGGTTTTATAGGTCTAATCTTAGAGCAGATAGGACTGAGAAAAATCCAGTGGATTCAGTTCTTTTGCTACAGGTTGGTAAGCCTGAATAAAACTTGGCGACAAGCGTTTTGGACGTCCAGTGGCGATTTCAATGCATGCAAATTGAGTCTTACCCACAAACAATAATGCCTGATCCTGTCGACGAAAAAACGCATATTGACGATAAGAATACAGGGCATCCAGATCACTTAACCAGCTTCGCAAAATAATCTGATCTCCGACAAATGCTGGCTTGCGATATTGCACATGATGTTCGACTGGGACCATGGCATGTTTCAGTGCCAGATATTCTTTTAAACCCAAGCCCAAAGCGTCCACATGGGCACTGGCCACTTGCTGCATCCATTGCAGATACATCACATTATTTACCTGCCCCAGTGGATCAATATGTTCCGGCTGAACGGTGACTTGCAGATCAAAAACACTACTCACGCATTTTCCTTGAGGTCAAAAAACCAAATACTCCAGTTTAAATTTGAAAACTGAACACAATTCTGGCGCAGAGTTTAAGCAAAACACAGCAGCAAAACCATCATGAAAACAATAAAAAAACCATTCTGTCATGAATGGTTTTTACTCAGCAATACCGCTTAAAATTATTGAATCCGTAAGCCGATAATCGCACGATGTCCCTCGCGGATAATCGAAACGCGAGCCACGGTATTTTTTTGCAAACCAGTTACCGTACGGACAAAATCTTCACTGTTACGAATTGAAGTATTATTGATTTGAATAATCACATCACCTGGCATGATTTTCGACATTGCCGCCAGTCCACCATAGCTGACCTCTTGCACCAAAACACCACCTGTCACTTCCAGCTTGACTTTTTCAGCCTCAGTAAGTGAGCGAATCGACATGCCTAAAACAGGACCTTGTTTCTGTTCCACTTTGCTAGAAGTCGCCGGTGTGGCATCTGGCGCAGTGTTAAGTGTCGCTGAAATATTACGGATTTTATCATCGCGCAAAATTTGCAGCTGAATGGTCTGGTTGGGTTGCGAACGGTTCAGATAATTTAACAACTCGGACGTACGCGAGATGGCTGCACCATTATATTTCAGGATCACATCTCCTGATTTCAGGCCTGCTCTCGCTGCTGGCGAGTCTGGTGTCACACGAGTGATCAGCGAACCTTCCGGTTTTGGCAATTTGTAAGCCTCTGCCAGATTGCGGTCGATATCCTGTAAATTAACGCCCAAATAAGAACGGGTCACTTTGCCTTTACTCTTCAGCTGATCGGCAACATCCATCGCCACATCAATCGGGATAGAAAAGGACAAGCCCATATAACCGCCTGTCCCACTAAAGATTCGCGAGTTCACCCCCACCACTTCACCGCGCTGATTGAATAGCGGCCCGCCGGAGTTGCCCGGATTCAGCGCTACATCAGTCTGGATAAAAGGAACTGTCGCTTCGCCCATCATATTACGTGATTTGGCACTGACAATACCGGCCGAAGCCGAATAGTCAAACCCAAATGGTGAACCAATCGCCAGGACCGGTTCACCGACTTTCAAGTTTTCGGTATTACCGATACGCAGGGCCGGAAAACTATTACCTTCGACTTTCAACAAGGCCACATCAGTACGTTCATCGCTGCCCACCACTTTGGCATCAATTTCACGGCGGTCATTCAACATGATGCTGATCCGCGAAGCATCTTCCACCACATGATGATTGGTCAGCAGATAACCGTCTTTACTGATAAAGAACGCACTGCCATAAGCCGTTTTCTCCTGTGGCACAGGTTGCTGCGGAATAATCACCTGATTACCAAAAAAACGGCGTAATATGTCCGGCACTTGTTGTTGTAATAATTCTTCCTGGGTCATTTTTTTCACGACATTGACACTGACCACAGCAGGACTCACCTGCTCGACCAGATTGGAAAAATCTACCGGTGATGCGGCCTGTGTTTGTACTGCAGCCATGCTAAACGCCACCGCATAAAACCCTTGCTGTAACAACTGATGTTTCATGTCGTCTAAACCTGTATTCATCTCATTTGAGGATAAAAAATAGCTGTATCAAAACCCACTCAGTGAATGGCTAAGAATATGTTTTATTCTCTTCTGTAAAACAAGGTGTTCAGAAAATCGTTACAAAAATCATAATAAACAGAAATTCCGATGGATAACTCCCTACATTTACTCTTGCCTTTTTAGGCAAAAAGGGGTGTCATTATCAAACTTTTTTCAAACTAGCTGATGGATATGTCTAATCTAAGCACTACTCATCACTTTGACGTGATCATTGTGGGAAGTGGCGGTGCAGGTTTAAGCCTCGCTTTATCGTTGCCTCATCATTACAACATTGCTGTTTTGGCCAAAGCGCCCCTGACGGAAGCCAGCACATTTTATGCGCAAGGTGGAGTAGCTGCAGTTCTGGATGAAACGGACTCTATTCAACAGCATATTGATGACACTATGGTTGCAGGCGCACAGTTATGTGAGCTCGAAGCAGTTAGACATACCGTGGAAGGCGGCAAGCCTTCTGTCGACTTTCTATTGCAAAAAGGTGTGCAATTTACCCTGGATGAAGATGAACAGTTGCATTTAACCCGTGAAGGTGGTCATTCACAACGCCGTATCATCCATTCAGCCGATGCAACCGGTAAGGCGATTTCCACCACGCTGGTACAACGCGCACGCGAACAGCAGAACATCACCATTTTTGAAAACTATATTGCCATTGATCTGATTACCCGACACAAACTGGGTCAGAAAGATCAGGAAAATCGCGCGATTGGTTTATATGCGCTGGATGAAAATTCTGGCAAAGTGCATACTTTCCTGGCACCTTTTACTGCCCTCGCTTGCGGTGGTGCGATGAAAGCCTATCTCTACACCTCCAATCCGGATATTGCCACCGGGGATGGCATTGCCATGGCCTGGCGTGCAGGCTGTCGTGTCGCCAACATGGAATTCAACCAATTCCACCCTACCTGCCTGTATCATCCGCAAGCACGTTCTTTCCTAATCACGGAAGCCATGCGCGGTGAAGGTGCCTATTTGCGCTTACCGGATGGCGAACGTTTCATGTTGCGTTTTGATGAACGTGCCGAACTGGCGCCACGTGATATTGTGGCGCGTGCCATTGACTATGAGATCAAACGTCTGGGTATCCGTCATGTCTGGCTGGATATTACGCACAAACCGGCCGACTTTGTGAAAGAACATTTCCCAACCTTATATGCACGTCTACTGGAACTGGGCATTGATATCACCAAAGATATGATTCCGGTGGTGCCCGCAGCCCACTATACTTGTGGTGGTGTAATGGTCGATGAACACAGCCAGACTGATGTTGTAGGTTTATATGCGATTGGCGAAACTTCCTATACCGGTTTGCATGGCGCCAACCGTATGGCCAGCAACTCGCTACTAGAATGCTTTGTGTATGGCATGAGCGCAGCACAGGATATCCAGAACAAATTCAACCCGGAATTTGATTTCCCGGAAGTACCTGCCTGGGATGATTCGCAGGTGACCAATCCGGATGAGGATGTGGTGATTCTACAAAACTGGGATGAGCTGCGTGCCACCATGTGGAACTATGTCGGGATCGTGCGTACCACCAAACGTCTGGAACGCGCCCTGCACCGCATCGAAATGTTAAAGCGCGAAATCAATGAATATTACCAGGATTATCAGGTCAGCAAGAACCTGATCGAGTTGCGCAACCTGGTGCTGGTCTCTGAAATGATCGTACGCTGTGCCATGAGCCGAAAAGAATCGCGCGGCCTGCATTACACGCTGGATTACCCAGAATTATTGCCAGAAATCCGCAAAACAGTGTTGACCCCACCCGACTTTAAAGTGGAGCGACCGCTCGTGAACACCCCCTAAAAAGACAAATGGCTTAACTTCGGTTAAGCCATTTCTTTTAGACAATCCAAGGCTTCGGCAAAGACCTGTTCAGGCTGTTGCGTAGCATCTAGTTTTTTGATGCGTTCTGGAAATTGTTGATGCAGCTCCTGATAACCGGCACGCACCTTTGCAAAAAAGCTGATTTTTTCCTGTTCAAAACGATCCAGTTCACCACGCGCACGCGCACGTGACATGCCCAGCTCAATCGGAGCGTCCAGCCAGAAAGTCACATCCGGCATCCGCACGACAAAATTCTGGTTTAACAGGTTGAGTTTTGCTTTACTCAAACCGCGTCCAGCGCACTGATAAGCATAACTGGCATCAGTAAAACGGTCGCACAGCACCAATTTTCCGGCATCCAGCGCAGGTAAAATCACCTGATCCAGATGCTGCGCTCGTGCCGCATACATCAACAATAATTCAGTATCCGGACACATTTTTTCATCTTGATTGGGCGTTAACAGCAAATGACGAATCTGCTCGGCCAATGCGGTACCGCCCGGTTCACGGGTTAAGATCACCTGCTCACCTTGATCGATATAATGCTGATAAATTTTCTGAATCAAGGTGGTTTTTCCAACCCCTTCCGTGCCTTCAAAACTGATAAACATGGCTTCTCCTAGCGATTTTTTAACACGGATAAATATTCCTGCACGGCACGGTTATGCTGTTCCAGCGTGGCACTAAATTTATGCCCACCATTGCCGGTCGCGACAAAATAAATATTGCTGGAATTGTCCGGATGCATTGCCGCTTCAATGGCTTTTTTGCTAGGCAAGGCAATCGGCGTTGGCGGTAGACCGGCATTGGTATAGGTGTTATACGGCGTTGGCGTACGTAAATCCTGACGGGTAATGTTGCCCTGATATTTATCGCCCATGCCATAAATCACGGTAGGATCCGTTTGCAGACGCATGCCTTGCTGCAAACGGCGCACAAATACACCCGATACCTGTTGCAATTCACTGTCCAGACTGGTTTCTTTTTCAATAATCGAGGCCATAATCAGAGCCTGATATTGATTCTGATACGGCAAGCCTTCAGCACGATTCTGCCAGGCCTGATCCAGCGCTTTGATCTGACGCTGATAGAGATCGGTCAGGATTTTGCGATCGGTTTCACCCTTGGCAAAGAAATAAGTATCCGGTGCAAACAGACCTTCCGGATGGGCATACGGAATCCCCAGCTCCCGCATCATTTGTGGATAAGGTAAATCCAGCACGGTATTTTTCACCAACGGATCTTTTTTCAGGCTCTCAATCAGTTGCTTGAAGGTCGTCCCTTCAATGACCAGAATCCGGTTCATTTGGGCATTTTCAGAATCTGCAATCAGATCCAAAACCTCACGGATACTCATGCCCTGACGGATTTCATACACACCGGCTTTTAGCGTGTCATGAATTACCAGTTTTTGATACAGCTTGAGAATGAAGGGGAAACTAGCCTTGTCTTCTTTCACCAGACGATCAATAAAACCGGAATAGCTATCACCAGGCGCAATCGCCAGCATCTGTTTTTGACCTTGCATCGGATAGGCTTTAAATAGACTGGCCCATAACAGCGAAAACAGCAAAATGAGCAGACCCAATCCAATCGCCAGCCAACCTTTCAGGGGAAATGGCGAAGTTTTTTTTGCAGGGTTCTTGGTGTTTTTTTTCGATTTCGAGGCTGACATAAATTAATCAATCTGATCAAGTTGTAAAATTTGAAAGAGTTCCTGACAAGGCTGAATGTCCAAGGCACGATCATTCAACTGGGTCACCATTTTCATTGGGCTGAGTGCATTACAAAAAAACAGACTGTCTATCTGGGGCAACTCATCTAATGTTACACAGCGTTGTTCACATAAAATTCCTTGCACTTGCATTCGCGCCAGAATTTCAGCACGCATCACACCATGCACGCCATTATAACGAAGTTCCGGAATGATCCATGTATTGTTTTGACGAATAAAACAATTACTGCTCACCCCTTCCACAATCCTGTCTTGTACATCTGCCACCAGCGCTTCCCCCCAGCCTTGTTGTTCAGCTTCCTGCTTTAGCATCACCTGTTCCAGACGGTTCAGGGTTTTTACTCCCACCAGGCTCGGCATAGTGATTCCGATGCGCTGCTGCAACACCCCACTTACAATTGCTTCAGGCTGAAAATTTGCCACCAGTTGCGGATAATAAAACACATAGACATCGGCCGGATGATCCGGCAAGGCATACCCCCTATTGCCCTCACCTCGGCTCAGCACAATTTTCAAGGTGCCATTTAATACGGCGTGCTGTTGTTGCAGATAATCCAGACTCTGCTGAATAAAATCGAGATCAGCCTGTAACAGCAACTGCTGGCAGGCTTGTTGCAAACGTGTCCAATGACGGTTTTTTAAGACCAGCTGGTTATTTTGAATTCGTGCAGTCGTAAAGCAACCATCACCATAATGAAAAGCACGATCCAGTAACGAAACATGATGCACTTCTTGTGCATTTTTAAATGCTTGCATATCCAACTCAAACCCGTGAGGTGGCTTTAGTGTAAAGCCAAACGTGCAGCACGATTTCTTTTTTATAGATATAAAATTCATTTTTTATTATTTTTTATGCAAAAACACAGGCGTTATGCTGCATCCATATTCCCAAACAGCACAAAATTTAAGGAAAAAGCAGATGTATGCCCCTAAATTGAAAATCGCTTTACTGACCGCACTGGTTTCTGTTTCATCGTTTTCTTTTGCAGCCAAAGACTTCCTAAACGTCTCTTATGACCCCACCCGTGAACTGTATGACGACGTCAACAAACAGTTCGGCAATTACTGGAAAAAGCGTACCGGTGAAGAAGTGAATTTCCGCCAGTCGCATGGCGGTTCTGGCAAACAGGCGCGTGCGGTAATTGATGGACTGGATGCCGATGTGGTGACTTTGGCACTGGCTGCGGATATCGATGTGATTGCAGAAAAAGCCAAACTGCTACCGCCAAACTGGCAAAAGAAACTGCCACAAAACGCAACCCCTTATACCTCAACCATCGTATTCCTGGTGCGTAAAGGCAATCCTAAACAGATCAAGGACTGGGGCGACCTGGTCAAACCAGGCGTCGAAATTATTACACCAAACCCGAAAACTTCAGGCGGTGCACGCTGGAATTATCTTGCTGCATGGGCATGGGCCAAACACCGCAATGGCGGCAATGATGCTAAGGCCCAGGAGTTTGTCCGTCAGATTTACAAGCAGACCAAAGTTCTCGATTCAGGCGCACGTGGTTCAACCACCACATTTGCTGAACGCGGCATCGGTGATGTCTTGCTGGCTTGGGAAAACGAAGCCTTCCTTGCGGTGCGTGAACAGCCGGGCAAGTTTGAAATTGTGACGCCAACCCTTTCCATTCTAGCGGAGCCGCCAGTTGCGATTGTCGAAAAAAATGCAGCGAAAAAAGGCAACCTGAATCTGGCCAAAGGTTATCTGAATTTCCTATATTCACCGCATGGTCAGGAAATCGTGGCGCGTAACTATTACCGTCCACGTAATGCAGCCGTGTTGAAAAAATACAGTAATACTTTTAAGCCTCTGAAATTGGTGACCATCAACCAGGAATTTGGAGGCTGGGCCAAAGTGCAAAAAATCCATTTTGAAACAGGCGGCATTTTTGACCAGATCGTCAAAGCCAATAGTGCTCGCTAAGCAATCTGAATGGTACTGATGAATATACGGAGTAGCGACATGATTCATAACCTGATCGTTCCTGGTGTGGGTGGTAGTGAATACCAACATTGGCAATCCTGGTTACAACGTCAGCTCATGTCCTGTTCCCGTGTTCAGCAACAAGATTGGAACCAGCCGATTTTAAAAAACTGGGTTGCGCAATTCGTGAAAATGCTTGCTGCAATCCAGCAACCAGTGCAAATCATTGCCCACAGTTTTGGCTGTTTAACCAGTGTCGCTGCGCTGTCTTTACATCCGGAATTACAGAGCAAGATCAAACGTCTGATTCTCGTCGCACCCGCCAACCCAGCACGTTTTGGGGAGGTCGGTTTTTCCCGTGATAGCAGTAATGATTATGCCGCCTGGTTTCATCAGCTCAAGATTAATGTTCCGGCACAGATGCTGATCAGTGAAAATGATCCCTGGCTGAGTTTTGCCGATGCACAGCATCTGGCTCAGGCCTGGAATGTGCAACCGGTGAATCTTGGTGCTGTCGGTCACATCAATGTTGCCTCTGGATTTGGACCTTTCCCACAGATTTTTGACTATCTATTACCCGAAACGCGACCAGACTTTATGGATACTGAGGTTATAACGCCTCTGTTGAAGTTCGCAGTCTAAGTTGTTGTAAGCCCCACTGTTCCATTTTACTGGCCATTAAACGAGGTCAGTGTTTTTTATTGAGGAATCATCATGTCGCAGCGATCCCGAGTGCTGCCAGGATTTGGTCTTTCTCTAGGCTTTACCCTTGCATATCTATCTCTAGTTGTGCTGATCCCGTTATCCGCGGTGTTTATCAAATCTCTTGGCATAGGCTGGAGTGGCTTATGGGAAATTCTCAGTTCTGAACGGATTTTAAAATCCTTACAACTCAGCTTTAGCACAGCTTTGCTGGCGGCTCTGATCAATGTGATCTTTGGTTTGCTGCTGGCTTGGTGTCTGGTGCGTTACAGTTTTCCCGGTAAACGCCTGGTGGATGCGCTGGTGGATCTACCGTTTGCCTTGCCCACTGCTGTTGCCGGTATTGCATTGACCTCCCTATATGCCCCAAGCGGCTGGATCGGCCAATATCTGGAACCCTTAGGTATTCAGGTCGCCTATACCCCAATCGGCATTACTCTCGCGCTGATTTTTATCGGTTTACCCTTTGTCGTACGTACTGTACAACCGGTGTTGAGTGACATTGAAACCGAACTGGAAGAAGCGGCTTCAGCACTCGGAGCCAACCGCCTGCAGATTGTCAGCAAAATCATTTTGCCCATCCTGTTTCCTGCATTGCTGACAGGGTTTGCCTTGGCTTTTGCCCGCGGTGTGGGTGAATATGGTTCGGTGATTTTTATTGCCGGCAACCAGCCCTTTGAAACGGAAATTGCACCGCTGATGATCATCTCCCGCCTGGAAGAGTATGACTACGCTGCTGCGACCACAATTGCTGTGGTGATGCTGATCCTTTCCTTTGGCATTTTATTGTTGATTAACCTGCTGCAAGCTTGGGCCAGCCGCCGTACCGGGAGAACTGCACGATGAGTTTAACTGCCAACAGCAATACTCTTGCTGAGCAATTGCAATCCCGGGATGCCACCCGCGAACCGGTTTGGGTACGTTATGTGCTGCTCGGCATTGCTCTGATCTTTTTTCTTAGCTGTCTGATTCTGCCGTTAATTCTGGTCTTCGTTGAAGCCTTTAAACAGGGTGTCGGCGTTTATTTTCAGGCTCTGGTGCATCCGGATACCCTCTCGGCCGTCAAACTGACCTTATTGACAGCAGCAATTGCCGTTCCCCTTAACGTAGTGTTTGGCGTGGCAGCGGCATGGTGTGTGGCCAAATTTAATTTTAGAGGCAAATCGATTTTAACCACCATCATCGACCTGCCGTTTTCGGTGTCACCAGTGATTGCCGGAATGATGATAGTCTTGATCTTTGGTACACAGGGCTGGTTCGGTGAATGGTTCCTGGATCATGACATCAAAATTTTGTATGCCGTCCCTGCAATTGTATTGGCCACCATTTTCATTACCGTTCCTTTTGTCGCGCGTGAGCTAATTCCACTCATGGAAGCCCAAGGCACTGAAGAGGAAGAAGCCGCGATCGTACTGGGAGCCTCAGGCTGGCAAACCTTTTGGAAAGTCACTCTGCCTAATATCAAATGGGGACTGATTTACGGCGTGATTCTGTGTAATGCCCGTGCCATGGGCGAGTTCGGTGCGGTCTCGGTGGTTTCCGGTCATATTCGCGGTGAAACCAATACTCTGCCGCTGCATGTCGAAATTTTATATAACGAATATACCTTTAGTGCTGCATTTGCCGTGTCCTCCCTGCTGGCTTTATTGGCGATTGTGACTCTGATTCTGAAAACCTGGGTCGAACTACGTCAGGAAAAACATGACCGCCGCAATGATGATACGACTGTTTAAGGAATGACCTCATGAGTATTCAAGTTAAAAATATTGAAAAACACTTTGGTGCATTTCATGCACTCAACAACATCTCGCTGGATTTTCCGGAAGGTCAACTGGTGGCTTTGCTAGGTCCATCGGGTTGCGGCAAGACCACACTGCTACGGATTATTGCCGGTCTAGAATCTGCCGATGCTGGCCAGGTCTTATTAGAAGGTCAGGATGCCACCGATGTGCATGTGCGCGAGCGTCAAGTCGGTTTCGTCTTTCAGCACTATGCCCTGTTCCGCCACATGACCGTATTTGAAAATGTCGCTTTTGGCCTACGGGTACGTCCACGCAGTACCCGCCCATCTGAATCCGAAATCAAAAAACGTGTCACGCGTCTGCTCGATCTGGTACAGCTCGGTTTTCTGGCTGATCGTTATCCAGCCCAATTGTCCGGTGGTCAGCGTCAGCGGATTGCACTGGCACGTGCCCTCGCGGTTGAGCCACGCGTGTTATTGCTGGATGAACCCTTTGGTGCATTAGATGCCAAAGTACGTAAGGAATTACGCCGCTGGTTGCGCACTCTGCATGATGAACTACATATAACCTCAATTTTTGTGACGCATGATCAGGAAGAAGCACTGGAAGTCGCGGATCAGATCGTGGTGATGAACAAAGGCAATATCGAACAGATTGGTTCACCACGTGAAGTCTATGAAAAGCCGGCAACCCCTTTTGTCTTTGACTTTTTAGGACAGGCCAACCGCTTTGAAGGCGAACATCAGCAAGGAATTATCCATCTTGGTACAGACCAGATCCAGTTACCGCAACGGGTGAATGCCCCGCAAGGCAAGATCATTGCCTTTGCCCGTCCGGATGAATTACATATCCATGCGCAACCGCAACCGAATACCATTCAGGCAACATTCTTGCGTGAGGTATGGATTGCCGGAAAAGTTGTGGCAGAATTACAGGATCGTGAAGGCCGATTAATTGAAATTTCTTTAAGCACTGAAGAAGCAAAATTACATCAGTTTAAATCCAATCAGACCGTTTGGATCAGTGCAACCGATCTCCATTTATTCGCAGATCAACACGTCGCTTAAGCGCAAATTCGGATGGAGCACATGCCCTCCATCCTTTTCCGGGGATGCTTTACTATGAATTTTCAACAACTCAGAATTATTCGAGAAACGGTTCGACAAAACTTTAATTTAACTGAAGCTTCTGCGGCACTTTACACCTCACAATCCGGGGTCAGCAAACATATCAAGGATCTGGAAGATGAACTGGGGGTACAGCTGTTTATCCGTAAAGGTAAACGTCTGCTTGGTCTGACGGAACCCGGTCAGGCCTTGCTCAGCATCGTGGAACGCATGCTGGTGGATGCAGAAAATATCAAACGCTTGGCAGATGATTTTAATAAGGTGGATGAAGGCACCTTAACCATCGCCACCACGCATACCCAAGCGCGTTATGTGTTGCCGCCTATCGTAAATCTATTTAAAAAAGCCTTTCCCAAAGTCCATTTGGTTCTGCAACAAGCTAGCCCGATCGAAATCACAGAAATGCTGTTACAGGGCGAAGCAGATATTGGCATTGCCACAGAATCGTTAACCGCAGAGGAAAATCTGGCCAGTATTCCTTACTATAACTGGCAGCACAGTATTATCGTTCCGCAAGACCATCCACTGACCCAAATTCCCAAGATCACTTTGGAAGACTTGGCTCACTATCCGATCATCACCTATCATGGCGGTTTCACCGGCCGTTCTAAAATTGACAAAGCCTTTGAGGAAGCCGGTATTGATGTGGATCTGGTGATGTCTGCACTGGATGCCGACGTGATCAAAACCTATGTTGAGCTCGGCATGGGCGTAGGGATTGTCAATGATGTCGCCTATGATGCGGAACGCGACTATCGCTTAAAACAGATCAAGACTGATATTTTTGGCGTGAATACTACCTGGATTGCGGTGCGTAAAGGTCATTTATTACGGGGTTATGGCTATGAGTTTATTTCCCTATGCTCACCAGAAGCCGATATTAAAGCACTGAAAAAAGTCGCCTATCCTGAAGATTAATATCCTATAAAAATCAAAAAGGGCCAAATCAACTGGCCCTTTTTCTGTCTTAGATTTAAAAGCGGAAACTTAAACCGAGTTTGGCTACGGGTAACCATTCGTATTTATTATCGTTACGAATTTCGCGCTCTTCCTCAGTAAGTGCTTCCCCCAAAGTACGACCATCATCGTCCACTAAAGTTAATGCGGCTGGATTCGCAGTGAGATTTGCGGTCGGATTACCATTATAGTATGCACCGATCTCACCAAATACGCCCCAACGGTTGTTAATAGCTGGAGAGAAACCAATACCTACATAAGGTGCGATATTGTTTTTGTAAGATAAATCACCGTTGATACGAACATCTGTTGTTCCTGCATTAAAACGTGATCCATCTACAGTGAATGAAGCATTCGTGCCTGGACGACGTTCTAGACCATATTCATTATCAATGTACGCGACACCCGTTGCCATATAGAACCAGTTGGCCCAAGGACGGATTTCAACATTTAAGTACGTTAGGTTGTTGTCCATATCTAGATCATAGTCATTTCCATTGATTGATAAATCATCAGACCAGGAAATATCACCGCCGTTATAACCCAAAGTCACGCCCACGTAAGGGTTAGCACTATAAGAAATCGCACCACCATAACCGGTGGTTCCGACCTCAGCCCGTACAGAAGCGGGTTTAAAGAAAGAAAAATCCGATACGCCTTCATCTCTTACAATCATTTCATCTTGTGCATAAGCTGAGGCGGTGATGACACCGAGTGCGAGTGTCATGGCTAAGGTTTTTACACTTTTCATATTCTATCTCCTCAAGCGATTTTGTTATTTGTGTTGTTACTTTTCGTCCATAAAGATGAGGATAAAGAAAAGTTTCCCTGCTTTTTAGCCTCGAATGACCTACTTTCTGTTAAGTTTCGCTATGTTTAACGGCTTTTTTTGTCAGTTTTCACTTTTTTGTAAACTCAACCCACTTCTCCTCATCCGCCTATAACAACGCGTCAAATTCGCTGTGCTTTAAATTTGAAAAGTCTTGTGTTTTTTCAGTGAATCCTGACTCAAATAGTGTAAAATCTTGGAAATTTTTTTGGAAGGAACATCATGTCCCAGCTTTCGACTATTATTGAGCAAGCGTTTGAAAACCGTGCCAACTTTACTGCAGCAGATTGTCCTGCAGAAATCCGCCAAGCAGTTGAAGAAGCAATTGCCGGTTTAGATAACGGTACGCTTCGTGTAGCTGAAAAAATCAATGGTGAGTGGGTTGTTCACCAATGGTTGAAAAAAGCGGTTTTATTATCTTTCAAACTTAATGATAACAAACCAATCGAGTCATGCGACCTGCGTTTCTATGACAAAGTCGATACCAAATTCTCGGGCTGGACTGAAGAACAATTTAAAGCGGCTGGCGTACGTGTCGTGCCACCAGCAGTAGCGCGTAAAGGCAGCTTCCAGGCGAAAAACGTGGTATTGATGCCATCTTATGTCAACATTGGTGCGTATGTAGATGAAGGCACCATGGTAGATACTTGGGCAACTGTCGGTTCATGTGCACAAATCGGTAAAAACGTACATTTGTCTGGTGGTGTTGGCATTGGTGGCGTACTTGAGCCGTTACAAGCAAACCCGACCATTATTGAAGACAACTGCTTCATCGGTGCACGTTCTGAAATCGTGGAAGGCGTGATTGTTGAAGAAGGTTCTGTAATTTCAATGGGCGTGTTTATTGGTCAATCCACCAAGATTTATGACCGCGCGACTGGCGAGATCCATTACGGCCGCGTACCAGCAGGTTCTGTTGTGGTTGCGGGTAGCTTGCCGTCTAAATGCGGTACTTACAGCTTGTACGCTGCGATCATCGTGAAAAAAGTAGATGCGCAAACTCGTGCTAAAACCAGCTTGAACGATCTTCTACGCGACGACTAATTTTTTCTATTCATTCTGTTGCGGAACTTTAGTCGTTCCTCGGAGCTTCAATCGCTCCTCGTCTCTACGGTTATCATGACCGTAGGGATTTTTGTTTTTTAACCCTGCGGTATTTGTATGATGAAATCTTTACGCTCTTCTGCCATTCCTGTCTCTGATCCGGCTGCGGGTTTGCGCTTGACCGAGATTTTTTATTCCCTGCAAGGTGAAGCAAATACTGCGGGCTTGCCGACTGTTTTTATCCGATTAACCGGTTGTCCTTTACGTTGTAGCTATTGCGATACCACCTATTCCTTTGAAGGGGGTGAACGTCATTCGCTCGACGATATTATTGAAACTGCACTGTCCTATCAGACCCCCTATATTTGCGTAACGGGGGGTGAACCTTTGGCACAGCCGAACTGTTTGCCACTGTTAAGCCGTTTATGTGATTTGGGCTGTCAGGTGTCGCTGGAAACCAGTGGTGCACTGGATGTATCTAAAGTCGATCCGCGTGTGTCCAAGGTACTGGATTTAAAAACCCCGACATCGGGTGAAGAACAGCGTAATCTGCTCAGCAATCTGGATTATTTAAACCCGCACGACCAGATCAAGTTTGTCATCTGTAACCGCGAAGATTATGAATGGTCCAAACAGCAGGTACAGAACTACCAATTACAGGATAAAGTCGGAACCGTGTGGTTTTCGCCGGCCTTTGCGATAGAAAAAAATGCGGTAAAACTGCCACCTTTGGCACGTGATTTAGCCCAATGGATTTTAGATGACCACCTCCCTGTCCGTTTCCAGTTACAATTGCATAAATTGTTATGGAATGACGAAACCGGTCGTTAATCCCTCCTCAATCTGAAAATTGGAGAATTGTATGCGCCCTCGTGCCATTGTCTTATTATCTGGCGGCCTCGACTCAACCACTTGTTTGGCTTGGGCGCAAGCACGTTATGAATGTATCGCTTTAAGTTTCAGCTATGGCCAACGCTCGACCACCGAGCTGGATGCCGCAAAAGCACTTGCGCAGCGTTCAGGCGTGGAACATCGCGTAATCAATATCGATTTGGGGAATCTGGGCGGTTCTGCCCTCACCGACCATAATATTGATGTGCCTGAGCAGGAACAGGAAGGCATTCCGGTCACTTATGTACCGGCACGTAACACCATTTTCCTGTCATATGCCTTGGCTGCGGCTGAAGTGTTTGATGCAGAAGCGATTGTGATTGGTATCAATGCAGTCGATTATTCGGGTTATCCAGATTGTCGCCCGGAATTTATTGAAGCTTTTGCCCACATGGCGCAGCTGGCTACCAAAGCGGGTGTGGAAGGTAAACCGCTAAAATTCGAAACACCTTTGTTACATTTATCCAAAGCGAATATTATACGTTTGGGGATTGAACATGGCGTAGACTATAGCCAGACCGTCTCCTGCTATCAGGCAGATGAGCAAGGGCGTGCTTGTGGCAAGTGTGACAGCTGCCGTCTACGTAAACAGGGTTTTCTAGACGCAGGTGTACCTGATCCAACACGTTATAGACCGCAATAACCAGGTACCCATTATGAAACAGTTAAAAGCGAAAATTATTCTATCGACACTGGTCTCTGCTGCGGCTTTCATGGCCAGCACCACACATGCAGAAACCAACAAAATTCAAGAAGCATACAAAAGTACCAATGTGAAAGCGGCACTGATTAATGTCTGTAAAGAAGAAACAGCCAAAGGTAAGAAACTAACCGCAGCTGAAGCCAGCAAATACTGTAGCTGTGCGGTGGAAGCCGATGGTAAATTGACCAATGCGCAAAAATGGCAAATTCAAAGCACCATTAACCAGAAAAAAAGCCCAAGCACTTTAGCTTTTGTACAAAAGCAAAATAAAGACTTGCAAGCCTGTTTCGGTCCACAGCTCACTGCAAAATTGAAAACCTTGAGTGAAGAAGCGATGAAATCCGCACAAGCGAAAAAGTAATTTTTCTCGCTACGATAAAGCCTGCATTTGCAGGCTTTTTTGTCTATTTCTCTGTGAGGATGTATGCAACATCATTGGCAAAGCAACGCTGAACAGCACAAATTCGTCGTATCCTTCAGTGGCGGCAAAGACAGTACACTGGCTTTATATCGGGCCATGCAAGTAGGTAAAGCAGTT
The DNA here is from genome assembly GCA_029267635.1 of Moraxellaceae bacterium. GTDB lineage: Bacteria > Pseudomonadota > Gammaproteobacteria > Pseudomonadales > Moraxellaceae > Acinetobacter. The sequence continues at coordinate 193,326 of JAJUIK010000003.1, read as the reverse complement.
GGCCTGATCATCATGCTGGAAGAAAACGGCCAGCGTTCACGCTCGCACGCCATGAGCAGAGCAATTATTCAGGCACAGGCTGCTGCCCTCGGCCTCCCCATCATTACGGCCTCCTCCAGCTGGAATGATTATGAGGCCAAGTTTTTAGACCTGTTGGCTCAAGCTAAAGCCCAAGGGGCAGAAGTTTTAGTGACCGGTGATTTGGACATGCCGGAACACGGTTGCTGGCATGAACGGATTACACAACAAGCAGGGCTTAAACTGAGTATGCCACTGTGGCAACGTCCACATCGTGACGTGATTGAGGAATTTATCCAGCTTGGTTTTCGTACCGTGATTGTGACTGTCAATCTCAACTTGGGTATGATGGTGGAAGATTTAGGTCAAGTATTAACCCTGGAATATATTCAGCAACTGGAAAATCGTGGCATTGATCCCTGCGGTGAAGGGGGCGAATTTCATACCACCGTAATTGATGGCCCAATTTTTCAGGATGCAATTCCTGTACGATACGGCGAAATTCTGTATCATGCAGAATATGCTTTCTTGACACTTGAATTAGAAAATCATGCAGGATAAAAACCCATGACTGAACACATCACGCTTCCTCCTCAGTTTTTTCCGGCCACGACGGGTGAAATCAACTTAAGTGCAATCCCATCAGAATGGCTGGTTCTATACTTTTACCCAAAAGATTCCACGCCTGGCTGTACTACGCAGGCGATCGATTTCAGCAGCCTAAAAGATCAATACGCGGCTTTGAATGCAACGGTGATTGGGGTATCTCGCGATTCAGTGAAATCTCATCAGAACTTTACCGAAAAGCAGGCTTTAAGCATCGATTTGATCAGCGATAAAGAAGAAGTGCTGTGCAAACATTTTGATGTGATCAAAGAAAAAAATATGTATGGCAAACAAGTGATGGGTATTGAGCGTTCTACCTTTATTTTCCACAAAGGTGAACTGGTCAAAAGCTACCGTAAAGTGAAAGCGGCTGGCCATGCCGAGCAAGTCCTAGAAGATTTAAAAGCACTGCAAGCCGGCTAAACGGCTCATTTCAAAAATCGAAAAAACAGACGCATAGATCGCAATATTTGTGTATCTGTTTTTCCATTGACTGAATAACGATAAAAGCCTCAGCGATACTATGAGCCAATCGAGTTTATTTGGCCTGCCACTGCCCGGATACTTCGATATTTACTTTTTCCCCGATCCCTGCGAAAGCTTTTTTCATACCGAAATCGCCACGTTTCACCGCGGTTTTCGCTTCTACATCCAGCAGTTGTGGATTATGGCTATTGGGTTTTAATCTTGTCTTCAGCGTTACCGGTTGGGTGATTCCTCGCAAAGTGAGATCGCCTTTAATACCGTACTGATAATTGCCTAAAGCAATAAATTCACGGCTGTTGAATGTCGCTGTTGGATATTTTTCTACGAAAAAGAATCCCTCTCCCAACACCATATCTTTCAGCCCTGGTTGATTTAGGCGAACGCTATTGATCTGCAATACCAACTGAGCTGAGGCATTTTGTGGCGTGGCAGGATCAAAATTCATATTCGACTGGAACTGTTTAAACTGACCTTTTATCAGAGAAAACCCCATAGAGCGAATATTAAACCCCACTTGCGTTTGTGGCGTGAGGGTCCACGCTTGTGCATTCGCCTGTGTCATGAGGCTTAGGCTAAATAGACCAAGCATGCATGTACTGGCTAATGTCGTTTTGAGCTTCATCCCATTCAAGCCCCAGTCAGTGCAAGATCTTGCTTCGACTGATGAGCATACTCAGGATTCTGCGAGATTGCTTTTATCTTGCGTCCGGTATTTGTGCTGCAATTGTTGATAAATGGGTGTTTTTTGAAAATTCTGTAAAAACGCAATGGTGCCTTGTGGGAAAGCTTCGGCCAGAATCTCACCACGGTAATAGGCTTCCCGCATTGGAGTGGCAGAAATTGCATTATGCAGGCTATCGAGCTCTACCATGGTCCATTCAGGGAACAGGTTCAGATAATAAGAAGACTCATCCTTAAAATGTCCAATCAGGCCTATCTTGGCATCCGTTTCTACGATGCCGGCCACCAGATCTTTCACCTGTTGTACCCATTTTTCATCGTTATAGACATCAATGACGTGTACAAAACGGATACGTTCCTGTTCATCAATCGGGAAATTGGACAGAATCATCTGTTCACGTTCAGAGGCAGAAAATGGATTCTTGATATTGCGTTCAGCCTGTGCCGAACCCAAAGCCAAAATCACCTGCTGACTTTGCTGCAAGGCCAAATGGACCGTTTGCAGATGAGCAAGATGAAATGGTTGAAAACGTCCAATAAAAACAAGATAGTCAAATGCTGGCTTCATAGTGCTGGAAACTTTTATGAACTCATCAGTTATCCCAGAAGACATCAATCTGGGTAATAATAAGCCACATAATTTGAACAATAGATGAAAGCAAGGATAGTACGATGACACTGCGCTGTATTCAACAGCCCCATCCACATTTACATGCGGAATTAGCTCAAGGGGTTCTGACTTTAGCCATCCAGCGGCCGGAAAGCAAAAATGCCCTGTATGGTGAACTGTATTTATGGATTACCCAGGCTCTCGATGAAGCTGACCAGTACAAAGAGGTTCGTGTGGTCATTTTGCGCGGTGCAACTGCTGATTTTACCGCAGGTAATGACATGCAGGACTTTATGAAATTTGTTCAGTCCCCGCTACAAGGCAAAGCTGGAGATGCTCCTCCCTTTGTGTTGCTCAAAGCCGCTGCACGTTTTTCTAAGCCACTGATTGCGGCGGTGCGTGGTGTAGCCATTGGGATTGGAGTTACTCTCCTGCTCCATGCAGATCTCGCCTATAGTGATGAAACAGCCCTGTTTCAAATCCCTTTTGTCAGCTTGGGACTCTCACCAGAAGGTGCTGCCAGCAAGTTGCTGGTTCAACAAGCAGGTTATCATCCAGCGGCCGAATTGCTGTTCACGGCAGAAAAGTTTAACAGTGACAAAGCCATGAAAGCCGGCTTAATTAATAGCATCCATGAGAATGTCTATGCCTACGCACAGCAACAGGCAGAAAAACTAGCCGCGCTGCCACTGGCTTCTCTCCAACAGAGCAAAGCCTTGATGAAGCACAACCTGGCCGAAATCTTGACTTGTATTGATGATGAAGCCGAAATTTTTATGCAACGGGTTGCATCAGCGGAAATGCTGGAAGCTGTACAGGCCTTTATGCAGAAACGTAAGCCGGATTTCACCCAATTTAACTGAGTGCAAAATTCACTTGATGGCTGAGTAATCCACTGTATCTCAGTCATCTACCGAGCACTAAATTTAATGCTACTATCGCTTATCCTCTCAACTTTTACGTCGATTGCCATGTCAAATACCAATACTGCCAAAGAACGTTATTACGAAGCTGCGCCACAAGATATTGATGTCGATAATTTTAAAAAAGTAATCCAGAGCCGTCGTTCGGTACGTAAATTTACCGAAAAACCCATTCCTGAGCATATTTTGGATGAATGTCTGAATTTAGCCCTGCTTGCACCGAATTCATCCAATTTACAACCTTGGACCTTTTATGTGGTGCAATCAGCGCATAAAAAAAAGCAATTGGTCAAAGCCTGCCTAGGCCAATTGGCAGCGCAAACGGCGGCAGAACTCATCGTCTGTGTGGCGCGTACCGACCGCATTGATGAAATGGCGAAAAAGAATATCAGTGAATTTCCTTTTCCCGATGCACCGGCTGCCATCAAAAAATATTACCGCCTGATTCCCTATAATTACAAAACCGGTTATTTCAACAGTTTTGGCCGTTTTAAAAAAGTCGCCTTCTCTGTAGCACGCACCCTGGATAAACAACTGCCAGTTTCGGCATTTAGCCCGGCTGATGCCAAGCTCTGGGCCAGCAAAAGCACTGCCCTCGCCTGTGAAAACCTGGTTTTAGCATTACGCGCTTATGGTTTTGACAGCTGCATGATGGAAGGTTTTGATGAACCGCTGCTGCGTAAAATTGTCGGCTTAAATGACAAGCAATATCCAGTGATGGTGATTGCAGCCGGTGAACGTGCCGCAGATGGCGTGTTCCATCCGCAATACCGGTTTGAACGCGAGTTATTTATCCAGAAAATATAGAAGCATACAGCTTAATCAACTGCAACCAGCTGGATAAATTCAAAGGCAGGTTCTTCATAAGGATGACTTGCCTTGAGTGCTTTTGCCACAGATGCAGCATGCTCTTCAGACACGATGGTTTCCACGCGCCATTCCGGCACTTGCTCCACAGTGTCGACCTGCCCCAGAAATGGATTGGCACCCTTGACTGGTTTGAATTGTCCCACACCCAACACTTGCCAGGCACAGTGTTCATAATTGCCGATCCCGCCCGCACCTGCAGCAAAAATCGCCTGTTTGGTCGACTCTAAATGAGATTCTGGTACATAGTAAATCAGTTTAAGCATATACAGTCTTCCCTCGTTCGTCCGCTCTGACTCCAGGGTGCAGCATGTCCAAACCATGCCAGCCAGAAATTTCAAACTGAACTGACTTTAAACAGATATTGAATCGCAATCACTAAAATTTGTAGGCCAATGACCGTAGCGAACCACATCCAGCCCTTATATCGCAACATCGCTTTTGCAGCGCCGATGTTATTTTTCATTTTGTTTACCTCTTATTGTTCTACATAGGGTTTTATGGGTTAACACAGCATAACTAATTTATGCAAAAATGCTGCCCTTCTTAAAAAATAGCAAGAATAAAAAGCAAGAAATAAACCAACAGCAACAGCAAGTTCATCCTGCTCCCGATATGTTAAAAGCAAAAAAGCCACCCGAAGGTGGCTTTCTGTTTTTGATCTGGACAATTAGCCAATAAATTTACGCGCGTTACGGAACATACGTAACCACGCACCATCCTGATCCCAATCTTCCGGTTTCCAAGAATGTTGAATTGCACGGAAGGTACGTTCTGGATGCGGCATCATAATGGTTGCACGACCATCTTTTGAGGTGACACCAGTAATCGCATCTGGAGAACCATTCGGGTTCAACGGATAATGTTGAGTTGGGTTGCCATGGCTATCCACATAACGTAACGCTACTTGATGACCAGCAGTCAGGTTAGCAATATTGCTATCAGAGATCACTGCACGCCCCTCACCATGTGCCACGGCGATTGGTAGAATAGAACCTTCCATACCTTCAAGCATGATCGAGACTGATTTCTCAACACGGACGTTCACAGCACGCGCTTCGAATACTTCTGAAGTATTACGATGGAAACGTGGCCATGCTTCAGCACCTGGAATCAGCGGTGCAAGCTGTGACAACATTTGACAACCATTACATACACCGAGAGAGAAAGTTTCTTCACGGTTGAAGAACTTTTCAAACTGATCACGCAATTTGGCATTGAATAGCACTGATTTCGCCCAGCCACCGCCTGCACCGAGTACGTCACCATATGAGAAGCCGCCACAGGTTACCAGACCTTGGAAATCATCCAGGCTGACACGGCCGGCAAGCAAATCGCTCATATGCACATCAACGGTATTGAAGCCAACTTTATCAAAAGCCGCTGCCATTTCGACATGACCGTTAATACCCTGTTCACGCAATACCGCCATGTTTGGACGGCGCAGATTTAGATACGGCGCTTCAATTTCTTCATTCAAATCGAAAGTTGGCTGTGCGATCAGACCTTTATGGTTTTTGTCTGCAATTAGAGCAAATTCCTGATCAGCAGTTTCCACGTTATCACGTAAACGCTGGATCTGGTGCGACACTTCAGCCCAAGCTTGTTGCAATTCAGCACGCTCAAGCACTAAACCATTGACAGACAATTGATCTGTGTCGTTCACACGCCCTACGACTGCAATTGCACCATTAAGTTCAGACGCTGCAATTTCAGCTTGTAACGCATCCCAGTCGGCTGCCTTGATTTGCAACACGGCGCCAATTTCTTCAGCAAACAGGCCAGCAACAGATTGATCTTCAAGCGCTACACCCAGACGAGAAGCAAACATCATTTCCGCCACAGTTGCTAGCAAACCACCATCACCGATGTCATGGTAGGCCTGGATCAGACCACGGTTGTTCCAGTCTTGCACCAAGGCAAAGAACGCTTTGAATTCGTCAAAGCTATCGACATCCGGCGTGGTCGTACCGATCGCTTTATACACTTGCGCCAGGATCGAACCACCCAAACGGAACTGACCGCGCGATAGATCAATACGGACCAGTACTGAATCTTGGCCTGCTTTTAATTCAGGCGTCAATGTCTTACGAACGTCGTTGACTGGTGCAAATGCAGTGATCACCCCTGTCATTGGCGAAGTCACAGATTTGTCTTCGCCATTGTCATTCCAGGTTGTACGCATTGATAAGGAGTCTTTACCGACTGGAATTGCGATACCTAATGCTGGACACATTTCCATACCGATAGCTTTCACACCTTCAAACAGGGCCTGATCTTCACCTTTCTGACCTGCAGCGGCCATCCAGTTGGCAGACAATTTGATGTCGCTAATCTGCTCAATGTTGGCACACATGATGTTGGAAATGGCTTCTGCCACGGCCAAACGTGCAGATGCAGCTGGATTCAACAAAGCGACTGGTGGACGTTCACCCATCGCCATGGCTTCACCAGTGAAACCTTGCAAGCTCGTTGTAGTAACAGCAGCATCGGCAACTGGTACCTGCCAACGGCCGACAAACTGGTCACGTGCCACCATACCAGTAATCGAACGGTCACCAATGGTGATCAGGAAGGATTTTGATGCAACCGTCGGGTTTTTCAACACGCGGAAGATCGCATCTTTCAAATCCACTTGTGCTGCATCAAAGTCATTGCCTTGACGTGGCTGGGTTTCATACGAACGCTGCATACGTGGTGTACCACCGAGCATCACCTGCATCGGGATATCCACCGGATTGTTATTAAAGAGTGGATCTTGTACGGTTAGTTGACGTGCTTCAGTCGCCTCACCCAATACCGCAAACGGACAACGTTCACGGGCACAGATCGATTCAAATAGTTCCAAAGATTCCGGACGGATCGCCAATACATAACGTTCTTGTGCTTCATTCGACCAGATTTCCATTGGCGACATGCCTGGCTCAAGTGAAGGAATCTTGCGCAGGTTCAGGATCGCACCAAGTTCATGATCATTAACCAGTTCTGGCATTGCATTAGATAAACCACCAGCCCCCACGTCATGAATGGAAACCACTGGGTTAAAGTCTTCCATGCGCCAACAGGTATCAATGACTTCTTGGCAACGACGTTCCATTTCCGGGTTTTCACGTTGTACTGACGCGAAATCCAGGCTTTCACCCATGGTACCGCTGTCTACAGAAGACGCTGCGCCACCACCGAGACCGATCAACATCGCTGGACCACCCAGAACGATCAGCAAATCACCCGGCTGAATCGCGTCTTTTTCTACATGATCCGGACGGATGTTACCGTAACCACCGGCGATCATGATTGGTTTATGGAAACCTTTCACTTCACCATTAACGTTTTGTTCAAAGGTACGGAAATAACCGTTCAGGTTTGGACGGCCAAATTCGTTGTTAAACGCAGCACCACCCAACGGACCTTCAATCATAATTTGTAACGGAGATGCCATACGCGATGGCTTGCCGTAATTTTCTTCCCATGGCTGTTCAAAACCAGGAATATTTAGGTTGGATACGGTAAAACCGGTTAAACCAGCTTTTGGCTTACCACCACGACCAGTTGCACCTTCATCACGGATTTCACCACCTGAACCGGTTGCTGCACCCGCAAATGGGGAAATCGCGGTTGGGTGGTTGTGCGTTTCCACCTTCATCAGGATGTGAGCCGCTTGGCTCTTATATTTATACACGTAATGACCGGTTTCATCCTGTTTTGGATAGAAACGCTGCGTGTCATAACCGACAATCACGGATGCGTTGTCTTTATAGGCTGACAATACATCTGTTGGTGATTCTTTATAGGTGTTTTTGATCATCTGGAACAAAGATAGTGGCTGTTTTTCACCATCGATGGTCCATTCAGAACCAAAAATTTTGTGACGGCAGTGCTCAGAGTTGGCCTGCGCAAACATCATCAATTCGATGTCATTCGGGTTACGACCCAGCTCAGTAAAGGCACGGGTCAAATAATCAATTTCTTCTTCAGATAAAGCAAAGCCAAATTCATTGTTGGCTTTCACTAAAGCGTCTTTGCCCTGGCCTAAAATATCAATCGCATTTAAAGGTTTCGGGGCGGTTTCAGTGAACAAGGCCTTGGCATCGTCAATCTGCTGAAACACGTTTTCTGTCATACGGTCGTGTAAAGCCAGCAACACTTCTTTAGAAAGCTCAGTCACGCCTTTAAGCGTATACAACACGCCACGTTCTAAACGGTGTACGGGGGTGTTACAGTTTTGGAAGATATCGGTCGCTTTAGAAGACCACGGTGAAATCGTACCGACACGCGGTGTAACCAGAATCTGGACTTCATCACTCGCTGCCTGGCGCAGTTCAAAAGCGGTACCATCGTTCAAAAGCTGTAAAGCAGATTGATGTTGCTGCTCGTTGAGCGCTTGATCAAACAGATAAACCCATTGGCTTTCTATTGATTGAACAGAACTAATTGACGCTAAACGTGTTAATAGTTGAGTTTTCTTAAAAGAAGAATGTGCTGGTGCACCGGCCACGATAAACATGCTGATTTTGGCTCCACGGGCAAGTCTTTTGGACCTTACCGCAATGTGACTTAGAGAGAACGCATATTCTACTGTGAAAGGGCATTTTGAGCTAGTGATTCGGGCAGGAAAAAAAACAGCATTTTCCAACCTGACAAGAAAAAACAAGGATTTAGATTAAATTACATAGGGTTAACGTTAAAGAAAGAACCGATCCATGAGCTAAATAACATGGCAATAATTCCCCAGATCATGACCCGTGCCGCCCCACGCCAGACATTGACGCCGCCGACATAACTGGCCAAAGCCCCCATGAGCCCCAACGTGATTACCCCCACCAGAATAATTCCTTTTTGCAGAATGTGTTCGGGTAGCAGCCAAATAGCAAGCAGCGGAAACAGCGATCCCACCGAGAAAGCCAGCGCGGAAGATCCTGCTGCCATCAAAGGCTGCGCGGAGGTATGCTCCAGGATGCCTAGTTCATCGCGAACATGGCTTTCTAACGCATTATGAGCAGTTAATTGTTTGGCTACTTCATCTGCCAGCTGCGGATCCAGTCCGCGGTTAATATAAATGGTTTTGAGCTCATTTAATTCATGTTCGGGATGACGTTCCAGCTCACGTGCCTCCATCAACAGGTCATTTTTTTCAATATCCTGCTGCGACTTGACGGAAATATATTCTCCAGCGGCCATGGAAGCAGCCCCAGAAATCAGCCCGGCCACACAGGTCACCAATAGGGTTTGCGTGCTGGCACCACTCGCCGCCATCCCCACAACCAGACTGGTCACGGAAATAATCCCGTCATTCGCCCCAAGCACCGCGGCGCGTAACCAGCCTGAACGTTCAATATAATGTTTTTCAATATGATAAGAGCGGCTCACAATGCTAGCTCATTTTGCTGGTATTACCCGCATCATCAGTGATCTCGATTCATCTGTAAATAGATAAATTTATTGATTTTATTGAAGAATTATCATTCACATTTCTGTTTACTTTTACACGACATATTGTGACGTTGTGCTCTAGAGATCGTCACATAAATTTGGCATGATCTCATTTTATTTCGATTGAATAAGTATAAATGACCCAAATGCGTTGGTTGGAGCTGTTATCAGCCGTTCGTCTAGGCAGCAAAAAAAGTAGTAATGAACTGGCGCGTAGCCCTTTTCACAAAGATTATGATCGTATTGTTTTCTCGCAAAGTTTTCGGCAACTGAACCGTAAAACTCAAGTTCACCCCTTAACCCAGCACGATGGCATTCATACCCGTCTCACCCATTCTCTAGAAGTGTCCTGTATTGGCCGTTCCCTCGGCATGCTGGCCGCGGAAAAAATCAAAACCGAATTACCGATGTGGATTACTCCGGCTGATGTGGGGGCGATTATTCAGGCCGCCTGTCTGGCGCATGATATTGGCAATCCTCCGTTTGGTCATGCTGGTGAATATGCCATCCGTGAATGGTTTGATGATGCTGCACACCGTGATTTCCTGAAGGAACTCTCCCCGGAAGAAGAAGCGGATGTACGCCAGTTTGAAGGCAATGCACAAGGCCTACGCTTGCTCACCAAAATTGATTACCATCCAGATGATGGCGGTATGCGTCTCACCCATGCCACGCTCGGAGCCTATCTCAAATATCCTTGGCTCTCAAAAACCATTGCCTCACAAGGTGATCGGCCGTCTCATCAACGGGCCAAATTTGGCTGTTATCAGTCGGAAAAAGAGACTTTGCAACAAATCGCTGAACAATTGGGTTTAATTCAGCTCGGAGACTATCACTACTGCCGCCATCCTTTGACCTATCTACTGGAAGCGGCGGATGACATTTGTTACGCGCTAATTGATCTCGAAGATGGCATTATTCTGCATATGCTGAGTTATGAGGAAGTCGAACCAGTCTTCCTGAATTTACTCGGTGATTATGGTCTGCCTGCTGAATTAAATCTGCCGCACAGTACCTGGCAGCAAAAAATTGCTGCACTGCGTGGCCGCGTCATGAAACGACTCGTTGAAGAAGTCACCAGTACATTTGCCAAACACCATTATGAGATTTTGTCCGGACAACTCGAAGGGGGATTATTACAGTATTGCTCTCCCGATATTGCTCTTGGCATCCAGCGTGCAAAAAATATGGCACGAGAAAAAATTTTCGAGCATCGACAGAAATCCGATCTGGAAATTGTCGCACATATGAGCTTGCAGCATATTTTAGATGCGTTTATTCCTTTAACCTTGCCAGAAAAGTCTTTAAGCTTTAAAGAACAGCGCCTCATGTCCATCCTGCAGCAATTTGGCGCCAATTTTCAGCACAATCATTATCAGAACATCATGCAAGTGCTGGATATCATCAGTAAATTTTCTGATCATCAAGCCTATGAATTGGCTCAGGTTCTACAAGGACGTCGGGTTGCATTTATTTAATTTTAGGAAGATTGAAATCAAATGATCGGTTGTTTAATCGGTGAAGTGTTTGCACTCGAAGCACCGACAGTGTTATTGAACGTCAATGGCGTCGGCTATGAAATTGACACCCCGCTATCGACTTTTTGCCAGCTGCAAAAAGGCCAGAAAGTCACCTTGTGGACCCATTTGGTGGTTCGTGAAGATGCACAACAGTTGTTTGGCTTTAGCGATGCACAAGAGAAAACTATTTTCCGAACCCTATTAAAAGTCAACGGTGTTGGTCCAAGAATGGCGCTCGGGATCTTATCTACCTTGAGTGTTGATCTGCTGATTCACAGTATTGAACATGATGACGTGAATACCTTAATCAAAGTCCCGGGAATCGGCAAAAAAACCGCGGAGCGTCTGTTGATTGAATTACGTGATCGTTTTAAAGCGCTTTCTCATGGCAGCAATTCGAATACCAATACCATTGCACAAATCCAGTTTACTGCCAATTCAGCAGTTGCCGAGGCTGAAGCCGCGTTACAATCCTTAGGCTATAAACCCGCTGAAGCACAAAAAGCCGTTGCCGCAGCGAAGGGCGATTTCACCGAATCCGCCGATATTATCCGTGCCGCGCTTAAATCGATGATGAAGTAAATATTGTATGCAAGACCGTTTAATCACGGGCACTGAACGCCCAGAAGATCATTTTGATCGTGCCATTCGTCCGACTTCACTCGATGACTATATTGGTCAGCCGGTGGTACGTGAACAGATGGAAATTTTTATTGGAGCAGCGCGTGGCCGTGGTGAAGCACTGGATCATACCCTGATTTTTGGCCCGCCAGGTCTAGGTAAAACCACCCTGGCCAATATTATTGCGCGGGAAATGGGAGGAAATCTCAAATCCACCTCAGGGCCTGTTTTGGAGCGTGCCGGTGATCTGGCGGCCATGCTGACCAATCTCGAAGAAGGCGATGTGCTGTTTATTGATGAAATCCATCGCCTGTCACCAGTGATTGAAGAAATTCTGTATCCCGCCATGGAAGACTACCAGCTGGACATCATGATCGGTGAAGGTCCTGCCGCGCGTTCGATTAAACTGGATTTACCCCCGTTTACTTTGGTCGCTGCGACCACCCGTGCCGGTCTGCTCACCTCTCCGTTACGGGATCGTTTCGGGATTGTGCAGCGACTGGAGTTTTATTCGGTTGAAGATTTGACTCATATTGTCGCGCGTTCCGCAAGTCTCATGAATGTACCGATGACCGCAGCAGGTGCCACTGAAGTCGCACGTCGCTCGCGGGGTACACCGCGTATCGCTAACCGTCTGTTGCGTCGGGTGCGAGACTATGCGCAAGTCAAAGGTACTGGAGAAGTGACCCAGGACATGGCACAGCGTGCACTGGATATGTTGAATGTGGATAAATCCGGACTCGACACGCTTGACCGGCGTTATCTAAGCATGCTTTTGGAACGTTTTGATGGCGGTCCCGCGGGGGTTGAAGCCTTGGCTGCGGCCATGGCGGAAGATTCCGGGACGCTGGAAGACGTGATTGAACCCTATCTGATTCAGCAAGGTTATGTCATGCGTACCGCGCGGGGCCGCATTGCCACCAATCAAGCCTATTTGCAATTTGGCCTGACTCCACCAGAGCCGAAAAACACCTAATCCTGTCAAGCATAAAGAGAGCTGATTCGGCTCCCTTTATTTTTGCTCAATTTGCCTATTCAACACAGTCAATCTTTTGCCACTAAAAATAGCGTCCGAACCGCTTAGGCTAAATGTGCCGGGAAAGTCATGACTTTATCCAGACGTGATTGTTGCGTCGCCACCATCAATAAGCGATCTAGACCCAAAGCAATACCCGACGTTGCCGGCATCTGCGGTAAGGCCGCCAATAGATATTCATCCACGGGCATGATGGTAAGCCCCGAGTCAGCGCGGCGCTGGTTATCCTGCTCAAAACGCTGACGTAATATCTCTGCATCCACCAGCTCATCATAGGCATTTGCCAGCTCCAGGCCTTCAATATACAGCTCGAAACGGGCAGCCACCCATTCACCATCTTGGTCGTGCTTCACTTTGGCCAAAGATGCCAATTCCGGTGGAAAGTCGGTCAGAAAAACCGGCGTATCGAACCCCAAACTCGGCTCAACAAAATGGGAAAATAACAAATCAATATAACCCAAACGATCCTCACCCAAATCCAAATTCAGTCCGACCCGATTTGCAGTATCTTTAAGCTGTTTTAGCGTCGCCTGCAAAGGATTGAGATCCAGACGGTCCTGAAAAGCGTGTTTATAACTCAGCACCAGCGGACGCAACTCACTAAAGCGCTCTTGCAAACAGACAGATAGCAGGTCCGTCGTTTCAAACATCAGGTCTTTCAAGCTAAAACCCGGACGATACCACTCCAGCATGCTGAATTCACTGTTGTGCTTGCGGCCATGCTCATCATCACGGAATACTTTACAGATTTGATAAATCGGTCCGCTGCCACTGGCCAGCAAGCGTTTCATGGCAAATTCGGGTGAAGTCTGTAAATAATGGGTTTGCAACTGCCCCGCCACATGACGCTGGGCTGCGACCGAAGCCAAATGCACATCCGTCACACCCGCTTGCGATAAAATGGGAGTTTCCACTTCAAGCACGTTACGCTCGGCAAAAAACTGGCGAATCCGAGCATACATTTTGGCTCGTGCCTGCATGGTCGCCAGATCACAGGTCGGTTGATAATCCATCATGCCTGTGGTCCTCCATAAGCAGACCATTCTCGGCGCAGCGGGTATGTCTTACGTAGCTGATCAAAAGCAGGCTGCTCCACAAAACCGTCTTTTAAACAGGCACGCAGGGCTGCATCATCACGGGCAATATCATAAATTTCAGGTAAATGCTGAATCAACACATCATGTAAATCCTGTCCGGCAAATAAATTGCTGCAGCCGGGTAACTGACTTTCAAAATGCTTATCCGCCCTAAAGCCAAAATGTGTACAGAAGGCTTGATAAATCATTTCCGTACCGCGTGCCTTGCCTTCCAGACTGTAGCCCGCAATATGCGGTGTGACCACCGTAACCGCATCCAGCAACTGCGCTGAAATGATCGGTTCATGTTCAAACACATCCAGAATCACTGTGCGCTGAGTACGTTGAATATCGTCTAACAAAGCCTGTTCAGCAATCACCGGGCCACGCGCACTATTAATCAGAATGGTTTGTGCCGGAATTTTTGCCAAAGTTTGAGTATCGAATAAATGATAGGTTGGATAAGGCCCTGTTTTAGTCAGTGGCACATGAATGGAAATCGCATCACTTTCAGTCAGTAGCTGTTCAAATTCAACCTGATTGATCTGTTCACGCGACACCAACGGGTCATAGCCCAGCACGTTCCAGCCCAGTAACTGTGCCATTTTCGCCAGACGTGTTCCCACGTTGCCCAGGCCGACAATCCCTAAAGTAAAGGCAGGTTTATTTTTTAATAATTCCGGGCGGACATATTTTAAAGCCGTAATGACATATTCGGCAACTGCCTGTGCATTACAACCCGCAGCATTGGCCCACTGAATCTGCTGTTGTTGTAAAGCAGAAATATCTAAATGATCCGTACCGATGGTGGCACTACCCACAAACTGTAAAGCCGTATGCTGAATCAGTGCACGGTTGACGGGTGTCACCGAACGAACCAGTAAAGCCTGCGCATCTTGCACATCCGCATGGGTCAGGGTTCGTCCGGGACGTTGCTGGATTTCTCCAAACGCTGAAAAGAAATATTCGGTAAAAGCCAGATTTTCATCCGCGACAATTTTCATTGCAGTGATCCAACAACTTTGAAAATCGCATCATAACTTTTCGGGTTTCCAGATGCCAGGCAGAATATCGTGATGACCGCAGTTCTCGTCGATGCCAAAGTTAAAAAGATGGCACAAACTCCCCCAACAGCTCCTTTTAACAATCAAACTGAGCTATCTGGACAGTTTTACAAAATGCAGTAGGTTGCATCACTTGCGTTTTTAGCAGCAGAATTACTTTCAAGAAGCTTGGCTTTTCAGCACATGACTCGAAGTAAAATTTTCATAGGTCAGTCGATTGTCTGTCTGGTCGGGCAAAGGTTCAACTTCTTGCATCGAGGATAAACAACGTTGAGTCAGGGTGATATATTCTTCCGTGCCCTTTTTCTTCCACGCAATTTCTTTGCTTTCTAAAGGACGTATTACCCGTGCCGGACTGCCTAATGCCAGCACATTGTCAGGAACAAGTGTTTTAGCTCTGACCGTACTATTGGCACCGACAATACTATTTTCACCAATTTCAGATTCGTCCAGAATCACGCTATTCATCCCGACCAAAGCATTTTTACGGATCACACAGCCATGCAGAATTGCACCATGTCCGATATGACCATATTCCTCTACCAAGGTCACACTGTGCGGAAAACCGTGAATGGTACAGGAATCCTGCACATTGGCATTCTTCTGGATATGGATACGGCCGAAGTCTGCGCGTAAGGAGGCAAATGGACCGATATAAACGCCCTCTTCAATAATGACATCACCAATCAAAACCGCTGTGGGATGCACATAGGCTTTCGGGCTTACCACCGGGATCACTCCATCGATCACATAACATGGCATGGCTTTATTCCTTTCAATCTATCCTTGAATTATGGTTATTAAACGCTCATGGCTTCCTGTTTTAAGCCACCAAAACGCTTATAAAATTGCGGATGTGCCGGCGGCATGCTGCCCTCGGAAGTGCGGGCGATGTCCAGAAAAAACTCATCCGCAGCTGAAAATACGGTTTGATAGAGGTTGCTACTCAAATTACGTGCAGTCAGGGAAAGCCAGTCGGACGGTAATAGCTCAAACGGTAAGTTTGGATCTTTGAGCAAAATACGACGATACTGATGAATCAGCAAAATACGAATCTGGAAGGCCTGTATGGGATCCAGATCTTCTTCATGTTCCACCAAATTAAAAAATTCACGGAAATCATGGATAAATTTTTCATAACGTGTGTGCAGTTCCTGCACCGGCCAATTGGTCGCTACCATCCGTTTGACAGTTGGATAAGATTCCTGCCACAACTGCAAGGTTTCAGCTTTAAATAGCACTACCTGATCGGTCATTTTTAAATTGAGCAACAGATTTTGTAGTTTCAAGTGATCACAACCCGGATAAGCCATGACATTGGTGGCAATATTGGCAAAACCTAACCATTCCAGTTCACGTTTCAAAATGATTTTATTTTCCAGCTCGACAGAACTGAGTAATACCAAATCCCATTTCTGATCCCAGTCGGAATGGGTGAAACTGTAAATTTTTTGATCCGCCATCAGAAAACGCTGACGGCTACTTTCGGTGACCCGGTAATAACTGGTACGGCCAATCTTCTCAGAAATCAGCCAGCCATTTTGTACCAAGCGAAACACCGCAGTACGCACAGAACGCTCATTAAAAGCAAAAACATCCATGAGCTGAATCAGACTGGCTAAACTGATAATCCCGCCCCGATGAAAAATACTGTCACCGAAAATGGTCATGATCAGTGATGTACCACTTAATGCTTCACGGTCGATGAAATCATCAAGAACCTGTTTTAATTTTGGATTCATCACATTTAACCCTTCACTTCAAAACTGAAAGGTGATTCATCCTGTGATCAATCACCTTTACACTCTCATGCAATCTGGCGAATATCAAATACCCGCTGCGCCTTGCCTTCCGAACGTGGTAATGTGCCTTCTGGCAGAATTTCCACACTCACCGTAATCCCGACCATGGTTTTGATCTGGCTTTTCAATTGCTGTGACAACTGATGTGCCGCGATATCACTTATATCTTTACGCATTTCTGCCCGAACATGCAACGTATCCAAATGTCCATGTTTACAAATGTGAATTTCATAGTTAGGAATCAATTGCGGAATCTGCAAAATCTGCTCTTCAATCTGCGATGGGAAAACATTGACCCCACGAATGATCATCATGTCATCACTGCGGCCCACGATTTTATCCATACGGCGCATGGTACGCGCTGTTCCCGGCAATAAACGGGTCAAATCACGGGTACGATAGCGGATCACCGGCATACCCTCTTTGGTAATCGTGGTAAAAACCAGCTCACCCAGTTCGCCATCTGGTAAAACTTCACCGGTTTCCGGATGAATGATTTCCGGATAGAAATGATCTTCCCAAATGGTCGGACCGTCTTTCGATTCCAGACATTCCATCGCCACACCCGGCCCCATCACCTCGGATAAACCGTAAATATCCAGCGCATCAATGCCTAAACGCTCTTCGATTTCCTTACGCATTTCATTGGTCCATGGCTCAGCACCAAAAATGCCGGTTTTAATCGAACAGTCTTTGGCCGTGCCAAATTTTTTCTCGAGAGCTTCAATAATGTTCAGGCAATAAGAAGGTGTCACCATCAATGCTGTTGGCTTGAAATCATGGATGAGTTGCGCCTGTCGATCGGTCTGGCCACCCGACATCGGAATTACCGTCGCACCCAAACGCTCCACACCATAATGTGCGCCCAAACCACCGGTAAACAAGCCATAACCATAGGAAACCTGAATGGTATCTTTATGACTCAGGCCTGCTGTACGCAAGGAACGCGCCACCACATCAGACCAGATATTGATATCATTTTGCGTATAACCGACCACAGTAGGCTGGCCGGTCGTACCTGAAGAGGCATGTACACGCACAATCTGTTCTTGTGGAACGGCAAACATGCCAAACGGATAGTTGTCACGCAGGTCTTTTTTGGTGGTGAATGGAAACTTGGCCAGATCGTCCAAGGATTTAAAATCATCGGGATGCACGCCGGCGTCATCGAATTTCTTTTTATAGACCGGGCTATTCTGATACGCATGCTGCAAGGTTTTTTTCATGCGCTCTAGCTGCACCTGACGCAATTCGTCAATTGAAACGGTTTCGATCTTTTCCATTGCGTTATTATTCATGTTACTACTCCTTGTACAGTCATCCTGACTGTTTTTGCATTTTTAACGGATTTGTCCTGATTCAATCCACCTAAGACTCAGCTTAAGCTACATTTTCCAAAATAAGCGCGACACCTTGTCCGACACCGACACACATGGTGCACAAAGCGTATTTTCCTTGACGACGTTTGAGTTCTTTCATCGCGGTGATCACCAAACGTGTACCACTCATACCGAGTGGATGACCCAGTGCAATTGCACCACCATTCGGATTGACCCGGGCATCATCATCTTGCAGGCCCAGCTCACGCATCACGGCAAGCGATTGTGCAGCAAACGCCTCATTCAGCTCAATGACATCCATTTGGTCCAATGTTAGGCCAGTCTGTTTCAAGACTTTCTCCACGGCCGGAACTGGTCCAATACCCATATATTTAGCTTCAACCCCAGCACTGGCAATCGCGACCACTTTGGCTAAAGGCTTGAGTGCATGTTGTGCAACAAAATCCTGATTGGCCAATAAAACACAGGCTGCACCATCATTCACACCAGAAGCATTACCGGCCGTGACCGATCCCCCTGTTGCTTTAAACGGTGCTTTCAGTCCCGCCAGCGTTTCTAAAGTGGTATCCGCACGCGGATGTTCATCCTGCGCAATAGTAATGCTATTTTTCTTCCGGTCTTTGATCTCGACCGGCATAATTTCTTCTGCAAAGATTCCGTTCTGCTGTGCTTGCGCGGTTTTTTGCTGACTGCGGTAAGCAAACAAATCTTGATCTTCACGGCTCACCTGGTACTTTTCTGCCACGTTTTCCGCGGTTTCCGGCATGCTATCCACACCAAAATTTGACTTGAATTTTGGATTGATAAAACGCCAGCCGATGGTGGTATCAAAAATTTCCGGGGCACGGCTAAAGGCTGCGGTCGGTTTGGATTGAACGAATGGAGCACGGCTCATCGACTCGACCCCACCCGCCAGTACAAACTGTGCTTCACCAGATTTGATCGCACGCGCTGCCAAACCGACTGCATCCAGACCCGATGCGCATAAACGGTTCACGGTAATGGCGGGTACTGAATCCGGCAAGTCTGCCAATAATGCTGCCATACGCGCGACATTACGGTTATCCTCCCCGGCCTGGTTGGCACAGCCTAACACCACTTCATCGAGTTCATGCCAAGGCAGATCAGGATGTTGCTGTTTTAAATATTGAATCGGTAAGGCTGCAAGGTCATCCGGGCGAATGCCGCTGAGTCCACCTGCATAACGGCCGATCGGCGTGCGAATAGCATCGCAAATAAAAACCTGTTCCATGTTAAGCAATCCTGTTAGCCAGCTTGGCGATATTGTAAGTCTTGTTGCTGAGGCGTCTGTCCTAACGCCACTTTCTTTCTTAAATATAAACTAGGTCGGTACTTCTCTTCAGCATAAATATGATACAAATTTTCCAATATTTGTAAAATAGTGTTATATCCGATGGATTCTGCCCATTCAAAAGGTCCTTTCGGGTAGTTCACACCATATTTCATTGCTGCATCAATATGTTGCTCAGAAGCAATTGCATGCAGTACCGCTTCACAGGCTTCATTCACCAGCATTGCAATGGTACGCATAACATACAGCCCAGGATGATCTTGAGACCAAATTGGTATCATATCCATCGCCTGGAAGAATGCCGCAACCTGCGCTTTATCCTGATCGGTACACGCCGTAGAAGCAACCAGTGCAATCGCCTTCGCCTTGCTCCAATCCGCATGCCAGTCCATCAAGACGATTTTTTCCTGGGCATAACTGAGATCGACCGATTCGCCTTGAGTCACTTTCAGGGTTACTTCACCCATCTGAATGACATCTCGCTGGTCAGCCACACAGTTTGCATCAATCCGTTCAGCATGTTGAATACGCTGAATGAATGCGGGCAGATTCAGCCATGCTCCTTTGATCTGTACAGCAAGTTGCTGTTCAGACTTTTCCATTTGCGGCAAGCGATACTGCGGTGTTTTTTCTGCCTGAGCATAATGATAAAAGCCCTGTCCACTTTTCCGGCCGTAACATCCCGCATCGACCAGTTCTTTCTGAATCAGCGATGGACGATAGCGCGGCTCATAGAAAAATTCCTGATACACACTTTTCGTCACAGAAAAATTGACGTCCTGACCAATCAGATCGGTCAGCTCACATGGTCCCATGGCAAAACGGCCACATTCACGCAGGATAAAATCCAGCTGTTCAGGACTGATGACATTTTCCTGCAAGGCACGAAAAGCTTCCGCATAATACGGACGCGCCACACGATTAACAATAAAACCAGGAGTAGATTTTGCCGTAACCGGTACTTTTTTCCACAAGTGCATCAATTCAGTCAAAGCGGTCGCAATCTCTGCGGAAGTTTTTAAACCACGAATAATCTCGACCAGCTTCATGACCGGTGCCGGATTGAAGAAATGCAAACCCACAACACGCTCTGGATGCGGAATGATTGAAGCAATCGCGGTAATCGAAATCGAGGACGTATTTGAAGCAAAAATGGTCTGTGGCGAACAAATGGCTGCTAGTTGTTGAAAGAGTTGCTGTTTGACTTCTTTCTTTTCAACAATAGCCTCAACGATTAAATCGGTTTCCGCCAGCTGTTCGATGGCTGTTGCAATCGACAGATTCGCCAATGTACTGTCCACCAACTGTTGAGCCATTTTTCCCGCTTGCACCCGCTTGGCCAGCTGATCGGCCAATTGAGCTACGGCTATTTTAGATTTTTCTGCATCGACATCAAATAGATAAGTTTGATGCCCATGCATCGCAGCGAGTTGGGCGATACCAATTCCCATGGTACCTGCACCAATCACAGCGACTTTGGTCTGCTGTAAATTGAGTTGTGACATGATTT
Organism: Moraxellaceae bacterium; assembly: GCA_029267635.1. Taxonomy (GTDB): domain Bacteria; phylum Pseudomonadota; class Gammaproteobacteria; order Pseudomonadales; family Moraxellaceae; genus Acinetobacter. Next base: position 172,424 of record JAJUIK010000003.1, on the reverse strand, counting down.
AGCATCCTTTGTATTCAGGTGTACGTTTTTGCATGAAGGCTTGCACACCTTCACGATAGTCACTTGAACGCCCCGCCAGACGCTGTAAATCACGTTCCAAAATTAATTGATCATCTAAATTATTATTTGCCGCTGCATGAATAGCTTTTTTGATTAAAGACAAACCATAGGTTGGCTGTTTGGCCAAATGTTCTGCCATTTTTGCCGCTTCGGCTTGCAACTGATCATCTTCAACCACTTGCCAGATCATGCCCAATTGCACGGCCTGTTCGGCACTGATTTTATCACCGAGCATGGCCATTCCCATCGCTTGTGCACGACCGACCAGACGTGGCAGGAACCAGGTACCGCCAGAATCTGGTACGAGACCCAAGCGGCAAAACGCCTGAATAAAGGAAGCGGATTTTGCTGCCAAGACAATGTCACAGGCCAAGGCAATATTGGCACCCGCACCGGCCGCCACGCCATTTACGGCACAAACCACTGGTTTTGGCATTTCAGTAATTAGTTTAATCAGAGGGTTGTAATATTTTTCGATCGACAAACCTAAATCAGGTGCGTCTGCATTCGGATCAACCACACGGTCATTGAGATCCTGGCCGGCACAAAAACCACGACCTTCCGCTGAAATCACCACGGCACGGATATTCTGGTCTTTAGCCCAGGCTTTCAGAACTTGTGACACTTCCTGATGCATCGTCTCATTAAAACTGTTGAGCTGTTTTGGACGGTTAAAGGTTAAATAGCCCACCGCGTTTTTTTCTTCGACAATAACTGTTTGGTAATCCATTACACACCTCTAAATTCTGGTTTTCTTTTTTCTAAAAAGGCGTTGATGCCTTCTTGGCGGTCTTGTGTTGCGGCCAGCCAGACAAAATGCTGACGTTCCAGTTTTAAGCCCTGGCTTAAAGTCACTTCATGAATTGATTTCAAGGATTGTTTAATCACTTTGATCGCCAGCGGTGCCTGTTTGGCAATTTTTGCCGCCAGTTCAATGGCATATTGCACGGTCAATCCGCTTGGACAAATCTGGCTGCTAATCCCGTGTTGCAGGGCGACTCGAGCCGGAATCATTTCACCGGTCATGGCCCAGCGCATGGTCAATTGCTGCCCCACTAAACGCGCCAAACGCTGGGTTCCGCCTGCGCCTGGCAACATGCCCAGACCAATTTCAGGCAAGGCAAATTGTGCATTCTCACCAGTCAACACCATGTCACCATGCAAGGCCAGCTCAAAACCGGCCCCAAAGGCATAACCGTTTACCGCCATAATCAAGGGCTTGGAAAATTCATCAATACGCTTCCACAGCAAGGGGCGCTGATCCTGCTGGATTGACACCACATCAAGTTGTGCCAGTTCATTCAGGTCGGCACCTGCGGCGAAACACTGCTCGTTGCCAGTAATGACCACGGTTTTTACCGTGAAATCGCCATCGAGCTGTGCCAAAGTATCTGCCAACTGTTTAAGCGTGGCATTGTTCAGCGCATTACGCTTTTCCGGCCGGTTCAGCTCAATCAGCACCACACCGTTTTGGGGTGCCGAGGTTTTGATGTAATCCATGACATAATTCCTTGCTGATCCGCGTGTTATTCATCAAAACTCAAACGGACATCCGAGCTGACTGGGCGTGACTGACAGCTGAGCACATAGCCTTTTTCAATTTCGTCCTGCTCCAGGCTGTAATTGATAGCCATCTCGACTTCACCCTGTAGCACTTTGCATTTACAGGTCGCACACACGCCACCTTTACAGGCATAAGGCAGGTCTGCACCGGCACGTAACGCAGCATCCAGAATACTGTCATCTTGTTTCGAGACTTCGACGACCAGCTCACGGCCATCCAGAATCACATGTACTTTTTCTTCACTACGATTTTCAATTTGTTGCGCGGTTGCTTTTGGCGCTGCACCGGTATTAAAACGCTCCGTATGGATTTTGCTGCGTGCAATTCCCATTTCTGGCAAAACAGTTTCCACGGCTTGCATCATTTCTTCCGGGCCACAGGCAAAACAGTGATCAAAATCCTGATCCAGCAAATCTGCCTGGAACAGTTGCTGCAACTTATCTGCATCAATACGGCCATTGAATACCGCGCTGTCGTTTAATTCACGCGAGAAAATATTGATCAGCTGAAAACGTTCTTTAAAGCGATCTTTCAAATCCAGAATTTCCTCGGAAAACATGGTCTGCTTCCATGAACGGTTGCCATATACCAAGGTAAAAGTGGCCTCAGGTTGCTGGAACAGCACCGATTTGACAATCGAGAGAATCGGCGTAATACCACTGCCGGCGGCAAATCCCAGATAGTTTTTGCCACCCTGTTTCGCAGCTTTCTGGAAAAACACGCCTTGTGGCGGCATCACTTCCAGTACATCGCCCGCTTTTAAATGTTCATTGGCCCAAGTTGAAAACTGGCCGTTTTCAATTTTTTTAATGGCAATACTGAGATCTTCACGCTGATCGCTACAGATGGAATAGCAGCGGCGGATTTCCCCCTGTTCAGTCAAATGACGAATGGTGAGATGCTGGCCGGGTTGATAGTGAAAATTCGCCTGTTGTTCTGGTTCAACATTAAAGGCAATACAGATCGCCTGCTCGGTTTGTGGACTAATGGATTTAATGGTTAATGGTACAAATTGGCTCATGTGAAAATCCCTCTCTGGCTCGACTATTCGGTTTTTTGCTTTTAGATACATTTGAAATAGTCGAATGGTTCTAGGCAGTCTTGGCATTTGTATAAGGCTTTACATGCGGTCGAACTGAATTCGCTTAATAGTTTGGTGTGCTGGCTCTGACAGTGCGGACACTGGATGCCATCGGTCAATGCAACATGCGTTCCGCAGCTGTGAGCCTCACCTTTAGGTGGCGCGATGCCATATTGCTGTAATTTGCGCTTCCCGGCTTCGCTCATCCAATCGGTGGTCCAGGCTTCAGACAGATCCACGACCACTTTGACCGGTGTCAAGCCTTGTGCGGTCAGGGCTTGGGTAATTTCATCCTTAAGCAGGTCTGTCGCAGGACAGCCACTGTAGGTGGGGGTGAGTCGCACAATAATCTCGTCGTGCTGATTCAGCTCAACCCCACGAATCATGCCCAGATCAAGCACGGACAACACTGGAATTTCAGGATCTGACACCTGCTGTAAAACGTCCCAGCATTGATCGATACAGTGTTTAATTAAATTCATGCGATTCACTCCCTGTGATGACCTTGAATTACCACGTCATATTTGGATAAGAACGTTGCAGATATTGCAAGTCCGCCAAGATAAAACCCAAATGTTCGGTATGCAGCCCCTGTTTGGCACCGCTACGATAAGCGCCGGTTTCTGGCAAGGTGAGTGCAAAACGCTGCAATTCACTTTCAATCTGCGCATCCCACTGTGCTTTTAAGGCTTCCACATCGGGCAAGATGCCTTGCTCAACCAGCTGCTTTTCATCCGCGGTTAATACAAACAGCTCTTCAGTGAAACGCCACAGGTTGTTTAGCCCTTTCTGGATTTTTTCATGTGCTTCAGCAGTTCCCAGGCTGAGACGCTCCATCCAAGCCGTCGAGAAACGCAGGTGATATTTCACCTCTTTCAGTGATTTCACCGCAAATGCAGCCAGCTCGGCATGCTGACTCTGTTTGAGTGCATTCAACAGCAAGGCATTGTGATGATCCATCAACCACTGGCGCACGATGGTTTGTGCAAAATCGCCGTTTGGCTGCTCAGCCAAAAGTAAGTTGCGATACTCACGTTCAGTCCGAAAATAGGCCAATTTATCTTCATCGCGTCCAAGACCTTCGACTTGACCTGCCAGGCTTAACGCGGTACGCGCTTGCCCCAATAAATCTAGACCAATATTGGCCAAGGCAATATCCAATTCCAGTTCAGGTGCATGGCCGCACCATTCTGCCAGACGATGTGATAAAACCAGCTGGCTATCGCCAATATGCAACAGGAACTGCGCTAATGCTTGATTTGTCATGATCCGTCCCCTTACATGTGCTCAATGCCGTCTGGAATATGGTAGAAGGTTGGATGACGGTAAACCTTGTCCAAAGAAGGATCGAAAAATTCTGATTTTTCATCTGGTTGCGACGAAGTAATCAGCTCAGATTTCACCACCCAGATGCTGACGCCTTCGTTGCGACGCGTATACACATCACGTGCATTTTGCAGTGCAATTTCCGCATCCGGCGCACGCAAACTGCCGACATGACGGTGACTTAAACCTTGTTTGCTGCGTACAAACACTTCAAAAAGTGACCAGTTTTTTTTATTTTCCATGATTCATCCTTCCCTTTTTCAATATTTTTTAAACGCTGGCCTTAAGCCACTTTCTTGTCTTGCTGTTGTGCTTGCTGTTTTTGTGCATAAACGGCCGCTGAGTCACGTACCCATTTTCCACCTTCCCAAGCTTGCCGACGTGCATCAATACGCTCCTGGTTGCATGGACCTTTACCGGCCACAACCGCGAAGAACTCATCCCAATTGATCGCACCAAACTCATAATGGCCGGTTTCCTGATTGAAACTTAAATCAGCATCCGGTACAGTCAGCCCCAGCTGCAAAATTTGTGGTACGGTGTTATCGACAAACTTTTGACGCAATTCATCATTACTGAAACGTTTAATTTTCCAGGCCATGCTTTGTGCACTATTTGGTGAATTGTCATCATTTGGGCCAAACATCATCAGTGCTGGCCACCAGAAACGGTTGACTGCATCTTGTGCCATCTGTTTTTGTTCAGGCGTACCATTAGCAAGTTCCATCATGGCTTCAAAACCCTGACGTTGATGAAAGCTTTCTTCTTTACAGATGCGCACCATCGCTCGTGCATATGGACCATACGAGGTACGGCAGAGTGCCACCTGATTAACGATCGCTGCGCCATCCACCAACCAGCCAATCGCGGCAATATCTGCCCAGGTCAAAGTTGGATAGTTAAAGATGGAAGAATATTTCATGCGACCCGCAATCAATTTATCCATCATGTCATCACGGTCCGCGCCTAAGGTTTCTGCCGCACTGTACAGATACAAGGCATGACCCGCTTCATCTTGCACCTTGGCCAATAAAACCGCTTTACGCTTTAAGGTCGGCGCACGAGTAACCCAGTTGCCTTCCGGCAACATGCCGATCACTTCCGAATGGGCATGCTGACCAATCTGGCGGATCAAAGTTTTACGGTAGGCTTCTGGCATCCAGTCTTTTGGCTCAACTGAAATGTCTTGTGCGATTGCACGGTCGAAATCTTCCAAATGATTTTTCATTGTTTTCCTCACTCGTCCCAAGTGTTTATGCCTTAAAATTAAAACGATACAAGTTTAAAATCAATACATATTTTTTAGTATCAATTAAAAATATTGAATCATTTTATTTAACATATTGTTTTTTAAAATTTTAATTTTTTAGATATTTTTAGAAATGATTTTTTTACTGCCAACCTGATTGACAATTTGCTTTTTTACACACAAATTATGAAACATCAAAATTAAAATTCATCGTAAAACGTATCATAAAAGGAGTTTCTTCATGTTAGAGTTAGAATCAGGCTCGAACCCTACAGACAATCAAGATACCAGCAGCAGCTCAGGCTTTAGTTCCATCAAAGCCTTAAGTTCCTTAGTGTATGGTCAAAGCCATACCGCACAACAAGACTTGCGCACGGTCTACCATGCCATTAGCGGTGACGCGATCTATCAGGTCAGCAGCCAGGGCATTAACATGCAAAGCGTGGTGGACTATGCCAAACAGCACGGTTCAGCGATTGCATCCTGGACCTTCCATCAACGTGCCAATGCGCTAAAACAAGTCGCACAATATTTGCTAGAACGCAAAGAACACTATTATGAACTGGCCAAAGCCACTGGCTGTACCCGTAAAGATGCCTGGATTGATATTGAAGGTGGTATCGCGACTTTATTTGCCTATTCGAGTCTGGTACGCCGTGAACTCAGCGATGAAACCGCTTTGGTGGAAGATGCCTGGATTCCTTTATCCAAACACGGCAGTTTTGGTGCCAAACATATCCTGACCGCCAAAGCAGGTGTCGCGGTCCACATTAATGCCTTTAACTTTCCAATCTGGGGCATGCTGGAAAAAATTGCACCGACACTTCTGGCCGGTGTGCCATGTATCGTAAAACCAGCCACCGAAGGTGCTGAACTGACCCACGCGGTGGTAAAAGATATTCATGCCAGCGGTTTCCTGCCAGAAGGTTCGTTGCAGCTGATCTGCGGCCAAACCTATGATCTATTTAATTATTTAGGACCACAAGATACTGTTACTTTCACCGGTTCAGCATCCACCGGTCAAAAACTGCGTGCCCATCCACATCTTAATCAATACTCCATTCCGTTTAGTATGGAAGCCGATTCGGTCAACAGTGCCATTCTGACCGAAGATGCCAGTGACGAAACCATTGATCTGTTTGTGCGTGAAGTATTCCGTGAAATGAGCACCAAAGCCGGCCAGAAATGTACTGCCATTCGTCGTGCCTTTGTTCCAGCAGCATTACTAGAAACCGTGCAAAGCCGTCTCGTTGCCAAATTACAGAAAGTCGTGGTGGGCAATCCAGAACTTGCAGAGGTCACCATGGGGGCTTTAGCCAGCGTTAAACAAAAACAGGATGTGGCGGAAAAAGTCGAATTACTCAGCCAGGATGCCGAGATTGTATTGGGCAGCCATTTACGCCAAGACTATACCATTCAGGCCCAGCAGCCAGTAAAAGGCGCGTTTTATCCCCCTACACTTTTAGTCTGCAAACATCCAACAGAAGCCAAATATATTCATCAAGTGGAAGCCTTTGGTCCTGTGGCGACACTGATGCCGTATCAAAACTTCGCTGAACTGGCAGACCTCGTCGCACGTGGTGAAGGGAGTCTGGTGGCATCCGTAGTACGTAATCCAGAACAGAATATTGAACAGCTGATTGCCAAAATTGCCCCTTGGCATGGCCGACTGCATATTCTGGATGCAGAAAGTACCAAAGAAAGTACCGGACATGGTTCACCATTGCCTTATTTGGTCCATGGTGGACCAGGCCGTGCCGGTGGCGGTGAAGAACTCGGTGGCTTGCGTGCCGTGAAACATTATATGCAGCGTACCGCCATTCAAGGCTCACCAAATGCCATGACACAAATTGGCCATAGCTGGACGGCAGGTGCACACGTGCATGAAGATCGCGTACATCCATTCAAAAAATCCTTTGATGAATTGCGTATCGGTGAACGTCTGCTGACTGCACGCCGTACCATTACGGAATCTGATGTGGTGAACTTTGCCGGCTTAAGCGGTGATTATTTCTATGCCCATATGGACAAAATTGGTGCTGCAGATTCGTTCTTTGGTGAACGCGTCGCACATGGTTACTTTGTGGTGTCTGCGGCGGCTGGCCTGTTTGTCGATGCTGCCGTTGGCCCCGTAATTGCCAACTACGGTATGGACAACCTGCGTTTTGTGGAACCAGTGAAAATTGGCGATACCATTCAGGTCGAACTGACCTGCAAACAGAAAACGCCAAAACAGCTCAAAGATCCAACACAAAAACCGCATGGTGTGGTGGTCTGGGACATTAAGGTGAAAAATCAGCGTGATGATCTGGTCGCAACCTATGACATTCTGACGCTAGTTGAACGTGCCGCCTAATCTATGAAACATTAAAAAAGGAATCATTATGATTCCTTTTTTTAGTTTAATTGAAATATTTGTGTCAAATTTTATAATTTCGATTGACGATCGCTCATTTAAGCCCTAAATTAGCAAAAGACGATACAAAATAAAAAATAAGTATGTATTAAAAGTATCATATTTCCACATACTCATCACAGGAAGATGAATGATGAATGATAAGACCCTAGAAATGGATGTGGTCGAAAGGAACAGCACATCCGAAATCACAGCGTTTGAGCAAGCAGCACCTGCTGATCAAACGATTACGACACCTGAGCATAGCGAAAATAAAACCAGTACCTATCAATGGTATGTGGTGGTCATCTGTATGGTGGCCTATATTCTGTCTTTTGTAGATCGCCAGATTCTGTCGCTAATGATCGAACCAATTAAACAAGACCTGATGCTGAGCGACACGCAGTTCAGCTTGCTACAAGGTTTGGCTTTCTCCCTGTTTTATGCCTTTATGGGCGTACCCATTGCAGCGCTCGCTGATAAAAAATCACGCGTGAAAATTATTGCAGTCGGAATTGCCTTCTGGAGTATTGCAACGGCAGCCTGTGGTTTAAGCAAAAACTTTATTCAGATGTTCTTGGCACGTTTGGGTGTAGGTGCAGGTGAAGCAGCATTATCCCCAGCATTTTATTCCATCGTGGCGGATTTATTCCCGAAAGAAAAATTAGGCCGTGCGTTGGGTCTGTATGCGATTGGTGCGTTCATTGGTTCTGGCTTGGCATTTTTAATTGGTGGGTATGTTATTGGCTTACTGAAAGATGTGGATCAGATTATCCTACCTGTGATTGGTCAAGTGAAAACCTGGCAACTCACCTTTATGATTGTCGGTTTACCAGGTGTCTTGCTGGCTTTGGTCATGATTCTGACCATCAAAGAACCAGCCCGTAAAGGCTTGAAAATGGGTCAGGATGGCGTTGTGGTTAAAGCATCGTTCAAGAACTCCATCGCATTTATTAAAACCCATAAAAAGACCTTTTTCTGTCACTTTATCGGTTTCTCTTTCTATACCATGATGCTGTATTCATTGTTGGGGTGGGCACCGGCCTACTACATGCGTCATTTTGGTCTGACCGCCAGTGAAACGGGTTATATTTTGGGAACTATTATTCTGGTTGCGAATACTTCAGGTGCTCTATTCTGCGGCTGGCTGATCGACTTCTTCTCGAAAAAAGGGTATAGCGATGCAGCAATTCGTGCTGGTATGATTGGTTGTGCAGCACTGATTATTCCGAGTGTGCTATTCACCCAAGTAGATAATATGCAGCTGTCTTTTGCGCTGATCTTTGTGGCAATGTTCTTCTCTACCTTCCCAATTCCAGCTTCTGCGGCAGCGACGCAAATGCTCACACCAAACCAGTTGCGCGCTCAGGTGTCTGCAAAATTCCTGCTGATCTCTAACCTGATCGCTCTTGGTGTGGGTACAACAGCAGTGGCATTAATTACTGATAAATATTTCCAGAATACTTTATTGGTCGGCAACTCGATCTCAATCGTTAATGCGGTTGCGGGAGTGATTGGTGTGTTCCTACTGTATAAAGGCTGCCAATACTACCGTGACAGTATCAAACTAGAAAAACTAGATTAATCTGCAAAGCTCCACATTACTCAAAAGAGCCCTATCTTGGGCTCTTTTTTGTGTATTTTTAATATTTTCCCACAATATTGTTTTCTATCTAACTTTCAGTATTTTTAGAATAAATGTTCACTTTATCGAAAATAATCTTGAAGAACTGCGGAAATTGGTTCTGCCCTGCACAGCCTAATCTGGTGATGAATGGTACCCGCTGGTGATTATCTGAAACCAAGTGAGTGATGACATGGTAGTTATTGATTTTGCAAGTTATATCATACCAAAAAAAATCCAGTGATCTTGGGCATGAATGTAGATCGGTCTTAGCAAAACCCGTATAGGTATCCATTTATGGATATGCAGCGCTGGAAAAGCCCTGCTATCTTTAAATGATTTATAAAAAGTCTTTTCATAAATTTAAAAAATTTGATGCTTTGTTTGGAATTTGGCTTTAATTTTATTTTTTTGTGACTTAAATCAAATTAGTATATAAATTTGATAATTTTATCACTTTTATCACTTGAATTATGTGTAAATTTGTGTATCTAAATTTTTAATTTAGTAAGAGGTTTTAATTGTTGAACAATTTATGTTTTATAAAAAATAATAAAATCCAACCTATATCATTGAAAAAAATAATTATTTTAATAAAAAATCAAAATATTGATATTTATGAAAACTAAATAATATTCATTATTTGAATTCAAATTGTTATTTGTTGGACTAAGCATTTTGGGCATATATACAAGCTAAATTTTAAACAGGCTGTGTTAGCTTTTGTTAGTAAACATTTAGTGTTGCCAAGTAAAAAATGTATAAAAAACAAATTTCAAAGCTTCAATCTTCTCATGCTGGTTTTACGCTACTAGAGCTTATGGTGACAGTGGTTATCTTGGCTATTCTTGCGGCAATAGCTATGCCGATGTATTCAAACTACATCACTAAAGCTAAAGCAAGAAATGCTGGAGCAGATTTAGTTACACTCAGTCTGGTGCTAGAGAGTTTGTATCAACGAAACTTAATCTATCCGAGTTCAAATGGTGAACAAGAAGCCAGTGCGTATTTGACAAGTAAAGGGATAACAGGAATATGGCAACCCGCGGAAACAGAAACTTTTGAGTATAAGGTAAATGTTACCGATACGAGTTATACCTTGATAGCAACAGGTAAGGGACGCAACACAAACTGCCAACTTACGATCAATAATAAAAACGATAGAAGCATTCCGAAAACTTATGGTTGTGGTGGCTTAACATCATGGTAAATCGACAGTACGGAGTAACCCTAATTGAGCTTTTGATCGCAATTGTTTTATTGGCAATGTTGACTTTAGCAGTATTTCCGTTAGGACAAAATTGGGTTGCAAATGCACAGATTACCAAAACCGAAAAGCTATTCTTGGAAGCCTATAACCGGACTAAGAATGAGGCAGTCCGTAATCCAAATGGTGTACCCATGGATAGTACGATACCAGCAGCAATTTTAATTGTAGATAATGAAAACAAGACAATTACCGTCAGAAATAAAGATGATAGCACAGCCGATTCAATTGTATTAAAGGTAACAATTGAACCGAGAGTTACGGTGACCTTATCAGACAAGTGTAATAATAAAATTCTATTGAATAATAATGCGCATGTAATGACTGCAGACTGTACGGTCTATACGATTACGGCCGCAGGTGGAGGTGTCAATGCAACAGGAGCATTGTAAGATTTTATCTTTACCGAAGAGTCAGCAAGGGGTCACACTTATTGAAGTGCTGATTTCGATTGTGCTTATGGCGATTATTGGCCTTGGTGGAGCCTTTATTGCCGGACGTACTGCCGTAATACACCGTGATCAAAATATTCACTTACATACCATTGGCCAACTTCGTCAACAATTAGAAAATTCGACACAATGTGGCAGTAAATCTACGGGAACTCATTCTGAGAAAGTAAAGATTGTCGGCAAAGAGGTACAAGTGGATTGTACGGTTAAAACGCAGGCCTTCACTGTAGACACATTTAATAACTCTAATCCTAAACAAGGCGTAGCAGCCTCGACGGTTAATGTGAGTTATGCAGAGATTAAAATCAGTGCCGATGACAGCTTTGTTCCGATCAAAGTGCAAATATCACCGTGATGAGGAATAAAAAGATGATTAATCCCAAATCTTCACAGTACGGCATTTCTCTACTTGAAATTCTCATCTCGCTTGCCCTGTCAATTATTATTATTCTGGCTATGTTGCGTGCATTTGTAACTACCGGAAAAGTTACTGCTGAATCTTCTCTGGGTGCCAAAGTAGATAGCAATATAATGTTGGGTTTTATTACTGCAGATCGTATCTTGCAAGGTATGGGATTTGAATTAAGTGATACCACAGCTGGATATGGCACGAATTTTCGCATTTTAGATCAAGCTGGCACAGCCGTTAATTTGGATGCCACTACAAAAAGAGCAACAGGAAAATTCTTAGTTTGGAAAGTCTCAAATACACATTGCCAGGCTTTACAAAGTCATGCGAATGGATTGTATTTATATGGCAAAGACACAGGTTATATCTGTGCAAATCTGGTTAAACCTGAAGAAACACTGACAAAAGAATTATTAGTTCAAGTGGGAAGTACTCTTGCCAGCTCTGGAATATCTAATAGCACCAATAAAGTAGGTGAAATCAATATTGAGGTTCAGGAAACGACTAATTGTCTCCCCTTCGGTGTAAAGAATAATATTTCTGTTGGAGGCAAATACCTGGTCGTATTAACTGCTAATACTTATGCTGCAAGTAGTGCCACTACAGCTGAAAAAATTAGTAATGTCACCTGCCTATTTAACTTTAAATAGGGGATAAAAATGATAAACCGTATGTCTTCCATTATGAAAAAAAAATCTAGAATAACATCTCTGTCCAAGCAGGAAGGGTTTTCTTCGCTTTTGTTTATTGTCTTGGTTGGGCTATCTCTAACAGTTTTGACAGTCGGTTACATGTCTTCTATGCGTAGTCTGCAATCGAGTGCAACTACGGCTCATGCACAAACCCAAGCACAAATGCAGGCCATGATTGGTTATCAAGCTTTAACAGAATTTTTAAAGCGTCAATCTCTTATAGATATTCCCAGAATTGAAACAATTGCAACGGGAACAGTCAGTGGAGGTAGTGTACCAATTCATTTTAAAAAAGTAAGTTGTGGGACAGGAAAATACTGTTTTGATATTTTTGGTAAAAGTGGTGGAGCAACTTCGATTATTCGCTCCCAATTCATCATTTCTGATGAGTTAGTGAATGAGCGATTAAACGGCTCAATATTTGAAGGTGGTTTAAAAGTTAATAAATTAGAAAATTTAACCGCTAATAATGTTACTTTAGAAATTGGTGGAGGAGTTATCTCTGAAATGGGAGGTAGTGGAAAAACCTATACTCAAGAAGAACTAAAAACAGTGGGTATCAATATTATTCCTTATACTCCAAGAGATTTCATATCTCCTGTTGAAGCCAGGAAGTATGCGAATTATATTTTTTATACTGATAATGAAAAATTAATGTGTGCGCGGAATAATTATTTTGATATTGCACAGAGTAAAAAAATTGATAATGAAATAATTATTGGAGAGATCGCAGCTTGTACATCAGCTATTACGAAAAGCAACAATGTATGGATTATAAATAGCGCTCAGAGTGTACCCGCCGGCGTTTTGTGGTTTGACGCAGATGTTGAAGTTCAGCTAAATGCCAGTGCAGTAAAAATGACAGAAAAAGTCGGTCAAAATACAGTTGAGGTAACCACAGAATATAAAAAAAATATTCTAGTGAATACCATTATTTCCACAAATCATATCAATAGTAAAATTATAGAATTGAATGGAAACTATCTAGCAACCTATTTTGAAGCATATGCTCCACATCATTATGTATTAAATTCAATATCAGATAATGATAGAAATGCACGGTTATTAAAGGTTTGTCCAGCGAGTTATCCCACTCAATACTGTAGTGCTGAGGGTGTATTGAAACCTGTAGCAGAAATGGAAAAAATGCCTGCAACAATTGCCAATATTCTCTATCTTTCTAAAACTTTACAGTTGAGTGGCGGTAAAGAGCAACAGAATGTTCATGTCAGCTATTATGGCAATTTAATGGCTAACTCTTCTGCCGGAGGTACAGGTGGGTCATCTGGAAAATTGATTGGTACTGGTACTGTAAATATTGAAGGTAATTTAATGGTTGTGGGTGGTACAGATATGACTGAGATGACGGGTGATTTTAAATTAAACTTAAGTAAAGCAGATGATCCTGCAAACTTTATTCCCGTACATAAAAAAACTTTTACTATTCTTGGTATCCGCTATATGTAAAACATGCCAATTTAAGAAATTGATTTCAAAACAGTTAATTTCTGGGTTACAAAAAGTTTTCAATAGTCCATTTCATTGGAACAGATAGAAAAATTACCTAATAATTAACCTGAAATAATAAGGTCTAAAGGTAGAACAGTCTTTCAATGCACAGTGTTTGGTTATAAAAATGATCAGAGGGGGATAAATCAAGTTTTCTCAAACTAATTGATGAACCCCCCTAGCCTCTTTGGAAATTAAGATTAAAAATTGGATCTCGAATACCTTACATCTTATTAAGATCTAAAGAATCTTAATCCCAAAAATAACAAAGCCCTGATATTATCAGGGCTTTGTTTTAAATTTGGCGGAAGCGGTGAGATTCGAACTCACGGAGGGCGTGAACCCTCGTCGGTTTTCAAGACCGGTGCATTAAACCACTCTGCCACGCTTCCATAGGCGCAAGAATACAAATCTTCTGCATGTTATTCAAGAGAAATTTACGTCAAATAGATTCAACCGCATATTGTTTCATCAATTGTTAAAGTTTGACTGCCAATTCAGCACCTTCTCGAATCGCTCTTTTGGCATCCAGCTCTGCCGCCAGTTTGGCACCACCAATTAAATGATAATGGGCCAAAGTCTTTTCATCAGTCTTAGGCATCAGCTCTGTGACTGATTCCTGTCCGGCACAAACCACCACACTATCCACACGCAACAACTGGTCATGTCCCTGATGCTCAATCCATAGTCCTTCCTCTGTGACAGCTTTATATTGCACCCCTCGCAACATACGCACGCCATGCTTTTTCAGTTGGGCACGGTGTACCCACCCTGAAGTTTTACCCAGCCTAGCACCTAAAGGCGTATGCTTACGTTGTAATAAATAAATTTCACGTGCTGGTGTTTCTACAGATGGCGGTAATATCCCCCCCATTGATAAATAATTTGAATGAGGATCCACGCCCCATTCACGTTGCCAGTCCAATACCGGTTGTGGCTGTATCTGATCTGCTGCTTTTAATAAAAATTCGGCCACATCAAAACCAATCCCACCCGCACCAATCACGGCGACTTTATGCCCCACAGCTGCACCTTTCAATACTTCTGCATAAGACAATACCCGAGGAGATTGCATCTCTTGAATATTAAGCTGGCGTGGAATCACTCCCGTAGCAATCACTACATCATCAAAGCCTTCACGCTCCAGTTGCTCTCGATTAATACGGGTATTCAACCGTAACTCAACCCCTGTTTTTTCAATTTGGACTTTGAAATAACGGATGGTTTCGTGAAATTCCTCTTTGCCCGGAACCATTTTGGCGAGATTAAACTGCCCACCTATCTCATCATTGGCTTCAAACAAAGTGACCTGATGGCCACGGCTGGCCGCCACGGTAGCAGCGGATAACCCAGCCACACCAGCACCGACGACTGCCACTTTTTTTGGATGTTTCGTACGCACATATACCAATTCTGTTTCGTAGCCCGCACGTGGATTGACCAGACAGGTGACGCGCTGATGATTAAAAGTATGATCCAGACAAGCCTGATTACAGGCAATACAGGTATTGATTTCATCTACGCGATTGGTCGCGGTTTTATTTACCCAGAAAGGATCAGCCAAGAAAGGACGTGCCATCTGTACCAGATCAGCCTTACCTTCCGCCAAGATCTGCTCTGCCACTTGCGGCATATTGATCCGGTTCGCTGCAATTACCGGAATCGAAACGTGTTTCTTTACCTCTGCCGTATAATCAACAAAAGCGGCACGTGGCACCGAAGTCACAATGGTCGGAATCCGCGCCTCATGCCAGCCAATTCCCGTATTCAGCAAGGTGACACCGGCTTTTTCCAGCGCCTGAGCCACCTGAATAACCTCCGCCATCGTATTGCCGTCTGGCACCAGATCCAGCATCGACAGACGGAAACACAGAATAAATTTCTCTCCCACTTCAGCACGGATGGCTCGAACAATCTGCACTGCAAAACGCATACGGTTTTCAATCGATCCGCCCCAACGGTCATTACGCTGATTGACATGGCAGCTCAAAAACTGATTCAGCAAATAACCTTCCGAGCCCATGATCTCGACCCCGTCATAACCGGCTTTTTTTGCCAGGCTTGCCGTACGCGCATAATCAGCAATGGTCTGCAAAATCTGCTTGTCACTCATCTGACGCGGTTTAAAGGGAGAAATCGGTGACTTGATCGGACTGGATGAGACTACAAAAGGCTGATAACCATAACGTCCAGCATGCAGAATCTGCAGCAGGATTTTTGCTCCATGTTTATGCACTGCATGGGTGACCAAACGATGATGAGGGATATCCGCCAGATTATTCATAGTGCCGCCTGCGGGTAATAACCAGCCCTGCCGATTGGGTGAAATTCCTCCGGTAATGATCAGCCCTACGCCACCTTTAGCCCGTTCTGCAAAATAAGCGGCCAGTTTAGGATAATGATAAAAACTATCTTCCAGTCCGGTATGCATAGAACCCATCACGACACGGTTTTTAAGGGTGGTAAAACCCAGATGGAGCGGTTTTAAAAGATATGTATAGCCAGTCATGAGAGATCCTTTTCCATTCTTTTTTGTGCAGATTATTGAAGATTAATTTAACTGATTTTTTCTTATTGTTTATGACTAATCTACCTTGGATTACAGGCAATATTGTCAATTATGCTGTTCGAATGAGGTGTCATATTCACACTCAAATAAACCAATTTAATTCGATGTTGAGTATCATCATTTCTATCTTGAAATTAAATCTGCCACTGTTTAGGCAAGGTTTTCCATAAAGCAATGAAACCGAGCACTGTACCAATCGGGAACCCCGGAAGCATCAAAACAGCCAAAATTCGCGACAACCATAAACCCTGGTTTTGCCCCTGCTTGACAGCATGACTAGCTTTAATATTCAGCATCATAATAACGAATAAAACCAACACCCATCCCAGCAAGGTTGGCAAATCGGTCATGGATTGCTGATATTCCAGGTAGACAAAAATCACCAGAGCAAAACCCATTAACCCTGCATAAATGGCATGCACAAGAGATAAAGTCTGGTTCAGCGGCTCTATAGGCAATCCTGAAAATGGGATTTTATTGTTCATCTCGCTTTCCCTCAAATAAATCCCACTATACCGAAAATTCAAGTACTGACCAGTCTCATGCTGGTGTTCTACGCTATCTATTTACGCTCATCAGAGCATTAAATAAATAGAGTAAATAGTCTTCTGAGTTTTAGCTTTTCTTATCTAGTCTTAATCAAACCACTCTTGATCAATCCCAAGCCACAGTACAAGGCTCCCACTTTCATCACACCTGACCCGATAATTTTTTAGGGATTACCGGGTTTAGCGAAAACATGCTTCAGGAAAAGTGCTACAATAACGCCATTTTAAGATTTTCCAAGGCAGCCAATTCATGGTGCCTATTTCATAATGTTAGGACAAGCAATGACTGATAATGCAACTATCTTGCAGCATGTACCAGTAGGCAAAAAAGTCGGGATCGCTTTCTCAGGTGGTCTGGATACTTCAGCGGCTTTATTGTGGATGAAACAAAAAGGCGCCGAGCCTTATGCCTATACTGCCAATCTTGGTCAGCCTGATGAAGATGACTATGATGCAATTCCAAAGAAAGCGGAAGCTTATGGTGCCATCAAAGCACGCTTAGTCGACTGCCGCTTACAACTGGCGCTTGAAGGTATTGCTGCGATTCAGTGTGGTGCATTCCATATCAGCACCGGCGGTGTGCCTTATTTCAACACGACGCCACTCGGTCGTGCGGTAACCGGCACTATGCTGGTCACAGCCATGAAAGAAGATGACGTCAACATCTGGGGTGACGGTTCGACTTATAAAGGCAACGACATTGAACGTTTCTACCGTTATGGCTTGCTGACCAACCCAAGTCTTAAAATCTATAAACCTTGGTTAGACCAGACCTTTATTGATGAATTGGGTGGTCGTGCCGAAATGTCACAGTTCCTCATCGACAACGGCTTTGACTATAAAATGTCAAAAGAAAAAGCCTACTCGACTGACTCCAACATGCTCGGTGCAACCCACGAAGCGAAAGATCTCGAATATCTTGATGCTGGCATCAAAATTGTAGATCCAATTATGGGTGTCGCATTCTGGAAAGACGACGTTGAAATCAAGGCTGAAGAAGTCAGCGTAACGTTTGAAGAAGGTATGCCAGTTGCATTGAATGGCCAGCGTTTTGAGAATCCAGTTGAACTGATTCTTGAAGCCAACCGTATTGGCGGCCGTCATGGTTTGGGTATGTCAGATCAGATCGAAAACCGTATCATCGAGGCCAAATCTCGCGGTATTTATGAAGCACCGGGAATGGCTCTCCTTCATATCGCCTATGAGCGTTTAGTAACCGGCATCCACAACGAAGATACCATCGAACAATACCGCATCAACGGTTTACGTTTAGGTCGCTTGTTGTACCAAGGTCGCTGGTTCGATTCTCAAGCATTAATGCTACGTGAAACTGCACAGCGCTGGGTGGCTAAAGCCATTACCGGTACAGTAACACTTGAATTGCGTCGTGGTAATGACTACACCATCATGAACACTGAATCTCCGAACCTCACTTATGAAGCTGAGCGTTTGACCATGGAGAAAGGTGATTCAATGTTCACACCGATGGATCGTATTGGTCAGTTAACCATGCGCAACCTCGACATTACCGATACGCGTGCGAAATTGGGCATTTACACCAATTCTGGCCTGCTTTCAATTGGTGCCGGCTCTGCAGTTCCACAACTGAAAGACAAAAATAAATAAGTTTGCCTTTCAGTTAAAAACCGCCTGCAGTAGGCGGTTTTTTATTGTATATTTTTACTTTTTTATCATTCGGTAAATCACCACGTACATCGCAGTTTTCACGCTTCAATCCTGCCTCAAATGGATAACCCTTATGCATCTGCCGAATTTTTCCGCTTGATGAGAAATCTCGTTACCATTTTCACAGTTTATCGATTATCATTTGTTTTATTTTTAAGCCTGAATTACCTTGAATACCATTACGATTCTCCAGCCTGACGACTGGCATGCGCATTTGCGCGATGGACTTGCCTTAAAACGAACTGTACCCGACTTAGCACGCCAATTTTCCCGCGCAATCTGTATGCCAAACCTGGTTCCACCAGTTAAAACTGTTGAAGAAGCCCTAGCATACCGCGAACGTATCATGGCGCATGTGCCTGAAGGTCTCAACTTTGACCCGCGCATGGTGCTGTATTTTACCGATCAAACTTCACCGGATGAAGTTCGTAAAATCAAAGAATCTGCACACGTCAATGCCATCAAACTGTATCCAGCCGGTGCAACGACCAATTCGGACAATGGTGTCAGTGACATCCGTAAAGTCTATGCGGTGATCGAACAACTGGAAGAACATCAGGTTCCGTTACTGTTACATGGTGAAGTCACGCATGCTCATGTGGATATTTTTGACCGTGAAAAACGCTTCGTTGATGAAATACTTTCTCCTTTGTTAAAGCAGTTCCCGAAACTGAAACTGGTACTTGAACACATTACCACTTCAGACGCGGCTCAGTTTGTACTGGAACAGGACCGTAATGTCGCTGCGACCATCACCCCGCAACATTTACTATTTAACCGTAATGACATGCTGGTCGGTGGCATCAAGCCGCACTTCTATTGTTTACCGATCTTAAAACGTCAGACCCATCAGCAAACGCTACTTGAAGTGGCAACTAGCGGCAATCCAAAATTCTTCCTGGGTACTGACAGTGCACCGCATTCGAAAAATGCCAAAGAAAATGCCTGTGGCTGTGCCGGTTGCTATAGCGCACCAACAGCCATCGAGCTGTATGCACAAGCCTTTGATCAGGTCAATAAACTGGAACGTTTAGAAGGTTTTGCCAGCCATTTTGGTGCAGACTTCTACGGTTTGCCACGCAATACCAACACCATCACGCTGGTTAAAGAAGCCCAGGTGATTCCGGAAAGTTTCGATTATCTTGACGGTGAAAAAATTATTCCGCTCTATGCGGGTCAAACCATTCAGTGGAGGAAAGCGTGACCTCGGATGTCAAACCAGTCATTGGTCAACGTTTCCGTGGATTTTTGCCTGTCGTTGTCGATGTAGAAACGGCAGGTTTCAATTCCAAAACCGATGCCTTACTCGAAATTGCCTGCATTCCGATTATCTATGACGAACAGGGTCAATTTGTTCCAGGTGAAGCAGTACATGCCCACATCAATCCGTTTGAAGGTGCCAATCTGGACCGTCGTTCACTGGACTTTATCGGCATTGATCCGTTTAATCCGATGCGTGTTGCCATGGCTGAAGATGAAAAAAGTGCCTTGAAACGCATCTTTAAATCAATCAATGAGGTGCGCCGCCAGCAGCAATGTACCCATGCCATTCTGGTCGGTCATAATGCGCATTTTGACCTCGGTTTTGTACAAGCAGCCATTCAGCGTACCGGGAGCAAAAATCAGAATCCGTTTCACAGCTTTTCGGTCTTTGATACCGTGACTTTGAGTGCCATGATGTTTGGTCAAACCGTACTGGCCAAGTCCTGTATTCAAGCGGGGATTGAATTTGATGGCAAAGAGGCACATTCGGCATTGTATGACACGCAAAAGACCGCCGAACTGTTTTGCTATATTTTAAACAAACTCGGCCCACACTTGCTTGACAATGCGGTGGCGGATCAATAAGATACCGCCATCTTCTAAACGTCCCTATCGTCTAGAGGCCTAGGACATCGCCCTTTCACGGCGGTAACCGGGGTTCGAATCCCCGTAGGGACGCCATATTCTGCTGCACAGTATAAATTCTCGTTATTCTAAATAGGTTCTGATATTTTCAACATCAGATCACGCTTTTTCTTTACCCCTATTCTTGTAAATTTACAGTTAAAATTTAAATGCGTTTATAATACCTACCAGCAAAATAGTGATTGATGTTGCCATGAAGAAAATCCTTTTAGTGTTACTGATCCTCTCCCCATCCCTGCTGTATGTTTATATTGTCAATCGTGATCAGCCTAAACCAGCGCAACCCAAAGCTGTACAACAAAGCCCGATTTATCAGACACCCGATCATTGAAACAGCTTTATAGATCTGGTCATTTTGATACATCACCGTATATTTTTGTGACGGATCAGCTAATTTTTAAACAAACAATGCGTTCCTTTCTATAAACCGGCTTTTTTTGTTTGACAGGTGCTGCCAGAATTCCTATAGTAGCGCCACCTTACGACGTCCCTATCGTCTAGAGGCCTAGGACATCGCCCTTTCACGGCGGTAACCGGGGTTCGAATCCCCGTAGGGACGCCACTTATCTCCTCGATACTTCTCCTACATCGTTCATCATTTTCTCTTACAGCATTCTTCGTCTGTTTTACAATAGTACCTAATAGTTTTTGCTATTTGGTTCATGATGCCTACCCATCTACCCCATCCTGATCGTTGTCCTCAAAGCAATCCTGCGTCCTTAAAACGCGCGATGAGCACCCGACATCTGGTCATGCTGTCGTTAGGGGGAGCCATTGGCACTGGCCTGTTTCTCGGCTCAGGTGAAGTCATTGCACAAACCGGCCCAATCGGCGCAATTCTAGCGTATTTGCTGGGTGGCTTAATTGCCTACATGGTGATGCTGTGCCTAGGTGAACTGGCGGTACATCTGCCGGAATCGGGGGCTTTTGGCAGCTATGCACATCGGTTTATCGGTCCAGCGACTGGCTATATGATCACTTGGCTGTACTGGCTGACCTGGACCGCCACACTTGGTACCGAATTTACTGCAGCCGCCCTACTGATGCAGGAATGGTTTCCCACAGTTTCCGTCTGGATCTGGACCCTGATTTTTGCAGCATTGGTCTTTGTGCTCAATATCAGCTCGACCCTGATTTTTGCCGAATCTGAATTCTGGCTGGCACTGGTAAAAGTCATCACCGTGGTCAGTTTTATTGTATTAGGTCTACTGGCCATTTTCGGATGGATACCGTATCAGGGAACCGAAACTGCGCCCCTCTTCAACAATCTCACTGCCCAAGGCTGGTTCCCACAAGGGATATTTCCGATTTTTGCCACTATGCTGATTGTGAATTTTGCTTTTTCCGGCACCGAACTGATTGGTGTTGCCGCTGGTGAAAGTCAGGATCCTGCACAACAGATTCCTAAAGCCATTCATACCGCCATCTGGCGCCTGCTGATTTTCTTTGTCGGGACCATTCTCGTGATTAGCGCACTCTTGCCTTATCAGCAGGCCGGTTTAAAGGCGGATGGAATCAGCAACAGTTCTTTTGTCACGGTGTTTAGTTATCTCGGTATTCCCCATGCGGAAGATGTCATGCGCTTTGTCATCATTACCGCCCTGCTCTCAGCCGCAAACTCCGGACTGTTTGCGGCTTCGCGTATGATGTGGTCCTTGTCTGTACGTCAACAACTGCCTGCAATCTTTTCCAAACTGAGCCAAACAGGCACTCCCTATATTGCCATTATTGTCACCTTGTTCGGGGCCATTCCCGGCTTGCTCTCTGAACAGTTTGCACCCGAGAGCATTTTTAAAAACCTGCTGGGTGTCGCGGCCTTTACCATGGTGGTGGTCTGGATGAGTATCTGCCTGAGCCAGTACAATTTCCGCCGGCAATGGTATCAGCAGGGTCATACCCAACAGGAATTGCAGTTTGCTACCCCATTATTTCCCCTCGTACCCCTTCTGGGTTTTGTGTGCTGCCTGATCACCTGTTTCAGTATGGCGGCAGATCCGGAAATGTGGGTAGGATTTATCGGATGCCTGCTGTTTATTGCAGCCTGCTATCTCAATTATTTTCTGTTGTATCGCTCACAACACTAGGCCATATTGATCAGCCTTTAATGCCAAACCTGTAGCAAAAACAACACATTTTTTTCTGGTTAAAGAACTAGCTCAGCCTTATATTCAGGCGTAAAGTAACAATTCGATCTTGTTGTCAGACAGGACATCACGACATGAAAATCGTTTTTATTCATGGCATGAACCAACAAAATCTGGATGCGATTGCGTTAAAACAGCAATGGCTGGAAATTCTGGCACTCGGATTTAAAAACCTAAATTCGTACATCGATCTGTCTACGCTTAATTTAGAATTTCCCTTTTATGCTGACATACTGGAACAACATTGTCTGAAAAATGCCTTGAATCTGGGAACCCTCACGCTGAACCAGCCTGCCCAAGTATTTTCACCCCATCCCAAACCCCATTTACTCGATCTGAAAAACACCAATATTACACCGTTCATTCCGCATTTTTTAACTGACAAAAACCTGTCTTTCCGTTCCAAAATTTATCTGCTGTCGCAGATGGCCAAAGATCATTTGCTGAAAGATTTCATCATGATGCTGAATTACTTTCCAAAAATGCATGAAAGCCTGATGCATACCTTTATTGTGGAGGCCTATCTGTATCTGAGTAATCCGCAATTTATGACTGAAGTGAATGCACGGATCTGTATGTGTTTAAAGGACGAGGAAGCTTATGTGATTGTGGCGCATTCCCTCGGTAGCGTTGTGGCGTATAACATTCTGCGCCAGCAACCTAAACATTTCCGGCTGAAATGTTTTATTACCCTCGGCTCACCTTTGGCCTTTCACGTCATCCAGTCCAAAATCCCTCCTCCAATTATCCGGCCTGTTTGCTTAGATGGTCCTTGGTATAATTTTTATTCCCCGGATGATTTTATTAGCTGTTTTGCCCTAGAAGATCCACCTTTTCAATTCGATCCGCCGATTATTAATCATGCGATTCGTACTTTTATTGTCGATCCGCATGAAATTACCGGTTATTTACAACATCCTGCGGTCATTCAACGCATCGTAGAATCCTTGCTCGATCCAGAACGAAAATTACTCTGTATGTCGTAACGTTAAACTTGAGGAAAAAAGATAGCGTATTTAGCATGAATACCGAATCATCCATTTTATTTAGGAAAAAATCGCTAAATACTGCGCACTGTAGAAAACTGATCTCTTTTTATCCAGGTCTTGCAATAAAATCGCCATATTGCTGAAAAAGATTTGACACCTCATAAAATTCACCCTAATATACGCCCACCTCTGAAACGTCCCTATCGTCTAGAGGCCTAGGACATCGCCCTTTCACGGCGGTAACCGGGGTTCGAATCCCCGTAGGGACGCCAATATTCAGATCTGCCTCATATAAGTCCCTATCGTCTAGAGGCCTAGGACATCGCCCTTTCACGGCGGTAACCGGGGTTCGAATCCCCGTAGGGACGCCATATTCGAAGATGAATTTCTTCATAAAAAAGCCTGAGCATCATGCCTCAGGCTTTTTTATTGCCTGCAAAATCTACCGCCAAATCCTTTTCAGATCATCAAACATCACCTGAATGATCGAGTTAAACCGATTTACGTGAATTCAAGCGGCCTTTTAGCACGGCTTGCAGATTATTCTTCGCATATTTTAGAAATACACTGAGCGCTGACAGTCGCGGATTTGGACGATGGCCTTGAGCAATTGCTTTAAACTGCGCCGCATACCAGATAATTTCCATAATCGCCATTTTATCAATAACCGAAAT
This sequence comes from Moraxellaceae bacterium, assembly GCA_029267635.1. GTDB lineage: Bacteria > Pseudomonadota > Gammaproteobacteria > Pseudomonadales > Moraxellaceae > Acinetobacter. The sequence continues at coordinate 148,278 of JAJUIK010000003.1, read as the reverse complement.
ACCTGTTTTGATCGGCTGTACAGCATATTTGACATCCTGCCCCGCCATCAGTTTATTGGTCAGATCAGGTTCAACCGCAAATGGTCGTGCAATTCCGATAAAATCACAGGCACCGCTCTGTAATGCCGCATTCATGCCCTGTACCGTACGAAAGCCACCGGTGACCATCAGCTTACAACGCACATGCTGGCGAATTTTTTCCGCAAATTCCAGAAAATAGGCTTCTCGGGCAATGCTGCTGGCTTTATGCGGTTCGGTCTTTTTCCCCGTCATAGCGGGTGCCTCATAAGTGCCCCCGGAAATCTCGATCAGGTCAATTCCTGCCGCATCCATCAGCTTAAAAACATGCAGAACCTCCTCCTCACTGATCCCCCCTCGCTGAAAATCGGCAGAATTGAGCTTGACGGCAACCAGAAAATTCTCTGAAGTTACTGCACGTACCGCCTGATAGATTTCCAATAAAAAGCGGCTACGGTTTTCAATCGAGCCGCCCCATTGATCCTGGCGCTGATTGGTCAAAGGAGATAAAAACTCACTGATCAGATAACCATGTGCAGCATGTAATTGCACACCTTCAAAACCGGCCCGTTCACAAATCTGTGCCGCTCGGGCAAAACGCTGAATAATCTCGCGGATTTCTGCATCTCGCAATTCTCGTGGTGTAGCAAACATACTGGACAGTGCTAGACTAAAGGGAATTGCCGAGGGGGCAACCGTTTCCCAGTTTAGACCTTTCGGACATTGACGTCCTGGATGGGACAGCTGAAGCAGTTGCACCATGCCATAACGTTTTCCCATTTCAGCCCATTGTTTTAACAGAGCCAGGTCGCGTTCATTTTCAATCACCAGCACGCCCGGTTCGTTCTTGGCCCGCGCATCCACCATGATATTGCCGCTAATGGCACAGCCTACACCACCTTTGGCCCATGCTTCATATAGGCCCAGATGTAAATGGTTGGGCTGTCCCTGATCATTGGCCAAGGCTTCACTCATCGCGGCTTTAATTATCCGGTTTTTGAAAATGCTATGGCGAATCTTGAGAGGTTCTGCAATCAAGCTCATTTTTATTTTTCTTCCCATGTGCATGAAGGATTAAAAGGTTGGCGCCTCTTTAAAGCCTTATCCAGTAAAACTGGAAAATTGGCCAGGACTAAACCTGGCCAATTCACGAATAGCTGAGCTGCGTTAATACTGGCTGGCTTCGATCAGCTGACGGGTATATTCTGCCTGTGGCTGAGTGAACAGCATGTCGGTCTCTTGTAATTCCACCACCTGAGCATGACGTAAAACCAGCACTTTTTGACAAAGTGCTTTTACCACCTGCAAGTCATGACTGATAAACAGATAACTCAACTGCTGTTCCTGCTGTAAACGACGCAATAATTGCACAATCGCACGTTGCGTGGTGCGGTCCAGTGCCGAAGTCGGCTCATCCATAATGATCAGTTTCGGTTGCAACACCAGAGCACGTGCCAAGGCAATGCGCTGACGCTGTCCTCCCGAAAGCTCATGCGGATAACGGTACTTAAACTCCACCGGCAATTCCACCTTGATTAAGGCTTCATCAATCTGTTGTGAGACCTGATCAGCAGACAGCTGCTTTAAGGCCAGCCCTTCGCCAATAATCTGCTGCACGGTCATGCGGGGATTCAGGCTGCTAAAAGGATCCTGAAAAACGATCTGAAAATCACTGCGTAATGGACGCAACTGCTTTTCCGACAGCTGATTGAGATCATGTTTCAGTAACTGGATTTTCCCATCACTTTCGATTAAGCGGGCAATGGCTAACGCCAGCGAGGTTTTACCTGAACCACTCTCTCCAACAATGCCAATCGACTCGCCTTGCAATAAAGTCAAGTCCAGCGGCTCTACCGCCACATAATAATCTTTGATGCGGTTCAGCAAGCCCTGCTTGATCGGGAATTTCACCCCGAGCTGCTGCAATTGCAATAAAGGCTGCTGACTGGTGATCTGCAACGCCTTGCCAAAATCATGATCCAGCAAATTCCGGGTATAAGCGGCTTTCGGTTGCTGAAAAATCGACTGTACAGCGCCGTGTTCTTCGACTCGCCCCTGATTCATGACAATGACCTGATCCGCATAACGACGGACCAGATTCAGATCATGGCTGATTAAAATCAGGGCCATATTGCGATTTTTTTGCAAGGATTTGAGCAGGTTCAGGATCTGCGCCTGCAAGGTCACATCCAATGCTGTCGTCGGTTCATCGGCAATCAGAATTTGCGGATCAAGCGCTAAGGCCATCGCAATCATCACCCGCTGGCGCTGGCCCCCCGACAATTCATGTGGATAACGGCGTAATTTGTCTTCAGCTTCGCTAATCCCAACATCGTTCAGTAAGGCAATGACCCGCTCGCGCACTTCAGCCTTTGAGTAACCTTGCAAGAGCAAGGTCTCGCCGATGATTCTTTCTACCCGATGCAAAGGATTCAGTGCGGTCATCGGCTCCTGAAAAATCATCGCCATTTTCTGACCACGAATCTGACGTTGTTGTACCTCGGTCATGTGCAGTAAATCCTGACCATGCAACAACGCCTTGCCTTGAATCTTTAAGGTACTGGGCAAGAGTCCCAGCAAGGCTAGACTGCTGATCGACTTGCCTGAACCACTCTCCCCCACAATGGCTAAAGTTTCACCGGCATAGAGTTCAAAACTCAGGTCATGCACCAAAGGCTGCTGCTGTTCATTTTGGATCTGTAAATGCTGCACACTCAAGTACAGCTCGGTTTCCGGCTTATTGACGTCTTGGATCGAATGCATCACGGGTCGCCTCCCCAATATAAATCAATAGTGACAGCACCAGTGCCAGGGTAAAAAATCCAGATAAAGCCAACCACGGCGCATTCAGGTTATTTTTGCCCTGTAACAATAACTCGCCGAGAGAAGCGGCATCCGGTGGCAGACCATAGCCCAAAAAATCCAAGGCTGTCAGTGCGGTAATATTGGCGGTAAGCATAAAGGGTAATTGGGATAATGAGGAACTCATGGCATTCGGCAAGATGTGCCGGAACATGATGGTATGGTCACGCACCCCCAAAGCCCGGGCCGCACGCACATAGTCGAAATTCCGCGCCCGCAGAAACTCGGCACGCACCAAACCGACCAAAGCCGTCCAGCCAAACAGCAGCATGATTAAAAACAGCCAGTACACATTCGGAGTAAACATGCTGACCAGAATCATTACCATAAATAGCATCGGCAGGCCACCCCAGACCTCCAGAATACGCTGTCCGAGCAAATCCACCCAGCCGCCATAATAACCCTGTACCGCACCCACAATAATGCCCAGAATCGCGGAAATAAACGTTAAAGCAAAACCAAAAAGCAATGACACCCGCAAGCCATAGAGAATTCTTGCCAGCACATCACGGCCTTGGTCATCAGTCCCCAGCCAGTTTTGCGCAGTCGGTGGCGATGGAACCGGAACAGCCAGGTCCAGATTCGGCGTCTGGTAGGAATATCCAATCACTGGCCAGATCGCCCAGCCTTTGGCTTCGATCAGTTGCCGCACCACCGGATCTTTATAGTCGGCCTCGGTTTCAAACACACCACCAAAGGTGGTTTCCGGATAGGTTTTCAGCACTGGCAGATAAAACTGCTGCTCATATTTCACCAGTAGCGGCTTGTCATTGGCGATCAGTTCGGCAGCTAGAGACAAAACAAAAATCAGGCTAAACAGGATAAAACAGCCAAAACCGAGTTTATTCTGTCGAAATCTTTTCAGACGCGCTTGCATTAACGGAGACATTATTTGGCTCCTCGCGAATCGAAATTAATGCGCGGGTCAATGACCTGATACAGCACATCACTAACCAGACGTAACAACAGACCGAGCAAGGTAAATAAAAACAGCGTACCAAAAATCACCGGATAATCACGCTGCACCACGGCCTCAAAACCCAGTAATCCCAAACCATCCAGATTAAAAATAATTTCAATAAACAGATTACCGACAAAGAAAATCCCCACCAGTGCTTCTGGCAGACCGGCAATCACAATCAGCATGGCGTTACGAAACACATGACCATACAGCACCCGGTTTTCACTCAGCCCTTTGGAGCGTGCCGCCAACACATATTGTTTATTCAATTCTTCCATAAAGGAATATTTGGTGAGATAGGTCAGACCGGCAAAACTCCCCAATACCATGGTCAGCAACGGTAACGTCATGTGCCAGAAATAATCTTTGATTTTGCCGAGCAGACTAAGCTGTGAAAAATTTTCCGAAACCAGCCCCTGTAACGGAAACCACTGAAAATAAGAACCACCAGCAAAAAACACAATCAGTAAGACCCCAAACACAAAAGCCGGCACTGCATAACCAACGGCAAGAAATAACGAAGTGGTCTTATCAAATAACAGCCCGTGCTGCTTGGCCTTTTTAATCCCGAGCGGAATCGAAACCAGATAAATCAGCAAGGTGCTCCATAAACCCAGCGAAATCGTGACCGGCATTTTTTCATAGAGTAACTGAGTCACCGGCTTGTCTTTAAAAAAACTGGTGCCGAAATCCAGTGTCAAATAGCCCTTAAGCATGATCCCGAAACGTTCCGGAGCAGATTTGTCAAAGCCATATTGGGCTTTGATTTTTTGCACCATTTCGTCACTTAAACCGCGCGCACCCTGATAATTGCTATTGGGCGTATTGGCAGTTTCTGCACCCGCTGCACCTTTGACACCTTGAAAATTTTCAGCCTGCTGAATGGCCTGCTCAACCGGGCCGCCAGGCGCCAGCTGAATCACCACAAAGTTAATCAGCAAAATGAAAAACAATGTAGGAATAATAAACAGCAGTCTTTTTAATATATATGTGCCCATCGAAACGACGTTCCTTATGACTTCACGCTGTGATTATTGTTGATGTAAGTACTGATTGACCTTTTGCGCCTGCTTGGCATCCACCCACCAGTAATCCACCCCGGTCGACAATTTCGGCTTGATGTTGGGTTGGCGATACATATTCCAGTACGCCAGCCAGTTTTCGCCTTTGCCATAGGTTGGAATCTGATAATAACCCGCACGCAGCAAACGATCTAATACTCGGGTACGAATCACCAGCTGTTCACGATTTGGTGCCCGGATCACGCCCTGTACTGCTGCGTCAATCACCGGATTCTTGATACCGGCATAGTTATAGTTCCCCACCTGATCAGCCGCTGCGCTCGCCCAGAATTGGGCCTGCTCGTTGCCCGGCGTTAAGGATTGCGGCATCACGCCAGTGGTCATATCAAAGTCAAAGCGGCGCATGCGTTCAATATATTGCGGCGAATCCACCTGACGGATCTGCACGACAATGCCGAGTTTTTTCAGGTTACGCACAAAGGGCATCAGGGTGCGTTGCAAACCATCCTGGTGAATTAAAAATTCGATCTGGATCGGTTTGCCCTGTTTATCATACAGCCGGCCATTACGGATCGGATAACCCGCCTCAAGCAGCATCTGGCGCGCCAGCAACAGGTTATTACGGTTAAAGCCACTGGCATCCGATACTGGATATTTCCAGTTTTGTAATACGCCTTGACGTTGCAATGGATGCAGCTGCTTCAACCAGGGACGCAAAATCTGCAATTCTGCGGCACTGGGCTGGCCTTTGGCTTCCAGTTCACTGTTGCTGAAATAACTTTGTAAGCGCTTATACTGGCCATAAAACAGTGCCTTGTTTTGCCATTCAAAATCATAGGCATAGGTCAGCGCCCTGCGTAAACGGATATCCTGAAATGGACTGCGTCGCGTATTAAAAATAAAACTTTGCGTGGCAATCGGATTGTGATGCTGGAATCGGTTCTTTTTCACCATCCCTGCCGTCACGGCGGGAAAGCGATATTCCGTCACCCATTTCCGTGCGGTCATTTCTTCATGCAAAGTATATTGGCCGGATTTAAAACCCTCAAAGGCAATATCCAGATTGCGGTAATAAACATATTTAATCTTGTCAAAATTATAGCGCCCCCGATTGATCGGTAAATCCTTGCCCCAATAATTCGGATTACGCTTATAAGTGATACTGCGCCCGGCATCAATGCGGTCAATCAAATACGGCCCTGAGCCCAAAATCGGCTGCATGCTGATACGGCTAAAATCCTTGCCACGCCAGTCCTGCTGGGAATAGATCGGCAAAGTGGCTAGGATCAGCGGCATCTCGGTATTATTGTCGGATCTAAAAGTAAATTTAACCTGATATTTCGACAAGACTTCAGTTTTGGCCAGATCTGAAATATACATCTGCAAACCCGGATTGGCCTTGGTCTGATAGGTATCAAAGGTAAATTTGACATCCGCAGCCGTTAAGGGCTGGCCATTGCTAAAGCGTGCTTTGGGATTGAGATGAAATATGACGAACTTGGTTTTTTCAGGGTCAAAGGTGGCTTTCTCTGCCAGCAACGGATACAGCACCCCGGGTTCATCCAGCGAACTGTCCATCAGGGAGTCAAACAGATAATTCACCCCTTCGGTCGAGCTGCCTTTGCCATTCATGCTGTTCAAATTGTCAAAAGTGCCCATGCTGGCACTACTGAGCAAGCCACCTTTAGGAGCTTGCGGATTAGCATAGGGCATAGCAGCCAAACCGCTATAGCGCGGCTGGGTATGTAGCGCAATATACGGCGTGGTTTGCACAGCCGCAGAAACCCCTTGCGCCAGCATGCTCAGTCCCAGTAACAGACCCAGCGATTGAACTCTTACAAAAGACTGACGCATAAAGATTCCTGTTTTTTATTATAAGTTTGGCACTTTAATGACAGCACCAATACGCAATTGTGTATTCGGTTGCAGATCGTTCAGCTCGGCCAGTTCCTGGGTTTGCAATCCATATTTACTGGCCAGACCAATCAGGGTGTCGCCACGTTTTACCGTATATTCCGTGATGGTTTTTGGAATGATAATGCTTTGACCGCGTTGTAAAGTTGTACGCGGATTCAGGTCATTCAAATCAGCCAGTTCCTTGACAGACATCCCGACACGACCCGCAATCACCGTTAAAGAGTCACCCGCTTTGACCGTATATTTTTCGGTATTTTTGCTTACGGCTTTCACAACCGTTTTTACGCTGGTTTCTTTTACCGATTCAGCTTTATTACTATCCACTTTTTTCGCAACGTCACCCTCCAGTTTCAGACGTTGCCCGACACGTACTGGACTATTACGCGATAAACCATTGAGCTCAGCCAGATAATTCAACTGCAGATGGTATTTATTGGCAATACTGGTGAGGGTTTCACCCGATTTCACCACATGAATCTCTGCTGTAGCAATTTCTGCTTTATTGTCTTTTTTCACCACAACCGGTATTTCGCCACTCAGCTTGATTTTTTGCCCCGCACGCAAACCGGCGCTACGGCTTAATCCATTCAGCTGTGCCACATAATCCGGCTGCAGATTATATCGGCTTGCCAGCCCAATCAGGGTATCACCGGGCTGGACCACATAGCTTTCCGGAATCGAACTGCCTGCAGGAATCTTGATGCTTTGACCCACACGTAAGCCACTGCTGTTGCTCAAGTCATTCAGTTCCGCCAGCTCAGTCAGGCTGATTTTGGACTGTGCTGCAATACTGTACAAGGTATCACCGCGTTGCACTTTATAGCTTTCCGTTTTATAGCTCGGTTGTGCCTTAGTTTCAGTTTTCGCTGCACGTGTTTTTTCTGTGCTCGGTGCTTCAATGTTTGCGGTCTCTGTACTGAGCGGCACATTGATTTTTTGTCCCACCATCAGACTGCTGTTTGCTGTCAGACCGGGGGTTAAATCCGCCAGTTCCTGATTCGACAAGGCATAACGGTCGGCCAACAGTTTGAGATATTCACCGCGTTTGACCGTATACAACTGAGTGGCAGCACGTTTGGTTGCCTGCACGCTGCTCTTGTTCGTTGTTTTTTCGCGCGAATCGGCCGTTTCTTTCAGAGACAGTTTTTGTCCAACAAATAAACCACTATTTACCGTAAGATCATTCCACTCTGCCAGCTCCTGGATCGACACATCAAACTGGCTCGCCACGCTGGTCAGGCTGTCATTGGCCTTGACCAGATAAGTCTCCGGCTTGCTTTCAATTTTCTTGCTCGGTTTGTCTATCACAACCTGCGGTTTGGCATCATACAGATATAGCGTTATCCCGACATATAAGGTCGCATTCGGATCAATCTGGTTCCATTTGGCGACATCACGCCAGTTCACCCCATTTTTCATGGCGATCAAGGCCAACGTATCACCCGTCATCACCGTATAGGTACTGCGCTTGCCTTTTGGCGGCACCACCACCACTTCGGCATCGGTTTTCACATAATTCTTGCCACGGTTCAGTTTGGCTTCTTCCGAATCTACAGGTGTGGTTTCCGCTAAGGTTTTCGGATAGGCAAAGCGTTTGCTGACTTCTTGACCTTGCTGTTCCGCTACAGACTGACTGGTCTGAATTGCGGTCAGTTTAATCTTGCCATCATAAGGATCGACAATTTCCGTGCCTTGTGGTGCCAAGGCTTTCAGCTCTGCCACCACCTCATCTTTTTCTGCCTGTGAGGCTTGCGGCTGCAACACCTCATCAATACTCTTGTTCTGCCCTTCCACTTTTACTGCCGCAAGAATCTGCTCACGTTCCTGTGCGGAAATTGGCGGTTCTACTTTTACCGGCTGAATATTGCTGGCTGGCGTCACTGCAACCGGAATCCGCGGCGCACTTGGAATATCAGCGGATGCCGCAAATGCAGCGAGCGCATCCGAGCCACGTGGAGTAGCCATCTTCTTGGCACTGCTTACACTGCTCTTCTCTGCTGTTTTGGTCGGCGTTACACTGGCCAGCAGGGGTGGCGGTGTGGTTTTCGCCGGTGTAATGTTCTTGCTACTACTTTCGACAGGTTTTACGTTAATCGTCGTGGTGGTATCACTCAACACCGGTTGTGTACTGGCCAATAAACCGGTATTGGCTTTCAGACGACGTAATTTGCTGTCTACAGCCGGACTGATATCTGCCGGAATTAAAATCCGCATCGGGCTGGACGGATCAATCTGCTCACCCCGATAGCCCGGATTCAGCGAATACAGTTCCGCACGACTCAAACCAGTCAATGCAGAGATTTCATTAAGAGAAACATCCCCTGGAACCTGCACTTCGCGAAAATGCGGACGGTTGGCAATGGGCGGTAAAGAGACATTATAGGCTTGCGGATTTTTAATAATCTGGGCCACGGCCAAGAAACGCGGTACATAATTCATGGTTTCTTGCGGAAGTTTCAACGACCAGTAATCCGTTGGTAAACCGGCGGCCTTATTGCGGTTAATTGCCTGCTGAATACGTCCTGGCCCGGCATTATAGGCTGCGAGTGCCAACTCCCAGGAACCAAACTGATTATATAAACTGCCTAAAAATTCATAGGCGGCCCGTGTGGATTCCACCACATCACGGCGCCCATCGTACATTCCGGTTTGTTTTAAACCATAGATGCGACCCGTACTTGGAATAAACTGCCATAAACCAGCCGCTGCCGCACTACTGGTCGCTGCCGGGTCATAGGAACTTTCAATCACCGGCAATAAAGCCAATTCGGTCGGCAAACCGCGACGCTCCGCTTCTTTCACCGTGTGATACAAATAACGGCTGGCACGTGCACTTAAACGGTCCAGATAAGGCTGACGGGAAATAAACCAGCTGCGCTGGGCTTCAATGCGCGGATCCCAATGGTTCAAATCCATTTTAAAACCGACCGTCATGCGCTTCCACACATCACCATGTTTTAAAATCAGTAAACGGTCACCTTCTACTGCACGCATATCGGTTGCAGACAATAAATCCTCCAGTGAATCCAGACTGCTGGCATCTAGATAACCTGAATCGAGGCTGTTGGATTTCGTAACTGTGGTTGCACTTTGAGTTGAGGAACAGCCCGTGGTCATACCTAATGCTGCTAAAGCCGAACTTAATAGAGTAATTTTAAAAAAGACCGATGCAGAAGGCTGCCACATCGCTGTGGTGGGTTTATACATAAAAGTTCCAGACAACTCGCGTGAGAATTTATTTTTTAGATCTGCCATTTTAGTAAAGCATGTCTTTCAGGCAAGGCTATAATTTAGCGGGTTTTCACTATAAATGTTACAAGAAGTTTAAAAAAGTGCTTTTCCAAGCGCTGCAAAATTCGATTTCCGTATACAATAACTTTCCATGTTTTTGCTGCTACGTCTTGGATGTTGATCTATGTCACAAACAATCACACTGTATGTTGATGGCGCTTGCCGCGGCAATCCGGGCTTGGGTGGCTGGGGCGCATATGTCATTACCGAAAACGGCGAGCACAAACTGTTTGGGGGTGAAGCCCAAACCACCAATAACCGCATGGAACTGACCGCGGCCATTGAAGGCATTGCATTTTGCCCTGTGGATGCCAAACTGATTGTCTGGACCGACTCCAAATATGTAAAACAAGGTATTACCGAGTGGATCCATGGCTGGAAAAAGAAAAACTGGAAAGATGTCAAAAATCCGGATCTCTGGCAAAAACTGGATGCCACCTGCCAGCAGCGTGACATCGAATGGCACTGGATTAAAGGCCATGCCGGCCATCCGGGCAATGAAATGGCGGATCAATTGGCCAATCTCGGCGCAGATCAAGTTGGTCAGCAGCATCTGCAAAGCAGTGAAACAATTATTAGTGAAAGCACGGTCAGCAGCGAAAAAAAGTCTGAGAGCGACTGGTTACTCGACGATCCTTTCGGTTTTGATTTAATTGATATACCAGAAGAAAAAATTGGCAGTAACGAATTAGAACCAGTCTCTAGCGAAACAGAAAATTGGGGCAACTCTCCAATGTGTGAACCGGCTGAATCCACATCGCTACATCCCCAAATTAAAATCACACCGGCACAGATTGAAGCCTATGGTCCCAGACAGTTAATTCTGGATACCGAAACCACCGGTTTTTATTATCAGGATGGGGATCGGATTATTGAAGTCGGTGCTATTGAGATGATCAACCGCAAGCTCACCGGCAGTTCGATTCATATCTATATCAATCCGGAAAAACCAGTCGGTGAATCAGAGACCGTGCATGGTATTTCGGATGAATTTCTCAAAGACAAACCCACGTATGCCGAAATCGCTGATGTGCTGTTTGACTATTTAAAGGGTGCGGAAATTATTGCGCATAACGCCACCTTCGATATGAACTTCCTGGACATGGAGTTCAAACGGGCTGGCCTGGTAGCGCTTTCGGAAGTTTGCGAAGTGACGGATACCCTGGCTATGGCCAAAAGCAAACATCCAGGCCAGAAAAACTCGCTGGATGCACTTGTACGACGCTACGAAATTCCAGCACGTGACCGTACCTTCCACGGTGCCTTGCTGGATGCCGAAATTTTATCGGATGTCTACCTCGCGATGACCGGTGGACAGGTCTCTTTTGATATGGATGCCCTGTCCCACAGCGAACAACAGAATGGCCAGTCGGGCCGCCGCTTGGTCCAGATAGACCTTCCGGTAATTTTGCCGAGCGCCGAAGAACTCGATAAACATGAGACCTGGGTCAAACAATATGAAGAAAAACATGGAGAACCTTGCTTTTTCGGCAAATAAATTTTGCAGAATTTGTTATTTTTTGTATTTAAAGCCTCAGCAGTTAAGCTATATTAATTCCAACATATTGGTCCCGTTGATTTGGGATCGACACAAACAGAAATAACACTAGGAAAGGTGCAGATCCATGTCTTACCAAACCTCTATTCACTTCGACCCGACTGCATTATTGATAATAAAAAATGAGGTTGATAATTCGATTAAGCTGGTGGAATCCGCTGTCAGCGCTCTCGCAGAGGACCAGACCTTACCTTTTGGTATTGATGATGCACTGAATCAGTTTGAACAGTGTGCACAAGTTCTCGCCCTGATCGATATGCCAAATCTGGCGCAAATTGCACAGTATTCAGCAGAACTGATGCGCAAAATCATGGCCAACCCGGCCGCAATCCAGACACCAGACATGCTGGCCTTGAGCGAAGGTACCACCATGTTAAAACGTTATATTGAATTTATCTGTTTACGTGAAGTCACGGTTCCGCAATTCATGCTCGATACCTTAAACCGTCTCGAACTCGCACTGGGCAAACCGCTCACCCGTGAAGGCCAGCATATCGCCGCTTTACTCGACTGCATCAGCCCAAATTTCCAGTTGCCGCAAGCACCACAACTGGAAAAATCAGTCTATGTGCATCAACTCTATAAACTTTGCTTACATAAATTGCTCAAAGGTGAAACCACTGAACTGGACCGTCAAGGCATTAAACTGGCGGGAACCTATTTGGCCGGTTTAGCCGAGCAGCAGCCAAGCCAGCAATACTGGAGTCTGGTGTTTGTGGCACTCAACCATATTGATCAGCTGTTTTTAAATGATGCACGCCTGCGCATCCTGATCCAGGTTGAACACAATATGGCGCAATTCTTTGCTGCCCCAGCTGAATTCACAGCTGAACTGTCTGATGTCGCGGATATTCTCAGCCTGTGCATCAGCCAGGAAGATGATATTTCGCACAATATCCGTCAACAGCTGAACATCTCGGAAGACTCGCTCACCGATACGCAATTGCACGTTTTAAGCACCCAGCTTTATGGTCCAGATTACGACACCATTCATAGCGTCAGCGCTTTAGTTACCACGGAAATGGCACAAATCCGTAATGAAATTGAATATAACTACCAAAACATGAGTTCTGAAAAAACCCAGGAGTTGCAAGGTAAGCTCATGGGACTGGCCAATATTTTCAAGGTGCTCGACCTGCATGAAGCCTATCAGGAACTCTGTATCCAGGCTGAAGCGCTGAGCCAGCCTGATGTAGTGCATGAAGAAAGTTTTGCAGAAAAACTGATGAATGCCATTTTGGCAGCCATGAATGCGATTGGCATCTTTGAGCGTCGCCACACCTCTAGCCGTTTGCAGCTTCCCGTCAACAACTTGAAGATTTCACTGGATCGCCTCGATGAAGCGCATGAAGGCTTGTTGAATGAAACCCAATCCCTGATTGAACTCTGCAGCCAGACGTTAGTGCAATATCTGGAAAATCAGGATCTCTCAACATTAAATGCCATTCCCGCACAGTTGAAAGAAATTGGCGGCGCGGTTCTGTTCCTGGGTGTGCCAGATGGTCAAACGGCCCTATTGCACTCTGCTGATTTCATCCAGCAACAACTGGATCAGCAAAATGACCTGGAACAAGCACAAATGAATCAGGTGTTAGACAGCCTGGCCAGTGCCGAGTTACTGATCGATAATTTAAAAAATAAACAGCCTGTTTTACAGTCAATGTTTGATGTAGCATTAGCAAGTAGTCAACAACTTGCGAATGTAGCGGCCTAAATGTCTGAATTATCACTTGCTTATATTTTTCATGAACAGAAACTGCTCGTTGACGAGCAGTTTCAGCTGCCTCGAGTCGAACGTCTAGAAGACGACCTGCCTTTTGTTGCTGGCGATCAAGTCATCGCACGTGATCTGCTCGATACCGAAATCATTCCAGAAGGTTTGCAACTGGTTCCCATCCGGCAACTCGTCACGATTTGGGATCGCAATCAATTTGAACAAGCCAGCCGTGCAGTACAATTGCTGGAATGGCGCCGCAACCATAAGTTCTGTAGTCATTGCGGTCATCCAACCGAAGTGCATCCAGTGCAATATGCCATGGTCTGTCCAGTCTGCGAATACAGCCAGTATCCGCGGATTCAACCGTGTGTCATTACAATTATCACCAAAGGTGATGATGAAATCTTGCTGGCGCAGTCGATCCGCAATAAAGGCAAAATGTATGGCCTGATTGCCGGTTTTGTGGAAGTTGGTGAAACTTTAGAGCAGGCGGTTGAACGTGAAACGCTCGAAGAAGTCGGTGTCAAGGTCAGAAATATTCGTTATATTTCCAGCCAACCCTGGCCTTTCCCGAGCAACCTGATGATCGCTTTCCAAGCTGAATATGAGTCTGGTGAAATTCAGCTACAGGAAGATGAGATTCATGATGCAGGCTTCTTTAAGTTTGACCAGCTGCCAGAAATCCCATTTAAAGGCAGTGTGGCACATGCCATGATTATGCACGTCATCCACGGCGAGCCCATGTAATCACGCAAGAATCTATTTCGGGCTAAAGGTCTGATCTAGCATATTTAAAATGGTGGTTTTGGTCTTAAAATAGCGGCTAAACCAGCTGGACAGACTTCCCACAATGGTAATATGGCCGGTATTGGGAATCACCTCAACCTGGCTATAATTGCCTTTGTTCTGCAAGACCTGATGTAAATCCCAACTATTGCTGTCCTGTACAATCTGGTCATTCTCGGCGGTCAACAGATAATGGCGGATCGAATTATTATCGACAAAATAATACGGCATCACTTGCTGATACGGAATATGCTCATCAAAGGCATGTTGCGACAGTGGATCACCTTTATAATCAAAATGATAAGGTCCAGCAATCCCGACCACTGCCCTGATCTGTTCACGGCAATGTAGATTATACGGCTGTGGATGGTACAAGGCCGACATCACATTAAAGGCACCGGCAGAATGCCCCATCAACACCAGATTTTCAGTTAAAATCTGGTACTTGTCTTGATGCTGGTGCAAATGGTTCAAGGCCAAAGTCAAATCATCAATATAGGCCGGGAAAATATGTTCAGGTGCAAGATGATAATTGATCACCGCGACGTCATAGCCTTCACGACCAAAGGCCTCACCTATAAATTTATAATCTTTCTTGTCACCATGCTGCCAGGAACCACCATGCACAAACACCAGCAAGGGTCGATGCAGCAGAGGTTGACGAGAGCGATACAAGTCCAACCGCTGACGTGCCTTTAAACCATAGGCGATATTCGGCAGCACGTCAAAATACTCAGTCGCGATAAAACGATTGAGTGCATAACTGCCAATGTCATACAGGCGAAAGTCGTCATAGACCTGTTTCACCTGTTGCACTTTATCGTTTAAACGTTGCACGATTTTTTGCGGATTATTGGACATAGTTCGGTTCGGACTCATATGGATCAATGGCCACCGGTGTTTGGACCTCCGGTTGCCCTGGAGTACTCTGGCTCAGACTGACATAAGCAGAATTTTGTAAACCCACGCTCATCTGGTCGGTATTGTCAATCAGGGTCACAATCTTGCTGACATTGCCCACCTGTTGCAGCACCTGGTTCAGATCATTCAGCTCTGCCGTATTCAAGCGTCCTAAAACATATAACACGCCATTTTCGGTATGGATCAATACTTTCTTGTCACTGACAATCGGTGCTTTCACAATCAGGCCACGCGTATTGGCCGTCACTGCAGCATCCTGCATGATGCTGGTATAGCCAATTTTATCCCCAATCGTCAGGTAATTATGTACCGCTTTTACATCACTCATGGCACGGACATTATCTTCTGCAAGCTGTCTTAAATGCTGGTCAGGAACCTGTCCGGTTAACAATACATTGCCATGGAAACTTTCAATATTGACACGTGACTGCTTAAATCGTGGATCCAGTTTATACAGGTTAATGCTGGCGGTACGCTCAATGGAAGAATCAATCAAAACCTGACCTAAAGAACGCGTTCCAATATCATTTCCTACAGGGGCTGGTCCTGTACCACTGGCAATAAAGCTTGCACAACCTGATAAACTTACGACACACAGCACAACCATTGCGATACGTTTAGACACTCAGTCAAACTCCCTCATCATCTTCAATTTATTGTCTATCTATTGAACAGATACCTAGATTATATTCAAAGAGTAATGAACTATTGATCTAATGTAAATGCGTTTTCAATCCATTGCAGATCATAAATGAGATTATAAAAATCTTGCTGTATGGTTTTTGCAACGGGCTGGGAAAGCTCAAAACACAGGGCATCGAAACGGCAATAACAGTCCTGAAAATGTGGCGACTGCGCTAGATAATGCTGTGCAGTCTGAATAATTTTCCGTTGTTTACTGAAGCTAATCACTTCATGCGCTTGTGCCCAATTTCCAGCAGAACGAGCCTTGACTTCGACAAAGACCAGTTCTTGGTTTTTGCGCACAATCAAGTCAATTTCACCGTAACGCGAATGGTAATTCTGTTCGACCAGCACGTAGCCTCCCTGTTGTAAAAAGATCAAAGCTTGCTGTTCTGCCCACTGGCCTAACGCCCGAGTTTTTGTTGTCATTTTCGCTCCATCACGGCGATTATTTTTATTCTAACTGTCTTATAGCGTAATTTTTCAGGTACAGGCAAAGCATTTAGACCTGAAGCGGCATTTCAGGTACAATCAACTCATCCCACCTTTTCGATTTACTCGGTTTTACGAGAAATCCTGCATTTTTGCTGATCTGATCCTGGAGTTATACCATGCGTGCCTCGTTATACGTTGTTGCTACCCCAATTGGGCACCTGGATGATATGAGTTTCCGAGCAGTGGAGGTGCTGAAATCGGTGAGCCTGATTGCCGCCGAAGATACCCGTCAATCTGTGCAGTTATTAAAACATTTTAATATCAACACGCCGCTGACCGCCTGCCATGACCATAATGAAAGCAACAAAATTGACAGTCTGATTCAAAAACTGCTTGCCGGAGAAAACCTTGCGCTGATCAGTGATGCAGGTACCCCATTAATCAGTGATCCCGGGTTTAAACTGGTGCGTGCTGCACAAGAACATCAGATTCGCGTGATTCCGGTTCCAGGTGCCTGTGCCGCGATTGCTGCGCTTAGTGCAGTTGGCCTGCCAAGTGACCGTTTCAGTTTTGAAGGATTTTTACCGTCCAAACATTCACAACGCATTGCACAACTGGAAAAACTCAAAGATGAAACCCAAACACTGATTTTTTATGAAGCCCCCCATCGCATCCTGGACTGTATTCAGGATATGGCACAGGTTTTTGGTGCAGAACGTCCAGTCGGTTTTGCCCGGGAAATTACCAAGACCTTTGAAACCATTAAAAAAATGACCTTAGGTGAATTAACAAGGTTTATTGCCAATGATCACAATCAGCAAAAAGGCGAGATTGTGGTGGTGGTAGGTGGCGCCACCCAGGAAAAAGATCTGGAACAGGAAAAACTGGATCAATTATTAATGCGGTTATTGCAGGATTTATCGGTCAAGGCGGCTTCACAATTGGCAGCGGATCTGACCGGCATCAAGAAAAAAATTGCCTATCAACGTGCCCTGGAACTCAGCGATAAAACTTAACCCTCACTACTGACCAAAAAAAGCATCACCTAAAATGATGCTTTTTGAATATTGTATTTTTTAGCTTTAGTTACGTGTGCCTTCATCTGGTGGTACTTCAGTAATTTTACCACCTCGTGCGAGAAAGGCCGCGATTTCATCTTCAAGCGCCTGACGTTGCTTCTGTTTTGCCGTGACGGTTAAAGTCTCTGCTTCAGCCAAATCTGCATCTGACGAGCCTTCTTCGCTGTCTGCCCCTTTTTCTGCAGCTTTTGCCTCGTCCTCATCGACTGTTACATCTTCTGCATCATCATAATCATTGAGATCCGTCATCTTTTTCTCCCCACAAATGACATCCTGTTACCCCATCCTGTATGGGAACGAATTACGAAGAAATTTAGCAATCTCTTGCGTTTTCGCAAAGGGTTAAATACAAAAAAATCGTATTTTTTTTAGTCAAATTCGTAAAAATCTATAAACGTTTGTTTAAAAAACGGCTTTCCCCAATTTAAGCGGCATAGCGTGTCCCATGTAAAGCCTGCAAGCCACTGGCTTGTGCCATAAAGGCATCTTTTAGTAAAGCAGACTGGTTGACCTGCTGCAAACCAAAGTTCCTTGCCCAGATAAATGGAGAAAATTCAGTAGCTTCGATCGAGCCAATCGCCGACATACTGTGCATCATGGCTTCATTCTGCCCTTTACGGCGATGCGCATAACGCTGCAAGGTCTGCTCATGTGCCCACACGCCACGCTGCAGATCATGTAAAAGCACGTCACACAATACTGCAGCATCCAGGCAGCCGATATTCACCCCCTGACCGGCCAATGGATGAATCACATGCGCGGCATCTCCGACCAAAGCCAGTCCCGGCTTGACGTACAATTGTGCCGAACGGGCTTTTAAGGGGAATTGTGCACGTGAAGTTACTTCCAGTACCTCACCCAGCATATGATGGCTGGCTTGGGTCAATAAATGTTTGAATTGTGTATCATCCAGCTGGGAGTATTCCTCCGCATAATCATCCGGCAATGTCCAGACAATTGATTGCCAATATCCCTGTTCGGCAGCATTTAAACTCGCCATCGGCAGATAAGCCAACGGGCCGGTAGGCAGAAATATCTGTCGTGCCACATGCACATGCGGTTGTACGGTTTTAATTGCACAACTGATAGCGGCCTGTTGATAGTCCAGCACATCCAGACCAATCAGGGCCTGTTCGCGCACAAAAGAATTGGCACCATCCGCACCAATCACCAGTTTGGCTTGCAATTGCGTACCATCGGCCAGCTGGATTTTCCAGCCTTGTAGAATCTGCTCTACACGGATCACTTTGACCTGGGTCCGGTAATCCTGTACTTGCTGCAACATCTGTTCCTGGATCGCCAAATTCAGAATACTCGGCTCCACCATAGAGCCGAGCCATTGTTCAGCAGTAGGCCAGACAGCTGATTCGTGTCCAAACATGATCTCGCCATACCCGTTTTTATTCCAGACTTGCATGCCGGTATAAGGCATATGCCGAGCTACTTTGTCCCAGACACCGACCGTTTTTAGCAAATGTAGCGTGGCATGGCTCAATGCCAACACCCGTGGATTGGCTACAGCCAAGACTTTGGCTTCATCCAGAATCGGTGCTGCATCCAGTACCGTTGCTTGTACACCGCCTTGAGCCAGCAATAAAGCAGTAAGTCCACCGACCAGACCACCACCAATGATGACAACATCCAACATTTCACTCATGCTTTTAATCCCATTGCGTAGTTGGCCACCAAAGGCTTAACACCGGGGATCACATCAAAAGCAATCAAGCCGGTATTGCGCAAAAATTTCAGCAGTGGATTGTTATTACTGAAACCACGAACAACGGAATCACAGAATTTGATCACGCGTTGCTGGTCACTTAAGCGTGCCTGTTCATAAGATTTCAACACATCCGGATTACCCAAGTCGGCGGCGTTCGCCAGCTGATTGCTCAGATAACGCAACAATACATCCGCATCACGCATGCACAGGTTAAAGCCCTGCCCTGCAACCGGATGAATGGTATGTGCAGCATTGCCCATCAGTACTACACGGCCCACAGCCTGTCGATGGGCCAGAACCTGTGATAATGGATAACTAAAACGTCGCCCAGTTTTCAGGAATTTTCCGGCACGATCTCCATACGTTTTTTGTAAGGCATCCAGAAAATGCTGATCATTTTCTTCACCCAGCCATTCCTGTTCAGTGCCTTTTTTGACCGGCCAAACCACCGAGCGGCGGTATTCTCCTGGTAACGGCAACAAAGCCAAAGGACCCAGTGAACTAAAGCGTTCAAAACCCACCTGTTGATGGGGCTTGGAGGTTTGTACCGTGGTCACGATGGCGACCTGGTCATAGTCATGCACATCTACGCCAATGCCGAGTGCCTGACGACAGAAAGAATCACGACCATCTGCTGCAATCAATAACGCTGCTGAAAGCTGTAACTGTTCCGAGCCACGCTCCGCCTCAATATAGACCTGTTCGTTATCTTGGGTCAGTGATGTCACCTTGACGCCATCAATCAGCTCAATCAAAGGTTGCTGACGGACTTGGGTCAGCAATACACGGCCCAACCAGGCATTTTCGATCACCTGACCAAAACTTTCGACTTTTTCCTGATCGGCAATCAGACGTGCCTTGCCAAAACTGCCCTGCTCGGTAATATGCACCTGCAAGATCGGCGTCGCATGTTGTTGCAAGGCTTCCCACAAACCCAGCTTTTGGTAAATCTGTACGGTACGGCGGGATAAAGCGGTATTACGGGCATCAAAACTGGAGTGAGAAGGTGCTAACTCGGTATCATCATAGTCCGGGTACTGGATGGCTTCCAACAGTTTGACCGCAATATTCTGCTTGGCCAGCATCAAAGCCAAACTGAGTCCCACCATGCCACCACCGACAATCATGACTTGCTGTTGCACCATTTCTACTCCTCGTTGGCCATGGCCAATTATGCTTGGGCTTGTGCCATCAAATGTTCAATATCCTGCACTGTTTTTACAACAGCAGCGGTTAAAACGCGAGGGCCATTTATAGTAGCCACCACATCATCCTCAATCCGGATACCAATACCACGCCATTTTTCTTCGACAGTTTCATCATCCGGTGCGATATATAACCCTGGCTCTACGGTCACGACCATTCCTTCCTGATATGGGCGCCATTCCCC
Source organism: Moraxellaceae bacterium (assembly GCA_029267635.1). GTDB lineage: Bacteria > Pseudomonadota > Gammaproteobacteria > Pseudomonadales > Moraxellaceae > Acinetobacter. The sequence goes on along the minus strand of JAJUIK010000003.1, from coordinate 127,917 downwards.
TTCCTGTTTATAGGCTCCGACATCATGCACATCCATACCCAACCAGTGCCCGGTACCATGCATATAAAACTGGCGATAGGCTTCAGCTTCCAGCAAATCTTCCAGATCTCCTTTCATCAAACCGAGATCCAGCAGACCTTGAGTCAAAATTCTCACTGCCACTTCATGTGGCTCACGATAAGCATTGCCAATTTTGACCGCGTCAATTGCAGCCAGTTGCGCCTGTAGCACAATTTCATAAAGTGCTTTTTGTTCCGGACTAAATTTGCCATTCACCGGGAACGTCCGGGTAATATCCGAGGCATAACATTCATATTCGCAAGCGGCATCAATCAGCACCAGATCGCCATTTTTTAGCATCTGATTATTTTCTACATAATGCAGAATGCAGGCATTGGCGCCGCCACCGACAATACTGTTATACGACGGCACACAGCCATTTTTGCCAAAGACATAATTCAATTCTGCTTCCAGCGCATATTCCATCATGCCAGGATGAACTGTTTGCATGGCACGGGTATGTGCCTCGGCGCTAATCTCCGATGCAATCTGCATCAATTCAATTTCCTGCGCGGATTTGATCAGGCGCATTTCATCCAGAATACGGTCCAGCTGGATCACCTGAGCTGGTGCCCCATTACCACGACGTTGCTGGGCATCTGCCTGTTTGATCCACTGACTCACTCGCGCATCGAAATCGGCCTGATGACCGATCCGGTAATACAGTCGCTGTTTGTTCAGTAACTTATCCAGAATTTCTTCATCTAACAGATCAATTGCATAAGCTTCATCCGCCTCATAATCTGCAATTGCCCCATCAATCCCGGCACGGTAACCATTCCAGATTTCCATTTCACGGTTGCGCTCACGACAGAACAGACTGTAGCTATAGTCTTCTGCTGACTCAAAGGTTTCAATCACTGCCACGGCTTCTGGTTCGGCAAATCCCGTCAGATAATAAAAGCTGCTATCTGCCCGGAATTTATAGTCCGCATCCCGGTTACGGTACGCCACCGGACTGGTGGCAATAATCGCAATACTATGCGGACCCATTTTTTCTACCAGACGGTCACGGCGTTGTTGAAAATCGGCTTGAGTCAGTTTCATCATGAGATGTTTTAATTCTCTATTTTTAAAAAAGTAGAAAGAAAGATCATGCAGCACTCGTCCGATCTAGCTCGGACGATGTGGGGTAAACATTTCAACAATCGCGTTGCTGTCTGTTGGTGCAGCTTGCTGTTTGGATTTGGCATGTGAATGTTGCAACAGTGAACTTTCTGCCACGGTGACTTTTTTACGGCCAATCGACAAACTGACCGGAATCAGACGTACAAATTCGTAGAGTTCTTGATAGCTGATTTCGCCTTCTTCATCATTGTCAGAATCTTCAAATTCAACCGCAGCAACATCCTGCAAATGTTCGATAAGCTCCATTTCATCCGTACGGATATGACCAGAGGCCAAACCGAATCCCAGCACCACCCCTGCACACCAGTCTGCCAAGGCCTGTACACGGTCTGCGAGCAGATGCTCATCATCAGGCAATAATGGCAAATAGTCGAGCTCATCTTCCGACAAGGCATGGGCCACATCTTCCGACTCATCCGCGAGCAGTGCCAAAGCATCCTGTTCCAACTCCGGCACATTGAGGGTCATCAAAATATTCAACCATTCTTCACGCGTCGGTGCCTGAGTCACACAAACTATACCAGTCAGTAAACCATGTAACTCACTTGGGCTTGTAATTTCGTCAATTTCGGCAAAATTACGCTGCCATTCCGACCAACCTGAAATATCGTCTTGCATTCGTTTATCCAATCTCTATACTGCGTATATATTACCTTTGTTTGCAACACTGTGCGACCACGTTATGTTAGAAGAATTACAGCGTCTACAAGCGCATATAGGCGTTTTAAAAACACGCATCGAACATTTTGAAAGTGAAAATAATGCACTGATCCACGATAAGGCCAATGGCGATGAGCAACATCATGCGCAAATTGTGCATAAAAATGGCATTATCACGCAAAAACAAGAAGAAATTGACCTGCTGACCGAACAGCTTTCGACCTTGCAAAATCAATTCCAACAGCTCAATAGCGATGCAACAGCATTGGCGGAACGTTATGGCCGTCTGGAAAAAAGCAGTACCGATTTAAAAAATCGTTTTCAGGAAATTCTGGCCGAGCGTAATGAATTGCGCGTGGTAAAAGAAAAACTGCAAAATGAACAGCGCCGTAGCCAGCAGGACATTCATGATCTGCAACAGGAGCGTGAACGTTTACGGCAAAAAAATGAGCATGCTCGTGCCAAAGTCGAAACGATTATCCAGCGCCTGGCCATTTTAGGCACTACACAAGATCACCATGCGCAAGAAATTCAGCAACTTGCTCATCCCACTGAGGCAAATAATGAAGAGGCAGAATCATGAGTGAACAAGTTACGGTTGAACTGCGCTTAATCGAACAGATTTTCCGCCTGGCCACCACTGCCGATGAAAAAGATGATTTGGAACGTGCTGCAACATTACTGAATGAAAAATTTCAGCAACTGCGCCGCAAAGCGCCCCGTGTGGAACATAATAAACTGGTGATTATGGTTGCGCTGGAGCTGATGCAGGAAGTGCTGACCCTGAATAAATCGCTGCAAGAATATGCCCATTGCGAACGTTTGCTCGGCAGCATTTTGGAAGATGTAGAAAAGCTGGTTTAGGATGTGTTGCATAAACTCTCGGCAATTGTCACCTAAATTTACATTTCCCTAAACCAGAGCATTGCCATCACTCCCAGATTCGTTATACTTAAATCATCTCTGAGATGTGCGCCAGCGGGTCGAATTCCCCTGAGCCGATATCATCACTTTAGGATGGCGTTCTGCATATTTAGAGCGTATGCCTACCGCGAGTAGGAAACCCAGCAAGTATGCGTCGCCTCCACCTTGAACTCTACGGGTTCAAGGGTAACGACATGCAGCGGCATCTTCGGAGTATTTCTTTTCAGTTTCTTCTCTTCATTTTTCAAACATATACTGTCCCATATTTTTATACGGAATCTCTACAGGATTGTCTGCTAAATCCTTTTGAAGAACCTCATCTCTCTTCGCATCATCTTTCATCGAATCCAGTAACTGCAAGCGATACCCATTGACACTCTTGAAGCGTATTTTCAAAGAACTAGAACGTGAATCTTCCAGACTTTTCACCACGTCCGCATTCAACTTGCCTGAACTCTCAGAAAATTTTTTAAAATCGAGTGGATTGATTCCAAGCGATACGCTGCCATCTTCATTCTGAATGGCATTTAAAGCGATATCGAGATCAATCGTATCAATATACAAACCTGCCTTGGTTTGGTTCTTATCCAATTCAGCTTTCATGTTGCTGATCCCTTTCCCAATTTGGGTCAAAGCATCCTGAACCGCCACTTCATCTTTATTGACCAGCCGGTTGGGTGAATTGGGCTTGTTAATCATCACGCCATGACAACCTGATAAGAAAGATAGGGTCAGCAGCATAAACAGACTTTTTGAATATAGATTCATTAACAGATTCTCTTAAATTTTATTTAACTTATTGTATTATTTTAAATTTTAACTAACTAATACTTAATACATATTATTTTTAATCTATTTAAAAAATCTTAAACTTTTCCTTTATCCAGAGTCAAATCCAGCAGAGTCAAATCATCAATTCCCAAGCACGTCATGCATTTATAGGATTTATCCCTTAAATCCAAGAGCTAAGCGGTCAAAATGCTCTTAGCCAAACAACTGCAAAATGGTTTGAATCACTACCACATTGACGAGATCAATAAAAAAAGCCCCCACCAAAGGCACAATTAAAAATACTCGAGGAGCTGCCCCGTACATACGGGTAACGGCTTGCATACTGGCAATTGCATTCGGCATCGCGCCCATACCAAAGCCGCATAACCCAGTAGCCAAAACAGCCGACTCATAATTTTTTCCCATCACCCGAAAACACACATATTTTGCAAATAGCCACATGGCAACCGTTTGGGCGACCAGTAAAATCAGCATCGGCACCGCGAGCTCGGCCAATTGCCAAAGTTTTAAAGACACCAGCGCCATAGCTAAATATAACGCCAATACCGTATTACCAAAGACATCAATGGATTCATCAAATGTGGAAAACGAATAAAAAAACTCCAAACTATTGCGCAAAATCACACCGCCTAAAATAGCCCAAATAAATCCTGGCATTTCAAATGCAGTGGCCAAAGTCAGATTTTTCATGATTTCGGCAAATACCAACGCAAAAGTGAACAGGCTTAAAGTCAGAATGGCATGATCTACCGTAATGGGCTGCTGGGTTTCAATGCCTTGAATACGGTCTGTTTCATTGGGTGTAGTCTGTATGGTATTCGGTGCAAATGAAATAAAATGAGCTTCTGCCAAATGATGCTTGCGAATTAATGAACGTGCCAGTGGACCGCCCATTAAACTTGCAATCAGCATACCAAAGGTTGCACTGGCAACTCCCATGGTCAATGCACCTTCGATACCATATTTATTTTCAAAAATGGGCCCCCATGCGCCCACAGTACCTAGTCCGCCAATCAGGGCGATTGAGCCGGTCATGACACCCATTAAAGGATCCAGATTCAGCAGCGTTGCAACAGACATGCCGACCGCATTTTGTATTACCACAAAGGTCGAGATACAGAGCAGGAAAATAACTAGTGGTTTACCCCCTTCTTTCAGTTTTCTAAAATTGGCACTTAAACCAATCGAAGCAAAAAACATCAGCATAAAAGTGTCTTGCATGGCCTTATTCAAGATCAGGCTATAACCATAGAACTGATAAAAACCAAAGAAAATCAAGGAACCCAACAAACCACCCGTGACAACTTCAGGAATATTATTTTTTTGCAAAAATGGCAGAAAGGTATTGATGATTCGTCCAAGCAATAATACCAAAATGGCAATCATCAAACTCATTGCTGTACTGAACAGATAATCCATTGCCGTCTCCTGATACTGCCGATATATTTTATGCTTTGGTTTTCTTTAGGTTTTAGTAGATGAAGTCAACAGCCGTCAACTGGACCGCATAACATTCAGGAAGAATTTGGATATTACAAGCGCTTAATTGATGATGTGAGTGTCAGTTTTTTAAAGTTATTAAATACGAATCCAAGATTTGAGCATGTATTGCCTTTTTTCAATATTTAAAACGACTTTAAAAAAACAGGCGACTGTCAACACTACTGAAGACTGTTTTCTGAATTAAAGATATTTTTGGAGTGTTCCCTTTCAACCCGGCTATTTTTAGTTTTTATTGTTTGCCGTGTCGCGGGACTTTTACATCTTCAAAATCAAACTGAATCACGACAATAAAATATTATCCACTTTGTGCGGATTCGATAAGATAATCTACCCCATAGATCATATCTTTTCTGAATAACTTGGCCTTTGCATGGGCTTCAGCATAATCATGAAACAGCCCCTCAACGATCGCTTTCTCTCGCGATTCAGTAATCCCGATTTCGCAGTCATTTGGGATAAAATAAAGTTCTTCAGGAATCAATTTCACGATATAACCCATTTTAAGCACCCTCATTTATTTTTTTATGAGTTTTTATATTCCTCGGCTTAGGATTTTCCAATGGCAGATTGTATCTAATCAAAACATTTGTCTGAGCGCCGAAATAAATAGATGACTTTTGTTCTATCTTTAAATCATGTGTAACGACCGATTGACTCACAAGGTAATCTTCAATCCAAAGAGCATTACATCAGGCCAATCGGAGACAGAAACTCGGTAATTTCCTCGGCCGTGGTACGTGCCGTTCTGGCAACTCCCACAATAGTCGCCGAACCGGGACCGGTCCATTCACCATACCCCACCAGCCACAATTTAGGTTGTTTGACCGATCTGGTGCCTTCAACCAGGATGGTATCATTTTCCTCAAGGATACCCAGCGGCTTTAAATGGTCTAAAGCCGATTTAAAACCGGTACACCAGATCACGACATCTATCTGTTGTGAAGATCCATCTTCCCAAATCACGCCATGTTCCGTGAAACGGGCAAAGGGCCGTTCACTGTGCAAAACGCCACGAGCGCGGGCTTCTTTAACCGAATCGATCATGACAATATCACCTAAGCCACCAATCGGCTGCTCAATGGTACGCCCTTCAAATATTGCTTTTAGACGCTCTGTTGCACGCAGGAATAAAATGCGGCCATCCACGTCATCGGCCAAAAATTGTGGTGGTGTCAGCGTGATCCACAAGGTTTCTGCCACTTGGGATACTTCCGCCAGAATCTGGGCAGCTGAATTTCCCCCACCCACAATCATCACGCGTTTATTATGCAAGGATTCTGCATTTTGATACTCGGCAGAATGTAATTGCAGCCCGTTAAAACTGTCCTGACCAGGATAAGACGGAATATACGGATGGTTCCAGGTTCCGGTAGCACTCACCACTGCCTTGGCTTTCCAGGATTGCTCACCAGCATATACACCCAGGACATTTCCTTCACTCTTGACCTGATCGACATGCACCGGACGAATCACCGGAAACTGATAACGCTGTTCGTATTGTTGCAAGTAGGCAATTACTTCATCGCGGGTTGGATAAATCTGTTCTGTGGGTGGCATAACCCAGCCCGGCAAAGAGCTCCAGCTGTTCGGAGAAAACAGTCGCAGAGAATCCCAGGCATGTAACCACGCCCCCCCAGCCTGCTCTTGCTCATCTAAAATAAGATAAGACAATCCGCTACGTTTCAAAAAATAAGCCGTGGCCAAAGCAGCTTGCCCCCCGCCAATAATAATGACATCGACTTCCGTTGCCGTAGTTTGCATTTTTTTCTCCGCTTTTTAATATTCATCTCTTCAAGAGAATATATCGTCCACTCTATTTTTATATTGAATAAAAAAACCCAATATCACAATAGCCTGGATATTGGGTATAAACCATAAAACAGTTTTATAAGAGTTGGAAACTCACCCTCAATTCGGATTGCGTTGATTCACCCGTTTGGACAGCTCTTCAGCCGATTCTTTGCGTTCCGAATAACGGTTGGTCAGGTAAGCACTTTGCCCACGGGTGAGCAAGGTGAACTTATACAGCTCTTCCATCACATCCACGATCCGGTCATAGTAAGCTGATGGTTTCATGCGTCCATCTTCCTCAAATTCCAGGAAAGCTTTGGGCACAGATGACTGGTTCGGAATCGTAATCATGCGCATCCAACGACCCAAAATTCGCATTTGATTGACCGCATTAAACGATTGAGAACCGCCACAGACCTGCATCAGCGCCAAGGTTTTGCCCTGAGTGGCACGAATCGCACCCGCGGCCAGTGGAATCCAGTCAATCTGTGCCTTAAGAATTGAGCTCATCGCACCATGACGCTCGGGTGAAGACCACACCATGCCTTCAGCCCAAGCCAACAGTTCATGTAATTCTTTTACTTTCGGATGGTTCATGTCCGCATCTTCAGGTAACGGCAAACCTTTGGGATGAAATATTTTCACTTCTGCACCAAAATATTCCAGAATACGTCCCGCTTCAAGTACTGCCAAACGGCTATAAGAACGTTCACGATTCGAACCGTACAGCAAAAGAATACGCGGTGGATGCTCAAGCTGCTTGGCTTGTACCTGTTCAAAGCTTGGTTTTTCCAGCAAGTCTAATTCGATATTCGGCAGTGTCATTACTATTTCATCCCAATTTTTTTAAGCAAAATATTTTTTCTTCAGCCACAAAGACACGCTGACCAAGGAAATCAGCACGGGCACTTCCACCAAAGGACCAATGATGGTGGTAAATGCAATCGGAGAAGCCAAACCAAACGTGGCAATCGCAACAGCCAAAGCCAACTCAAAGTTATTGCCCGCAGCCGTAAAGGAAATGGCCGTGGTTTTTGGATAATCGTTCCCCATCCATTTACTCATAAAGAAGCTGACAAAGAACATCAACACAAAGTAAATGGTCAATGGAATCGCAATACGCAGTACATCCAAAGGCAAACTCAGCACATCCGCGCCCTTGAGACTAAACATCGCCACAATCGTGAACAGTAAAGCAAGCAAGCTCAGTGGACCAATTTTTGGCAGAAATTTCGTTTGATACCAATCCAGACCTTTGGCTTTAACCAAAGACAGACGGGTCAGGAAACCCATCAGGAATGGAATACCCAGGTAGATCAAGACTGCATTGGCAATGGTCCAGAAATCGACATTAATCACATGGCCTTCTACCCCAAAAAATGGCGGTAAATAGGTCAGGAAGAACCAGGCATAGCTACTGAAGAACAGAATCTGGAAAATACTGTTGAAGGCAACGAGTGCAGCGCCATACTGGTTATCCCCACAGGCCAAACCGTTCCAGATCAGTACCATGGCAATACAACGTGCCAAACCAATCAGAATCAGGCCGGTCATATATTCCGGATAGTCATTGAGAAACACGATAGCCAAGACAAACATCAGTATCGGTGCAATCAGCCAGTTCTGGATTAATGACAAAGCCAGGGTTTTCTTATCGTGAAAAACTTGTGGCAGAGTCGCGTAATCCACCTTGGCCAAAGGCGGATACATCATCAGAATCAGACCAATCGCAATCGGCAGATTGACTGAATTCACGCTCATGGCATCCAGTGCTGTTGATGCTTGTGGAAATACCACCCCAATCGCAACACCCAATGCCATGGCCACAAAGATCCATAGCGTCAGGTTGCGATCTAAAAAGGATAAACCCTGTTTAGACATGATCTGCTCGATTAAATATGAGAAATTTTATTGATTTCAGCAATGAGCTCCGGACGGCTCATTTTTTTTGCATCTAAAGCGAATAAGGCATCCAAACGTTTGTTGATATGATCGACAGTAGTCAAAAACGCCTGTAATTTTTCTTCTTCAGGTAAGTCCAAGTGTGAAGGATCAGACAGCCCCCAATGCGCCTTGATAGCTCCACCCAGATACAGCGGACAAGCTTCCTGTGCCGCAGCATCACACACGGTAATCACCACTTCTGGCTCATACTGTTCGCAGGCATCAATGGTTTTGCTGGACAAACCTTCAGTCGATAGACCCAAGTTCTGCAAGGTCTTGATCGTTAAAGGATGCACCTGACCGGAAGGTTTGCTTCCTGCACTGTAAGCCACCCAGCCTTCTGGCGCACGACTGTTGAATAACACTTCAGAGAGAATACTGCGGCAACTGTTGCCCGTGCACAAAAACAAAAATTTCATAAAACTTACTCGCAATGGCTCTGTATTGGCAGAGCAGATGGATTAAATAAAACTGGAGCATGACTACGTTTGAGCGCATCAAGAATTTCAAAGCACCAGGCCGGCAATTGTGGATTGATGCTGTAATACACCCACTGGCTTTGACGACGGTCGTTTAACAAACCGCAAGAACGCAATAAGGCCAGATGGCGTGAAATCTTGGGCTGGCTCACTTGGAGTTTATCGGTCAGATCACAGACGCATTGCTCTTTATTTTCTGCAATCAGCATGACAATACTGAGACGTGTCTCATCGGATAAACATTTAAAAAACTGAACGTGGTCCATAGCTGCTCCCATCTTGTTATGTAAATATATACATATCCGCATATATAGTAAATAGTATAAGTTCAAAATTATAAACGGATGATTATAATGAGGCTAGAAAGATGCCGATTAAAAAATCGTTCATTTCATATTTTGTGTTGTGAATAAAGAAAATTTAAACGATTAGAAATTTTAAGGAATATCGCGAATGACTCATAAAAATATTTTAGTACCCATTGACGGTTCTGATCCGGCACTAGCGGCAGTCAAGCAAGCTGCGATTATGGCGGCTGCTATGGAGAGTAAACTCACCATGATCAGCATTGTCGAAGAAAATCCGTTTACCAACACCGATTTTTATTACTTCGGTGCAGACTCATCAACTATGAAAGTATTTTTTGATGAAGCCTGCCGTAATGCTACACAGGCTTTAGTTGAAGCAGAGAAGTTAGCAGTAGAATCAGGGGCAAATAAAGTTGAAACTCAACTGATTAAAGCAGAAGTTTCTGCTCAGACGATTGTAAAAGCAGCAGAGGAAGCAGGAGCTGCGCTGATTGTGATGGGATCGCATGGACGAAAAGGTATCCAGAAACTCGCTTTGGGCAGTGTGGCTGAAGAGGTATTAAAGCTGGCCAAATTACCGATGTTAATTGTCAAACCGTAAAGCGTATGGCTTGTTCCCTATCATTAAAAACCAGTGGCCTCAGCCATTGGTTTTCATCTCATAAAGTATAATTTATGACGTTATTTATTTTTTTCAATCAGTTCCGCTACGGCCTGGGCTTCCAGCACTTTGCCACTCGACACGATTTTATTGTCAATGATCAGACCCGGTGTACTTAACAAGCCTGTTTCTGCGATTTTTATCATGTCAGTGACATATTCAATTTCAGCTTGCACACCGGTGCTTTTGACTGCTTCCTCTGTCGCTGCCAAGAGGGCTTTACATTTACGACAGCCTGTACCGACGACTTTAATTTGCATATTTTATTCTCCAAACATTTTATAAAAACCAGTAACCAAAACTATTAAGGCTATAACCAATCACCAAAATCCCGATAAATACGATCCCGACAAACAGGCTGAGTAAAGGAAGTTTCACCACCTGTTTTAACAAGATCAGTGATGGCAATGAAAGTGCTGTCACCGCCATCATAAAGGCCAGCACCGTACCCAAACCTACGCCTTTTGCCACCAGTGCTTCAGCAATCGGTAAAGTGCCAAAGATATCCGCGTACATTGGTATCCCCACAATCGTCGCGATCAATACGGAATACCAGTGTTCCTGACCGAGCAGCGCTGTAATCCATTGTTCCGGAATCCAGTTATGAATCGCTGCGCCAATTCCTACTCCGATTAGCACATACAGCCAGACCTTGTTAAAAATTTCGACGACCTGTTCCCAAGCGAACTCGCGTCGCTCTTTGGGGGTCATACTGAAATCTTCTTCTCCCTGAATGGCACCATTATGCGTTACAAACTCAGCCACATACTTTTCCATTTTTAAAAAGCTGATCAACGAACCACCTAGAACGGCCAACACCAAACCGAGCACTACGTAGACCATGGCAATTTTCCAGTTGAAGATACTGGCCAATAAAATAATCGAGGCCAGATCCACCAGTGGCGAGGAAATTAAAAAGGAGAAAGTCACGCCGACCGGTAAGCCGGCACGGGTAAAGCCGATAAATAGCGGAATGGAAGAACAGGAACAGAATGGCGTAATGGTTCCGAGTAAAGCCCCCATGATATTGGCTTTTAATCCGCTCATTCGGCCTAAAATCTGTCGGGTACGTTCCGGCGGAAAATAATTCTGAATATAAGATAAGGTATAAATCAAGACTGATAACAGAATAAAAATCTTGAACACATCATAGATAAAGAAGTGAATACTGCCACCAAGCCGGGTTGCGACCGATAAACCGAAGACATTTTCAACGAACCAACGCACCCCTTCTGAGAGCCAGGTCATTTTAAGCAGGACATCATTTAACCAAGCAAAGATCGCAATTAGGCTCTCCATTTAAACCTCCTGGTTTGAGCTGAAAAAAGCGCTTGGGTAAATACACAGTTCTTCAGCACGAATGGGATTGAGTGAATAGTACATCCAACGTCCTTTTTTTCTGCGCTGAACCAAACCTGAGTTGGTTAGCCATTTCATGTGGTGAGATAAGGTAGATTGGGTAATCGCGAGATTTCTCAGCAATTCACACGCACAACATCTCCCTGTCTGTAACCTCTTCAAGATTTTAAGACGGGTAACATCCGTCAAAAGCTGATTCAAAGAAACTGCCTGCTCATTGTCTAATTAATTTTAGCCATCAGTGACTTATCTTTTTGAGTATGTAAATTATATGGCGCAGCGTCAATCTATATTTTTTGAATATAAAAAAGCCCAATCTGGTTGAGCTTTTTTAGGAAAGATTTTATTTTACCCGGTTGCCTTGTTCATCAATAATGACTTCGCCATCTTCTTTGGCAAAAGCTTTTAACTGTGGCAAAGGCAGGATGTCCAGCACCACTTCCGATGGACGACATAAACGGGTTCCCAGATCTGTCACCACCAATGGACGGTTAATTAGGATAGGATGCTCCAGCATGGCCTCAATCAGTTTCTCATCGGTCCAGCTGGCATCATCCAGATTCAGTTCAGTATAAGGCTCCACATTTTTACGCAGCACTTCACGTACAGTGAGACCAGAATCCTGGATCATTTTTACCAGTTTGTCTTTTGAAGGTGGCGTCACCAGATATTCAATCACTTCCGGTTCAATCCCCGCGTTACGGATCAGCGTAAGTGTATTGCGGGAGGTACCACAGGCAGGGTTATGATAAATTTGTACTTTTGGCATTTGATCCATGAGCATGATTCCTAAAATAAATACTTGCTTTATATATGAATATACGGATATTCGCAATATGCAATGTATTATTTTAAAAGCGCGCCATTTCAGCTATCAGGGCTAAGACCTTTAATGATAATGATGGTTCATTTCACAGTGTTCAGCATAAGCAATCGATTCCAGCTGTACCGTCACCTGTTTGAGTTCAGAAATGGTGATGCAAAGCTAGGGTAATGGCTGCGAGCAGATCATCAGCACCAATTAATTGCAAAAGCAGTACCATAACGTGCTATTGCATGTGAATGCGCATGTGCCATGTCAAAAGCCCTCCACAAAGGCTATTTTTTATATCTTTTTTAGCTTGCTAAAAAACAATCTGATATTTTTTAAATTCAATCCGGCTCGAACATTATCTTTATAGCTGTAAATAAGCAGATCAAGCGATGATCACACCCACAGGTTTTATGAAATTTCAAAAATACATTACTATTAAAGCTGGACTTGGGCCACCAAAACCCCTGTTTATAACAGACCTGATCCACGGCATAATCTTTTAATTTTTGACGACTGTAGCGCCATCCGACACAGGCCTGAAATTTCTCATATTGTGGTAGTTAGTTAGCCATCCGTCGTAATTCTTTGCTTGACCCTGATTTTTTGAAAAAATGCTTTTTCTCTGGCTTGTGTAGGACTTATATATTGCAGAGAAAATTGTTCCATTTCCGGATTCTCAAACTGCATTTTCTGTAGCGCATCGCCATGCCAACCCAATTGGCTTCTCCAATCTAAGTACTTGATCTTTCCTGCTGGAAAAACATAATTCACGCAAGACGAAAAACAGTATTCAGGCACCTCTACATTAAGCTGATACTGATCAACCTTCTCAGCCTGGTCTAGTCCCAAACCAATCTCACCACCGCAACTGGTAATAGATAAGGTGGTAATCTGAGGATTCTGCTTTAACAGTTCAGCGACTTTTTGATTGGCGGCATGACTGATCCCACCACGATAAAACAAGGTCTGCCGTGTAAAGACACCTGCACAGCACCCTGTAGTGTTTCTGCTTGCACATTTTGTGTATAAGCATTTCCATGACAGCCAGAACTGAACCGCCCAGTAACCCTTTCATCGCCATGCTTTTAATTTCTATAAAAACTAAAGGGGAAAATGTTGATTGAACAGTACGTGTTTCTTTTACAGGTTTTAAAGCCCAATAAATTGAGTAGAGTGTTATCGAATTTAAAACTAAATCTTAACCTGATCATTAGTATGCAGTTTTACAACCAGATTAGATGTCATTTGTATCTCAATGGGATAAGTCCAAAAGCATTTGATGAAACAACTTCAAAATGCGGTTATCTCTTGCCTGAAATACTGCGAGGAGTCCAATAGAGTTACATGAGCATAAACAAGTCCGTCAGATTATCAGGCAACATCTAGCAAAAATTGATCAATGCATTGCCGAATGACAAGCCTTAAAAATTCGCCTTTCTAGCTGGATGAATCAATCTAAAATAATTCAGGACCCTACTTGCCTGATGTTGCAACAACTGAAAAATTCTGCGGCGTTAGAATAAAAAGCCGCTTGGTTTCTCAAGCAGAATCCAGTTAAATGTTTTATTGTTCAGCATCTTACTTTTATACAATTTCAACGTTTGATCAGGGCTCATTTATCATGACTGTTTCACTGCCACAAGTCCGCCAGAATTTGCGCCGCCAACGCAGAGCAGTGAATCGTTTTCAACAACGCCAGTCTGAACAACAGGTTCTGCAACAACTGATCCGTCTACCCGAATTCAAACAGGCCAGAAAAATTGGTCTTTACCTGGATGCCTTCGGCGAAATTTATACCCGGCGCATCATGCAATTTTGCTGGAAACAGCAAAAAGACGTGTATTTACCGATGATCTGTAGCATGAATCAGCGTCTGGTTTGGGTCAAAATCAACCGACATCAGTATCAAAACCAGCGTTTTTCTTATCACCCGCTCGGCATGCATGAACCCATGGCCAGTCGCGGACAATTGACCAAGGAACTGGATTTAATCATCATGCCGTTATTGGCTTGTGATCATGCAGGAACCCGTATCGGTATGGGCGGCGGTTATTATGACCGCACGCTGGCGATTGCACCATGCCAGCCTTATCGTCTGGGCCTGGCGCATGAATTCCAGATGGTACAACAGTCCCTGCCGCGTGAAGCCTGGGATCAACCTTTAGATGGCTTATTAACCCCTAAAAAGCTATACCGTTTCAAACGTTAAAATGCGTCAATAAAATGTTAAGTCTTTTATAAAAAACAGATAATTAATCATTTTTTAAACAATTTATTAATCACCACCCTTGTATTTTTTAAAATACCCATCACTATAAAAAAAATATGGCAACACCGTTGTCACTCATTAGGAGTGCTCATGTCTGAACTTATTATGAATGAAGAAACCTTAGAGCTGCAGGTTCCAGGTGTATTACCACTTTTGGCACTACGTGATGTGGTGGTGTATCCACACATGCAAATTGCGCTATTTGTCGGTCGTGAAAAATCGATCAATGCAGTTGAGGTCGCTCGTAACAGTGACAATTTAGTATTTGTCGTTGCACAAAAAGATTCGCTTACAGAAGAAATTGATCACGACAATTTATATCAATACGGTACTGTCGCGAAGATCGTGCAAGTTGTGAATCACGAAAATGATGAAAACTGTATCAAGGTCCTGATTGAAGGCCTGTATCGTTCTAAACTGACCAAAATTATCGATGCGGATACACATTTGACGGCTGAGCATAGCTTGAGCCCGATGACACTCGACATCGACGAACCAACAAAAGCCACCCGCTTGCAAGAGCTGAAGGCCCTATTTGCCCAGTATGCCGAAGCCAAATTACGTAATGCACGTGAGCTGGTGGCTGCTGCCAATAAAATTGATGATTTGTTGCAACTGCTATTCTTTGTTGCAACCCGTGTGCCGCTGAATATCGACGTGAAACAGAAATTTCTGGAACATGACGAATTTGAAGCACACTTGCATGAGCTGATGACGTATTTACTGCAACAGTCTGAAGAGCAGCAAATCGAGCAAAGCTTACATGAAAGCGTGAAACGCCAGATGGAGAAAAACCAGCGCGAATACTTCCTCAATGAAAAGATGAAGGTGATTCAGCGCGAACTTTCCGACATGAATGGCGGTGCGGAAGATGACGTAGCTGAAATTGAACGTCGCTTGGCTGAAGCAGACTTGCCTGAACACGTGCGCAAAAAAGCCGAAGCAGAATTCCGCAAGCTGAAAGCCATGCAACCGGCATCGAGTGAAGCGGCTGTCGTGCGAAATTATCTGGAAGTGATTCTAGATACTCCATGGAACAAGGCCAGCAAAGTCAGCATCAACCTGAATAAAGCTCAGGAGATTCTGGATGCCGATCACTATGGTCTCGACGAAGTCAAAGAACGGATTGTCGAATACCTTGCTGTTCAGTCCCGTGTGAAAAAACTACGCGGTCCGATTCTGTGCTTGGTTGGTCCTCCAGGGGTGGGTAAAACTTCTCTCGGTGCGTCGATTGCCAAAGCGACAGGCCGTGAGTTCGTGCGTATGGCGTTAGGTGGCGTACGTGATGAAGCAGAAATCCGTGGTCACCGTCGTACCTATATCGGAGCGATGCCAGGTAAAATCGTGCAGTCACTGACCAAAGTGGGCGTCAAAAACCCATTGTTCTTGCTCGATGAAATCGACAAGATGGCACAAGATTACCGTGGTGATCCAGCTTCTGCCCTGCTTGAAGTGCTTGATCCATCGCAAAACAGCAAGTTCAACGATCACTATCTCGATCTAGACCTTGACCTGTCTGAAGTGATGTTTATCTGTACTGCCAATAGCATGAACATTCCTGAAGCCTTGCTGGACCGTATGGAAGTCATTCGTCTGCCGGGTTATACCGAAGATGAAAAAGTGAACATTGCCGAGCGCTATCTGGTTCCAAAAGCCATCAAAGACAATGGCTTGCGCAGTAAAGAACTGAGCGTGCATGAAGAAGCGATTCGTGACATCGTGCGTCGCTACACTCGCGAAGCTGGTGTCCGTAGCCTGGAACGTGAAGTGTCTAAGATTGCACGTAAAGTCGTGAAAGAAGCAGTCAGCAGCAAAGCGAAAAACCTGCATGTTGAAGTGAACGAAGCGAATCTTCCAGAGTACTTGGGTCCGCAAAAATTTGACTACGGTATGGTGGAAGAGGAAGCGGAAATCGGACGCGTCAATGGTCTGGCGTGGACGTCAGTCGGTGGTGAACTGCTCACCATTGAAGTGGCGACTATGAAAGGAAAAGGCGCCTTCATTACTACCGGTTCACTCGGTGATGTGATGCAGGAATCGATTAAAGCCGCAATGACTGTAGTACGTACCCGTGCAGACCAGCTAGGCATTGAAGCTTCAGTATTTGCTGAAACGGATGTGCATGTGCATTTACCAGAAGGTGCGACACCAAAAGATGGTCCATCGGCAGGTTTGGCACTGACGACTGCACTAGTCTCTGCATTTACCGGAATTCCAGTACGTCCAGATATCGCCATGACCGGTGAAACCAGTCTGCGTGGTCGTGCAATGCGCATCGGTGGCTTAAAAGAAAAACTTTTGGCGGCACATCGTGGCGGGATCAAGTTGGTCTTCATTCCACAGGAAAATATCCGTGACCTGGCTGAAATTCCAGAGAACGTGAAAGAAGGTCTGGAAATCAAAGCCGTACGCAGCATCGATGAGATTTTGCCATTGGCGTTAATCAGTGCACCAAAACCTTTGCCAAATCCGCCGATTGTTAAACCGGTCGGAGAATCTAAAGCAGCACGTCATTAACTCCTGCCTTTACAAAAAAGAGAGCTTCGGCTCTCTTTTTTTATGTCGAGCAAACTTGAAAAAATAGCTTTCCTAACCCATTTAATAAGCAATACAGATGAATTTTCTTCCTCCTGTTGAAAGCAGAAATCTTAATTCGCATGGCCATCTGTATCTCCAGACAGTTGGCCTTTTTCGCAGTCCTGATACCCCTTTAAGGACTGCGTTTTTTATTTTAAAACGATAAGAAATTCATAGTTTGAACATGGCTGTGATTTAAAATCATTTCGTATGCTGCTCAAAATGCAGTTAGCATGCTGTGCCAGAAAAATACAAGCACGATTAATCAAGAGTATAATGCGGCAGCTTTTATTGTGATGCGCCATTATGAAAATTCGGATTCTGACCATTGGTCAAAAGATGCCAGCCTGGGTACTGACCGGTTTTGAAGATTACTTCAAACGGATTCAACCTTTTGTACAAACGCAGGTGATTGAACTCCCGATGGCTAAACGTGGCAAGAATGATTCGGCAGCCGACATTCTGAAATATTGCCAGTCAGAAGGTGAAAGCATTTTAAATGCCTTAAAACCAAATGAAATCCTGATTGCACTCGAAGTTGGGGGGCGTGAGCTGAGTACCGAAAAACTGGCTGAAACCATGAAAAGCTGGATGCTCGAAGGCCACGACATTGCCCTAGCGATTGGTGGGCCGGATGGTTTATCGGATGAAGTACGCAAAGCTGCGGCTTGGCACTGGTCGTTATCCAAACTGACCTTGCCGCACCCGTTGGTTCGTGTGATGCTGATCGAACAGCTCTATCGTGCCATGAGTATTAATCACAATCATCCCTATCATCGCGCTTAGCGGATGTATTGATTTCTGCTATCGTTGCAGGATTGCAACAATATGTTGAAATAATCCCCCTGTTCAGCCACTTGTTATTTTTGGCATGATGTTTTACTGCTTTATTGTTCAAGGTGTACCGCATGGATCTGCAAACTTTACCCGGCTTATTTATTTCTCATGGCTCGCCCATGCTGGCGATCAATCCAGAACAAGTCGGTCCTGCTCTGCACCGTTTGAGTATCAATTTACCTAAGCCACACGCCATTATTGTGATGTCCGCGCATTGGGAAAGTCAGGCACTAGAAGTAAGTACCGCAATTCGTGCCGAAACCTGGCATGATTTTCGGGGGTTCCCTGCCGAACTTTATCAATTGCGCTATCCAGCACCGGGTAATCCTGAACTGGCCGAAGAAATTTTGCATTTATTTGCCGAGGCTGGTTTTGCAGCACATGCTAACAGTACCCGTCCGCGTGACCATGGGGTATGGATGCCATTGCTACATATGTATCCGGAGGCGGAGATTCCGGTGGTCGAAATTTCTCTGCCCATGAACATGACCTCGCAACAGATTTACCAGATTGGCCAGACGCTGGCTCCGCTGCGTGAACGGCAAATGCTGTTGATTGGTTCGGGCAGTATTACCCATAATCTGGCGGAATTGTCCTGGCATGGGCAGGTCGAAGACGTGCCGCAATGGGCCTCGACCTTCCGGAATCAGGTGGTCAATTATCTCAGCCATGGCCAATATGATGAAGTGTTAGACTGGCAAAACTTGCCTTATGTACGACGTAACCACCCGACGCTGGAACATTTTGCACCGCTATTTTTTGCGATGGGTACTGGACCTCGCTTTAGTCTGGTCCATAGCAGTTTTACCATGGGAGCTTTGGGCATGGATATTTATCGCTTCGATTAAAACAAATTTCTGGTTTAACATTTGCGAGCCATAAAAAAACCGATGCAATGATTGCATCGGTTTTTTGATTAGTGTGACTCTAATAAAACTTAGAATACACCTTGTGCAAGCATGGCATCTGCCACTTTCACGAAGCCGGCAATATTCGCACCATCCACATAGTTCACAGTACCGTCTTCCTGAGTACCATATTTCACGCAGTTGCAGTGAATGTCTTTCATAATGGTATGTAAGCGCTCATCTACTTCCGCGAAGCTCCAACCTAGACGCATCGCATTTTGCGACATTTCAAGACCTGAAGTTGCTACACCACCTGCATTTGATGCTTTACCTGGTGCATAAAGGATTTTCGCTACAATGAATTTCTCTACAGCTTCTAAAGTTGAAGGCATGTTCGCACCTTCAGCGACACAGATTGTACCATTTGCAAGCAATTGGTCTGCATCTGTACCATCCAACTCATTTTGAGTTGCACATGGCAATGCGATATCACACTTGATACCCCATGGACGTTGACCTTCTAGGTATTCAAAACCATGCTTAGACGCAAATTCAGAAATACGGCCACGTTTAACGTTTTTCAACTCCATCACTTCAGCAAGAAGTTCCGTGGTTAAACCGTTTTTGATGTAAACTGTCCCATTCGAGTCAGAAAGTGAAACCACTTTCGCCCCCAAGAACATGGCTTTTTCAGCAGCATACTGGGCAACGTTGCCAGAACCCGAAATCGCAACCACTTTATCTTTAAAGCTGTCACCACGAGTTTTCAGCATTTCTTCCGCGAAATATACGGTACCAAAACCAGTTGCTTCAGGACGTGCCAAAGAACCGCCAAAAGAATAGCCTTTACCGGTAAATACGCATGAAGTGTCATTGCTGAGCTTCTTCATCATACCGGCCATGTAACCCACTTCACGGCCACCTACACCAATGTCACCCGCAGGGATGTCAGTGTTTGAGCCTAAGTGACGATACAATTCGATCATCAACGCCTGGCAGAAACGCATGATTTCGCCTTCTGACTTACCTTTAGGATCAAAGTCAGAACCACCTTTACCACCGCCCATTGGCAGAGTAGTCAAAGCATTTTTAAAAGTTTGTTCAAAACCTAAAAATTTCAAGATTGAAAGGTTAACCGACGGGTGGAAACGCATTCCACCTTTGAATGGACCAATCGCAGAGTTATATTGAACACGGAATGCACGGTTCACTTGGGTTTGGCCTTGGTCATCGACCCAAGAAACACGGAACTGGATCGCGCGTTCTGGCTCAACTAAACGTTCAAGTAAACCTTGCTCAGCATATTGTGGGTTCTTTTCAATGAATGGCCACAAACTGGTCATAACCTCTTCCACAGCTTGTAAAAACTCTGGTTGATGTGGATCACGTGCTTTGACGTAGTTCAAGAAATCGTTAAGGCTGTTATATTTCAACGCTTAATCCTCAGCAGAAGGGTGATTCAAAATTGGTCAAATTTTCAAAGAATGATAAATTTTGGCGCAAAATATTAAATATCTTTTGCCCTATTTCTACAACACTTTTTTCATAAAACTTTAACAATTTTATAAATATCATAAACTTAATACAAAATTTAACCCTCACACCCAAATAAACTCTGATACTTTTATCGTGCATTTTCTTGAGATTTATGCTCAAAAACAATGCATAAAGCGTTCCAGAATGGCGCAAACTATCTTATTCAAAAACATGCTAGAATTCATTAATTCGGTATTCTTTTTCCACATTATCTTCCCGTTTTAGCCAAGTTGTCCTCCGCCATGAACTCGCCTATTTCCCTGATTCAGCAAATTGATGCTCTTCTACCGCAAACCCAATGTGGTTTATGCGGTCATCGTGATGGCTGCTTGCCTTATGCAAAATCAATTGCCGAAGGTGAGGAAGCGAATAAATGTGTACCCGGCGGACAACCGGTCGCCGATGCTTTAGCCCAGCTGTTACAACGTGCGCCCTTGACTGCCGAGCCAAGTGTCTGGCCAATCCAGCAGGATGGTCGTCCACAACGGATGAAAGCACTGATTCGTGAAGATGAATGTATTGGCTGCACCAAATGTATCAATGCCTGCCCGGTCGATGCGATTATTGGCAGTGGCAAACTGATGCATAGCGTACTGAGCGATCTGTGTACCGGTTGTGAATTGTGTATTCCACCCTGCCCGGTGGACTGTATTGATCTGGTCGAGGACGCACAGCCGCTGCCTAGCGAAGCACAACGTATGACAGAGCAAAATGACTTGCGCCAGCGTTATTACGCACATATCCAGCGTGAAGAATTGCGTCGGTTACACCGGAAAGGTCCGGTTGTGCGTGCCGAAATTGGCACAGAGTTATTTGCTGAATTTTCCCAACAGACCGATGCCGTTCCAGCCATTGAACTGGTCGAGAAACCGGTTCCTATCAATAGTACGTTGGATGCCAAAACCACCATTGAACTCGCCAAAATCCGCACACAGATCAAGAAACTGGAAAAGCAGCTCAGTGTGCGGGAAGATGCCCCAAAACGTGCCCTTCTGGCCGAGTTGCAGCAACAGTTAACAGCTTTACAGGGAGTATAAAATGGCAGTCAAAAACATGACAAAAAAGCAGATTCAAGTGTTTTTTGAACGCCTGCGTGAACAACGCCCCAAACCAGAAACCGAACTGAATTACAGCAATCCTTTTGAGCTGCTGATCGCCGTGATACTCTCAGCACAAGCCACCGATATCAGCGTAAATAAAGCCACGGATAAACTGTACCCAGTGGCCAATACCCCACAAGCCATTCTCGCTTTGGGTCTTGAAGGACTCAAGGACTACATCAAAACCATTGGTTTATATAATTCCAAAGCCGAAAACGTAATTAAAACCTGTCAAATTTTGGTGGAAAAACATCAGGGACAAGTACCGGATAACCGTAAAGATTTAGAAGCGCTCCCCGGCGTGGGACGTAAAACGGCAAATGTCGTGCTGAATACAGCATTTGGTCAACCAACCATGGCGGTGGATACCCATATTTTCCGTTTGGGGAACCGGACCGGTTTGGCTGTGGGGAAAAATGTACTGGAAGTGGAACAACGTCTGGTCAAGGTCATTCCCAAAGAATTTATTTTAGATGCACACCACTGGCTGATTTTACACGGCCGTTATTGCTGCATTGCACGCAAACCGAAATGCCATGAATGTGTGGTCGGCGATGTGTGTAACTGGCCAGACCGCTTTGAATTTGGCGCACAGCGGATTCCGGTCAAGAATATCGGCATTGAAGAGAATTAATCTCCTGACTGCTTCTTTTTCTGCTCTTCACGCAGTTTAGGATGTAATTGACGCTCAGGTTTCTGCTGAGCTTTTTCTGCAGCTTCCTGCTTTTGCACCTGACGCAGCATTTTCTGGCTGATATAGAATAAAAACAGTAGCACCGCGAGAGCAACAATCACCAGTGCAATCATGGCTATTTTCATCACAGTTCACCTTTAAAAAGAAAAAAGAGCCCTATATTAACCAGGACTCTTTCATCTGCAAAACAATTAAATTATTTTGCTTGGTCTAAAATGGCGAACAAGTCAGTTTGTACTTCTTCGATTGGACGTAGACCATTCAACTTGTCATACGTCGGTGCATTTTCACCAGAAGCCGCACGACCTTGATAGAAGCCAACCAGCTGTTCAGTTTCAGCGTGGTAAGCACCTAAACGTTTACGAATGGTTTCTTCCTGGTCATCAGGACGTTGCACCAGATCTTCACCAGTTTCGTCATCTTTACCTTCCACTTTTGGTGGATTGTAAACGATATGATAGACACGGCCAGATGCAGGGTGCTGACGGCGGCCAGAAAGACGTTGTACGATCTCTTCATCCGGTACATCAATTTCAATCACGTGATCGATATTGATGCCTTCATTTTCCAACGCTTCCGCTTGTGGAATCGTACGTGGGAAACCGTCAAAGATGCAGCCGTTGACACAATCAGGCTGTGCAATACGTTCTTTCACCAAGCCAATGATCAGTTCATCTGACACCAGACCGCCAGATTCCATCACACTTTTAGCTTTTAGACCTAATTCAGTACCTTCACGAATTGCAGCACGGAGCATATCACCGGTTGAAATTTGTGGGATATTGTAGCGCTTACAGATCAACTGAGCCTGAGTTCCTTTTCCCGCTCCAGGTGGTCCGAGTAAGATAATGCGCATAAATAAACATCCTCGTTATTAAACAATGTATATAACACCTGAATCCTGTCGAACAAAACCATTCGCCATTTCTTCGGTATCTAATTAAATTATAAGAAAGCGACAAACAAATGTATTAAACCAGCAAAAAATCCGGTTACCCCACCCAACACAATCAGAATCCATTCATCCTCCTGAAAGGCCGGACGCAATAAATTCTGAAACTCTCTAGGCGTCAATTCACGAATACGATCTCGAAACATTTGATAGATTTTCTGTGCACGGCTTGCATTAAAAGCAGGGTCGCATACAGGTACCATCGTAATTTCAATTGAGCGATCGATCAAGTCCGTCTTTAACTTTGCATATTCACGTGGTCCCAAAGACAGCTGTAAAGACGTACGAACCAGCGGCGTTTCCATGATTTCATTAATATGCTGCTTGATAATACGGCGGGTACGCTCTTTACGTGCGCCGTACATCATCTCGGTCATAATCGATTTCAAGGTAATCAACTCTTCAGTCACAATGGTCGCAAAAACCTCAGAAACCTCTTCCTGACGCTTCATAAAGGCACCCTGAATATTGTAAATGCCGATGCGTGGCAAAAGCGGAACGATCCAGGGAAATTGCCGGCTCTGGGTACGACGAAAAAACTGCGGATAACGGATCGGATGCGGCTCAATCGGGTTAAAGACCATCCAGATAGCAATCCAGTTGGTGAGAAAGCCCCAGATGGATGCCCAAAATGGCACCGTCCAGTGCCACGGCACAATAAACCAGACAATCATCTGGAAGATGCCAAAGAACATCCCGATCAAGGCACTGATATGCCAGATAAAATTGATCTCTTTCTGTCCCACTTTCAAGAACATGCGTACCATCAGCCGGCGGTCACTTTCCATCTGACGCACCACCATTTCACGCATATCCACCAAGGATTCGACATTCAGTGAGAGCTCCATTACCAGCTCTTTCATGACCCCAGGTAGCTGCTTATGAGCCTGCGCATAAATCCGGCGCTTAATCGAATAAGGTAAATTTTCCCAAAGCACCGCGTTGCGGTCGACCATCACCTCATCAATCAGATGCTCCAGTTCCAGATTGATCTGTTCACCGATGATGCGTGCCATATCTTCCGGATCCATCGCCTGTAAAAATTCTTGCAGTGACCCCAGCTTGGATAGGGTATTGTCAGTAATGATACCCGATATACGGCCCGCTTTGCGCGGCACAATTCCCTGCCAGCCTACAGGAATGGAACCGAGATGGAAGCCCCAGAAATGAATAGGATAAAACACCATTTTTAGCGCCATCCAGACATGCGCCCAAGTCACAAAAGCAGTCACAGGAATGATACTGAGCACCGCCCAAAAATCAGGACGGTTGAGGAAACTCTGCCACACATTGCTCACGTACTCTAACATGCACCACTCTCGTATGTATTTCGATCTACAGGATTTTTCACGTTATCAAATATTCCTGCAGTCTCAATATCTAACCATTTTTATCTGTCATGCGCAAAAAGATTGGTTCAATTACTTCTGATATTTTTTATTGCAAACATTATTCCGCGACCAGGCTATGAGAAAAACAGCAGGATGAACGAGTGAGCAGATCAATACTGTGGTTTTTCTGTGACTTTTGCCTATTTCGCGGCAAATTAAATATTCATCGACTCTTACAATCGCAATCCACAATTTATTTTGAAAAAATAACCTGTTATTTAAGAAAAAATTTCCTTCCTGTTGCCTTCAGCATAGCGGATTAACGTCTAGTGATACCGTTTTTCCATGAGCCTACTTTTTTGCTGCTTTTTTTGTATTCTATGGCATTGAGCGACTCTAACAGAATTATCCAGCTTGTTATATACAGCCCGTGACAATTCCTTGTAGAACGAGGTCAAGTATAGCGGCAAATAATTACAGCTTTATTGGAAAAAAGATGCGTTATTCTGTCAGTTCATAGGTTAAAATAATTGCCTTTTTGATCTCCCTCCCTCCTTGTGGTTCTGAACTAAAGTCGATCGCATATGAAGCAGCATTTTCCTCTTAAAAACGTGCAACAAGAAAAGCGCATCTATCGCAGTCGAATTTTTTTCGCCATTGGTGTGGTGGTGTTCTTTCTGTCCTTGCTGGTCATTCGTTATGGCTATTTACAAATTGCCCATTATGACGAATTTACCACTGCTTCAGATAAAAACCGCATCCGCTTACAACCCTTGCCGCCAGCACGCGGCTACATCTATGACCGTAACGGGGTTTTACTCGCAGACAATTATCCGGTTTTCACAGCCACGTTAAGCAAGGCGGATGTTGAGGATATTGACGGTACCATCAAACGTTTAACGCCAATTCTCAGCCTGACTGAAGAAGATATTGACCGTTTTAACAGCCGGATTCAGACCGCACGCAAAACCGAGCGCGTGTCTATCAAACTCAACTTGACGGAAACTGATATCGCGCGTTTTAGCGAAATCAAACATCAGTTTCCTGGAGTCAAAATTGACACCCAGATGACACGTTATTATCCGCATGGTGATTTATTTGCGCATGTGGTCGGTTATGTGGGACGAATCAACGACAAAGAACTAAAA
Organism: Moraxellaceae bacterium; assembly: GCA_029267635.1. Taxonomy (GTDB): domain Bacteria; phylum Pseudomonadota; class Gammaproteobacteria; order Pseudomonadales; family Moraxellaceae; genus Acinetobacter. The sequence goes on along the minus strand of JAJUIK010000003.1, from coordinate 102,202 downwards.
AATATCGACCCAGATTTATATGCCGGCACCAACCTGATTGGCAAAATTGGGGTGGAAAAATCTTATGAAGACCTGTTACATGGTTTACCGGGCAATGAATCCGTAGAAGCCGATGCACACGGCAACGTATTGCGTCATTTAGGCCGCAAAGAACCTGTCCGCGGCAATGATCTGTATTTATCGATTGATTATGGCTTACAAGTGGTTGCTGCCGAACAACTGGCCGAACGTCGCGGTGCGATTGTCGCGATGGATCCACGTACCGGTGAAATTCTAGCGCTGGTCTCCAGTCCGAGCTTTAACCCGAACCTGTTTGTCACCGGGATTAACCATACAGACTACAGTGCGCTGCGCGACAATATCGATCAGCCACTGTATAACCGTGCCGTACAGGGGGTTTATCCACCTGGCTCAACCATTAAGCCGATGGCCGCTTTAGGCGGAATCCATTACGGATTGGTCGACTGGAGCACCGCAATTTCCGATCCGGGTTATTTCCATTTACCGGGTGATTCGCATAAATTCCGTGACTGGCGTAAAGGCGGTCATGGCGTCGTCAATATGCACAAATCGATTGCCGAATCCTGCGATACCTATTTTTATACCCTGTCCTTCCAGATGGGCATTGAAAAAATGAATACCTGGATGCGCCAGTTTGGTTTTGGCCAGAAAACCGGAGTGGATTTACCGAGTGAAAGTGAAGGACTTTATCCAAATCCGGAATGGAAAATGCGCACCCGGAAAAGCAAATGGATGAAAGGTGAAACCATTTCCGTGAGTATCGGTCAGGGCGCATTTACCGCCACGCCGTTACAACTGGTCATGGCCACTGCCATCACGGCCAATCATGGTGCGCATGTGACACCGCACGTGTTGCGTGCTTCACGCGGCGCCAAACCGCATAAAGTCTTGAATGCACCCGATGGCCGGATCCAGTTTAATGGTACGGATGAAGACTGGATAAAAATGCGCGATGCAATGATTGACGTAATCCAGAATGGTACCGGCCGTGGCATTAAATGGGGCTTGCAATATCAGCTCGCCGGTAAAACCGGAACGGCACAGGTGAAAAGTATTGCCCAAGGCAAAAAATACAATGAAGCCCTGTTGACTGAACGCCAGCTCGACCATGCGCTGTTTGTCGGTTTTGCCCCTGCCGATAATCCACAAATTGCGATTGCGGTGATCTGGGAAAATGGTCGTCATGGTGGTTCCGCTGCGCAACTTGCCCGTCCGATATTTGATTATTGGTTGTTGAAACGCAATAAAGATCCGATCCGTCCAGCCGGACATCAAATCTCAGGTGGCTTAATGACAGCGGGTATCAAACCAGGTGAGTTACCAAGCGGTGCAGGCCTCCTGCAAGCGGATCCACAAGGCAATCCGAACATAGCTCAACAAAATACAAAACCAACGACAGCATCTGCAACACCGGCTGCGAGCAGCGAGGTTAGTGAATAAATGAAAAATCAGCTTCGTATCATTGGTGGAGAGTGGAAACGCCGTCAATTGCCCTTTGCCAGCATCGAAGGTTTGCGTCCTACCCCAGACCGGGTACGGGAAACCCTGTTCAACTGGCTGATGTGGGATATTCAAAATGCACAGGTGCTTGACCTGTGTGCTGGCTCCGGTGCCTTAAGCTTTGAAGCCTTGTCACGTGGTGCAGCATCCGTTGTTATGATCGAACCTCATCCGATGCAGGCCAAATTTTTAAAAGACAATATTCAACTCCTTAAAGCCAAGCATTGCCAAGTTAAAGTGGCACCGGCACAACAGGTACTAGCAGGTTTAACACAATCTTTTGATCTGGTTTTTCTCGATCCGCCGTATAGCCTGAATCTGTGGCAAGAATTGGCCGAACTCGCTGATCCATTGATTCATCCTAATGGATTGATTTATGTAGAAGCTGATCGCGACCTGGATCAACTCCAATTACCCGTTTCTTGGCAACGCATTAAAGAAACCAAAGCCGGAACGGTACGTGCCGGTTTATATCAAAAAATAGTTTAATAAATCACAATATTGTTTTACTTGTGTGATAATTATCAAATTAATACAACCCCATCCTACTGGAACATCTGATTCAGTCTGGAGAAGCAGATCTATATTCAATCCCTTTATTTAAATCAATAAAACCTAACCATCTATGATGTATTTATTCTCCTCTTCTCATCCTATGACAAAAATCATCTCCGGTCTGAGTATGCTACTCCTGCTCAGCGCTTGTGCTATGGGCCGTTCCAATGAAGTTCAGCAAGCAGAGAAGTTGCTCGCCCACTTCCAATGTAACAATATCGAAACGCTGCAAATGTCGCATAGTCCCATCAACAGTTTCTATCAGCAGTCTTTGTCGGCCAGTCGTGAAAAAGCCGTCATGTATATTGAAAGCTACAAAGCCGGTGATGAACTGTTTGATCTACCACTAAGTGATGTGGTCCATCAGCAGTTCCAGTTATACAAGTCCGCTTGTGAAGCGCTTGGTGGAATTCATCCACAACCAGCAACACCATAAAAACTTTGCTGTCTCGCTGAAAATCTGAGATTCCGTGGTTTTCGGCCATTAAAAAACCCACTCAATGTGAGTGGGTTTTTTAATTCAATTCAGTGCTTAGTGAGCAGCGAACTGGTTCATGGTGTTTTTCGCATCGTCACCCGCTTTAAGCGCGTTGTCACCAGCGAAGATTTCTTTGTGGTCGTCACCGATGTCAGAACCCGCCATTGCTTGGTGTTTCACACACGCGATACCACCGCGGATTTCTTTACGTTGTACGCCAGCAACATAAGCCAACATACCTTCAGAACCGAAGTAACCTTGAGCAAGCTCATGCGTAGAAAGAGCTGCAGTGTGGTAAGTCGGAAGTGTGATCAAGTGATGGAACACACCTGCTTCACGAGAAGCATCTGCTTGGAACGTACGGATTTTCGCATCAGCATCAGCAGCCAACTCAGTGTTGTCGTACTCAGCGCTCATCAATTTAGCACGGTCGTATGCAGATACGTCTTTACCTTCAGCAACCCAACGGTCATACGCTTGTTGACGGAAGTTTAAAGTCCAGTTGAACGATGGAGAGTTGTTATAAACAAGTTTCGCATTCGGAACAACTTCTTTCACACGGTTCACCATGTGAGCGATTTCTTCAACGTTTGGAGTCGCAGTTTCGATCCAAAGCAGGTCAGCACCGTTTTGTAAGCTAGTGATACAGTCAAGTACAACACGGTCGATTTGAGTGCCTTCACGGAACTGATACAAGCCAGAAGCAAGACGTTTTGGACGGTGTAACTTGCCGTCACGTTTAATTAGGATTTCGTCTTCAGTTGCTTCAGAGATATCAATTTCTTGAGTGTCTAGGTAGCTGATGTATTGAGAAGCGATGTCACCTGGCTCTTTAACCACTGGGATTTTTTGAGTCAAGTCAGCACCTTCAGAGTCAGTACGTGCAACGATGATACCGTCTTCAAGACCCATTTCTAAAAACGCGTAGCGTAATGCATGGATTTTCGCGATGAAGTCTTCGTGTGGAACAGTTACTTTACCCGCTTGGTGACCACATTGTTTCGCGTCAGATACTTGGTTTTCGATTTGTAGCGCACAAGCACCCGCTTCGATCATTTTCTTCGCAAGCAAGTAAGTCGCTTCTTCGTTACCGAAACCAGCATCGATGTCCGCAATGATTGGCACAACGTGAGTTTGGAAGTTGTCGATTTGTGAAGTGATTTCATCTGCTTTAGCAGTATCACCCGCGTCTTGTGCTTTTTTAAGTGCACGGAATAAATCGTTCAGTTCTTTCGCATCAGCTTGACGCAAGAAAGTATAGATTTCTTCGATCAATGCAGGCACAGAAGTTTTTTCGTGCATAGATTGGTCAGGAAGTGGACCGAATTCTGAACGAAGTGCAGCAACCATCCAACCAGAAAGGTAGATATAACGTTTGCTGGTCGTACCGAAGTATTTTTTGTTCGCGATCATTTTTTGTTGCGCGATGAAACCGTGCCAGCAACCCAATGATTGAGTATATTTGCTAGAATCAGCATCGTATTCAGCCATATCACGACGCATAATCGCAGCTGTATATTTCGCAATATCTAAACCAGTTTTGAAACGGTTTTGCATTTGCATACGCGCAGCATCTTCAGGACTGATGTCTGCCCAAGTGTTGCCGAATTTTGCTTTTAATTCGCGGATTGCATCAATCGCTGTTTGGTATGTAGTCATGATATTTTCCTGTATAGAATTAGGATTTTGATCAGGCGAAGGACTAAATCATGCTCGGTATAGTTTGTTCAGATTTAGAGCGCTTCGTTACGATAATCACAGCTTAGAGGGGTTAAAAATTTTTATCCAATATTCTCAAATGATTTTCGGTATTTCTTATAAAAATATGTAGATCAAAGTCTTATTATAAATAATATACAAAAACAATAAGACATTGTTTTAAAATAATATTATACAAAATCCCGATGGTTATTTTTGCTTACAAATCACCCAAATCAGCCTACTTTTCGAGCATTAGACTTAAGTCTTGCTTAGTTAAAAAGTGCTTGTGGGTAGCAAAATCAGGCTCTTTTTTGCAAATTTTTCACCGCGATCCGCTACTTTACAACTGGTTTTTATTTCATCAAATACCCCTCAAGCGTGTCATTGAACCACTCAAAAAATATTCAAATTAAAGAGGTGATTCAAAAATTAGATTTGCACTTAAGCTAAAATAATAGATTTGAGATCAACTGATTTTTAATTCTTTGTACTACCTGTTTTCTGTTATAGAATGCGCCGTTTTTTGCGGGAGATCGCTGCAGTTTTTTTCACCACGTGGTTATACAAAGCCTTTGAACTGTGGCATAATTCAACATAATTTCATGATTTTATTCTCGGTATTTTTTTTATGAATCTGGAGCGGGTCGATCTCAACCTATTAATTTATCTTGATGTTCTTCTTCGTGAAAAAAATGTAACGCGTGCAGCGGAACAACTCGGCGTTACCCAACCGGCGATGAGTAATATTTTACGTCGCTTGCGTAATTTATTTAATGATCCTCTCCTGATCCGTTCTTCTGAAGGCATGACCCCTACCGAACGTGCATTAGAACTGCAACCCCGTATTCGTGATGCCCTCTCAGACCTGTCGATGATTCTGGAACCGCGCACCGAATTTCGACCTTATACCAGTAATCGCGTATTCCGTATCATGACCTCGGATTATGCTGAAGCCACCCTGGTTCCTCGCCTGGTCAAAGCCCTGCGTTCTGAAGCACCCAATGTCGTACTCGACTTTTTAACGCCAAGTGATGTGTCTTATCGGGATATGGAACAAGGCAAAGTCGATCTTGCGATTAACCGTTTTAATGAAATTCCGCAAAGTTTCCATCAGGTTTTGGTCTGGCGTGACAGTTTTTCTTGCCTGCTCAATTCCAAACATCCGGCAGTCAACAACCTGAATCTGAAAAGCTATCTGGATGCCCAGCATATCTGGGTCTCAAAAACCGGCATGGGCGTCGGGTTTGGGGTGAATCCGGAAAAACAAGCCGGTTTAGGCTGGATCGATCAGGCACTCGAGCGAATTGGACAAAAACGTAAAATTTCGGTTTTTACTCGCCATTATCAAATGCCGGGCTTACTCGCTTCTAATGTCGACTTGATTGCTACCTTGCCCAGCCGTATTGCACGGTTACAAGCCAAAAACCAGAATTTGATCATCAAAGATCCACCATTTTATATTCCTGAATTTGAATTAAAGATGGCCTGGTGCCCTTTATTGCATCATCATCCGGCCCATCGCTGGTTACGTCAGTTGATTCTGTATGTCGCACGACAAATGATTGAGGAAGAGAATCGTGAATTCATGTTAAACAATTCGCAATTCTCTCATTACTAGGCAACAAAGAAAGTTAAAATAAGTAGAGCTTCATGCTTATACTGTGCTGAGGAGATGGCAGGTTTCCTTGGCTTGATAGAAAATATACACATCCATAATAATGACGAACCACAGGTGAATTGTGAGTCTCTTTCAAAACTTTATTATTATCATCCTGCTAATTATTGGCGCAGGTTTTCTTTCTCTCACTGAAATTGCTCTGGCTGGGGCACGCAAAGTTAAGCTTAAAATTTTGGCAGAATCGGGTGATGATCGTGCACAGAAAGTACTCGACCTGCAGGAAAATTCAGCCGATTTCTTTGCGGCTTCCCAAATTGGTCTCAATGCTGTCGCCATTCTGGGCGGTATTTTAGGTGAAGGTGCATTTCGCCCCTATTTTCTGAATTTTGTCCTGCAGTTTTATCGAGGACCATGGGCTGAAACCATTAGTTTTGCCCTATCATTTACTTTGGTCACTTCACTCTTTATTTTATTTGCCGATTTAATGCCCAAACGCCTGGCCATGATTGCACCAGAACGGATCGCGGTCAGCGTCATCAATCCCATTCAGGTTTTTATTAAAATCTGTAAACCGTTGGCCTGGTTTATTAATGCGATTGCCAATATCTTGTTCCGATTGTTCAAGGTTAATACCACACGTGAAGACAATATTACCTTTGATGATATTTCTGCAGTGATGGATGCTGGTGCACAAGCCGGGGTGCTACAAAAACAAGAACATCACTTTATTGAAAATGTATTTGAACTGGAAGAACGGACTGTCCCTTCAAGTATGACCACACGTGAAAATGTGGTGTTTTTTACCCTAAAAGAATCCGAAGCCAGTATCCGGCAAAAACTGGCGGAATATCCTTACTCCAAATTTGTGGTCTGCAATGAAAATATTGATCAGGTGATTGGTTATGTCGATGCCAAAGATATCTTGGTGCGCATCCTGAACAATCAGTCACTCTTGCAGCTGAATGAAAATACCATTCGTACCGTATTGACCATTCCCGATACGCTTACCCTGTCAGAATTGCTAGACCGGTTTCGCTCTTCCAAGGAAAAATTCGCGGTGGTGATTAACGAATATGCTCTAGTTGTTGGAGTGATTACTTTGTCTGACATCATGATTACCGTGATGGGTGACTGGGTAGTACCTATGGAAGAAGAACAGCAGATTATCAAACGCGATAATAATTCCTGGCTGATTGATGGCAGTACCCCGATTGAAGACCTGAAGCATGCACTTGAAATTGATGACATGCCAGATGAAGAAAATTATGAAACCCTCGCCGGTTTTATGATGTATCAGTTACGCAAGATTCCTCGTCCTGCCGATACCGTTATCTATAGTCACTACAAATTTGAAGTGGTTGATGTCGATCATTTTAAAATTGACCAACTGCTGGTGACTCGGCTTTTGGATGAAAATTTCTCACTCAATGAAACAGATCGCGAAACATCTCAATAGGAGAATTAGGCCATGCTGCATAGTTATTTACGGCCAATTCTGGCGCTGAGCTGCTTTCTATCCGCCCTGTATGTGTTGTATGTCTATTTGAGCCGGGAGGCTTCAGCAAGTTTGCTGGTGTTGATATTCGTCCTGTTCATCATTGCTTACTGGATCACGCCCTATGCTTATCAGCAGCAACGAAACAGGTATGATCGTACTTTACTGGAATTCATCTGTTACTGGCCGATCAGTAGCTTATTTTCAGTTCTAACTTTTCCAGTTCGCTCTGTCTTACGTTTCTGGTGGGACTAAAAAAGAGCCTTACGGCTCTTTCATTAATTTTGGGCGATCAACTCATCCAGCATCATCTGATAATGAATGGTAATGTCTTCTGCCAGAATTTTATAGGCATTATCAAACTGTACCATAGGCCAGCCTTCTTTCCAGAATGGGAAAATATCATGTAAATCCTGCGTTACAATCGCATCTTCACGGCTAATGGCCTGTGCAATTTGTGACAGTACCTGTGCAGTTTCAGCACCATCAATCGCCAGATAATCAATACCTTTAGCTTTTAAAATACGGATACGGTCTTTTTTATAGCGAATTTTTTTCGCTTGGGCTTCATTTAAATTTAAGGCCAAAGTCACCGCTTCGACAAAATTTTGCTCGAAAGCCTGATGCAACATCACCAAGGCATTTTTATAAGCTTCCTGACGACCTGCTTTACCACTAGCACGAATCATTTGCATCGGAGTTTCAGTCAAATCGACCTGCTTGAGCTGTTGAAGACGTTCTTGCACTGATAGAGATGACATAAAGATTCCAAAGCAAAATTAAACAGGTAATATTGTGACATAGCCATGTCTATAAAGCTTTGTTTAAATTGTCCAAGATGCACGATCATAGATTTTTAATGCGTGAATTCCAATTCTAATTATCTTTTCCTTATATTTTTGTATTAGTCCATAAAAAAGTTAAGTTATTCACAATAAACGTCATAATGTAACAAGAATTAACACTTATTAACGTGAATATTCATGATTCAAGAAAGACTTCACCCTAGTATATAAAAAGTTTAGGGTGTTCTCCTAAATGACATTTCTCCTTTTAATGATCTGTGAAAGCAGATTCGTTTTTCTGCGTAATGATCACCCCAATCATTGCGCATTTTTTTATCTGAAAATTCTGCATTTCAAGTACCACAAATCAATTATCCAATAAAAAAGCTCCCGGAGGAGCTTATCAGATTACCATATTGAAGGTTTAAGCCAATCCTTTAGCTTTCATCACTTGCAACATAGTTGCACCAATCTCTGCCGGACTACGGGTATAGGCAATTCCCGCTTTTTCAAAGGCACAAAATTTTTCTTCCGCGGTACCCTTACCACCGGAAATAATCGCACCCGCATGTCCCATGCGCTTCCCTTTCGGTGCTGTCACCCCGGCGATATAGCCCACGACTGGCTTCGTGACTTCGGACCGGATATATTCCGCGGCCTCTTCCTCTGCCGTTCCACCAATTTCCCCGATCATAATAATTGAATCGGTATCAGGATCGGCTTGGAACAATTTTAATGCATCAATCTGGTTCATCCCCGGAATTGGATCCCCACCAATGCCGATACAGGTCGATTGCCCCAAACCCAACTTGGTGGTTTGTGCCACTGCTTCATAGGTTAAAGTTCCGGAACGGGAAATAATTCCGACACGGCCCGGCTGATGGATATGGCCAGGCATAATGCCAATTTTACATTCGCCTGGTGTAATCACGCCTGGACAGTTTGGTCCAACTAAACGTGTGCCATTGCCATTGGTTTCCAGATAACGTTTGGCCTTCAGCATATCCAGGGTCGGTAGACCTTCAGTAATCACTACGATCAGGCCAATACCTGCATCGACTGCTTCAACAATCGAATCCAACACAAAAGGGGCTGGCACATAAATCACCGAAGCATCCGCAGCTGTTTCACGTACCGCTTCTTTCATGGAGTTAAAAACTGGCAAACCTAAATGCTGCTGACCACCTTTACCGGGAGTGACGCCACCCACCACTTTAGTGCCATAGGCGAGTGCCTGTTCAGAATGAAAAGTGCCATTTCTACCTGTAAAACCTTGCACCAGAACTTTCGTATTTTTATTGATGAGTACACTCATGATCACTTCCCTTCTTTAAACTTTTACCGCAGCAACGACTTTTTCAGCCGCATCCGCCAGACCCTGTGCCGAAATCAAAGTCAGTCCCGATTCATCCAGTAATTTTGCCCCCAATTCTGCATTGTTGCCTTCCAAGCGCACAACTACAGGAATGCTCACCTGAATTTCCTGAACCGCAGCAATAATCGCTTCCGCGATCATGTCACAACGCACGATGCCACCGAAAATATTGATCAGCACAGCTTGTACGGAATGATCCGATAAAATGATTTTAAAGGCTTCGATCACGCGTTCTTTGGTTGCCCCACCACCAACATCCAAGAAGTTTGCCGGTTGCCCACCATAAAGTTTAATGATATCCATGGTTGCCATCGCCAAACCAGCCCCATTGACCATACAACCGATATTGCCGTCCAATGCCACATAGTTCAGATCAAATTCAGATGCTTTTAGTTCGCGCTCATTTTCTTGTGACTTATCACGTAAGGCCATGATTTCGGGTAAACGATACAAGGCATTGGAATCAATCCCGATCTTGGCATCCACACACAAGATGTCACCATTTTCACGTACCGACAGCGGATTAATTTCAAATAGGGCAAAATCATGTGCAACAAAGGCCTGATAGGCACTGGTCATAACTTTGACAAACTGATTGATCTGTTTATCTTTCAACCCTAAAGCAAAACCCATTTCGCGTGCCTGAAATGGTAATAACCCGACCAAGGGATCAACACTAATCTTTAAAATTTTTTCCGGAGTTTGTTCAGCAACCTTCTCAATTTCTACCCCACCTTCGGTAGAAGCCATAAAGGTAATACGACGGGAAGAACGGTCCACCACCGCACCCAAATACAGTTCACGCTCGACTGGATAAACATCTTCACAGATGAGAACACTATGCACAGGCTGACCATGTGCATCCGTCTGATACGTCACTAAGCGTTGACCGATCAGATTTTTCGCTACGTCAAAGACTTCATCTTTGGAACTTACAATCTTCACCCCTCCAACTTTACCACGGCCACCAGCATGTACTTGTGCTTTTATCACAGCACATTTCTGCCCCAATTGCTCATAAGCATGTACGGCTTCTTTCGGGGTAGTGGCAAGAATACCGTACTGGATAGGCATTCCATATTTTTTTAATAAAGCTTTGGCTTGATATTCATGTAAATTCATCGACTGACCTTTTATTACTTTTTAACTTTGTTATGACATCGCAATACTTCAACATCCATCGTAAAAGTATTGAAATTTATTGATTAGATTTATCGTTATTTTTAGATGATTATTCAAACAAACACAACACACCAAAATAAAAAAGAGCGGTTAAAACCGCTCTTTTTTGTACTTACTTGCGTTTACGCTGGATCGCGTGAATCGCTCGTCCATCGACTGCCAGTGCAGCCTCATGGACCACTTCAGAGAAGGTTGGATGACCGAAAGTCATCAATTGCAGGTCTTCAACACTTGAAACGAACTCAAGCGCGATCATACCTTGATGCACAATATCAGACGCAGCAGGGCCAATCACATGCATACCGAGTAAACGGTCTGTTTTGGCATCAGCAACAAACTTCACGAAACCAGCACCTTCACCCGCAGCCAAAGCACGACCATTCACCGCAAAACCGAACTGACCAGTTTTTACTTCATGGCCTTTTTGTTTGGCAGCTTCTTCTGTCAAACCAACCCATGCCGCTTCAGGATGCGTATAGATGACAGAAATAATAGTGTCATAGTTCACTTGTGCAGCATGACCGTGAATACGTTCAACTGCCATGACGCCTTCTTCCATTGCTTTGTGCGCAAGCATTGGACCACGTACCAAGTCGCCAATCGCATATACGCCTTCAACAGAAGTTGCACACCAATCGTTCACTTCAACCAAGCCACGCTCAGTCAATTTGATGCCACAGTCATCAGCCAACAAACCTTCAGCATAAGCACGACGCCCCACACAAACGATCAACTTGTCGAAAGTTTGAGTTTTGTCTTCGCCGCCTTGAGTATATTTAACTGTGACTTCACGACCGTTAATTTCCGTACCAGCAACTTTAGCGCCAACACGAATATCCATACCTTGCTTAGTCAGAAGTTTTTGGAACTCTTTCGACAAGGCTTTATCGGCCATTGGCAAGAACGCATCCGTTGCTTCAAATACAACAACTTCAGCACCCAAACGACGCCATACCGAACCCAACTCTAAACCGATGACACCCGCACCGATCACACCTAAACGCTTAGGTACTTCAGGGAACTCAAGTGCACCTGTTGAATCGACGATCAAGTCTTGATCTACAGGAGCAACAGGAATGCTTACTGGCACTGAACCAGTCGCAAGGATCACGTATTTCGGTTCTAAAACTTGAGTTTCACCTTCATGCGAAACGAACTCAACTTTTTTACCCGCAAGTAATTTACCGGTACCTTTTAACCATTCAACCCCATTACCTTTCAGTAATTGGTCAATACCGCCAGTTAGTTGGTCAACAATCTTGTCTTTACGTGCAAGTAACTTAGATAAATCGAAATTCACTTCACCTGTCGTAATACCGTGATCAGCCAAGTGATGTACCGTATCTTCATAACGGTGAGAAGAATCGAGAAGTGCTTTAGATGGGATACAACCCACGTTTAAGCAAGTACCACCTAAAGATGGTTTGCCTTTATGAATACGTTTTTCGATACACGCGACTTTGAAACCAAGTTGTGCAGCACGAATCGCTGCTTCATAACCACCTGGGCCACCGCCAATCACAACAAGATCAAATTGCTGAGACATTTTTATCTCCAAATACGGGCTTAGAGGATCGCTCTAAGCCCGTTTATTATTCTTTAGAATTAAAGGTCAAGGATCAATTTAGCTGGTTCTTCTAACAATTCTTTGATTGTTACAAGGAAGCCAACCGCTTCTTTACCATCGATTAAACGGTGATCATAAGAAAGCGCTAGATACATCATTGGCAAGATTTCTACTTGACCATTCACAGCCATTGGACGCTCTTGGATTTTGTGCATACCCAAGATTGCAGTTTGTGGTGTATTCAAGATTGGCGTAGAAAGCAATGAACCGAAAGTACCACCGTTGGTGATGGTGAATGTACCGCCAGTCATTTCTTCAATAGAAAGTTTACCATCACGCGCTTTAGCAGCATACGCAGCGATACCACCTTCAACTTCTGCATAGTTCATACGATCAGTATCACGCAGGATTGGCACAACCAAACCACGATCAGAAGATACTGCCACGCCGATGTCATAGTAACCGTGATACACGATATCGTCGCCATCGATTGAAGCATTTACCGCTGGGTAGCGTTTAAGCGCTTCAGTTGCAGCTTTTACAAAGAATGACATAAAGCCAAGACGTGCACCGTGACGTTTTTCAAATGCGTCTTTATATTGCTTACGCATTTCCATGATTGGTTTCATGTTCACTTCGTTGAACGTCGTCAACATCGCAGTTTCTTGTGTAGCAGCAAGCAGACGTTCAGCAACACGCTTACGTAAACGCGTCATTGGAACACGTTTTTCAACACGTTCACCCACCGCTACGCTTAATGGTGCAACAGCAGCGGCTGCAGGTTTAGCTGCGTGCCCCACTACATCTTCTTTGGTGATACGACCACCACGACCTGTACCTTGCACATCAGCAGGATTCACACCTGATTCAGTCAATGCTTTACGCACTGCTGGTGCTTGGTCTTGAACTGGTTGAGCACGTTCAACAACAGGCGCAGCACCCGCTTCAGTTTGTGCAGACGCTTGTTCAACTTTTGCTTCGCTTTGAACGGCTTGAGTTTGCGCAGCACCAGAAACCGCGCCTGCTTCAAACTGAGCAATTACTTCGTCAGAAAGAACGGTATCGCCTTCACCTTTGATGATTGCACTTAAAGTACCATCTGCAGGAGCAACAACTTCTAAAACCACTTTATCTGTTTCGATGTCACAAATTACTTCGTCACGAGAAACAGGTTCACCCACTTGTTTGTGCCATGTTGCGATCGTTCCGTCTGCAACAGACTCTGGGAATACCGGTGCTTTAATTTCGGTTGCCATTATTGAGAATCTCCTGATTGTTCAGCCACAATCGCAAGTGCATCATTGATAAGCTGAGCTTGTTGTTTTGCGTGCAAATAAGGTGAGCCACATGCAGGTGCAGCAGATGCTTCACGGCCTGCGTAGCTGATACGGATTTGTTTACCAGAGTTTAATACATCTTCGTACAAACGTGGAGCGATGAATAGCCAAGCACCTTGGTTTTTCGGCTCTTCTTGCGTCCAAACAAGCTCTTTCACATTTGGATACGCTGCCAGAATTTCTGCCAAACGCTGTTCTGGGTACGGATAAAGTTGTTCAACACGGACAATTGCAATGTTGTTCAACTCAAGTTCACGACGTTTTTCTAGTAAATCGTAGTAAACCTTACCACCACAAAGTACCAGACGCGTCACGTCTGCTTTGTTGATGTTGTCGATTTCATCAATCACAGTCTGGAATGTGCCGGTTGCCAGCTCATCAAGTGTAGAGGTTGCCAACTTGTGACGAAGCAATGATTTTGGTGACATGATGATCATTGGCTTGCGAATCGGACGAATGGCTTGACGACGCAATGCATGGAAGATTTGCGCAGGTGTGGTTGGTGTCATTACCTGCATGTTTTCTTCAGCACACAACTGCAAGAAACGCTCTAGACGTGCAGACGAGTGCTCTGGACCCTGACCTTCAAAACCGTGTGGTAGAAGCATGGTCAAACCACACACACGCTCCCACTTGGTTTCACCTGAAGCGATGAACTGGTCGATGACCACTTGCGCACAGTTTGCGAAATCACCAAATTGCGCTTCCCAGATGATCAAGCCGTGAGGAATCGTGGTTGCATAACCATATTCAAATGCCAATACCGCCATTTCTGACAACAATGAGTCATAAATTGCAGTACGTGGTTGATTTTCTTTGATGTGGCAAAGTGGAATATAGGTTGAACCATCGACTTGGTTATGCAATTTCGCATGACGGTGCGAGAATGTACCACGCCCAACGTCTTCACCGGTTAAACGAACCAAGTAACCTTCATCTAAAAGTGATGCATAAGCAAGCGTTTCCGCAGCACCCCAGTTCAAAGGCATTTCACCCGTTTGCATTTTCAAGCGATCGTCAATGACTTTTGCAACTTGGCGCTGCATCACGAAGCCTTCTGGAAGCTCGCGCATTTTTTTGCCAAGTTCAATTAAACGGTCTTTGCTGAAAGTCGTATCCCAAACGTCTGTATATTCATGGCCCAAGTATGGTGTCCAGTCCACAAACATTTTGGTGTTCGGTTCTAATACCAATGCATTTGCAACGTGTTTACCCGCTTCAAGATCAGCACGGTAGTTTTCCACCATTTGATCTGCATCTTCGCGTGATAATACTTTTTCTTGCACCAATTGATCAGCATAAAGCGTACGAGTCGTCGCTTTCTTGTTAATCACTTGATACATCATTGGTTGAGTTGCAGATGGCTCATCTGCTTCATTGTGACCGCGACGACGGTAGCAGATCAAATCAAGGACAACATCTTTACGGAATTCATGACGGAAATCATGTGCCAACTGTGTTGCAAAAATTACTGCTTCAGGATCATCACCATTCACATGGAAGATTGGTGCCTGAATCATTTTTGCGATGTCAGTACAGTATTCAGTCGAGCGCGCATCACGCGGATCAGACGTGGTGAAACCGACCTGGTTGTTCACAACGATATGAACTGTACCACCCACAGTGTAACCACGGGTTTGTGACATCTGGAAGGTTTCTTGGTTCACACCTTGACCAGCAAATGCAGCATCACCGTGTACAATGATTGGCAGTACGTCATCACCACCAATGTCTTTACGACGGACTTGGCGTGCACGTACCGAACCTTCAACGACAGGCCCTACGATTTCCAAGTGTGATGGGTTAAATGCAAGCGCCAAGTGTACTTCACCACCTGGAGTCATGACATTTGAAGAGAAACCTTGGTGGTATTTAACGTCACCTGAACCTTTCTTATGAAGTGATTTTCCTTCAAATTCACCAAAAAGATCGGCTGGGTTTTTACCCATGATGTTCACAAGCAGGTTTAAACGGCCACGGTGAGGCATACCGATCACAACTTCTTTACAACCGACAGCACCCGCACGCTGGATGATTTCATTCACCATCGGAATGAAAGATTCACCACCTTCCACACCAAAGCGCTTCGCACCCACATATTTATTGCCTAGGAATTTTTCCAAGCCTTCAGCAGCGGTCAGACGCTCAAGGAAATGTTTCTTTTGTTCTGCCGTGAAGGTGAATTTACCACGCGCACCTTCAAGACGTTGTTGAATCCAACGTTTTTCTTTGCTGTCCACAATATGCATGTATTCCGCACCGATTGAAGAACAATAGATGGCCTCCATTGCTTCAACCATTTCGCCCAGCGTTGCTTCTGCTTTATCAATTGCAAGGTTGCCGGTATTGAATACGGTATCTAAATCAGATTTGGTTAAACCATGTGCTGCAAGATCAAGGTCTGGAACATCTTCGCGTTTCATCAAACCTAATGGATCTAGTTTTGCTTTTTGGTGACCACGATTACGATACGCTGCGATCAATTGCAAAACGCCGATTTGACGACGTTCATGATCCGAACTTACCGCACTTTGAATTACTGGTTGCACACGACTTGAATTACGCCCTAATAAAAGGAATTGCTCACGTACATTGCTGTGCGGTTGATCACCTTTAGGGTATTTATCGAAATATTGGCGCCAATCCTCAGCGACAGAGGTTGGAGAAGTCAGATACTGCTCGTAAAGCTCTTCAATATACGCTGCACTATCAGCGGAAAGTTCAGTGTCAAGACGCAATGCGTCAGCAACTTCTTGCATTTGTGGACCCATTTCCTATTGCAAAAACATTACAGGCTGCTTGTTAAGCAAACCCATGATTGATAATGCCAAATTGGTAACATGGCATTCATACCCATCCGGCACGCAGACCATGGGGGCGTTATAACAACACCAGGAAAAATCCCAATGTAATAATGAATCATAACGCCCTCATTGGCATCATCACTCATCGATATACTCGACAATCATCGAGCAATTTTTTGCAAATCGTCTTAGAAAAAACAATTCAATTCTTGGTTTTTCTAAAGCGACTTATCCTTAGGTTTATAATAGCTCCCCCGCTCCAAAAATATAGAAAATATGTAGCTTAACAGCCCACTTTTTCGACATATAGCACTGTATTAAATCGTAACATGATCTCCAATCCGCTTCTATTTTTTTAATATATACTAACCATAAATAATCAAAATATATTATTTATTCAGTCAATAACATATGTTGCTTGATTTAAAATCTAGATTCAATGTAGACCAAAGTACTAGGCACCGATTAGATACACAAAAGGAGCGCACATCAAAGATGTACGCTCCTTTGCTTGCAGAATTAACCTGCTTGGTCGAGCAACATGCTACGGATGTGACCGATCGCTTTTGTTGGATTCAAACCTTTAGGACATACTGACACACAGTTCATGATGCCTTTACAACGGAACAGTGAGAATGGGTCGTCAAGACGCGCCAAACGCTCTGCAGTTGCAGTATCACGAGAATCAATGATGAAACGGTATGCATTCAACAAGGCTGAAGGACCCAAGAACTTGTCCGGATTCCACCAGAATGATGGGCATGAAGTTGAACAACATGCACAAAGAATACATTCATACAGACCATCTAAGTGTTCACGTTCTGCTTGAGATTGTAAACGCTCTTTCGCTGGTGCAGGCTGGTTATTAATCAAGAATGGCTGGATCTTGTGGAATTGATCGTAGAACTGATTCATGTCTACAACCAAATCTTTGATCACTGGCAAACCAGGCAGCGGACGAATCACAATCTTCTCTGGCAAATCATTCAAGTTTTGCAAACATGCCAAACCGTTTTTACCATTGATGTTTACACCGTCAGAACCACAAATACCTTCACGGCATGAACGGCGGAATGTCAAAGTTTCATCTTGAACTTTCAACTCAAGTAACGCATCAAGCAGCATACGATGCTTGTCTGTTAACTCAAGTTTAAATGTTTGCATGTACGGTGCTTTATCCTTATCAGGATCATAGCGGTAGATTTCAAAGGTACGAGTGCCTCTACTCATCTTAATTCTCCCGATTAGAATGTACGTGGTTTAGGTGGAATAGTGTCCACTGTCAACGGCTTCATGCGTACTGGCTTGTACTCAAGATGGTTGTCAGATGAATACCATAAAGTATGTTTCATCCACTCATCATCACGACGACCGTAAGAGTAAGTTGGGTGATCAGCTGGCAATTCATAATCTACAACAGTGTGCGCACCACGACATTCTTTACGTGCAGCAGCAGAAATAAGCGTTGCTTTTGCCACTTCGTACAAGTTTTCAACTTCCAACGCTTCAATACGCGCAGTGTTAAAGACTTTAGATTTGTCTTTCAATGCAATATTGCGAACACGCGGCTCAAGGGCAAGAATTTCTTTAACACCTTTATCGAGCAATGCCGCAGTACGGAATACACCTGCGTGATCTTGAACGATATCACGGATAGCATCAGCAACTTCCTGAGCATTTTCACCGTTTTCGTTTTCTTCAAGACGACGGATACGTGCAAGCGATTGCTCAAGTACGTCATTTGGAAGAGGTGCGTAATCATCACCGTGATGCTTAGTCACGTAATCCACAATGTGCTCACCCGCTGCTTTACCAAATACCACAAGGTCAAGCAATGAGTTAGTACCTAAACGGTTTGCACCGTGTACAGACACACATGAACACTCACCAATCGCATAGAAACCTTTTACAGGTTGGGTGTAGTTGTCAGTACCAGGAACTGGGGTAACAACCTGACCATGCATATTGGTTGGAATACCGCCCATTTGATAATGGATGGTTGGTACTACAGGAATTGGCTCTTTAGTACAATCTACGTTCGCGAATTTCTTACCAATCTCAAATACAGATGGAAGACGTTTCATGATCGTGTCAGCACCCAAGTGCGTCAAATCAAGCAAGATATAGTCTTTATTTGGACCACAACCACGGCCTTCTTTGATTTCTTGGTCCATAGAACGTGATACGAAGTCACGTGGTGCCAAGTCTTTCAAAGTTGGTGCATAGCGCTCCATGAACGGCTCGCCAGAAGCATTACGAAGGATACCACCTTCACCACGACAACCTTCTGTCAACAGTACGCCTGCGCCCGCAACACCTGTTGGGTGGAATTGCCAGAATTCCATATCTTGCAATGGAATACCTGCACGCGCCGCCATACCAAGACCATCACCAGTGTTGATATAAGCATTGGTAGAAGCACGGTAAACACGACCCGCACCACCAGTAGCGAATAAGGTCGCTTTAGCCTGGAATACTGCGATGTTACCTGTTTCTTGGTCGATTGCAGTCACACCAAGTACGTCACCTTCTTCATTACGGATCAAATCAAGCGCGATCCATTCTACGAAGAATTGAGTACCCATTTTCACGTTGCTTTGATAAAGCGTGTGAAGCAAAGCATGACCTGTACGGTCAGCCGCCGCACATGCACGTGGAACAGCTTTTTCACCGTAGTTAGCAGAGTGACCACCAAACGGACGCTGGTAAATTGTACCGTCTGCGTTACGGTCGAATGGCATACCTAAGTGTTCAAGCTCATAAACCACTTTTGGTGCTTCACGACACATGAATTCGATTGCATCCTGGTCACCTAACCAGTCAGAACCTTTAACTGTGTCATAGAAGTGATAGTGCCAGTTATCTTCTTGCATGTTACCAAGAGATGCACCAATACCACCTTGCGCCGCAACTGTATGAGAACGAGTTGGGAATACCTTGGTCAGTACAGCAACTTTCAAACCAGCTTGAGCAAGTTGGTAAGAAGCACGCATACCTGAACCACCACCACCAACGATGACTGCATCGAAAGTAAGGGTTTGAATATTTGAATAATCTTCTTTAGGGGTTATCGCGCCCATGATATTTTCCTATCAATTCGCCCAAAAAATCTGGATTGCCCAGATCGCATATGCAAATACAGCAATAATGACTGCTGAAGTCAGCACAAGGCGTAAACCTGAAGCTGAAGGACCCATTTGACGAGTAGTCACGTAGTCAGTGAATACTTGCCACATACCGATCCAAGCGTGTGCAACAAGCGATAAGACGGCCAACAAAGATAAAACTTTCATTGGCAAAGTCATCATAAAGCCAGACCATTGCTCGTAGTTAAATCCGCCATTGAACAGGATCCAACCAAATACCACAACAGTATAAACAGCTAGAACTACAGCACTGACACGTTGGATAAACCAATCGCGAGAACCTGAACCCGTTAAACCTGTAGCACTTTTCATTAGAGGACAATCCATACAAATGCTGCAACAATACCGACTGCAGACAAGATCAATGAAATAGTAGCTGCAAGACGACCACTTTCAAGCTCTTCAGCCACGCCAAGATCAGCAAGCAAATGCTTGATACCTGCGATAAAGTGATAGATTAAGCCGGCTACAAATACCCATACGATAAAGCGCACAATGAAACCATTAAAGATTTCTTGAACTTGAGCAAAACCTTCTGGTGAAGACAAAGATTTGTCTAACAACCACAAAAGTACCGGTACGAGTAAAAATACGATGACACCAGAAAGACGGTGTAGAATTGATGCAATAGCCACAGGGGATTTTAAGTTTACTTCTAAAACTTGACCCATGGACAAATTGACAGGTCTGTTGCTTTTCACAGCGGGCATCCTGTAAGTAAAAACTCCATCCGGAGTTTGTTGGAATTAATTCGAAGGAACGCTGGCATTGTTTGATAACTATTTTTTTAGAACAAATAGTGTTCAAACTTAAAACGACACTGAATTATAAAACGCGGATTATTAAAATACAAATAATCACATTTGGCTTTTTAATAAAAAATCAAGATAATAAGAATCATTTACATTTAATTTAATTATTTTAACATTAAAAAGCTCATGCCATACCACCCTAACTCCATGTTTTTTATAAAATAATACAAAATAACTATTATATTTATTAAGTTTATGAATTTTTTAATTTTTTTAGACTAAAGATACACAACCCTACATTTCTCAACCCTAGCTCGTTGTTATTTCATTCAATTTTCCATTCTTATCCCCTTCTATCCATATTCCCACTTATAAAGAAGATATCTTCTATGCACACCCTACCTGACACCTACCTTTATATCTCTTGCTCTAAATCTACGATAATGAGGCAAGACCTAGACTCTCACATTAGAATACTTGATTAGACAGTTCATACCCCTTCTCACATCCATTTACAGCGAATTGTTCATTCACGTTAGCACTACCCAACCACCTCCCCTCCTTGCCAAATATCTTTCCAACCAGCCAAATATTTACAAATTAAATGATAGTTATTTCAAAATACTATTTAACCTACATTTTCATAATGAGAAATAATCACTTAGTTTGTGAATAACTTACTCTCACCTCTCTTTTTCCGAACAAAATGATGATTTTTAATGCAATAAAGATTAATTGAATGGCTAATTTTCAAACAAAAATGATTTTTCAATAGTTATTTTTTAAACAAATGAATACACAAATTAGCGCGAGTTATTTGTTTTAAATATGAATAAGAATTCAACCCTAAGCATGAAGAGTGAAAGATAAGTTATGAAATTTATAACAATTAAATTTTTATAGGACGCAGAACTCTCTAAATACACGAGCGCTTTTTAAAATAAAAATTTGCTTACACTTACCCCAATACAAATATTTTTTGCTGCACCTTGTGAACAATTTGACTTATGATACTGTGTCGGTGCTGTAAATTTATGATTAATTATGGACTAAGCTCCTGTGAGCGCGTTATTTTTCATCCATAAGTATAATTGACAAAATTTCAGTGCTCACTAATCTTATTAACAAATTTCGACCCGTCTGATTCGTGCATTAAAAGATTAGTACTTCGAGTCAGATAAAACATTCACCAGGACAGGAGATCTATTGAATGTCTGAAGCAACTGGCAAAAAAGCCGTTTTACAACTTGATGGCAAAGAAATTGAATTACCGATTTACAGCGGTACATTAGGCCCAGATGTAATCGACGTTAAAGATGTGTTGGCCGCAGGTCATTTCACTTTTGATCCTGGTTTTATGGCAACTGCTTCTTGCGAGTCTAAAATCACGTTTATCGACGGTAATAAAGGTATCCTTTTACACCGCGGTTACCCAATTGATCAATTAGCGACTAAAGCTGATTACCTCGAAACCTGCTATCTATTGTTGAACGGTGAGTTACCAACGCCAGAACAAAAAGCTGAATTCGACGCTAAAGTTCGTAACCACACTATGGTTCATGACCAAGTAAGCCGCTTCTATAACGGTTTCCGTCGTGACGCTCATCCAATGGCGATCATGGTGGGTGTTGTTGGTGCGCTTTCTGCATTCTATCACAACAACCTTGACATCGAAGATGTGAACCACCGTGAAATCACTGCGATCCGCTTGATCGCGAAGATTCCTACACTTGCAGCGTGGAGCTACAAGTACACAGTGGGTCAACCATTCATGTACCCACGTAACGACTTAAGTTACGCTGAAAACTTCTTGTACATGATGTTTGCTACTCCAGCAGACAAAGACTACAAAGTTAACCCTATTCTTGCGAAAGCAATGGACCGTATCTTTACGCTTCATGCTGACCACGAACAAAATGCATCGACTTCAACTGTACGTCTTGCAGGTTCTACTGGCGCTAACCCATATGCATGTATCTCTGCGGGTATCTCTGCTCTTTGGGGTCCAGCTCACGGTGGCGCAAACGAAGCTGTTCTTAAGATGCTTGATGAGATCGGCTCTGTTGAACACGTTGCCGAGTTCATGGAAAAAGTTAAGACTAAAGAAGTTAAACTCATGGGCTTCGGTCACCGTGTTTACAAAAACTTCGACCCACGTGCTAAAGTCATGAAACAAACTTGTGACGAAGTTCTTAGCGCGCTTGGTATTAACGATCCGCAACTTGAGCTTGCAATGGAACTTGAACGTATTGCGTTGTCTGATGAATACTTCGTAAAACGTAACTTGTATCCAAACGTAGACTTCTACTCAGGTATCATCCTTAAAGCGATTGGTATCCCAACAGAAATGTTTACTGTAATCTTCGCGCTTGCACGTACAGTAGGTTGGATCAGCCACTGGTTAGAAATGCATTCTGCACCTTACAAGATTGGTCGTCCACGTCAGCTTTACACAGGCTACGCGCAACGCGATATCGAAGGTCGTTAATTCTTCATGAATTAAATGCCTTAAAAAAACCACCTGCTCGGGTGGTTTTTTATTTAGGCTTTCAAAAAAGGAATACATTGCCGATACTGCCGACAATCTTGCCTTTGGATTTTTCTTAAAAAATAGTCTTGGATCATTTGTGCTTGTTGCTCAACACCATAATCCCAGAACAGCTTCCCCTGCTGAAATACATAATGATACTGACGATTTAATAAGGCTTTTTTGACCACCGCAATCCCCTGCTGAATCTGCCATACATGCGCTAATTCATGAATCAACCAAGACTGCTTGGCCACTGAAAGCTGGGAAAAATCTTCACACCAATCTGCCGGGTTAAAATAAATATAACCATTCGGGCTCATAGCATAATGTTTTAAAATCGCGCGATGCGCGACAATTCGAATCTTCTCAACTTGCAAAGCCTCACCAAATACAAAACGTACCAAATCAATTTCACCCCGGGTTAAAGGCCGGCTTTGCACAATCAATAGCCGATGACAGCAGCACCAAAAAGGACGAAAAATACCCCACATATCCTGACTCAAATATCTCATTTTCCTTATCTGAACATATTTAAAACAAGGAAAGTGTAATTTTTTAGACGTCTACAGAAAATCTTGTTATTTTCTCTCTATAAAAACCCTCGATTCGTATATAGTAATCAGCGTATTATTTCTAATTTTGCGATTACATTTATTTTTGTCGTCATCTACACAAAGTTGAATAATTATATCTATACAAATCAGCATATTGTGTAATACAACCCTATAGGAATAGGATTAAGTTTGAATGAAAAGTTTTAAAATTGCCCTCGCTCAATTCTCTCCGCACATTGGCAATATTCCAGCAAATGCTGAAAAAATGATTGAGCAAGCAAACGAAGCGAAACAACAAAATGCGGATATCATTATTTTCCCTGAGCTTTCAACCATTGGTTATCCGGCTGAAGATTTACTGGTACGTCCAAGTTTAGCTAAACGTACTGAAAAAGCCTTTGAACAGCTTAAAACAGTTAAAGA
The DNA here is from genome assembly GCA_029267635.1 of Moraxellaceae bacterium. Taxonomy (GTDB): domain Bacteria; phylum Pseudomonadota; class Gammaproteobacteria; order Pseudomonadales; family Moraxellaceae; genus Acinetobacter. Next base: position 78,379 of record JAJUIK010000003.1, on the reverse strand, counting down.
TATCGTGATGGTCTTTGGCTTTGTCAATGTGACCGCTGAAGGTCAACGTTACAATTCTGCAGCCGTGATGAAAGACGGAGAAATTCTCGGTATTTACAATAAACAAAATTTACCCAATTACAGCGTGTTTGATGAAAAGCGTTATTTCCTCGAAGGCCATCAACATCTGATTTTTGAATATCTCGGGCATAAATTTGCTGTGCTAATTTGTGAAGATGTCTGGTCAATCAACACCGTAACGCAACTCAGCAAACTCAATGTAGAAACTCTTTTGGTACTCAATGCTTCTCCATATGAGGTGGGCAAACCGCAGCATCGTATTGCAACGATGCAAGAGCTGAGCAAGCAACTACATTTAAACCTGGTGTATGTTAACCAAGTGGGTGGCCAGGATGACCTGATTTTTGACGGCACCAGTTTTGTACTCAACCAAAATGGCCAAATTGCACTGCAAGCCCCAAGTTACACAGAAGCACTCTATTACACCGAATACGTTATTGAAGATAAGGCCTATAAAATCACTGAATCAGCGCCTGCCTTAGGTACAATGGCTGAAATCTATCAAGCACTAGTCATGTCAACACGTGACTATGTGCAACGTGCGGGCTTCCCTGGCGTGATTCTCGGTTTATCTGGGGGCATCGACTCTGCACTTACCCTGGCGATTGCGGTGGATGCAATTGGTGCCGATAAAGTCCAAGCTGTCATGATGCCTTATACCTACACCTCACAAATCAGTGTAGAAGATGCGGCTGATCAAGCCAAACGCATGGGTGTCACTTTTGGCATTGCCGAAATTCACCCGATTGTGAACAGCTTTATGCAAACGCTATATCCATTCTTCGGCAACTCTCCTGCAGATGCCACTGAAGAAAACCTGCAAGCGCGTTCTCGTGGTACTTTATTGATGGGTCTATCCAACAAGTTTGGTAACTTGGTGCTATCTACAGGGAACAAATCCGAATTATCGGTGGGTTACTGTACTTTATACGGCGATATGGTCGGTGGCTTTGCGGTCCTTAAAGATGTGTATAAAACGATTGTCTTTGAACTGGCCAAATACCGTAACACGATTAGCGAAGTGATTCCTGAACGTGTCATTACCCGTGCACCTTCCGCAGAACTGCGCCCGGATCAAAAGGACCAGGACTCCTTGCCGCCTTATGAAGTGCTGGATGCCATTCTGTATGCTTATATTGAAGAAGATATGAGCGAAGAAGACATCATTAGCAAAGGTTTTGACAGAGAAGTGGTTGAAAAAATCATTCGTCTGGTGGATCGCAATGAATATAAGCGCCGTCAAGGCGCCATTGGCCCACGTATCAGTTCCTGTTCATTTGGCCGCGACCGCCGTTATCCAATCGTGAATGGCTGGAAACCGGGCGAATAATTCACTCCGAAAAGCAAAAATCCCCGGCTTCATGCTGGGGATTTTTTATGCCAAACCGAACAGATCTACTTCAAATCAATGAACATAGAAATAAAGATTCAAATATCAAATTAAACTTAACCATCCTATGCGATTTAACACTCGATCATCACGCCACATCGCTGTCATACAGCAGATCTATCATGAAATAGAAAATTTCTAACATGCAGAATTTTGTGGCCAGAATAGTTGATTACAGGCTTTTAGTAATCTTTAAAGAGTGTGGATCAATTCCAGAATTACCCACTTCCTGGGTGATAGCACCAAGACATACATACACAGCACGAAAATAGCCACTCACCACACCGCGATACAATCAAAAAAGCAGGCATAAAAAAACCACAACGATCGGTTGTGGTCTTTTCAGAATATGGTGGCTATGACGAGACTTGAACTTGTGACCCCCGCATTATGAGTGCGGTGCTCTAACCAACTGAGCTACATAGCCGTAAACTGTGCGCGCATTATCTAAACTTATTGAAATGCCGTCAATAGTTTTAGCAAACTACTGCTTATGCTTTAAACAATTAATCTCAAATTCAACATTTTTATCCAGGCTTCACCTATCTAGCCTGATTTTATTCAGTGCTTTTCTCAAATATAAAAATACTGCCCGTAAAAAAGTAATATTTCTTTTATTCCGCGTTTCTCAGAAGCGTTAAAGAACATAAAAAGGTAATTAATTGATTATAAATTTTAAACATAAAAAAAGATCACGCAGGAGCGTGATCTATAAAATGGTGGCTATGACGAGACTTGAACTTGTGACCCCCGCATTATGAGTGCGGTGCTCTAACCAACTGAGCTACATAGCCGTAAACTGTGCGCGCATTATCTTCGCTTATCATGCAAAGGTCAAGCACTATTTATAAGAAAATTCACTGAAGTGGGCCTGTAAGCCGGGTTCTGTCGTGAACGATCATTCCTCTAGGCGTACAATCACTTGTACGCTCAAGCAACCTACCCGAATCCAGTACGGGCCGTACCTCAGGATTCCTATTTGGTCTTGCTTCTGGTGGGGTTTACCATGCCGTATACTGTTACCAGATACGCGGTGCGCTCTTACCGCACCCTTTCACCCTTACCTCACGAATGAGGCGGTCTACTCTCTGCTGCACTTTCCGTCGGCTCACGCCGCCCAGGCGTTACCTGGCACCCTGCCCTATGAAGCCCGGACTTTCCTCCCCTGCTTCAGTCACGAAGACCTCCACAGCAGCGACCGTCCAGCCCACTTCAAGCGCGCATGGTAGCAAAGATTATGGCAAATTGCTTGCACTTTTTGCAGCAATCAGTTTTTTATATTTCTGCATCAATTCATCTTCAGTTTCGACATGCTGAGGATCTTGAGGGATACAGTCGACCGGGCAGAACAACTGGCATTGCGGCTGCTCATGATGCCCGACGCATTCGGTACAGAGGTCTGGATTGATCTCATAAATGAGTTCACCCATAAAAATCGCCTTATTCGGGCATACAGGCTCACAGACATCACAGTTAATACATTCATCCGTAATATATAACGACACTCTACCAACCTTGCTGATGTTTACGATTAAAGGCTTCTTCTACCACCGGAGGAACAAACTTGGTGACATTACCTTTTAAGCGCGCGATTTCACGTACCAAGGTAGAAGAAATAAATGAATATTGTTCGGATGGCGTTAAAAACACCGCTTCAAAGTTTGAATCCAGTTGACGGTTCATATTGGCCAACTGAAACTCATATTCAAAATCAGATACGGCACGTAAACCACGCAGCACCGCAGTGGCTTTCTGCTCATTAAAGAAATTGACCAGCAACCCATCAAAACCGACAAACTCGACATTGCTCAAGTGACTTAAAGAGGCCTGAGCCAATTCTACCCGCTCTTCCAGACTGAACACCGGATTTTTATGATGGCCAATCGCAATGGCCACCACCACTTCATCAAACATTCTTGCAGCACGGGTCACCAGATCAATATGCCCATTGGTGATAGGATCAAATGTTCCTGGATAAATGACTCGGGTTTTAGACATCCTTGAATTCTCTAATTGGTTTTGTTAGACCTCATTCTAGCAAAAACTTGTTTTTGTTTTGTAGTGAAGAACTTGTTTGACTTGAAATAACTTCACCTTATGTCGAGTTTGAGGCACAATAACCGCAAGTTTGGAATTTCATGATTATGGCGAAAGCAACTGTAGTTAAGAAACATAATGGTGGCACCATTGCGCAGAATAAACGCGCGCGCCACGATTATTTTATTGAAGAAAAATTTGAAGCAGGACTCTCCTTACAAGGCTGGGAAGTAAAATCCTTGCGTGCCGGACGCATGAGTCTAACCGAAAGTTATGTCATCTTTAAAAATGGCGAAGCGTTTTTATTTGGAGCACAAATTCAGCCTTTACTTTCCGCTTCGACCCATGTGGTGCCTGAGGCTACCCGTACACGTAAGCTCTTGCTCTCTCGTCGCGAAATTGAAAAATTGATGGGTGCTGTAAACCAGAAAGGTTATTCCTGTGTCCCGCTGGCCTGTTACTGGAAAGGCCATCTGGTGAAACTGGAAATTGCCTTGGTGAAAGGTAAACAACAACATGATAAACGCGCGTCCGAGAAAGAACGTGATTGGCAGCGTGACAAGGCCCGGATTTTCCATAAATAAAAAAACCTCCGCATGGAGGTTTTTTATTTTTACGGTCAGGAAATATGGTTAGGTATGATGCAACCGGTTGAGCAGACCTGCCAGATATTCACCAAACCAAATTGCAGTATTGAGGTCACCTTGTGGCGGTGTGATTTCCACCGGTGCATTATCCGACTGAGTCATCAACCCCATACAACTCGACAAGCGGTTGAGGTCTGTTTCGCTTGAGCCGGTCGGCATTAATGGCAAACCGGACCAAAGCATGCCATGCTGCATGGCAAACAACTGGATCTGCTGTAACACAGAGAGTTTATCACCACTCAAACCGCCTGAATTGGTAAAACCGGCAGATAACTTGCCTTGCCAAAGACGGTCTTTCCAGCGTTTAGAACTCGAATCCATAAACTTCTTAAAATCTGCCGTCACACTGCCCATATAAGTCGGACAGCCAAGTACAATGCCCTGAGCCTGATCTAGAATATCCCAGTCAATATGTTCAATCGACATCAAATGCACCTGTACCCCGATCTTTTTGGCCCCTTGTGCAATATGAGCGGCTACTTTTGCGGTGTGACCATACGGACTATGATAAACGATCGCCAGAGATTGAGATGATAATGACATAATCGAGAAAAACTGAGAAATTTACTCAAGTTTAGCAGAGTTTTAGCGCATAAACACGAATGTTGCCATACGTCCGGTTTTGCGATCACGGCGATAAGAAAAATAGTCGTCTGCCTGACGGAACGAACACTGATCACCACCCAGAATCAGCTCTACTCCATGCTGTCGCAGGATATAGCCCGCAATCGCATATAAATCAGCATAAAACTTACCGGTTTTTATATCCGGCAAAAAAGCTGAAGCCACTTCAGGATATTTTTGACAAAATACCTGTTTGACTTCTGCTCCCACTTCAAAACAATGTTGGCTGATGGCCGCCCCAAACCAGGCCCAGCTAGGTTTGCTTTGCATGGCAGCGATGGTATTTTCGATAATACCGCCTGCCAGACCTCTCCATCCCGCATGCAGATTGGCTACTTCTGTGCCTTTTGCATTGCCGAGCACCACAGGTAGACAGTCCGCCGTCATCATCATCAAGGCATGGCCGGTTTTCTGGGTCACCAGACCATCCCCTTCTAAAGCCGAAAAAGTGATCTGTTCATTGATGGTATGGCAGATGGTGCTATGGGTTTGCGTCATCCAGGTAATTTTATTCACCCCATATGGCGCAAACTCCTGCAATAAAATCATCCGGTGCTGTTGTACCCGCTGTGGCTCATCATCCACATGCAGAGCCAAGTTAAATCCAGATAATTCCGGGCGGGAAGCGGGCTTTGCCTGAGGATGATGTAAATGGGTCTGCCCGACATATACCCCTTCTGGTAATCCTTGTACAAAATCCATAACATCATCCTTTAACTATCAGTAGGTGGCGTTTTCTTGACGCAACACTTCAACCAGCTGGGTAAAATCTTCTGGCCACGGTGCTTCAAACTGCATTTCTTCACCGGTACGCGGATGCACCAATCCCAATTTTGCGGCATGTAAAGCTTGACGTTTAAAGCCGCGCAAAGTATCAATCAGGGTTTGCGAAGCGCCTGCTGGAAGACGAACACGATTGACATAAACCGAATCCCCTACCAGTCCATGTCCCAGATAACTAAAATGCACACGGATCTGATGTGTGCGTCCAGTTTCCAGCTGTGCCTGCACACGGGTAAAATCACGGAAGCGCTCTTTGACATTATAATGCGTCACTGCATCTTTCCCGCCCGGCAATACCGTCATTTTAATACGATCGACCGGATGGCGTTTGATCGGTTCATCAATCGTGCCGCCTGCAATAATATTGCCGTACACCACCAGATCATAGACCCGGTAAACGGACTTGTCGGCAAGCTGTTTGCTCAAAGAAAACTGCGCTTCCAGATTCTTCGCCACCACCAGCAAGCCACTGGTGTCTTTGTCGATACGATGCACCAGACCGGCACGCGCTAACTCTGCCGACTTCGGGTAATGATAGAGCAAGGCATTCACCAAGGTCCCACCAGGATTTCCCGCCCCAGGATGCACGACCATGCCTACCGATTTATTAATAATGATAATGTCATCATCTTCATACACAATATCAAGCGGAATATTTTCAGGTTGACTCGTAGTCTGTACTTCCAGCTCAACCTCAAGCGTCAGCAATTCATTGCCTTCGCATTTATATTTAGGTTTGACGACGTTACCATTTACCAACAAATGACCGTCTTTCATCCACTGCTTGAGTTTTTCACGGGAAAAATCATGCCAGACACTGGCCGCAACCTGATCGATACGTTGCCCTAAATAGCTTTCATCCAATTGAAATTGCAACGATAAACGGGTTGCAGTTGCTGCTGAAGTATGGTTATCTGCATCCTCGGAATCTTCAATTAAATCGAGAATCGTTTCAGGGACATTAGAAATAGAAGATTGTGCTGAAGTCATTTGATCATTGGGACAAAAGTGGTTTAATAGCGCAATTGTAGCTCATTGCCCGTAATAACAGAGGAATTTTTATGTCGCTACCACGTTATAAAACAACAATGCTCGCCCTTTCTCTTGGTGTTGCATCGGCAATGGTGGGCTGTAGCAGCAATCCAAAGAAAGAAGTCGTGGATACCGGCCCGCAATCGAGTGAGCAAGTTTATATCCAAAGTGCCGAGAAAGCCTTGGAACGTGGTCAATATGTTGAAGCGACAAAACACCTCGAAGCGCTGGATACCTATTATCCAACAGGTGATTATGCGCAGCAGGCTCAACTGGAATTAATGTATGTCAAATTCCAGCAAAAAGATTATGAAAATGCCATTGCAATGGCAGAACGGTTTATCAAGTTAAATCCACAACATCCGAATGCCGATTATGCCTACTATGTGCGTGGTGTCGCCAACATGGAACAGAACTATGCCGGGCTGCTACGCTATACCTCATTAAAACAATCCCATCGTGATGTCAGCTACATCAAAGTGGCTTATCAGAACTTTGTCGATCTGATTCGCCGTTACCCAAGCAGCCAATACGCCGTAGATGCCGCGCAACGCATGAAGTTTATTGGTCAGGAACTGGCTGAGCATGAAATGGTTGCAGCACGCTTTAATCTCAAACGCAAAGCCTGGATTGCAGCAGCAGAGCGGGCACAATGGGTGATCGAGCATTATCCACAAACCCCGCAAACTCCAGAAGCCCTGGCAACCTTAGCCTACAGCTATGACAAATTGGGGGATCGTGCCACTTCGCAACAATACGTTGAGTTATTGAAACTCAATTATCCAAATCTGGTAAAAGCAGATGGTAGCGTAAATTTACGTGCAGCGCGTCAGGAAGGCAGCTGGCTCAACCGTGCGACTTTGGGCATTTTAGGACGTGGTGAGAAAAATACAGTTGAAAGCGTACAACCGCAAGTAGAGCCTGAAAGCAACTCGCGCAGCCTGATTAACCGTTTAAGTTTTGGTTTGCTGGACAAAGCGGAAGAGCCACAAGCTAATCTACCAGCACCGCCGGAAGCAAAATAAGTAAACTCAACTCTGAAAAAAATCGGAGCAGAATTAAAAAGACAAGTGAAATCACTTGTCTTTTTTAATTCTAGATATGTTTATTATGCAATACGGTGTGAGCTTCCAGCACAATACGAACACTGCTCATTCTGTTATGATGTAGCAGCAGACTAGAGCATTAGCAGCAAGTAAAACGGTTTATTTCCTATGGCAATTCCTCAGCACACGATTGATCAGATTCTGGATCGTACCGATATTGTCGATCTGATTGGTCAGCGCGTGAAATTGAAAAAGACCGGACGCACGTATTCCGGTTGTTGCCCGTTTCATCAGGAAAAAAGTCCATCGTTTCACGTTTATCGCGATAAACAGTACTATCACTGCTTTGGCTGTCAGGCCAATGGCAATGCCATCCGTTTTTTAATGGACATCGATAACCGCAATTTTATTGATGTCATGAAGGATTTGGCCAGTCAGGCCGGCATTGAATTGCCCAAAGATAATCAGGACAGTAAACGCCTGTCCTATAAACGTGACAGTAAGCCCGCAATTACAGCACAAAAAACGGCTGATACTCCGCTTGCCCCTATCGCAGATAGCGCGATTCTGGATCATGACCCGTTTGAACAGTTTCAGCAGCTCGATGATCCTTTTGCCGCTTTTGAATCCTATGCGGATTTCAACAATGAGCCGGTACAGGAAGGCAATCTTTACGACTTGCTGGAAAATATTGCCCAGTTTTATGAGCGACAATTGCCACATAGCCAGACTGCACAACAGTATTTCAAACAGCGTGGCTTAACGGCTGAAACCATTCAGTTCTGGCGTTTAGGCTATGCTCCGGAAGACTGGCAACACCTGGAAAAAGCCTTTCCCCAAGATATCGAAGGTTTAAAACTGCTGGGATTGATCCGTACCAGCGACAGTGGCCGCGACTTTGACCTGCTACGCGACCGGGTCATTTTCCCGATCCGCGATGCCAAAGGTCGGGTGGTCGGTTTTGGTGGCCGTGCCCTGAATGATGAGATCAAACCCAAATACATCAACTCGCCAGATTCCGAAGTGTTCCATAAAAACCAGCTGCTGTATGGACTTTATGAGGGCCGCAAACTGAAAGCCCAGGACTGGCTGATGGTTGAAGGCTACATGGATGTCATCGCGCTGCAACAGTATGGGATTTATGGCGCAGTTGCCACGCTGGGAACAGCGAGTAATACCGAGCATCTTAATATCCTGTTTAAACAGAATCCGCGTATCACACTGGCTTTCGATGGCGATGCTGCCGGCCAAAAAGCTGCTCGGCGAACCCTGGAAATTGCCTTGCCATTACTCAATGATGGCCGCGAACTGAAGTTTTTTGTGCTGCCTCCAGATCATGACCCGGATTCTCTGATTCGCCGTGAAGGGTTGGAAAACTTTCAACGACTCTTGCAGCAAGCCCCATTATTATCGGATTTTATCTTCGCCCATTTAACGCAAAATCATGACATCTCTACGCCTGAAGGGAAAAGTCAAGTCATGGGTGAATTACGCGAATTGACTGATTTACTACCCAAACAGGGTTCTTTCCGCTATTTGCTCAATCAAGCATTTAAGGAAAAACTGGGATTCGGTAAACGCTGGATCCCGCCCGTTAACAACGATGCCTCACTGTCTTTTAATATTCAAACACGGGATGAAGACTTTGCCATCGCCCTGCTAATGCAGCATCCATTCCTCTATATTCATTTTGAAACTTTACGTGCGTTCATTGATACAGAGCAATTATTGGCCCAGATTCTGGCGATTTTGGATACAGTATTTGACCATTTACCGGATGATCAGGAATTGGCAACCTACTATGTATTGGGTGCCTGCAGCGAATATAGCCAAGAAATTGCGGATATCATACAACGCACCAACATAGAGGCCTTAACTCAAGCTCCGGAAATGGCAGATAAATTGGCCAGTGACTATTCGATGGGCTTGCAGGAAAAATATCTGCGGCAAAAACTAAAAGCGCCACTGTCTTTGCTTGAGTCGCGTAATTTACGCCAGCAATTGAATGAACTAACAAAAAAAATCAGTTTAAGACTGGTGTCATAAACGCTTCAGGGCTGGATAAAAATTATTACTGTAATTTATCAACAAATTATGTTCATTCGCCGAACCCTCACACTTGATCTCCCCCAAACAGGAGTATGCACCCATGCATTTTGATCACTTTGTTTATCAGTCTCAACCGAATCGTGTGGTGTTTGGTGCAGGTTCATTGCAACAGATCGCACAGGAAATACAGCGATTAGGTTGTCACAAAGCCCTTGTGCTCTCGACACCAGGACAAACGCATTTGGCCCAACGTGTGGTGGATTTACTCGGTACTCAAGCTGCCGGGATTTTTAATCAGGCCGTGATGCATGTACCGATTGAAACTGCCCGCGCCGCACAAGTCATAGCAAAAAATCTGGGCGCAGATTGTGCAATTGCGATTGGTGGTGGCTCAACCACAGGTTTAGGCAAAGCTATCGCACTCGATAGCGGTTTTCCAGTGATCGCCATCCCGACCACTTATGCTGGCTCTGAAATGACGCCAGTGTATGGCATCACCGAAAATAACATAAAAAAAACCGGTAAAGATGTGAAAGTATTACCGAAAGTCGTGATCTATGATCCCGAACTGACCGTGAGTCTGCCGTTGGATATCTCGATCACCAGTGGTATCAATGCCATTGCTCATGCAGCAGAAGGTTTATATGCACAAGATGGTAATCCGATTATGAGCTTATTGGCTCAGGAAGGAATTCGTGCCTTGGCACAAGGCTTAAGAAATCTGCACAATAATACGCAAAGCCTGGAAGCCAGAAGTGAGTGTCTTTATGGCGCTTGGTTATGCGGCACCGTACTTGGCAATGTCGGTATGGCGCTACATCACAAACTTTGCCACACCTTAGGCGGCAGTTTTAATCTGCCGCATGCGGCAACACATACCATTATTCTTCCTCATGCCATTGCCTTTAATGAGGTTGCTCGCCCGGACATTACCCCAAAGATTACCCAGGCCTTAAACATGCCCGATATTTCTGCCGGACAAGCTTTATTTGATTTTATTCAGCAACTGAATGCACCGACACAACTACGCCGTTTGAATTTTAAAGCAGAGAATATTGCAAAGGCAGCAGATATTGCACTGGCCAATCCGTACTGGAATCCACGTCAATTTGACCGGCAGGATATTCTGCAGATTTTGCAAGATGCTTATAAGGGTACTAGACCTCACTACTAGATGCCTTAAATCTTAAGAGCATGATCTCCCATCATAAGAACCCTTAATCTCTTATGATGGCTCTATTTCTTCGGGTGACGTCGCTTGGCAGAAATGTCCGCCAGCTCATGCTGCATCCATTCCAGATAAGCCGGATCTTCTGCCTGAGCAGCCTGACGTAACAATAGCGAAGTTGGATGTAGCAGCTTTTGCGTCAGACGATGGGCAAATTCCTGTAACACCTGTTGTGGTGCCATGCCCTTTTGCAAAGCATGTAAGGCGTGCTCCAACTCGGCCTCACTGAGTTGTTGGCCCTGTTCACGATAATGCTGGATCGTTTGACCGGCGTGTTTGACTTTCTGCTGGGTCATTAACTGGGTTGCCAACTGGTTGACCATGACTTCAGCCTCGATCGCAGCTTGACGACGCTGTGCCAAGTTATCCTCAATCACACTTTGCAGGTCATCGACTCCGTATAAATACACCCCATCCAGGCTTTCAACTTTCGGGTCAATATCACGCGGCACCGCCAGATCGACCAGCAACATTTGCTGGTAACGGCGTTTTTTCAGTGCGGCTTTGACTTCCGGATAGAAAATCACCTGATGCAGGCTACCGGTACAACTCGACACCACATCGGCACGGTATAGATTTTTTGCCAGGTCAGCGAATTCGATAATTTCCACGTCGACACGATGGGAAATTTCCTGCGCCAGCTGTTCCGCCCGTTCACGGCTACGGTTACAAATCAGGATTTTTGCCACCCCAATTTCTGCGAGGTGTTTGGCCACCAGACTATTCATTTCACCGGCAGCCACCATCATCACAGTGAGTTTTTCCGGCTGACTAAATACCTGCATGGCCAGTTGCGCCACGGCATAGCCCATGGAAACTGCGTGACTACCCACGGCTGTTTCGGAACGCACCCGTTTCGCGGCATAGAAAGAATATTCAAAAATCCGATTTAAATCTGGCGAAACAGTATGTGCATCCTTGGCCAGTGATAATGCAGTCTTGACCTGTCCCATGATCTGCGGTTCACCCAGCATTAGAGAGTCCAGACCGCTTGCCACGCGCATCAGGTGATTCACTGCCTGCGCATCTTCATAGCGGTAAACATGTTTTAACAATTGCTGAACAGTTAAACCATTTGCCTGGGCAAGCCATTGCAATACTCTGTCCGCATTGTCTGCCATGGCATAAACTTCGGTACGATTACAAGTAGACACCACCACCATGTCGTTCAGTTCAGCATGCCGGCTTTGCTCGGCAAGCAAGTGGCTTAAGCGCTCGGCATTAAAAGCAATTTGCTCACGCAGTTCTACAGACGCGGTTTGATGGTTGACACCCAATGCAAAGAAAGACATATCAGATCATCATTTCGCTAAATTTATGCTATTGTGCAACATTGGTGTCATAAAAAGCATTACTTGGATCAAGAAAAAAATTGCGTCAAATCAATGGCCGCATGCACGGCATGACAATTAGGCAATATTCTACCACAATCCTGCTGGTGGGTAGCATGGCCTCTAGTGCCCATATTAGAGCATCTGGAGAAATATTCCATGCCTATTCCAATCTTGATGCCTTAAAGCAAAGTATGATCGCCGAGTTTTCACTGGCCTATAATGACATTCCCACAGCACTACACAATTACACTGTTCTGGCAATCAAAAGCAATTCCACCACTGTCAAACAACGCGCCTTAAATGTCGCCCTAGAGCAAAATGATTTAAAAGCAGCACTCGATATTGCTACCCACTGGGTGGTACAGGAACCTGAAGATGTTCCCGCACTATTTTATCTGGCGCATATTTCGCTCAAAGTGCATGAATATGAATTGGCCGCCGAAACCCTGAATAAAATTCTTAATATTGATGCCAATGCCGACCTGGAACAGATTCTAGCGGGTATTGCCCCGGAAGCCCCAGAAGACCGCGAAGTTCTACTTAATGCACTACGCTCGAGTCCAGAAAAAAATAATCCCTCTATTCTGATCCTGATTGCCGGTTTGGAAGCGCAAAACGGACAACTCGAACAGGCGTTGAGTACCGTGAATCGTGCACTGCGCAAGCGTCCGCAAGTGACCGGTTTTATCCTGATGAAAGCCAATTTGCTGATTGCACTGGAAGACGAACAAGCTGCGATCAAATGGTTTAAAAAGTCCAGCCGGAAACATAAAAACAATCTGGATGTGCGTTTGGCAGAAGCCCGTTATCTGATCAAGATTAAACAACCAGAACTCGCCCTAGAAAAACTGAAAAACATCATTAAAACCTGGCCAGATGCCGAAGAAGCACTGTTTATTGCCGGACTCACCAGTATTGATTTAAAAAACTATGACCAGGCGGAACAATATCTGGTCGCTCTACGTTATTCCAACCAATATCAAAATGAAGCCTATTATTATCTGGCGATCAATGCCGAACGTAAGCAGCACCTAGAAACAGCCAAAGCCTATTACCGGCTGGTCGATGGCAGTCTCTATATCGTGTCACGCCGTAATCTGATTGCCATTTTCGAGCAGCAAGAAAAACCTGATGATGCCCTGCGTTTTTTAACCCAGGAACGGGTCAATTATCCACAACATGCCAGTTTTCTGTATCAGGCACAGGCGGAAATTTTAAAGAAAATAGGCAATAAAAAAGCCGCCTTGCAGCTGCTGGATGAAGCAATTAAAAACCTGCCAGATGATCCGGAACTGATTTATGCGCAAGTGTTACTGCTGGATCCATTTCAGGACAAAATTCCTTTGGATCAGGCGCTTAAAAAACTTTTGCAAATCGAACCGAATAGCCCGACCTATCTGAATGCTTATGCCTATACGCTGGCGTTGCAAAATCGCCGGCTGGGTGAAGCGCGAAAATATGCTGAACACGCACTAGAATATGCCCCCGAACAGGCTTCCATCTTAGACACTTTAGGCTATATTGCCTTTTTACAAAACGATTATGACACTGCAGCTGAGGCACTGGGAAAAGCCTACGAGATCAGCAACAGTGTTAATATCGGGGTGCGTTTTGCCAAAGCCCTGTATATGCAAGGCAACCTGAAAAAATTTACCGATGTGTTACAACAATTAAAACAAAAACACCCAAATGATCCGCAATTAGATCAATTGGATGGCTTACTGTTACCACAACAATTCAACAAGAGTTAAGTTTTGTCATGCCGCATTTTTGCAAATTGTGTCTTGCCTTATGTGCCACCAGCACCCTGTTGCTGACCGGTTGTCAGCGCTACATTCAGCCGCCAGAACCAGTGACCAGCCAAATTCCTCAAGCCAGCAACCAGTTTAATTTACAAGGTAAAATTGGTGTGAGAACTCCTCAGCAATCCGGTAGTGCCTTTTTTAGCTGGGCACAGCAGCAAGATAATTTTGCCATTGAACTCAGTGGCATTTTAGGCATGGGAAAAACCCAGATTGAGGGCAGACCGGGACAAGTCTCACTCAACAGTACTAAAACTGGCTTGATTCATGCAGCAAGTGCAGAAGAGTTATTACAAAGGGCAACCGGCTGGCAAGCCCCCATCAGTCATTTAATACACTGGGTACAAGCCCGCCCGGCAACGCTCAGTGCAAAACTCGTTAAAGACAATCTGCTACGCCCCTTACAAATCATCGAAGATGGCTGGGTGGTCAATCTGAGTTATAACGACAATGCACTGCTGCCAAGCAAGCTAATTTTAAAACAGGTACTTGAATCCGGTCAGGAAAACCGTATTACAATGCTGATTCAAAACCGTGAATAATGGTCGTCTATGATTCGTGTGCCTTCTCCTGCCAAACTCAACCTGTTTTTGCATATCACCGGTCGCCGTGACAATGGTTATCATGAATTACAAAGCATTTTTCAGCTGATTGACTTGTATGACTGGCTAGAATTTAGCCCTAGAGACGATCAGCAAATCCATATTACCGGTGTTGACAATGTCGATCTGGAACACAACCTGATCTACAAAGCCACCCAGCTACTCAAACCGTATGCCCAACATCTGACCGGCCTAGATATTCATATCGAGAAAAACATTCCGATGGGTGCGGGTTTGGGTGGAGGTTCCTCCAATGCGGCCACAACCCTGATTGTGGTCAGTCAGCTCTGGCAATGTGACTTAACGACCGACCAACTGGCAGAACTGGGCGTCAAGCTGGGTGCCGATGTCCCGATCTTTGTGCATGGCCGCAATGCCTGGGCAGAAGGTATCGGTGAACACTTAACATTCATTGACTTAGAACCCAAACAATACATTGTGCTGAAACCTGATTGTTTTATCAGCACTCAACTGCTTTTTTCACAAAAAACGTTGACAAGAAATACAAAGCCCTCTAAATTTTGCGCCTATCAGTTAAAGCCTTCTGACTTTGGCAATAACTTTGAACCTCTGGCTCGAACGTTATATCCTGAAGTCGATGAAGCGATGCAATATCTCGATCAGTTCGGAATTGCAAAACTTACAGGTACAGGTGCTTGTGTTTTTACTGAAGTAACTCCTGATATGAATGTTGATGAAATTTTGAAGAATGCACCATGTAAAGCTTACCTGGTCCATAGCTTAGATTACTCACCATTACATCAGTTCAAGGTTACCTGATAGGGGCGTCGCCAAGTGGTAAGGCAGCGGGTTTTGATCTCGCCATCCGTTGGTTCGAATCCAGCCGCCCCTGCCATCAATTTCACCTGTGGATGTTTTTTGTATTAGGGGCGTCGCCAAGTGGTAAGGCAGCGGGTTTTGATCTCGCCATCCGTTGGTTCGAATCCAGCCGCCCCTGCCATACAAAAATTACATCACCTTAGGGGCGTCGCCAAGTGGTAAGGCAGCGGGTTTTGATCTCGCCATCCGTTGGTTCGAATCCAGCCGCCCCTGCCATTTTCTCAAAAAGACAGAACATCAGTTTGCTGATTTCAAATCAAATTACCTTGACATCGAACAGCAAAAATATTAAAGTTCTGCCGCATTAGGGGCGTCGCCAAGTGGTAAGGCAGCGGGTTTTGATCTCGCCATCCGTTGGTTCGAATCCAGCCGCCCCTGCCATCTCATTTCATATGCCAACCGCCAAGGGTGCTTCATGCCCAATCTTGTCGTTTTTAGTGGAAATGCTCATCCACAATTCGTCCAAAAAGTCGTTAGCCATTTACACATTCCGCTAGGTGCTGCTTCTGTTAGCCGTTTTTCTGACGGTGAAATCGCAGTTGAAATCACTGAGAATGTTCGTGGTAAAGACGTTTTCATCATTCAGCCAACTTGTGCCCCAACCAATGACAACCTGATGGAAGTCCTGGTCATGGCAGATGCTTTGCGTCGTGCAAGTGCTGGTCGTATTACTGCTGTCATTCCTTACTTCGGTTATGCACGTCAAGACCGTCGTCCACGCTCTAGCCGTGTGCCAATTACTGCAAAAGTAGTGGCAGACATGCTGACGACTGTGGGTATTGACCGCGTGGTAATGATTGACCTGCATGCGGACCAGATTCAAGGTTTCTTCGACATTCCGGTAGACAACATCTACGGTACGCCTGCCTTGCTTGCTGACTTGCGTCAACAACCTTATGAGAACCTGATGGTGGTTTCTCCTGACGTTGGTGGTGTTGTTCGTGCGCGTGCAGTAGCCAAACAGATGGGTGACATCGATTTGGCGATTATTGACAAACGCCGTCAAAAAGCCAATGAATCACAAGTCATGCATTTGATCGGTGACGTAAAAGGCCGTGACTGTGTAATTGTTGATGACATGGTGGATACTGCTGGAACATTATGCAAAGCTGCTGATGCACTGAAAACCTTTGGTGCGCGTAAGGTTGTGGCTTATGCAACTCACCCTGTCTTGTCTGGCAAGGCCATCGAGAACCTGAAAAACTCAGTGATTGATGAGCTTGTGGTGACTGATACTATCCCATTGTCGCAAGAAGCGCTTGAACTCGGCAAAATCCGTCAAGTGTCTGTTGCGAGCATGGTTGCTGAAACGATTCGTCGCATTAATAACGAAGAATCTATTAGCGCAATGTTTGATAGTTATCTATAATAGCCCCGATTTTTTCCAAACCCTGCCTATTGGCAGGGTTTTCTATCACTAGATTGGTCGCAGATCTAGTTTTTTAAACTCATTAAAAGGATGTCTATCATGGCAAACTTCGTATTAAATGCTCAAGCGCGTGAAGAAGCTCAACAAGGGAAAGGTGCGAGCCGCCGCCTTCGTCGTGCAGCGCAAGTTCCAGCAATCATCTACGGTGGTGACGCTGAACCTGTAGCAGTGACTCTAGAACTTCGTGAGCTTGTAAAAGCGCTTGAAAGCAACGCCTTCTTTGAAGAAGTTGTTGAAGTGAAAATCGGTGACAAAGTTGAAAACGTAAAAATCCAAGCGTTACAACGTCACCCAGCAAAAAACACGCCTATGCACGCTGACTTCAAACGTGCATAAGTGTTAAAGGCGTAAATTAGTGGCAAATATTTCGCTAATTGTTGGTTTGGGCAATCCCGGTAAGGAATATGCCCAAACCCGCCATAATGCAGGCGCCTGGTTTGTGGAACGCCTTGCAGATCAATATGGTATTTCTCTCAAAGCCGACCCAAAATTTCACGGAATCAGTGGTCGAGGTACTATCGAAGGTCAAGACGTTCGTCTGCTGTTACCGACAACCTTTATGAACCGTTCCGGTCAAAGTGTTGTACCTTTCGCAAAATTCTACCAAATCGCACCAGAATCCATGCTGATCGCGCATGATGAACTGGACATGGATCCAGGCATTATTCGTTTAAAAACCGGTGGTGGTCATGGTGGCCATAATGGTTTACGCGATATCGTCCCGCATACTGGACCAAACCTCCATCGCTTACGTATTGGAATTGGCCATCCAGGGGCTAAAGAGCGTGTCTCCGGGCATGTATTGAGCAAAGCACCACGCAATGAACAAGATTTAATGGATAATGCCATTGCGCATGCCATGTCACGCATTAAAATGCTGGTACACGGCGATGTGGCTCAGGCCATGAATCAAATTAATGCCTATAAACCCAACTAAAAAATGAATTAATCGTTAAACAATCAACGCTTGCCATGTTGCTTTTTTAAGAGCAAAATGCGCACTCTGCTGATCACCGATCTAGTAAGACGTGATTGATTTAACCATAAGATAAAAGATCTTAGGTCGACTAAGGAGACGCTAGCCATGCTATCTCGTTTATTAAAATGCAAAATTCACCGTGCAGTTGTCACCCATGCCGAACTTCACTATGAAGGTTCCTGTGCAATTGATGGTGTTTTGATGGATTTAGCCGGTATTCGTGAATACGAAGAAATCCATGTTTGGAACGTGACCAATGGCAAACGTTTCACCACTTATGCTATCCGTGGCGAAAACAATTCTGGCATCATTTCAGTCAATGGTGGTGCAGCGCATCAAGCCGATGTCGGTGATCTGGTGATTATCGCCACTTTTGGTGATTTTAGCGAAGCAGAAGCCAATATTCATAAGCCACGTTTGGTCTATGCCAACCCGGACAATACCGTGAATCACACAGCTAACTGTATTCCGGTACAAGTGGCATAAGTTTGTAGATTCTAGATTAGAAAGCCCGTCCATGACGGGCTTTTTTGCTTCTCAAGGTTTTGAATATCGGTCCATCCCAACCCAGTGGACTATTCATCTTCTGCCAAAACACTTAATAAATGCTGGCTAATTCCATCAGCACGCAACCAGGCCAATTCATAACTCGCCTGCGCTAAGGCCAGAATTCTGCGCTCAAATTCCTGCCAAAGCGGCTGTACCTGCTGTGCTGTGAGTCCTAACCCGCTCTCCTCGGCAAAATAACGGTTTTTTTCACAAAGTTTTAACGCATGATATAACTTGCGCCCATGGCTGGCTTCAGGCAATAAGCGCACCCGCTTACTCAAAATAAACTGCTCCACTTTTTGCAAATCAGCGCAAGGCAGCATCGTAATCAGAATCTGATCCAGCTGTGCATCCAGACGTTTCCAGACTGCGCTTTGCTGTTCAGCCGTATAGGTATTCCATTGAATCACTTCATGATTAAAACGGCGACAGCCCCGACAGACCTGATCACCAAAAACCGTAGAACAACGCCCGGCACAGGGGGTTAAAGCGGGCATACGACGGTCATTACTCAAAACGCGCTCCTTGGTGAAAAAACCAGGTGTTTTGCTTGGTTTTCTCGCTTCTTGACTTAATACAGGCTAAAATATGCGCCTGAAATTTTATCCTATTTTAATACACTTGGAGTACTCCATGAACGCTACTGTAGAACAGCTTGCACCTGTAGAACAGCCAGCGACCTCGGATTGGGTTGTTGCCGCACTATATCAATTTAAAGAAGTTCAAGATCCGGCTGCTTTACAGCAACGTCTTTTGGACCTCGTAGGCAGCATCAACTTATGTGGTACTCTGATTGTAGCCGGTGAAGGAATCAATGGCACTGTCGCGGGTGACCGTGCAGCGATTGACCAGGTACATCAGTTCCTGTTGAATGAAGGCTTTGCCGATATGGAATACAAAGAGTCTCATAGTTCGGACAAGCCTTTCCGCAAGATGAAAATCAAGCTGAAAAAAGAAATTGTGACTTTGGGCGTTCCAGTTCAGCCACGCGACTTGGTGGGTCATTATCTGGATCCAAAAGAATGGAATGAACTGATCGCACGTGATGATGTCATCCTAATCGATACCCGTAACGACTATGAGTACAAAGCCGGGACATTTAAAGGCGCGATTGATCCGAAAACCGAGACTTTCCGTGAATTTCCAGAATATGTGAAACAAAATCTGGAACAGCATAAAGACAAGAAAATTGCCATGTTCTGTACCGGTGGGATCCGTTGTGAGAAATCGACTTCGTTATTGTTGCAGGAAGGTTTCCAGGAAGTGTACCATCTAAAAGGTGGCATTTTGAAATACCTGGAGGAAACCCCAGCTGAAGAAAGTTTATGGGAAGGCGAATGCTTCGTCTTTGATGGCCGTACAGCCGTGACTCATGGTGTCGAAGAAGGCATTAACAGCAAATGCCATGCTTGCGGCTGGCCACTGACTCCGGAAGAAGTCGCTCTACCGAGCTATGAACATGGTGTTTCATGTGTCTATTGCATCGACAAGACCAGCGAGAAACAAAAAGCAGGTTTCCGTATGCGTCAATCGCAAATTGCTGCGGCAAAACGCAAACGTCTGTAATTTTTACTCAAGTTTAACGACTGTAAAAACCGCCTTGACTCAGGGCGGTTTTTTTATGCTTATTCACGTTATTTGTAAAATGCTACAAAAAATTAGCAATATTTATTCATCAAAATCTATTTGCATTGTGAAATCCGATTGTTATGCTACAGGCATGCCTAAGGAGTGTGATTCACTTGGCAAATAAAAAAACATAATTATAAATAATGAAATAAGGATGTCCGACATGACAAAAACGGTACAACTTTCGCGACGTAGAAACAGACTGATGCAGCTGACCGAACATACGGAATATACTCCGAGCGCTCAGGAATTACGCAGTTCTCAAGAGCTGGCTTTATTGGCGAGCCGTACAGCTGAGCTTAACCAGGAACTGCATCTGTTTATTGTCGTGATGGGAATCTTGATTGGTGCCATTCTGGCATTATTTATTGGTTATCATATTAACCTCATCGCCTGGCAAGTTGTGCTTATGGTGGCCTTACCTTGGGCTTTGGCTTACTGGCTACGTAAAGTCTATATCTATACCCTTGTTCATTTTCAGGATTAAGCTTCAGGCTGGTTTTTGTCATCGATTCACTTCAGAATAGCCAAAGCTTTTTTACTGGGGTGAATCGCAGCATGAATCTTGATGAGTGGGTTATTGCCATTATGGAACAGTTGGGCTATGCTGGCATTGCCCTACTGATGTTTCTGGATAATGTTTTTCCGCCTCTACCTTCTGAAATTATTATGCCTTCCGCCGGTTTTGTGGCTGCTCGTGGTGAACTGACGCTGACGGGGGTGATTATTGCGGGCAGTATAGGTTCGCTCATTGCCGCAGCCGTTTTATATGGCTTAGGCCGTAGAATTTCACAATCTACCTTATTAAACTTGACAGCGCGTTATGGCAAATATTTGATGGTCAAACCACAAGATGTCAAGAAAGCACTGGACTGGTTTGAACATTACGGTCATCGGGTGGTCTTTATTGGCCGTATGGTACCTGCGGTGCGTTCCCTGATCAGCATTCCAGCTGGTATGAGCCACATGCCTTTCTGGAAATTCATGTTTTACAGTAGCTTAGGAACCATCATCTGGACGACATTTCTAGCTTGCGTGGGCTTTTATTTTGGTGAAAACCTGGAAAAAATGGATCAGATTCTCAGTCAATCCGGCAATATTATTCTTGTTCTTCTGCTACTTTCATTCTGCATCTATTTGCTGCGTAAATACGGCAAAAAATCAAAAATCTAATCTGTTCCGATAAACATCTCCCCATAAAAAAGCACCTCATTTGAGGTGCTTTTTAAAATTCACAGTTATTTCGGCGTGTGATACATCAAATACAGTTCATTCAGGTTATCTGGAATTTCTTCTGCAAGTTCATCCATGAGCTGACCATTGCGGCGGAAAGACTCCATTTGTGGATCTTCTTCATCAACGCCACTGAACACCATGATGGGCAAGGTCAAATCGACCAGTTGCTCTTCAAATTCTTCAGTGAACCAGGCATCTTCATTGAGGAACATGGCATCAACAAAACCGACTGACCAGTCTCCCAAGCTTGAATCCACATCGGCTTCTTCAATTTCAAATGGAAACTCGATGCCTTCTTCATTGGCCAGGTTTTGACGGATTGAATCTAACCAGGCCTTGATTTGCTCGATAATATTGGCAGGCAGTTTTTTCTGGTTGCCTTCAAACAGCTCATCCAGCCATTTGTCAAATGTTGGTCCCACTGCAATGGCGCACAAGAAACCATGAGTTGCTGCAAAATCTAGACCATACTCATTTTGGTCACCGTCTAGATACTCACTCAATAGGTCTAAATCTAAAGCACTCATGTTATATCCAAATCAAAAAATTATACGGACTAGCATAGCATTCCCGGCTGCCATGCCCTAGGCGATTTTGTTAGTCTTCGTCGTCAAAATCGTCGTCATCAAAATCGTAATCAAAGTCCTTTAATTCGCGCTCTAAGCGACGTTGCGCGAGTAAGTCATCGATTAAACGGCGTTTTTCCAACGATTCTTTTGCACTAATCTTACCTGATGACTCATCAAAACCTGCATCATCATCACCGTAGTTATCATCTAATTCAAAATCTGTAGAAGACACTAAAACTACCTCAGAATGAAAAAATGTGAATGGGTCTAGGCGCTATTTATCTGTCTTCAAATAAGTTGTCAAGTTTTATTTATTTTTTTCAGATGCAAACGCATTTTTGTGCTTTTTTTCGGCGGAAAAATTGTGTATTTATAATCCTTCTGCCATCGAGATTGATCCGATGGAGAGGGGCTAGAAAAAACTTAAGGGGACTACGATTAAAAGCCACTTGAAAAATAAGTATTTCAACCCAATATTGAAAATCATTGTTAAATCAAACATATTTATAAAATCATGCTTGACTGATCAAATCAGAAACCATTTAAAGGGATTTGTGCTATCATGCACGGTTTTTCACCGCCACAGATTCAACGAAGAGTAAGCAAAGATGAGCGATATGCATTCCCCTACTTCTCAAGTAGCGGCTCTGATTAGCCGAGGCAAAGAACAAGGTTACTTAACCTACGCTGAGGTTAACGATCATCTGCCGGACTCCATCACTGAAAGCGAACAGATTGAAGACATTATTCAGATGCTTCAGGACGTCGGTATTCCGGTGCATGAGCGTGCACCTGAATCTGATGATGCCATGTTTGAAGATACGGCCGAAGCAGCGGATGAAGTTGCAGAAGAAGAAGCGGCAGCCGTACTTGCATCCGTAGAAAATGAACCAGGACGGACCACCGACCCTGTGCGCATGTACATGCGTGAAATGGGAACCGTTGAACTTCTCACCCGCGAAGGTGAAATCAGCATTGCAAAACGCATTGAAGAAGGCATCCGTGATGTTCTGAATTCAATTGCTTATTGGCCAAATGCCGTTGAAGTGGTGCTTAAAGAATACAATGATTTTTTAGAAGGCGAACGCCGCCTAGCGGATATCCTTTCAGGTTATTTAGACCCTGAAACCGATGATGACATTCCGGAAGTATTGGAAGAAGCGGACATCGAAGAGGATGAAGAAGAAGACAGTAGCAAGCCAACCAAAGAAGTCAAACTGGATGATGATGAAGAGGAAGAAGAATCCGAGTCTGATGAAGATTCTGAAGGGGATTCAGGCCCGGATCCAGAAGTCGCCAAAGTCCGTTTTGAAGAATTGGAAGCAGCCTGGAAAGCCACCAAAACAGCCATTGAACAGCATGGCCGTAACAGTGACGAAGCGATTGCTGCACTCGAATCTTTGGCTGCCGTGTTCATGATGTTCAAATTTACCCCGCGTTTGTTTGACATCATTTCTGAAATGATCCGTGGCACGCATGAGCAAATCCGTACTTCTGAGCGTGAAGTGATGCGTTACGCTGTACGTCGTGGCCGTATGGACCGTACCCAGTTCCGTACCTCGTTCCCGGGTCAAGAGTCTAATTTTGCCTGGTTGGATGAACAGATTGCCAAAGCTTCTCCAGACATTAAAGGTCATTTGGAAAAAATCCGTCCGGATGTACTGGCGTTCCAACAAAAAATTGCCGATATTGAAAAAGAACTGGGTTTGAATGTCAGCGAAATCAAAGACATTTCCAAACGTATGGCGATTGGTGAAGCCAAAGCACGCCGTGCCAAGAAAGAAATGGTGGAAGCCAACTTACGTCTGGTAATTTCCATTGCGAAAAAATACACCAACCGCGGCTTGCAATTCCTCGACCTGATTCAGGAAGGTAACATTGGCCTGATGAAGGCAGTAGATAAGTTTGAATACCGTCGTGGTTACAAGTTCTCGACCTATGCCACCTGGTGGATTCGTCAGGCGATTACCCGTTCGATTGCCGATCAGGCGCGTACCATCCGTATTCCGGTACACATGATCGAAACCATCAACAAGATCAATCGTGTCTCGCGTCAGTTGTTACAAGAAATGGGCCGCGAGCCAACCCCGGAAGAACTCGGCGAACGTCTAGAAATGGATGAAGTGAAAGTTCGTAAAGTGTTGAAAATTGCTAAAGAACCGATCTCGATGGAAACCCCGATCGGTGATGATGAAGATTCGCATTTGGGTGACTTCATTGAAGACAGCAACATCACCTCACCAATTGATGCTGCAACTTCAGAAGGCCTGAAAGAAGCGACACGTGAAGTATTAGAAAACCTGACCGAACGTGAAGCCAAAGTCTTGAAAATGCGTTTTGGTATCGACATGCCAACCGATCATACTTTGGAAGAAGTGGGCAAACAGTTTGACGTCACCCGTGAACGTATCCGTCAGATTGAAGCCAAAGCCTTACGTAAATTGCGTCATCCTTCGCGTTCTGAACACTTGCGTTCATTCCTGGAAAATGACTGATTCAGGCTGGCTTGAAGTTTGTTGACTGAACCCCATTTAAATTAAAGAACACCAAAACGCCTGCACTTGCAGGCGTTTTACTACTGCATTAGGTGACCTATGATTGACCGTACTCCCTCTCGTGAACTCCGTGAAGACCTTTGGGTATTTCCGATGGACTATCCCATCAAACTCATCGGCAACGCGGGTGATGAATTACGTGTTGCGGTGATTGAAATTCTCGTCAAACATTTTCCGGATTTTGACCATACAACACTGAGCATCCAAGCCTCACGTACCGGTAAATATCATTCTTTAACGGCCCAGTTACGCTTTGAGGAACTGGAACAGGTACATGCGCTGTATGCGGATCTGGCGGCTTGCCCTCATATTCGAACTGCGCTATAAAATAACCTAAACCAGAGGGGTGACCCATCTGGTTTTTCTGTTTTTTATCAGGTCAAAATTCATGATGGATAATCAAACGCTCGCCTCCTCACCCACACTGATTGTACGCTGTTTTCAGGATTTACAAGATTACACCGAGAAGTTTGAAGCGATGAAACGCCTGACTGATCAGCGTGATGCGTGGACGGCAGATGAGCTATGGCTGTTGCAGCATCAGGATGTGTTGACCCAGGGACAGGCCGGAAAAGCCGAGCATATTCTGCACGCCACAGATCTGCCGATTGTACAAAGTGACCGTGGCGGTCAGGTCACGTGGCATGGTCAGGGCCAGCTGGTGGCTTACTTCCTGTTTGATCTGAACCGCTTAAAATGGCATGTGCGTACATTAGTCAGCTTTGCCGAAACATTGATGATCGACGTGCTGAAAAAGTATGGCATTGAGGCCTATGCCAAGCCAGATGCACCGGGTGTGTATGTCAATGAACGGAAAATTGGCTCTCTGGGCTTTAAAATCCGTCGTGGTCGCAGCTATCACGGCCTGGCCTTGAATATTGACTGTGACCTGCATGGTTTCCAGTGCATTAATCCTTGCGGCTATGCCGGACTGGAAATGGTCAGGGTACAGGATCTGCTGGCAGATTATCCAAATTTCCAGCAGCTCTGCCAAGATATTGTTGAATATTTTCAACGTAGTGATTACTTTAGTACGATTGAAATCGAACAGCACTAAAAACGTTGCAGCTACGATAGATTACATTAGGGCAGCACTCTAATCACCAATACAATAATTTTGAAAAAGGGATTATCGCGTGATTTCACCCCAATCCGTAAAACCTGCCTTGCAGCTGGGCTATGTCAAATTGATGATGGATGTGATTGGCCGGGGGCTGGTCATGGCCAGCCAGGTCGATGCTGAAATTCAGCAGGAAGTTGCGAAATTTCCAGTCAATTTCACCTTGTCGATGACCGTCTTTCCGCATGGTCCTGCCTTTGTGGCACGAGTCAATGATGATCAGCAATTGGAGCTGGTTCCGACCATGGAAGGCAAGCCGGATCTAACCATTACTTTTAAGCATCTGCAACATGCCTTTCTGGTGTTTTCCTTTCAGGAAAGTACCGCACAAGCCTTTGCCAATGACCGCATGATTGCCGATGGCGATGTCGCTCATGCCATTCGTCTGGTACGCTGCCTGAATAAAATGGAAGCACTGATTTTACCCAAAATGCTTGCTTCTCTTGCTGTAAAACAATATCCAGAACAACTGACTTTTAAAGAAAAACTGACTGAAGCCGCCAGTATTTATCTCAAAGTAGCACAGTCTTATTTAAAACGGAGCATTTAAGCCATGGCCAAACCCTATTATGAATTTTTTTGTCCGGTAAAAATCATTGCCGGCAATGCGGCCCTGGAACATATTCCGTTTGAACTGGCAGCCTTGGGTGCCAAGCGTGCATTGGTCATTACCGATAAAGGCGTACGCGCCAACAACTTGCTCGAACCGATTGAAGCAGCGTTTGCTGTAACAGACACCGTGATTGCGGCCATTTTTGATGATGTGCCGCCTGATTCCAGTCTCGAAGCGGTGCGCAAGGCTGCGGAAACCTATCGCAACCATCAGTGTGATGCGATTATTGCAGTCGGTGGCGGTTCCGTGATTGATACGTCCAAAGCCACCAATATTTTGGTTACTGAAGGCGGTGATGACCTACTGCAATATTCCGGAGCACACAACCTGCCTAAACCGTTAAAACCTTTTTTTGTAATTCCCACCACATCGGGTACCGGTTCTGAAGTGACCATGGTTGCAGTGGTTTCGGATACGCAAAAAAATGTAAAGATGGCTTTTGCTTCGTATTATCTGATGCCGCATGCGGCGATTCTTGATCCACGTATGACACGCACATTGCCGCCGCATTTAACCGCCATGACGGCCATGGATGCCATGACCCATGCGGTGGAAGCCTATACCTGCCTGGCGGCCAATCCGATCAGTGACGCCTATGCCACAGCAGCGATCAAGAAAATCAGCGAAAACCTGTTTAAAGTACTGGATCAGCCGAATGACACACAAGGCCGTCTGGAGCTGGCACAGGCTTCGACCATGGCCGGAATTGCATTTTCCAACTCTATGGTCGGCCTGATACATTCTCTCGGACATGCTCTCGGTGCGGTGGCGCACTTGCCGCATGGTTTATGCATGAATCTGTTCTTGCCGTATGTGCTGAATTATAACAAGAGTGTGAATGAGCATAAGATTGCGGAATTGCTATTACCGCTGGCAGGTGCTGACATTTATGCACAAACGCCAAGTACGCAGCGTGCAGATAAAACCATTGCTACCATTCTGACCATACGTGACCGTTTACACGCCCTGACCGAACTGCCCCGCAGCTTAAGCGAGACCGGTAAAGTAAGCGTGGAACAACTCGATGAAGTGGCAGAGAAAGCACTGAATGATGGCTCGATTATTTACAATCCGAAAGAAGCTAATTTGAAAGACCTGCGTGCGATTCTGGAACAAGCCTGGTAATCTGCGATAATTGCTGAACAAAGCCCGATGTCATGAAATCCCATCGGGCTTTTTATTTTCCCAGTCTATACCGGGCCCGTTTATTCGACTATTGATTCATCTTTTTTCTACCCGACATGGCAAAAAATTTGCTAAAAAAGTGCAGCAAAGTGACTGGCAAACAGCGAAAATTTAGGATAGATTGGCGCACTTTGTATTCATTCATCGCGGGGACCGTTCGTCTCAAACGGCCCTTAAACCACAGCTGATCCTTGATCAACGATTATGAGGATAACGCCGTTGACCACACATCTCTCTGGGACTCAATCGGCAGCGAAACTGCAAAAAACGCTGGTGCTCTGGCACATCATCATTATTGGTTTGGCTTATATCCAGCCCATGACCCTATTTGATACTTTTGGTTTAGTATCGGAAGAAAGTCATTATCATGTGCCAACCTCGTATATTTTTGCCCTGATTGCTATTTTGCTGACCTCGATCAGCTATGGCCACATGATTAAGCGTTATCCTTCTTCCGGATCGGCCTATACCTATGCACAAAAGTCGATTCATCCCAATGTCGGCTTTATGGTGGGCTGGTCATCCTGGCTGGATTATTTGCTGTCCCCAATGGTAAATATCATCCTGGCGGTGATTTACCTGGAGGCCTTGTTCCCTAACGTAAATCACTGGATCTGGGTATTTGGCCTGACTGGACTGATGACTTGGGTCAACCTGCGTGGTGCGCGCTTTGTCGCCAACTTCAACAGTCTGATTGTCCTGTTCCAGCTGATTGTGATTGCAGTATTTACTTTCCTGCTCTATCAAAAACTCAACATGGGTTTCAATGCCGATGGCAAAATTGCCGATCAGGCCAATGCCTATCAACTGTGGAGTTTGGCACCATTCTGGAACGAAATGACCTCTGTGGGGGCACTAGTCACTGGTGCGACGTTGTTATGTTTCTCTTTCACCGGTTTTGACTCGTTGAGTTCACTGGCAGAAGAAACCAAAGACACGGAAAAAACTTTACCTAAAGCCATTTTTACCACGGCTCTACTTGCCGGGGTGATCTTTGTGATCAGTACCTATTTCATGCAGTTGTACTTTCCCAAGGATCCAAAAAATTACTTCAGCGATATTGCCGCGACCCAACCGGAAATTCTACTGTTGGTTGGTGGTTCGCTGTTCCAGTCGATTGTGCTCAGTTTTGCGATTGTCACGGTGATGGCTTCCGGGATTTCTGCCCACGCCGGTGTTTCTCGTCTGATGTACGTGATGGGGCGTGATGGCCTCATTCACAAGAAAATCTTTGGGCATATTGATCCGAAAACCTACACCCCTTCCTATAATATTTTAATTGTTGGTGCGGTGGCATTAACAGCGGGTTTTATGGATCTGGATTTTGTGATTTCCCTGATCAGCTTCGGTGCCCTCACTGCTTTTAGTTTTGTCAATTTATCGGTGATTTCGCGTTATGCCCTGCGCGACGGCCGTACCAAATCGCCAAAAGATCTGCTGAATTATGTCGTCATTCCTCTGCTCGGCTTTATCAGCATTTTTGCCTTATGGCTGGAGATTGAAGAAACCTCTTTAAAATGGGGGCTGATTTGGGCAGTGATTGGCGTATGCTATCTGGGCTATAAAACCAAGGGTTTTAAATATAGTGCACCTCAGCATAACGAGCACGAATAACTTCTCAAAGAATTTACACGACAAAAAAGGCGCTTGATGCGCCTTTTTTTATTTGATCTTGATGATGGAAATATTCAGCTTATAAAGGCTTAAAACCTTGCTGACGCCAGCCTTCATACACGATCACCGCTGTCGCATTCGACAGATTCAGGCTGCGTGAGTTTTCTGCCATCGGCAAACGGATCCACTGCGCTTGGGGAAACATCAGTCGGACCTGTTCCGGCAAACCACGCGTTTCCGGTCCCATCAAGAACGCCACAGGACGGTTTAAATCCACGGTATGCGGTGTGGCTGTGCCTTTGGTGGTTAAAGGAAATACGTGTTCAACGCCTTGCGATTTTAAATTTTCCAGGCACTGTTCAATATTGTCCCAGATCTGCATGCGCGCCCATTCATGATAATCCAGCCCTGCACGCTTCAGCTTTTTGTCATCTAACTCAAAACCTAGTGGTTTGACCAAATGCAGTTGCGCCCCGGTATTAGCACATAAGCGGATGATATTACCGGTATTACTCGGAATTTCCGGCTCAAACAAAACAACGTGGATCACTTATTACTCACTCAATATGTTTATTTCAGGCACAGCCTTTGCATTGCACTCCGGCAACAATCCTCGATCGTTGCTTATCCTCATTCATGCCATTGCAACTGTTCGCGTAAACGTACGACTTCACCAATAATGGTCAAAGTTGGAGCTTGAATATGATGCTCATCTACTTTGGCTGCAATATCCGCCAGTGTTCCTACCACGACTTTTTGTTCGGGCGTGGTGCCTTTGGAGACTAAAGCCACCGGCATATCGGGACGCTGGCCATGTTCAATCAGTTTTTGACAGATTTTTTCCAGCCCGACCAAGCCCATATACAACACTAAGGTCTGGTTTTCATAGACTAGTTCACTCCAAGGAAGTTCTGGTGAACCTTCCTTGAGATGCCCAGTCAGAAAACGTACACTTTGCGCATAATCCCGATGCGTAAGTGGAATTCCGGCATAAGCCGAACAACCAGATGCAGCGGTCACGCCTGGCACCACCTGAAACGGCACACCTGCTGCAAACAGTTCCTGAATTTCTTCGCCACCACGGCCAAAGATAAATGGGTCACCACCTTTTAAGCGACAGACACGTTTACCTTGCTGCGCATATTTGACCAGCAAAGCGTTAATTCCTTCTTGCGGCACAGCATGATTGGAACGCGCTTTACCAACATAGACCTTGTCGGCATCCCGACGGCACAGTTCCAGAATCGGTGGCGATACCAAGCGATCATAAATGACTACATCGGCCTGTTGCATCAGACGTAAGGCTTTTAGCGTGAGCAACTCAGGATCACCCGGCCCTGCACCAACCAGATAAACTTCACCTTTTGGGGATTTCCATTGATTTAAAGCTTGTTCAATCAGTTGATTGGCAAGGTCTAAGTTGCCGTTAAACACCTGTTCTTTGAGTGGGCTAGCATAAAGGTTTTCCCAAAAAATACGGCGCTCATCCGGATTGGAAATTTTTTCTTTTACCTTTGCGCGCCAGTTGCCAGAAAACTCTGCCAGTTTCCCCATTCCATGCGGAATGCTGCTTTCCAGTTGGGTGCGAATTTGACGCGAAAGTACCGGAGACGTGCCATTAGAGGCAACCGAAATCACCAACGGTGAACGGTCAATAATCGCAGGTACCATAAAACGACAATGCGGGATGTCATCCACACTATTGACAAGTACTTTGAACTCTTCACAGACTTCAAATACCTGACAATTGACTTCAGCATCGTCGGTTGCCGCAATCACCAGACGGTAATTCAACCACGGGAAATCAGGGTTAAATTTTTCTGGATGATATTGACCACCGCTTTGTTGCACTAAGGTCAGTAATTGCTGATCAATCTGCGGAGACAGCACATCCAGTACCGCCCCGGCCTTCGTCAACAACAGTGCTTTACGGTAGGCAATATTGCCACCGCCGACAATCAGACAAGGTTGCTGTTGCAACTTGAGTGAGATTGGGAAAATATCCACATTATACCTCTAAGCAATCAATCTGATTGTACACAGCAAGAATCATGACAACATTGTCATCAACATCGTGACTTAATCGATAAAAGTCACACCACCCATATACGGACGCAACACTTCCGGAATCTCAATTGAGCCATCGGCACGCTGATAATTTTCCATCACGGCCAATAGCGTGCGACCAACGGCCAGACCTGAACCATTCAAGGTATGCACCAGTTCAGTTTTCTTTTGATCCACACGGTAACGCGCTTTCATACGGCGTGCCTGGAAATCCCCCATGTTTGAGCAAGAAGAAATTTCACGGTAGGTATTTTGACTTGGTACCCAAACCTCAAGATCGTAAGTCTTGATCGCGCCAAAACCCATATCGCCACCACACAGTAAAATCTTGCGATATGGCAAACCTAAGGCTTGTAAGATCCCTTCTGCATGGCCAGTCAAATCTTCCAGAGCCTGCATGGAAGTTTCCGGCTTCACGATTTGCACCATTTCCACCTTGTCGAACTGGTGCTGACGGATTAAACCACGCGTGTCACGGCCATAAGAACCAGCCTCACTGCGGAAACATGGCGTATGTGCAGCATATTTTAGCGGCAAACGGTCAGCATCAATGATTTCATCACGCACAAAATTGGTGACCGGTACTTCAGCGGTTGGGATCAGGTAATATTCTTTTTCGCCTTGTAATTTGAACAGATCTTCTTCAAATTTTGGCAACTGGCCGGTGCCACGTAGCGTATCGGCATTGACCAGATAAGGTACATAAGCCTCAGTATAACCATTTTTAACAGTATGCGTATCCAGCATGAACTGGGTTAAGGCACGTTGTAAACGCGCCAGTGGACCTTTCAGTACACTGAAACGGGAACCGGTCAATTTGGTCGCGGTTTCAAATTCCAGACCACCCATCAACTCACCGAGATCGGTATGGTCTTTGATGTCAAAATCAAACTGGCGCGGTGCGCCCCATTTGGTGATTTCAACATTGTCATTTTCATCTTTGCCTGCTGGTACAGATTCATCAGGCAGGTTAGGAATGCTTAATGATTTCTGTTCGATTTCTGCCTGTAACTCTGCCAGCTCAGTTTCAGCCGCCTTAATTTCATCACCAATAGCGGCCATACGTGCCATGATTTCCGAGGCATCACCACCGGATTTTTTAATCTGACCGACCTGTTTGGCACCCGCATTACGTTCTGCCTGTAAGTTTTCAGTTTTGGACTGAATATCCTTACGACGGACTTCTAAAGCAGCCCACTCTGCAACATCAAGCTGTACACCACGTTTTGCCAAGGCTAAATTTACAGCCTCAATATTATTTCTGAGTAATTTCGGGTCGATCATGGCCAATTATATTCGGAAGATAAAAACTGGCTATAGTGTAAGCGCTTCATGGCAAAAAATACAGTGACCACACCGGGTAGCTGGGTGAATTTGAGCCATCAGAGATTGCAGCGATCCGCTTAAGGCTGCGGATAATTTGGCAAATTCGGCAGATATTCCGCCTTAATCAAGGTCGCCGCAACTCGATATGGCAAGGTCAGTTCACTCATCCCTTCCTCATAAGAAGCCAAAGCATACAGCGGATAAACAAAAACAATGCCATTCACACCATAATAAAAATTATCACTAAGTTGCAGCTTGCTGCGCTCAATGTTGTGCTGCTGCAGCCACAAGGTATTGGCATCATAGAGCTGATCCAACAGTTTCAGCTCATTGCCAGCCTGGAGAATATCGGTCAGCTGTAAACGCTTTTTCTTGTTCAGGTCCAGATTGACAAATTCCTGATGATATAGGCCATGTGCCGCCCCTGCACTATAGCTGTAATTTTCCAGTACAAAACTGGCCAACGTCTGATTCTGTCCCAGATAACGCACATAGATGGAACGCTGATTTAACTGGGGTATTTCCGGTTGCAGATTGATTTTTTCATTCGGTGCATGGCTAAAAGCCCCTGGTTCCGCTTTTTGAATACGCTCAATAAAATACTGGTCAATCCACGGCAGATTGGTCTGTACCGTTTGCAAATCGTAGTGCGTACATCCTTGCTGATCACAGGCTTCGGTTTTTCTGACTTTCACCGGCACGGCACGCGCCTGTAGCAAGGCTAAAGTTACCTCTGTATTGTTTGCTGGTGTTGAGGCTGAAGAGGAAGTTTTTTCAGCAATTTCGGGTTTCGGCTGGCACGCTGCGAGTCCAATCGTCGCAGAAAGGATTGCGTAAATCCCGAACCGGCTGTACGTCATCAATTTCATTTCACCTGTGATGTATGCATCTTGTATCTGGCAGGCACTATACAAAGCTACTTCCGATCTGCCTAGTACGAAAATGTATCCAGCCTTACCCTGCAAGCACAGTAAAAAAGATTTCAACCAAGCACCATAGGTAAGCAATTTAGGCTTCTTTTAATCGCTCTCTAACTAAAATGATCCGATCAGTAGCCATAAAAAAGCCACCTGACGGTGGCTATTCATCTCATCACTATTACTGATCAATAATGTCGGTGCCTTTTGGCGGAGTAAAATTAAACGTACCGGCAGCAATTTTACTGTTCACTTTGACATTGCTAAATTTCACGTAAGTGGTTTGTCCGAGTGAATCCTGCAAAATCATCAGGGTCGGTGCTTTATTGGCCCCAAAACTGATGGTCAAGCTCTGGAAAGCACCTTCGCTATTTTTAGGATACAAGGTGTAATAAGTCTTGCCTTTATTCGGCTGGGTCACCCGATAGGATTTCATGATCTGGCTGGTATTTCCCGACAATAACAAGGCCGGTGTATTGGAAATCTGCTCATCAAGATCTTGGCGAACTGCCTGCTCCAAATCCGGATCATAAATCCACACGGTTTTACCTGAGGTCACAATGGTCTGTTTCGCAGGTGTTGTGGTCTCCCAGAAGAACTTGCCCGGACGTTCCACTTTCATGATGCCTTTAAAGGTCTGGTTCATGTGCTGAGCCGTTAAACCTTTCTGCTGCTTCGGCTTATTTGCGCTGACCTTGGTGGTTTGCTCAAAATTGGCAGTTAAACTGCGAATGCCACCCAGTTGCTTGACCAGATTGGCTGTCGCTTGCTGCTCTGTTGCAGCCACCGGCGCAGCAAAAACAGTCGTGCTGATCACGGGCGCAAGCGTTGCGCTACCGATAACCATCGCACACAGAGTTTTAGCAAACATGTTCATGTCATCCCCTTTTATTTTTGCATTGTCGCAATCTCTTGGATGTCCCATCTTAAACCAGTTTTTGCTGCTAATAATTGAGAAAATAAGAAGTTTTGTATGGTTATTAATGCGCAATGTAGACATTTATCCATCATGATGAAGATGGGAATGCTGTTTTAGTCCAAAAATACAGACATAAAAAAACCCACAGGAACTGTGGGTTTCTCAACTATTTAAACTTATACAGTTTCAACAGTTACGTAGCGACGGCCAAACTGACCTTTCACTTCGAATTTTACTACGCCGTCAGCAGTAGCAAATAAAGTATGGTCACGGCCCATACCTACGTTTGCACCCGCGTGGAATTCTGTACCACGTTGACGTACGATGATGTTACCAGCAGTTACAGCTTGACCGCCGTAAACTTTAACACCAAGCATTTTAGGGTTTGAATCACGACCGTTACGTGTCGAACCACCGGCTTTTTTAGATGCCATGTCTCTTTACTCCTCGTAATTAGCCTGAAATACCAGTAATTTTCAACTCGGTAAACCATTGACGGTGACCTTGTTGTTTACGGTAGTGTTTACGACGGCGCATTTTTACGATGCGGATTTTGTCGTGACGACCATGGCCAACTACTTCTGCAGTTACTTTAGCGCCAGCAACAACTGGAGCACCGATTTGAATGCTTTCACCGTTTACAACCATCAAAACGTCATCAAACGTTACAGTTGAGCCAGTTTCAGCTTTCAATAATTCAACTTTAAGGGTTTCACCCTCAACTACACGGTGCTGTTTACCACCGCTTTGGATTACTGCGTACATAATGTACTCCAATCATGCCCGTGTCGTCGTGCCGATAAAGGAAGATACCGATCTTAAAACGAACGCCACTGGGTGTTATTCAAGGGCACAGATTTTAAGTGATAATCAGGCAAACAACAAGTCATTTCCAGCAAATAGTACCGCATTAAACTGTTTAAGCTTTACACAGCTTGCAGAGGACGCTCCTGGTACATTTTGACCACAATTTACGCATCCCCAATCCCTACGAGCAATAAATGTTTAAAAACAATTTGCGAGCATAGTCATGGCAGGTATGTCTGCTGGCCTAGGTCAGAATTGGTTTTTACATCAGGACTGGACAACAGGGGTATGGACAATGACATAATGGGGCTGAACATGACTTTAATGCCTTGTAATTGTTATATTCACGTGACTCATCGACGAACTAGAGGTTTTCTTCACATGGCCATCGACTTTAAGCAAGATATTCTCGCTCCTGTTGCCTCCGACTTCGCTGCGATGGATCAATTTATTAATGAAGGGATTAGCTCTAAAGTCGCACTGGTGATGTCGGTAAGTAAACACGTGGTTGAAGCGGGCGGCAAACGCATGCGTCCCATCATGTGCCTGCTGGCTGCCCGTGCCTGTGGTGAAACCGATTTAAGCAACGCACGCAAGCTGGCCGCGATTATCGAAATGCTGCATACTGCAACACTGGTGCATGATGATGTGGTCGATGAGTCTTCCCTGCGTCGTGGCCGTCCGACTGCCAATGCCACCTGGAACAATCAGACCGCCGTATTAGTGGGCGATTTCCTGATCGCACGTTCTTTTGACTTGCTAGTGAATTTTAATAACTTTGACCTACTCAAAGACTTCTCAACCGGTACCTGCGAGATTGCAGAGGGTGAAGTGCTGCAATTGCAATCGCAGCATCAGCCTGACACCACGGAAGAAACCTATCTGAAAATCATTCATGGCAAAACCTCGCGCCTGTTTGAACTGGCCACCGAAGGTGCAGCGATTTTGTGCGGCAAAGCAGAATATCGCGAAGCGCTGCGCCGCTTTGCCGGACATTTTGGCAATGCCTTCCAGATCGTGGATGACATTCTGGATTACACTTCGGATGCCGAAACTTTGGGTAAAAATATCGGGGATGATCTGATGGAAGGTAAACCGACCTTACCGCTGATCTCGGCCTTAAAAAATACCCAGGGTGAAGAACATCAAATCATCCGCCGTAGCATTGCAACAGGTGGCGTTGAACAGCTAGAACAGGTCATTGCAATTGTAAATAGTTCAGGTGCTCTGGATTATTGTCGTCAACGCGCCACCGAAGAAACCGAACGCGCGACTGAGGCTTTAGCGTCCCTGCCGGCCAGTGAATATCGTCAGGCCCTGCACAATCTGGCGCAAATGGCCTTGCACCGTATTCAGTAAAATACCCCAAGATGGATATCCATTTTCAGGACCTGTTTGCAACCATGCAACAACAGCTTGAGCAAGCTCAGGCTGTTCTCGACCACCACCTGATCATTGAACTGGTCAACCGCATTCGGCCAAGCGATAGTGATAATCTGGACGAAATCCAGCAAAAATTTCAGGCTTTCCTTGCAGCCTTGCATCACATCCCAAACGCAGCCAGTACCTTAAAGGCTTTTTCATCGCGCCTGATCAACCAATACAAACAGATCAGCCTGTATGCCGACAGTGGCATTCTCTCCCTCGATGGTTTCTGGAACCAGTTGATCCAGCGTATGGGTGCCCATATTCTGCCGGTTATTCAGGATGAGCAGCAGCTCAGGCATTTGATTGGCCAGATCTTTTATCGAGAAACAGATGCAACTTGGTTGACACAGATTGAACCCGCTTGCTGGACAGAACTGTTCAGCCTGCTCGGGCAAGACCAAAGCGATCAAGATGAAAAACAAGCCATTCAGCAAGAAATTCTAAAAGCCATTACAGTGTTGTCTTACCGCATCAGCGGTATCGCGCTTTATCCAGAATTTATTAATGCACAACCTGAACTGACCGAGTATGAATCGCCTTTTTTGGTGCAGAATCGGGAAATCAACGAGTTTATTCATCACTTCAATCAGCGTCTCGCTGATCACGAAACGGTCACAGCACTCGCCATGCCGGATGCTTCGCAGGCTTTTGTGATGTTCGAGCAATGCCGCGATGTGGTGCTAAAAATTCGCCGTGCCACCAAACGTATCGGGGTCAGTCTCAGCCTGACCTATTTGCTGTCCCTGCTGGAACAATGTCTGGACCGGATCGAACTGTTACTAAATTTACTGCTGGATGATGCAGAACACCGTTATCAAGCATTAAGCACCTTGCTGATCCATTGGACTGAAGCCCATTACAATGAAAAAAGTGTACGTGCTTTGCTGGCCACCAACAGTGAACTAATCGCCTTACAAGTCACAGAAAATGCCAGCCGCACTGGTGAACATTATGTGAGTAGTGACAAAAGCGGCTTTTTCTCGATGTACAAAGCTGCTGCAGGTGCCGGGTTGATTATTGCCAGCATGGCCACCCTCAAAACCCTAGCGGCACGCATGACCATGGCACCGATGATGCAAGCCTTTGTCTATAGCATGAACTATTCACTGGGCTTTATGCTGATTCACGTGCTGCATTTTACCGTCGCGACCAAACAACCGGCCATGACTGCTGCAGCACTGGCCGCGACAGTACAACAACGTAAAGGTTCCAAAAATGCGCAACTGATCGAACTAGCCGCACTGATCGTGAATATTATCCGTACCCAGTTTGTCGCCATTCTGGGGAATATCTCGATCGCCATTCCCATGGCGGCTCTAATTGCATGGCTCTGGCAAGCCAATCTACATGAACCATTAATGAATCATGCCAAAGCTAGCCAAATGCTGCATGATCTGGACCCTTTTACTTCACTGGCCATTCCACATGCCGCGATTGCCGGAGTTTGCCTGTTTTTATCCGGTTTAATCGCCGGCTATTTCGATAACATGGCCGTCTATCGCAAGGTCGGTCCACGCTTAAAAATGCATCTGCATTTACGCCTGTTGCTGGGTCAGGAACGTTTAACAAAATTTGCCGATTATATCGAACGCAATTTGGGTGCACTGGCCGGTAACTTTTTGTTTGGCATCATGCTCGGCAGCATGGGCACACTGGGCTTCATTCTGGGACTTCCACTAGATATCCGCCATATTGCCTTCGCCTCTGCCAATTTTATTCAGGGTCTGATGAATATTAATGGCACGCCGGATTTAGGTTTAATTCTGCTATCTTTCCTCGGAGTTTTACTGATCGGTCTAACCAACCTGTTTGTCAGTTTCACCCTAACCATCATTGTGGCACTACGTGCACGCCGCGTGCATTTTGAACAGTGGAAACCGTTGGCTAAACTGGTCCTTACCCACTTTTTAACCCGTCCAAGCGAATTTTTCTGGCCACCAAAACCATCGGTAACTGAACAGGAAAATGACTCGTCTTCCAGCAAAAATCAGCAATAAAAACATAGTCAAAGCAGTCAAAATCATGTTAAAAAAATCATCAAAATAGAATATTGATCATTTTAATAGACTTGAAAAAAAGTGTACTGATGAGTACACTTTATCCATGATCGGCTTGCTGCGTTTCGGCTAAAATACAAGGTTTCCGCATGCCATACCGCTTGATCTGTACGGGTTTTGGCTTGCTGATCCTGAGTGAGCTGATACGTCACTCTTCCACTTTTTACCACTGGGATTTTGTTGTGGTTAAATGGATGAGCCACTACCGGATACCTCTGTTGAATGCCCTGGCCACCTTGTTCTCCCAGCTGGGTGTCATGTTTTTTATATTTTTCATGAGCTTGCTGTGGTGTTTACAGCAGGCAAGGCAGAAAAAATATGCACTCGCACTTTTCATCAGTTTAGGGGTTATCGGGAGTAGCGTGATCGGCTGGCTACTCAAATGGTGGATCGCCCGACCTCGTCCGCAGGAAATGTATCATTTGGTCAATAGTTATGGTGATTCATTTCCCAGCATACACAGTATCTATGCGGCAACCCTGGCGAGTCTGGCGATACTGGTTTTTCGGCAGCATCGCTATCGTACTTACATTATCGGCCTGGCGATATTCTGGCTGGTACTGATGGGAATATCCCGGGTGTATGCCGGGGTGCATTATCCAAGCGATGTGCTGGCAGGCTGGAGTATCGGTTTTATATGGATCTCTCTGCTTTGGTTGTGGTTACGGCCCGGCAGCTTAGGCAAAAAATAATTTAATTTTAGATAAAAATCTAAACGAGGTGAGAAATGATGTCGGCTAAGCTTTGGGCCCCTGCCCTGACTGCTTGCGCATTGGCCACAAGTCTGGCACTTGTGGGTTGTAGCAAAGACCCGAAAGAAGCACAGCAAGCCGCTGCTGCACAAAAAATGCCACCGACCGAAGTGGGTGTGCTTGTGGCTCAGGCTCAGTCCGTCGAACAGACGGTAGAACTGTCAGGTCGTACCTCGGCTTATCAAATTTCCGAAGTTCGTCCGCAAGTCAGCGGGATTATCCTGAGACGCCTGTTCGCAGAAGGCAGCTACGTGCGTCAGGGTCAAGCCCTGTATGAAGTGGACTCGCGAACTTACCGTGCCGATGCCGATAATGCCCGTGCAGCAGTACAACGTGCCCAGGCCAACCTGAATCTGTTGCGTACCAAAGAAGGCCGTTACAGTCAGCTGGTCAGCTCGAATGCCATTTCCAAACAGGAATATGATGACATCGTGGCGCAAGTGCGTCTGGCAGAAGCCGACCTCAACTCAGCACGCGCACAACTGAAAAATGCCGAGATCAATCTGGGCTATTCAGTGATCCGTGCGCCAATTTCGGGTCAAACCGGACGTTCAACCGTCACAGCAGGTGCCTTGGTAACTGCGAATCAGGCTGATCCGTTACTGACCATTCAGCAGCTGGATCCAATTTATGTCGACATTAACCAGTCGAGCGCTGAACTGATCCGTTTGCGTCAGCAATTGAGCCAGGGCAATCTCAACAACAGCAATAACACCACGGTCAAGTTAAAGCTTGAGGATGGCAGCACCTATCCGGTTGAAGGTAAATTGGCCTTCTCGGATGCCAGTGTTGATCCGCAAACCGGTTCTGTCACTTTGCGCGCCGTATTCAGCAACCCAAGTAGTCTGTTATTGCCGGGCATGTATGCCACGGCGCAAATCGTGCAAGGCGTGATTCCGAATGCCTATCTGATTCCACAGCCTGCCCTGACCCGTTTACCAACAGGCCAAGCGGTGGTGATGATTGCCAATGCACAAAACAAAGTGGAAAGCCGCCCGGTTGAAACGTCCGGCACGCAAGGCCCGAACTGGATTGTGACCCAAGGTCTGCAAAACGGTGACAAAGTGATCGTAGATGGTGTGGCGAAAGTCAAACCGGATGCGCAGGTGGTGGTCAAACCGTATACGCCAAAAGCAGCCCCGACGATGCAACCGCAAACATCAGGGTCAAAAGCTGCCGCAGCCCCGAAAGCATCCACTTGAGGACTCGCATAAATGGCTAAGTTTTTTATTCATCGCCCCATTTTTGCCTGGGTGATTGCATTGGTCATCATGCTGGCCGGGATTATCACCCTGACCAAGATGCCGATTGCCCAGTATCCAACGATTGCCCCCCCTACTGTGACGATTGCTGCCACCTATCCGGGTGCATCTGCGGAAACGGTGGAAAATACCGTGACCCAGATCATTGAACAGCAAATGAATGGTCTGGATGGCTTGCGTTATATCTCATCCAACAGTTCAGGAAATGGTCAGGCCAGTATCCAGATCAATTTTGAACAAGGGGTTGATCCGGATATTGCCCAGGTTCAGGTCCAGAACAAGTTGCAATCCGCAACTGCCCTACTACCGGAAGATGTGCAACGTCAAGGCGTGAAAGTCACCAAATCTGGTGCCAGCTTCCTGCAAGTGGTTGCTTTCCATTCACCGGATGGCTCTCTGTCTGATGCCGACATTAAAGACTACGTCAACTCCTATATCGCCGAACCGCTTAGCCGTGTCGCAGGTGTCGGTGAAGTCCAGGTCTTTGGTAGTTCTTATGCCATGCGTATCTGGCTTGATCCAGCCAAACTGAGCAGCTACCAGCTAACCCCGAGTGACGTTTTAACTGCATTGCGTACACAAAATGCGCAGGTCGCGGTGGGTCAATTGGGCGGTGCACCTTCTGTGCCGGGACAAATGCTGAATGCCACCGTGAATGCGCAGAGTTTGCTGAAAGATCCGCAACAGTTCCGTCAGGTATTCCTGAAAAACACCAGCTCCGGTGCCAAAGTCACTTTGGGTGATGTGGCAACCGTGGAACTGGGCCCGGAAAACTACCAGTTTGTGTCGAAATTCAACGGCAAGCCGGCAGGTGGTGTAGCGATTAAACTGGCAACCGGTGCCAATGCCCTAGATACCGCACAAGCAGTCGATGAACGTCTGCAACAGCTACGTAAAAACTACCCGGCTGGGCTAAAAGACTCGCTGGCCTTTGATACCACCCCATTCATCAAGCTTTCGATTGAAAGAGTGGTGCATACGCTGATCGAAGCGGTGATCCTGGTGTTTATCGTGATGTTCCTGTTCTTGCAGAACTGGCGCGCCACGATTATTCCAACGCTAGCCGTTCCTGTGGTAGTGCTGGGAACCTTTGCGGTTATCAACCTATTTGGTTTCAGTATTAACACGCTCACCATGTTCGCCATGGTATTGGCCATCGGCTTGCTGGTGGATGATGCGATTGTGGTGGTGGAAAACGTCGAACGGGTGATGAGCGAAGAACACACCGATCCTGTCACGGCAACCGAACACTCGATGCAGCAGATTTCTGGTGCACTGGTCGGGATCACCACGGTCTTGACCGCGGTATTCGTTCCAATGGCGTTCTTCAGCGGCACCACCGGGGTGATCTATCGCCAGTTCTCGATTACCTTGGTCACAGCGATGATTTTCTCATTAATCATTGCCCTGACCTTTACCCCAGCGCTGTGCGCGACCATTTTAAAACAGCATGATCCGAACAAGGCGCAAAGTAATCATCCGGTTGCGCGTTTCTTCCGCTGGTTTAACCACAGTTTCAACCGTCTGTCACAAGGCTATCAGAACATTGCCAAGAAAATGCTGATCCATAAACTGGCTTCAGGGGTGTTCTATGCAGTGATTCTGGCGGGTCTGGTGTTCTTGTTCCAAAAACTGCCAAGCTCGTTCTTGCCGAATGAAGACCAAGGTGTAGTACTGACTTTGGTACAGTTACCTCCAAATGCCACGCTGGAACGTACCGGAAATGCCATTGACCAGCTCACAGGCTTCTTTAGAGAAGGCAATAAAGAAACCGTGGAGTCGGTGTTCAGTGTTGCCGGCTTCTCCTTCAGTGGGGTTGGACAAAATGCCGGTTTGGCCTTCGTTAAACTAAAAGACTGGGATGAGCGAACCACACCGGAACAGCAGATTGGCGCGTTGATTCAACGAGGGATGGCACTGAATGCGATTGTGAAAGATGCGTCATACATCATTCCATTACAGTTACCGGCAATGCCTGAACTGGGTGTCACCGCCGGCTTTAACCTGCAGTTAAAAGATGCTTCTGGTCAGGGCCATGCCAAACTGCTCGAAGCACGTAACATGATTCTAGGTATGGCAGGACAGGATAAACGCCTGATGGGTGTGCGTCCAAATGGTCAGGAAGATACCCCGCAGTACCGCATCCTTGTAGATACGGAAAAAGCCAGCTCAATGGGCGTCAGTATTTCTGAAATTAACAGCACCATGGGCATTGCCTGGGGTGGCCGTTATGTCAATGACTTCATTGACCGTGGCCGTGTGAAGAAAGTCTACGTACAAGGTCAGGCTGATTCACGCATGCAGCCGGAAGATCTGAACAAGTGGTATGTACGTAACAACAGCGGTGAAATGGTGCCATTCTCGACCATTGCCACCGGTGAATGGACTTATGGTTCACCACGTCTGGAACGCTATAACGGTATCTCTGCGGTCAATATTCAAGGTACACCAGCACCGGGTGTCAGCTCAGGTGAAGCCATGCTGGCCATGGAAGAAATCATCGCCAAACTGCCTTCGATGGGCCTGCAAGGCTTTGACTATGAATGGACGGGTCTGTCACTAGAAGAACGTGAGGCGGGTTCACAAACCGCTTCGTTGTATGCGCTATCGATGCTGATTGTGTTCCTGTGTCTGGCCGCACTGTATGAAAGCTGGTCGATTCCATTCTCGGTGATGCTGGTGATTCCACTCGGGATTGTCGGGGCGGTCGGTTTGACTTTCTTGGGCATGATTCTGACCAAAGATCCAAACCTGTCGAATAACATTTACTTCCAGGTAGCGATTATTGCGGTGATCGGTCTGGCGGCGAAAAACGCCATCCTGATTGTAGAATTTGCAAAAGAGCTACAAGAACAGGGCGAAGAACTGCTTGAGGCCACCCTGCATGCTGCGAAAATGCGTTTACGCCCGATCATCATGACCACCCTGGCCTTCGGTTTTGGTGTGTTGCCGCTTGCCTTGGCTTCGGGTGCCGGTGCCGGTAGCCAGCATTCAGTCGGTTATGGCGTGCTTGGTGGTGTGATCAGCTCGACTTTACTTGGAATCTTCTTTATTCCGGTATTCTACGTGTGGATTCGCAGCATCTTTAAATACAAACCTAAAAATAACCAGGAGCAAACATCGTGATGCAAAAACGAGGATCGTTTTTAGGTCGTGGCATTGCGGTATCTGCACTTGCGCTTGCT
Organism: Moraxellaceae bacterium; assembly: GCA_029267635.1. GTDB lineage: Bacteria > Pseudomonadota > Gammaproteobacteria > Pseudomonadales > Moraxellaceae > Acinetobacter. Next base: position 34,707 of record JAJUIK010000003.1, on the reverse strand, counting down.
TTGACCGCCTGTCAAAGCATGCGTGGCCCAGAACCCGCGGTGAAAGCCGACATTCCGGCAAGTTACAGCAACTCAAATGGCAGCAAGCAATCGATTGCCGAACAGGGTTATCAGGATTTCTTCGCGGATCAACGTCTGCAGCAAGTGATCCAGCTGGCCTTGAACAATAACCGTGATCTGCGTACCGCGACCCTGAACATTCAGCGTGCACAGCAGCAGTACCAGATTTCGGAAAACAATCAGTTACCAACCATTGGCGCCAGTGGTAGCGTATTACGTCAGGACACCCTGAATACGAAAAACCCAGTGACCAACTACAATGTTGGTCTGGGTGTGACGGCTTATGAATTGGATTTCTGGGGACGCGTGCGTAGTTTGAAAGACAATGCGCTGGACAATTACCTGGCGACGCAAAGTGCGCGAGATGCCACGCAGATCAGCCTGATCGGTCAGGTTGCCCAGGCCTGGATGAGCTATTCTTTTGCCAATGCCAATCTGAAACTGGCACAGCAAACCCTGCAGGCCCAACTGGAATCCTACAACCTGAACAAAAAGCGTTTTGATGTCGGGATCGACAGCGAATTGCCCGTCCGTCAGGCGCAAATTTCAGTAGAAACTGCGCGCAATGACGTGGCCAACTACAAAACACAACTGGCTCAGGCACAAAACCTGCTGAATCTGCTGGTGGGTCAAACTGTTCCTGCAAACTTATTGCCACAGCAGCGCCTCAACCGTGTGACTCAGCAGACTGCTCTTGCTGCAGGTTTACCTAGTGATTTGCTGAATAACCGTCCGGATGTGAAAGCTGCGGAATATCGGTTGAGTGCAGCAGGTGCCAATATTGGTGCGGCTCGCGCACACCTGTTCCCGACCATCAGCCTGACCGGTTCTGCGGGTTATGCTTCAAGTGACCTGACTGATTTGTTCAAATCCGGTTCTTTTGTCTGGGCAGTCGGTCCAAGTCTGGATATCCCGATCTTTGACTGGGGCACCCGCAAAGCCAACATCAAGATTTCTGAAACGGACCAGCAAATTGCCTTGGCCAATTATGAAAAATCGATTCAGTCGGCTTTCCGTGAAGTTAATGATGCCTTGGCTACGCGTGCCAATATTGGCGAGCGTTTAAATGCACAGCGCCGTTTAGTGGATGCCACCAATAGCAGCTACAAACTGGCCAATGCACGTTTCCGTGCCGGGATTGACAATTATCTGACTGTTCTCGATGCACAGCGCGCTGCATATGCAGCGGAACAAGGCTTGCTGTTACTGGAACAGGCCAATCTGAACAACCAGGTCGAACTGTACAAAGTCCTCGGTGGGGGTGTAAAAGCCAGCACTGCTGATCAGGTGACGCATCAACCCTCTACGGCTGAGCTGAATCAGAGCAGCAAATAACGCGTCATCATTCCACACGAAAACAAAAAGCCAGTTGCAAGATCAGCTGGCTTTTTTATGCTAGAAACAGAGGCTTTGTCCTTATTTCACGCTACTTTTGCGAATCATCTTATACAGTAACTTCGGTGAAAGACGGGAAATGAAGACCCCGAGCTTTTCTTTCGCACCGCCAATCACAATATATTCTTCACCACGTAATAAGGCATTCAAGGTCTGCTCGGCAAATGCCTCCGGCTCAAGTCCGTTTTCAATAGCACTGTCCTGATGGCCTTGTGGTTGGCCTTCACCATTGAGCGCATTAAAAGACACATTGGTTTTGACAAAGCCCGGAAAAATCACCGAAACTCCAATCCCCTGCTCACTCACTTCTGCACGCAAGCTGTTGGCCCACATGTGGATCGCACCTTTCGCCGCAGAATACGTCGCGCGATATTGCGTGCCCAGCAAACCGGCGACACTGGAAATAAATACCACACGTCCGGATTGCTGTTTGAGCAAGGTCGGCAGTACGGTCTTGGTCAGAAAAACCTGGGAAAAATAGTCCACTTCCATAATCGCACGTTCGGTCTGCATGCTGGTATCGCGAATCAGGGCGCGCTGGCTCAGTCCGGCATTGTTAATCAGCCAGTCAATTCGACCCTTTTCCGCCAGCACTTGCTGATAAGCCTGTAGCACCTGCTGTTCATCACAAATATCCGCCACAATCGACAGATGCTGCTCGGGCTGATGCAGACTGGCACGTACTTTTTCCAATTCTTCATAACGGCGCGCCGTCAAAACCAGATGCGCACCACGTGCCGCATAGGCTTGTGCCAATGCCTTGCCCAAGCCTGAAGAAGCACCGGTAATCCATACCACCTGATTGCTTAAGTCTTGCTGCGCCATATCTCCCCCGTTGAAATAGATCAAGGCTGAAGTCATCGTCATAGGATTCAGATCCCGGTAGACCCTCACATCAGCCCATATTGCTCCACGTTTATACTCCAAATCCTCATGACTGTTAATGCACCAAGTAGATTTCGTCCTTACTCATCATCATTAAGCATTCAGATAGATATCTTGCGCAGCATATTAATGGATGGCTCACACTTCGACACTAAAAATCGCTTCAAGAACATTTCTTGTAAAAAATGAGTGCTTTCTCTCCCCAGATTGACCATTGAAAATCGAAAGTTGCTGATATAGACAAGTGCTGTGCTGAGCAAAACGTGTTTTGCTCGGTTTCTCTCCTTAAATTCGAATGAATTTTTGCTACAATAGCTGCAATTTTTTATTCACTTTTGATCTGTTCTGACTATGACTGATTCTGCGCAAAATATTGCTACGACTTACGATCCCACCGAGATCGAGAAAAAATGGTACAAGACTTGGGAAGAGAACGGCTATTTTAAGCCATCTCAGAAAGGCGAATCCTTCTGTATCATGATTCCGCCACCAAACGTCACCGGCAGCTTGCACATGGGTCATGGTTTTAACAATGCCATTATGGATGCCTTGACGCGCTATAACCGTATGTCGGGCAAAAATACCTTGTGGCAGCCGGGCACAGATCATGCCGGGATCGCCACGCAAATGGTGGTTGAACGTCAGCTGGGTGCACAAAACATCAGCCGTCATGACCTGGGCCGTGAAAAATTCATCGAAAAAGTCTGGGAATGGAAAGAACAGTCTGGCGGTAATATCACCCGTCAAATCCGCCGTTTAGGTTCTTCGGTCGACTGGTCGCGTGAACGTTTCACTATGGATGAAGGCTTGTCCAATGCAGTGAAAGAAGTCTTCGTCAAACTGCATGAAGAAGGCCTGATTTACCGTGGCAAGCGCCTGGTGAACTGGGACCCGAAACTGCAAACCGCGCTTTCGGATCTGGAAGTTGAGTCAGATAAAGAAGAACAAGGTTCACTCTGGCACTTCAAATACTTCTTTGAAGATAAGTCACTGCGCACTCACGATGGTAAAGATTACATCGTCGTAGCCACCACACGTCCTGAAACATTGCTGGGCGATACCGCCGTTGCCGTTGCGCTGGATGATGAACGCTATGCAGATCTAGTCGGCAAAAACATCATCCTGCCAATTACCGGTCGTGCGGTTCCTATCGTCAAAGATGAATATGTCGACAAAGCATTCGGTACCGGCTGTGTAAAAATCACCCCTGCGCACGACTTCAATGACTATGAAGTGGGTAAACGCTGCGAATTGCCAATCATCAACATCTTCAACAAAAATGCTGAAGTGTTGGCCGAGTTTGAATACATCGCCAAAGCCGGCGAACAGATTTCTAAAACCATCCCTGCCCCTGCAGATTACATTGGTTTAGAGCGTTTTGAAGCACGTAAAAAACTGGTTGAACAGGCTGAAGCGGAAGGCTGGTTAGACCAGATTCAACCTTACACCTTGAAACCACCTCGCGGTGACCGTTCAGGTGTGATCGTTGAGCCATTATTGACAGACCAATGGTATGTGAAAATTGCGCCACTGGCTGAGCCGGCGATTAAAGCCGTGAAAGATGGCGAGATTAAATTCGTGCCTGAGCAGTACAGCAACATGTACATGGCGTGGATGAACAACATTCAGGACTGGTGTATCTCGCGTCAATTGTGGTGGGGCCACCGTATTCCGGCCTGGTACGATGCCGAAGGCAATGTATTCGTTGGCCATGATGAAGCCGAAGTGCGTGCGAAAAATAATATTGCGCCTGAAGTAGAATTGAAACAGGACGAAGATGTACTGGATACCTGGTTCTCTTCAGGCCTCTGGACCTTCTCAACGTTGGGCTGGACTGGCAACGCAGCGAAAGACAAAGAAAACTATTTCCTCAATACCTTCCACCCGACCGATGTGCTGGTGACTGGTTTTGACATCATCTTCTTCTGGGTGGCGCGCATGATCATGATGACCATGCACTTCATGAAAAATGAAGATGGCACACCACAAGTGCCGTTCAAGACCGTTTATGTGCATGGTCTGGTTCGTGATGGCGAAGGCCAGAAAATGTCTAAATCTAAAGGCAACGTACTGGATCCGTTGGATTTGATTGACGGTGTTGACCTTGAAACGCTGGTTCAAAAACGTACCACCGGTTTGATGAACCCAAAACAGGCCGCGAAGATTGAAAAATCAACGCGCAAAGAGTTCCCGGAAGGCATTCAGGCTTACGGTACGGATGCGGTGCGTTTCACCTTCTGTGCGCTGGCCAACACCGGCCGTGACATCAAGTTCGACATGAAACGTGTGGAAGGTTACCGTAACTTCGCCAACAAGATCTGGAACGGTACACGTTTCGTGTTGATGAACGTGGAAGGCCAAACCGTAGGTCAAACTGCACGTCCTGATCTTTGGGAATTGCCGGAACAGTGGATCGTCAGCCGTCTGCAAAAAGCGACTGCTGCGGTACAAACTGCATTTGCAACCTATCGTTTAGACTTGGCTGCACAAGCCATTTACGAGTTCATCTGGAATGAATACTGTGACTGGTATGTCGAGCTAACTAAGCCTGTTCTGAACGATGAAAATGTTTCTGAAGAACGCAAAGCGGAAGTTCGTCGTGTACTGCTTGCGGTCATGGAAGCGTCTTTACGTCTTGCGCATCCAATCATGCCGTACCTGACCGAAGAAATCTGGCAAACCCTTGCGCCAATGATCGGTTTGGGCGGTGAAACCATCATGCTGGCGCAGTACCCTGTTGCTGATGAAGCATTAATGAATGATCAAGCTGAAGCGGACATGCAATGGCTGCAAGGTTTGATTGGTGCGGTGCGTAACATCCGTGGTGAAATGGGCTTGGGTAATGCTCGTCTGTTGCCAGTATTGCTGCAAAACACCACTGAAGCTGAAAAAGCGCAAATCGCTCGTATCGAAGCATTGGTTAAAGCATTGGCGAAAGTGGAAAGCATTACCTTCCTGACCGATGCTGAACAACCACCATTGTCTTCATCGTCTGTCGTGGGTCACGTGTCTGTATTCGTTCCGATGAAGGGCTTGATTGATCCGAAAGCGGAATTGGGTCGTCTGCAAAAAGACTTGGACAAGGTTCAAAAGCAACATGACCAAATTGCTACCAAACTGGCAAATGAAGGTTTTGTCGCAAAAGCCCCTGCTGCTGTCGTTGAAGGTGAGAAAGCGAAATTGGCTGAATTTGCTGACCAATTGGAAAAAATTAAAGCGAATATGGAACAGATTGCGGCGCTTTAATTTGTTGCTAAGTATATAAAAATTAAGCTAATATCCCCTCCAATTTGAGGGGATTTTTTTATGAGTCAATTAAATTCGATAAGAATACAAAATTTAAGAAGTTTGAAAGATACTGGTTTTATTAACTTAAAACCTTTAACTATACTAGTTGGACGTAATAGTGTGGGTAAAAGTACCTTTGCTAGATCATTTCCATTATTACGACAAAGTTGCGAAGCACAAAAAAAATCACCTATATTATGGTATGGTCGTTTAGTAGATTTTGGTGACTTTCATACATCGATTAATAAAAAAAGTATTGAAGATGGCATTACGTTCTCTTTTAATATTGAAATGGAACATTTTGATTACTTACGTATCTTTAGTTCTCGTAGACTAATAGCTAGAGACTTAAATAAAAATGTTTTTAGTCATATTGAGAATAAAAAAATAAATACAGAAATTTCCATCAATCTTGTTGATATAGATAGCAAAGACCCACAATACACCGTTAACATTGATATCTTGAATGACCATGTAGAATTTATAATAAAACCAAAATCTAATAAAATTTATGCCACAGTAAATGATCGTCCATACGAATTAGATATTGATGAATTTTATAAAATTGAACAAAGACAAATTTTACCAAATATATCTATAGATCTAAAACCTGAACAATCTAAAGGCTCAATTTTCAAATTAGAAAAATTTTTTGATTTCTATATAAAGAATAGCAACTTTCTGTTTCCAATACTCGTGGAGAAAAGTTTTAAAGGGCTTATTAATAAAAAAAATTTAGAAAAAGTCATCGAGCTATTAGATGAGTCTTTATTAAAAGATTATGATATACAGTCTTTTAAAAAAATAGGAATTTCAGAGGAACAAATTCTTGAATTGAAGGAAATTTATATAATTTCCAATATAGAAAACATTCTTAATTTTTATAATGTATCAATATCTTCTTTTTTTTCGCAAGTAAGATATCTCGAACCACTTCGGGCAACTGCTCAGCGCTATTATAGAAAACAAGAATTAGCTATCGATGAGGTAGATTCCAAAGGTTCAAATATTGCCATGTTTCTCTTAGAAAACCATAAACACATAAAATTAAAGGAATTAATTAAAAAATATTTTGATCTAGAATTTTCAACAGAAGACAGTACTGGACATATCTCACTCCACTTAATCATGAACAAAGATACAAGAGAAACTATTAATCTAGCGGATTTAGGCGTTGGTTACTCTCAACTTTTGCCTGTAATTTTACAATTATGGAGTTCAGTTTATAACAATAAAAATGAAGATCAAGGCTGTTTAGTCGTAGAACAACCTGAACTTCACTTGCATCCTGCCTACCAAGCTAAAATAGCAGACATTACGGTTGATATTATTAATCAACTTAAAGATTTAAATAGAAAATATAACTTTATATATGAAACTCATAGTCCACATTTAATAAATAGACTTGGAGAACTAATTGAAGATGGAGCTTTAGATTCCGAAGATGTCCAGATATTAATATTCGACAATGAGTCCGATCAAACAAATATCATTCATTCTACATTTAATGAAGAAGGAATTCTTGAAAATTGGCCATTTGGTTTCTTTAACTAAGTTTTCATTATAGTTTAATTGAGATTTTGTTGTGTATATCTATTTGGACGATTCACTAGAAACCCTAGATTTTAATAACTCTGATAACCTCATAAACTTAGGTTATTTATTAGATGGTTTTTATAAAGGATATTTTGTTTTAAGCGGAAAAAGAGATTTATTAAAAAGGCTATCAAAGTGTACTGATTTATCAAGACCAGCTAGAGAATCTGCTTTAATAGCATATAAAAATTATGCTATGAATCAGTCTTTTTATAATACTATTCCATATAAAATAATAATCACCTCACAAACAACTGATATAAATAACTCTAAAGGGAAATGGATTATTGACATATCTAAAGTTCAACCAGGTTTTCTTTCAAGAGGGATTTTAATACTAGCAGAAAACCTCAGTGATTCTGAGTTTTTAAATTATGCAGCTGAGCACTATTTAATCCAGAGTAAATATTCTTCAATATTAAAAATATCTAACCATTTCCAGGGTGGTGGTGGAACTACAATAACAGGTGAATTAGAAAACCAATTAAAAAAAATGCAAGAATTTATCTTCTGTTTTAAAGATAGTGATAAATTATCACCGTTATGTAATTTGAGCGAAAATGCAACAAAATGTCAGAATCTAATTAATACAAATATATGGATATCATTCTTTTCACACACTCATTGTCGTGAAGCAGAGAACTTAATACCGAGAAGTCTATTAGATCAAACTCCAAATATTCCATATGAAAATTTAAGATTTTTAAGAGACTTAGAACAAGAATCTAAAATTAGTTTTTATCCATATATAGATCTTAAACTTGGTCTTACCAAAAAATTTTATAATAATTTAGGAGAAAACACACCCAAATATTTATTTTGGACAAATCTCATTAATTTTCTTAAAGAGAAAAATATTATTAAAGACTGTAAAGTAGATGAAAAAGAAAATTGTGAAATTCACACACAGCACAGTGGCAAAAATTGTGTACTATTAGAGACAAGCAATGCAAATACACTAGATCACGTAATTAATTTTCTTAAATTACAAAGCCATCATAAATCATTTGAAATCATAAAGAATGATTCAACAAATAAAGAATGGTTAGATATTGGTGAAACAGTATTTTGGCTATCTTGTGCTCTATCGAAAGTTAGATTGTCATAATTACCCCTCTCTACTCCTCTCCTTCCAAGTGAGGGTTAGGGAGAGGTTATTAAAAGAATTAAAGCGCTCCATTTTCCAACAACATCTCCAATCCTTTCACCCGGCTTATATACTTAAGCCGTTCCTTTTCCACTTTCACCTGCTGTTTTAAATCTGCAGTATCCGCATCAATCTGTTTATACAAATCTGGAATTTGAACCTTTCCTGCTTTAGATTTTTGAGCCACTGCTTTGGCTTTTTTCGTCCAATTCAGTGAAGCAATAATGTCATCTATTTGACTATCTAACTGCTGACTTTGTGCATCCAGCGCGAGCTTATAAAACTTAATTTGCTCGGCAGTTAAACCTTTTTGTGTTGCCCCTCTATTTTGCTCAAGCTGTATTTGCAGTTTGAGCAAATAAAACAAATCCTGCTGTTCATAGGCTGCATTGGCATGTTGTAGCAGTTCGGTTTTTTCGAGTTTCTTAATTTCATCTTGTTCACGGTCAGGATGAATCACGGCAGCGATTTTCAAATATACGGTTTTCAGCGACTGCTCTGCCATTTTTTGTGCTTGCTCACGTTTCTCTTGCTGGCGTTGCAGTTTGGCTTGTTCACGTTCACGCTGGTGTTGTGCATGATCCCAATCATCCAGTTCATCAAATTCGCCAAAGCCCTCATCTGGCTCTGATTCAGTCCGTTCAAAAATAGCCTCTGTTGCAGGGGATGCTTTCTTCCTGGCTTTTTTCGCTTGTTCATATTCAGCATGCTGCTGATAAAAAGTATAAAGCTCATCGACTGTGCTTAACTGCTGCTCGGACAGTGCTTGTGAGTCTTTTAAAAGAGCTGCGAGAGATTGTATTTTATCGTCAAGCTGTGCCATGTCGGCTTTGGAAAAATCATTGCTCTGCAAGCTGTGCCACAACTGTTCAAGCTGCTGAAATAAAATCACCTGCAATTCGTGATAGAAGGGCACCAGAGTTTGCCGTGCATACTGCTGAATTTCGGTTTTTGCTTGTTGCCATGCGGCTAGTTCAATCTTTTGCTGTTCAATTTTTTCAATCAGGCGATTGAGCTTTCTCTGCTGCGGCGAAAGCGCTGCGTCTGGCTGCACGGTGGTTTTTAAATCGAGAGACATCGCGAAGCTCAAAGCAAAAGAAAAATTATAGTGGATTTAAATGTCGCATCACCCACCTTTCTGTTCGCTGAAGCAAAGCGCATGCAATAGACTGTTTATTATTTTAATCTCTCGGGACAACCTTTTATTCCCCATGCGGAGCAATGTCCCCCCCCCAAAAAAAGAGGTGACAGCGCATGTTACCCTCACTTAAATTGAGTCATGGAGCTGTACGTTCCTCATCTAGAACCGTAAAAAGCAGAGTAAGTTATGAAAAGATCTCTATTTTCAGCCCACCAAGCCGCGCTAAGACTTATTCTCCACTTTAAATCCCTTATTAACCAAGTCGTCCTAAATCATACAAACAGCCTAAAAATTCTACTTAAATGACTGAGTTATTAAGTTTATCTAACCATGAATCTAGCATACTTTAAATGAGAATCATTCATCAATTCTTTTCACTTTTTGCCACTCTCTTCCTCAGACATGCTATTTCTTCCTCTAAAATGCCCACCCAATAAATATGTGAAACAAGTCACACTAATAAAACTTAAAGCAAATAAACCTATACTTTATTAAAGGAATTATTTTTAAAATGATCATATTATAATCACTATATAAGTTTATAAGATAATTAAAATTAAAAAAACCTAATTAAATTAATATGTAATTTTGAATCAATATGATATTTGTAATTTTATGTGGTGCAAATATAATCTCGCCATCTTATGTGACGGATCACATTTTTTGATCATAAATGCCTATGATTTTACAGCAGTATAAAATTGTTTTCGGTGGGACGATGGGAGCCGGAAAATCAGCAGCCATTCAAGTGCTGTCAGACATTCCCGTCATTGGGACCGAAGCCGTCAATACGGATACAGAAGCCCATAGCAAATATTTAACAACCGTTGGCATCGATTATGGTGAAATTGTACTGGATGATGACACCAAAATTGGACTGTATGGAACACCTGGCCAAGATCGTTTTGATTTTATGTGGTCCATTGTCTGTAAGGGTGCCATTGGCATCGTTATTCTGATTGACCATACCCGTGCAGAGCGTTTACAAGATTTACAGTTTTATTTAGATGCATTCCAAGCTTATAGCAACAACATTGTCATTGGGATTACCCATCTAGACCAGCAGGATGACCAGATGCTCAAGGTTTATCGTGACTGGATGCAGGTACAACAGTGCAGTTACCCATTGTTTGCAGTAGATGCCAGACAAAAAGATGATGTACTGCTGATGATTGAGACTTTAATTGCCTCAGTTGAAGTACAGAAAACCTTGATGATGTAAAAGGATTTAACCAGAAAAATGAATGCTTTTGTGAATTCGCGTGAAATTCCACAGCTCTTGATTGATGCAGGTCGCATACAAATTCAAGAACTGCTCAATAGTGTCAGTGGCATTGATTTTGTCATGCTCTGCTCATCGGATGGTTTTGAACTGGCCTTAGCTAGCAAGAAAAATTTAGATAACACCGGAAAAATTGCTGCGGTCAGTAGTTCCATTCTCGCGATGGTTTCTGCCTTTATCTCCGAGATTGATCTCACCGGCTGCAAAACCATTACCCTCGATGCAGACAATGGCAAAGTGGTTTTAACTGGCGTGGATCATGCTCAACATCCTATGGTCCTTGTGGCTGTGGCAGCCCATAATGTACTGATTGGGCAGATGTTGTATTCAGTGAAACAGGCCGCAGAAAATTTGGCGAAAAATCCTTAAGGCCATCATCCATGCACGATCACATGAGTTGTGCTGCAGGATGATCAATTCGATTGATAAGAAATAGTGTTTGGGACTTTGCCCGACTTGAATGCGATTGGATAATGAAAAAAAGTTTAAATATTGCTGTTTTCGGTCTGAGTCTGAATGTTCTGGATCAGCTCAAAACCCAAATTTTGTTGGCCGTTCCTTCTGCTGTGCAGGTGCAATGGGTCAATATTGCCGAACAACAGATTGATCTGCTGATGGTGAATGACGCCTTTTTCCATTCATCCAGTATTCAAAAAATTCTTACCCATCATGGCATGCACTATTTGCGTCTTGTTAAAGCCCCTGAACAGGGTGGACTGATTATTGATGACTCCCTGTCTTATCCGCTGGCACAGCTAGATAGTTTGCACGAGTGGCTGCAAGAAAAATACTTTGATTATGAACCGCATTATGCAGTTAAGCCTGTCGCTACTGTGGAAGAAGAACCGGTTGATATCAGTATCATTTTTAATGAATGTCTGATGCCACGTAATGGTTTTATCCAGTTATTCGACTCCAGCGGTTTTTTGGCGCTGGCGGACACCATGACCGAACGCGTTTGGGTAAATACGGATAATCCGATGCTGTCTTTCAACAAAAGTCTGAACCAGACCTACGCCACCAGTCAGTTTGTGCAGGAAACCAGTAAAAATAAAAAGGCCCAGGACCTACGCAACTGGCTGTGGCAAGCCAGCTATCGCTCAGTCGCGCTCGATTTTACAAAAATTCAGCTCAATCAATATTTTAAACTGGATATTTGGCCACAATTTGAAAGTGGCTACGAACGGCGTGACCTGCTTAAAATTGCCGCGTGTTTTGCACAAGGGGCACAGTTGCAGACAGTTGCAGATCAGCTGGCGATTTCGCATGAACGAATTATTAAATTTGTGGCAATCAGCCACCTGCTCAGAATGGGCACATGGATTGAATCTCATGAAGCACAATTTATGAGAAACGATAAATCATCTGATCATCAGCAGATGATGAAAATTCGCGGTTTTTTTGGAAAATTGCGCAAAAAACTAGGTCTTTAAACAAGATGGATTTTTCTGGGGAATCCCCCTTCACACAAGGTAGGAAATAAAATGGCACGTATTGCTCTTGATAGTTTAACGGGAATTGATGGTTTTGTTGCAGCAGCATTGGTCGATAGCGACAGTGGCTTAGCTTTGGCCACACAGGGGACTTCAATTGATTTAGAACTTGCAGCCGCAGGTAATACCGAAGTGGTTCGTGCAAAACGTAAAGTTGCAAATGCACTTAAATTAAATGACGGTATTGAAGATATTTTAATTACACTGGGCAAGCAATATCACTTAATGCGTCCACTAGAAAGCAATGAAGGTCTTTTCTTGTATTTAGTTCTTGATCGTTCTAAATCAAACTTGGCGATGGCGCGTTTTGAATTGAAATCATTTGAAAAAGAACTCGATTTCTCTTAAGAGAGTATCTGAAAAAGTCATAGCGTTTGAATGATGTTATGACTGATACTGGGTAAATCTCACGAAAACTCTATATGTGTTAAGCATATAGAGTTTTTTACTTTTTTAGAAAAACCTATTTTCCGTAAAATTCAGTTTTCAAACGGTATTGATATCAGCTTTACTGTACGGAATGATGAGGCAGACTGATCAAGAAGCTATTTCTCGGGTCAACTCCAGCAGAATCATCTCGGTCTCCCGCAACCAGACGCCGCATCTTCTCCCTATAAGCACAAAAATTTCACTTTCTCTTTGAATGACTTGCACCGTATATTAGCAAAATACCATGATAATCTTCTGGACTGGTGCGTTTCTTGCTTAATCCAGGCATCAAATTGAGTTTGATCCAACAAACTCAGCTTTTTAGATTTACTAAATCCGTTTTGGTGCAAAATTGAATATATGTTTTGCTCTAAAATAAAATTTAGCACTTTTTTTGAGCAAACTATGCAAAATGTAGATCTACTTTTCTTATTGCTGGGTGCTGTTCTGGTCCTTGCCATGCACGCTGGCTTCGCTTTCCTGGAACTCGGCACTGTCCGTCACAAAAACCAGGTCAATGCCTTAAGTAAAATTCTGGCGGACTTCTCGATCTCGGCGATTGCCTATTTCTTTGTCGGTTATTACATTGCCTATGGTCAGCATTTTTTCCATAGTGGTGCGACACTGGCGCTGGATCATGGCTACAACCTGATGCGCTGTTTTTTCCTGCTAACTTTTGCTGCAGCAATTCCGGCGATTATCTCCGGCGGGATTGCTGAGCGTGCCAAAATGCGTTCGCAAGCCATTGCGACCCTGTTTTTAGTTGCGCTAGTCTATCCATTTTTTGAAGGCATGATCTGGAATGGCAATTTGGGATTACAAGACTGGCTGAAAGACAGTTTTGGTGCATCTTTCCATGATTTTGCCGGTTCAGTGGTGGTGCATGCCATGGGAGGCTGGATGGCATTGGCCGCCGTGCTGCTCTTAGGTGCACGTCATGGCCGCTATAAAAAAGATGGTCGCGTCAGTGCGCATCCCCCTTCTTCGATTCCGTTTCTGGCTTTGGGTTCCTGGATTCTGATTGTGGGCTGGTTTGGTTTCAACGTGATGAGTGCACAGCGTCTCGATGCAATTTCCGGTCTGGTGGCGATTAACTCACTGATGGCGATGGTCGGTGGTACCATTTCTGCCAACCTGTTAGGAAAAGAAGATCCGGGGTTCTTGCATAATGGTCCCTTGGCCGGTCTGGTTGCGATCTGTGCTGGTTCGGATATTGTGCACCCTGTTGGTGCATTGATGATTGGCGTGATTGCTGGTGCCATTTTTGTGAAACTATTTACCGTGACCCAAAACAAACTGAAAGTTGATGATGTGTTGGGTGTCTGGCCGATGCATGGTGTCTGTGGTGCTTTTGGCGGTCTGGCCGTGGGAATTTTCGGTCAAAGCTGGCTCGGCGGTTTAGGTGGTGTGTCGATGATGGCGCAGATCATTGGCACCCTGCTGGCGATTATGCTAGCTCTGGCTGGTGGATTTACGGTATATGGCATATTGAAAGCCACCATTGGCATCCGTTTGTCGCAAGAAGATGAATACCGCGGTGCCGATCTGGCGATTCATAAAATCTCGGCAAACTCTGAAGAAAATATGTTCTAAGTATAGACTGCATTTAAGCGACTCTGATGAGTCGCTTTTTTTATGCTGAGAGAAATTGTCCAACTCAATTCTCGAAATAAAATACGGGTCTGCTCTAGATATTTTCTGTCTAGGATTTAAGCAGCTTAAGGCTGATTTAAGTTAAATCTGCTGCAATGCACTAGATTCAATTGTCATCTGTTGCCCCATGACTCCAGCCAAACCTTTTTTTCTCACCCATCTGAGTCTACTCAGCCTGAGTTTATTGCTCCTTATTGTTTTTGTTCCCGTTGGGGGTAGCCTTGACCTACAACTGATCCAGCCCTGGATGGATCAATCCGGCCATTTTTTTGCACGAGCAAACTGGTATCTGGTTGAACTGAATCACCGGATGGTCAAAAATGTGGTGATTGCAGCTTATCTCAGTCTGTTTGCTGTGTGGCTGGCCTCATTTAAAGTATCCCATCTGGCTTCACGACGCTGGCACTATGGCTATTTCTTCTGGATGGTGATCATCGGTACCAGCCTGATTGGATTACTCAAATCCCAATCCGCGCATGCCTGCCCCTGGAATATGATCCAAACGACAGCACAAGGTTTGCTCTGGGACTTCAGTGCGACCCATGGGCACTGTTTTCCAGGTGGACATGCCAGTACAGGTTTTGCCCTGATAGCCGGTTATTTTGTCTTTCGCCTGCTACAACCGGCACGCGCCTGGTTTTATCTGATCGCTGCACTAATTTTAGGTTTCGCCATGGGCTGGGCACAGATGATGCGCGGTGCACATTTCCTCAGCCATAATTTGTGGACTGGATGGATTCTCTGGGCGCTGAATCTGGGTTTATATGCGCTCTTTTACCGGCGTTTTCAGTTGCGCTAAATCTTTCGGCAAGCGCACCATGACCCATAAACCACCCAGCTCTTTACTGCGGTCCAAAAACAAGGTACCGCCCAAATGCTGGGTGGCTTTATCCACGATCGACATGCCCAGACCGCTGCCCTGTGCCAGATGATGGTGAATCCGGTAAAAACGCTTCAGTACCTGATCATAAAGTTGTGGTTCAATGCCCGGACCACTGTCTTCAATCACAATATAGGCGCATTCTGCTTCCGTATAAACCGACAGGTTAATTACCCCACCCGCCGGGGTATATTTGATGGCATTGTCTAGCAGGTTGAAAATAATCGAATGGGCCGCCGCTTCCAGGCTATGCATCCGTGTACATTCATTACGTACAAAGCCTAGATCGATCTCTTTTTGCAGGGCCAGATTCATCAGTTCTTCCACACAATTCAGCGCGACCTGATTGAGCTGAAAATCACGGGCAGCATCCAGCGTGGTCAGAGAAGCATCTTGTCTCGCCAATGCCAAAAGCTGCACCACCAGATGTTGAATGCGTAGCAAGCCTTTGCTTAAGTTGTTAATTTCCGGCTGATCGGGGAACTTTTTTTGCAAAATCTGGGTTTGCAGATTTAATGCAGTAATGGGTGTACGTAACTCATGGGCTGCATCTGCAATAAACTGTTTTTGCTCGAGCTGGGCGATCGAAATTCGCTCCAGCAAGTGATTCATTTCTTCAATGGTAGGTAGTAATTCCAGAGGATACATCGCACTTTGAATCGGTGTCAGGTCATTGGAATTGCGTTGCGAGAGTTCCTGTTTAAAATCATCCAATGGTTTGAAATTACGATGAATCAGATAAGCCAAGCCCCATAAGGCAAATGGCATGATCAGAAAATAAGGAATAAATAGGCTGGCAGCCAGCTCGAAAGCCAAAACCTGACGTACCCGCTGCTGCTGGCTGACCTGAATCTGACGATCTTTTAAAGGAATCACATACGCCAGCCAAGTACCTTGTGGGCTTTCATGCTGGTAAAAACCGGCTTTCTGTACCGGAGCAAGTAACAGCTGGGCAGGATGATGCAGATCCTTTTGTTCACGGTACGCCCAGACATCAATAAACAGATCTTCTTCCGCATAGGTTTTATTCGGGTCAAAGCGACTTTGCAGCAGCTGCAGTTCCTGTTCAGCCAGCCGCTCCGCCTGAAAGCGCATCTGCCGGTCTAAAACTTCATTCACTTCACCTTGCACAATCTTGTAAGAGGATGCCATCAGAATGCATCCCAAAACTGTACTTGCAATCGAAGTAAACCAGATCAGACGTTTTTTCAGGGAATAACGGTTCTGTATCACGCAATCCATACCTTAATCACTTTGGTCTAAACGATATCCCAAGCCACGGATGGTACGAATAAAATTTTTGCCCAGTTTGACACGTAAGTGATGGATATAAACCTCAATGGTATTGCTGCTGATATCACTGTCAAAATCGTACAGTTTGTCTTCCAGATTGGCTTTGGAAAAAATTTTATTGGGATAACTTAAAAAAGCTGTCAGGATCGCCCATTCCCGGTTGGACAATTCAATACCCTTGCCTTTAAAGACCGCACTGTGCTGCTCGACATTTAAGGTCAAATCGCCATGCGATAGCAGTTGCTGAGAAGATTGCTGCTTTTGTACACCACTACGGCGCAATAAAGCCTGAATACGTGCCAGCAATTCATCAAATTCATACGGTTTGACCAGATAATCATCCGCACCTTGATTTAAGCCTTCCACCCGGTTCTGCAACTGATCACGTGCAGAAATGATCAATACTGGCAAGCTCGGTGTCTGCTGACGAATCTGTTTTAACACCTGCATGCCGTCCATGCGCGGCAAGCCCAGATCAAGCAATACCAAATCAAAAGGTTGCTGCGTGAGAAGCTGTAAACCGTCCAGCCCATTATTGACCCATGCCACATCGTACTGATGGTATTTCAGTAAAGTAATAGTGGACTCGGCAATCATAAAATCATCTTCAATGATCAAGATTTTATTCATCAATTAAGCACTCGTTTTGCTTTGGGCAGCACACTGTTGCAACATATCAAATTTTGGCTGAATTACCGCGGTTTTTATATCCAGCAGGCTTAATAAACTTGGAAATAAATTATCCTGACTTAAGGGCTGATTCTTTTGTCCAGCCAGACAGTTGACGTGTGCTGTATTGGCCTGCATCCAACGCTCGGAGAACCACATCATCATCGGCACATGGGTCTGCTGGCTTGGGGCAATCGCATACGGCGCACCATGCAGATACATGCCGCTTTCACCAGTGGATTCGCCATGATCCGATAGATACCAAAATCCGGTCTGATAATTGCGGGTAGTTTTTAACGTGTCAATCACCTGACTCAGCACATGATCCGTATAAACAATACTGTTGTCATAGGTATTAATCAGTGCTTGTGGACTGCACCCCTGAATTGCATTGGTTGCACAGGTCGGCTGGAATTTTTGATATTCAGGCATAGCACGTTTGTAATAAGCCGGTCCATGACTGCCCATCTGGTGTAATACAATCAAACGTGGCGTTTGATCGTCAGCCGCAATCGTATTGAGATAGCCCTTTAGCGCATCTACCAGAATCTCGTCATAACATTCCCCGGTCGCACACCATTTTTGCTTCAATGCTTGCGGAATTTTGTACTGCTCGACCCGGTCACATGTCCCTTTACAGCCAGAATTATTGTCGATCCAGGTCACGTGATAACCGGCACGCTGGGCAATATCGAGCAGGCCTTCACGGTGACTGGCCAACTGTTCATCATAATCCTGACGCGGCATACCCGAGAACATGCACGGCACCGATACGGCAGTCGCAGTACCACAGGAACTCACCTGTGAAAAGTTGATCACTTGTTGCTTGGCCAGTTCCGGATTGGTATTTTTCGCATAACCATTCAGTGCGAAACTGTCAGCACGTGCGGTTTCCCCCACCACCAAGACCATCAATTTCGGTTGCTGCTTCTGTCTGACAGCCGTGACTAGATGCGCATCTTCACCATAACGCAGCAGCGGCAGATTTTCTTTGGGTGCTTTTTTACGGTAATACGACAGACTGGAAGCAATCACGTTTTGTGGTGAAATCATGCCTTTCAAATCGCGATGCTCACGGAAAACCGAAGCGAAATCGATATAATAAACAAACAGCAAGCCCCCAATGATTAACAGGGATGCCACACTATGCAGCGCCTTTTTCAGCAAAACGGCGCTGAATTTTTCTGCTTTGATCTGAACCCGACTGATCGCCAGAATGGGGAAGACTACAAAGCCCAAAGACCACAGCAGTAAACGTAAAGACACTAAATCCGATACCTCTGCTGGATCGGTTTGCAAGGTATTCTGGATCTGGTCCGGTGAGATCACCACACCCAAGGTATTCACAAAATAAGCGCTCAACCCGCCCATCAACACCAACAGAATCGCCACAGCTTTGGCGGTTTTTCTCCAGTTCAGTAACTGAAATAAGAAATGATGATACGCTACCAATACAACTGCAGTCGCGGCCAAAAAAGCATGAGCTTTAATACCCTGATAAGGCGTAAGTTTCTGGATCTGTTCAAAGAATCCAATATTCAGCACCAGCGCCAGCCAGATAGCCAGAATCAGGTTAAAGGTACCAAGTGAAATGGTTTTGGAGCATACCGGAAAGCGCTGGATCAGGTTAAGCATCGTGAGCGAATTGAGCTGATAAGATGCAATTAATCTATAAATCCAAACTTAAAAAAGACTTAAAATAAAAAGGCAATGCTTATGACATTGCCTTTTTCATTGGAATCATGCGCTGATTAGAATTTGATTTCTAAACCTGTACCCACGACTGGCTGTTTGGTCTCTTGATCAGCCTGTTCTAATGTTAAATAACCTGCATATCCATAGGCTTTAACCTGCTTACTAAAGGCATAGTCTACACCTGCAAAAATCTGCTGGGCTTCAAAGTCCGCTGTGGCATCTTTAAAACTGGTGATGTTTTGGCTGTACTGTGCCTTTACTGTCCAGGCTTTTGCAGCAGGCAGATTATATTCAGCACCGACTAACCAGCCTTGTGCATCGTCAATATTTGCAGCAACAGTATCATTACCTTCAACATTTTCAACTTCAGAGTTTTGATATAAGGCTTTCAATGCTAAACCATTTTGTAAATTGACACGACCAATCGCACGTACAGTATTCGCTGCAGCAAAAGCTGTACCAGCAACACTACTTGTGACTTCCGGTTCTGACGCATTCAGGAAACCACGTCCTGCCAAGGTTGTTGGAATAGCTTTATCATAAGCCACACCGGCAACGACCAGTGGACTTTCATAGGCGATCGAAGCCGACCAGGCATCACCCAAGCCACGGCCTGCTGTTTTAGAAGCACCATTCCCTTTTTCAATCCCTTTGTCTTCACCTGTTGCAAGTAATGCATTTACTTTTAAGGCACCAGCAGGCAGCTTAATGGCAGGAGATTCATAGATCACGGCATTTGAAACACGAGTTTCACCCGCCATAATGCCGCTTACATCGGCTTTATTTGCGACATAGTTGTTAAAAGTGTCGACCACACTGGAAAGTTGTTTTAGTGGCGTAT
This sequence comes from Moraxellaceae bacterium, assembly GCA_029267635.1. Lineage (GTDB taxonomy): Bacteria > Pseudomonadota > Gammaproteobacteria > Pseudomonadales > Moraxellaceae > Acinetobacter. The sequence continues at coordinate 14,960 of JAJUIK010000003.1, read as the reverse complement.
CATGCGCACCCGCTTTGAGCGTTCCCAATTTCGCATCTTTTAAACCGACAAAACGGTTACGTACCGTCCAGTCCGTGCCATCACCATCTGCACTGATACCCCACTCAATGCCATACACGGCATTTAAACGTGAGGTCAGTTTTTCTTCACCTTTCACCCCAATAAAAGAGCTGTTCGAACTCACTTCCCAGACATCACTGTCTTTAATCCCGAGTTTATTATCTTCAGGCAAATAATCCAGACTCGCATCAATTTCCCCATACAAAGTTGGGGCAGCAAAACTAGAACCCGCCCATAAGCTCAAGGCAATCGCAGCAGCAATTTTATTTTTCATGTGAATCGTCCTGTCATCAATTTGTAACAAATATTACGCGTTGGTTTTATAACACAGAACTATTTTGTTGCGATTTGTTTATTCCATTTTTAGCAAAAAGTCTAATATCAACCAATCGATATAAAAATCCTTCTATAATATTGGTTTTGTTATTCTGGATTGCCAGCGCACTATCGGCCATAAACACAAGACCGCCAGCAGAATAATTACCTCCAGCGTAGTCGCATAACCCAAAATTTCGGCCAATATCCCGCCGATGCCATACAAAATCCCACTTACAGTCGCCATCAAGGCCACTTGAAAAGTAAAATCGGTGGCAGCAAATTGTGGACGGCAAACTTGCATCACTAAGGTCAGCATGACCATGAGCAGCATGGCAGACAGCAGATCTTCCACCGCATTGATTGCATAAATCAGCGCATGTGCCACAGGCCGAGACTGTTCGTATTGCCAGGCCAACCAGACATATGCAGCCAGACTGGCGATTTTCAAAATTGAAAAGAGTAGCAATGCTTGAGCACGACTCAGCCATTTTAAGCAGAATCCAGCCATTCCCGCCCCGACTAAGGCGGCACCAGCCCCTAACATCGTGATATACAGGCCAATCTGGCTAAACGATAAACCCAGATCGACCATCAAGGGTTTCAATACTGGCCCAGCCAGACCATCAGCGACCTTGAAACTGAGCAATACTCCTAGCCACACCTTAAATACAGGGTCTTGCCAATAATGCCGCAGGTCATGGTAAAGCTGTGTCCAGGGCTTCGAATCCGAAGTTGTGTGTGGGTTGAGTGAAACAGCTTGTGCTGATTTCAAGATTAAAATCGGCAAGGTATTCAGTAAGACCAGACTCGCCAGAGATAAAAAGGTGATTTGCCAGCTCAGCCAGTCCAGTCCCCATAACAGCAGACCGCCGCCGACAATAAAACCCAGTCGGGAGCCAATCACCTGAAAGCTATTGCCCCAGTGCTGTTGTTGCTGGCCCAGCAAACGGACAGCCAGACCATCGGTTGCAATATCCTGTGTGGCGCCCAATAGGTTTAGCAGCAATAAGCTGATAAAAAAAGCCAGCAAATATCCCGGCTGATCCAAAGCACTGATCGGGAAAAAGGACAAGATGACCAGCACCAGCACACTCAGCAATTGGGTTGGAATAATCCAGCTACGATAGGCACCCCATCGGCCAGAACAGCGATCCACCCACGGCGCCCAAAATATCTTGATCGACCACGGCAGCATCAACAGGCCAAAACCGCCAATATGTGCCAAAGAAACCCCTTCGGCACGTAAAATGACCGGTAAGGCATGGGTCATAAAGCCGACCGGTAAACCTTGTGCCCAATACAGGGAAAACAGCAAGAGATAAAGAGATTGAGCGTGCATAATACTCCAGGGTTAAACAAAGATCAGCATAAAAAATATACTCTACACGCCACAACAGTCCGTGATGCGCTGCATATTCTGCCTGTCCATCCTGACGTTCTAAGGTGTTTACATCCGTTTCAGGCTAGTACACTCACATCATATCAATGTATTTTTGATATTTTCCCTCTTGATTGCCGGACTATACAGCAGACGACCAAGCATGCTCATCAGACCGCAACATAAAAAGAATGGTAAGAATATCCAGACCTTCCCTGTAAGCGACGCATTCGCAACATTTAAGGAATCAGGCTCAGCTGATTTCCCACCAGTAAATGAATCCGCCGCTTTGAGCTTTTACAAAAATGCCGGAAAAATGGCTAGAAAAACCAGCGGCAATCTGCTGTGATGAACATCATTTATCCTTTTATTTTTGCTGTTATTTTCATGAAATTGATCCCTTTTTCAATTATTACTGCCTTAAGCCTGAGTTTTTTCGGCTGCCAGCAAATTGCAGAGAAACCTTCCCCATCCACGACCACCCAAGCACGAGAACCCGTCATTGCTCTGGCCTTGGGCGGTGGCGGTGCCAAGGGTTTTGCCCATATCGGGGTCATTAAGGTGCTGGAATCTCATGGTATTCGGCCGAAAATTGTTACTGGCACCAGCGCCGGAAGTTTTGTCGGCAGTTTATATGCCAGCGGCAAAACTCCGTATCAACTGCAACGTATCGCACTACAATTTAAAGAATCGGATATTCGTGACCTGACATTAAACAGGCAAGGGTTTGTCTTGGGACAAAAACTGCAAAATTATGTCAATCAACAGCTGGCGAACAAACCGATTGAACAGTTCCCGCTACGTTTCGCTGCAGTGGCAACCCGACTGGACAATGGACAAAAAGCCGAGTTTATCAAGGGCAATGCCGGACAGGCCGTACGTGCGTCCTGCAGCATTCCGAATGTCTTTGTCCCCGCTACTATTGGCAAGCTGAAATATGTCGATGGTGGCCTGGTCAGCCCGATTCCGGTTGCTACAGCCAAAGCCATGGGCGCCGATCTCGTAATTGCCGTGGATATTTCGGCACGTCCAACTGCCGACCGCCCGATGAGCATGTGGGGCCTACTGGACCAGACCATTAATATCATGGGACAGCAAAGTATTCAGCAGGAACTGCGTCAAGCCAATGTGGTGATTCAACCTAAGGTCGGCCATCTGGGGGTACTGGACCTGGCATCCAGCAATGCTGCTATTTTAGAAGGTGAACAGGCGGCACAACTGAAAGTCCGTGAAATTCAGGCTGCGATTGCGCGTTTCAAACAATCACCCGCTGCATTACAGCCTGCACCACGAGCAAAATTCTAGACAGATCGGCAATTTTCATATTTATTTCTGCCCTCATCTGCTACATTGATGCAAGTCATTGATTGATCTATATCATCTCGAAATAACAACATAAGAGTAGCTGTATGGAATTCGTGGTTGAACCCTGGCATTGGGTGGTGTTGGGTATTGTGTTGATGCTCTCCGAACTGATCATTCCGGCGTTTGCCGCGCTGTGGTTCGGGATCGCGGCCCTCATGGTGGCCGTATTGTTTTGGCTGTTTCCAATGATGAGCATGTCTACACAGCTGATCATGTGGATCGTGCTGTCAGTTCTGTGCACCGTGCTCTGGTTTAAGTTTATTAAACCCTTATCGATAGATAAAACCAAAGCCGGCCTGCCACGTGAAGCCACCATTGGTCAGGTCGGCATGGTGATTGAAACCAGCTTAAGTCATGAGCAGATCAAGGTACGTTTCCCAATGCCGATACTGGGCGCTGATGAATGGATCTGCCGCAGCCTCAGCCCGGTTCAGGTCGGTGATCGTGTCCGTGTTGTGGACATTCTCGGCAATGATCTGGTGGTGCAGAGACATACCACTTAATAAATTTAAAGAAAATCAAGAGGACAGAAAATGTCAGTCGGAACCATTATTGTTTTAGCCTTGTTAATTTTTGTCGGGGTGACCATTTTTAAAGGGGTGCGCATTGTGCCTCAAGGTTATAAATGGATTGTACAGCGTTTGGGCAAATACCATACCTCGCTCTCGCCTGGTCTGAATTTTGTCATTCCGTATATTGATGAAGTGGCTTATAAGGTCACGACCAAAGATATCGTGCTGGATATTCCATCACAGGAAGTCATCACCCGTGATAACGCGGTACTCCTGATGAATGCCGTGGCCTATATCAACCTGACTACGCCAGAAAAAGCAGTCTATGGCATCGAGAATTACATTCTGGCTATTCAGAATCTGGTACAGACTTCTTTGCGTTCAATTGTGGGTGAAATGGATCTCGATGATGCCCTGTCTTCTCGTGATCATATCAAGGCCAAACTGAAACTGGCGATTTCGGATGATATTTCCGACTGGGGTATTACGCTCAAAACTGTGGAAATCCAGGATATTCAACCATCACAAACCATGCAATCTGCCATGGAAGCACAAGCGGCAGCAGAACGTCAGCGTCGTGCCACCGTGACCAAAGCGGATGGTGAAAAACACGCAGCGATTCTCGAAGCAGAAGGTCGTCTGGAAGCTTCACGTCGCGATGCCGAAGCTCAAGTGGTCTTGGCTGAAGCCTCTGAAAAAGCCATTAAAATGATTAGCTCAGCCGTCGGTGATAAAGAAATTCCCGTGGCCTATCTGTTGGGTGAACAATATGTCAAAGCCATGCAGGATATGGCCAAATCCAACAATGCCAAAACTGTGGTCTTGCCAGCCGATGTATTAAATACCATTCGTGGTGTGATGGGACGTCATAATCATTAATCTTACGTTTTAATCAAAAAAGACAGCTTATCGCTGTCTTTTTTAATTTTGCCGTGAAAGAAAATCTGCCCTGCTCATGTGCCTGACACTGTGATGATCTTATGACCTTACCAACACCACAAAGGGCGGAATACCCCCCTTGCCTTACGCAGCCAAACTCAAGGCAGATTAGTGTTTACGCACCAAGAGAAACTCAGCAATCTGGTACAACTCAGCCGCATTTTCACCAAAATAAGTGAGGGCCTCAAAGGCCTGATCATGCAGCTCAAGCGCATACGCTTGCGCCTCTTGCAAACCCATCAGCGCAGGATACGTTGATTTTTCCACCAACTCATCCTTGCCCGCAGTCTTACCCAGCACTTGCGTATCTGAAATGATATCCAGAATATCGTCTTGCACCTGGAACGCCAGACCAATCGACTGGCCAAACTGGCGTAATTGCGGAATCGCCTGATCCGTACCCGCAAACTGGGTCACAGCAGCCATCATAATCGCTGCTGAAATTAAAGCGCCGGTCTTGTTACGGTGAATGGTTTCCAACTCTTGTTGAGAAATCTGTTGACCTTCGGCCTGCAAATCCAGCATCTGGCCACAGACCATTTTAGAACTGGCGGTTGCCAGAATCTGCATCTGTTTCAACACAATTGCCGCCTCAACAGCTGGACCTGAATCAAACAGCCGGCTCCCCAGTACCTCAAAAGCCATGGATTGCAGCAGGTCTCCTGCCAGCAAGGCAGTATCTTCCCCAAAGGCCACATGACAGGTCGGCTGGCCACGACGCAATAAATCATTGTCCATACACGGCAAGTCATCATGCGCCAGGGAATAACAATGAATCAGTTCAATCGCAACCGCGGCACGGCGCACGGCTGCATCATTCCGGCGGTCTGCTGTTAGCGCAGCTGTGGCATAACACAAGGCAGGACGCACTCGCTTCCCGCCCAACATGACTGCATGATAGACAGCCCCTTTTAAAGGTTCAGGAATGGAAAAAGCATCCAATGCGGTCAATAAATCTTGCTGGATACGTTCTTGCGCCTGTTTCAGCACATCTGCTTGGACGGATGGTAGAGATGACACACGAGCCTCGATCAAGAATAGAACTTAAACTTTTTTAACAAATTCGGATTTGAGTTTCATGGGACCAATACCCTCAACTTTACAATCGATATTATGATCGCCGTGATCCAACAAGCGAATATTTTTCACTTTGGTCCCAATCTTGACCACTTGTGATGAACCTTTAATTTTTAAATCTTTAATCACGGTTACGGTATCACCATCCTGCAACAGATTCCCCACCGCATCTTTCACTATTACGTCATCGCTTTCCGCACTGGTCTGTGCATCCCACTCATGTCCACATTCCGGACAAATAAATAAAGCCCCATCACTATAGGCAAATTCTGAATTACATTTTGGACATGTAGGTACTTGATCGCTCATCAGATTTTCTTCTGTCATTGAATGCTGCCCTCATGATACTGTTTTCCGCACGCTTTCTCTATGTGATTCTGAACAGAATCCCTAAGCCGCAAGAAAAACCCTAGAAAATATTAGGTATTACAAATCTGTTGCAGCGCATTATTGCGTATCGTAGTAAAGTTTTTTACTGATAGATGCTGCTTCTCTCCACTTTGCTCTAAATATCCATGATTTGATAACCCTAGACCACAGCAATTATTTAAAAAATATTTTTATACCAAAAGGTTAATTTAACCCGTTAAGTTTATTTTTTAATTTAATTAAAAAATCAGATTTCAGATTAGCATTTAACGGGTCAAAAGCATTGAAATCCATTACAATAACCGGCTTATTCATCGTCGAGTCAGCACTTTGAACAACGCGTCTTCTCAACTTCAACGTGGCTTGAAAAACCGTCACATCCAGCTCATTGCCATGGGTGGCGCAATTGGAACGGGTTTATTTTTAGGCTCTGCACAAGTCATCCAGTCGGCTGGACCTTCAATCATTTTAGGTTATGCCATTGGTGGCCTGATTGCGTTCCTGATTATGCGCCAATTAGGCGAGATGATTGTCCATGAACCGGTGGCTGGCTCTTTTAGTCACTTTGCCAACAAATATTGGGGCAAGTTTCCTGGCTTTCTGGCCGGCTGGAATTACTGGATTCTGTATATTCTGGTCGCGATGACTGAGCTAACGGCTGTCGCCAAATATATCAATTACTGGTGGCCGCATATTCCTGCATGGGTTTCTGTGCTGTTTTTCTTTGGGATCATTACCGCGATCAACCTGGGCAATGTGAAGTTTTATGGTGAATCCGAATTCTGGCTGGCAATCATCAAAGTCACAGCGGTGATTTCCATGATCCTGTTCGGTGTGTATCTGCTCTTGACTGCCGATGCCAATTCAACGGCCAGTTTGAGCAACCTGTGGAGTCATGGAGGATTTTTTCCGAACGGTTTTGATGGCCTTTTCTATATGCTAGCATTTTTGATGTTTGCTTTTGGCGGGATTGAACTTATCGGGATGGCGGCAGCTGAAGCGGATAATCCTGAAAAAACCATTCCTAAAGCGATTAATCAGGTGGTGTTCCGTATCCTGATTTTTTATGTGGGCTCATTAACCATTCTGCTCTCTCTAGTACCTTGGAACCAACTGGAACTCGGTGGTCTGGATAAAAGCCCATTTGTCATGATCTTCAGCCAGTTAGGTATTGGCTGGGCGGCACATCTGCTGAATTTTATTATCTTGACCGCAGCCCTGTCTGTTTATAACAGTGGCATGTATGCCAACAGCCGTATGTTGTTTGGCCTGTCCCAACAAGGCAATGCACCGAAAATTTTCAGTAAAGTGAATAAGCACGGTGTCCCGATTCCTGCGGTTTTATTTTCAGCTCTGCTCATTTTTGGCTGTGTTTTATTGAACTATTTTGTACCGGAAGATGCACTCAGCCACCTGATGTATGTGGTGGTCGGAGCACTTGTGCTCAACTGGGCCATGATCAGTCTCACTCACCTAAAATTTAAGCAAGCAATGCAGCAAGCCCAAATACCCCCCCGCTTCCCGGCACTTTGGGCACCTATGAGTAATTATTTGGTACTGCTGTTTATTTTGGCTGTCCTCTATATTATGTGGACACAAGGCTTTATGGAATCCGTAGTAATGATTCCCCTCTGGATTCTCTTAATGCTGGGTTTGTTCCAGCTTTTAGATAAAAATCCACACTAGTCTTGGCGCAAACTACGTCATAAAAAGAGGAGAAAGTTATTGCGCTGCAATAACTTTTTTTTCATTCCAATTTAGGCTACATTAGCGATGCTTGGCGCCCTTAGCTTAACTGGATAGAGCAGTTGCCTCCTAAGCGACCGACGTGGGTTCGAGTCCCGCAGGGCGCACAATCACAATAAAAGAACATGCAAAAATACAGCTTAAAGCCCTTGATTCTATTAGATTTAAGCTAATCAAATAGCAAAATAAGACAAAATAAATAAGGATACAGTTGCAAAAAATAAGGATATAAATGAGGATATATCCAGTTCTATCAACTTTTGTATCCTTATTCCGATTATGGCTAGAAAAACCACTCCCCTGTCAGATTCAAAATGCACAGGTGCAAAACCTCAAGAGAAAGATTATTCCCTATACGATGGTCATGGGTTAATCCTGTTCGTTCGCAAGAGTGGCTCAAAGGTATGGCGATATAAATACAAACGCGCCAACGGAAAAGAGGGATTGATGACGCTGGGGAGCTTTCCAGCACTCACCTTGAAAGCAGCAAGGGACAAACGCCGTGAATTGGAAGAACTCATTGCTAACGGTATAGACCCTATCGAGCATGAACAAATCCAAAAAACCAAACTGCAAAATGCTTATAGCTTTGAGGCCGTAGCGCGTGACTGGCACAAGGAATACAACAAGACAGGCCGATGGGTAGCAGATACAGCAGATCGGGCATTAAAGAACTTAGAGGAATATGTATTCGTGCTGATCGGCTCAAAGCCAATTGATGCAGTCAAACCTAAAGACCTCACCGCCGTTCTACGTTCCATCGAGGAGAAAGGATTTACAGAAGTTTTGAAGAAAACACGCCAGAGATTAATCAGCATTTTTGCTCATGCCATCTCAAGAGGATTGATAGAAGAAAACCCAGCTTACTTTTTAAAAGATATTTTTGTCACCACCAAAGCACCTAAACATTATCCGCAACTATCACTAGACCGCCTGCCAGAGCTGCAACAACGACTAGCCAATGACAACGGATACCCATTAACAAAACTATGCACCCTGTTTGCATTGCATACGTTTGTCCGATCTAGTGAGCTACGTTTTGCTCGTTGGGATGAGTTCGACCTAGAAAAAGGAATCTGGACGCTACCAGCAACACGCGAGGCCATTGCTGGGCAAAAGTTCTCTAATCGTGGCGCAAAGATGAAAGCCGACCACCTCATACCACTCTCACCTCAAGCCATCACCCTGTTAAGGGAAATTCACAAATACAGTGGCATGACCAAAAACCTATTCCCGAAGAATGGCGACCCGAATGGATTTATCAGTGAATCCACAATCAACAAGACATTGCGCCGTATGGGTTATGACACCGATAAGGATATATGCGGTCATGGTTTTAGAGGTATGGCCTGTTCCGCATTGGTACAAAGCACACTATTCCAAAAGGAAGCAGTAGAGAAACAAATGAGCCATCAAGAGCGTGACCAAGTCCGACTTGCTTACACTCACACGGCGCAATATTTAGAAGAACGGAAAGCTATGCTCAATTGGTGGAGTGATTATCTGGAAGCTAACCAGCAAGAGCATATTAGTCCGTATGACTTCACCAAGCACCTGTTAGGGGATGAGGTTATTCAGTTCAAATATGCCAAATTGGTGAAGTGATATAATTTGTCGTCTGAATTACAGGATATGACTGTTTATATGTGAATATCATTTATATTCAGTTTACTAGGTCTAGGTAGTTCCCGAAAGTTGGACACCCAATCCGATTGGCTTAGCAGTTTATTGGGGATGCTGTGGGAGGCATGAATAACAATGAGTGATATTAAACATCCAGCACCTTTTTACACTTTGAAAGAAGCAGCAAAAGAACTAAATAGAATATTAAAAGTTGATTATTACGATAGCAAAAAACTGCTATCTATTTCATTAGTATACGATTTAAAACTCTACGCCTATTTTTATGGTGCATATAATGTGTCTATTGATGCTATATTTCCAGTAAAAAGAACGAAAGAACCTGATAAATATGAAAAACTTATAAAGTTAACTGAAGAGATTGTCGAATCAGAAATTTATCATGGCACATTGTTAGAGATAGATGAGTATGTAATTCAAAACATTTATTTTTTTGGACAATCAAATGTAAGTGATTTTGGTTTTCGCAATATTACTAATTTAAAAGAAGATGAACTTAATAACTCTCATTTTGTGAATTGCACAGGTTCAAGAGGAAAATACTTAGAATATGTTAGCGAGAAAGGGCTTCAAGAAATAGAAATTCTTGCTATTTATCCAATGCTTGAACAGATTGGTGAAAAGCACACAATGATGCCGGCCAAATACAATACTGTCGAGTATACAGAGGGGGAATATACATATCATCCAATTATAAGAAAGAAAGATATCTATGTTCCGCATAGTCAATTAGTTAGGGTTTTGGATGGTAAATTGTCATCTCGAAACAATGACAGAAATGATCAGGAGCATGAAGCCAAACGAACCGCAATTCGTAAACCTCGAGGGAAAAGTAAAGCAAAAGAATTTGCTCAAAGGGCAGCACAGGAGATTGCAAGACACCTTTGGATACAGGATAAAGAGAAACAAATCAAAACAGGTGCAATGTGTGAGCTTATATGGAATACATTGTGCGAAACTGAACACCTAGAACAATTACCAAATAAAGCAGAAGCTTTAAAAGATTGGATTAAAAATATCGCTCCCGAATATGCTAGAGAAGCTGGCAGGCCAAAAAAAATACAGAGCAAGTAAAACTTAATCTATATTAAGTAAAACTCTACATCTATTTATTAATATAAATCATATAGATACTCAACTTACTATATTTCTGCATAAGTGAGTTTCTTTATGTCTATTTCCCCAATCCGCGTACAGTTTAAAACAGCTTGCGAGTTACTAGACGTAAGCCGTGAATCACTGCGCCATATCGTGCGTACTGATGCCACCTTTCCCCGACCGATCAAGACAGGCGATACAAAGCAATCTCCTGTCTATTTCGACTATGCCGATCTAGTGGAATGGCATAACAACAAGAAACAAAGCCTTGCAACTATGGAGGCTTGAGCATGAATAACAATCATAAAATCCAGGTACTAGACCACCTCGAACAGGGTAAAACTCTTTCCCAGGCCGAGGCCATTTATCACTTTGATTGTTACAGCCTGATTGCAGTCATCCAGCGTTTACGTGTTGCTGGGCATGACATCGCAACCCACACCGAACCCAACCAGAGCAATAAGGATAGCCATGCTCGTTATGAGTTAAAGGAGGCGTTTAGATGAGGCCATCTATTTTTAATTTTAATAAACACGGCGTTCGGATTGCCTTTGATGAAAAGAATGAGCCCTTGTTTTGCATGGCTGATGTTGGTCAAGCCTTAGAGATTAAAAACGTCACACCAAACCGTTTTAAGCTAAATCCAAAGGGAGTACATGAAATGTCTATCCTTACAAATGGCGGTGCTCAAAAGCTCACTTTTATCAGTGAAGAAAATCTTTATAGGATTGTATTCAGATCGACAAAACCAGAGGCATTGAACTTTCAAAACTGGGTATTTGAGCTACTGCCAAGCATCCGCAAAACTGGCTCATATCCAGCAAGACAGGCCGCTTATGAAGAACTTAGCCGCTTATGTATGCAAGAGAAAATATCTAAGGATAAAGGCACATTTCACAGCCATGGTATGAACCGCCGTAAACGTGAAAAGCATTTAAATACAAAGCGCATAGAAACATGCAAAACAAATTTACAGCTCACTTTTGAGGGGGTACACAATGAATAACTATGTAGACCCTGAGTTTTTCATAGCTTTTGACCACTATAAAGCCATGTTAGAACAGTACGGAGATGACCACCTCATCACCGAGCGAGTATTTCTTTTAACGCTGCATTACACACCAGACAACATTAAGGCGGAAATGAATGCTAAGGCCAAAGAGCTAAATCTATTGGCACCTACAAGTGGACACCTAAACAAAGGCAAACCAGTCTACATCCTAGAGGAGATTGCTAAACATTTTGGTATTAGTTTTGAGGAAGCAGAACAACAACTATTGCGAATGATGGATAACCGTGAAAAGGTCGGCTTTTCTAGTGACGGCATTCTGGCCGATACCCATGTGAACTGTATGTAGTGAGGTATGAAAATGAAATATGTCAAAGATAAGACACTACAAAACCGACAAAACTTCATTATCAATACATTAAAAGAAACCTGTGTTGACTTGCTGAAAGGGCTAGTGCTGGGTGGTTGTTTTGTATTTTTAATTTTACTCGTTGCAACGTGCAGCAGTTCGGTATACCCGTCAGATGACCTAAAAGCAGAACAAGAAAGGTTAGCTGCAAAAATATCAACAAGAGTTGAAAGCTCACAAAGGAGGGGCTAAATGAATAGCATTGCTAAATTATTCCCCTCTATTGAGACAGCAAACAAGATGCTGGAAATGCTAGACGATGGTGACTTATTCACCTTTCAAACCTTTGATGATAGCAAACCACCGAAGCAAGGTATGGCGCGTATTTATAACGGTTCGTTAGAGCAGCATTTCGAGGCCTTACAGCGATTAAACCAGCAGGGTTGTGGTGTATTTGTCACCGTCAATGAAACCGACTTACAGGGGCGAAAAACAGAGAATATCAAGCGTATTCGTGGCCTATGGATAGACTTTGATACGGTCAATGATGCACGTGTGGAACAGTTAGTGAGCATGGACTTCCCACCTAATCTTATTGTCGAATCGTCCAGAGGCAAGCATCATGCTTATTGGTTGATAAGAGAGGGAGAGATTGCTTTAGATCAGTTCACCTCATTACAGAAGCGGTTGATTCATCACTTTGCTGATGATGGTGCAGACAAGGCTATTCATAACGTAGATCGGGTTATGCGGTTAGCTGGATTTATTCATCAAAAAGATACGCCATTTCAATCCCGAATTGTTCACTCGGATGCTTGGCATGATGCTGATGATTTAATTCAATGGGTGCAATCACTACGTGAGCCTTTGGAGCTACCAACTCCAAAGGCTCATGCAGCAAAAGCCAAACCACAAGTAACACACACAACACAGCAAACGCATTTTACCCTAGATTTCAAGCAGGCGAAATTACTAGCACGTGGTCGTTGGTCGGAGATTTTAGGCCGACTTGGTTATGCTCTCACCACTCATGCACCTCATGAGCATGGCTCTTGCCCCATGTGTGGTGGTTCTGATCGGTTCAGGTTCGATGATGAAAACGGCGATGGCTCTTTTATTTGCTCACAAGGCACAGGGGAAACAATTGCAGGAAATGGATTCACCCTATTAGAGCATGGTGGTTATTCAATAGCAGAGGCATTAAAAGCAGTCACTCAAGTATTAGCTGGAATGGGCCTAATTAGTGAATACGATAGTGATAGTACTACCCGCAAATGGGGCGAGCCAAAGGAAATCAAAGCGGAACTATTACCAGTTGCACCATTTGATCGGGCAATGTTGCCTTATAACTTGGGGGAATATTGCTGCGATGAAGCAAACCGCGCCGACAATATGCCGCCTGATTTTGTGGCAGTATGCACGCTCGTTGCATTGTGTTCTGTAGTGGGTGCAAGAGTTGGAATTAAACCCAAGCGGCTCGATGACTGGACAGTAATTCCGAATCTATGGGGAGGTATTGTTGCACCACCCTCTAGCAAAAAATCCCCTGCATTTAATGCTGGCACGTATGCACTGGATCGACTTGTTATAAATGCTAGAGCTGAATATGACGAAGCACTGAAAGAATATGAAGTGTCCTCATTGGTCAAAGAATCCAGCATGAAGGCTTTGAAAGACAAGTTAAAAGACGCTGGCAAAAAAGGAGATGAGGAAAAGCTAAACCAGATTGCAAACGAGTTAAGGGAGTTGCAAGACGAAAGTATTGGCGAGCCAATTTTAAAGCGTTACAAGACCAATGATGCCAGTCCCGAAGCATTGGCAGAACTCGAAAAACTTAATCCGAATGGCATCCTCGTATGTCGTGATGAATTGGTGGGGCTTTTATCCTCACTAGACAAAAATGATAGTGATTCAGGCCGAGCATTTTATCTTGAGGGATGGAACGGTAATAAACCTTATGAGTTCGACAGAATCATGCGCGGTAATGGATTTATTGAAAACCATTGTTTATCTGTCTTGGGAGGCATACAGCCTGACAAATTAGTGGCATACCTTGAGCCAAGCATCAAAGGCATGGGTAATGATGGCTTATTACAGCGGTTCCAGTTGCTCGTTTATCCCGATACAAACAATTGGGCATACCGTGACGAAATCCCCAACAAAGATGCACGTAACGCCGTTTTTGAGGTATTCCAGGCGTTAGACAATCTCACCACAAATGAGATCGTTAGAATAGGTGCAAAGCCTGCGGACGAATATAACCCTCGACCATACTTTAGATTCAGTGAGGAAGCACAGGAACTATTCATTGCATGGACTACCCACTTACACAGCGCAATCATGGCGAATGAGGAACACCCTATCATCATTCAGCACTTGGACAAATACGGCAAGTTAATGCCTGCTCTTGCTTTGATATTCCATCTTATTGATGGTGTACAGCTTGGTCGTGTCGGCGATGTAAGCAAACGTTGTGCAGAGATGGCTATAGAATGGTGTGAGTACCTAGAAACACACGCTAGACGCATTTATGGGCTTGTACTTCAAAGCGCAACCATGAAAGCAGGCACACTATGCCAAAAGCTGAAAAATCTCAAAGATGATGATTGGCGCACTAAAGGTTTTACCTCAAGACAGGTGCAACAAAAGAATTGGAAAGGCTTAACAGATACTGGATCGGTAAATGATGCCTTAGATATTTTAGTAGATAGCGATTGGCTGGCATTAGAAGAGATTGAGCCGACTATTAAGGGGGGGCGACCATCAAAACGCTATTGGATTAATCCTAGAATTTTTGAAAAGAGCTAGAACACACACTACAAAACCTACATAACCCTCTTTTTGCTAGTTTTGTAGGTTCTGTAGTGTCACTTTGGGGGCAATAATTTCGGTGGTAGTTTATGGAAATTAACACATCATGGGGAATCTACTTGTTGTTGGCTTAATATCCTTAGTCATTTGGACTGCCACCACTCTCCTAGACAAATTTCGTCTATTCTTTTTGCATAGGAGAGAACATTATGAGTGGACAACGATACACCCCAGAATTTAAAGATGAAGCTGTTAAATTGATTACCGAACGTGGATATTCTGTCACTG
>JAJUIK010000004.1 GCA_029267635.1 Moraxellaceae bacterium | reverse complement strand
AACTTTGGGTGCATAACCAGACACTTGCAACAAGGCCAAAATCAGGGAGGTGAATTCATGCCCCATTGGCAAACCGGCAAAATTGACCCGTGGCTGTTCACCTTTTTTGGCAATGCCGAAACTTGGACGGCGTGAATTGCTGCCATCAAAACGTGCAGTCACCTGATCAGACAAGGCGGCAATTTCTTCCACCAGTTCTTTGATTTTGTCTGACTTGTCTGAGTCATCGAGAGAAGCCACCAGCTCGATCGGGCTTTGTAAACGTTCTAATAAAGTTTTTAATTGCGCAGCTGTATTTTGATCTAACATTACCAAGTCTCCAAAGGAGTAATTTATTCAATGAATTCATCATACGTTGAATGAAAAAATAGATAAAACAGTTTATTTTTATAAAAACGATCGAATAAACCGAATAATTAGTATCAATGAGATTGTCTGCTTGAGTACGCTGTATATTTTTATAGACTTAAAAAAAGCCCCAAAACTGAGGCTATTGAATCTGTAGCATGTTATAAATAATCGCCTTCTCGTTCAGGCTGATATAAAACTCGAATCACTTTAATTTGCATGAGATGACCATCTGGTTGTGGCCATTCAATTTCTTGCCCTTCACTCAAACCTAAAATCGCAGCACCCACTGGAGCCAGAATATTCACCTGTCCTTTTTCACCACGAAAATCATGCGGGTAAACCAGATGAATTTCTGTCGATTCAGCAGAGGGTGCAATATTGATTAACACTTTGGCATTCATCGTGACCACATTTTTTGGCATGTCTTGTGGTTTCATCACTTCAGCTCGCGCCAACTCCTCTTCCAAATGAATGATCGTGGGGGTCAGTTTGGACTGAGATTCCAGCATTGTTTGTAGACGTTCAAGATCCTGCTGGGACACAATAATCGAAGGTTTGAGCATGCTTTTAATCCTTTTATCCTTATTAAGATGTGTTATTTCATTATGAATAAAGTATTTATCTTTAAAATTAGATTTAACCTGTATTGCCATCAAAGTACAGCTTCAAATATGTATCTGCTTGATCAGCTTTGTTAGAAAAACCTGGCGCTCAAGCCAACAACACTTCGATTTTTTGATCTTTTATGCTTTATTCGGCATATGTGCTGACTGAAGACAATATCTGAGACATAAAAAAAGGCCTGGCAAGCCAGGCCTTTGCTTGTTTACTGCAAATTATTTTGCATAAACAGGGAATTTCGCGCAAACAGTTTCAACTTTTGCTTTCACAGCATTGATCACTGCTTCATCGCCTTTGCTGTCAAGGATATCTGCGATCCAGCCAGCCAAGTCACGTACTTCAGCTTCACCGAAACCACGAGTCGTCACTGCTGGTGTACCAATACGGATACCAGAGGTTACGAATGGAGAGCGTGGATCATTTGGTACAGAGTTTTTGTTCACAGTAATGTGAGCTGCACCTAACCACGCATCTGCTTCTTTACCCGTGATGTCTTGTTTAATTAATGACAACAAGAACAAGTGGTTTTTCGTGCCGCCAGAAACTACGTCATAGCCGCGTGCAATCAACACTTCAGCCATCGCTTGCGCGTTTTTCACAACCTGTTGTTGGTAAGCTTTGAAATCATCAGACATTGCTTCTTTGAAGCAGATAGCTTTTGCTGCAATCGCGTGCATCAAAGGACCACCTTGGTTGCCTGGGAATACAGCAGATTGTAATTTCTTCTCGATTTCTTCGTTGGCTTTTGCAAGGATCAAACCAGAACGTGGACCACGAAGGGTTTTATGCGTAGTCGTAGTGGTTACATCTGCAATTTGCACTGGGTTTGGATATACACCCGCAGCAACAAGACCTGCAACGTGCGCCATATCAACAAATAGGTAAGCACCAACTTTGTCCGCGATGTCACGGAAACGTTGCCAGTCTACAACTTGGCTATACGCAGAGAAACCTGCCACGATCATGCGTGGCTTATGCTCAACCGCTAGACGTTCTACTTCTTCGTAGTCGATCTCACCAGTTTCTGGATTCAAACCGTATTGAACAGCATTATAGGTTTTACCCGAAAAGCTAACTTTTGCACCATGAGTCAAGTGACCACCATGTGCCAAGCTCATACCCAAAACGGTATCACCGGGGTTTAAAAGTGCAAGGTAAACAGCAGAGTTTGCTTGAGAACCCGCATGTGGCTGTACGTTTGCGTAATCAGCACCGAAAAGTTCTTTTGCACGGTCAATCGCCAATTGTTCAATGACGTCAACATATTCGCAACCGCCATAATAGCGTTTGCCAGGATAACCTTCTGCATATTTGTTAGTGAGTTTTGATCCTTGTGCTTCCATCACTGCTGGTGAGCAGTAGTTTTCAGAGGCAATTAGCTCGATGTGCGCTTCTTGGCGCTCACCTTCAGCAGCAATGGCTTGAGCTAATTCTGGATCAAATTCAGAAATAGAGATATTGGCAAACATTCGCGAGGTCCTATCAATTAGGGCTTTTTAGCCGTGCTATGATTGCGGAATATTGTAGCATGAACTTTGAAATTAAACAGAATGAACTTTGCTCAGTTTCAGATAAATATGACTCATGTCTGGATAAATTGCATGAGTCACATCTGGTTTGATCAAGTGATTGAATCTCCAACAGAGATTTCTTTTTATTGTTTAAAACGTTCCTGCTGTTCGATGACATCAAATTTAAGATTCCTCTCATACATTCGACAAGGATATTGCCCGTATCTTTATCTCATCTCTAAGCATCCGGTAAATTCATTGAATCTATACTTCCTTTTATATTTCATTGCCTATAAATGTTCTTGATGCCTTCATTTGTCCAAAAAAAGTTTACCTAGAATCTGCCGGATCGAGATCAAATGCTACGTGCTATTTTTGCATACAGCGATGGCAGCCAGGCCATGAAACTGGTCGACCAAGAGGATGGTCTTCCTCTGTTTTTTTTATATAAGGGCTTGATTTCCAGTGATGAACTCAAACAAGATTATTTCAGCATCACTGAAGCAGGAAAATTCAGCTCATCAAGCTAAAATCGATGTTTTGCATTTGTCTGCATATCCCGAAAAATGGTAGATTGAGCCTACTTTTTGCCATCCTGGAATAGGTCATGCACGCGATTATTCTCGATACCGAAACCCATAGTTTAAATGGACTTCCCATTGAGATTGCATATGCACCTATTGACATTATGGACGGCAAATTAACTCTCGATAAAAACCAGATGTTTGACCAGCTTTATAGCGTAGGTGAGCCGATTTCCTATGCCGCTATGGCCGTACATCATATTTTAGAATCTGATCTTGCGGATCAGCCCGATTATCGCAGCTTTACATTACCCGAGCAGACCACGTATATCATTGGCCACAATATCGACTATGACATTCGCGCGATTGAACAATGTGGCGTGGATACCTCCCAAATTAAGGCGATTTGTACTTTAGCGCTTGCACGTCTGGTTTGGCCAGATGCCGAAGCCCATAATATTTCCGCTCTGATTTATATGATCAGCAAAGGCAGTCCGAAAGCTCGCGAATTATTAAAGGGTGCACACCGCGCCGATGCCGACATTATGCTGACCGCCAATATTCTCATGCATATTATCTACCATCTGAATATTCAGACCATGGAAGAACTCTATCAGGCATCGGAAGATGCGCGGATTCCGCGCAGTTTAAGCTTTGGTAAATACAAAGGTTATGCAATCAGTGAACTGCCGGATGATTATGTGCGCTGGCTGTTACGCCAGAGCGATCTGGACATCTACCTACGTAAAGCGCTAGAGAACGCCGGCTTCTAAAATGGAATATTCTGATTTTTAATATTTTTTCATATTAATGTCATTAACCTCGCCTATTCTTAGCCATAATTTATGGTAGGGATAAATTAAGGCATGTTGAACTACTCTAAAACAGAATTAGGCATTGAAGCTTTACAACAACGTTCAGGGGATTTAAACGCACGCCAACGTCGTTTATTACTGGTCATTGGTACTGACGCATTTGATCTGCTCAATGATTCCCATAAAGAACGTCTGGCACCACCAGAATTATTGGATCAGTTGCAGGAAATGGGTCTTATTGTTGCTTCGACAACGGATGACGCACAAGCTCAAACACCAGTTGCAACCAGCACTTCTGTTTCTGAAATTCAGGTTTCAGCCAATACGTTAGAACAGGCCGCCCCTGCAGCAACGTCAACACAAACCAGCCAACCGATTGAAACCACATTGGTGAGATCAAATAATGCTGAACAACCTCAGGTTGCATTAGAAGCCTTAAATTTTGAACAGACCAAACAGTTGATGGGACAGCTCTTGTCACAATACTGTGGTCTAATGGCAAAACAGCTGTTGGTAAAAATCCAGAATGCACCCGACAGTCGTAGTCTGAAACAATGTCAGATGCAGTGGATTACCAGCTTACAAGAAAGCCGTATTTCACCCCAACAACTCAACCATGCGCTACAGCAGATTAATTACTCTTTGCAACAGTTGCATCATTCCTAAGGCCAGTTAGAGCTAATTGATACTTTGAAAGTGATAAAAAACCGTAGACAACAATAAAAATAAATAAAAAATAATAATTAAATCAATAAATTACTTAACAACAATAATTCTATTACATTTTTATAATGATGATTATTACCACCTTAGCGGTATGGTAGAAAAAAATAAGATCAAGCCATATAACATCTTTTGAAAAAGAAATGTTATATGGCTGCCATACACTTTATTGAATTTCATCCTGCCGATAACCCTATGCAACTGAGCAAAGTCGGCAATTGGGTCATGACTTATCTCAGTCCCGAAGAAGAACTGGTCAATATCCGTCTAGCCTTTACCACGATATTACCGCAACACGTCAGTGAGCATTTACAACCGCGCAGAATTTGTATTGCAAAAGCTGATGCTGACAACCATTGGCAAATTGAGGACATTGAATGCTACGACAGCCAGCAAGGCAAAGATGTCCATTTTCATGCTGATGACGTTATGGGGCAGTTGGTTCTTGATAAACTGTTTCATGAATTTGACCACTATGATATTCCCCTCACCCTGATTCGATCTTCCGCTTAAGCTCACGGCATTGTGAGCTTTTTTCTTTATTCTACAGATGATTTCGAAAAACCCGTGGATTACGGATGGACAAGTGCGTGTAATAAGTAGGCAGGTACACGGTGATCTTGAAGATCCGCCTCAGCGATTAGAATCGAGCCTTCCATACTTAAATGATTGGCATCGAAATATAAGGGTTTATTGTGCAGATATGGCGAACAAAAGCCATTTGAGCAAATGCGTTCACGCAGACTCAAAACCTGCACATTCGGATAATGTGAGGCCAATTCTACAAGGATCTGATTGGCTTTCTGTTCAGCTTTGAATGGATAACCTTCGCGCTTGCCACATTGAATAAAGGGCATACGGATACTTTTTTCCTGGCATTTCAAATCATAGCTCGGGAAAACCGGCACTTTGGTTGCAATAATGAGCGTTTTACCCGGCTGTAAAAACTCGCGAATCATCTGATTAAAATCATGTCTAAACTGTTGTTCACCGACCAAAGTCAGGTAATTATTCCAGCTTCCCCCAATAAATAAGGTCTTGTATTGAGCTGCAACTGCCCGAATTTTTCGGTTATAAGACTGACAACTCGTGACCTGATTCGCTGCAGCATAAGTACCGATGACGTTTTCTGCAAATGGTGCACAAGCACTATGCGTATAGTTCTGAAATGAACCACCGCGAGTTTCCACGATTTCTTTCAGATAACCCACATAATGTGCCGCATTTGAATCCCCGATGAGCAAAAAGTTAGGCAAAGTAGCCGTGCCAATCTTACAACGCTGCTGATCAAAAACTTGATCGTCAAATATAGCCATCTGGCAGTTAAACGCATAAGCATTCGCGGGTAAAAAGTTCGGCGCCAATTGTTGTAATTGTGCATTAAAGCGCTGAGCACCCTGGGCCTGTAAAGTTCCCTGTTGCTGAATCACCCAAACAGATAACGCAATGACAGCAGTAAAAACCATTGCGATCAGCCAGTAACTCTTCTTCAACTGGGTTGGATTCCTAAACGGCTTTTCCACAGCATAATAAGAAAATAACGTCAGCACGACAATCAACAGCAGACTGATCACCGCAAGCTGAGGATTCATCTCAGCATAGGCATAGCGTATGAATGCCAACACCGGCCAATGCCACAAATACAGTGAAAATGAAATCAGACCAACAAAAACGGCCGGCTGAATCGCAAGTCCAGCGTTAATCCGGTTCTTTTCATGTGTCCCCGCCAAGATAAACAAAGCAGCACCGAAGGTGGGAATCAAGGCACTCCAGCCCGGAAAATTCATCGATTTATCAAACGTGATACTTGCATAAATAATCAGCCCCAAGCCAAATACGGAGGCCAAATGATAAATGGCTAAAGGTACTTTTTTCAGCTGAGTAGAAAGCAGGTAAGCCAGCGTCCCAACCAGAAGCTCTCCTGCTCTCGCCGGCAACATATAATAGGAAAAGGACGGATTGAGCTTGAGATAATATTCACTCAAAGCAAAAGACCATAGAGCAATTAAAATCGTACACAGCCACAACCAGCCAAGACGTTTCATTTTTGCCAGCACAAAAATCAACAATGGCCAGATCAGATAAAACTGTTCCTCCACACCCAGTGACCAGGTATGTAATAAAGGCAGCGTATCTGAAGTTGGTGCAAAATAATCGGTTTGGATCCCCTGTAAAAAATACAGATTGGATACGGAAAATAAGGCAGCTAATCCAGATTTGGCGACCAACAAACCATCCGTGGGCGTATAAAAGGCACTACAGACGGCAACCGTGACGCCAACACAAAATAAGGTGGCAGGAATAATCCGTCGAATACGGCGCAGATAAAAGTCACTAAAATTAAAGCGCTGTTCTGCAATCGAAGGAATCAGGATACTACTGATCAAAAAACCTGAGATGACAAAAAATATATCAACCCCAATAAAGCCCCCAGGCAGCCAATCTTTAGAAAAGTGATAGATCACCACACTTAACACGGCAATCGCACGTAAGGCATCAATATCACGACGATATTTTTTCTCGTGCTGGGGCTGACTTCTCATTGTCGTGGCGATCCTATGACATTTTCATTGAACAAGTTTTAAACCTTTAGATGGCTATTGCGCACAAATAGAGGCTTTTCACCCATTGCAATGGAATAATCATAAACTTGTAGAGATGAGTGATTAAAGCAATTTTGAAAGCGTCTTTTTATTATTTTATTTTTTATTTCATTAACTTATGAAAATGGTGCGGTCAGCGGGAATCGAACCCACGACCCCAGGCTTCGGAAACCTGTACTCTATCCAACTGAGCTATGACCGCATTTCGTGGCACATCATAACAAAAAAAACCGCAAGGTAAAGCATATTCATTTCTGTCAGTGCATTTAATGTTTATGCTTTAAACAAATCCTGAAGATCGTTTTTTCCATTTTCAGAATTCCATGCGAGTGACTTGGTTTATTGGCTGAGATCGCTCAAAATACGCTTTCCATTGACCATGTGAGAAATTCATGACGGATGCATTGACGCTAAGGGATTTGTGCAAGACTTATCGAAATGGTTTTCAGGCTTTAAAAGGCATTAACTTAACCGTGCCTGAAGGCGAATTCTATGCCCTTTTGGGACCGAATGGTGCCGGCAAATCTACAACGATCAGCATCATCAGTTCTTTAACCAAAAAAACTTCAGGTACTGTTGAGATTTTCGGACACAATCTGGATACTCATCCCTCGCAAGCCAAACAATGTCTGGGTGTCGTTCCGCAAGAGTTTAACTTTGGTCAGTTTGAAAAGACCTTTGATATTCTGGTAACGCAGGCTGGCTACTATGGCATTCCGAAAAAAATTGCCGAACAACGTGCTGAACATTATCTGGAAAAACTCGGTTTATGGGAAAAACGTAACACCCAAGGTCGTATGCTGTCTGGCGGGATGAAACGCCGCCTAATGATTGCTCGCGCCATGATGCATGAGCCGAAGTTACTGATTCTAGATGAACCCACGGCTGGCGTCGATATTGAATTACGTCGCTCGATGTGGGACTTCCTGACCGAGATGAATGATAATGGCACCTCAATTATCTTGACCACGCATTATCTGGAAGAAGCAGAAATGCTGTGTCGCCGCATTGCAATTATTGACCGCGGCATGATTAAAGAAGACACGACGATGAAAGAATTCCTCAATCAACTGAATGAAGAATCTTTTATCTTTGATCTGGCCGAGCCGATTATTGCTCCACAACTGAATATTATCGGAGTTAAATTCAATCTGCTCGATCCATTGACCCTTGAAGTTACCCTAGACAAAGCGCATAGCATGAACGAGCTGTTCCAGTTACTTGAAGCGCAAAATATTCAGGTGCGTAGTATGCGCAATAAATCCAACCGCCTAGAAGAGCTGTTTGTGAAAATGGTAGAAAAAAATCTGGAAGGAACTTCGGCATGAATTTCAGTCAATTACAAACTGCTTTAGGTACTCTGGTGCGCAAAGAAATCCGTCGTTTTATGCGCATCTGGCCACAAACCTTGCTGCCCCCTGCGATTACCATGAGCCTGTATTTCGTGATTTTCGGCAATCTGGTCGGTTCACGCATCGGTGAAATGGGCGGTTTTAGCTATATGCAGTTTATCGTGCCTGGCCTGATCATGATGGCGGTGATTACCAACAGCTATGCCAACGTGTCAAGCAGTTTCTTTAGTGCCAAATTCCAGAAAAGTATTGAAGAACTGATCATGAGTCCGGTGCCCTTGCATCTGATCCTTTGGGGTTATGTGATTGGCGGCGTGTGTCGTGGTGTATTAGTGGGGATTATTGTCACCGCCATGAGCCTGTTTTTCACTGACTTGTATATCCACAACTGGTTTGTCACTATCTATACTGTCCTCATTACCTCTCTGCTGTTTTCACTGGGCGGTTTGATTAATGCGGTGTATGCCAAATCTTTTGACGATATTTCAATTATCCCGACCTTTGTACTGACGCCTTTGACTTATTTAGGTGGAGTATTCTATGCCATTAGTGCCTTGGGACCTTTCTGGCAAAATCTGTCGTTGATTAACCCGATTGTCTATATGGTCAATGCCTTCCGTTTTGGCATTTTGGGACATAGCGATGTGAATGTTTCACTTTCACTGATCGTAATCAGCTTATGCTGCGCAGCCTTGTATGGCGTAGCCTATTATTTACTTTCTCGTGGCTCAGGAATGCGTGAATGAGTGTAGAACTTTCTCTGTTAGGTAAAGACACCAATTACCCAACTCAATATCAGCCGGATATTCTGTTTCCGATTGCCCGTGCTCAGGCCCGTGAACACTATGCGCATGTGCCGGGAATCAGTGAGGGTAAGGACTGGTGGCATGTATTTGAAATTTCCTGGCTGAATATGGCGGGTGTGCCCCAAGTGGCGATTGGCCGGATTGAATTGCCTGCATCATCCCCCAACCTGATCGAATCCAAATCCTTAAAACTGTACTTTAATAGTCTTAATTTTCACAAGTTCGCTTCCAAAGAGGACTTTGTAAACACGGTACAGCAGGATTTATCCCAAGCCGCAGGTGCTACAATCCATTTAACCCTGTTTCAGGTCGATGAACTGGAGATCAGCAAACCGCAAGGTATTTGTCTGGATGAACTAAACCCGACACGCCTTGAACAGCATCCGGATGCCAGTTTGCTGCAATGGGATGAATCTAACGAACAGGATGAAGTTCAGCTCTATTCCCATTTGTTACGCAGTAATTGCCCAGTGACGGGTCAGCCTGACTGGGGAACAGTGTTTATTCGCTATCAAGGACGAACGCCTTGTTATTCTAGCCTTTTGGCTTATATTATCTCTTATCGTCAGCACAACGGTTTCCATGAACAATGTGTGGAACAAATGTTTGCCGATATTTGGCAAACTTTGCAGCCTGAAAAGTTGATGGTCTATGCAGCCTATACACGTCGTGGCGGTTTAGATATTAACCCATGCCGCGTGTCAGATCCTGCATGGTTACCACGCCCAATCCGATTGGCACGACAATAAAACGAGAATATTGAGGTTTTGCTCCATGGCATTTTTTGGTTTTACGCCATCTGAAGAATTGTTAAATGACATTCAGACCATTATCGAAAAAAAGAAATCGAAAGAACCGCTGTATCCGCTGCGTGACAAAATTGCCCTGCAGATGAATGAAGAAATTATCGACACGCTGTTGACTGAGCTCGTCCGTCATTTACCAGCAAGTGAGAAACGTGATACCGCAGAAAAACTGGCAGGCTATGTCAAATCGACTGTTGCCGTTTTACTCAAACAACTGCTGAGCAAAGCACCCAACGATGTGGTACAGCAATCGATTGCATTTTCTGAACATAGCTTGTTTCAGGATCCGCAAGGCTACTTCAAAGTAGGTGCTACGCTGGATGCCGGACTGGTCACTAATCTCAAACAGAGTTTTGCGGAAATTCAGGCAGGTCATGGCGTCAATAAAGCCGCTTTGGCAGAATTGTATAAACAGTTTGCCGACGCCTCGATTCGGCATTTTATGCTAGATTTTAACAAAACATTGGACTTAGGTATGATCAAACGTAAAGCTGCCGATATTGGCGCTGCGGCAGTCACCAAAGCCGTACATATTGCCATTGATAAGCTGATCCCGCACATGAATAAAGATGAATTGAGCGCTATCGCAAAATACCACGACGGCCTTTTTTTCCATTAAAGGATAGTGCCATCGGAAACCTGGCGCTGGCCGGGTTTTTTTATTGCAAAATATTGATATACATTGCCTCAAACTGGCTTTATGTTAGCATGCGCTCAGCATCGATCAGCCAACTTTGTAAAATCTCCCATGTCCCCGAGTTCACAGTATAAATTCTTACGCCAAGCCCCTCGTGACGGCTTGAGCACCGCTATGTTGCCTTCACGCTGGCAACGTCTGCATATTGATCCCTGGTTATGCCTGTTTTTAATTCTGAATGCCATGCTCGGCCTCACCGTCTTATATAGTGCGTCCGCACAGGATATGGCTTTGGTGTCCAAACAGGCGATGAGCTTTGGGATTGGTTTTGTGGTCATGCTGACTCTGGCGCAAATCCCGCCTAAAGTCTATCAGGCTTTCTCGCCCTACTTTTATGTGTTCGGGGTGATGTCCCTGGTGGCGGTCATGGTGTTTGGCGAAGTGCGGATGGGTGCACAACGCTGGATCGATATTCCCGGCTTTGGCAGTGTGCAACCGAGTGAGTTTATGAAAATCGGCATGCCGATGATGATTGCCTGGTTTCTGTCACGCAAACCTTTGCCACCAAGTCTACCCAACGTGTTGATCTCGCTGGTTTTAACCGTTGTCCCGTTTATATTGATTGCTGAACAGCCCGATCTGGGCACCTCGCTGTTAATCTTGGCCAGCGGGATGTTTGTCCTGTTTCTAAGTGGCTTACCCTGGAAAATGATTGGTGCGGCAGCAGCAGCAGTCGGAGTGATCATTCCGATTGCGTGGGAATTTTTATTGCATGACTACCAACGACAACGCGTCCTGACCTTATTAGATCCGGAGGCGGATGCTTTAGGCACCGGCTGGAATATCATCCAGTCTAAAACGGCCATTGGCTCAGGTGGATTTTCCGGCAAAGGCTTTTTGGAAGGTACTCAGTCGCATTTACATTTCTTGCCAGAAGGCCATACCGATTTTGTGATCGCAGCCTATTCCGAAGAGTTTGGCCTGATCGGTATCCTGATTCTAATTACGCTATATTGCGCCATCATTTTCCGTACCTTCCAGATCGGTCTAAACTGTTTTCATAATTATGGACGTTTGCTGGCTGGGGCCTTAGGTTTGTCGTTTTTTGTTTACGTCTTTGTAAATGCGGGAATGGTCAGTGGTATTTTACCTGTAGTTGGCGTGCCCTTACCTTTTATGAGTTATGGCGGTACCGCCATTATTACCCTGATGGCCACTTTTGGTCTGGTCATGTCTATTCATACCCATCGATAAGCAGGAAAGATCTGAATAATGTTGGATTTCGTTTTTCTAAAAAAATTAAAGCAGCTTACGTTTCTTGGCACCTGTCTGGCGACTGCAAGCATCAGCCAAGCCAATGACTTTTATAATCATCCAAATTATTTCAGCTTCAAACAAAAAACCATGCAAACTTATGGTTTGAGCAGTGAACAAATTGATCTGGCCATGAATGGCACGCAAAACCTGCCGAATATTATTAACATCATGAACCGGCCTGGGGAAAGTAAACCTTGGTATGAATACAAAACTAATTTCCTGTCGGAAAACACCATTCAGCGTGGCGTCAACTTTAAACGTCAATATGCAGATAGCTTAAACCGTGCTGAATTGCAGTTTGGAGTGCCGCAAGCGATCATTCTGGGGATCTTAGGGGTGGAAACCGGTTTTGGTGCCAATAAGGGCTCATTCAAGACCCGAGATGCTTTGGCGACGCTCGCCTTTGGCTATCCACGCCGGGCCGAATATTTTAGTGATGAGCTAGGTGCACTGATTGCCTGGAGTTATAAATCCGGCAATCCCGCGGGTAGCATTGTCGGTTCTTATGCCGGTGCGATTGGTTATCCACAATTTATGCCCAGCAACATTAGCAAATTTGGCGTGGATTATGATGGCAATGGTCAAATTGACCTACGCAATTCAGCGATCGATGCCATTGGTTCAATTGCCAATTATCTGGCGCAACAGGGCTGGCAACGCAATCAACCGATCGGTTTTTCGGCACGTTACCTAGGCAGCACACCAGACAGCATAATTGCCAAGGATTTAACCCAGCCCACGCCTTATGGTGCACTCAAAACAATGGGCATTAGCCCCACCAATCCACTGGTTCAAATTGATGATTTAGACCTGGTCAATGTAATTCAATTACAAGAATCTTATGGGCCAATCTATTACCTGACTTATCCGAATTTTCAGGTCATTACTACCTATAACAAAAGTCGGATGTATGCCACAGCAGTATGTCAATTAGGTACTGAAATTGCAGACCGTTAAGGTCATATTTTTACACCAATACA
Organism: Moraxellaceae bacterium; assembly: GCA_029267635.1. Classification (GTDB taxonomy): domain Bacteria; phylum Pseudomonadota; class Gammaproteobacteria; order Pseudomonadales; family Moraxellaceae; genus Acinetobacter. The sequence continues at coordinate 178,221 of JAJUIK010000004.1, read as the reverse complement.
AAAAGTCAACTTTTTTATTACATGTTTTGGCGATAAAAAGTACTTTTTACACCAAATGTTACAATATTGATTATTTTATGATCACTTATTGTTGAAATTAGGTTAATTTGCTATTTATTTTAGTGTAAAGACTAGACACCCTTGCGCTGGCATGAATATTATCCCCTACCGTCAAATGCAGTTGCAAAGTGAATTTACAGACAGATTCGCTTTTATTTCAACCGGATTACCGGTTGAAACCAAGCAAAAAGTCTCTAGGAGTTTAATGATGCATTCTACGCTTAAGTATATCCTGACCGCCGCGATTGGCCTGACTGTGGCTCAATCGCATGCTGAAATGGTGCAATCTTCATCTTTAAATAATGAAGCTGAAAATTCGAGTCTTGCTGCTCGTGTACTCAGCAAAGATTCACAAAACTTTAACGCCCATTTTTCTAACCTGAATAGCCTTTCAATCACAGAACGTTCTGGCGATAAAATCCGTCGTCAAACGATTGCAACTAAAATTGAAATTCCAGAAGAAGAACCTTCTGTGATTGAAAAGTTGAATAGCGTTGCGTCTAATACCGTACGCAAATTTAGCCAGACCGGTATGGCCTCTTGGTATGGTCGTCAGTTCCATGGCCGTAAAACCGCCAGTGGTGACACGTTCGACATGAATGAGTTGACTGCTGCACACCGTAGCCTTCCACTCAACTGTTATATCCGTGTTACCAACAAGACCAACGGCAAAAGTGTCGTAGTCAAAGTAAATGACCGTGGCCCATTCCATGGCAACCGCGTACTTGACTTGTCTTATGGTGCAGCGAAACGCTTAGGCATCACGAATGCCGGCACAGCGAAAGTCAGCATTGAACGTGTAGACGGTCCAAATTCTTAATCTCCACGCCTAGATACTTTGCATTTGACCTAAAAAGCCACTGTTGTGGCTTTTTCTCATTTTAGCGTGATTTTTTCAGATGTATTTAATCCGCTCATCTGAAGCACAAAATTACTGAACTCAACCATGAAAAATTCACTGCTGCTGATTTTGAATCTTGCGATTGATGTGTCAACGCTATACTTGAGCCACGGATCAGCAAAAATAAAGCTACTTTAGACAAGTTTTGCGGAATTTTTCTGCTGAAGAATGATGCTTTAATCTCTAAAACATTATTCCATTCCAAATTCAAAAAATCAGAATCCGCTAATCCGCACTCAATTGCGTTCTAAGACCACTCAAATCCATTTGGACACACTACCCTACACAAAATAAAGAAAAAGCGGTTAAAATCGCTCCCTATGCGCAAATACAGTACATTATCGAATTATTTATTCGGCAAAAACGGTTTTATCGATCATTCTAGGCTTAAAATCAGCAAAAATAGCGCCATTATTTCGCTCAATCATACGCACTTGAATAGCCCATTCAGATGTGGGAAAAATAGGCCATAAAAAAAGCCCCAAACGGGGCTTTTTTTTCACAAAATACTTTACTGAATCAGTAAAAATTATTTTGCAGCAGCTTGAGCAGCAGCAACTTCTTCAGCGAAAGAAAGTTCCGCTTTCTTCTCGATACCTTCACCCACTTCGAAACGAACGAAGTTAGTGACAGTGGTACCAGTCGCTTTCAATACGTCAGCAACTTTCTTGTCGTTGTCGATCACGTACATTTGACGCTCAAGAACAACTTCGTTCAAGTATTTTTCAACTGAACCAGACACCATTTTCTCAACGATGTTGGCAGGTTTACCAGATTCAATTGCTTTAGCTTCAGCAATTTCTTTCTCTTTCGCAACCAATTCAGCTGGAACCTGGTCAGCAGATACAGCAACCGGATTGAATGCAGCAACGTGCATTGCAATACCTTTACCAGTGTCAGCATCACCTGTGTAGGCTACAACAACACCAATTTTCAAACCATGTTTGTAAACAGCCAAGTTTTCGCCTTCAACGATTTGCGCACGACGAACCTGGATGTTTTCACCGATTTTTTGAACAAGTGCAATACGCGCTTCTTCAACAGTTTGGCCATCTTCAAGTTTCAATTCAGCAATTTTAGCAGCATCAGTTTCGTTTGCAGCTAAAGCAACAGCAGCAACTTTTGCAGAGAAACCAGCAAAGTTTTCGTCTTTTGCTACGAAGTCAGTTTGGCAGTTTACTTCTAGAAGAATCGCTTTATTGCCTTCTTGAGCAATTGTAATCGCACCGTCAGCCGCAATGTTACCTGCTTTTTTAGCAGCTTTTGCCTGACCAGATTTACGAAGGTTGTCGATTGCAAGCTCAATGTCACCATTCGCTTCTGTCAACGCTTTTTTGCATTCCATCATTGCAAGACCAGTACGGTCACGTAATTCTTTTACCATGCTCGCAGTAACTGCAGTCATGTTGATCTCCTAAATCGGTAGAAAAATGAATCTATTCAACAAAAACGGCCCAAAGGAATCTCTGGGCCGTTTGCTTTATCGACGCTTTAATTTGCCACCATTACATGTCGCAAAAATGACAAGCCTGCGTCAAAACGCATTAAGCCTCAGAAGCAGGAGCTTCTTCGCCTTTTGCTTGCGCATTTGCTTGAGTTTGAGCGTATTCTTTACCAGCAAGAATCGCGTCAGCCATAGCAGAAGCGTAAAGGGTTACTGCACGGATCGCATCGTCGTTACCCGGAATAACGTAATCAACGTTGTCTGGGTTAGAGTTTGTATCAACGATACCGATTACAGGAATACCCAAGTTTTTCGCTTCTTTGATCGCAATCGCTTCGTGGTCAACGTCGATTACGAATAATGCGTCAGGTAAACCACCCATGTTTTTCACGCCGCCTAAAGCACGTTCAAGTTTTTCCATCTCACGAGTACGCTCTAAAGCTTCACGTTTAGTGAGTTTAGCAAAAGTACCGTCAGTAGATTGAGTTTGAAGATCTTTTAAACGGTTGATAGATTGGCGAAGTGTTTTCCAGTTCGTCAACATACCACCTAACCAACGGTGATCAACGTATGGTTGACCTGCGCGTTGAGCTTGTTCACGGATGATGTTAGAAGCAGCACGTTTTGTACCAACGAACAAAACTTTGTTCTTTTTGCTTGCTAATTGGTTAGCGAAGTTCAAAGCATCATTTAACGCAGGAACAGTGTGCTCAAGGTTAATAATGTGAATTTTGTTGCGCGCGCCAAAGATGTATTGACGCATTTTTGGGTTCCAGAAACGAGTTTGGTGACCAAAGTGCGCACCTGCTTGAAGAAGGTCGCGCATGCTTACGTTGTAATCTGCCATTTTCTTTACCTTAAAGTTGGGTTAGGCCTCCATATGCCCGGCATTCTCCACCCTTGCGGGCACCCAGAGTAATGTGACGACATATGTGCGGATTTTGTTATCCCATTCCATCTTGCTTATGAAATTAATTCACGAAAAGCATTTGATAAAATGGGCCGCTATTTATACCATAGACGTTTACAAATTACCAAAAGTTTTTAGTGATCATGAACAGTACCTATCAAGCCCCTGCCCGCTTAATCAAAACCCCCGAAGCTATTGAAAAAATGCGTATCGCGGGACGACTGGCAGCAGAAGTACTGGATATGATTAAGCCGTATATCAAACCAGGCGTAACCACACTCGAGTTAGATACGATTTGTCACGATTATATTGTCAATGTGCAACAGGCCATTCCTGCTTGTCTCGGCTATGGTGCTGCACCCGGTCGTCCTGCTTTCCAGCACACCATTTGTACGTCAGTCAACCATGTGGTCTGCCATGGCATTCCATCAGAAAACAAAGTCCTGAAGAAAGGGGACATCCTAAATATTGACGTGACTGTGATTAAAGATGGCTATCACGGCGACACCAACATGATGTATGTCGTTGGTGGTGAAACTTCGATTCTGGCAGACCGTTTATGCAAAGTGGCGCAGGAAGCGATGTATCGCGGCATGCAGACGGTAAAACCGGGCTCAACCATTGGTGATATTGGCAATGCGATTCAGAAGTATGTGGAATCGGAACGCTTTAGTGTGGTGCGTGAATACTGTGGCCATGGCATTGGTACCACATTCCACGATGAACCACAAGTCCTGCATTATGGCCCGGCCAATAGTGGCATGATTTTAGAAGAAGGCATGACTTTTACCATTGAACCGATGGTGAATGCGGGTGTTTGGCAAACCAAACTGTTGGGTGACAAATGGACCGTGGTGACCAAAGACCATAAATTGTCTGCACAGTTTGAACATACCATTTTGGTGACCAAAACCGGTATTGAAGTGCTGACCGCTCGCCCAGAAGAAGACTTATCGCGCTTTAATGTCTAAATCGTTCTAACTTGAATGATTAAGGTTGCCTTTTGGCAACCTTTTATTTTTACTGTCCGGTCGATTGTCAAGCCAACCCGACTCAAGTAAAACAGCCTACACCTCCTTTTCACGCTTTAACCTCTCGGAAATATTATGTCAGACAGCCGTTTTTCCAAACCGCTTATCATCATGTTGATTGGAACAGCGATTATTCTGGCGCTCTCTCTCGGCGTACGTCATGCCTTTGGCCTGTATCTGGTTCCGATGAGTCATGAGTTTGGTTGGGGACATCAGGTGTTTAGTTTAGCCATCGCCATGCAAAACCTGATCTGGGGGGCTGTACAACCGATTACCGGTGCTTTTGCGGACAAATACGGCAGTAAAGTCGTGGTTGCAATCGGGGGAGCACTCTATACGCTTGGCTTGCTGCTAATGGCAGTCAGCTCTAGCGCGATGTTATTGAATTTAAGTCTCGGTTTAATTCTTGGACTGGCTTTATCCGCCACCTCGTTTCCAGTACTACTCTCTGCCGTGGGGCGTGCCGCCCATCCGGAAAAACGCAGTTTAGCCATGGGGATTGCCAGTGCGGCGGGCTCTTTTGGCCAGTTTATTATGCTGCCATCGACGCTATTGTTACTCAAAAATTTCGGTTGGTCAGCAGCACTCGTGGTGAGCGCCATTCTGATCGCATTGATTGTTCCTCTTGCCTGGATGCTGAAAGCCCCCATGTATCAGGCACCACAATCTGTTCATACAAACCAGACGACACCTCCGAATTTGGGTTTTAAAGATATTCTGTCCATCGCGGCCAAACACAAACCTTTCTGGTGGCTGGCTCTTGGCTTTTTTGTGTGTGGTTTTCAGGTAGTGTTTTTAGGCGTGCATTTACCCGGCTATCTGATCGATCATGGTTTTGATGCGACCACCGGTACTATTTTTCTGGCATTGGTCGGCTTGTTTAATATTTTCGGTACTTACGGTGCCGGCTGGCTGGGTGGTCATTTTTCTAAAGCCAAACTGCTCATGTGGTTATATGGTTTACGTGGCCTCGCGATTATTGCTTTTCTCATGTTACCGTTAAGCCTATGGACCATTTATGCCTTTGGGATCATGATGGGCTTACTCTGGCTGTCGACCGTCCCTTTGACCAACGGTATCGTGGCAAGCATGTTTGGCGTAAAATATTTAACGATGCTCAGTGGAATTGTATTCTTCACTCATCAGGTTGGCTCTTTTTTTGGTGGCTGGCTGGGTGGTCTCAATCATGACCTGACCGGCAATTATAATCTGATCTGGGGATTCTCGATTCTGTTAAGTGTATTTGGCGTGTTGGTGCATTTTTTTGTCAATGAGGAGAAGATCGTTCATGACTAGTTCAAGCCTGCTCTTCAAGCTCTTGTTACTAACGACCATTGTTTTCTGCTTTGCGTTGGCTGGAGTACTCTGGGGGAACACGCCAGAACTGTTCGACTACTTCAACCAGGCCTTTTGTGCACATTAAGCACTAAATGCAGGAATATCCACAGCAAAAATAATTAAAAACAATAAAATCAATAGATTGATTTAAAAACTTTATTTTTGAATAAATAAAGACTTTTTTCTGATTTTTCATTCATCTCTACAAACCATACATTATCCACACAGAATAAATAGAGATGAAAACAACATATGACCAGCTTAACCCAACTTTCACAAGCCATTCATGATGCTCCGCGCTGGCATCAAGCTGAACAATTTCAAAATAGCAATGAAATCCAGATTACGCCGTTAGCCAACGAAGCCTTGGGTGCCATTGTCACAGGTTTAGATGCCCGTAAAGCCCAATCAGGTGCAACCATTTTCCGTTTAAAACAAGCTTTGGCAGAACATCTGATTCTGATTTTTAAACAGCAATCCCTAGATGATTTACAGTATCTGGCCTTTGCCAGCTATTTTGGCTCAATCTTTCATCCAGCAAAAGACAATCCAGTTTTGGCTACTCAAGAAGAAAGCGGCACTCCACCGGACGTCGTGCCTGTTTCCAATGCAGTCGGCCAAGGCGATTACACTGGCCACGGCGAACTGGCACCACATGCAGACCACCAATGGACACCTCAGCCTTCTTTTGGCTCATTACTGTATGCGATTGAAATCCCTGAACAAGGGGGTAAGACTAGCTGGATTAATACCATTAAGGCCCATGAGGCTTTGGATGAGGAAACCAAACAGCACATCGAGCAACTCCAATTGATTACTTACAACCCCTTTGTTCGTGCCCAAAACAATAAAGGGCAAGGTGGCTACGCTAAAACTCCACTCTATCGTTTCCACGATCAACCCATTGTTGGCCATGCTTATCCACACCCTCTGGTACGCATCCATCCGGAAACCGGCCGTAAAGCTTTATGGTTAAATACCCGTTCCGAGGTGGAAATCGTCAATTATGATGACCAATAAGGCCATGCACTGATCGAACAGCTGCGCCGCCATATCGAAAAAACCGGAATTCCGCTACGAACATGCGTGGGAGACAGGTGATATCGTGTTTTGGGATAATCAGGTCACCTTGCATTCACGTGAACCATTCCCTGCAGATCAGCGCCGTTTACTTAAACGCATCAGCCTAGCCGGAAGCCGTCCTTTTTAAAACTTATAACTACCCAGATAAAAATAACAATAAAGAATAACAATAATGAGCATCGGCCCATTTTCCTAATGGGCTATTTTTTAGCCACAGTTTCTATCAATCATACCCATGAAAAAAGCCCATCCGGAGATGAGCTTTACAATCAAATCTTGACTTAGAATAAACGGTTCATACCGTTCAGTGCCGCCACGCGATAGGCTTCCGCCATGGTGGGGTAGTTAAAGGTTGTTTCGACAAAATACTTCAGGGTGTTGTTTGAGCTGTTCATCACCGCCTGACCAATGTGCACAATTTCTGAAGCATTGTTACCAAAACAGTGAATGCCCAGCACTTCCAAGGTATCGCGATGGAACAGGATTTTTAATTCACCCACGGTATCACCGGTGATTTGTGCACGCGCCAAATAACGGAATGAAGACTGACCCACTTCATACGGAACTTTTTCTTCCGTCAATTGCTGCTCGGTTTTCCCAATCGAAGAAATTTCCGGAATGGTATAAATACCCGTTGGAATATCAGTTACCGGTTTCACATGCTCTTCGCCACTCATATTGGCTCCTGCACAACGACCTTGGTCATAGGCAGCAGAAGCCAGTGATGGCCAGCCAATCACATCACCTGCAGCATAAATATTTTCAACATCAGTCTGGTACTGTTCATTGACATGCAACTGACCACGACTGTTCGGCGTCAAGCCAACATTTTCCAGTCCAAGTCCATCGGTATTGCCCGAACGGCCATTACACCAGAGAATCGCATCAGCCTTGATCTTCTTGCCACTCAACAAATGTAAAACCACGTGATCCTCATGGGTTTCCAGGTAATCCATCTGTTCATTGTGACGAATCAACACACCCTGTTCACGTAAGTGATAGGACAAAGCATCAGCAATTTCATCATCGAGATAACTCAGCAGTTTTTGCTGGGTATTGATCAGATCCACTTTATGGTCTAGACCAATAAAGATCGAGGCATATTCGCAGCCAATAACACCGGCACCATAAATGATGATTTTCTGGATGGAATAGTCGAGATCCAGAATCTTGTCCGAATCAAAAACACGTGGATGGTTAAAGTCCAAGCTGTCCGGATGATATGGACGGCTACCGGTGGCAATCACCAATTGCTTGAAAATTAATGTTTCTTTTACACCATCCGGGCTAAAAACCAAAACAGTACTTTTATCCTGGATATAGGCACGACCGTGATAAATATCGATACGATTACGGTCATAAAAACGTGAGTGGGTATCGACCTGTTGCTGAATCACTTTGTGTGCATTACGCAACACTTGCTTCATGGTAAAGTGTTTCCACTCGCCAACTTTTTGGAACATTGGATCACGTTGATAACGGATGATGCTTGAAACTGTCTGACGCAATGCTTTACTCGGGATGGTTCCCACGTGGGTACAGTTCCCCCCCAGTTGCTCACGCATATCGACAATTGCAACACGCTTGCCCGCTTTCGCCAGCTTCATTGCCGCGCCTTCACCCGCAGGTCCAGAACCGAGAACTACCGCGTCATATTTGACAAAATTCCCACTAACGACCTCTTTTTTACGTGGCATTCAAAGCTCCTTCCATCTTTCTCTTTACTAATTTTATAAGTAATTATGACTTAATATGCTGATTTTTGCTGTATTTCACAACCATATATTCTGTGATAGCCACATTTTTTAAATGAATAACGATTTTAACCCATTTAATATCAAGTCCGTTATAATGACAGGATTATTACCCAAGATCATCTCCCCTATTTACACAGTGGAAAAGTTGAATATGTCTGAAAACCGTAAGCCTGAACAGGGTGTAAAACTTCGTGGCGCAGAGAAAGTCGCTAGAATTCCTGTAAAAGTTGTTCCTACGGTTGAAGTGCCGCGCAAACCGGACTGGATCCGGGTGAAAATGACGGCACCAGAGGAAGTTCAACGTATCAAAACCACCTTACGTGCGCAAAAACTACATACGGTCTGTGAAGAAGCTGCCTGCCCGAACCTGCCAGAATGTTTTGGTGGCGGTACGGCAACGTTCATGATCATGGGTGACATCTGTACCCGTCGCTGTCCGTTCTGTGATGTGGCGCATGGCCGTCCGAATGCACTTGACCCAGAAGAGCCGCGCCATATGGCGGAAACCATTGCTAACCTAGGGCTCAAATATGCCGTGATTACTTCGGTCGACCGTGATGACCTGCTCGATGGTGGTGCGCAACATTTCGTGGACTGTATTCAAGAAACCCGTGCTTTAAGCCCAGATACCTTACTGGAAATTCTAGTACCGGATTTCCGCGGTCGTATGGATATAGCCTTACGCATCATGACCGAATGCCCGCCGGATGTATTTAACCATAATATCGAAACCGTGCCACGTTTGTATAAAGCCATGCGTCCAGGCTCAGATTATCAGCACTCTCTAACCCTGCTGAAAACCTTTAAAGATTATTGTCCAGACGTACCTACCAAGTGTGGTTTGATGGTTGGTATTGGTGAAACTGAAGAAGAAGTGATTGCACTGCTCGATGACCTGAAAGCCCATGATGTGGACTATGTGACTATCGGACAGTATTTACAACCGTCGACGCAGCACGCACCAATAGATCGTTTTGTCACACCAGAAGAATTTGAACGCTATGCTGAACATGGCCGTAAACTGGGCTTTAAAAATATCTGGTCAGCACCTATGGTCCGTTCCAGCTATTTCGCAGATCGTCAATATTACGGTGAACCGGTTCCAGCGGTACGCCGCAAGGTGGATCCAGCAAAAAAAATCAACGTGCAAGCCATTGAAGCTTAAAATAATATTCTGATTTTAAAAGCCCTCTCACAAGAAGGCTTTTTTATACCTTAGTCACAACCGCCCTATTTATCGGACAGCACAGCAGATTTTTCGGTTAAATTATTGCTCAGTTTTATTTTGAGCAGAGAACAGCGAATGTCGCAAGAAGATTATAAAAATGGCCTAAAAGTACGTACCGAAGTGATGGGCGAAGCTTTTGTCAAACGTGCGCAAGACAATACTGTACCGTTCACTCAACCTTTGCAGGACTGGATCAATGAACATGCCTGGGGATCAACCTGGCAACGTGAAGGTGTATTGCCTCGCAAATATCGCTCGCTCATTACATTAGCAATGCTAACTGCACTCAAAGCACCGACCGAAATTAAAGGCCACGTGCGCGGTGCACTGAACAATGGCTGTACGGTCGAGGAAATTCAGGAAACCTTGCTGCACAGCCTACCGTACTGTGGTGCACCTGCTGCCCAGGAAGCCTTTCGTGCTGCACTCGACGTGATTGCTGAATATCAATAATCCAAGCAAGATTAAACGTCTTCCTCTGCCTAGATTTTCTTTGACATCACCTCTAGACTTTAGAATGCAAACCAGAAAACACTAAAGTCTAAATTAAGATATCTATATTAACTCATCACAGGCATCTGAATCCTGACATTGCGGTCATCAATCACAATCGCCTGTCGGCAAATCCCTTCCGCTTTGCGCTGCTGTTCAAACACCAGTGCGGGCATCGGTTCAAAATTGTCAAAAAAACAAATTTCCTGATCATCAATCGAATAGACTAGTGACTGATTCCCCACTTCATCCAGCGTGTCGTAATACACAATGACCATTTTCCCGTGTTCAATTTCGTTTTGAATGTCGGCATAACTTAAGGCTGGTTGAATCGGGATGCGCAATGCTTTCGCTTCAGTATAGCTCTGCCTTTCTGTTTTATCGATGTTGGGGTCTGGATCGGTATGAAAGGCCACCTGAAAGCCTATTTTTTTTAATGCAACCGCCAAGGCAATGGTGAAGGTGCCGTGTTCATAATCATGGCGACACAGCTTGATCAGTTCGCTCATTTCCATTTGCATGCCATGATGCTGCAACACCATCCATACGGTAAACACCCCACAATTGGCTTCAAGATTCAGTAAAGAATCAGGAATATGTATGGCCATTCGGCTTCATCCCAAGATTTGATTAAGCGAATCATAAACAAAACAGCGCAGAGATTGAATTTATTTAAAATACAGTTTTTTGTGAGGCTAAAACTATTTGAAGTACTGTTCCTGATCATCCGTAATCAGTCATCTGAAAAGATTTTCGCATTTCTACTGGCTCCCTTGAGCACTTTCATCACATCATCGGAATGATAAGTCCTTAATTTAGTTGAATTTGATGATGCAAAAAGTATTTTAGATTCTCTTATCAAGAGAGAAAAAATCGGTACTCTACTACTTCAAACGAAAAAGCCGGTGCAGATGCACCGGCTTTTTATTTAACCGACTGTTTTAGCCGATGAAGTCTTACACTGCAACAGAAGCAAGTGCTGCATTAAACGTTGCACTTGGACGCATAACCGCATTTACTTTAGCTGTATCAACCGCATAGTAGCCACCGATATCAGCCGGTTGGCCTTGTACTTGAGCAAGTTCAGCCACGATCTTCTCTTCGTTTTCAGCCAAGGCTTGAGCAAGCGGAGCAAACTTCGCTTTCAGCTCAGCATCTTCGTCCTGCGCAGCAAGCTCTTCAGCCCAATACTTCGCCAAATAGAAGTGGCTGCCACGGTTGTCAAGCTCACCGGTACGACGTGATGGTGATTTGTCGTTGTCGAGCAATTTACCCGTTGCTTGGTCTAATGTCTTCGCAAGCAATTTAGCGCGAGCATTATCTTCTTTAATACCAAGCTCTTCGAGAGAAACTGCAAGCGCCAAGAACTCACCGAGTGAATCCCAACGCAAGTGGTTTTCTTCTACCAGCTGTTGTACGTGTTTCGGGGCTGAACCACCTGCACCTGTTTCGTACATGCCACCGCCTGCCATTAACGGAACGATTGACAACATTTTCGCTGAAGTACCCAACTCCATAATCGGGAACAAGTCAGTCAGGTAGTCACGCAGGATGTTACCTGTTACTGAAATGGTATCAAGACCACGTGCCACGCGCTCAAGTGTATAACGCATTGCACGCACTTGCGACATGATGAGAATCTCAAGACCGTTCGTGTCGTGATCTTTCAGATAAGTTTGCACTTTCTTGATCAATTCGTTTTCATGTGGACGGTACGGGTCAAGCCAGAATACTGCCGGCATGCCTGAGTTGCGCGCGCGGGTCACCGCAAGCTTCACCCAGTCACGGATCGGTGCATCTTTCACCTGGCACATACGCCAGATGTCGCCTTCTTCAACATTTTGTGACATTAACACTTCACCAGTGTCAAGATCAGTGATGTTGGCAACACCCGCTTCAGGAATTTCGAAAGTTTTGTCGTGCGAACCGTATTCTTCAGCTTTTTGCGCCATCAAACCAACATTAGGAACAGTACCCATCGTTTTCGGATCGAAGTTACCGTTCCACTTACAGAAATTGATCATTTCCTGGTAAATACGAGCAAACGTTGATTCTGGCATCACAGCTTTACAGTCGTACTGCTTGCCGTCAGCACCCCACATCTTACCGCCGCTACGGATCATCGCAGGCATAGACGCATCGACAATGATGTCATTCGGTGAGTGGAAGTTGGTGATGCCTTTCGCTGAATCCACCATCGCCAACGCAGGACGGTGTTCTTGACACGCATGCAAGTCGCGGATGATTTCATCACGTTGCGATTCTGGCAGAGTTTCGATCTTTTCGTATAGCGTCGCCATACCGTTATTGACGTTAATGCCTAGCTCGTCAAACAGTTTGCCGTGCTTCTCGAATGCTTCTTTGTAGTAGATTTTCACGCAGTGACCAAACACGATTGGGTGTGAAACCTTCATCATGGTCGCTTTTACGTGTAATGAGAACAAAATGCCTGCTTCACGGCAATCTTCGAGTTCTTTTTCGTAGAATTCACAGAGCGCTGCTTTGCTCATAAACATGGAATCGATGATTTCACCGTCCTGTAGCGCAACTTTTGGCTTAAGAACGATGGTCTTACCACTGTTGGTGATCAGTTCCATTTTTACATTACGCGCACGGTCAAGCGTCATCGACTTTTCACCGTGATAGAAGTCACCATGTTCCATGTGCGAAACATGAGTTTGTGACCACTGTTTCCACTCGCTCATCGAATGCGGGTGTTTTTTAGCATAGTTCTTCACTGCGGCAGGCGCACGACGGTCAGAGTTACCTTCACGCAATACCGGGTTTACAGCTGATCCGAGGCACTTGCCGTAACGGGCTTTAATTGCATTTTCTTCTTCAGTCGTTGGGTTTTCCGGATAGTCAGGAAGCGCATAACCCTTTGATTGCAATTCTTTGATGCAGGCCATCAACTGGCCAACAGACGCACTGATGTTAGGGAGCTTGATGATATTCGTGTCCGGGTCCTGTGTAAGACGGCCCAGCTCTGCAAGATTGTCAGTAACCTTCTGCTCATCTGTCAGATAATCAGAGAATTCTGCGAGCACACGTGCGGCTACAGAGATATCACTTTTGGTGATCTTGATGCCGGCTGGCTTAGTAAAGGTTTCAATAATCGGCAGTAGCGAATAAGTCGCCAACAATGGCGCCTCATCAGTCAGTGTGTAAATGATATTTGACTTTCCACCAGCCATATGTGTAGCCCCTTGTGTTAAATTGAGTTTTGGCGAACCAGACTTTTGGCCCAGCTCTACGAACTGATTTGCTTAAATAAAACCTCGAAAGTATCGGCTCTCAAGACATTTCAGTCAATAACAAATCTTGTGATACCAACATTTCAAAAAAAAATACCACCCTTTGCCCGATCATTTTTAGTACTGAAATTCGTGCATAAAGCTCATGATTTCCCGAAATGATCCGCCGCATCAGTCACATCCGCCATCGCTATTCATCTCTGTTCAGCAATTATAAATTGATGGGATGCTAAATGACGAATGCTGTGCAAGCACCTAGGAATCCTCAACGAAGCCCAGGTCATAAAAACTGCTTATTGCTTATTCAAAAACCACTCACAGAAAAAGTCTTTTCAGTTTGATCACGCTCAAAATGAAGTATCTCTAATGGAATTAAATCCATCTTGACTACGAAATCAGGAAGGATGGTATGCACTCATAAATTTTACGCGCTAAATATTTCATGTTCCCTACACACTCCCTCAACTTAACCATTAGATCGGCTCTATTTTTGATAAGCCTCAGACTTCAGATCTGGCTGGAAAGAATAAAACAAGGCGTTTTACGCTCTGATCTCTTGCAAAATTATGCGGTTTCATAATGTGCAAATTACAATTGGAACTCCATTGATTTCCAAGTACAATAACGCCCTAGTCGAGGGATGCTGCAACAGTTTGGGAATAACTCCCCAAATTCGCCAGGCTCGACGATCGGTTGAAAATTCGACTCAACCAACAACGGCATCCGCGAACTCAACGATCAACATGTTATTTCTAGGAGATCCTGATGAACGCGGTGAATGCTTCATTTACAGATTATAAAGTTGCCGATATTGCCCTTGCTGATTACGGCCGTAAAGAAATCAAACTTGCCGAAGCCGAAATGCCTGCCTTGATGGGCTTGCGTCGTCGCTATGCGGCTGCAAAACCACTTGCTGGTGCTAAAATCCTCGGCTGTATCCACATGACCATTCAAACAGCAGTGTTGATTGAAACACTGGTTGAGTTGGGTGCGGAAGTACGCTGGACGTCATGCAATATTTTCTCGACACAAGACCACGCTGCAGCAGCGATTGCTGCAAGCGGTGTACCGGTGTTTGCCTGGAAAGGCGAAACTGAAGAAGAATATGTATGGTGCTTGGAACAGCAAATCAATATGAATGGTAAACCTTGGGATGCCAACATGATTCTGGACGATGGTGGTGACTTGACTGCTCTTGTTCATGAAAAATATCCTGAAATGCTTGAACGTATTCACGGTATTACCGAAGAAACCACCACAGGTGTCGCTCGTCTGATTGAAATGTGCAAAGACGGTTCTTTGAAAGTACCTGCGATCAACGTCAACGACTCTGTGACCAAATCTAAAAACGACAACAAATACGGTTGCCGTCACTCGCTAAACGATGCGATCAAACGCGGTACCGACATGCTACTGTCTGGCCGTCGCGCGTTGGTAATTGGTTATGGTGACGTGGGTAAAGGTTCTGCACAATCTTTACGCCAAGAAGGCATGATTGTACGCGTAACTGAAATTGACCCGATCTGTGCAATGCAAGCTTGCATGGACGGTTACGAAGTGGTTTCTCCATACAAAAATGGCGTGCCAACCGGTAAAAAAGAAGACATCAATCTTGAGCTTCTGCAAAATACGGATCTAATTGTAACCACGACGGGTAACTACCACGTGTGTGACTCAGCAATGCTGGATACATTAAAAGCAGGTGCGGTGGTGTGTAACATTGGTCACTTCGATACAGAAATAGATACAGCTTACCTTCGTGGTTACAAGTGGGTTGAAGTGAAGCCACAAGTCCATCAGGTATACCGCTCTGAAAACGAAAATGACTACCTGATTCTGCTTTCTGAAGGTCGTTTGGTGAACCTAGGTAATGCAACTGGCCACCCATCACGCATTATGGACGGTTCTTTTGCCAACCAAGTGCTTGCGCAAATGCACCTGTTTGCTGAAAAATTTGCTGACCTTCCAGCAGAGCAAAAACAAGCTGCGATTCGCGTTGAAGTATTACCGAAGAAACTAGATGAAGAAGTGGCAGCTGCTATGGTTGCCGGTTTCGGTGGCGTATTGACACAATTGACTCAAGAACAGGCTGACTACCTCGGTGTAGCAGTTGAAGGCCCATTCAAATCAGATGCGTACAAATACTAAGTAACACAAGGGCAGTTGCATATGCAGACTGCCCTTTTTACTGGGCCAATATTTGTACATCAAAAAAAGGATTTGAAATGAGCAAACGTGTTCCGATTTCTTTTGAATTTTTTCCACCAAAAACTGATGCCGGTGCAGAAAAACTGCTGGTGGTTCATCAAGAATTACAGCAACTAAATCCAGAATTTTTCTCGGTGACCTATGGCGCTGGCGGTTCTACCCGCGAACGCACACTTGCTGCCATTGATGCATTCAATGGTAAAGGCACGCCAGTGGCTCCTCACCTATCCTGTATTGGGGACGATAAAGCCCGGATTGCTGAGCTGCTGGATTTATACCAATCCAAAGGCATCAATCGTATTGTGGCATTACGTGGTGATTTACCTTCAGGTCAGGTGGGTCTCGGTGAACTACCTTATGCACAAGACCTGGTGCGTTTTATCCGTGAACATTCGGGCGATTACTTCCATATTGAAGTCGCAGCCTATCCGGAAATGCATCCGCAGGCAGAAAACTTTGATGTCGACATCCAGCGTTTTGTAGAAAAAGTGAATGCCGGTGCCAATGCGGCGATTACCCAGTTTTTCTTTAATCCGGATGCCTATTTCTACTTTATGGATCGTATCCAGAAAGCAGGGATCGATATTCCGGTTGCTCCAGGCATTATGCCAATCACCAATGCCAGCAACCTGATCCGTTTTGCGGATGGTACGGGTGCCGAGATTCCACGCTGGATTCGCAAGCAATTGGCCGCGTATGGTGATGATGTTGAAGCCATCAAAGCTTTTGGTCACGAAGTCGTAGTAAAACTGTGTGAACGCCTGATTGCTGGCGGGGCTCCAACCCTGCACTTCTATTCCATGAACCAGACCGAACCAACCCGCCAACTGGTTCTGGACCTTGGCCTGAACTAAACCCTCCCCAAAGACACGTAGCCCGAGACACGTAGCCATGACCCGTTTTTATATTGATGCTGATTTGACTGTAGATGAAACGCTACCGCTTTCTGAAACAGTGTTTCACCATTGGGTTCGAGTGCTACGTGCTCAGGTGGGTGATCAAGCCACCCTGTTTAATGGCAAAGGTGGTGAATATGAAGTGACCTTAACCGAGGTGTCGAAAAAGACAGCTTCTGTGCAGGTCACGCATTTTAGTCCAGGCGATCGTACTCCGGCTTTTAAAGCAGTGCTTGGCCAAGTGATGAGTAAAGGCGACCGTATGGATTATGCGATCCAAAAAGCTACTGAACTTGGCGTGGATCAAATCCAGCTCTTGACCTCTGAACGCTGTGAAATACGCCTCAAATACGATCGTGACCAGAAGAAACTGGAGCATTGGCAAGGTGTTGCAATTGCTGCTTGTGAACAGTGCGGCATGAATCGTGTGCCGGCCATTCTCCCCCCCTTGTCTTTGACTGAATGGTTGAGCTCAGATCTGCCACAAACCCGTCTGGTCCTCGCGCCCAACAAAGATCAGGTTAATGTACTGGTAGAGGCACAGCCAGAACTGGCGCTGTTAATTGGTCCGGAAGGTGGCCTCAGTGAAGCGGAAATTATCCAGGCCAACGCAGCAAATTTCCAAAATTGGTGTATCGGTGAACGCGTATTGCGCACAGAAACCGCACCGGTCGTCGCATTGTCTATTCTGAATCACCATTTTGCTTAAGTCCTATTGAACTTTAATTTTCAGAAGAAAAATTTCAATCAGACTGATATATTTTACGGTAGTTTTTGCACGTTTTATTCATTATCTCCTGATCTTATTGCATCTTCACTCAAATATCACATTGACCAAAGTAAGCTATCAAGCGAACTGTTAGGCGCATAATTGTACAGCTATACCCCCAAGTGCATAAACTTATATCTATTGAGTATTACATCATAAACTTGAGCTCTAAGTTTGTTCGAAAAAGCAGCATAGTCGACTGTGCGAAGTGCTCAACTAGTGGTATATTCGAGAGAATTTAGCAAAAACCCCCACCAGCGACGCTGGAATAACTATTGAAACAATCGAGACTCAGATGGACGATCAATCATTAAAACAGCAAGCTTTGTACTACCACGAATTCCCAAATCCGGGGAAAATCAGCGTGACACCAAGCAAGCAGCTGGTCAACCAACATGATTTAGCGCTTGCATATTCTCCAGGTGTTGCAGCACCTTGCCTAGAGATTGAACGAGACCCTTCACTGGCCGCAAAATATACTGCACGTGGTAACCTGGTTGCCGTGATCAGTAACGGTACTGCCGTATTAGGTTTAGGTAATATCGGTCCATTGGCATCTAAGCCAGTGATGGAAGGTAAAGGTGTTCTGTTCAAGAAGTTTGCGGGTGTCGATGTATTCGATATCGAAATTGCAGAAAATGATCCAGACAAGATCGTCGATATCGTAGCTGCTTTAGAACCCACCTTTGGCGGAATTAACTTAGAAGATATCAAAGCACCAGAATGTTTCTACATTGAGCGTAAGTTACGTGAACGCATGAACATTCCTGTGTTCCATGATGACCAGCACGGTACATCAATCATCGTGGGTTCAGCATTGCTCAATGCATTACAACTCATCGACAAGAAAATTGACGAAATCAAAATTGTCGCTTCAGGTGCCGGTGCTGCTGCATTGTCTTGCCTAGACTTGCTTTGTGCTTTGGGTGCCAAGAAAGAAAATATCATCGTTGCGGACTCACGTGGTTTGATCACCACTTCGCGTGACGGCCTGGATGATTCGAAAAAACGCTATATGCAGGACATCCCTGCCACTCAATTGCATGAAGTCATTGCCGGTGCAGACATGTTCCTGGGTCTTTCGGCTGCAGGCATCCTTACCAAAGAAATGGTGAAGGAAATGGCACCAAACCCAATTATCTTTGCATTAGCGAACCCAGACCCAGAAATTCTACCTGAAGATGCCCATGCAGTTCGTCCAGATGCCATCATGGCGACCGGTCGTTCGGATTATCCAAACCAGGTCAACAACGCACTGTGCTTCCCTTACATCTTCCGTGGTGCGCTTGATGTTGGTGCAACCACCATCAACGAAGAAATGAAGATTGCTTGCGTACATGCCATTGCACGTATGGCACACGTAGAAGCAGATGCTTCGACCTATGGTGAAAAATCAGCAGCATTCGGTCGTGATTACCTGATTCCGCGTCCGCTTGATCAACGTCTAATTCTTGAGATCGCGCCAGCAGTTGCCAAAGCAGCAATGGATTCTGGTGTTGCGACTCGTCCAATCGAAGATTTCGATTCTTATCGTCAACGTCTGTCTGAGTTTGTTTATAACTCAGCCTTGATGATGAAACCGATCTTCGCCCAAGCAAAATCTGATCCTAAGCGTATTGCCTACGCCGAAGGTGAAGACCTACGCGTATTGCGTGCAGTACAAATTGCAGTGGATGAAGGTTTGGCAAAACCAATCTTGGTGGGCCGCCCTGCAGTGATCGAAGCCAACATCAAAAAACTTGGCTTGCGCTTACAGCACGGTGTCAACATCGAGATTGTGGATCAAGAGAAGAATCCGCATTATCAAGCATTTGCTGACGATTATTACCAAATCATGCAACGTAAAGGCGTGACGGTTGAATACGCACAACGTGAAGCACGCCGTCGTTCAACCTTAATCGCAGCGATGTTGGTTCGTCATGGCCTTGCAGATGGCATGCTGTGCGGTACTTATTCAAGCTACGACATCCACTTGGATTTCGTCAGCAACATCATCGGCTTGAAAGAAGGTCATAACACCTTCTTCACGCTGAATGCCTTGATGCTTGAAGACCGCAACCTGTTCATTGCCGATACTTATGTCAACACCAACCCGACTGCACAGCAATTGGCAGAAATGACCATTCTGGCAGCAGAAGAAGTACGCCGTTTCGGGATGACACCACGTGTTGCCCTGCTTTCTCACTCGAGCTTCGGCAGCGACGAGAGCGATCCAAGCGCGCAAAAAATGCGTGAAGTGTATCGCATCTTGTCCAATATTGCGCCAGAGCTTGAAGTGGAAGGTGAAATGCACGGAGATGCGGCACTAGACGAAAACATTCGTCACTTTGCTTTCCCGAACTCGCGTTTCAAAGGTTCTGCCAACCTGTTGATCATGCCAAACCTTGATGCAGCCAATATCTCGTTCAACTTGTTGAAATCGACTTCAGGCAACAACGTGACCATTGGTCCGATCTTGCTTGGCGCAGCAAAACCGGTGCATATCTTGACCCCAACGGCAACAACACGCCGTTTGGTCAACATGACTGCATTAACTGTAGCTGAAATCCAGCAAGAACAAGCCTAATCCTGGAAAGTTGAGTGAAAAGCTCAACTTCCTGACTTGAGAAAACCTCTATTCTGTTGCATGATTGCCTCAAGAATAGAGGTTTTTTCATGCAAGTGTATTTAGTAGGTGGTGCGGTCCGAGATCAGTTGCTCGGTCATCCCTATCAAGAAAAAGATTATGTTGTCGTAGGTGCAAAACCTGAACAACTTCTCGCCCAAGGCTATCAGCCAGTGGGCAAGGATTTCCCTGTTTTCCTACATCCTGAAACCAAAGATGAATATGCTTTGGCGCGTACCGAACGCAAGGCAGGACATGGTTATCATGGTTTTGAATTTTATACCGATCCAAATGTGACCCTGGAACAAGACCTGATCCGGCGTGACCTGACCATCAATGCGATGGCGATGGACGATCAGGGACAGCTGTATGACCCTTATGGTGGCCAGCAGGATTTACAAGCAAAATTACTGCGTCATGTTTCGGATGCCTTTGTTGAAGATCCATTACGGGTACTCCGTGTCGCACGTTTTGCTGCACGTTATCATCAGTATGGTTTCGCTATTGCCGATGAAACCCTGCAATTGATGCAAGAACTAGCCAATTCTGGCGAACTACAGGCATTGACACCGGAACGGGTCTGGAAAGAAACCTCACGTGCGCTGATGGAACGTGATGCCGATGTGTATTTTGATGTGCTGCGCCGCTGCGGTGCCCTAAAAGTGCTATTTCCAGAAATTGAAGCGCTGTTTGGCATTCCACAACGCCCTGAATATCATCCAGAAATTGACAGTGGCGTGCATACGCTCATGTCATTACAACAGGCCTGTAAAGCCAATTACTCACTGGATGTTCGCTTTGCAGTTTTGGTGCATGATCTGGGCAAGGCCCTAACCCCAAATGATGAATTACCACGTCATATCATGCATGAAGAGCGTGGTGTTGCTCCTGTCACAGATGTCTGTGAACGACTGAAAGTCCCGACACAAACCAAACAGCTGGCCATTGCGGTTTGTAAAGAACATTTAAAAGCCCATCAAGCGCTCACCTTAAAACCAGGTACCTTATGGCGCCTGTTACAACGTTTGGATGTGCTACGTCGTCCGGAACGCGTGGAAGCTTTTATTCAGGCGTGTGAATGTGATTCTCGAGGTCGCCTTGGTCTGGAAGACCGTTCTTATCCGCAAGCTGCTTATATGCTGGAAGCCATGCAGATGGTACGCAACATTAAGGCGCAGGATTTACCGCCGGAAATTCAAGGGCCCGATATTGGTGAAATGCTGATCCAACGCCGGATTGAAGCAATTGCCGAACTGAAAGCCCAACACAAGCATGATGTGGTTTAAACGAATCATTATTTTTCAGCTTAAAGCTGTCGGAGTGACAGCTTTATATTGAATGGGTGGATTCCAGATCATCACGGTGAAGACCGACTTTTCCTAAAGCAGATGTATAAATATTCAACGTTTCTATGTTTACGCAATCACAGCGTAATTCACGCGGAATGATAGCTTGTGCCATTTGAGCTTAAAACCCATATTGCTAGAATCTACGCCATCTTGTGGCCGTCCCGTGTCCTGTCTTTTATTTCTGATTTTCAAGGTTCAATGGACGACTTTCCACCCCAGCCACACCCCGTATTTTGCTGGTCTTTCATCTAAAAATGGAACTTCATTCTTATGGCTAATCTTTTTGAATTCAAAATTCGTATTTATATGGAAGATACGGATGCAGGCGGCATTGTTTATCATGCCAACCACATCCGTTTTATGGAGCGCTGCCGTACCGAATGGCTGCGTGCCTCTGGCATTGATCATTATTGGCATCAAAAAGACTATAATTTCGTGGTTCACAAGATTGCCGTGAAATACATGCGTCCGATTTTAATGGATGATTTGATCACTGTGACTGCCAGTGTAATTTCATGTAAAACGGCATCATTTACCTTGCAACAACATATTTATCGTGGTGAAATCTTACTGGCTTCTGGTGAGGTCGAATTGGCATGTTTAAACGCAAATATGATGCCAACCCGCTTACCGGATGAAATACGTGACCTGATTCGTAAAGAACTGGCACAAGATTAAAAAAGATTTGGCACATGTAACCTATGGCAACACAACTAGAATCCACACTACACATCTCCGATTTAATTCTACAGGCAAGTCCAGTCGTACAACTGGTGATGTTGATCCTCCTCTTGGCATCTCTGTATAGTTGGTATCTGATTGCAAAGTTACATATGAGCTATAAAAAGGCCCAGCAAGAAGACCAGCATTTTCAAAAAATGTTCTGGTCTGGGGCCGAACTGAATACCCTCTACAATAATGCCCAGCTCAATTCCAAGCGTACCGGCCTGGAAGATATTTTCTATCTTGGCCTTGGTGAATTCCTGAAACTCAAAAAACGCCAGGTTGCCCTGCCGCAAACCATTGAAGGTACCGAGCGTATTCTGCGCGTGGGATTGAGCCGTGATCAAAGTACGCTGGAGCAAGGTTTAGGTGCTTTGGCCAGTATTGGTTCTGTTGCACCGTATATCGGTCTGTTTGGAACGGTCTGGGGCATCATGAATGCCTTTATTGGCCTTGCTGCTATTGAACAGGTCACGCTGGCAACTGTCGCTCCCGGCATTGCCGAAGCCTTGATTGCTACCGCAATTGGCCTGTTTGCTGCGATTCCTGCAGTCTTGGCGTTTAACCATTACACCGCTAAAGGTGAAGCGATTTATTCTGACCGTGCACTATTTTCAGAAGAAATGATCGCCCTGTTACAACGTCAATCGGTCGGTTCTGTGCAGGAAGAGGCATAAATGGCGATTCAACGATCTGGCCGTTTCGAGCGTATCAAGAAACCATTAAAAAGTGACATGAACGTTGTTCCTTATATTGATGTCATGCTGGTACTGCTGGTGATTTTTATGGTCACTGCCCCGATGATTAGCAGCGGTATCGATGTTGATTTGCCTCAGGCCAACAGCACGTCATTTGCCTCGAAAGAAGCACCGGCGATTGTTTCCTTAAACAAAGATGGCTTGTATTACCTGAACTATAAAACCTATAAAGATGATCAGGCCATGAGCTTGACCGAACTACAAGAGATTTTAAGCACTGCCCAAAGTGAAGCTGAAGCCAACCAGCAACAGCTCAGTGTCTTGGTGAATGGCGATAAAAGCCGCCCTTATGGAGATGTTGTCGCACTGATGGCCAGCTTACAAGATGCAGGTTTAACCCAAGTTGGGCTCCTCACTGAACCCTTAAAATAAAATATGAAACAGATTTCTCAGCCGCCAGCTCAGCAAAAAACCATCGCGATTGGTTTTACTGTCGCGGTACATACAGTTGCCGTGCTGGCTTTATTGTACTTGGGTTTAAGTGAACCGCCAGCCCCACCCAAACAGCTGAAAACCGTTCTGGTCAAACCGGAAGAGTTACCACCGCCAGAACCACCCGAACAGACGGAAGAAAATGAAACTGTTCATCAAAATATTGCACAGGAAATTCAACAGACAGCTGATCCGGTTGAAGCAGCGCCTGTGATTCCAGTTACTGCAGCACCTGTCAAAACGGAAGCAGTACCTGTCAAAGCAGAAGTACCCCCTTCGCCAGTAGAGACTGCACTTGCCAAACAAAATGCAGAAAATGCTGCACGGCGAGCAGAAGCACAGCAACGTGCTGAAACCGAAGCGAAATTGAAAGCTGAATTGGCAGCAAAACAGCAAGCTGCCGCAGATGCAAAAGCCAAAGCTACTGCAGACGCAAAAGCCAAAGCTGAGGCTGATGCAAGAGCCAAAGCTGCCGCAGACGCAAAAGCCAAAGCTGTCGCAGACGCAAAAGCCAAAGCTGTCGCAGACGCAAAAGCCAAAGCTGTCGCAGACGCAAAAGTCAAAGCCGCTGCAGATGCAAAAGCCAAAGCTGCTGCAGACGCAAAAGCCAAAGCTGAGGCTGATGCAAGAGCCAAAGCCGCTGCTGAAGCACGTGAGCAAGCTGAACAAGAAGCCAAAGCCTCTGCAGCGAAAAAAGCCAGTGAAGAAGCTGCGCAGAAGAAAGCAGATGCTAAGAGAATTGCTTCCACAGCCAAACGCGACTTTACCAACAAGATTCAGCGTGCCTGGGATGTACCTGCAGGTTCAATCGGTAAACAGGCCACGGCGCGTGTCACCTTAAGTGACAGCGGTGCCGTGCTGTCGGTCGTGGTCAATGCCAGTGACCCAGATATGAAAGCCAGCGTAGAAGCGGCTGTCCGTGCTGCAGCACCCTACCCGATGCCTTCTGATCCGGATGCACGACGTGAAGCACGCAGTTTTAGCTCTACCTTTACAGCTCGATAAAGAATTTGTGCAAAATTACAGGGTTTAAATAGATTTAAATCCTGTGATTATGCTAAACAGAAACACGAAGAAAAAATCACGAATTTGAGTGCATGACAATTATGGAAATGACGCGTAAACCGCTACTCGCTTTAGCCCTCATTGCAACCTTAAGCCCGACATTACCCACCACTGCCATGGCACAACTCCATCTTGAAATTGCCAAGGCACCGGAACAAGCACCGAAAATTGCTATTGTTCCGTTCAGCAATGACCAGTCGATTTATCCGATTGTCGAAAATGATCTCAACCGTTCTGGACGCTTCAGCAGTTCTTCAAAAAATTTACCGTCAAGCTCTGCATCCATCAACCACTTACAGGCAGCAGACTGGAAAAATGCGGGTATCCCCTATGTGGTGATTGGAAATGTCAAAGCAGATGCCAATGGCAATTACCAAGTGCATTACCAGTTATTTGATGTTGAAAAACAACAATATCTACTCAACGAGTTATTGACTGTACCAAGTTCGCGGATCCGTCAGGCCGGACACATGATCAGTGATGCCATCTATCAGGCACTGACCGGTATTCCAGGGGATTTCAGTGGCCGAATTGCCTATGTACTGCGCAATCCGGCTACACCAGATCAGCGTTATACCCTGCAAATTGCCGATACCGATGGTGAACAGCCACGCACTGTCTTATCTTCTCGTGACCCGATTCTGTCACCGACCTGGACCCCGGATGGCAAAAAGCTGGCCTACGTTTCTTTTGAAACCAAACGTCCAGGCATTTATTTACAGGATTTGGGCAGTGGTCAACGTGAAGTTCTGGCCCGTTTTAAAGGTTTGAATGGCGCACCTAGCTTCTCACCCGATGGTCAATCTATGCTGTTTACGGCCTCCATGCATGGTAATCCTGAAATTTACCAAATGGATTTGAATACCCGTCAGTTGAAACGCATGACCAATGATAATGCTATCGATACCGAAGCACGTTATGCACCGGATGGTAAATCTTTTATCTTTACCTCGGACCGTGGCGGTTCTGCACAAATCTATCGTTACAGCTTTGCCGATGCTTCGGTTAAACGCCTAACCTTCAGGGGTGCCTTTAATGCCCGGGGTAGCTTGAGTGCAGATGGCAAAAAAATTGCGTTGGTACATCGTCCAAGTGACAGCAACTATAAAGTGGCACTGCAAGACATCAATACCGGCATTACCCAGATTCTCACCCCGACCAGTCTGGATGAATCGCCAAGTTTTTCACCGAATGGCCAAATGGTGGTGTATGCCACCCGTGAAGGCAATCGTGGCTTACTGTCAATCATGTCAACCGATGGCCGTTTCCGCATGAACCTGCCAAGTGAACAAGGTGAAGTGCGTGAGCCGGCTTGGGCACCGAAATAACCTGCTATTTACCCGATCTAAAATAATTCATGGAGAGCCAAAATGAACTTAATCAAACTTTGCACGCTACCACTTCTGGCCACTGCCTTGGTCATGACCGGTTGTGCCAGTCGAAAACCTGCCACTGAAATCACCACAGGCAATAACCTAGGTGCAGGCAGCACAACAGCAACGACTGTCAATACGACGGGCTTGAATGAAGATGCAGCGCTCAATGCACAAAACATGGCCGGTGCTTCTGCAAAAGGGGTCACTGAAGCCAATAAAGCATTTTTAGCCAAACGTGTGGTGCACTTTGATTATGACAGCAGTGAACTCTCAGCTGAAGACTATCAAACCCTACAAGGCCATGCACAATTCCTGGTGGCAAATGCCAACTCACGTGTTGCATTGACGGGTCATACCGATGAGCGCGGTACCCGTGAATACAACATGGCACTGGGCGAACGTCGTGCCAAAGCAGTACAAAGCTTCCTTCTGACCAATGGCGTACAAGCGCAACAATTGGAAGCTGTAAGTTATGGTAAAGAAATGCCAGTTAATCCTGGTCATGATGAAGCGGCATGGAAAGAAAACCGCCGCGTCGAACTCAACTATGAAGCCGTTCCGCCTTTATTGAAATAATCCAGCAGGCACAAAAAAGCCCGGATCCGATCCGGGCTTTTTTTAACTGCTGCTTTAAGCTTCTGGCTTGGCAGTGCTTTCAGATTGCATCGATTCGATCAAATCATGTTTATTGATTTCTTTATATTCCGGTTTGGCCTCATAGCCCTTCCATGCATCCTTGATACTTTCTGCAGAAATGGTATCTAGATTGATTGCTTCGCTAGGCGTTGGAGTCGCATCGAACTTCTTCATCGTCATTTCTGAGCTCCTGTGTCATTTCATCCTTTAAACATCAACATAGCATGTTATACAGGACTTGCAAGGGTAAAATCACGGCAAATAACATGGTTTGATTTTTATTTTAGCGCGATCTCATCTAAAATACGCCGATTGGCTAATTGATCCTCATTTTCCAGCTTATCGGAGCTATCCCGTATGTCCTATCGCACGCTATCGCAATTTTTACAACAACAAAGCGGAAATTTAACGCCTGAACTAGCCCAAGTAATCGCAACGATTGCCAACACTTGCAAAACCATTGATCAGGCTTTACAAAAAGGTGCGCTTGCCGGCATTTTGGGCAGTGCGGAACATGAAAACGTACAAGGTGAAACCCAAAAGAAACTGGATGTCATTTCCAATGACTATTTAATCGATGCCTTGCGTGTGCATCCGCATGTCGGCGGTTTGGCTTCAGAAGAACTCGATGACTTCACCCCTGCACAAGAAAATGGTCAATATCTGGTGCTGTTCGATCCACTCGATGGTTCAAGCAATATCGACATCAATATGTGTGTGGGCACCATTTTCTCCATTCTTCCAGCTAAAAATGCGGTGACTCAAGCTGAAGACTTTATGCAAGCCGGTACAGAGCAAGTTGCTGCCGGTTATGTGTTATATGGTCCATCGACCATGATGGCGCTGACAGTCGGTGCTGGTGTGATCTTCCTGACACTGGATCCTGAAACACAAGAATTCCTGGTCACCAGTGAAAACATTCAGGTTGCAGTCGATACCAAAGAATTTGCCATCAATGCCTCTAACCAACGTCATTGGGAAGCGCCAGTAAAACGTTATATTGATGAGCTGCTTGCCGGTAAAACCTCGGTACGTGAAAAAGACTTCAATATGCGCTGGGTTGCCTGCATGGTGGGTGATATTCACCGGATCCTGTGCCGTAGCGGTATTTTCTTATATCCTTACGATTTAAAAGACCCGAAAAAAGCCGGCCGTTTACGCCTGATGTATGAAGCCAATCCAATGAGTATGTTGATGGAACAGGCGGGTGGAGCCTCTACTACAGGCCGTGTGCGCATTATGGACATTCAGCCAACTGAACTGCATCAACGTGTTCCGGTCATCATCGGTTCAAAAAATGAAGTTGATCTTGTGACCAGCTACCATCAATAATTTTTAAACTTCTGGTGCAGTTCGCTACTGCACCAGCAGTGGACTTGAGCCCTTATGTCGATTATTTTTCTTGAATCCAAAGACAATCCTAAAATCAAACACCTGCGTGGTTTAATTGAACAAAATACATACCGTAAAAAACAACAACAAACGGTGCTAGAAGGTACGCATCTATGCCTAGCCTGGTTACAAGAAAGCAAAAAAATCAATGCCATTTTTACCACTGAAAATGCCTTAAAACATCCTGATTGGGATGAAATTAACGCTCATTATCACGGTCATGTTTTTGTGATCAGTGAATCGCTGTATAAAGATTTAAGTACCTTGGGCACCACGCTGGCTTGCCTCGCGGTGATTGATTTACCCAAGCACAATGACAGCATTCAGTATGATGTCGACACCCTAATTCTGGAAAATGTCCAGGATCCCGGCAATGTCGGCACCTTGTTGCGTTCGGCAGCCGCTGCGAATATCAAACAGGTTATTTGTACATCCGGTTCAGCTTCTTTGTGGGCACCCCGTGTGTTACGCGCAGGTATGGGGGCACATTTTTCCCTGAAAACCTTTGAAAATGTACCCTTGCAGGACATTCTGGAAAAATTCAAGATTCCGGTCTATGTGACCAGCTCGCACCAATCACGCAGTCTATATGCACAGGATTTACGTTCGGCATGTGTCTGGATTCTGGGCAATGAAGGTCAAGGAGTCAGTGATTATGCGCTAGCCCATGCTCAAGCAGTCACCATTCCGCAACCAGGCGGACAGGAATCGTTAAATGTAGCCGTTGCCGGTTCAATCTGTTTCTTTGAAATGGTTCGCCAGCGTCTGTAAATTTAGCAAATTGTGACGTTATTTTATTTCGCCTCTCTTCTTTTATAAAATCGACTACACTACTAAAAATAATAGCCTGAGTTGTCAACCTTCCCATTGTTTTCAGCGTTATATAAATAATGAGTTTGAAAACAATGGTGGGTATTCCATGACAGGATTTTCCATCTCTATGGATTTAGCACCCAAACAGTCCCAATCAGAACAATTAAGTGCTCAAGCGAGTACCGCTGAACAACGCCTGAAGAATTTTATGCAGGACGTGACTGGACGTGCACTGGTGATGATGGAAAGTGCAACCCACGGACAGCATGGTGTGGCCACCGATCTGGTACAGGAAGCCTTTATCGCGCTGCATCAATCCTATGCCGAGAAAAACACCGAAGAATGGTATCCGCTGTTTTATACGATTTTAAACAACAAATTGCAGGATTGGCGACGCAAAGAAGCACGTCGTGCCCAGCCTTTTTCTTTCTTCAAAAAAATCCATCTGGATGATGACCAAGAAGAGGAGATTGAGCTAGTCGATGAAAGCACGCCCAACCCGTCCGAGTTTCTCTCCCAGGCTGTCACTGTAGAAGAAATTCAGCAAGCCATTGGCAAACTACCCGTACGTCAGCAACAAGCCTTCATGCTGCGTGCCTGGGAAGGATTTGATACCCAAACCACTGCACAGATCATGAATTGTAGTGAAGGTAGCGTCAAAACCCATTATCATCGTGCCATTCAGGGGCTTCGCACCGCACTGGCACATTTGAATCCATATCTGGGAGGGTCATCCGATGAAAAATGATGATTTCACAAAACAAGTGACTTCCAAACTGGATGGACTCGCACGACAGCATAAAAATAAAGCCGTCGTGATGAATCATGTCCTTGAACACATTCAGGAAAAACCATCTTCACATTATAATTTATGGAAAATGGGCGGCTTGGCCTTGGCCGCAGCGATTACCGGTTTTGTCGTGTTGCCCAACTCGCTCGACATGCTGGACAAACCGCAAAATCAGGCCGTCGTCAGCCCTAAACTTTCTCCACAAATGGTTGAGGATCTTGAAATGTTAATGGTGCTTGGTGAGGATAGAGTTCCCCATGGCAGCTAAAAAAGTAGCCTTAGCCTTATGTGCATTAGGCTTCCTGCAAACCAGTTTTGCCGGCATTGAACGCTTCTGGATTTTTTCCAAAGATGCTAATAGCCAAGTCAATGACACTTGGGAAGCATTATCCGAGCAAGAACAACTTGCCTTGATTAAACGTTATCAAAACCTGAAAGAACTGCCTGATGGGCAAAGTGCCGCCTTGCAGCAACGTATGGACTGGTTTACTCAATTGCCCGAACAGGAAAAGCAGAAAATGCGTGAAACCTGGCAACAAATGAGTTCTCAAGAGCGAAATGATCTGCGCATGCACATGCAAAAAGCCCGACCGGAGCAACGTCATGCCATTCGTCAAGAATATATCAACAAATATATAAAAACCCCTTCAGACTCTTGATGACTTACCTGAGCAATTGTTCAGACAAACAAAAGCCTCAAGTTTGAGGCTTTTTATTGCTTCAATTTTTAATTGCGGTATTCATCAATCAAGGCATAAATTTGGCGCAAAGTTGCATTGGACAATTTAGTCTTTTCACCTTTTAACAGTTTTTCTAGCTGTTCTAGCGTTTGTAATAATAAGGCTGCCTGATGTGGACCATGCAGTAATAAATAATCAATAATCTGCTGGTCCAGGTGCACGCCACGGCGTGCCAGTACAGAGGTCGCTAAAGCCTGCCGGTCTGCATACAAACTACCATTCGGTACTTTAACACTCACTGCTTGGGTCAAACGTGACTGCAAATCCGGCAACTCAAGTTTCAGTTCAATCGGCGCTACACGGGAGGAAAAGACCAGTTGCCCCCCTTCCGCATTCTGATAGTTGATCAGATGAAACACGGCACGTTGCCAATGTGGTACACCACTGATGGCTTCAATATCATCCAGCGCGACCAGATCATATTTTTCCAATGAGGTAATGGCTTCAATCGGTGCGTCCAGCAAGGCCA
Source organism: Moraxellaceae bacterium (assembly GCA_029267635.1). GTDB lineage: Bacteria > Pseudomonadota > Gammaproteobacteria > Pseudomonadales > Moraxellaceae > Acinetobacter. The sequence goes on along the minus strand of JAJUIK010000004.1, from coordinate 147,702 downwards.
ATAAGGAAACACGAATGGCACTCTTACCTACTTCCAGATAAGAATCACAAATCGCCGAAAGTAAATGGCTTTTGCCTGTTCCTGCCCCGCCATAGATATAAAAGCTCTGGATCAGGCCCGCATGCAGCTGACGTACCGCATCAATCACAGGCCCCCAGCCCGGCCCGGAAAAATCACTGATTCGGGCATCCAGTTGAGGTTCAATATCCAACTGCAATTGACGCATATCTGCCATAAACCTTAGGGTTGATCTTGATCAATCTTAATCGATTTTTCAGTATCTTGCTGATCTTTTATCGTTGCATCTAGTACAGCATGTTCAGACGCGATAAACAGTGTAGCACTATCGCTTTCCTGACTGACCAGATTGGGTGGTCCATAAAAAGCACTGTGTTCATAAGTCTGACGCAAATGCTTTAACAGCACCACAATCACCGCTGCAACCGGCAAGGCGATCAGCATGCCAATAAAACCGCCCAATTGTGCACCTGCCAACACTGCAAAGACCACGGCAACCGGTGAAAGTCCAATTTTATCGCCCAGCAGGAACGGCTGTAAAATGTAACCTTCAACCGCCTGACCAATCATAAACACTACAACCACCAGAATCAGTTGCATCCAGTCCATACCAAACTGGAATAACGTGGCAATAATCGCCGCGACAATACCGACCGCAAATCCCAGATAAGGAATGATACTGGCCAGTCCTGCAACCATGCCGATAATCAGTCCAACCTCCAGTCCAATCAACTGCAAGCCGGAAGCATAAACCACACCAAGTAAGAACATCACCAGGAACTGCCCTTTGACAAAAGCACCCAGTACGCTATGGCATTCCTGCACAATCAGCATCGTACTTTGCTCATAAGGACGGGGGATCAGACGGCGAAAAGAATCCAGCATACGATCCCAATCCAGCAGGAAATAGAACGCAATAATCGGGATTAGTACCACCGTGCCGCCAATCTGGATAAAATTCAGTCCCGATTGTGCGACTTTTAACACCATGGCCTGAATACTGTCGGCACTGTAATTGGTCTGAACGTAATCCATGATAATGGTCGACATTTGCTCCGTGTCGATTCTCATCTCTTCAACATTAAAGGTATGTGACACCCACGGCAGTAATGTGGCATTAATCCAGTGAATACCGGCGGGAATACTGTCCCGCGAATACATCAATTGTTTCCAGATCAGCGGAACCACATACCAAATGGCCAAGGTGAGCAAGATACCAATGCCGATAAACACCAAGCTGATCGCCAGCCAGCGCGGCAGCTTCCAGCGATGTAGATAATCGACCAGTGGACTAAACAAATAGGCAATTAAAAAGGCGCCAACGAAAGGTAATACCACCGGTTTAAGTAAATATAAAATCCAGAGAACTAATGCGATCCCGGCCAAGATAAAAATACGGCGTAAGGTACGATCGAGCATAGAATCTCGCCTTTTGTAAGTCTAATCGTTATAGGAAAAAAATATTTTAGTAAAGATAGCATTTTAGCGCATAAATAGCACAAGAGTTTCGTATATTCGGGTTATAATCTCCCGCCAATGCGGAGACTTCATTATGAGCAACTCAACTTCTACCCCTAACACTGGTTTAAGCTACAAAGACGCTGGTGTCGATATTGAAGCGGGCGACGCACTGGTCGATCGAATCAAATCTGTGGCTAAGCGCACAACCCGTCCTGAAGTCATGGGCGGACTCGGTGGCTTTGGCGCACTTTGTAAAATCCCTAAAGGTTATGAAGAACCTGTATTAGTTTCAGGTACGGATGGCGTAGGTACAAAATTACGTTTGGCTTTAAATCTGAACCGTCATGACACCATTGGTCAGGACCTGGTTGCGATGTGCGTCAATGACCTGTTGGTTTGCGGTGCTGAGCCTCTCTTCTTCCTGGATTACTATGCAACAGGTCATTTGAATGTTGATGTTGCAGCCAATGTAGTGACCGGTATTGGTAAAGGTTGTGAACTTGCAGGTTGTGCACTGGTCGGTGGTGAAACTGCCGAAATGCCAGGCATGTACGAAGGCGAAGATTACGACCTAGCAGGTTTTGCGGTGGGTGTGGTTGAACAAAGCAAAATTATTGATGGCTCGAAAGTCAAAGCGGGTGATGTGCTGATTGGTGTGGCATCAAGTGGTGCGCATTCTAACGGTTACTCATTGCTACGCAAAATTTTAGACGTGAAAAACGTTGACTTAACCCAAAAAATTGATGGTCGTCCATTGGCAGATGTTGCCATGGAACCCACCCGTATTTATGTCAAACCCGTACTTGAATTATGCAAACAAGTGGATGTACATGCCATGGCACACATCACAGGTGGCGGTTTACCGGGCAACTTGCCGCGCGTCTTGCCAAATGGCGCGCAAGCCGTGATTGAAGAATCTTCTTGGGAATGGCCAGAATTGTTCAAACTCTTACAACGTGAAGGCGGTGTAGAACGTTTTGAAATGTACCGTACCTTTAACTGTGGCGTAGGTATGGTAATTGCAGTTGATGCTGCTGATGCAGAAAAAACAGTTGAAGTGCTAAATGCACAAGGCGAACAAGCCTGGAAAATTGGTTACATTCAGGAAAATGCTGAATCGGTTGAAGGCGCAGACGAAAAAATCCGCGTAATCTTTGCATGATGCGAATTGCCGTACTGGTTTCAGGCAGTGGTTCCAACCTGCAAGCCCTAATTGATGCCAATCTATCAGGGCAAATTGTCGGTGTACTGTCTAACAAAGCCGATGCGTATGCGTTAGAGCGTGCCCAAAAAGCCGGAATTGCCACCGCAGTAATTGAACACAAGAAATTTCCAACCCGTGAAGTCTTTGATGCCGCCATGCATCAGCAGTTGCTGGATTGGAAGGTTGATTTTGTGGTATTGGCTGGCTTCATGCGTATTTTAAGCGCCAATTTTGTACAGGCTTGGGAAGGAAAAATGCTGAACATCCATCCTTCCCTGCTGCCTTACTATAAAGGCATGCATACGCATCAACGTGTACTGAACAGTGGTGATGTACTGCACGGTTGTACAGTGCATTATGTCACGTCTGAACTCGATGCCGGTCAAGCCCTAGCACAAGGTGTACTCAAAGTAGCGCAGCACGATACCGTGCATACTTTGGCCAACCGTGTGCATGTGCTGGAGCATCTGATTTATCCGCAAGTGGTAGAATGGATTTGCCGTGGCGATCTGCACTACCATCAGGGTCAGGTGAGTTATAAAGGGCAACCTTTTTTCGAACCCATACAGTTTTGTAAATTTTAATACGCAAAAAGCGCCTTTCAGAAGGCGCTTTTTTATGGATGGTTGAAACTGGTTTGATTATGGGATCAACTGTTTGATCAATTGTGCGACTTCTAGCGGATATTCCAAAGGGAACATATGTCCACCCGGCGTGACGCTAAAAGGAATACCAAATTTCTTTTCCACCAATTGCGGGAACTTGCGCTGTAAAAACACACTTTCTTGTCCCACGACCAGATGGGCCGGGATGGAGAGTTTCTTTTGCGGTAACCACCATAGAGAAGGATTGGTCCGGAAAATTTCCACTTCCGCATTTTTAGGAATACTCAACGTCACGCCACCACGAGGATCGTCGATCAAACCATGCTGAATATAGGCATCAAAACAGGCTTGATCAAAACTTTGGTAAAAGCCTTTGGAACGCAACAATTGTGCAGCCTGTTCACGGCTTTCCCAATGATCACGGCGCCGTGAGGACAAGCCTGCCGGCGTGATCTGATCCAGTATTTTCGAACTAAACAGTTTGGCCAGATGCAATGCCAAAGCATCTTTTCCCATAATCAGCGGTGGATCCAGCAGAATCACTTGTTGTAGCAGCTCAGGACGCTGCATGGCTGCCATCATGGTCAGGGCTGAACCGAGCGAATGCCCCAAACCAATTACCGCTCTACCTTGCGCCTGTGATTCAATGCTCTCAATAATCTGCTGGACCAGATGAGGCCATTGATTGCTGATCGGGTATTTCGGATCCGTACCAATCAAAGGCACATAGATAATGTCATAATCATCACGCAACTGGTCGAACAGTTTTTCATACACGGCTGAAGGTACGCCATTGGCATGTGCGAAATGAATAAGAGGCTTCTGCTCCATAATTTCAGCTCACCTGATCTTTATTGCATCTTAGTCGCTTGTTGGCTTTGCAATTGCTGCACCACTGACTCACTGAGGCCCTGACCAATAGAGGTTCCCATACGCCCCAATAATGATTCAAATGGATTGCGCTCAATCGTGTAATTAATTGTATGGTCCAGTTTTAATTCACGTTTCAAGATATTCAGACTACCGGTACGGTCAGCTACACCCAGGCGTACAGCCTGCTCTCCTGTCCAGAACAATCCTGAGAAAATAGCCGGATCATTACTCTTGAGTCGCTGGCCACGTCCTTGTTTCACCGCGTTAATAAAATGTGCATGCACATTGTCCAGAACCGCCTGAATATGCTGCTTTTGTGCAGGATCAATCGGTTTGGTCATGCTCAGGATATCTTTATTTTCACCGGAAGTGAGCGTACGGTCTTCCACCCCTAATTTTTGCGCCAGGCCACTGATGCCATAATTTGGCATGATCACACCAATCGAACCGACCAGACTAGACGGATTCACCCAGATTTCATCTGCTGCGGAAGCAATGTAATAAGCGCCGGAAGCACCCATATCGCCCACAACGGCATAGAGTTTTTTCTCTGGATGTTGCTGTTTCAGATAACGGATTTCCTGCCAGATTTCATCTGACTGTACCGGAGAACCGCCTGGAGAATTGATATTCAAGGCAACTGCTTTACTGGATTTAGCTTCAAACGCACGTTTTAAGGCTTTAATCGTATCTTCGCTATTGACCGACTGATTACCTGAATCAATGGTACCAATAATATCCACCACAGCCAGATGTGAACCACTGACCGTAGGGGTTGCAGCATTTTCCGCCATGGAACAGCCACGTCCCATCAGTAAAAACAGCAGCAAAATATAAGCAAAAGTTAAAAATTTAAAAAAAATGCTCCAACGACGTGCTCGGCGCTGCTCTTCCACGGAGGCAAGAACAGCTTTTTCTAAAATCTGCCATTCCGGTCCATTTTTATTGTTACTCTGTGGCGTTTCATTCTGTGGTTTTGGTGGCCAATCGGACATACAACACAATCCAAATGATTTGAAAGTGCATCATTATATACACGGTATTGTGAAAAACTGTCTTCAGCAGGGGATTTCCACTATAATATTTTTCTTTATATATTTTTTCTTTGACCGCAACTTTGCCTTTTGCCTCATGACGACACCCCATTCACAAAGCTTGACTTATAAACTCCTCAAGTTTGTAGGCCGTCAACCGATCCAGATTTCACGTTTTGTTGCTCGCCTGCTTGCCGGGCTAATCAACAACTTGCATCTGGCAGATACCGCGAAAAGCATCTGTCTGAATTTAGAAATTGCATTTCCTGAATTATCAGAAACACAACGTGAAAAAATCGCCCGTAATGCAATCAAAAATGAGATGTTGTCTTATTTTGAGTTTTTTAGCATCTGGGGCTCAAGCAATGAAAAGAATCTCGGTCGTCTGCACAAAATTGTCGGGGAACAATATTTTCATGAGGCACTGGCGGCAAAAAAAGGCTTAGTCTTGATCGTGCCGCATTTCGGTACTTGGGAAATTATCAATGCATGGTGTGCTCAATACACGGCCATGACCATTTTATACAAACCGGTCAAAGACCCGGGCGCAGAACTTTTTGTGCGTGAAGCACGTAGCCGAGAACACGCACATTTAGTACCTACTGATGACAGCGGTGTGCGAGAGATTTTTAAAGCCTTAAAACAAGGTGGCACTACCGCCATTCTGCCGGACCATACCCCGAATATTGGCGGTGATATGGTGGATTATTTCGGTATTCCTGTCGCCTCAAGCAGCTTGAGTGCCAAACTGATCCAGAAAACCAAAGCCAGCGCTTTGCTACTCTATGCGCTACGCAATGACAAAAATGGCTTTGATCTCTATATTGAACCGATAGATGAGCAAATTTATGCCGGTTCGGGAAAAGATGGAACCCGCATCATTCATCAAAGTATTGAAAACCTCATTCAGCGTTATCCGGAACATTATCACTGGAGCTATAAACGCTTTAAGGCCAATCCGGAACTGGCCGGGATCTACAACTTACCTCGTGAGCAGGCCATGGCTAAAGTCCAGCAACTGAAACAAAACCTGAAGACGGCTGCTCCTGTAACCAGCGCCACTGCTGCCGATAGTGCTGCATCTGCATAACACCCTCATCCTGTAACTGAAATCGAATGGTTCCTGTATCCGGTGTACTCAGCAAAGGAATATTCAAATCACGCAAACGGGCCCTGACTATTTCACTAGGATGCCCATAACGGTTATCAAAACCAGCTGAAGCGATCACCAGCTTCGGTTGCAAGGTTTGCAAAAAAGCATAAGATGAACTGTGCCGGCTGCCATGATGACCCAAGACCAGCACATCCACTTTCAAATCCGGATAACGCTGCAATACCCTGCTGTAAGCCCCAACTGACCAGTGCAGCAAAAATCAACACATGCGGCCCAGAGATCGCCAACAAATGACTGATCCCCAACCGTTGAAATTGTGCTTGGGTAGCTTCATATAACAGGCTTTGATCTCCAGTCAATAAACCAAGCAATAAGCCTTTGTGCTGTACTGGCTGTCGCTGTAAAAACTCCCGGCAACTCAGGCGCATTTTTTCAATGCCCAGTCGCAGTTGTGCCCACCAACCCTGCTGCTGTTGCACATGCGAAGTAAAGCCCAGTCGGGAAACCTGAGCCTGACTAATTGGCTGAACCGTTTCAACCCGAACAGCCGCCATAATATCTTGTTGCAACCACCATTTTTCTTGATCGAAAGCACCGGGTGTGGCATAGCTGTGTGCCGGTTTTAACTGTCCGGAAATCCGGTAATACTGACCTAACTGCAAACCAGACCCAGATTTTTTCTGTTGTGATTGCTTCAGATACAGTAACCAATCCACGGTCTGTGCATGACGTCCCAAAACTTCAACTTTTTGCTGTAGACCATTTTCCGTCAGTTGATTCAGAGATTTAACATATACAACGACTTCAACAGGCTGACGCTGTGTTTCCCGTACCTGTAAGCGCTCCGTCAACGCTTGATTAGCATACTGACCGCCAAAAATAAAAGCAGTCGCAGCAAAGCAACTTCCTTGAACAATTTTAAAAAAGACAGTCGTGACAAAATAGAATGGAAATCTGGCCAGAATCCATAAAGTCACTGAAACCAGCAGAAAAATAGGGAGTAGCGTCAGCAGTGTCGGATTGCTTTTCCCCATCGTCGCAATGCCTAAAACCCAGGCCAGCAAAATCACATTCAGCATTTTTTTATGATGATCATCATTGTTTTTCTTCAAAAAATATTAAAGCCCAGCGAACCGGACTTTAACAAGGAAATTGCTACAATTCAGATAAAAGGTTTAGCTATCCACCCAAAGACCATCCTGCATATGCAAAATCTGATCTGCCGCCTGAGCCAATTGCTCATCATGCGTCACAATCAGCATGGCCATATTCAGCTCTTTTTTCAGGTCACTCAGTAACTCAAAGGTACTCAATGCCGTTTTACGGTCGAGATTACCTGTTGGCTCATCAGCCAGCATCAACGCCGGTTTGGTCACCAAAGCACGTGCCAAAGCCACACGCTGACGCTCACCGCCAGACAATTCGCCCGGTTTATGCGTGATGCGATGTGACAGTCCTACCCGATCCAGCAAATATTCAGCCTGTTGTTTCACCTCTTTATAGGCACTGTCACGGCGTAACATTAACGGCATGGCGACATTTTCCAGCGCAGAAAACTCCGGCAATAAATGATGGAACTGATAGACAAAACCCAGATACTGATTGCGTTGATAACCACGCTCCGCTTCACCCAGATTATCAAAACGCTGTCCATTCAAAAACACCTGTCCTTCAGTCGGACGGTCTAGACCACCCAACACATGCAATAAGGTACTTTTTCCCGAACCACTGGCCCCCACAATCGAAATAAACTCACCGGCCTTGACTTGCAGCGACAAGCCTTTAATCACCTCTACCTTAGATTTGCCATCGGTAAAATGTTTATAGATGTTTTTGGCTTCCAACACAGTTTTATTCATAACGTAATGCCTCAGCCGGTTGAATTTTTGCTGCACGCAATGCTGGATAAATCGTCGCCAAAAAGCTCAGCAACAACGATAAGCCGACAATCACCACCACATCCTGCCATCTTAAATAAGACGGTAAATAATTAATAAAGTACGCATCAAACAGGTGCAGACCAAACACATTATTTAACCAGGAAATAAAGCCACTGATGCTGGAGGCAAAAATCACCCCCAGAATGGCACCCGCAACCGTACCAATCACCCCGATCACGGTACCCTGCACCATAAAAATTTTGGTAATGGTCGCCGGAGAGGCGCCGAGTGTTCTTAAAATCGCAATATCTGATTTTTTATCGGTCACGACCATGACCAAGGAAGACACAATATTAAACGCGGCGACCAGCACAATCAGGAATAACAGCAGGCTGACCATGGCCTTTTCCATCTGAATCGCACTGAACAGATTGCCATGGGTATAAGTCCAATTCGATGCGTAAAAATTACCTGGCAGATTGCGCACAATATCATCCGCGACCTGCGGTGCCATAAAGATATCATCGAGTTTTAAGCGTACGCCTTGTGCCCCATCCGGCAAACGTAACAAGGTAGAAGCGTCATTCAGGGCAATATAGCCCATCATGGAATCCACTTCAGCACCAATACTAAAAATACCGACAATCTTGAAACGTTTAAAACGTGGTACCACACCGGCCGGTGATGGCGTTGCTTCAGGCAACACCAGAGTAATGTTGTCATTAATTCCCAGACCTAAGGCATCGGTCATCTGTTTACCCAGGACAATGCCAAACTCACCTTTTTTCAGATTATCGATACTGCCTTGCACCATATGCTGCTGGATAATCGATACCTTTTTTTCATACTCCGGCTCAATCCCGGTCACCATAATGCCCGCAACCTGCCCCTGCGCAGTCAACATGCCCTGTAACTGGGTAAAGGGTGCTACGCCGGTAACATGTTCATGCTGCTCAACTTTTTTTGCAAGTTCTGGCCAATCTGTTAGAATTTGCGTGGAAGAAACAGTGGCTTGAGGTATCATACCCAAAACCCGGTTTTTCAATTCCCGATCAAATCCGTTCATCACGGATAAAACCGTAATCAGGACAGCTACCCCTAAGGTCAGGCCGATCATCGAAACTAAAGCAATAAAAGAAATAAAGTGATTACTACGCCGTGCGCGAGTGTATCTTAACCCGATATACAGCGAGATTGGTTTAAACATACCACCTAGTCCGAGGTCATTTATTATGGAAACATTACAGCATCAAAGCGGCACTTCAGAACGTCGTGTGATGTCTCGCATCGATGCTGCCTTGCGAATTAATTATCAGATAATTTCTGATGATGTTGCTCTTAATGATCCTTACGATCCTAATTTTGTCTTGCCGCGCTATTTTCTACTACTTGCCGAGTTAGATCAATTTGATCATGCCCTCGACTACGAATTAGAACAATTAAGTCAAAAAGATCAACAAATTGCTCGAATCTTATCCTTATTTGGTCAGAAATTAAACCTCATTACCGGCTCTTTGTACGATGCCATCGTACAATCTATGCTGCCAATTCCAAAGCAGGTCAACTTTTCTGAAACCGGGCTGAGCTTTTATAGCGACCGTATCATTCCAGAGGGTGCCTATATTCATGTGACCTTAAGCCATCCAGAAAATTTCTTCCATATTGCAGCCACGGCACAAGTCGTCTATAGCCGACCGGAAGAAAATGGCCAGTTCCGTACCGGTGCCTATTTTGTCACCTTACATCCGCAAGACCGGGTGAAACTGTCCCAAGCAATTGCCCAGCAAACCGATGCTTCAATCTGAATATTATCCCGTTTTCTGGGCTGAAGATTTCAGCTTATGCGCAAGTTCACGGCTGGCTTTCAAGTCACGATAGAAATATAAAAATAGCCCCAAGAGTAAAATAACAGCCCCCACCAGCACCATGCTGGAGAGCTTTTCATTATTGAATCCCGCACCAATTAGCAGGGCGATCATTGGAGTCAGCACAGTCGTTAAAGACAGTGTGGTAGGTTGAATATTCTGTACCAGTTTGAAATAGCAGAACATCGCGATCAGCGAAGCCATCACCACAGTATAAATCAGCCCGAATAAAGAGCGAACACTCGGCAGATGATCCGGTGCGTATTGCCAGATAAATGGCAATAAAGCCACTGCAGCCAGGGTAGAAACCAAAATAGAGCCGGTCGCCTGTGCCATCGGCTCAACCTGTGCATTGACTTTTTTCACCCAAAAAATCGACAGTGCGTAGGTAAATACACTGATCAACATCAGGCCGATGCCAATTGGGTTGACGTGCTGATTTTCACCACTAAAACAAATAATGCCTAAACCAGTGACAGACACCAGCATTCCCGCCCATTGCAAACGGTTGAGCTTGTGCTGAAAAGCAAAACGGCCGATTAAGCCTGCCATAATCGGGGCCAACCCAAACATCAGTGCGATAATTCCGGAGCTTAGGTAGCTGGTGGCCATATAGGTAAAAATTTGCGAGCCGATAAAACCCGTTGCCCCGGCCAAATAACTTTGTAAGCAGGTGGCATCAAAAGGAAATTTGACCCGCAGAATATAAACCAAGCCCAATGCTAGCGGCAAAGCCAGAAAGAAACGCAACACCAAAGCCCACATTAAATGCAGATCCGACACACTCCAGACAATTGCCAAAGGCGTTGTCGACCAGATAAACACCAATATGGCATAAGTGGCAATAATATTGGCTTTGGATTGCATCATCACGCGCTCACTGGGCAGTTTTACGTTTCTGTTTCAAAATGGTTTGGTCAAGAGAGCTGGAAAATTCACGTTTATCACGCTCAGAAATAGGTGGTGGTCCACCGGTTTGTACCCCAGCACCGCGTAAAGTATCCATAAAATCACGCAAATGTAGTCGGGCCTTGATATTGGCCGTGGTGTACACTTCACCACGCGGATGAATCGCGATGCCGCCCTTGTCAATGACCTGTGCTGCCAACGGTATATCCTGGGTAATGACAATATCATGACTCTGCATGCGTGCCACAATTTCCTGATCCGCCTGATCCGGTCCACCCATTACCTGAATCGAATTAATCCGGATTGAAGGGGTAATACCCACATGCTGGTTTGCCACAAAAGTGACTTCTAGCTGATAGCGGTCTGAAGCACGTAAAATGACTTCACGAAGAATTTTGGGCAATGCATCGGCATCCACCCAAAGTTTAAAGGGGAGCACATCTCACCTACGCACTAATTAAATCAAAAGCTAGTGTAACAAACTCTCTTCCCCTGCTGAGGGATAAAATCTTTTAATTTATCTTGCCGCTTATTAAATTGCATGGAAAATATTCTGCCTACTGCATCACTGATTTTTTATAAGTTTCATAGATATTTTATTTATCACATTCACTACCCACTAATCTGCGATTTGCTGAGAGAAATTATCGGCCAGACCTTGAAAAAAACACATCATCCTCGATTTAATAATATAAATGTCAGCCATAATTAATCATTGTTATGAAAAATCTAACTAGACCTGAAATGATCACCATTGATGATCAAAACTTTGGTAGCCATGTGGAACATTGGAGTCTATTGACCGATCAGCCCACTACCGAAGTCCCGAAATGGTTAGGTCTAGCCTTGGATCATCCTGTGATGCCGATGGGACTGTGTACGCAAGAAGCAGATATGGATCCAGCGGTTTGGCTCATTCAAGGGCCAAATCATTCTCCTATACAACTCTCCCAGGTGATTGCGGTTGAAAATAACAAACCGCAAGCAGTAAAAACCGCATTCCCATGTTTTGAAAGCCCATATAAGCTCGATGTCCGGATTGAACGTATTATCAGTTGTAAATCTAATACCCAGGCCGTGCTGCGTTTGCAGGTGGGACAAAATGCCACCGTGTACGCTTTCGACAGTTTATATAGCGTCAACCATGATCAATATGAGCAAGGTCAGTATTATCAGGCGCAATTCAACGCCTGGGCCTATGAATTGGAAGCCGTGACTGAAGGTGAACAAATTATTGTTGATGATCCTGCATCCATTAAACACCATCGCGCACTGAATGATATTTTGAGCGAACATCATGGGGTTGCACCAGCCAACTTGCAGGAACTGATTGATGCCTGGCAGCCTAAATGTGAAGAGGACAAAGCGCCGGTCACGGTCGATTTTTCTAAAATGGTCGCCTATTTATATGGTGAAACTTTAGGGCAAGAAGATGAAGCCTGGTTTCAGGGAAAAATTGTAGGTAAAACTGCCATGCAGTTTATGGATGAGGATTATACCTTATATGATGTCACCTTAATTTTGGAAGAAAATCAGCCTGCGACATTAATCCGTATTGCCACCAAAAATAAGTTATATAAAAATTTTGAAATTGGTCAATATATTCGCGGAAATATCTGGATTCAGGTGAATATTTATGCAAAAATGAGCGGAATTAATAGTATTTAACAATAATACAAATGATTTAGGCTCATTGATGAAAACAATACCTGAACAAAATACAAATAACCTGATTCAACCCCGTCTCCAGCGCATTAAATTTGACAGCGGTGCAATTTGCTTTTTTGCTTTAGGCATGTTTTTAGCAGCTATGACTATCCATGAATTTGGACTATTGAGTTAAATTCCTTTTGACCAATTTATCTTTTCACAGATGACAGATACAAAAAAGCCCTCAACGAATGAGGGCTTTTATTTACTACATGAGCTTAACCATGACGCTTTGCAAACTCATCCATAAAATTCACCAAAGCTTGTACGCCCTCTAGAGGTACGGCATTGTAAATACTGGCACGCATACCGCCCACCGAACGGTGACCCGCCAGGTTCAACAAATGATTTTCTTCTGCTTCTTGCAGGAACAGTTTTTCCAGACTCGCATCTGCCAAGGTAAAAGGTACGTTCATGATCGAGCGGTTGGCTTCAGCAATCGGGTTGGCATAAAAATCGCTTGAATCAATATAACCGTAAAGCAATTTGGCTTTTTCCAGATTGATCTTGTGTATGGCATCTACACCACCCTGCTCAAGCAACCATTCAAAGACCAGACCTGATAAATACCACGCATAAGTCGACGGGGTATTGACCATTGAACCGTTCTTGGCTTGTGATGAGTATTTTAAGATGCTTGGAATTTCTGGTTTAGCTTGATCCAGCAAATCTTCACGCACAATCACAAGAGTCAGACCTGCTGGACCAATATTTTTTTGTGCACCCGCATAAATCAGACCGAATTTAGACACATCCAAAGGTGCTGACAAAATACTAGAGGACAAATCAGAAACCAAAGGTGCTTCTACCTCCGGAATACTCGCGAATTGCAAACCACCAATGGTTTCATTGTCCGCATAATGCACATACGCTGCATCTTTGGATAGATTCCACTGGCTTTGTTCGGTAATCGCCATTTTGCCGTTAATGGTTGTACCCGCTTCCACAACATTGATGTCGCCATAGCGCTGTGCTTCTTTCAGTGCTTTTTCCGACCAGATCCCCGTGTGAATATAATCGGCTTTGCTGTTTTTACCCAGCAAGTTTAAAGGGATCGCTGAGAACTGCAAAGAAGCACCGCCTTGGAGAAACAGCACTTTATAGTTTTCAGGAATATTCATCAACTTGCGCAGATCCGCTTCCGCTTTTTCTGCAACCGCAACATAATCTGCACTACGATGGCTCATCTCCATAATCGAGAGGCCTTTACCGTGCCAGTCGAGCAGCTCTTGTTGAGCTTTTTCTAACACAGCAGTGGGTAATGCGGCAGGGCCAGCACAGAAATTGTACGCGCGCATGAGTTTTCCTTCATGAGATGAAACAAATTTGCTGGCATTTAATCACAGAATGACTTTTCTTGCAGTATATTCGGATGGAAATATTTCAATCTCAATGCGGAATTAAATACATCTTGCCAATAACGCTGACCTAAAAAATGAAAAACTTGGGATCTCATCCTCTTTCCTCCACCGCTCATAAGTTCTATATAAATTTTATTTTTGATTATTAGATCTGCATTTTTTCATACATTAAAAAAGGATGCCGAAGCATCCTTTTTTATCCACAATCTGTCTTATTCTTCTTCAGACTCATTGAGATCCGATTCATTGCCTTCATCATCTGCAATAGTTTCGTCATCTATAAGTTGCTCTGAAGCCAACAAATCTTCTTCGATTTCATCTTCTACCGCTTCAATGGACACCACACCCACTAAGGTTTCAGCTTCACTTAAACGGATCAAGCGGACCCCTTGTGCATTACGGCCAGTGGTCGCCACTTCGGCAGCACGGGTACGTACCAGCGTGCCACCATCCGAAATCAGCATCAACTCTTTGCTGGCATCAATCGAAACTGCACCGACCAATTCACCATTACGTTCTGAGGTCTTGATCGCAATCACCCCTTTACCGCCACGTTTCTTGGTCGGGAAATCATCCACTGGCGTACGTTTACCATAACCGTTGGCACAGGCACACAGCACTTCACCGGTTTCAGGAACCACCACCAATGACACAATACGGCTCACCACATTAGAATCAGAGCTTTCTTCATCTTCGTGTTCCACATCGGCATCTTCAGCGTCTTCTGATGGCGTAAGAGCTAATGCCACTCGCATACCGCGTACACCTTTGGCTGAACGGCCCATGGCACGTACATCGGTTTCTGCAAAACGGATCGCTTTACCTTCATTGGAGAACAACATGATTTGCTGTTCACCATCGGTAATCGCCACACCAATCAAGGTATCTTCTTCATTCAGCTCGATGGCACGCAAACCATTCGAACGCACGTTACTGAACTGTTCCAGCTCAACACGTTTGACTGTACCCGATGCAGTCGCCATAAAGACATAATAGTTTTTACGTACGCATTCGGCTTGCTGGGCAAATTCAATAATGATTTCATCATCAAGATCCGAAGCAGACAATTCCAGGCCAAGCTGTTTTAACTGCACTCGGAGAGCATCGGATAAATCATCACCTTCAGCTAACTCGGCAAATGCAGCTTCAAGTTCCGCATAATGCGCATTGATAATGGCATTTTCCTGCAGTTTTGCAGCATTGGCCTTCACAAAGGCTTTAAAATCGGCCAGACGTTCGGCGAATTTCTTCGGTGCATCAATGACTGGAAGAATTGCGGTAATGGTTTCACTCGCATCTAACGGAAGCAAGTTCACCATTGGACGGCCTTTGGCACCGCGTGATGCTTGTGGTACTTCAAACACTTTCAGACGATAGACTTTACCCACATTGGTAAAGCACAGCACGGTCGCATGGTTGGAGGTGACAATCAGATGCTGGATAAAATCATCTTGTTTCATTGAAGTCGCGGACTTGCCTCGTCCACCGCGACGCTGTGCCGCATAATCGGACAAGGGCTGGGTTTTGGCATAACCGGTCTGGGAAACGGTCAGTACCACTTGTTCTTCCGGAATTAAATCTTCACGTGAGAAGTCAATACGTGACTCAACAATCTGGGTACGGCGTGCATCGCCATATTGCTGTAAAACTTCCGCCAATTCCTGGCGAATAACACCCATCAACAGGTTAAAATCATTCAAAATTGCCGTAAATTCAGCGATATGACCGAGAATTTCAGAGTATTCTGCATGTAACTTGTCTTGTTCCAGACCGGTTAAACGGTGCAAGCGTAATTCCAAAATCGCCGCAACCTGTGCCGGAGATAAACGGTAAATATTGCCTACCAAACCAAATGGACGGTTTGGATCTTCACCTTCAATTTCATCCGGACGGACAGAAACAGAGCCCGCTTTTTCCAACAAGGCCACTACACCACCGGCTGCCCATTCACCCGCTTGTAAACGCTCACGTGCTTCGCCTGGGTTGGCCGAGGTTTTAATGGTTTCGATGATGGCATCGATATTCGCCAATGCAACCGTTAAACCTTCCAAGATATGGCCACGTTCACGTGCCTTACGCAGTTCAAACATGGTACGGCGCGTCACCACTTCCTGACGATGACGGATAAAGGCCGCAATGATATCTTTCAGATTCATCAACTTCGGCTGGCCATTATCCAGGCAGACCATATTGATACTGAAAGAGTTTTCCAACTGGGTATTCAAGAACAGGTTATTGACGATCACTTCGGCATTTTCACCGCGCTTCAGATCAATCGCGATTCGCATCCCTTCCTTGTCAGATTCATCACGTAACTCAGAAATCCCTTCAAGTTTCTTTTCTTTGACCAGTTCTGCAATCCGCTCAATGGTTTTGGCTTTATTGACCTGATAAGGAATTTCAGTGAAGACAATCGTGGTACGACCGGTTTTTTCATCTTCTTCAAAATGGTATTTACCACGAATATGCAAACGGCCTTTACCGGTACGGTAGGCATCCACAATACCTGATTTACCATAAATGATCCCGCCCGTCGGGAAATCCGGGCCGGAGATATGTTCCATCAGGCCTTCAATCGAGATATTCGGGTTATCCGCATAAGCCAGGCAGGCATTCACGACTTCCGTCATGTTGTGCGGTGCCATATTGGTCGCCATACCCACCGCAATACCGGCAGCACCATTGACCAAGAGATTCGGAATCCGTGTCGGCATGACCTGAGGAATACGTTCGGAACCGTCGTAGTTGTCTTCCCAGTCGACAGTATCTTTTTCTAAATCAGCCAAAAGTTCATGGGTGAGCTTACGCATACGCACTTCGGTATAACGCATGGCTGCCGCACTGTCGCCATCAATCGAACCGAAGTTACCCTGACCATCCACCAACTGGTAACGCAAACTAAAGTCTTGCGCCATACGCACGATGGTTTCATAAACTGCAGAGTCGCCATGCGGGTGATATTTACCGATAACATCACCGACCACACGGGCAGACTTTTTGTAGGCTTTGTTATAGTCATTGCCCAGCTCGTGCATCGCATAGAGCACACGACGATGAACAGGTTTGAGACCATCGCGTACATCTGGCAATGCACGCGATACAATCACGCTCATGGCATAATCTAGATATGAGTGCTTGAGTTCATCCTCAATGGCAATCGGGCGGATTTCCGATACGCTCATGCATACTCCTTTCTATACCGATCCTCTACACAACCGATATTTACTTATTAAATTTAGCTAAAATTGCACCCAAATATACCGGGCCAAAAATTAAAAATGTAGCTGATTATTGTAGCATGAAAGACCGGATTTTTGTGCGTCCGGCAGTGGCTTTATCCTGTTAAATTCACGTAATTTATAGGTCAAATACACAGCATACACGCGATTTAAAATCAGACTCATCAAACCAGGAAAAGAATAGCGTGACTACACGCATTCGGATGCTATTAAATGAATAAGAAAGTCTTTAATTCCCTACCACGATGCTTCTAAGCAAAAAACATCAATGCATAAAAAAAACGCCCCATTAGGAGCGTTTTTCTAGGTCGTTTTAAAAATTAGATTTTAGCAACCAATTCTGGAACAACTGTATTCAAGTCACCAACTAACCAATAGTCTGCAACGGCATTGATTGGGGCTTCTTCGTCTTTGTTGATCGCCACGATCACTTTAGAATCTTTCATACCTGCCAAATGCTGGATCGCACCTGAAATACCCACGGCGATATAAAGATCAGGCGCCACGATTTTACCGGTTTGACCCACTTGCATATCGTTTGGAACAAAACCAGCATCAACTGCAGCACGTGAAGCCCCTTGTGCAGCGCCCAATTTGTCTGCCAATGGATCTAGGATCTTGTGATAGTTCTCACCCGAACCCACACCACGCCCACCAGAGACCACAATACGGGCAGCTGCAAGTTCTGGACGTTCAGATTTCACAATCTCTTCTGAAATGAACTTTGAAACACCTACATCTTTCACTTCGCCCACAGCTTCAACTGAAGCAGAACCACCTTCCGCAGCAACTGCATCAAATGCAGTACCACGTACGGTAGCAACTACGATCGACTCTGAAGACTCAACGGTCGCAATCGCATTACCCGCATAAATCGGGCGCTTAAAGGTATTAGCAGATTCAACCGCAATAATGTCGCTGATCATGCTGACATCTAACAATGCAGCCGCGCGTGGCAAAATGTTTTTACCTAGTGTTGTTGATGCTGCAAGGATGTGACTATAGTCTTTACCCAATTCAGCAATTAAAGCGGCAACATTTTCTGCCAATTGGTGTGCATAAACAGCATTGTCTGCCAATAAAACCTTGCTCACACCTGCCACTTTCGCTGCCGCATCAGCTACAGCTTGAGCACCTGAACCGGCAACGAGTACCGTGATCTCACCACTAATTTTTTGTGCCGCAGCAACAACATGTAGAGTTGCAGCATTTAGTGTTTTGTTGTCGTGCTCAGCGATTACTAAAATACCCATGATTTCATCCCCGCCTTTTAGATCACTTTCGCTTCATTTTTAAGTTTATCAACAAGTTCATCCACGGATTTCACTTGTACGCCTGCTTTACGCTCTGCAGGTGGTTCAACCTTCACTGTTTTCAGTTTAGTCCCTTCTGCCACACCGTAATCTGCTGGAGATTTAGTCTCGAGCGGCTTTTTACGTGCTTTCATAATGTTTGGTAAAGCCGCATAACGAGGCTCGTTCAAACGAAGATCGGTGGTGATGATCGCTGGCAATGCAAGCTCAACCGTTTGCAGACCACCATCAATTTCACGCGTCACTTGTACTTTATCGCCATCCACATTCACTGCAGATGCAAAAGTCGCTTGGCCGATATTTAATAATGCCGCTAACATTTGGCCCACTTGGTTAGAGTCGTCATCAATGGCCTGTTTACCCAAAAGCACCAATTGTGGTTGCTCTTGTTCCACCACACCTTTCAGGATTTTAGCGACTTCAAGTGCACCAATTTCAGCCGTAGTTTCAACTAAAATGCCGCGATCTGCACCGAGTGCCATAGAAGAACGGATTTGTTCTTGCGCTTCTTTCGGGCCAACTGAAACAACAACGATTTCTGAGACAATCCCTTTTTCTTTTAGACGAACCGCTTCTTCCACTGCGATTTCACAAAACGGGTTAATTGACATTTTTACGTTAGTAAGGTCAACTCCACTATTGTCCGGCTTAACACGAACTTTAACGTTGGCATCCACCACACGTTTTACTGCAACAAGAGCCTTCATGTAATCCTCGGCTATTTTAGCAAAAGTAAATGATCTGAAAAGCGAGAAACTTTTCAATTTAAATTTTTAAGGTGTCTTATCTTGCAATTGTATGGCATTTCGGTCAAGTCACAATTACCGAAAGGCTGGGAAAAATGCCAAAAATTAGAGAAATGGACAGTTCATATTTTTTTGCATCAATTTATTTAGATGATTTTCCTGATAAATTATTTATTTTTAACCTTTGATTTATAGTATGTTTTTATTTTATTACCCTCATCAAAAACACTGATTAAAAGACAAGATCACACAATAAACCGTTTATTTTTTATTCAAAACCTGAATTTACAGTCAAACCTGAATTTGTCATTTAAGATAAAAATGTGATTTTCTATCCAGTTGGTTTAAATTTTATTCAAAAGCTAATTTTGAATAATGGCAACCATGCAATTTATTAAAGGTTTAAACTGAATAAAATATTTTCACTACCACTTCTTTATATTGCCTCATATATATTCATCTAATACGATGAGTAAAACCCAGTTTTAAAAGATCACTTTTAAAATAAATATGAACAATTTCTTGAGCACAACTGTTCTACCAACTTATATCCTTATATAGCCATCAATAAAATTAGGCCGCAAAGCTTGCTCAGATTTTAATGCGATGAACTTTTTTGTGCGCGCGGATGCGCCTGATCATACACTTGGGCCAGTCGGTCAAAATCAATATGCGTATAAATTTGCGTGGTGGTTAAATTGCTATGCCCCAGCATTTCCTGTACCGCACGCAAATCCCCACTATTCGACAACATATGTGAAGCAAAACAATGGCGTAATAAATGTGGATGCAAATCGACGTTTACCCCAGCACGCTGGGCTTGAATTTTTACCCGGTTTTCAATCTGGCGTGGACTCAGCGCGTTGCCCTTTTGACTGATAAATACAGGAAAATCGGCTTGTAAATCCCCGATCCAGATTCGGTAGATTTTCAGCCAGTTGAGTAAACTGTCTTTGGCCTTACTGCCAAACGGTACAATGCGGGTTTTGTTGCCTTTACCCGTAATGCGTAGCAGCTGGCGGTTAAAATCAATATCTTTAATGCTTAAACCTTGTATTTCCGCCAAACGCAGACCACTCGAATACAGCAGCTCTAAAATGGCTTTATCGCGAATCCATAATTGCTGTTCAATCGGTTTTTCTGGCATCGGCTGATCCAGAATTTGCTGCACCGTTTCGATATCTATCGTACCCGGTAAAGGCCGTGGTTGACGCTTGAGCTGTAAATCATCGGCCGGATTAAAACCGAGATATTGCCCCTGCTCGGCCCATTTCATGAACTGGCGAATGGCAGATAAATGACGTTGTAAACTGCTGGAGGCCAGTTGCTGTTGTTCTACTTTGAATGCCAGATATTCGCGCAAATCTGAGGCTTCGACATTATTTAACGCGATATTTTTGTGTTGACAAAAATCCAGAAAATCTTTGACATCGCGTGCATAGGCTTGCAGGGTATGCAACGATTGATTTTGAATTTGACGCTCTTTGAGCCACATGGAGAGCAAGGTCAAAGGTTCATACGACATCTTGCTCTCCAACAGTAAGATATATGTTCAGGAATTTTTATCCCTGAAAATAACGTAAGTCTAAACGGCCTTCATATACATTCGCGGTCGGGCCGGTCATCCAGACCACATCCCCTTCCTGCCATGCGATATGCAATTTTCCGCCAGCCAGCTCCACTTCCACTTCTGGTGCTAGCAGACCACGGCGCATACCGCTGACCGCAGCAGCACAAGCCCCGGTACCGCAAGCCAAAGTTTCACCAGAACCACGTTCAAACACACGCAAACGCACCTGTTTTTCATTCAGAATCTGCATAAACCCGACATTAACCCGTTGCGGGAAACGCACATGCGATTCAACTTGTGGTCCAATCGTCGCCACATCCGCAGTCAGTACATCTGGAACAATCGTGACGGCATGAGGATTCCCCATATTCACCACATCAACTTTCAGTTCCTGATTATTTTGCAGTTCTACCGTATATAAAGGATCGCTTTGCTCGGTCACAAATGGAATCTGTTCTGGCGCAAATTTCGGGTAGCCCATATTGACCCGCACCCAACCGTTCGCACCGAGCTCCGGCTCAACAATGCCAGATTTGGTTTGCACCTTGATTTTGGTTTTGTTAGTCAAATGCCGCTCATGCACAAAACGTGCAAAACAGCGCACCCCATTGCCGCATTGCTCCACTTCTGAACCATCGGCATTGAAAATACGGTATTTAAAATCCACATCCGGCATATCGGGTGGTTCAACAATCAGCAACTGATCAAAACCGATGCCAAAATGACGATCTGCCAGACGCTGAATGGTCTGGGTATCGAAATAGGCACGTTGGCTGATCAGGTCAACCACCATAAAGTCATTGCCCAGACCATGCATTTTGGTAAATTCTAATAACATCTCAATTTACTCCTCTGGCAATAAACGCTCACGTTCCCATAAGGATTCAATGCTTTCGCGTTCGCGAATCAAATAAGCTTTTTCACCCGACACCATGACTTCCGCAGCACGGCCACGAGTATTATAATTCGAGCTCATCACAAAACCGTAAGCCCCTGCGCCAAGCACAGCCAGCACATCCCCTTCTTGAATCGCCAGCTCACGCTGTTTACCCAAGAAATCGCCGGTTTCACAAATCGCACCGACCACATCCCATGCTTTCGTTTCCACATCAGTACGTGGTGTCACGGCTTGAATATCCATCCAGGCTTCATACAGTGCCGGGCGGATCAGGTCATTCATTGCCGCATCAATGATGGCAAAGTTACGATAATTGGTCGGTTTCAGTAAATCCACCTTCGTGAGCAATACACCCGCATTGGCAGAAATGCTGCGCCCTGGTTCCATATACACTTTCAGTCCCAGTTTTTCCAAAGCCGGTTTCAAGGCATTGGCATATTCTGCAACGCTTGGCGGCGTTTCATCTTTATAGGTCACACCCAAACCACCGCCAATGTCGATATGCTTGAGCTGGATACCCAGCGTTTTCAACTTGTCGATCATCACAATGATACGATCCAAAGCATCCACAAACGGTTTGGTTTCGGTCAATTGTGAACCGATATGGCAGTCGATCCCGGTAATTTCCAGGTTCGGCAGTGAAGCTGCATATTGATAGGTTTCATACACGGTATCGGATGGAATACCAAACTTGTTTTCTTTGAGACCGGTTGAGATATAAGGATGAGTTTTCGCATCGACATCCGGATTCACACGCAGTGAAATTGGCGCTTTTTTGCCAAGCTGCTCAGCCACTTTCTGGATACGGTCCAGTTCTGCATATGATTCGACATTAAAACACGCAATCCCGACTTCGAGTGCTTTGGCAATATCGGCTTCTGATTTGCCTAATCCTGAAAACACAATTTTGGACGCATCACCACCTGCAGCCAATACACGCGCCAACTCGCCACCAGTGACAATATCAAAACCGGCACCCAGCTTTGCCAACACGTTCAATACGGCCAAGTTTGAGTTCGATTTCACCGCAAAACAAATTTGATGGTCGATAAAGCTAAAGGCACGATCCATATCTAAATAATGCTTTTCAAAGCTGGCTTTAGAATAAACATAAAGTGGTGTGCCAAATTGCTGCGCGAGTTGGTCAAGTGAACATTGCTCAGCGTGCAATACCCCATCAATACGGGTGAAACTCATGGATGTGTCCTTGTCTTCAGCTTAAGGTGTAGATGTAGAAGAATTAGATTCAGTAGTCGATGTGACCGGCTGCTGTGGAGCGGGTTTAGGATCGACATTCGGATAGAGCAAATATTTCGCGCGTTTATCGTAGTGGGGATCGTTTGGTAAATGCAAAGCACCAGACTGACCACATCCCACCAGCACAAGACCAGTTGTACACATTGTGATGCAACAAATGAGGAGACGCATCTGACCACCTATCTAAGAAATGTCTGGAAGTATACCGTGGTCAAGCGCTTGACCAAAGTGTTAAAGCCTAGAGATTAAAGCCAGAAGAAAAAAAACGCCAGTGAAGCACTGACGTTTTTTCTGATTGAGCCACTCTGTTAAGCACGACGACGGGTAAAGAAATAACCAATCGCCAGAATCACCAGCCAGAGCGGGCTAATTTTTAAGGCTTGCCAGGTGTCGTTTTCCAGCGAAAGTACATAGATCATGCCAACAAAAAACAGAATGACCACCCAGCAGGTAAACACCCCGCCAGGTAACTTGAAGATGGATTTGGCATGCAATTCCGGACGCTGTGTGCGGTAGTTGATGTAACTCCACATAATCATAATCCAGACACAGATAAACAGAATGGTCGACAAAGTCGTCGCCAGCGTGAAGGCATACACAGTATCTGGCACAAAGTACTGCAAAGCCGCACCGAAGAGCAGACAGATGACCGAGAAATACAGGGCATTTGCTGGAATCGCATGTTTGCTGAGTTTGCCAAACAGAGACGGTGCCTGTTCACTACGTGATAAACCGAACAGCATACGGCTGGTCGAAAACACGCCACTGTTCATGGAGGACATCACCGAAGATAACACCACCAGATTCATGATAATCGCGGCGGCTGCCACACCGGCCTGACTAAACAGGTTGACAAACGGACTGACGGTCGGGTCAATCTGATTCCATGGCGTGACCGACATGACAATAAACAAGGCCAACACATAGAAGATAATAATCCGGATCGGAATGGAATTGACGGCTTTTGGCAGGTTGCGTTCCGGATCATGGGTTTCAGCTGCCGTGGTTCCCACCAGTTCAATGCCGACAAAGGCAAAAATTGCAATCTGGAAGCCCGCCAGAAAACCGGTCAGCCCGGTTGGGAACATGCCACCATGCGACCACAGATGGGTAAAGGAAGCGACTTCACCGGTCGTTGAAGTAAATCCGGTGACGATCATCCAGAAACCCACCGCGATCAGCACCACAATGGCAATAATCTTGACCATGGCAAACCAGAATTCCATTTCACCAAACAGCCTTACCGTCACCAAGTTCAAGCCCAGAATAAACAGAATGGAAGCGATACTGATCAGTGCCCCTTCAGCCGGACTAAACGGCTGCCCGCCATTAAAGAATTGCAGGTAATAAATAATCGCGGACAGGTCAGCAATTCCAATGGTGATCCAGCACAGCCAATAGGTCCATCCCACAAAATAGCCTGCCCAGGGCCCAATCAGATCCGCCGAGAAATCAATAAAAGACTTGTAATGTAAATTGGAGAGCAGCAACTCGCCCAGCGCACGCATCACCAGAAACACCATCAATCCGATAATCATATAAATGAACAGAATGGATGGTCCCGCCAAGCTAATGGTTTTTCCCGACCCCATAAACAAGCCGGTTCCGATAGCACCACCAATCGCGATCAGCTGTAAATGCCGATTCGACAAACTCCGTTGCAGCTCACCCTGCGCAACAGATGAATTGAGGTTTTGATTTGACATTGTTATTTTATCTCTCAAAATTAATCTGACAAAATTGGCTCAAAACAAAAACTTAAAAAGATCTTTTGAGCATATATTGCGTATTGTTCAGTTGCATCCGGCACGGATGACTATTTTATTCCGTTCTCTGCACGCTTCATCCTTGATGATATTCCCCTTAAAAGTTGCAGTTTACGTGCCAATCTGTTTTTTAGCGAGTGCCCCGCTAAAAATTTGAGTTTCAGCAGGACTATTGCTACATTCGGCACAGCTTTTTTATTTTCAGATGCAGTCCATATGAGCAAAGTCAAAACCGTTTATCGTTGTGAACAATGTGGTAGCGACCACCCCAAATGGGCCGGTCAATGTTCAGAATGTGGCGAATGGAACTGCTTGAATGAAGTACGCCTGGAACCGGCCGTTTCGCATCGGGCTAAACCCAACCTGGGCGGTGGCTATGCAGGTCAGGCCAGCAATATTACCACCCTAAATAAAGTCTCCGTGTCACAAGAAACCCGCTTGGCCACTGGCATCAGTGAATTTGACCGGGTTTTAGGTGGTGGCCTAGTGACCGGTTCAGTGGTGTTAATTGGTGGTGACCCGGGTATTGGTAAATCCACCATTTTGCTGCAAACGGCCACCTATATGGCCAGTGGCAACAGCTCTGCACTTTATGTCACTGGTGAAGAATCCTTATCGCAAGTCGCGTTACGCGCACAGCGCTTAGACTTGCCCACAGACCAACTCAAGGTCATGGCCGAAACCTGTGTAGAACGCATCTGTGAAGTTTTGGCTCATGAAAAACCGGCCGTGGCGATTCTGGATTCCATTCAGACCTTATATACAGAAACCTTGCAATCTGCGCCCGGTGGGGTTTCCCAAATCCGTGAATCTGCAGCTCTATTGACCCGTTTCGCCAAAAACAGTGGCACGGCACTGTTTATTGTCGGTCATGTCACCAAAGAAGGGGCGCTGGCCGGGCCACGTGTACTAGAGCACATGGTGGACTGCGTGCTGTATTTTGAAGGTCAGTCTGATTCACGCTATCGTATGATTCGCGCTGTGAAAAACCGTTTTGGGGCAGTCAATGAACTCGGTGTTTTTGGCATGACGGATAAAGGCTTACGCGAAGTCGCCAATCCCTCTGCGATTTTCCTCAGCCGCTATGATGAAGCGATTCCAGGTTCAGTGGTGATGATCAGTCGCGAAGGCACCCGTCCTTTGTTAGTTGAAGTACAGGCTTTGGTCGACGATGCACAAGGCCAACCGCGCCGTGTCGCACTCGGTCTGGAACAAAACCGCTTGAATATGCTGCTGGCTGTGATGCATCGTCATGGTGGCGTGCAAACCAATGGTCAGGATGTGTATGTCAACATTGTCGGCGGGTTAAAAATTACCGAAACCGGTTCGGATCTGGCCGTTTTGCTGGCCTGTGCCTCCAGCCTGCGCGGCAAGGCCTTGCCACAACAGCTTGCGGTGTTTGGCGAAGTCGGCTTATCCGGTGAAATCCGCCCTGTCCCCAATGGTCAGGAACGTTTAAAAGAAGCGATCAAACATGGCTTTAAATATATTATCTTACCGCGAGGCAATGCCCCACAAAAAAGCCCAGCCGGCGTGCAGGTGATTGCTGTGGCACGTTTGCATGAAGCCTTACAAGAGGCCATGCAACTGGCAGATGAACTGGCTTAAAACGCTAAATTCCAGCATATAAAAAAATATTTTAAACATTGAAATTTGAGGCGTTTGCCTGCATAAATATACCAATTGATTTACTCAACATAGGAAAGTGCAATGGAAGTTCGACCGCG
This sequence comes from Moraxellaceae bacterium, assembly GCA_029267635.1. GTDB lineage: Bacteria > Pseudomonadota > Gammaproteobacteria > Pseudomonadales > Moraxellaceae > Acinetobacter. Next base: position 121,152 of record JAJUIK010000004.1, on the reverse strand, counting down.
TGGCTTGATGGCCGGTATCTTAATGGCAGCTTTGGTGATGTCACCTTTGGCTGAAGCGAAACGTGCAGGTGGTGGTAAAAGCCATGGTATGACTCGCTCTACAACATCAAGTCAAACCCAACAACCGACCCAAGCAACGCCGATTCAACAGCCAAGCACAATTAAAACCACTCCGCAAAAATCAGGTCCAGGTGTAGGTTCAATGGTTGCTGCCGGTGTAGCAGGTGCTGCAGTGGGTGCCGTTGCAGCCAATGCATTGGCTGATGATGATGCTAGCCGTGCTCAGGCTGCAGAGGAAGAGGGAGGAGTTCCAGGCTGGGTTTGGATCCTGCTTGCTGCTGCAGTTGCCTTCTTCCTGTTCCGTAAATTCGGAGCAAAAAAAAAACTAGCAGCTAACAATCCATATGCACCAAATGCAGGTGGGCCTATCCCATCTCCATTTGGTCAGCAAAATGCGGCACCGCGTACCGCAGCAGATAACACCAATATTTTTGGTCAGTCTGTAAGTGGTTCAGCAACAGGTGCAGCGACTCAGGCACCATTCGGCGCTGCTTATACCAACAGTGGTAACCAGTTGCCGGATGGTACTGAACCTGCGGTGTTCTTGCGTACCGCACGTCAGCGTTTCAACCATATCCAGTCGATGAACAGTGCCAGCAATATCGAAGAAATTCGCCGTTATTTAACACCGGATCTCTATAACTCCATGTATAGCGATATCATGGCCAATCAGGATCACCAAGTGGCTGAGTTCAGCAACCTAAATGCGATGGTCACCGATACCGCGACTGAAAATGGTCAATATATCGTGAGCGTGCGTTTTACAGGAACCGTGACTGAAGACCTGAATAGCTTGCCACAACCTTTCACTGAGATTTGGCATTTTGTAAAACCTGCCGGTTCGCAACAAGACTGGATTGTTGCGGGGATTCAACAAGCGTAAAATTCAATCGTAATAAAAAACCAGCAGCTGGACTGCTGGTTTTTTATTGTCTGAACTATTTAAAACAGGTTGATCGTCACTACTCACTATCCATGATCAATCAACTACAAAATGTTCAGCACAACCAGCTGCTTCTACACCTGTGTTTTGAGCCAAATGAATATCGATCAACTGCTCTCCCCTTTCCCTGCCCAAAATAAACAGAAACACTTATCCCTATCCATATCCTGAATCCCCTTCATTTTATGCATGCAACTAAATCCATAAAAAAAGCCCCGGTTGGGGCTTTTAACTGACAAGAAGATATTTTAACGCTGTGGCAGTGGAATATATTGCGAACTTTGATTTAGGGTTTTACGTTCACCCACTTTCACCGTTAAGGTCATATTTTCCTCTTTACGCTGAATGGCTAGCTCTAAGGTACTACCCGGCGCTTGTAAAGCCACATAATTAATCAACTGTGACGCTGAAATCACCTCTTCATTATTGACTCGAATAATCTTGTCGCCTTGTTTAACGCCCGCTTCTGCTGCAGGACCATTTGCCAACACATCAGCCACCACCACCCCTTTTTGTTTTGGTGCCAGTACATTTTCCTGTGTTGCGGGTAATAGGCTAATTCCCAACCATCCACGCACCACGCGCCCATCTTTTAAAATGGAATTCAGCACCTGTTGACACACACTGGCCGGAATCGCAAATCCGATACCGAGCGAACCGCCTGATTGTGAGAAAATCGCTGTATTCACCCCAATCAAATTCCCCGCCACATCAATCAATGCACCACCCGAGTTCCCCGGATTAATCGCAGCATCGGTCTGGATAAAATCTTCATAGGTATTAATACCGAGATCAGAACGGTCGGTAGCAGAAATAATCCCCTGCGTCACGGTTTGCCCCACACCAAATGGATTCCCAATCGCCAACACCACATCACCGACCTGATTGCCACTCAGTTTAAATGGCAAAACCGGCAGCTTGTCCAGTTCCACTTTAATGACAGCCAAATCGGTATCCGGATCGGTTCCCACTACTTTGGCTTCGGCACGGCGACCATCCTGTAAGGCCACCACGATCTGTTCTGCCTGGGCAATCACATGGTTATTGGTCAAAATATATCCATCCGGATGGACAATCACGCCAGACCCCAGACTGTTTTCATTCTGGTTCTGCTCAGGTAACTGATCACCAAAAAACTCACGGAATACCGGATCATTCATTAATGGATTATCCAGTTTCTTGACTTTTTGCGTGGTAAAAATATTCACCACCGCTGGTGCCGCGACTTTGACCGCCGCACTATAGGACGCTACACCGCCTGCGCGTGTACCATCTACCAGCGGTTCAATTTTTTCTGCCGGCATTTTTACGCCATCAGGAGCCACAGGTGCTGTGGGCTGTTGCAGTTTCTGCCAGGCCACAAAGCTGATAATCACGACAACCAGTAATATCCACGGTAACCAAGCGAAGGTCCGGCGCACGCTAAAGTCCTCTAATTGTGATGTAATTTATTGAAGGGCAAGTATTTTCTTGAAATATTGTAATCTAAATCGTAATAAATACATCAAAAAGCTAGAAAAGTTTTTGTCTAGCTTTAGTTAACATACAGAATATGCTTTGATGTTCTTTTTCCGATTTTATTTCAAAAATGGTGCAAGCACGTATGGCTCAGCTTCAAGATATTCTGCAATGGTGCAACCAGACCTTAAAAACGGCGGAATTTAAAGATTATGCTCCGAATGGTTTACAGATTGAAGGCAAAACTCAGGTCCAGAAACTACTGTGCGCCGTTACCGCTTCACAACAAGCCATTGAGGCCGCGATTGAACAACAGGCCGATTTACTGTTAGTCCATCATGGCTATTTCTGGAAAGGCGAAGCTTATCCCATTACTGGCATGCGCGGCAAACGCATCAGGTCACTCATTCGAAACGACATTTCTCTGGTCGCTTATCATTTGCCGCTCGATGCTCATCCGGAATTAGGCAACAATGCCGCGATTGCAGAAATGTTGGGACTGCAAAATATCACTGCGCTGGATCCGAATGAACGCAACCCGATTGGCAACATCGGCTACCTCACCCAAGCACTCAGTCCGCAAGATTTTAAAAATCTGCTCAGTGAAAAATTGAGCTTCGACACCATTCATTTGCCTGCCGACAAAACATCTATTCAAAAAGTCGGTTTTTGTACTGGCGCTGCACAGGATTTTATTAGCAAAGCCGCTGAACAAGATTGCGATGCCTATATTTCCGGTGAAGTCAGTGAACGAACCTATTATGAGGCACAGGAACTGAACGTGCATTATTTTGCCTGTGGCCATCACGCCACTGAACGCTATGGCGTACAACGTCTTGGAAAAGCCATTTGCCAACAGTTTGGAATTGAGTATAGTTATTTTGAATTAAATAATCCGATTTAACTCAACCGGCTGGCATATGACATTCATTATGCGTATGAATTCGACCTTTATTGTGTATTGTTATTTAAAAGCAGTGCACAAAAGTTCAAATAATCCATTACAATAGAGCACGAATGTCAAAACCCAGCAAAATGCAAGGAATTGAAAAACATGACAACCATTACTTTACCTGCGCTTCCTTACGGCTACGAAGATCTTGCGCCGCACATCAGCAAAGAAACGCTTGAATACCACCATGACAAACATCACAACACTTATGTGGTGAATCTGAACAACCTGATTAAGGGCACTGAGCTTGAAGGTAAAACTTTAGAAGAAATCATCCAGGCAACTGCGGGTGATGCGTCTAAAGCGGGTATCTTCAACAATGCAGCACAAGTTTGGAACCACACGTTCTACTGGAACTGTATGGCGAAAAATGGTGGCGGTAAGCCAACAGGTGCGATCGCAGCAAAAATCGATGAAGCGTTTGGTTCTTATGAAAAATTTGCAGAAGAATTTACTGCTGCTGCAACCACTCAATTCGGTTCAGGCTGGGCTTGGTTAGTCGCTGACGAAGTCAACGGTAAACTTTCGATTACCAAAACTTCAAATGCAGACACCCCACTTGCACACGGTCAGATCGCTGTTCTTACCATTGACGTATGGGAACATGCTTACTATATCGACTATCGTAACTTGCGTCCTAAATACATCGCAACTTTCCTAGAAAGCCTAGTGAACTGGGATTATGCAAATGCCAAACTTGCTGGCCAACATGCCGGCGTTGAAAAATAAGTTTTATTTTTCTGTAAGAAAAATCACCCTTCATGGGTGATTTTTTTATTTTTCGGCTCAATATGCATATTTATACAGCAAACAATTCATTTTCCTGAATAATCTGGTTGACGACCTGAACTTTCCTGCCTAAAATCCGCAGCAGATTCTCCAATAGCTCAGTCGGTAGAGCGACGGACTGTTAATCCGCAGGTCCCTGGTTCGAGCCCAGGTTGGAGAGCCACTTTTTTCTCCCATAGCTCAGTCGGTAGAGCGACGGACTGTTAATCCGCAGGTCCCTGGTTCGAGCCCAGGTGGGAGAGCCAAGATTCCAAAAAACCCACGCATCATGACGTGGGTTTTTTATTAAAAGCTGTTTTATAATCCCTGAAAATAATAAAGATTACACCTCATGTTAAAAAATACTCCTTGGCTCAAGTCCATGCTGTTCTGGATTGTACTGGTCAGTATCATCTTTCTCATTTTCCGTTGCAGCACCCGACAAGAACAGGAAAAAATAGCCTCAAGCAACAGCTATGAGCGTTTGTATGACTGCATGAGTAAAATCCCCTCACAGCAACAAGGTGCGTGGTTTCAGCACATACAGCAACGACTTTCTACACAACTCAATCAGAAACAAATGATTGAACTGATCAGGCAATGCCAGTCCCATAAAGTCGGGCAAAATGAACAGCAATGGATTGAAAAGATCAAACAACTCTAACTTCAGTGAATTTTCGGGCAATAATTCAGCAGTCAGATCAAGATGACTTTTTTTTTACAGATTATGCTTGACCATATTGCAAAAGCTCCATAAAATTCGCTTCAGATTCTCCCATAGCTCAGTCGGTAGAGCGACGGACTGTTAATCCGCAGGTCCCTGGTTCGAGCCCAGGTGGGAGAGCCAAAATTCTAAAAAGCCCGCAGCACTAACGCGGGCTTTTTTATTATGGATATATTGCCCCACCCCGATGTCTGGATTCTTTTTTACTTTAGGCGTGATCTGCACCCTGCTCTGTGCATGGCTCATCATTAAAGATCGAAAAAAGCGGCAACAGATCTATCCTCGCCAGGTCATTACTAGCTTTGAAAGCCGGATGTTTCAACGCCTGAAACAGGCATTTCCAGAGCACCATATTCTGGCGCAAGTCGCCTTTAGCGCCCTGATCACCAGCCAGAATATCAATATCCGCAATCGGTTCAATCGTAAAGTCACCGACTTTGTCATCCTCGATCATAAATTACAGGTCATCGCCATCATTGAACTTGATGACCCTAGCCATCTAGGCAAAGAACAGGAAGATAAACAGCGGGATGCCCTCTTACACGAAGCGGGCTATCAGGTCTACCGTTTTACCCAAATACCCACAGTTCAGCAGTTACGGAAAACGATTGCGTAAACTGTTACGTCTTAATGCCTAAATGGTTTTAGGGTTTAGATGACTGAGCTTCGGATGCAGCCTGTTGCTCTAAACGCTCACGCTCCGCAATGCGTTTTAATTGTGCTTCGTGCTGCTGCTTATATTTTTTCTGGTTTTCTGCATCACTTTTTGCCGCAATAAAAGCCATCACCACCACGAAAACAGGAATCAACAATCCTAAACCGGCAAAAATAAAAACTTTCCGATTCGGCTTATTGCTATTACTCGACATCACGCACCTACTTCATACTATTTAGAATGAGCTCACTTTAACAAAATCCGACAACCAGACAAAGCCAACCCAGCATAAATGAATAAAGCTTCAGCACCAGATGATCTTCTATAAAAAAAATTTTTCTAATTTATTCATCCATTTAAAATAGCAGGATTACAAAAAAGGAGCATTGCGCTCCTTGTGTTTTTATAACCAGTTGACAAAAATTCCCAAGAAAATAATCAACCCGACCCAACGGTTATGGCGAAATGCCCAGAAACATCGCTGCGGGTTACGTGCTTTGGTTTGGCTCCATTGATAAATAAAGTCAGCCACCACAATCAATAAAGCAATCAATCCAAACGGGAGCAACAAATCTTCCCGATACAAGGCTGCCCCAATCAACAACACACTCACCGCCTGCAAGAAGGAAATGATTTCAATATCATATTTTCCAAACAGGATGGCGGTCGATTTCACCCCAATTTTTAAATCATATTCCCGGTCGGTAATCGCATATTGCGTATCATACGCCACGGTCCAGGCCAGATTTCCAAAATACAGCAGCCAACAAGTCAAATCCGGAGTTTGTCCTAGGGCTACATATCCCATCGGAATCGACCAGGAAAATGCTGCTCCTAAAAACACCTGAGGCAAGTGTGTATAACGCTTCATGAAGGGATAAATAAAGGCGAGAAATAATGCGCCAAAGGACCAGTAAAATGCTTCAATCGGCAAAAATAGCAGTAAAATTGCACTCGCCGCCACCAGCACCAGAAAAACCCAAATGGCTTCAATCGGCTGAATGATGCCTGTCGCCAAGGGACGTTCTTTAGTACGTGCCACGGAACCATCGACCTTGCGGTCAGCAAAATCATTGATGGCACAACCGGCTGCCCGCATAAAAATCACACCCAGAATCATCACCAGCAAAATTTTTAAGTCTGGTATACCTTTGGCTGCAATCCACATTGCCCACATAGTGGGCCAGAACACCAGTTCAGTACCGATCGGTTTATCAAAGCGGCACAAGTAATAATAGGCCTGTAAACGTTGCTGCCATGAAATCTGTTGCACGGTTGCCATAGAATTTAATCTCGCATGTTTGCCAAAAACTTCTCAAAACTGGGGAGAAAAGTTTCCTGAACGATAAATTTACATCCATGCCAAGTATAACAGCTCTGGCGAGTCCATCCGTCTTCCAGCCAGACCACACGACGTTCGCAAAGTGGTGTCGTGCGTTGAAAAAGCAGTTTCCCTATCGGCATACGACCAATATGTTTAAAACGGCGGGCACGGCCTTGCAAGCTTAAAATAGGAAAAATACTTTTTGCTTTGACCCAAGGCTGCTCATCACAACCATATAAATACGACTCGCGCACCCAGGAGGTATGCTGATATGGCATCTGCATCCATTGCGCATCGGTGAAACTTAAACGCTGAAAATGCTCTTGAAAAGGCTCAACACAAAACTGACCACTTGCGATCTGGGTAAGCTGACCAGTGAGTGAGCCCGATGCATAAAGCCAAGTTTTGAGTTCAGCGGGAATGTGCTGCATGACCCTACCTAGTACCCCGTTAAATTACGATAAGATGATTTAAGCTTTGATTCTTATTAGCAATTATCTGTTTTAGCAATCACTTCAAACTGACCACTTTTGGTTTTTTGCAAAATAAAGCCTTCAGCGCTGAGATAAAAACTTTGCGGATAAGCATAATCCAGCGCCAGTTCGGGATGTTTCAAACCAACAAATTCTGCCTGCTTATATCCTTCCGGGGTATACCCCACTTCGATATAAGTCACTGCAGAGAAATTCATTTTAAAACCTTTACTGTGATCTTTCACATCCACCCATGGATAAAAACTGGTGTGCTTTTTGCGCTGTGCCATATGACCGCCAGATTGTTTCTGTGTAAAAACAAATGATACAAAAAAACCCGCGACTAGCGCGGGTTTTTCAACAGTAATTTAAAATTTAAATTACAGGCTGTAGTACATGTCGAATTCAACTGGGTGAGTCGTCGTGTTCAGGCGACGAACTTCTTCAGTTTTAAGCTCGATATAAGCATCAAGCATTTCTTTGGTGAACACACCACCTTTTAACAAGTACTCTTGGTCTGCAGCCAAAGCTTCAAGCGCCATATCCAAGCTGTGCGCAACAGTTGGGATTTTCGCTTCTTCTTCAGGAGGAAGGTCATACAAGTTCTTGTCAGCAGCATCGCCAGGATGGATCTTGTTCTGGATACCATCGATACCCGCCATCAACAATGCAGCGAAACCTAGGTACGGGTTCATCATTGGATCTGGGAAACGCGCTTCGATACGTTTGCCTTTCGGGCTCGAAACGTAAGGAATACGGATAGAAGCAGAACGGTTACGCGCTGAGTAAGCCAACATGATCGGTGCTTCGAAGTGTGGAACCAAACGCTTGTACGAGTTTGTAGAAGGGTTGGTGATTGCATTCAAAGAACGCGCATGCTTGATGATACCACCGATGAAGTACAATGCCATTTCAGAAAGGCCTGCATATTCATCACCAGCAAACAGGTTCTTGCCATCTTTAGAGATCGACATGTGAACGTGCATACCAGAACCGTTGTCGCCTACCATTGGTTTAGGCATGAAGGTTGCAGTTTTTGCATATTGGTGCGCAACGTTCCAAACCGCATATTTAAACTGTTGTACTTCGTCCGCTTTACGAACCATGGTATTGAAGCTCACACCGATTTCCAACTGGCAAGATGCAACTTCGTGGTGGTGTACTTCTACACGACCTGGGCCCATGATGTCTTCAATTTTTGCACACATTTCTGCACGCATATCTTGTGAAGAATCTACTGGTGGCACTGGGAAGTAACCGCCTTTAACGCGTGGACGGTGACCAGAGTTACCAGATTCATAGTCGTTGCCAGTTGACCAAGCCGCTTCTTCAGCGATCAAGGTATGGCGAGCACCCGACATGTCGATGTCCCATTTTACTTCGTCAAATACGAAGAATTCTGGTTCTGGACCGAAGAATGCAGTGTCACCAATACCAGTCGATTTCAAATATTCTTCTGCACGGCGAGCAATCGAGCGTGGGTCACGTTCATAACCTTGACCAGTAGATGGCTCAATAACGTCACAAGTCACAACAACAGTTGGCTCAGCGAAGAACGGATCGATAAAACCTGTTTCTGCATCTGGACGCAAAATCATGTCAGATGCTTCAATGCCTTTCCAACCCGCAATTGAAGAACCGTCGAACATTTTACCATCTTCAAACGTATCTTCATCGATTGAGTCAGCAGGATAAGTTACGTGCTGTTCTTTACCACGAGTATCAGTAAAGCGAAAATCGACCCATTTAGCGCCACTTTCTTGTATGAGTTGAAGGACCTTGTTCGCCATGCTCATTTTGCTCCAATGAAATTTTATTGCACTTAGCAAGTGCGTGTTAGCAGTTGGTACAACCTAAAGCAAATCTCGTACCAACTTTTAAGATCAAAGCTAAAACATTGAATTCATTATCAGAATTTAAGATTTATCAACTTTGCTTTACGACTATTATACTGTGCACAATTGCAAATGCACTATATTCATTCATTGTTTGAAACTTTAATTTAAACCACACAATATTTTGAACCAAAATAGTGCAAAAACACATCCTCAGCGGATTTCATTATTATTTTTTAGCTTTTGTCATAATCCTAGGGCTGCAAGCATGCAATTAAAAATATTTAACACCCATAATTACCAATAAATATTTAATTTATTTATTTTTATTTAAAATAAATACGCTATTAAAACACTAAAAATAACTACAATATTGTTCTTTTTCATCCCTCAAAAACCACTCAGCGCTGATTACTTATGATTGATTCAAATATTTTGAGCGATCCAGTTTTATATATGCCCCAAAATGACGCTTTTATTTAGCTGATCAGACGCATTTACATATTTATCTGTTAAAAATCTGTATGACAGACTTATTGAGCCAAATTCATATTTTTTGCTCCTCATACTTTCGTTACGTCATCAGCCCTATTGCTCGGTTTTCTTAAAATATTGCTTCACAAAAGGTTCATCTGTACTCAGTATTTTCTCTCTATCTGCCTGTTGCCTTGATCAAACATGACTCTCAAAGCTTTATTCAAATTCAGTTCAATCAGCTTGATCCTCAGCACTTTGGCCGGCTGTCAAAGCCTGATACAAGCTGAAAGCAAGCATCAGCGCGTACATATTTTTGCTTTTAATGATTTTCATGGCAATCTTGAGCCACCCAAACGCTATCTTGAAGCTCCCGATCCGACAAACTCAAACAAAGCTGTGCGTATTCCCGTCGGTGGCGTCAGCTATCTGGCCGATGCAATCAACAAGTTACGGGCACAGCATCCTCAACATGCCGTGGTTTCTGCCGGCGATCTGATCAGTGCATCGCCTCTCACTTCTTCCTTATTTCTGGATGAGCCAACCATTGAAGTGATGAATGCCATTGCACTCGACTTCAATGCGGTAGGTAATCATGAGTTCGATCGTGGTACGGATGAGCTACGCCGGCTACAAAATGGTGGTTGTCAGCAATATTCCCATGCCGTGCCTTGTCAGGTGAATACGAACTTTTCTGGGGCAGATTTTGATTTTCTAGCAGCCAATGTCTCGCTCAAACGACATCCGCAGCGCACCCTGTTTCCCGCATATAAAATCAAATATTACGCAGGCATGCCGGTAGCATTTATTGGCCTGACACTAGAAGCTACACCCAGCATTGTCTCAGCTGCCGGCATTCAGGATGTAGATTTTCACGATGAAGCTGAAACCATCAATGCCTTGATTCCACAATTACAACAACAAGGAATTCAGGCGATTGTTGTGTTGATCCATGAAGGTGTTGCACCTACTCAGCGATTGAATCAGCAGACTTGTGCAGGCTTAAGCGGGCCTTTAATTGGCATTCTTGAGCGTCTTGATCCCGAAGTCGACCTGGTGGTTTCGGGCCATACCCATCAGTCTTATATCTGTGACTATGCCACGCAAAATCCAGCCAAACCGTTTTTGCTGACTTCGGCCGGACAATACGGCACGCTGATCACCAATATCCAATTAACACTCGATGGCAAGACTGGTGAAGTCCTGCAAAAAAATGCCCGACAGATCCCCGTACAAAGCGAATCCTATATGGTTGGGACAACCCGCATGGACACTACTGATCTATATGAAAAATTCAATCCAACACCCAGCATTGAAGCCATTTTAATGCCTTACCGGCAGGCAGTCACGACGATTTCCGCCCGGGTAATAGGTAGTGCCTACAATGCCATACCAAGGCAGATACTTGCGAGTGGCGAAAGCCCACTGGGCATATTGATTGCCGATGCACAGCAAGCAGCAGCCTTGGCCAATAACCCACAAGGTTCTGATTTTGCTTTAATGAATCCGGGTGGTGTCCGTGCCGACTTGATGGTCAATGCCCAGCAGCAAATTACTTTTGCTGACGTGTTTGCCGTGCAACCTTTTGGCAATTCACTAATCACCTTGAGCTTGAGTGGACAACAGATCCGCGAGCTACTGGAACAGCAATGGTCGGGTGCCAATGCCAGTTTCCCCAAAATTTTGCAGCCTTCGCAAGAATTCAGCTATCAATATAGCGCTTCAAGAACTGCATCACCGCGAGCGCAGAATATTCGGGTGGCTGGTCAGCCCTTAATAAATAGCAAAATTTATCGGGTCACGGTGAACAGTTTCCTGGCAGATGGTGGGGATCATTTCACAGCCTTTAAACAGGGAACACAGCGTATTGGCGTCGGCAAAGATATTGATGCCTTGCAAAGCTATATAGCGCAACATTCGCCGGTTACAGCACCAATGACCCAGCGCATTCAGGTGATCCAGGAATAGCCTTGAAGATTTGATGACATCAGGCAGAACTAATTTCAGATGTTCTGTCTATTTTAAAAGACACATAATATTTTTTAAGATCAGATTAATGCTATTTCAATAGCTTCGCGTATTACAGGAGCCGAGTAAATTACATTTGCACGCATGAATGATTCCAACATAGTTTCCCTACCTTATAAAATCATCAGAACTACTTAAAGGTAAAATACTCAAAGCTCTACGGCTTTCAATCGCTATGTAACTTTGCTGCCCCATCTGCAGATAAATCTGATAAAGTAACCGGCTGACAGGCAATATTATTGCCTTAAGGCATTTTTTCAAAAATGGGAAACATTGTGCATAACGCATCAAGCGCCTACAAATTACCCATATACAATTCAAGAGGTTAAGCTCAATATGCTTCTCATGATCGACAATTACGATAGCTTTACTTATAACATCGTCCAGTACTTTGGCGAGTTAAATCAAGAAGTAAAAGTGGTTCGCAATGATCAAGTCACATTGGAAGATATTGAACGATGGCAACCGAAATACCTGGTGATTGGACCAGGTCCATGCTCGCCAAGTGAAGCCGGGATTTCGATTCCGGCCATTCAGCACTTTGCCGGGAAAATCCCCCTATTGGGCGTGTGCCTGGGACATCAAAGTATTGGTCAGGCTTTTGGTGGCAATATTGTGCGCGCCAAAACTGTAATGCATGGCCGTCTCTCGGATATGTATCACAGCAATCAGGGGATTTTTAGCAATCTGCCGAATCCTTTTTCAGCCACACGTTATCACTCTCTGGTGATTGATCAAGCCACCCTACCGGAATGTCTGGAAGTCACCTGCTGGACTCAGGAAGCTGACGGCTCAATGGAAGAAATCATGGGGATTCGACATAAGACATTGCCGGTTGAAGGCGTGCAGTTCCACCCGGAATCCATTTTGAGTCAGCATGGCCATCAGATTTTCCAGAATTTTTTAGATATTTACGCATCATGAGCGCAATACAAGATATGAATATTCAGCAAGCTTTAAACCATATTACTAAAAACATTCACCTCACCCAGGCGCAAATGGAAGACGTGATGCGTCAGATCATGAGCGGTGAAGCGACCGATGCACAAATCGGTGCCCTGATGATGGGCTTACGCATGAAAGGCGAAAGTATCGACGAAATTACCGCTGCGGCACGTGTGATGCGTGACTTTGCGATCAAGATTGATGTCAGTGACCTGCCTTACCTGATTGATATCGTGGGTACCGGTGGTGATGGCCAAAACTTGTTTAATGTATCGACCGCCTCTTCTTTCGTGATTGCCGCGGCGGGTGCAACCATTGCCAAACACGGCAACCGTGGGGTCTCGACCAAATCCGGTTCTTCTGATTTGCTCGAACAGGCTGGTATCAACCTTGATCTCGACATGCAACAAACAGAACGCTGTATACGTGAAATGGGCGTGGGTTTCCTGTTTGCACCCAACCATCACAAAGCCATGAAATATGCGGTTGGCCCACGTCGTGAATTGGGCATTCGTAGCTTCTTTAACCTGCTTGGTCCCTTGACCAACCCGGCCGGTGTGAAGCGTTTCGTGATCGGCGTGTTTTCTGATGAACTGTGCCGTCCAATCGCTGAAGTGTTGAAACAGCTCGGTGCAGAACAGGTGATGGTCGTACATTCACGTGACGGCCTGGATGAGATCAGTCTGGCTGCCCCGACCCATGTGGCCGAACTGAAAGATGGCGAAATTTTTGAATGGACCCTGAACCCGGAAGATGTCGGCATCAAGTCTGAAACCTTGGCCGGTTTGGTGGTGGAGAATTCAGCAGAAAGTCTGAAACTGATTAAAGATGCCCTCGGCAAAAACAAATCCGACATGGGTGAAAAAGCCGCGCATATGATTGCCTTGAATGCCGGTGCCGGTCTGTATGTTTCAGGTCTGTGCAAAGATTATGAACAAGGGGTCGCACTGGCACAGGACATTATTTATGGCGGGCAGGCACTAGAAAAAATGAGTGTACTTTCAGAGTTCACCAAAACCATGAAACAACATAGCAACGAACAGGCAGTGGATTAAGGAAAGATCATGGTCGATATTGCCAATACCATTTTAGGAAAAATTGTTGATCGTAAAGTCGAGGAACTTGCCGTCCGTCGTCAGCAACGCAGTTTGCAGGATCTAGAACAGCTCGCACAGGCCGCCACGCCTGTGCGCGGTTTTGCCAAAAGCTTACGCAGCAAGCGTCCGGGAGTGATTGCCGAAATTAAAAAGGCCTCTCCATCAAAAGGCGTGATCCGGGAAAACTTTAACCCAGCGGAAATTGCCGAACAATATGAACGCGCGGGTGCTGCCTGTTTGTCTGTTTTGACCGATATCGACTTTTTCCAGGGTGCCGATGAAAACATCCAGATCGCCCGCAGTCATTGTTCGTTACCGGCATTACGTAAGGACTTTTTGATTGATCCATACAATGTGGTGGAAGCACGCGCCTTGCATGCCGACTGTATTTTATTGATTGTGGCGAGCCTGTCTGATCAGCAACTGGAAGAAATGTCGAAAACCGCTTTCGAGCATCAGCTTGATGTACTGGTGGAAGTGCATGATGAAGAAGAGCTCGAACGTGCATTAAAACTCTCTGAACGTTGTCTGCTCGGTGTGAATAACCGTAACCTGAAAACCTTTGAAGTGGACTTGCAGAACTCCATCCGCCTTAAAAACTTATTGCCGAAAGAACGTGAACTGATCACGGAAAGCGGTATTGCCACACCGGCCGATGTGGCCCTGATGCAGGAACACGGCATCCACAGCTTCCTGGTCGGTGAAAGTTTCATGAAACAACCACGCCCGGATGAAGCCTTCACTGCCCTGTTTGGTCATCCACAAAACGTTTAAATGTGAGTGCTATGAGTAAAAAAGATTCAGTGCTTTCTAAAGAGCAGCAAAATTTATTGAAGCAGTTTAAAAAGCAAATCTCTAATCCGCATAGCAGCACACGGGCAACACAGCAGGAGTCGAAAAAGACCTCTGCTGGCGCTGAAGAAACGGATGATCTGGATCTATTTAAAAAAGCCCTGCAAGGGGTGAAACCGCTACAGAACAGCAATATTGCCCAGGTCAAGCCGCCTGTACAGCGCAAGCTTGATGCGCAAACCCTGGCAAAACGCGCAGCTGCCGAAGGTCCGCAAGAAGCTGAACTGACTGAGCTATCGGATACGCAAGCCATGCTGAATCCGGTTGCCAGTCAAGCCAGCCTCAGTTACCGGATTGCGACCTTGCAACACCGGATGTTTGAAGACCTGAAAGCCGGTAAATTGCGCTGGTTTGAAGCGGTGGATCTGCATGGATGTACTGTCGAACAGGCACGTGCTGCTGTGCTCCAGATCATTCAAATGGCGAAAGACGCCAACGAGAATGTGATTAAAATCGTCCATGGTAAAGGTCCGGAAGCGATTTTAAAAACCTACGTGAATGGCTGGTTGCGTCAGCATCGTGATGTGTTGGCCTTTGTCAGTGCACCGGAAAATCAAGGTGGAACAGGTGCGGTGCTGGTTCTGCTCAAGCGTGCCGAAAAAAACCCCAAGCACAAACAATAATCGGCATTTCCTGCAATAGTCCGATTTTTGAGAGTTTTCTGGTACAATGCCGTCCTTGTTCAATCAGTGTAAGTGAACACGTCTTATGTCTATGCAGCAATCCTACGCAAATATTCTGACCGCCGTTGGTGAGGATCTCAATCGTCCTGGCCTCAAAGATACCCCTGTGCGTGCTGCAAAAGCGTTTTCCTATCTGACTTCCGGGTATAACCAATCTCTTGAAGAAGTGACCAACAATGCGGTGTTCCCTTCGGATAACCGGGAAATGGTACTGGTCAAGAACATCGAATTCTATTCGCTTTGTGAACACCATTTACTGCCCTTCTATGGACGTGTGCACATCGCTTATTTACCAGAAGGTC
Organism: Moraxellaceae bacterium; assembly: GCA_029267635.1. Lineage (GTDB taxonomy): Bacteria > Pseudomonadota > Gammaproteobacteria > Pseudomonadales > Moraxellaceae > Acinetobacter. The sequence goes on along the minus strand of JAJUIK010000004.1, from coordinate 105,579 downwards.
AAGTTTTGGGTCTGTCCAAATTTGCCCGCATTACCGAAATGTTTGCACGTCGTTTGCAAATTCAGGAAAACCTGACCCAGCAAATCGCTGAAGCCGTGGTAGAGGTTACCGGTGCACGTGGTGCAGCGGTCGTGATTGACTCTGCACACATGTGCATGATGATGCGTGGTGTCGGCAAACAGAATTCAACCACACGTACGGTATCATTCCTCGGTGATTTCAAAACAGACAAAGATGCCCGTCGTGAATTCTTGAGTGCCGTTCCAGAAAGTTATTAAGTCGAGTGTTGTGCCATGTCATCCATCTGGTTAGCAGGTCAAGGTTTAACCCAAAGTGACGTTTCTGTAGACTATCCACGTCCCGATCGTCTGGTTAAAGGCAATCCGCAACGCCTGACCTTTAGTTTGTATGAAAATCCCCATATGAACTGTGGCATCTGGAAATGTGAAGTCGGTTCTTGGAATATCCAGTTCGCCGACAATAAACAGGAATTTTTCCAGGTGATCGAAGGTGTGGTACGTCTGCATGACCGCGCAACCCAGACCTTTGTTGAGATCACGGCAGGTGATGCAGGTGTAATTCCCCCTGGCTTTGTCGGCACCTTTGAAGTGGTGGAAGCCGTTAAAAAATATTATGTGGTAGTGGAAGCATAGTCCTTAGGGAAATGCCTCTTCAATGCTGAGTCAGTTACACAGCCTAGAAAAACCTCGCATAACCTAAACCAACTTTGCTCCACTCTTTGCCCTGTTGCTGTTCAAATTGCCCATTCAGGCGCAGTGCATGATTTGCATTCAGACTGTATTGCAGTTGTGTATTCAGTCTGAGATTCCACTGCTGCTGATCTTCCCAATACGGCAGTTCCACTTGCACTAAACTATTCCAGTGCGGTGACCACTGGTTCATACAGCCCAGCGTCGGTCCCATGCCGAAACGCCAGCCGCGCTCTAGGTTTTTGCCAGCCTGAACATAACTTTGTAATTGTGCATAGCAGAGATGCTGCCGCGCATAATCGGCCCAGCTGTAACCCAATTGAGTCTGCACACTAACAACGCCATGTTGTTCATGTTCACTAAACTGCCCAGCTTGTACTGCTTCCTGCTGCCAGCTAAAGTTAAAGCCCCAACTGAGCGGTGTTTTAAATGGCTGTACCGGGTTATAGGCATTCACGGATAACAGATCGAATTGTTCCAGTTTGAGAGCATCTTTGCGCACTTGCAGATTGCCCTGTAAAAATAATAGTTGTGTCCCAAAACGATAACCGGCCTGTGGGTCGAGTAGATCATGGTAGGCCTGACGCTGTCCCAATTCAAAAAAGCTATCCCCTTGTACTGTCCCAGTATTCAAGCTCAGCATCCGCGCATCATGCCCTTGGGTTGGATCTTTGGCGGGACGCTGGGGCTCCTGTCGTTGCCGTTCAATGGCTAACTGGCTACGTAAACTCAGCAATTGACGTAAGCGCGGCTGCGCAAAAGCGGTTTCGACCTGACGTGCAACAAACTGCAAATACAAATCATCGTAGGCCATTTCCAGAATTTTTGCCTGCTCATCCACTGCATATTCAGCCAACAATGAAGCCATCTCCGATTGTTGGGCAAAGGCAACTTTATGCGCAACCTGAGCTAGATGATGGCCATGCTGTCTGGCTTGAGACAACAATTGCGTTTCCAAAGCGGGACGATACACCGTGTCTTTGACCAGTCCTTGTTGCTGCATGGCTTTCAAGGTTTGCATCGGAATCGAAGCATGTTTGAATTGCTGCTGCAGATTGGCTTCGGGACGGACCAGATCAATCAGACCTAGCAAACGGTAAGCACAGTTATCACTGACAAAGTAATAAGGAAAACTGACCTGCTGCATTTCCCAGATATGTTCGACCAGAAAACGCGTTTCATCTGAACTTAAATTCAGCTCATATTCCCATAGATCCCGGCTTTCGAAATCGCCATATTCCTTGACCTTGCGGTAATACGGCATTAAGGAATACTCACCTGGATATTGCCCGGTCAAACCCTTCCAGGCGTAGGCCCAATTATCCTGATTATGAACCGTTGCCGCATAATTGACGGCATACGACACCAGGTTCAACTGTTTTTGATCTTTTGGATCAAGTCGTAGCAAGGTATGGCCGAACATCGAACTCGGATTGCCCATAAAGTCCGTGGCATAAATCAGCGTGGCTTTATAGGGTTTGATCTGTCCGATCCAGTCTGCCAATTGCGGGCACTGCACAACTGGCAGTTGCTGTTCAGAAATCTGCAGTTGTTGCATCAACCAGCGGCTGCGTGCTGGAAATTTACAGCGAATCGATTGATCCGGCTCAGCCGCTGAAAATAATGCCGCAATATCAGCCTGCATTTCTTGTTTTAAATTGTGCCGACCTTCTGCTGCCAGAAAATAACCCGCATAACTGATCTCACTCTTCCCTTTTTCATCTACATACATGAGACGTTGCCAAGTGATCTGCTGATCCAACTGGTATTGCTCTGCCAGATGTTGATAATGCTGGATCTGTACTTGATCAGATGCAGTGGCATAAGCCATTCCGGATAGCATTAAGGTCAACAGTGCAACGATGGCTATCATAGCGCTAAGGATTCTCTTATTGGATATTTTTTATAGGACTGACAGAACAAAACCCTGTCATGGCGACAGGGTTTTATTACTCGTAGGCTTATACGTACGCTTTCAGAATATCATCCTGTGCCATCACCGCTTGCAAAGAAGCCAGTACCTGTAAGGAGTTTTGATTTTCAGCTGAATAGATCGTTGTAAAGTTTTCTTTTGAAAGAGCAAAGAAACGTGCTTTGTCTTCAGCCTTGATGCGCATCAATTCGGCCAGTACATTGAGACTTTCACCTTGACCCACTGCCATATCACGTGCCAATGACTCGGCATTTTCATTGGTAAAGGTCACGACTTGAGCCGTTACCGTTCCACCTTGACTACATCCTAGTGTACCGAAAGTAATACCAAACAGTTGGTTAAAGAAAATATGGTTGGTCGTACCTGCCAAAAGTTTTGGTAACAGACCACGCTGACCAGCCCATACCTCAGAACCAATACCACAACCGACATCCCGATCTGCCATCGCCATGCTTGAACCCGTTGCAAGTACGGTCGCTAACAAAATTTTTTTCAACATGAAATTCTCCAGTTTTTATCAATGTTTGTTATCTGTGTTTGTGTAAATTTCATTACACTTGCGGCAGATTAACTGGATCATGCTCTTTAGACAATCACAAGACCTGGATCTGTATCACAACTCCTATAAAAAAATTTGCCGAATGTGAACTCCGCCACAGATTAATTGAGCTTCCAGTATCCCTGTGCATCCCGCTGGCCGAGAATTTTCAGCACCAACACCAAACTCAACAGCAGTAACAGATACCATGAACCCAGTTTACCCCAGCCCACCATATGCCAGGCTTCGACCTGACTCGGATACAACCAGATTTTATAAAAGGTACTGATGTTCTCTGCAATCCAGATGATAAAGGCCAGAAGCAACAAAACCGGCAGCATCGGCAGCTGAATCGCATGTTGCTGCAAGCGAAAATGAAGCTTGGTTTTCCAGAAGATCACCATACTCCAGACAAACAGCAAGTTACGAATATCGGGAACAAAAAACTTGCTCATAAAATTCAAGTAAGACAACAACGCCAAGAGCAGCATGTGGGAAAAACCGGGTAGTTTCTCAAAAGACACCTGATACAAACGTAAAGAGCGGGCAAAAAAACTACCGACGGCCGAATACATAAAGCCAGCAAAGAGTGGTACGGTCAGGATTTTAAACACTGCAGGTTGTGGATACTGCCAGGAAGCAATATGAGGATGGGTCAAAAAGATTTCCATCACCATCGCCATCAGGTGAAATAAGGCAATCACTTTCGCTTCCGACCAGGATTCCAGCCTTAAATACAATAAGCAGCACTGAATCACCAAGGCATAGATCAGCAAATAATCATAACGAAACAGGCCATAAAACTCCTGACTCCCCATCGGGGCAGTCAGGGCAAAAGCCAGCAACAATAGAATTCCAAATAAGGCAGCCGAAGCTGCCTTATAGGAAAATTCAAAAAATGATTTAAACCAACTAAACAAATGGATTACCCCAAATATTTAGCGCTGTATTCGTGTACGGTATCGATAAAGACTTTTGGCTTGGCTGGATCGACCCATTGAGTGATGCCATGTCCTAAATTAGCCACATAACCGGTTTTTTCACCATTTGCATAGGCATCATCTAGCATGGCTTTCACGGCTTTCTCAATCGTCGCAGGTGAACCATATAAAGTTGCTGGATCAAGATTACCTTGCAATGCCGCGCGTCCATTCACAGTTTGACGTGCAACATTTAGTGGTGTGGTCCAGTCCAGGCCAAAAGCATCAGCCCCCGTAGCCACCATCGGTTCCAGCCACTGTCCACCACCTTTGGTAAACAGAATCACCGGAATACGGCGGCCGTCTTTTTCACGTTGCAGACCCGCCACAATTTTCTGCATATAATTTAGTGAGAATTCAAGATACTCACGGTGTGCCAAGGCCCCGCCCCAACTGTCGAAAATCTGGATGGCTTGTGCGCCGGCATCAATTTGCGCATTCAGATAATCCGTTACCGCATCGGCCAAACGATCAAGCAAGGCATGTAGAACTTCAGGCTGCGCATACATCATCTGTTTGGTAAACCGGAATTCTTTGCTCGAACCGCCTTCCACCATATAAGTCGCCAAAGTCCAAGGACTGCCGGAAAAACCAATTAAAGGCACTTGCCCGCCCAGTGCCGAACGAATGGTCGAGACTGCATTCATTACATAATCAAGATCAGCTTTGGCATTAAATGCCGGTAAATTCGCCACATCCTGTTCAGTACGTACAGTTTTATGGAATTTGGGGCCTTCTCCGGCTTCAAAGTACAAACCCAGTCCCAAGGCATCCGGCACGGTTAAAATATCGGAAAATAAAATAGCCGCATCCAAATCATAACGGCGTAAAGGCTGCAAAGTGACTTCACAAGCAAATTCGGTATTTTTACATAAAGAAAGAAAATCACCCGCTTTCGCTCGTGTTTCTCGATATTCCGGTAAATAACGTCCGGCTTGGCGCATCATCCAAACCGGGGTGGTATCGACAGGTTCACGCAATAAGGCACGCAGAAAACGATCATTTTTTAGCGTCGTCATTTACTTTCTCGAGGTCATTTTTGATTTGTCAGCATCATAACAAAAAGGCTGAAAATTTAATAATTTCTTGGCATCGTAAAAAATCATTTTAGATAAAAACAAAAGTGATATTTACACAAAACAACTACTGCATCTCCGTATTTTTTCTGCAATACTTGGCTAGTTTTTTACATACATATGAAGAATTCTCAAGGTTGAATTACATGTTCGTTCGCTCATTACTCGCCATGAGTTTAAGCTGCATCCTTGCAGGCACTGCCTTTGCCGCATCTACTGCTGAGCAACCCTTAAAGCCGCAAGTGATCTCTGCTGATGCAGTCGAGGATCCAATTAATCCATTAGCGGTTGAACCTCCAAATACCCCAACCAATACCACAGAAACGCTGGTGACCCCACAAGAACAGCGCGATTTAAAACAAGCGTCAGACACCCTGCAAAATCTGACCCAGAGCGAAGATCAAAATGCCGACATTGGCACAGCACCCGCTAAAAGCGCTACCGCACCATTACAGGTGAGCTGGGATCTCAACAGTCTCAACACGGCAGACTGGTATGAAAATATTGGCAAAGGTCAATTTCCGGTTTATGCGCGTGCCCACGTGATGCTGAATAACGAGCATGCCTCTCCAGGTGCCATTGATGGGACCAGCGGTAAAAACACCCTGAAAGCGATTGCCTCTTTCCAGCAAATGAATGGCCTCAAACCAACAGGCGAACTCACCAAAGAAACTTGGGATGCGCTGGTTGCGAAACAGACCCGTCCGGCTTTTGTAGAATACACCATTACTGCAGACGACCTCAAAGGTCCGTATGCCCCTTCCATTCCGTCCGACTATGCTTTGCAAGCCAAAATGAAAGGCCTGTATTACACTCGTGTCACGGAAATGTTGGGTGAAAAATTCCACATGGATGAAGATTTCTTGAAGAAACTTAATCCTAAAGCCAGCTTTAGTAAAGTTGGTGAAAAAATCATTGTCACTAACGTCCGTAATGATTTACCGGAAGACATTCATCTGATCGTGGCACATAAAGGCGCGAAACAGCTTTATCTGTTCAACAACAAAAACCAGATGGTCGGCTCATTCCCTGCCACCATTGGCAGTACCGACACGCCATCGCCAACCGGGACCTACAAAGTGACGGGGGTAGCGAGAAATCCATGGTACAGCTACTCACCAAGTAACTTTATTCAGGGGAATAACCTCAAACCACTATCACTGCCACCGGGCCCGAATGCACCAGTGGGCAACATCTGGATTGGTTTGAGTAAAAAATCCTTTGGTATTCATGGCACGCCAAGCCCATCGACCATTTCTAAAACAGCGTCACATGGCTGTATCCGCCTGACCAACTGGGATGCCAATGACCTGGGCCGTAAAGTCCGCTCCGGTGTGACCGTGCGTTTCCTTGAATAAGTGACAACGATGCACCCAAAAACCACCGCAAGGTGGTTTTTTTATGTCAAATTCAAGAATTCTGAGGGATTCATACAGCAGGCCTTTACAAAACCCATGCTTAACGTTAATAACAAAGAAAATCTTCGAAGGAAGGAAAAATACCATGGGACAGTTCGCAGTCATTGGTTTAGGGAGTTTTGGTGCAACCGTTGCGCGTGAACTTGCGGCTTCCAAACATGAAGTGATTGGAATTGACAGCGAGAAAAAATATGTAGAAGAACTGGCACAAGACCTCACCCATGCGGTCATTGCGGATGCAACGGATGAACGTGTACTGCGTGAGCTCAATCTAGAAAAGTGTGATGCAGTCATTGTCGCGATTGGTGAAGACATTGAGGCCAGCATCTTATGTGTGCTGCATTTGACCAATATTGGCGTCAAAAAAATCTGGGTTAAAGCCAAAACCAAAGCCCACCACATGATTCTGTCCCATCTGCAAGTGGACAAAATCATCCATCCAGAAGAAGACATGGGCGTTCGTGTTGCTCAGGCACTCAACTACCCGATTGTCAGCCGTTATATGAGGCTGGATCACGACCATTATATTGTCAAGATCATCATTGACAGCAAATTGCATGGTGTTCATGCCTTGGGGGTCACTCAAAATACCGAACAGATCAAAATCTTGCTGGTGCAGCGTAATCTCACCATGTTCTATGAGGTACAACCGACCTTCCATTTTGAAGAAAATGATATTCTAATTTTAGAAGGTCCTCTGACTGAACTGAAAAAACTGCTGCGCCGTTTTGAATAAACACCAACAAGGATGATGATGCGTATTTTCGACTTCTCCCGGTTTAAAAATAAAACCATTAATCTCAGCCCACCGAAAATTTTGGCGTTGGGTTTTCTGAGTTTTATTATTTTTGGGACCTTAATGCTGAAAATACCGCTGGCCACCACACACCCGATCAGCTGGATGGATGCCGTATTCACCGCGACCTCGGCGGTTACCATTACGGGACTCGCTGTGGTGGATACCGGTTCAACCTACACTACATTCGGTCAAATCATGATTTTAGTGATGGTGCAATTTGGCGGTTTAGGCTTTATGACCTTTGCGGTGCTTGCAGCGATGAGCCTTTCTCCACGTATTGGACTGAAACAGCAAGTTCGGGCACAGGATGCCTTGGGCCAAACCAGTCTGGCCAAAGTGTCGCAGGTCGCACAAAGTGTTGTGCTGTACACGCTATTTTTTGAAATCATCGGCGCGATGATCCTAACCAGTGTCTGGACACCACAAATTGGCTTTATGCCAGCCTTATACCAAGCTATCTTTTTTAGCGTTTCCGCTTTTAACAATGCCGGTTTTTCGCTCTTTTCCGATAGCTTGATGCAGTTTGAACATCAACCACTGGTACTATTCACCATCAGCACGTTGTCGGTCATCGGGGCGATTGGTTTTTTGATCCTGATTGACATCAAACAGAATAAACGCTGGTCGAAACTACAAACCAACAGCAAGATTATTCTGGTCAGTATGGCATTGCTCAATCTCATCGGCTTTCTGCTCATCTGGCTATTGGAGATCCATAATCCTGCAACGCTCGGCGCATTACCGTTTGCCGATCAAGTGACAGCTGCCTGGTTTCAGGCCACTTCACCCCGCTCTTCCGGCTTTAATAGTATCGACACCGCACAACTTTATCCTGCAACCAGCTTTATTATCATGTTACTGATGTTTATTGGGGGCGGCTCACTCAGTACAGGAGGTGGCATTAAAGTCGGAACTTTTGTGGTTTTGGTGCTCAGTGTATTGGCATTTTTAAGACGCTCGAGCGAAATCCGGATTTTCAATCATGCGATTTCACGCGAACTCAGCATGAAAGCCTTGGCCGTAACCTTTGTTACCTTCGCGCTCATCACGGTGGGCAATTTTATTCTACTAGTGCTGGAACCCCAACAGGACTTTCTTGACCTGAGTTTTGAAGCAGTTTCTGCCGCCTGCACCGTGGGTTTGTCACGTGGCATTACGGGTGAACTGAGCCAACCGAGCTTGGCGATTCTCAGCTTTTTAATGTTTGCAGGCCGTCTAGGGCCGCTGAGTCTGGTATATTTAATTGCAACACCAAAAGAAAGCCGCCTGAAACATCCGGCAGCAAATATTCAGATTGGCTGATCGCAAAAGTTAAGGCAAAAGCAATCACTGCGTGCTTTTGCCTTGACCTAAACTACAGTATCACTGCTTTACGGCTTTTCTTTATCCGATCTTACAAATTGTCTAAACATTAAATGCTAGCAAATTATTACACTGACGAAAAAATCATTAGGACAATAACATGCAACCAACATTACAGATTAATGCACAGACCACCTTAGGAGAGTTGGTGACTTTTTTCCCGGATATTACCCATCGGCTAAATGACCTGCACATTGATTATTGTTGCCAAGGGGACCGCAGCTTGCAAAGTGCCATAAATGATGCAGGACTACCCGCTGATTTTATGGGGGAAGTACAGCAGGCTTATCAGGCTTTCTTAACTCGTACAGACCGTGAAGCCCCGATCACCGAACTGTCTAATCCACAATTGATTGATCTGATCCTGCAAATACATCATCAGCCCGAACGTATTCTGTGGAAAGAACTCGATGAACTGATCAACAAAATTTTGCTGGTGCATTTCCACCACGATCAAGTCTTGCTCTTACAATTACACCGCAACTTTAGCTTACTTAAAATGGAGCTGGAACAGCATTTTGCCAAAGAAGAAAAAATCCTGTTTCCTGCCATGTTGCAGGCTGAGCAAACTCCGGAAAGCCGAATGGCGATACGTGAACTGATCGAGCAGTTAGAAAGCGAACATGAGGTTGCAGGACAACTGATCAAGCAGATCATTGAGCTGACCCAGCATTTTAGCCCTCCGAATTATGCTTGCCCCACCATGAAAGCCGTGTATGCCAAACTGCATCAACTCAGTGATGATATTTTCCTGCATATCGCCAAAGAAAATAGTGTGCTGTTTAAACGCTATTGAAGCGATTGTCTTGACCATGCCAGCAGAAGTACATGCTTGACTGAATCCAACAGGTTTTGCATCCAGCATAAAAAAACCCAGTCAATGTGACTGGGTTTTTTGAATTCTGGCGGAAGCGGTGAGATTCGAACTCACGGAGGGCGTGAACCCTCGTCGGTTTTCAAGACCGGTGCATTAAACCACTCTGCCACGCTTCCAACGAGCGCTATCATATAAATAAAATTTCAGCTTGGCAAATCTTTTTCTAGATTCTACAGTTCAACCGATTAAAATAGATACAATTCTGTTTTTCTAGCCGTTTTCCGGAATCTCATAACGAATCGAATTGATATACCACAATTTTTTTCCTGAGGGTGTAACCACCTCCACTTCCTCATCCACCTGTTTGGATAGCAAAGCTTGTGCCATGGGTGAATCAATCGAGATATGCTGCGGATGATGATCATAAATTTCATCCACACCCACGATGCGCAGGGTCTTTTGTTCACCCTGCTCGTTTTCAATTTCCACCCAAGCACCAAAATAAACTTTACCGGCCTGCTGGGGCGAATAGTCGACAATTTTCAACTCTTCGAGACGTTTTCCAAGGTAGCGCACACGCCGGTCAATCTTGCGCAATAGCTGCTTGTTGTACTGGTAATCTGCGTTTTCACTACGATCGCCGAGGCTGGCCGCCCAGTTCACTTTTCGGGTAATTTCGGGACGTTCTTCATGCCACAGCTGCTTCAATTCCGCGACCAATTTATCATGTCCGGAACGGGTAATTAAGTTTGATTTCATGATCACAACCGGCGGAAAATTACATTGTATTAACAAGACGCAATATTTTATGCGTTATTTCACCACAACAAAAGTATATAAAAGTTTTTTATTCAATAAATCATGTTGTTATGAATATCATTCAAGTTAAAAATTGTACAAAATTTGACAAAGCATTTTTCAGCCCGTATAGTGCGACCTACTTTTAGTTCGCTCACTTTTTACACTATGTAGATTTTCTACATAATTTTCTTTTCACTTTATGTCATTCTGAATGACGTCATGACTGCCCACCCTTATTGAATTTATCAACTTGTTAAAAGTTCTCAGCAGACTTTTGCTGAACTTTTATGGGCATAAATTACTTGTAGCGGAGACAACATGCACAGTAGTTCATCCTCTGAGTCGAGGCTTTGCCTTAACTCTTTACTTTCTTCTCGTCCGGTTAAAATTCTTGCCTTAAGTACAATTTTAATCCCTTTCCACAGCATCAATGCTAGTAAGGCCTATCAGTATGATGCCGTGGTCAACAACAATCGCCTCACCGTAGTGGCGGTTGAAGATCCAACCACCGTCTTTCAAGAAGGTAAGTTGATGCATGGCTTCGGCTATGATCTCGCACGTAACTATGCACAAAGTATCAATGTGAAGTTAGACTTTAAAACCGTGCCCGATAATGCAACCGCATTAAAATGGGTTGCACAGGGTAAAGCCAACTTTGCCATGACCACCGCCAGCATTGAAAATATTGAGTCAAAAAACCTCAATTCTTTTTCTGCTACCTGTGGTGATCTGAACAGTTTGCAGCAAAATGGTTTAAATCCTGACCTCAATCTGGTGTTTAAACATGCTGAAGATCCGCTGACTCAAACCGCGAGTGGTTTTATTTGTCAGGGCAAACAAAATGGGGCCATCCGTCAGCTGGCTTCTTTTTATAATCAGAATGTGGTGCAGCCAGAATCCTGGAAAACCATTCAGCGCGACTTAAGCCAGCGCATTCCGATTTACCAGGCCAGTTTCAAGCAGACCGCACAGAAATATGATCTGGACTGGCATTTGCTGGCTGCGATTGGTTATCAGGAATCCTATTTAAAACCTGACTCGGTTTCACCAACTGGTGTTCGTGGCCTGATGATGCTGACCAACAGCACCGCTCGGGAAATGGGCGTGAATAATCGTAATGATCCGGCACAAAGTATTCAGGGCGGTGCCAAGTATTACGACAAGATGCTCAACCTCTATGCTGATGTACCTTTGCCAGATCGCAACTGGTATGCCTTGGTGGCCTATAATATGGGACCAGGCGCGGTGAATCAGATTCAGAAGCGCATCGAAGCACAAGGCAAAAATCCGAATAACTGGGTCAACCTTTATAGTTATTTGGACCAGAACAAAGCGAGCAATGGGCGCTACCGCCAGGCCGTGCAATATGTCACGCGCATCCGCAGCTATGTGGAACACATCAAGAGCAGTTCCAGACTGGTGGAAATTTAATACATAAAAAAGCTTACCCCGTCTGGTAAGCTTTTTTTACAGCGCTTATGTCTAGCTTAGTTGGTCTGCGCCAAAATGCTCTTGAACAGGTCTTTTTGTTCCTGACTCGCTTTGGCGGTCTGTAAGGCCATCAATTGTGACATATCGCCTTGTACCTTAATTTTACCGGTCATAAAGGCCTGCATGGCTGCCGCCATATCAAATTCCAGAAATACCTTACGTACCGTTTCTGCATCCATACTCAAGGTGGTTTTGGCATTCTCCGCCAAACCCTTCCGGATCGTGCCACCTGCAAGAGAGGCTTCGGTATTCCCTTCTGCACCGCTGACCACCAGATTGATGGCCAGATTCGCCAGTACCGGTGGCAAGTGCAAGTCTCCTGCTGCTGCCGTTAATTGTTCTACCGTTGCAAACCAATCATCAGTTAAAAATGCAGGCATGATTTTTCCTCAAGTTCTTTGTTCATTGTTGTGTTGCTGATCCAGACAACCTTAGGAGCAAGCAATTTTGCTCGCCTTCCCTTATAGCATGTAATCGAAAAATGTCGCTAAGCTTTTTTGTACGCCATATTCACTATGATTATTTTTAGATGAAGGCAGCAAAAACAGACACCTGACTTAGTAAGACTTCAGGTGTCTGTGCATCAGTTAATCTGCAGCGAAGCCCAAGTTGACCATATCGATACGTTTTTTCGCTTCTTCAGTCTCAGCTGTGGTGAAATCCAGCTCACGCTGACTGTCTAGCACTTCAAAGTCAAACAGTTCACGGTCCACCAGTTGCGATGGAGATACGTTTTGTAGTGCACCAAAAATGCTGTGCAGGCGTTTTGGATGAGCTTTGTCCCACTCACGCAGCATGTCGTTGATAATCGCACGTTGCAGATTTTCCTGCGAACCACACAGGTTACATGGAATGATCGGGAATTGGCGCAATTCGGCATATTTAATGATGTCCTTCTCTTCCACATAAGCCAGTGGACGGATCAGGATATTTTTCTTATCCGAAGACAACAGCTTTGGTGGCATGGCTTTCAAACTGCCGCCATGGAACAGGTTCAGGAAGAAGGTCGCCAGAATGTCATCACGATGGTGACCTAGTGCCACCTTGGTTGCCCCAATTTCCTGCGCAAAGCCATATAAAGAGCCACGACGCAAGCGCGAACACACGGCACAGTAGGTCTTGCCTTCCGGTGTTAAGCGTTTGGTGATGCTATAGGTATCTTTTTCCAGGATGTAATACGGAATATTGTTTTCTTCCATATAACGCGGTAACACATCTTCAGGGAATCCCGGCTGTTTCTGGTCCAGGTTCACCGCCACCACATCAAAATTGATCGGTGCAATGCGCTTAAATTGCAACAGGATGTCGAGTAAGGTGTAACTGTCTTTACCCCCAGACACACAGACCATCACCTTATCACCGTCTTCGATCATTTTAAAATCACGAATCGCATGGCCCACCTGACGGCGCAGCTTTTTCAGCAAACGATAATAAGCAGAGCTTGTTGGAAGTTCTGGTTTGAAATTAAATCCTTGTTCGGACTCAACGGGCGAGTACATAGACGCAACTGACCTATAAAAAAATACCGCGCAATTTTAGCCGATTCAGACGGCAATCGCACCTAGAGAATATGATTTTCTTGCCCGTGCGCAATCAGGTCATCCTGCTGTCATTTCTCTGCTATTTAATTGGAGGTTTTGCTGATCTTATGAGCAAGTTGATGATCTTTTATACTTTTCCACAGTTGTCCACAAAAGCTGTGGATAAAATTGTGGATTTCTTTGGGCTTGACAGCGCTTTTCACCATCAGATCAAGGCTTCGCTTTAAATTGGTTATTTTTTAATCAACATAATATATAAAACAAAATCATATACTTATATAAGTCAAGCGTTCTAGAATTAAAAAAAATTAAAAATTTTTTTGATTATTCCTACCTCAACTTCACTTGATTTTTTTAATTAACATTGTTAAAAACCGTGTACTTCCTATTTCTCTTTTAGTGTTTTTTGTTAAACTCCCTTACAAACGGTTTAAGTTGAACACGTTTCTTATACAATGAAAACATATTTAAAAATTCCCGCCTTTTGGCTTTTGGGGTCTTGTGCTTTAGTAGGTGTTTCCGGCTCGGTTGCGGCTGGACAAACCATCTATCAACTCAAAGATTCCAATGGCACCACCTTGCTGACCAATAAAAAAAGCAAATATGGTCACCTGAAAGTCGAAAAGAAGACTTACTATCCCGATAGTAATATTCACAGTTATTCCAACTGGGGCAATTCAGAGGCGTCGGTACTGCCAAGTTATAGCAAAAATAAAAATGCCTTCGATCATCTGATCCGGCAGGCAGCCCAGCAACACGGTGTGGCCGAAGGCCTGATCAAAGCCGTCATGCATACCGAATCCGGCTTTAATACCCAGGCGCGTTCACCGGTGGGTGCGCAAGGCCTGATGCAACTGATGCCAGCCACTGCACGACGTTTTAAGGTGTCCAATGTCTATGACCCGCACCAAAACATTTTGGGCGGTGCCAAATATCTCAGCTGGCTGCTCAAACGCTTTAAGGGCAATACCTCATTGGCACTGGCGGCGTATAATGCCGGCGAAGGCAATGTGGCCAAATATGGCGGAATTCCTCCGTTCCGTGAAACACAGGACTATGTACGCCGTGTGACCAGTCGTTATCAAAATTTGTATAGTTCAGGTCTCGGCAGTATTACCAACAGTAGCACAGAGCCACCAGTGCTGGCACAGTCGACTGCATACACACCACCTGCAAGCTCAAGCAGCACAGAAACGAAAAATCTGCGTAAAGCACCTTCACGGCAAATTATCGCATCCGGTGATGGTTCTTTTACCGATGCACCTTCCGGCTCCTATGCCACCACCAATGCCTATGCCTCTGCGCGCATTTCTTTTTAATCACTGAGCATTTCTTTTGCAGCAGCATGGAAATGCTCATACTGATTTTAACGGTGGTTTTACCGATTTTTTCTTGAATTTTTTGCCTATTCACCGCATATTAACTTTCACGGTTTATAATTAATAAATCAGATTATTTTTTTATTATAAGAGGATTTTCCCAATGATGCGGATTGGTTTGTTCTTGCTGACCAACCTCGCGGTACTGGTGGTAGCTGGCATTATTTTGTCACTCTTCGGTGTCGGTAGTTACCATGGCGCGGGTGGCTTAAATCTAGGTAACCTTCTGGTGATCTGTTTTGTCTTTGGTATGGTGGGATCGCTGATCTCCCTGTTCATGTCGAAATGGATGGCCAAGAAAACCACTGGTACAGAACTCATCGACCCGAATGCCCCGCGTAGCCAGGCAGAAGTGTGGTTGTTGCAAACTGTTGCCGAGCTTTCACAACGTGCAGGCATTCAAATGCCAGAAGTCGGTATTTTCCCGTCTTATCAATCGAATGCTTTTGCGACCGGCTGGAACAAAAACGACGCTTTGGTTGCGGTGTCTACCGGTTTGCTGGAGCGCATGAATAAAGACGAATTGCGTGCCGTACTTGCACATGAGATTGGTCATGTGGCCAATGGCGATATGGTGACGTTGGCGCTGATTCAAGGTGTGGTCAACGCCTTTGTCATGTTCTTTGCACGTGTGGCAGGTGATTTTATTGACCGTAACGTGTTTGGCCGTGAAGATGGTGAAGCCCCTGGCATCGCCTATCTCGTTATTACCATCGTCTTGGATATTGTCTTTGGTATTCTGGCCTCGGCCATCGTGATGT
Source organism: Moraxellaceae bacterium (assembly GCA_029267635.1). Taxonomy (GTDB): domain Bacteria; phylum Pseudomonadota; class Gammaproteobacteria; order Pseudomonadales; family Moraxellaceae; genus Acinetobacter. Next base: position 89,973 of record JAJUIK010000004.1, on the reverse strand, counting down.
GGTTCTCGCGTCATCGTGAATATCGTGCCGATGAAGCCGGTGCCCGTTTAGCCGGTAAACAAGCCATGATTTCAGCATTGTTACGTTTACAGGCCGAAACAGAAATGCCAGACCAAATGCCGAAAGAAATGAAAGCCTTTGCCATCGCGGCTGGACAGGAACAAGGCTTTAGTCTTGCTGCCTTATTCCAGACTCACCCAACGATTGAGCAACGTGTCACGGCATTACAGCAGCTAAATTACCCTTAATGTTATCTATGTAGACGATCTATTTACGTCTGCAGAGACCAGATACAACTGACACAACAAAAATGGGCTGTTATACAGCCCATTTTTTTATCGCGATGACCTTGAATCACTAATCTTTTCCGTGTTCTTTACACTCAACTTTTCCGCACTCAAATCCCTACCGTAATCTTTATGCAGCTCACCGGAAGCCTGCTCTCATAAAATTGTGTTAAATTTTCCTCAGCAAACCTCCTTTGCTGCTCAATCATCTCTTTTAAAACAAAGCCCCAAATCGGCCACGAAACCCTAATTTGCGCATTGATGATCAGCAATTTAGGATTCTAGTGTTTTGACTTTAAACACACTACGGATCAATACATATACCAAAGGAATAAACAGCAAGACCAGCAAGGTGCCAAAAATGACACCACCGAGCACACTTGTACCAATTTCCTGCCGGCTGACCGCCCCTGCACCAGTCGCAAATACCAAAGGAATCACACCAGCCCCAAAGGCCAATGAGGTCATTAAAATCGGTCGCAGACGTAAACTCGCGCCTGCAAAGGCAGCCGTCAGGACTGTTTTACCTTGAGCTTGCGCTTGTGCCGCAAACTCCACCATTAGAATTGCATTCTTACAGGACAAACCCATGGTGGTCAGCAAGGCAATCTGGAAATAAATATCATTCGGAAAACCCCACATGGAGCTGAACAGAATATTGCCTCCAATCCCCAGCGGAATCGCAACAATCACCACGGCAGGAATGGACCAGCTTTCATATAAGGCCGCCAGACAGAGAAAAATAAACCCGATGGAAATCAGATACAGCCAAAGCGCCTGATTGTTGGACTGGCGTTCTTCATAAGACAACCCACTCCAGGCCAGATCAACCCCTGAATGCTGTTGAACCAGTTGCTGCAGCTCCCGCATCGCTTGGCCCGAGCTAAAGCCGGGTGCGGTATCGGCTTCCATTTGCAAGGCTGGATAGCCCATAAAACGGTTGACCGTTTCCGCCCCCCCCGTCCAGTCAATACGGGAAAAACTGCTAAACGGCACCATCTGGTTGAGGTTGTTGCGTACCGACCAGTCCTGCAAATCTTCCGGCTGGGCGCGGAATTCTGCATCGCCCTGCATAATGACGCGCTTGATCCGGCCACGATCAATAAAGTCATTGACATAGACACTGCCCCATGCCGCTGCAAGCGTTGAATTAATCGCAGATGTTGTTAATCCTGCAGCCTGAGCCTGTTTCTGATCAATGCTGATCTTCAACTCGGCTTTATCAGGATTGGTTTTTTGATCCAGATTTTCAAAACTCTGACTGGCTTTACTGTCATTTTGCAAGGTCTTGAATTGCTGCTGTAAGAAGCCTCGCCCCTGTCCATCCAGATCACGGATCCAGAACTCCAAACCATCGGTTTGCCCCAGACCGCGCACTGCAGGCGGCAGGCTCACCATAATCTTGGCGTCACGATGCTGGCTAAAATATTGCATGGCCCGCTTGCGAATGGCCTGAGCAGAATTTTGCTGTCCCGGACGTGCATCCCAGTGTTTTAAGGCAATAAAACCCTGTCCCAGATTCTGCCCGGTCCCCGAAAAATTACGGCCATAACGAATCTGTACCAGATCAATATTCTGTTTTTCCTGTTGCAGGAAATAACGCTGAATTTCCTCGCCAACTTTGACCGTACTCGACATGGGTGCGCCACTCAGCAAACTAAACTGCACGTTCAGCATGCCCTGATCTTCATTCGGAATAAAACTGGTGGGTAAGGCACGATAAAACAAGCTAAAGATCGCCATCAAAGCCACAAACAGCACGACACAAAGTAATTTATGCTGCAAACTACGTTGTAACAGCGTGACATAAAACTGTTTTAACTGCTCCAGTTTTCGGTTAAAAACCAGTGACCAGCGTGCAGGTTGACGCTTGACCTGCAGCAGCAAGGCACATAAAGCCGGCGTTAAAATCAAGGCCACTGCCAATGACAGAACCATCGCAGCCACCAGGGTAATGGAGAACTGGCGGTAAATGACACCCGTTGATCCCCCAAAAAATGCCATCGGGATAAAAACGGCGGTCAGAACCAAGGTAATACCAATCAATGCCCCACCAATTTCCTGCATCGATTCAATCGCTGCCTGCTTGGCAGATAAATGCTGCTCATGCATCAAACGCTCGACATTTTCCACCACCACAATGGTGTCATCCACCAGCAACCCAATCGCCAGCACTAGTGCAAACAAGGTTAAGGTATTGATACTTAGCCCTAACAGCCACAACACGGCAAAGGTGCCCAGAATCACAATCGGAACTGTGAGCGTCGGAATCAGAGTGGCGCGCCAGTTCTGCAAAAATACGTACATGACCAGTACCACCAGCAGCACCGCTTCAAACAAGGTCTTGATGACTTCTTGCATCGACTCTTGTACAAACGGCGTATTATCGCGTGGATACACAATCTGATAGCCTGCGGGCAATTGTTGTCGGATCTTGTCAATTTCCGCCGCAATCAAAGCTGACGTTTGTAGTGCATTGGCACCGGAAGCCAGTGAAATGGCCATCCCGGCCGATGGATAGCCGTTAATCGTATTATAAGATTGATAATTTTCTGCGCCCAGCTCGACACGGGCTACATCCTTGAGCAAAACAAAACTGCCATTATTGTTGGCTTTAACAATAATCTGTTCAAATTCTTGTACCGTTTTCAGGCGCAAGCCTGCCGTGACTTTGGCATTCAGATATTGTCCTTCCTGTACCGGCAAGTCTCCCACTGCCCCTGCCGCCACCTGAGTATTTTGTGCTTCAATGGCCGTCCGAATGTCACTCGGCATTAGCTGGTACTGTTTCAATTTGAGCGGATTTAGCCAGATTCGCATGGCATATTGCGAACCGAACACATCAATTTCACCCACCCCTTCAAGTCGGGCAATGTCCTGTTCAAGATGATTGATCATATAGTCGGAGAGCTCAATATTGCTGCTCTTGCCAGTCTGATCATACAGACCGATGACCATATGCGTATCGCCCAGCGATTTAGAAACATTCACGCCTTGACGTTGCACTTCATCTGGCAGGCGGTTCAACACGCCATTAATGCTGTTTTGCACCTGTACCTGTGCGGTATCCGGATCGGTGCCATTGGCAAAACTCAGACTGATCCGGCTGCGTCCTGAAGAATCACTGCTGGAGCTAAAATACAAGAGATGGTCAATACCCTTGATCTGTTGCTCCAGCACCTGCGTGACACTTTCTTCTACCGTTTCCGCCGAAGCACCACTATAGGTTGCCGCAACCGTAATCCGCGGCGGTGCAATATCGGGATAACGTTCTACCGGCAATTGCAATAAGGCAAACAGACCAAAAGCCATCAACACAATCGCCAGTACGGCAGCAAAAATAGGACGTTGAATAAAAAATTTCGACAGCATGGGCACTCAACACGGCTTGGCACAGATAAAAATAAGGGAGGTGCAAGGCACATCATGAACTTAACAAATGAAAACCGATATTCGATGACAGAGGCACGGAATACAAGCCAAATTCACATAAAAGTTAATAAAGTATAAAAATATCCTGCGCTGCTACATTTTTGATTTTTAAAGCGCATCAGCTCATCCTTGAGCTGCAACGGATCATTTGGCTGGATTTAATACATCGTTAAAATGCACCGGTATCCACTGGTATTGCTGTGTATTCAGCCGATAAATATGTCCAATGCCCGGAAACGGCAAATGCGGGGCCGCGACCCATTTGCCCTGCCCTGCAATTTCAGCAAACATCTTCAGGCGTGTTGCAACCGCCATCTGTGGGTCAATGTCATATTCAATCGCGGTTTTCGGCGCATCAAATTGCAGGCTATGCGAATGCACAATATCGCCAATGAAGACCATCTCATTTCCACCCGACTGCAAACTAAAACTGTGATGTCCCGGGGTATGACCACGACTGTCGCGCACTTTTAAGCTCTCAATCTGGCTACCGTCTTTAAAGGTACGGAACTGCTGAGTGCTTTGGTACGGCGCAATCGCAGCCTTGATCATGTTTTGGGTAGCCAGAAAACCCTGCTGTTTGGCTTGTGCTAACTGCTGAACCGTATTCGGGCTTAACCAGAAATCGGCTTCGCGCTCATGCACATAAATGGTGGCATTGGGAAAGACTTTATGTCCCTGCTGGCTGATGCCGCAGACATGATCCGGATGTAAATGAGTTAACAGCACCGTCTTCACCTGATCCAGTGCATAGCCTGCTGCCTGTAGATTTTTCGCAACTGAGCCTAAATGTGAACCGAAACAGCTGGCTGCCCCACTATCGACCAAGATCAAGCCTTGCGGTGTCTTGATTAGAAAGGCATTCACTGAGGTCTGGATGCCTTTGGCCTGATCCACATAATATTTTTGCAGGATTTGTTGGGTCTGTTTCGCACCCAGGTCTTTAAACAGGCAGGCAGAAATATAATTAGTGCCATCCAATAACGCGGTAATTCGGTATTCACCAAATGTCTGATGATAATAACCTGGCACCTGTTGGGTATTGGCTTGAGCGTTCATCATGGCACTACTCAAAGCGAGCGCCAAAATAAAATGTTGTTTTTGCATTGCGGTATCCTTTACTGGACAAAGAATTTGTTATGTTCCAGAACATTTTTAATATACAGTTAAGTTTAGATTTTTATTGTATTTGTATCTCCTAATAGTTTTAAAGCATGAGTTCTTATTCCCCTTATAAAGGCAAAAATGGCCTAAAACGTATTGCAAATGCTGCCGGTTATTCTGTTTCCGGTTTTAAAAGTGCATTGAAATATGAAGCGGCCTTTCGCCAGATCGTGTTGATCAACGTTATTCTGATCCCGATCAGTTTCTTTGTCGAGGTGTCACGCAGTGAGCAGGCTTTTCTTATCGGCGTCTGTCTGTTAGCTATAATCGTTGAACTGTTTAATTCTGCCATTGAAGCAGTCGTCGACCGGATTTCACTCGACCGCCATGAACTGTCGAAAAATGCCAAAGATATGGGAAGTGCAGCGCAATTGGTGGCATTAAGCATTATTTTTATCACCTGGGCACTGATTTTATGGCCTTAATTTAAGCATTATTTTTATCACCTGGGCACTGATTTTATGGCCTTAATTGAGGCATAAAAAATCCCCGCAGTTGCGGGGATTTTTTATGGTCGGAACCGTATGAATTACATCATACCGCCCATGCCACCCATGCCGCTCATATCTGGAGCTGCTGGTTTGTCTTCTGGAATGTCAGTGATCATACACTCAGTCGTCAACATCAAGCCCGCAACAGAAGCTGCGTGCTCAAGTGCAGAACGAGTTACTTTTGCAGGATCAAGGATACCCATTTCCAGCATATCGCCATATTCGCCAGTCGCAGCATTATAACCGAAGTTACCTTCGCCATTTTTCACGGCATTGATCACGACTGAAGGCTCATCACCCGCATTTGCTACGATTTGACGAAGTGGCGCTTCAATCGCACGGCGAAGAATGTTGATACCTACATTTTGGTCATCGTTGATGCCTGTTAAGCCATCCAATGCTTTTGCAGCACGTACCAATGCAACACCACCACCGGCAACCACACCCTCTTCAACCGCAGCACGAGTTGCATGCAATGCATCGTCAACACGGTCTTTCTTCTCTTTCATTTCAACTTCAGTTGCGGCACCGATCTTGATCACTGCAACACCGCCTGCCAATTTAGCAACGCGCTCTTGTAGCTTCTCTTTGTCGTATTCAGAAGTTGATTCTTCGATTTGTGCACGGATTTGTTGAACACGATCCGCGATTTGAGTCGCATCACCTGCACCATCGACAATCACAGTGTTTTCTTTAGAAACAGTGATCTTGTGCGCTGTACCGAGGTGTTCAAGTGTGGTTTGCTCAAGTGACATGCCAATTTCTTCAGAAATCACAGTACCACCAGTCAAGATTGCGATATCTTGTAGCATCGCTTTACGACGGTCACCGAAGCCAGGTGCTTTCACCGCACAGACTTTGATGATGCCGCGCATGTTGTTCACCACCAGGGTTGCCAACGCTTCACCTTCAACATCTTCAGCGATGATCAACAATGGCTTGCCCGTTTTTGCAACAGCTTCAAGTACAGTGATCAATTCACGGATGTTGCTGATCTTTTTGTCAACAAGCAAAATGAACGGATTTTCCAGTTCAGCAGTCAACGTGTCTTGTTTGTTCGCGAAGTATGGAGAGATATAACCGCGGTCAAACTGCATCCCTTCTACTACGTCAAGCGCGTCTTCAAAGCCCGAACCTTCTTCTACAGTGATAACACCTTCTTTACCCACTTTTTCCATGGCTTGTGCAATCAATGAACCCACTGTGGTGTCAGAGTTTGCAGAGATCGAACCCACTTGTTCAATCGCTTTAGAATCAGATGCTGGTTTAGCTGTAGCACGGATATTTTCCACTACAGTTTTCACTGCAAGGTCGATACCACGTTTTAAATCCATTGGGTTCATGCCTGCAGTCACAGACTTGATGCCTTCATTGAGGATAGCTTGTGCCAAAACAGTTGCCGTTGTTGTACCGTCACCTGCGATGTCGTTGGTTTTTGAAGACACTTCACGCACCAATTGTGCACCCATGTTTTCAAATTTGTCTTTTAGCGTAATTTCTTTTGCAACAGATACACCATCTTTGGTGATGTGCGGCGCACCAAAAGAACGGTCGATCACCACGTTACGGCCTTTAGGACCTAAAGTCACTTTTACCGCATCTGCCAGGATATTTACCCCTGCGATCATTTTGCTACGAGCTGAATCACCAAATTTTACGTCTTTAGCTGACATCATAAACTCCGAATATTTTTAAGTACTTGATCTGATTTTTTAATTGAGTCGCTGAAAATCTTAGCCTTCCAATACTGCCAAGATGTCGGACTCTTTCATGATAAGAAGTTCTTCACCGTTCACTTTTACCGTGGTGCCTGCATAAGTACCGAACAATACTTTGTCGCCAACTTTAACGTCGAGGGCACGTACACCGTTATCCGTGATTTGACCATTACCCACTGCAATCACTTCACCTTGTGACGGTTTTTCTGCAGCAGAACCTGGCAATAAAATACCGCCAGCCGTTTTAGTTTCTTCTTCTACACGACGAATAACTACACGATCATGTAATGGACGAATGTTGCTCATAAATAACTCCATCAGACTCAGTTTTTTGCTGTAATTGATAATGGCCTAATTATTCCTATAACCACTATCAAAATGTTTAGATGACACTTTTGTGGGGATGGAAAAAAACGCTTCAAGGGGAGCATGCAAAAAAATTTGCATTTTTTGTATTTTTTTTCAGCAAGCCTTTAAAAACTATTCCATTTTCCAGCTGCGCTCCCAGACAAAACGCTGGGTTTGCGGCTGAAACACATAATGCTCAATCCGGCCATCCGGCTGGATCAGATTAAAGCCATTCGGAATATCTTGATGCAGGCGCGTAGATGTGGCTGTACCTGCCTGAATATCCAGCACCGGATGAACAGCATGCAATGGATAAATCTGATTTAGGTCATACACCACGGCCTGATGCAAATGACCATGCAACAAGGCAAACAGCTGCTGCTGACTCCACAATTCCAAGGCCATTTTTCCCAATACCGGACAGTCCTTGATGCCATGCGGATCATCGGGCGGTGTATAAAAAGGCTGATGGGTTACCACAATTTTGCGCTTGTGGACAGGTGCCTGTTGTAAACGGTCATGCACCTGCTGAATCTGTTCGAGAGAAATATGTCCGCGCGTATGATAACGCCGCCGTACACTATTCACCCCAATTAAATAGAAATGCTCCGTTTCCAGCTCCTGTTCCAAAGCACCAAAGAGTGCCTGATAACGCACAAAGGGATTAAAGAAACGGTCCCAGACATGATAAAGCGGAATATCATGATTACCCGGCACGACTAGAAAAGGAAGCTGTAAGGAATCCAGAAATTTTCGGCAGGCCAGAAACTGCATCCACCGTGCACGCTGGGTTAAATCACCACTGACCACCACTGCTTCGGGCTGATGCTGTTGACAAAACTGCTGGATCGCCTGTAAGCAGGCTGGTTTTTCCGTACCAAAATGCAGATCGGATAAATGCAGCAGCATAAATTAAGGCACCCGGATTTTTAAAGCTTGACGATAAATACCAAATTTCAACGGCGGGGTCATTTCGGCAATTTCCCCATCCAAAGCCACGGTCAAGGTCTGCTGTTTGCTAGTAACAATCACCTGGTCACCACAAAAACTATAGATTTCTGGTGCCCGTTCCAACGTTCCCTGGACCATCTGCCAGACAATTTTAAACAAAGACCATTTATCGCCTTTGGAAACCGCCACCCCGGCGATCCGTCCGATCGCGACACACTCGGCCACTTGCAGCTTCATTTCTTCAAGTTGCAGCTGATTATTGCCAAAAAAGATCAGAGGTGTCCTCAAAGGATATTTTTGTCCATTGATTTCCAGTGACAACTGCAATTCTTCCCGACGACGTAACAATACCTCCAATGCAGAACTATAGGCATGCCAGGAAAAGCGCCCCAAATAACGGTTAAACTGTTCACGACGCTGAATAAATAGAGGATAAAGTCCTAAACTGGCATTGTTTAGATAGATGCGATCATTCAAGGTTGCAATATTAATGCTCTGATCATGCCCGGTGACAATGACTTCGGCAGCTTCCAACAGGTCTAAAGGGATATGTAACGCCCTGGCCACATAGTTAAACGTCCCTAAAGGCAATATTCCGAGTGGAATATCATGTTGTAACAGCCGGGTCACCACGGAATTGATGGTGCCATCTCCACCGGCAACCACAATAATACCGCGTTGTTCTGACTGCAGATGACGCTGAATTACCTTCTGCATCAGCGCATCAAAATCATGCACTTGCGCAAGGTCAAATAACTGAATTTCAAAACCATAATCCTGAAATAAAGTTAAAATGCACTCACAAATCTGCTCGCGATACGCGGAATGAAACCCAGACTTCTGGTTATAAATGAGAGATAAAGGTTGGCGAGATGTAGTCATAGCAACTGGCCAAAGTAAAGCATCTGTTTTAATTTTGATCAATTAAGGAAAAATTTAAAGTACCTTTATGTAAAATTCAAATTACTACCATTTATTAAACCAATGACAACAAACCTAAATAAAATCCAATTATGTTTCTGATATATAATATAATTTTTTTAATAAATAATACTCATAAAATATTAAAATAAATAAATAAAAACCAGAAAAACTTTTTAAGTGATTGTTTTTATATATTTTATAAAAATTTTTCTTTTCCCGACGCTGACTTCTTAACGCAACAAGAGTCTTATATTTTTTATCATTTTGTGCTTTAATACTGCCACTTTTTTTATCTTCTCTTCATCTGTTTGTTGTACCCCTTCAAATAGATTTGTACTTTGTACACATTTTAAGTAGGCCTCACCATGACCCCAGTGAACGCACCAGAATTCGTTCGTCATCCTAAGCTTATTGCATGGGTTGAAGAAATTGCGAAGTTAACCAAACCAGCTAAAATTGAATGGTGTGACGGTAGCGAAGAAGAATATCAACGTCTGATCGACTTGATGATCGCCAACGGCACCATGCAACAGTTAAACCAAGAAAAACATCCTGGTTCTTACCTCGCAAACTCCGACCCTTCTGACGTTGCCCGTGTTGAAGACCGTACCTTCATCTGCTCTGCAAACAAAGAAGATGCTGGTGCAACTAACAACTGGGAAGACCCAGCGGTTATGCGCGAAAAATTGAACGGCTTGTTCGATGGCGCAATGCAAGGTCGTACCATGTACGTGGTGCCTTTCTCTATGGGTCCCTTGGGCAGCCACATTGCGCACATTGGTATCGAATTAACCGATTCTCCATATGTTGCAGTCAGCATGCGCAAAATGGCACGCATGGGCAAAGCAGTATATGACGTATTGGGCACAGATGGCGAGTTCGTTCCATGTGTTCACACGGTTGGTGCTCCGCTTGCTGAAGGTCAAAAAGATGTTGCTTGGCCTTGCAACAAAGAAAAATATATCGTGCATTACCCAGAAACCCGTGAAATCTGGTCTTTCGGTTCAGGTTACGGCGGTAATGCACTTCTTGGTAAAAAATGTTTGGCTCTTCGTATCGCCTCTGTCATGGGTCGTGAACAAGGCTGGTTAGCTGAACACATGCTGATTCTTGGTGTGACCAATCCACAAGGTGAAAAACACTACATCGCAGCAGCATTCCCGTCTGCATGTGGTAAAACCAACTTTGCAATGTTGATTCCACCAGCAGGTTATGAAGGCTGGAAAATCGAAACCGTGGGTGATGACATCGCTTGGATCAAACCAGGTGAAGATGGTCGTCTGTATGCAATCAACCCAGAAGCAGGCTTCTTCGGTGTTGCACCAGGTACCAACACAAAAACCAACCCGAACTGCATGTCTACTCTAAGCCACGACGTTATTTATACCAACGTTGCGGTCACAGACAATGGCGAAATCTGGTGGGAAGGTCTTTCTAAAGAAGTTCCAGCCAACCTCACCAACTGGAAAGGTCAGCCACACGTTGCTGGTGAAAAAGCTGCGCATCCAAATGCTCGCTTCACCGTTTCAGCCTCTCAATGCCCTTCTATTGATGCCGACTGGGAAAATCCAGCAGGCGTACCAATCTCTGCGTTCATCTTCGGTGGTCGCCGTGCCGACACTGTGCCTTTAGTTTCCGAAGCATTTGACTGGGTGGATGGCGTTTATAAAGCAGCAACCATGGGTTCTGAAACTACTGCAGCTGCGGTCGGCCAACAAGGTATTGTTCGTCGTGACCCATTCGCAATGCTCCCATTTGCCGGTTACAACATGGCAGATTACTTCTCACACTGGTTAGAGATGGGCGAGCAAGTTGCTGAAAAAGCCAAAGCGGCAGGCAACAAGCTTCCTGGTATCTACAACGTAAACTGGTTCCGTCGTGATGCTGAAGGCAACTTCGTATGGCCTGGTTTCGGTCAAAACATGCGTGTTCTTGAGTGGATCATTGACCGTTGTGAAGGTCGTGCTGATGCAGTTGAAACACCAATTGGCCGTGTTCCAACTTATGAACAGTTGAACTGGACTGGTTTAGACTTCTCTAAAGAACAGTTTGAAACTGTAACTTCTCAAGATAAAGATCAATGGATCAAAGAGCTTGAAAGCCACACTGAATTGTTCAACAAACTTGGTGAGCGCTTACCAGAAGCATTAAAAACTCGTCAACAACAATTGATTGATGCGGTTAAATCTGCTTAATCAATCTTGATGTGACACAAAAACCAGTTGCTGATGCAACTGGTTTTTTATTGGCTAAATGGTTCAGAAAATCATGATCTTGCCACACGCATTTCACTGTCACCCCTACGCTTCACTTATCCGAATAAACAGCTGAAAAGCATCGTTTCCCTAAGCGAGCTATGGCATACTCAATCTAAATTACATTCTCCAGGCAGGGAATTTTCCTTATGAACAATACTAAAAAATTATTGAGCTGTTGCGTACTGGCTTTGGGATTAAGTGCGTGTCAAAGCACACCACAATCACATAATGGGGTTACGGGTTATCAGATTGAGTCGCGTACGGAAAATAGTGCAACACTCGCCTACACGCTTGCGCTTCGCACCAACGAAACCATCGAAGAATACAAGCTACAAAAAGCCTGTCAAAAAGTTTTGGGAGAGCACAAAACTTATAAACTGACCATCTTAAGCAGCAATGAAATTATCAATCCAGCCCTCGCACAACAAAATCCGTATGGCGTACAGATTGGTAAATCCCGCACCTCATTTGAATTCTCCAACACACCCAATCTGACTAACAGTGAAGATTACGCTACACGTCAGGCGCTTGAAACCAAACCAAGTACTTTGCGCGTGATCCGTTATACTTGTTCTTAATCATGACCTTTACAAGATGCTGTGTTTACAGCGTCTTGTAAAAGCTGACATTACGAAATTCTTTCGCCTCATCCAAATCCGGCCAGGTGCTCGCACTGCGTTCATCAACTTTTGCATATCGAGGATGACCAAAATTCTTTACCCGGCTGTCCGCAACCCACACTTCAGGTGCAAACTTTAAAAACTCATCGAGAAAAAACCGATTGCATTGATCATAGAGCACATCAGCCGCCAGCAGCACATCAACCAGCTCCGCCCGATACAAATCATCCAGATATTCCAACTCAACCCGATTTAATGCAGCATTGGCACGGCAAGCAGCGAGGCTAACTGGATCAATATCACAGCAGATGACCCGTTTTGCCCCCGCCATTTTCGCTGCAATCGCCACCACGCCTGAACCCGCACCAAAATCCAATACGACTTTATCTCTGACATGCTCAGGCTCTGCAAAGATCCATTGCGCCATCGCCAATCCAGAGGCCCAACAAAAAATCCAGTATGGAGTGTCATTCCAGATCCGGCGAATCACCTCATCATCAAGCCGTTCTGTTGGAAAAACCGGAGGGATTAACCACAGCTTGATCTCCGTACCGGGCAACTGCTGTGCTTGTAATGCTGTACCTGGAATAATGGCATGTAATGCGGTTAATAAATTTTCAGGCGCTTGTAAGGTTTTTACACCATCCATGACACAATTCTCTCATCGTGACTTTATTTCATTAAAAAGGCGGTGCAAACTTGATGTTTACACCGCCCATGACAGCAAATAGTCCCGTATTAACCGAGTGCTTTTTCCGCTGCTTCTACCGTTTGACGAATCAAAGTGGTAATGGTCATTGGACCTACACCACCTGGAACTGGAGTATAGGCAGAAGCAATTTCTTCAATACCTTGCAACTGGATATCCCCCACACCACCACCTTCACGCGGGTGGAAACCAGCATCAACGACTACTGCACCTGGCTTGATCCAGTCTTTCTGGATCAATTCCGCTTTACCCACAGCGCCGACGATGATATCCGCCTGTTTCACCAATTCAGGTAAGTTTTGCGTGCGTGAGTGGCAGATAGTCACAGTTGCATTGGCTTGCAATAGCATCATTGCCATTGGTTTACCTAAAATCGCAGAACGGCCTACCACAACCGCATGTTTACCCGCGATTTCAATGTTGTTTTCTTGCAGAATCGTCATGATGCCAGCAGGCGTCGCAGAGCCATACGCTGCTTCACCCATCGCCATGCGACCAAAACCTAGACAAGTCACGCCATCAACATCTTTCGCCAATGAAATGGCATCAAAGCAGGCACGCTCATCAATTTGTGCAGGCACCGGGTGTTGTAGCAGGATTCCATGAACATCTGGATTGGCATTCAATTTCTCGATTTCTGCCAACAACTGTTCAGTCGTGGTTTCTTGTGGTAATTCAATTTTCAATGAATCCATTCCCACACGACGGCAGGCATTGCCTTTCATACGCACGTAAGTCGCAGATGCGCCATCGTCACCGACCAGAATCGTTGCCAAAATTGGGGTACGACCTGTTTTTGCTTTCAGCGCTTCAACGCGTTGCAACAAGTCAGCTTCAATTGTTTTCGCTAATGCGCGACCATCTAAAACCAATGCCACGGCACATCTCCAAAGTAGATATGAATCAATTCCGCAAATAATACATGATTCTGCAGGCAATTTTCTTCTATATGCTGATTTTATGTGCACCCACACCATTTATAGTATTGTTTTTTTTACAAAGCTTGCTAATATGTGCATCACCAAGACATGGCGGGGTGGCAGAGTGGTCATGCAGCGGACTGCAACTCCGTGTACGCCGGTTCGATTCCGACCTCCGCCTCCAATCTTGTAAAGCCCGAGTGGTGAAATCGGTAGACACAGGGGATTTAAAATCCCCCGCCCTCAAAGGCGTGCCAGTTCGAGTCTGGCCTCGGGCACCATTTTAAATCAAATTAAAATGGTGTAATAAAAATCCCAGCGTAAGCTGGTTTTTTTATGCCTGAAATCTTTATTTCCCCAGGAAACCTGAAAAGAAGCCCGATGCAAAATCAAGCTTCCCCACACGATTTACCAGTTAAGCCACCTCTTGCGCTTCTGGTACCACTTGCAAATCCACATCCAAAATCAGCTGATGTTGACGTGTACTATCCAGCTGATACTGTTTTTCTTTCACTGTATTCACAAAAATCCAGTTGGCTTGCACCTGCTGCGGATCAAATTTCACCAATAAAAACCCACGCTGGTTGAGATTGCAATAATCCAATTCATCGATCAAGGTGGTGAAAGCAAATTCAAATTGCCGCAACTGACTCTGCGACAAATTGAGGTATTTTTCAATCCCCGGTGAAGACACCGAAGAGGTTGCTAACTCGACACCAACATAATCTTGCTGTTGGGTATGCAGATAGGAAGCCCAGGCATTGTGAGTATCTCCAGCCAGGACGATGACTTTTTTATCCAATCCTTTTAAAGTCTGATATAGGATTTCTCTTTCCGCGTAATAACCATCCCAAGCATCCAGATTATACGGTGCCACTGTACTTAAACGCGCCTTATCCTCAATAGTCAGCGTCGAATCACCTTGCTGCAGACGCATTTTAAGCATTACCAATTCAGTAATTTTCTGGTTCAAGGTTGGGATATCCATCTGACTCAGCGGTAATAATAACTCTGCTGGAACCAGCATTTTCCCCATCAACACCTGCTGACCCAACACATTCCAGGTGGCGAAAGATTTTACCCATTGTTGCTGCAACCAATCACGCTGAGCATAACCCAGTAGCGTTCGATCTGGTGCGGTTAAATCCTGCTGAAAGGCAGCTGCATCGAGTCCCTGAGCTGTCATGTAGTTTGCATAGTCCAGCTGACGATCACGCGCCAGAATACGGGTATCCAGCATATTCAACTGTACCAGTTGCCCAAAGTTAAACTGACGATAAATATTCAAATGATCTTGTTCCGAAACAGGACGAATCGGCATCCATTCAAAATAGGCTTGTAACGCAGATAGCTTACGTTGAATAAAATTCCCTTCTTCTGGCTGATGATTCTCAGCACCCTCACGCCAGGTATCATTACTGAGCTCATGATCATCCCAGATCAAAATAAAAGGATGACGGGCATGTAGGGTTTGTAAATCCGTATCCTGACGGTATAGCGCGTAACGCTTGCGATAGTCATCGAGACCAATAATTTCCCGGTTATTATCAGGTGCAAAAGTACGCCCCAAGGCTTCCGCATCTTCAGTGGCATAACCACCCTGACCATACTCATAAATATAGTCACCCAAATGGATCACAACATCGACATCTTGCTTGGCCATTTCCTGATAAACATGAAAATAACCGGCCGGGTAGTTTGAACAGGAACAGACGGCAAAGGCCACTGCATTCGTTTCTATTGGCAAAGTTTTGGTTTGCCCCAAAGCTGAAATTTTTTGCCCCATGCGAAAACGATAATAATACGTAGTATTCGGCAGAAGCCTGGCAACATCGACCTTAACGGTAAAATCCTGTGCCTGACTGGTGATAACCGTGCCCCGATGTACGATCTGGGAAAATTTTGAATCCCGTGCAATTTCCCACGTCACTTGCAAACGCAGACTGCTGTCTTGAGGTGTTACACGTGTCCATAAAATGACGCGATCCTGTAGGGGATCACCACTGGCCACACCGTGTAAAAACTCAGCCGGCACAACCCTATCTTGATCATCGCTACCACAGGCCGTTAAACCTATAGGCAAAGACAAAGCACCAAATCCCGCTAAACTCTTCTGAATTAAAGATCTTCTTGTTATTTTGTTCGACATTATTGTTTTCCGAAATAGAAGTAGCTCAAAACTAAAGCAATAATATGAACAACTCATCTCAAAGCAATGAAAGAAACGTGACATTTAAAGCAACTCAAACTCAATAAGCCACTTAATTTTAATTATTTTTTATACACTCAATAGAAAAAGCACAGCCCAAGACAATAAAACCTATTGCCAAGTTTTCAGTGCTTCTTTATGATGGCGCTCATGCCCGAGTGGTGAAATCGGTAGACACAGGGGATTTAAAATCCCCCGCCCTCAAAGGCGTGCCAGTTCGAGTCTGGCCTCGGGCACCATTTTAAACCAAGTTAAAATGGTGTAATAAAAATCCAGCATCAGCTGGTTTTTTTTATGCCTACTCCTAAATAGACTGATTGAGCAAAGTAAACATTGATCACAGCGATAAAAGTCAGCTCAAGCCCCTCAAGCTAATGTCATAAAATCTTTTACCATTCACGGTTGGCAATCAGCTCTTCCATTTCGACATCAAAATAACCTGCATTCTGCAGCACCATCATCATGGCTTCAGCAATATAGTCTGCTGCCGTATCATCAAGTGATGAATCGCAGTCTTCGAATTTAGGCTTCATTTTGTTGATCTTGCCGATGGCTTCATGTGCCGCATGATAAATTGCTTGATTCGACAACCCACCCTTTGCCACCTGCTTGGCAAATGGTCGCAGTAACTGTTTTAGCTCATCAACCAAAATATCCGGATAGTAATCATCGTCATACATCGGGATCAGTAAGTCATCCAGCATATTTTTACTCACAATAAAAATCCGAGTGCAAAACACTCGGATAAAATCTGATAATCATGTTTGATTAGGCATGCATTGTAGCATGCCAGACTTTGATCGCATCACTCATGGCTTTAACGTCATGCGCACGTACCATACAAGCGCCCTGCTGGATACTCATCAAATGCGCTGCGACCGAACCCACCGCGCGATGATGGGCATCCGCACCGCCTAATGCCTCACCAATAAAACGCTTGCGTGACAGCGCTGAAAGGATTGGATAACCCATTTCGTTCAGACGATGGAATTCTTGTAAGAGTTTCAGATTTTGCTGGGCATTTTTGGCAAAACCAAAGCCCGGATCAATCATGATATTTTCGCGGCGAATACCGGCTTGTAAAGCATCATCCACACGTTGTTGCAGTTCTTGCATAACGTCAGTTACCACATCATTGTATTGATCCAGATTGTTCATGGTCGTGGGTTCGCCACGCATATGCATAATCATCACCGGAATATCGAGTTCAGCAGCGGTTTGCAAGGCGTTAGGACGCGTCAATGCGCGCACGTCATTCCAGATGTGTGCACCTGCCTCCACAGCAGCACGCATCACCTCAGGTTGAGAGGTATCAATCGACAGCACCACCTCATAAGTCGATAATGCCTCAACCACAGGAATCACGCGGCGAATTTCTTCCTCTACAGCCACAGGTGAAGCGCCAGGACGCGTCGACTCTCCACCAATATCAATCACGGTCGCGCCATCCGCCATCATTTGCAGCGCATGTGCAACCGCCTGCTCTTTTTGATTGTGCTGTCCACCATCACTAAAGGAATCTGGCGTGACATTGAGAATCCCCATTACATGCGGTTTGGACAAATCTAGGCTTAAACGTCCACATTGCAAGATCTGCTGAGGTAAGGGCATCAGCCGCATGAGAATTCTCCTTCAATCAAATTTGGCCTATTCTAACAACTCTCGGTTTTCTCGGGCTGAATTCTTTTCAAGGCATCGTATTTTCAGCATAAAAAAGAGCCTCATTATGAGACTCTTTTTTTATTCAACGATATTAGCTGGCTGGCAACGGTGGTGGTGTCGATGGGCCATTGCTTGGTGTTACATCTACTACCGGATTTTCAGCCACATACACTTTAGGTGGTTGTGGTTCACGACCTTCCATGATGTCACGGATTTGGTCACGATCAATGGTTTCCCACTCCATCAAGGCTTTCACCATGGCATGTGCGATGTCCTTGTGGTTTTCCAAGATATTCCATGCGACCTTGTACTGTTCGTCCAGAATACGACGAACTTCAGTATCTACCTGTTGTTGTGTCGCTTCAGAAATAGTACGGCTACCAATACTGCCCAAGAAAGACTGTTGTGAATCATCTTCATAGACCATCACACCCATCTTGTCTGACATACCATACTTGGTCACCATCGCACGCGCCATTTTAGTCGCACGCTCAAAGTCATTGGATGCACCCGTGGATTGCTGATTAATAAAGATTTCTTCAGCAATACGACCACCAAACAAAATTGAAATCTCGTTCAGCATCTTGTCTTTGTAATGACTAATCTGGTCCTGCTCAGGCAGCTGCCAGGTAACACCCAGCGCCCAGCCACGTGGCATGATGGTAACTTTGTGCACAGGATCGGTTCCTGGCAAAACTTCAGCAACAATCGCATGACCTGCTTCATGGTAGGCGGTTGCACGACGCTCTTCTTCACGCAGAACCATCGATTTACGTTCAGG
This sequence comes from Moraxellaceae bacterium, assembly GCA_029267635.1. GTDB lineage: Bacteria > Pseudomonadota > Gammaproteobacteria > Pseudomonadales > Moraxellaceae > Acinetobacter. Next base: position 71,499 of record JAJUIK010000004.1, on the reverse strand, counting down.
ACCCATGAAGATTTTGTCTTTAGCATCCTCAAAGTCATGCATATCGACAGTGTTCTTGTTACGACGTGCTGCAAACAAGGCAGCTTCGTTCACCAAGTTGGCCAACTGCGCACCCGAGAAGCCTGGTGTACCACGTGCAAGCACCTTGACATCAACACCTGTCACCGAAGGTAATTTCTTCAAATGGACATTCAGGATCTGTTCACGACCTTTAATGTCTGGCAGACCCACCATCACCTGACGGTCAAAACGACCTGGACGCAACAATGCCTTATCTAGTACGTCAGCACGGTTGGTCGCAGCAATGACGATAATGCCTTCATTGCCTTCAAAACCATCCATCTCCACCAGCATCTGGTTCAAGGTTTGCTCACGCTCATCGTGACCACCACCGGTACCTGAACCACGATGACGGCCGACTGCATCAATCTCGTCAATAAAGATAATACAAGGCGCATGACGCTTGGCTTGCTCAAACATGTCACGCACACGAGACGCACCGACACCCACGAACATCTCGACGAAATCAGAACCCGAAATGCTGAAAAATGGAACTTTGGCTTCACCTGCAATCGCTTTTGCCAACAGTGTCTTACCGGTACCTGGAGGACCCACCATCAAAACGCCTTTTGGAATGGTCGCGCCCAGACGTTTAAACTTGGCAGGATCTTTCAAGAAATCGACAATTTCAACCACTTCTTGTTTAGCTTCATCACAACCGGCCACATCGGCAAAAGTCACTTTGATCTGATCTTCAGAGAGCATTTTCGCTTTAGATTTACCGAAACTCATTGGACCATTTTTGCCGCCTGCGCCGCCACCCATGTTGCGCATGAAGAACATGAATAACAAAATGATTAACAGTACAGGGAAGCTCGCGATCAGCAATTGCATCAACAAGCCTTGACGTTGTGGTGCAGTACCGACAACTTCAACGTTGTTTTTAATCAGACTTGGCATCAACTCAGGGTCTTGAACCGCCGGACGAATGCTTTCAAACTCTGAACCGTTTGTTTTTTCGCCACTAATTCTTTCGCCATCAATTGTGACCTGCTTAATTTGACCCGCATTCACCGCAGCGACAAACTCAGAATAGTTCATTGCGGCTGGCTTATTGCGGTCACTGATGTTGCTGAAAATCAAAATCAGCACACCCAGTATAATCAGCCACAATACGGCATTCTTAAAGAGATCGCTCAAAGCTTTATTCCCATATCAATCCAATTTGATCATGCCCAGATTCGGCTGACCCTCACAAAAAGCTAGTAAAAACAGCTTGCGATAGTTTAAAAATGTACAAAATGCACAATTTTTAATTACTTGGCAAGTAAAGATTATCACAATGCTTTTTTACGACCTTGTCCAATTAAAAATACTTCCTTCGAACGTGCCCGAGAAGCGGCTGGCTTGGCTGTCTTGAGCACATCAAAACTATCCACTACCTGCTTCCGAAATTCATCAAACCCCGTTCCCTGGAATACTTTTACTACAAATTGCCCTTTCGGTCCTAAAACCTTATTGGCAAAATCAAGTGCAAGTTCACATAGGTAAATCTGACGAGGCTGATCGACGGCTCTATTACCTGATGTATTGGGGGCCATATCTGAAATTACAACATCTACTTGGCGCCCATTTAAAATATTTAACAATTTCTCGAAAACTTCTTCCTCGCGGAAGTCACCTTGCAGGAAAGTCACATCAGGCAAAGCATCCATCGCTAAAATATCAGATGCAATCACCAGACCTTTATCACCCACCAGCTTCCCAGCAATTTGTGACCAGCTGCCTGGTGCTGCGCCCAAGTCGACGACGGTCATGCCTGGTTTAATGATTTTATATTTTTCTTGAATCTCAAGCAGTTTATAGGCGGCACGTGCACGATAACCCTCTTTTTGTGCTTTTTTCACAAAAGGATCATCCAGATGTTCTCTCATCCACGCGCGACTACTTTTAGATAACTTTTGGTTGGTAATGCGGGTGGCCATAACTCTCTAAATATCAAAAACCTTCTAATCAAACATTGTACGTGAAAATATGCCCTGTTGCAGTAGGCAACTGTATCTAAATCCGCCATCATCAAGATGAATTTTTCTATGAGCACGATCGATTATTTCTACAGTTTTTACAGCGTTTAAATTTGCCTTTTGCTATACTAAGCCGTTTTCAAAATCAGGTTATTCTTTATGGCGGCTTTATCTATTCAGGAACGCAAGCGTTTACGTCAAATCGGGCATGTGTTGAACCCTGTAGTCATGATTGGCAGTCAAGGTTTAACTGACGGTGTGATTGAGGAAACTACACGCGCACTCAATGATCACGAACTGATCAAGGTTAAAATTGCCGGTGAAGACCGTGAAGCACGCGCAGCGGTGATTGAAGCTTTAATCGAAGCCAGCGGTGCGGAAGCCGTACAAAAAATTGGTAAAATTGTCCTGCTCTATAAAAAAGCAGCCAAACAGAATCCCCACCTGTCTAACCTTGTGCGCCACGCCCATTTAGCCAATTAATCGATTTTCTTATGGCCAGTTACGAACTCAATGCCTTTGATCGCATGCAGGCAATTTCTCTTGTCGGTGCGATTGAACAGCAAAGTCCATATAACTTGAATGTAGGCTTTTGGTTACGCGATCCGAATCAGTTGATTGTTTGGCCAGAACTGGTTGCAGCACATCCACGCCAGGATTTTTTATGGGAAGATACCTGCTTTGAGATTTTCGTCGGGGTGAAAGATCAAGATTTTTACCGCGAAATTAATCTTTCCCCTTCTCAAGCTTGGCAGGTTTATCAGTTTGAGGAATATCGCTATCCGGAAGATATACCTCCTTGTCCGGCCCATGATATTGAACTGAATCAGCTGAAACGCACCCATTACGGACTGAATGTCAGTCTGGACTGCACTGAGTTTATGCTTAAACATCAGCTAAAATGGCATGATCTGTATTTAGGTCTGTCTGCAGTTCTCAAAACTTCGAAAGGCACGCATTATTTTGCCATGCAGCACAGCAGCCCCCAAGCCGATTTCCACAACAAACGTGACTGGCTACATCAGTTTTAAATAAAAAAAGTGAGGTCTGGCCTCACTTTTTTATTTAGAAAAATCACTTCAGCTTTTATTGACCTTATTGTTCCACACTTCCAGCGTATGATCCTTGGAGCGCTTCAAGGTGGCTGCCAGATTGTCCTTATGCTTGGTAGAAATCTGCGTCACATCTTCTTTCACTTCTTTACCCCATTGGCTCAATTCATCCACAATCTGCGAGAACTCAGCCTTCAGAAAATCTTTCAGTTCACTTAAATCCTGTTGCGACAAAGACAACTGACTTTTCAAGGTATCCATACGCTGCAACAGATCCTGTTTGAACTGCCCTACCTGATCCTGTAGAGAAGCATTCAGATTTTTGCTGTCTTCTTCCAATTTATCTTCACCTTCAGCAACCGTTTCTTGTACCTGCTGCTTGGCGGTTTGTAAACTTTGTTCAGATTGTTCATGCGGCTCTAATACAGCCTCTTGTTGTTGCAGATCAGCTGTCTTTTTTTCGCTCTCAGGCGTTGTTTTGCCTTGTTCTGGTAATGCCATCAGGATATTCCTTTTATTGTTTGGTTATATGTTGATCATAGTGCTACTCTACACTGGAACCTCATAAAGTTGTTAGACAATATGAATCTGCTTACATTTTATTGTTGTGCTGCAAAAACAGAAAAGCTGCAAAAATGCAAGGCAATTATCTTAGAGATTCACCTTAATGGGCATGGACTTTCCCTGCCTTCATGCGTACAATACGCTGTTAAGTTACAAGCGAGCAGACCAAAGGAGGGCGTGTTTTTTAGACAGCCACCCTTTTTTTATGTCTACTCGCTTTTTTACAGCTAAAAATTCAGGAGCTTTGGTTTGAGCACCCCCGCCATTTTAGCCCTCGCAGATGGAACGATCTTTAAAGGTACGTCTATCGGTGCAACGGGTTGTACGACTGGTGAAGTCGTTTTTAATACTGCAATGACTGGTTATCAAGAAATCTTGACTGACCCAAGTTATGCACAACAACTTGTGACCCTCACTTATCCGCATATTGGTAATACTGGCTGCAATACCGAAGACGTCGAGTCTGGCCGCATTCACAAAGTATGGGCCAATGGTTTAATCATCCGTGATTTACCTTTATTGCACAGCAACTTCCGTGCAGAACAATCTTTAGGTGAATACCTGCAACAACACAATGTGGTTGCGATTGCAGACATTGATACGCGTAAATTGACACGCATTTTACGTGCAAAAGGCAACCAGAATGGCTGCATCATCGCGGGTGAAAACATTAGCGAAGAAGAAGCGATCGAAAAAGCACGTAGTTTTGGTGGCTTAAATGGTTTAGACCTTGCGAAAGTATGCTGTGATCCTGAAGGTTACGAATGGACTGAAGGTTCTTGGCAATTGGGCAAAGGCTTTAGCCAACCTGAATTTAAATATCATGTTGTTGCATACGATTACGGTGTCAAAACCAACATCTTACGTATGCTTGCAGACCGCGGCTGCAAACTGACTGTGGTGCCTGCGCAAACTCCTGCAGAAAAAGTCCTTGCCATGAATCCGGATGGCGTGTTCTTGTCGAATGGCCCGGGCGATCCTGCTGCTTGTGACTATGCAATTGAAGCTGTAAAAACCATTGTTGAAACTACAGAAATTCCTGTATTTGGGATCTGTTTAGGTCACCAGATTCTGGCTTTGGCCAGTGGTGCCAAAACCATGAAAATGAGTCATGGTCACCACGGTGCCAACCATCCTGTACAAGACATTGAAAAAGGTACAGTGATGATTACTTCTCAAAACCACGGCTTCGCAGTGGACGAAAATACCTTGCCTTCAGTATTAAGAGTAACGCACCGTTCTCTGTTTGATGGCACAAACCAAGGTATCCACCGCACAGACAAGCCAGTATTCAGCTTCCAGGGCCATCCTGAAGCAAGTCCTGGTCCACATGACTGTGCCCCATTGTTCGATCATTTTATCGAACTGATTGAAGCAGCTAAGAAGTAATTGAGGAGCGAATAATGCCTAAACGTACGGATATTAAAAGCATCTTAATTATTGGTGCTGGTCCGATTGTCATTGGTCAGGCCTGTGAGTTTGACTATTCAGGTGCACAAGCCTGTAAAGCCCTTCGTGAAGAAGGCTACCGTGTTATTTTGGTGAACTCTAACCCAGCGACCATCATGACCGACCCTGCAATGGCAGATGCAACGTATATCGAACCGATTACTTGGCAGACTGTTGCGGCGATTATTGAAAAAGAACGTCCAGATGCAGTGCTTCCAACCATGGGCGGTCAAACAGCATTGAACTGTGCGCTTGCACTAGATGCCAACGGTATTTTAGAAAAATACAATGTTGAATTGATTGGTGCGACCAAAGAAGCCATCGAAAAAGCTGAAGACCGTAAACTCTTCGACCAAGCCATGCGTAAAATTGGTTTGGAATGTCCAAAAGCGGCCATTGCTGAATCGATGGAAGAAGCGCTTGAGATTCAAGCACGCTTCGGTTTTCCGGTGATTATCCGTCCATCTTTTACCATGGGTGGTTCAGGCGGTGGTATCGCGTATAACCGTGAAGAATTCATGGAAATCTGTGAACGCGGTTTCGACCTTTCACCAACCAAACAATTATTGATTGATGAATCTTTGATTGGCTGGAAAGAGTATGAAATGGAAGTTGTTCGTGACAAAAACGACAACTGTATCATTGTCTGCTCGATCGAAAACTTCGACCCAATGGGCGTACACACCGGTGACTCGATTACAGTTGCCCCTGCACAAACATTGACCGACAAAGAATACCAATTGATGCGTAATGCATCTTTAGCGGTTCTTCGTGAAATCGGTGTAGAAACCGGTGGTTCTAACGTTCAGTTCGGTATTAACCCGAAAGATGGCCGTATGGTCATCATCGAAATGAACCCTCGTGTTTCTCGTTCATCTGCGCTTGCTTCTAAAGCAACCGGTTTCCCGATTGCAAAAATCGCGGCGAAACTGGCGGTTGGCTACACCCTTGATGAATTGAAAAATGACATCACCGGCGGTACAACCCCAGCTTCGTTCGAACCGACAATTGACTACGTTGTAACAAAAGTTCCACGTTTCAACTTCGAAAAATTCCCGCAAGCGGACGCAACTTTAACCACGCAGATGAAATCTGTCGGTGAAGTCATGGCGATTGGCCGTAACTTCCAGGAATCCGTGAACAAAGCGCTTCGCGGTCTTGAAGTGGGTGCGACTGGTTTCGACGAGAAAATCGAAGTGGGTACTGAAGGTGCACGCGAGAAGATTCTGCAAGAACTTAAAGTGCCAGGTCCAGAGCGTATCTGGTATGTGGCTGATGCATTCCGTCACGGCTTTAGCCTTGATGAAGTTTTTGAAGCAACCAAGATTGACCGTTGGTTCCTGATTCAAATCGAAGACATCATCAAAACTGAAAATGAAATCAAAACCTTAGGTTTTGGTGATTTGAATGCCGATAACATCCGTGCGTTCAAACGCAAAGGTTTATCTGACCTTCGCATCGCGAACTTGATGGGCATTTCACAAAAACAATTCCGTAAACATCGTTGGAACTTGGGCGTAACTCCTGTTTACAAACGTGTAGATACCTGTGCGGCAGAGTTCGAATCTGACACCGCCTACATGTACTCCACTTACGATGAAGAGTGTGAATCTAACCCTTCAGACAAAGACAAGATCATGGTGATCGGTGGTGGTCCTAACCGTATTGGTCAAGGGATCGAGTTCGATTACTGCTGTGTACACGCTGCCTTGGCGATGCGTGAAGACGGTTATGAAACCATCATGGTGAACTGTAACCCTGAAACCGTTTCAACCGACTATGACACTTCAGATCGTTTGTACTTCGAACCGATTACGCTTGAAGACGTGTTAGAAATCGTACGTACTGAAAAGCCAAAAGGCATTATCGTGCAGTACGGTGGTCAAACTCCGTTGAAATTGGCGCGTGCTTTAGAAGAAGCAGGTGCGCCGATCATTGGTACATCACCTGACGCGATTGACCGTGCAGAAGACCGTGAACGTTTCCAGCAAATGATTCAACGTCTGCAACTTCGTCAACCCAACAACAGCATTGTGAAGTCTGCTGAAGAAGGTCTGGCTGAAGCGTCTAAAGTGGGCTACCCACTGGTGGTACGTCCCTCATACGTTCTCGGTGGTCGTGCGATGGAAATCGTCTACAACGACGAAGAACTGAAACGCTACTTACGTGATGCAGTACAAGCGTCTAACGAAGCACCTGTTCTTCTAGATCGCTTCCTAGATGATGCCATCGAAGTGGACGTAGACTGTGTGTCTGACGGTAAAGAAGTCGTGATCGGCGGGATCATGCAGCACATTGAACAAGCCGGTATTCACTCAGGTGACTCAGCATGTTCGATTCCTCCGTACTCATTGTCTGAAGACGTGCAAAACGAAATGCGTCGTCAAACTGTTGCCATGGCAAAAGAACTTGGTGTAGTAGGTTTGATGAACGTTCAGTTTGCAGTAAAAGGCAATGACGTTTACATCCTGGAAGTGAACCCACGTGCATCTCGTACGGTTCCATTCGTTTCTAAGTGTATCGGTGAATCTTTAGCCAAAGTGGCTGCACGTTGTATGGCAGGTCAATCTCTTGAGTCGCAAGGCTTTACCAAAGAGATCATCCCTGCTCACTTCTCTGTGAAGGAAGCCGTGTTCCCATTTAACAAATTCCCTGGTGTTGACCCAATCCTTGGCCCTGAGATGAAATCGACAGGTGAAGTGATGGGTGTAGGTAAAACCTTTGGTGAAGCATTCTACAAAGCAGTCCTTGGCTCAAATGAACGCTTACCAGGTCTACCAACCGAAGGTGAAGTGAAACATGCATTTATCTCCGTACGTGATTCTGATAAGCCACGTGCGGTCGGTATTGCGAAACAACTGGTCGACTTTGGCTTTAAAGTCATCGCGACTGGTGGTACGTATGACGTGATTAAAGCAGCCGGTATTGAATGTGAACGTGTAAACAAAGTCACTGAAGGCCGTCCTAATATTGTGGACCGCTTGAAAAATGGCGAAATTCACCTCATTATCAATACCACTGAAGGCAAACAAGCGCAGCAGGATTCATTCTCAATCCGTCGTTCTGCACTGCAAGGTAAGGTGTACCACACCACCACCCTAAATGGTGCCGATGCTGTATGCCAAGCCTTGGCGATTAAATTGCCAATGGATGTTTACCGCTTGCAAGATTTACAAACTGTAGGTTAATCCATTACCGATAAGTCCCGTCACCTTATCGGTGGCGGGATTTTTTCATTTTTTAGACTGTATTTTCCCAACCATTTCGAGGGACCAAAATGCAACGTTATCCCATGACTCCCGAAGGCAAAGAAGCCCTAGAGAAAGAATTACATCAGCTAAAAACAGTTGAGCGTCCACGTATTACCCAGGCGATTGCTGAGGCACGTGAACACGGCGACCTGAAAGAAAATGCCGAATATCACGCCGCACGTGAACAGCAAGGTTTCTGTGAAGGTCGTATCCAGGACATTGAAGGGAAACTTGGCGCTGCGCAAGTAATTGATGTACATGATTTGGAACAAAATGGTCGCGTGGTGTTTGGTGTCACCGTGACCATTGAAAATCTGGATACTGAAGAACAAAAAACCTACAAGATCGTGGGGGATGACGAAGCCGACTTTAAAATCAATAAAATCTCGGTGAACTCGCCAATCGCACGTGGCCTGCTCAGCAAGAGCGAAGGTGATGAAGTGAAAATCACCACACCTCAAGGCGAAGTGGAATATGAAATCGTCAGCGTGGAATATCTTTAATTTTTAAAGATTGCGAATTGAAAGCCCCTCGCTTCAGGGGCTTTGTTTTTCAGCAGACTTAACGTGGTTCCGTTATCAATCTGAGCATCCGTACAGAGATCTGGGCCATACATTTACTGATGAGGTCCTTTACACTGATTCAAGGCAGGATCATCTCAAATCTACCACAAAATAGCATACAAGTGCTTACTTCGAATTTCCCCCATCCTGAGCATTTCCCTCTCCGCTTTCCGCTATAATAAAGCCTGTTCTTGTCTGGCGTACTTTTCCCATGGACCCACTGATCAACTCTCCGGTCAAACACTGGTGTGAGTTCGAATTTCTGTCGAAAACAGTAAAAAACCCCAATATCCAGATCAAGGGCAATTACAGTTATTACAGTGCCTATTGGGATCAAGGCTTTGAACGCTGTGCAGTACGCTATTTACATGACAAAAAATCAACTGCGAAAAAACCGGTGGATCAACTGCGTATTGGCAACTTTGTCTGTTTTGGCACCGAATGTATCATTATGATGGGCGGCAACCAGCTGCATCGTCACGACTGGATTTCCAGCTACCCCTTTAATACCAAAAGTTTTGTCCCCGCCGGTGATACCATCATTGAAGATGGCGTCTGGATTGGCAGTCGGGCCATGATTATGCCCGGCATACATTTGGGTGAAGGTTGTGTCGTGGCAGCAGGCAGCGTGGTCACCAAAGATGTCCCTCCTTATGCGATTGTGGCGGGTTCACCCGCACAGCTCATTAAATATCGTTTTCCAACGGACGATATAGAAAAACTATTGGCACTTAAACTGTATGAGCGCGATGAAAAGCAAATTTTAGCCATGAGTGAATTATTGCAGTCCGATGATTTGAGCGCACTGATCCAACATCTGCAACAATAAAAAATCTGCTAATCTCACAGGCTAACTTTAGTGGCAGAAATATAATTTATATTTCGTCTTTATCGGCTTTAAAGCTACACTGAATAAGGAAAAAATGGCTTCATCCATTGCAGTAGAACAAGGAAAATAGAAATGACTTATCGACACATTTTAGTTCCCATTGATGGCTCAGAAACGGCTTTTCTGGCTGTAGACCAAGCCGTTCAATTTGCCAAAGCCTTTGGCAGTCAAATTACCGTCGTTGATGTACTGATGTTAGATCCCTATATCGCAGATGAATATATCCGTACCGGCAAAACCAATGATTTGATCGAACGTGCGCGTACTTATTTACTGAAAAACCTGGAACAGGCCAAACAGAAATTTGAAACTGCCGGCATTGCAGTAGAAACCAGACTGCTTGAAGGCGAATCCGTGAAAGAGCAAATTGTGAAAGCCGCAGAAGAATTGCAGGCAGATCTGATTGTGATGGGTTCACATGGCCGCAGTGGTTTGAAAAAATTCATTTTGGGCAGTGTCGCTCAGGGCGTACTGAATGAAACAGCACGTCCGGTCCTGATCGTCCGCTAATTAATCTACCTCCTGACTCCTCATCCGCCAATCAGGATGAGGAACATGAGTGCGCTGAGACTGTATCTTTAATGATTTGCAAGGCAAGTTTCTGGATGAATACCCTCAATCAGAAATTATTCGGATTTTCCAGACGCTGTACTTCCTGCATTTTTTCCGGATGATACACCACCGTCACCCCATCATCCGCTTTCACATCCATTAGGGTTTCCGGATGATACACGCTGATGGTTTCATTACCCTGCGCGTCTTCCCCCACAATATACTTAAAGCCTTTGCGGTTCATCTTATTGCACAACCGCTGATACCAGCCTTTAAAACCGTCAGTTTCCTCATGCGGATTGTAATAAAAAGCATTCATCACCGCCGGTAGGCCCAGACCACAGACAATACCGGACAGTAATACACTGATGAAAGCATAACCAATTAGAATACTGCTATACGGGCGTAATTGCGGTACATTGGCCACTGCGAGAATCAAGGCCAGTGAAATCCCACCACGCACCCCGCCCCAAGATAAAATGGCCAGACTGCCATTGTAACTTTTGGTGCGGAAAGACGGAAAAAAAGCAAAGGACAAGTAGTTGGCTGCAAAGCGTGAAAGATGCAGTACCAAGAAAGCCACAATTCCGCCCAAAATCAGGCTGATACTTAAATCCAGAATAAACAGTTCCAGACCAATTAACGTAAACAGGAACGAGTTGATAATGCCTTCTACCGTATGCCAGAAGTGATTGATTTCCCGGATTTCCCGTTCATGCAGGATTTCCTTCCAGCGGTTACCAACAATTAATCCACCAATCACACAGGCGATTGGTGCGGATGCGTGGGCAAGTAAAGCCACTAAATAGGAACCACAGGCCAATAACGCGGTGGTCAAAATCAGCGACTCCATTTCATGCTTACCGCGTAACAAACGTAAGATCGCCTGACCAAAACCCCAACCAATGATGATCGCCACCACAATTTCATACAACAAGGTTTCTAAGGTACCAATCAAGGAGAAATGCTCACCCTGCAACACATAAAGCAGGGTCATAAACAAAGCGATACACATGGCATCGTTAAATAAAGATTCACCTTCCAGCTTGATGATTAAATGATGCGGTGCACGTACTGAACTTAGCACTCCTTTAATCCCGATCGGGTCTGTTGCACCAAGCGCTGCACCCAACAGTAACAGCACCAGAATAGGAACAGGATTGCCCAGCAACAGTTGAAAACCATAGACCATGCCGGCAAAAGACACTGCACACAGCACCAGTGCAATACTGGCCAGAATACCAATCGGTTTCCAATGACTTCTTAAATCAGAAATTTTAAACTTCAGCGCGGATGAAGTCAGGATAAAACAGATCACACCATTGATCAGGAAATCATAAAAATCGATATGCCGAACTGCTTCTTCAATATTGTGGATATTGATGGTAATAAACTGATTACCATTGAGCAGACTCGCGCCCCATTGCAGAATAAAGACAAAAATTGCCGAAACCAGGGGCACACCGATCGCTTGAGGAAAACCTAAAATACGTTTGTTAAAAATAGTCGTTGCAATTGAAAGCGCAAAAATAACGGTAAAGGCTTGTAAATAGAAAAAATTGCCCATATCCCCTGTCCGGTGCGAGTCATCATGCCAGCATGATCACGGGTGAAAATCAGCATTTAGTGTAGAACAATTTTTGTTACAAACCAGCAGAATCAACAGTAAATTTTTATCATTTTTTATATTCTTCTCTCTTTCAGCAAGAGATTACGCTGACCAACTCCCACCTCCTGACAAGGTGGATTTAATCTTCAATACCACACGACAAAAGATTCACGACCTTAAAATGAATCTCCGCAAGACCTTTATTCTTACGATGAAATGACACCCTCTTAAATGATAAAAACCCCGATTGTTGGGGTTTTCTGGATCATCTGAGACTACATTAGACTATAAGTTACGCGCGGTAAAAGTATCACATTGCTGCATCTCACCACTTTGCAAACCACGATCAAACCAGCGCTGGCGTTGTGCACTGCTGCCATGGGTAAAGCTGTCAGGAACGACCTGTCCAGTTGAACGTTTTTGCAGATAGTCATCACCAATTTTGTGCGCTGCATCCATGGCTTCGGCAATATCCCCCTGTTCTAAGAACTGGGTGCGCTGCTGATTATGATGCGCCCAGATACCAGCAAAACAGTCCGCCTGTAGCTCCTGTCGTACCGAGAGCTGGTTGCCTTCAGCCTGCCCGACCTGACTGCGTTGCTGCTGCACTTGTCCGGAAATTCCGGTAATGGTTTGAATATGATGCCCCACCTCATGTGCAATCACATAGGCCTGGGCAAAATCACCCGCCTGATCCTGTCGGGACAGTTCGGTCTGGTTCTGCTCACCGGATACCCCAAGCTCTTGGCGCATCTGCTGGAAAAAACTGGTATCAATATAAACTTTCTGATCTGTCGGGCAATAGAATGGCCCCATCGCGGATTGGGCCGTACCACAGCCAGAATTCACCACACCACTAAACAACACCAGCTTGGGTGATTGGTACTGAGCACCCATCTGTTGAAAAATCGGTGTCCAGGTATCTTCGGTATCTGCCAAGATGGTACCGACAAAATTTGCGGCTTCCTGTTGTTCCGGTGTGGGATTTTCCAGCGGTGACGCAGTAGATTGTTGAGCTGTGACCTGTTGGGTCGCCTGATAAGCCTGTTGCGGATCAACACCAAAAAATTTCCAGGCCACAAAAGCCACGATCAGGCCCAGAATACTGATGCCGCCAGCCTTGACCCCAGCTCCGCCACGACGGTCTTCCAAATTTGTACTGACTCGACGACCTTTCCAACGCATAATTCTGATCCTTGTATTATTTATCGGAGTTTGATTTTGGCTAAAATCGAAGAGCCGCTTAGCTTAAGAAGATTTTGGCCAGAATTTTTGTACTATACCTACCAATACCAGCACCAGAAAACCGGCAACCAAGCCCAAGCCCAAATTCAAAAGCGTTGGCGTAATCGCACCAATCACATTGCCGACATTCGGGATCAACTCTGCACTGTTTACCGTATCTTCAGTAAAATGATGAATCAAGGGTACAGCATGACTAATAATCCCACCGCCGACCAAGAACATGGCAACCGTTCCCACAATCGATAGGGTTTTCATTAAGATTGGCGCAAAAGCCAGTAAAGCACGACCTATATTTTGTTTCATTTGTGCATGTTGTTGTGACAGATACAAACCCAAGTCATCAATTTTTACAATCATCGCAACTAGCCCATACACCCCCACCGTCATCAGAATAGCAATCACGCTGAGCACAGAAACTTTTGTCAGAAAAGTTGCTGTTGCCACCGTACCTAAAGTAATCACCACAATTTCCGCCGACAGGATAAAATCGGTGCGTACCGCCCCTTTGATTTTGTCCTTTTCAAAAGCTTCCATGTCAAATTCTTCCTGAATCAGCTCGGCTTTGGCTTCTTCAGCCGTATGGGGCTTTTTCTTGTGCAGGGAGTGGATGACTTTTTCCACACCTTCATAACATAGAAACAAACCACCAATCACCAACAGCGGACTGATCAGCCACGGTGCTACCACACTGATCAACAAGGCCAACGGAACCAGAATCAGTTTGTTAATAAAAGAACCTTTCGCCACGCCCCAAACCACAGGCAACTCACGATCAGCACGAATGCCACTGACCTGCTGCGCATTCAAAGCCAGGTCATCCCCCAAAACCCCCGCAGTTTTTTTGGTGGCCATTTTGCTCATCATGGCCACGTCATCCAAAATCGTTGCAATATCATCTAACAGTAAAAGTAAGCTGCTCGCCATGTTATATTCCTAGTGTCTTATTTATTCAGGCATTTTAAAGCGCCTGCTTGGTTTTATATATCAGCTTTGTATGAATAAACTGTTTTTTTAGATTTTTTCTGGTGTCTGTATTTACGCTAGCCCCCCAATCCAGATTTTATCCCTTACAATATTGGCATTCTTTAGATGAATGCTGTAGTAACCCTACCTTTTGGAATCAATAATGAGTAATCAAGATACTCGCCCAGTAATTTTGACGGGCGACCGTACCACGGGACAATTACACTTAGGACATTTTGTCGGTTCCCTACGCTCTCGTGTAGGTTTACAGGACAGTCATCATCAGCATCTTTTATTAGCAGATGCACAGGCACTGACCGACAATGCGGATAACGTAGAAAAAGTACGCAGCAACGTGATTGAAGTGGCAACTGACTATCTGGCAGTCGGGATTGACCCAAGCAAAACCACCATCTGTGTACAATCCTGTCTGCCAGCGTTGAACGAACTCACCATGCTGTATCTGAACTTTGTGACTGTGGCGCGTTTGGAACGCAACCCGACGATCAAGTCTGAAATCCAGCTCCGTGGCTTCGAGCGTGATATTCCTGCAGGCTTCCTGTGCTATCCAGTGGCACAAGCAGCGGATATTACCGCGTTCAAGGCAACCGTTGTGCCGGTCGGTGAAGATCAGATTCCAATGATCGAACAGACCAATGAAATCGTGCGTCGTGTCAACCGTCAAATTGGCCGTGACTTACTGCCGGAATGTAAAGCGCTATTGTCGAATGTTGGCCGTTTACCGGGCTTTGATGGCAAAGCGAAAATGTCGAAATCTTTGGGCAATACCATCGTGCTGAATGCGACCGACAAAGACATCAAGAAAGCGGTCAATGCCATGTACACCGATCCGAACCATTTGCGTATTGAAGATCCAGGTCAGGTGGAAGGCAATGTGGTGTTTACCTATCTCGATGCTTTTGACACCAACAAGGAAGAACTCGAAGAATTAAAAGCACACTACCGCCGTGGTGGTTTAGGCGATGGTACGGTGAAAAAACGTCTGGAAGGTATTTTAAAAGACCTGATCGGGCCAATCCGTGAACGTCGCAATGAACTGTCGAAAGATCCAGATTACATCATGGACGTGTTGCGTGAAGGTACGGAAAAATGCCGCGTCATCACCCAGCAAACCCTGGATGAAGTGAAAGACGGTCTAGGCATGTTCCGTTTCTAAGTCAATTTTCTAAAAATAAACCCGCTGATTGCGGGTTTATTTTTGCTTTCAGATCATAGAATTAGATGACTTCAACCACGATCTTGCCAATATGATCACCGGTATCCATGGCGCTATGCGCATGTTGAGTCTCGGCAAATTTAAAGGTTTTGTAGATCATTGGCAGACATTCACCTTTGGCCAACAACGGCCACACATGTGCTTTTAAACCCTGAGTGATTTCCGCTTTTTCTGCCGTGTTCCGCGCACGCATGGTCGAACCGGTAATGGTCAAACGCTTCATCATGATCGGGCCTAATTTGGCCTCTTTGACTTTGGCACCGCCTAAGAATGCCAGATAAACCAGACGGCCATCTTTGCGCAGCAAGTTCAGGTTACGTTCGAAATAAGGTGCACCGACAATATCCAGCACGACATCCACACCATGATTGTCGGATTTTTCATTGATATAAGTTTCGAAATCATCGGTTTTATAGTTGATGGCATCGGTCAAATGCGCAATTGCTTGTACTTTCTCATCTGAACCGACTGTGGCAAAGGTCTTAATGCCTAAAGCCTTACACAACATCAATGCGGTCGTCCCGATCCCGCTGCTACCACCATGAATCAGTACAGTTTCGCCCGCTTTGGCTTTACCCATCTGGAACAGGTTAGCCCAAACGGTAAAGAAAGTTTCCGGAATCGCTGCAGCTTGAATAAAGCTCACACCTGCCGGAATGCTCAAGGTTTGACTCGCCGGGACAACGCAATACTCGGCATAGCCACCGCCATTGGTCAAACCGCAGACTTGATCACCTACTTTAAATTCGCTAACGTCACTACCAACGGCTTCCACCACACCTGCTACTTCCAGCCCCGGAACAGGAGTGACGTCTTTCGGCATCGGATACAGTCCCTGACGTTGCAGAATATCCGGACGGTTCAGACCAAAAGCGTGGACCTTAACCAGCACTTCATTGGCTGCAGGGACCGGAATATCGGTCGTTTGTATTGCCAGTTTTTCCGGGCCACCCGGTTCAGTAATCACCACCTGTTGCATGTGTGCCTGTGCCATTCACGCGATTCCTTGTTTGCTGTATTTATTTCAGCCCCGATTTAAACATAAACACTGCCACGAAAAAACCCATCAGAACCGGCTATAATCCACAATCAGATCTCGGCACTATTCGGTCAGCAGGAACAAATTATGGCAAATATCGTGGAATATAACGAAGATAACTTTTCGGATTTTGAACGTTATGAAGGCGTTGCCATGATTGGTTTTTATGCGCCTTGGTGCGAGTCCTGCGGCCTGCTCAACTTACGTCTGCAACAATTGGCTGCACAATTTGACGAAGTTAAATTTGGCCAGGTCAATGTCGATCAAGCACCGATTGTGACCCTGCGCTACAATGTCTATGGTCTGCCAACACTGCTGATTTTTAAGCATGGCGTGATTGTCGAACGGATTGCCGGGCTGCAGTCTCTGGCACGCTATGCGAAAACCCTACGTGCCACACTCGCAGCGGACTAATCCAATTGGCGACTTTCACGAAAAAATGCTGCCTTAACTGGATTGAGATTTCTTAGCGTTTGTACTACTTGCCACACGGCGATGTTTCAGGGGTGATGACCAAGGATGAAAATCTGTTCCACTCAATTGTGCCGCAGCCTTCTCTTCATCTTCGAGCTCACGGATAATCCGGTAAATCATGCTGGAGACAATCGACTGTTCGTTGGATTTTTTCATGATCACAATCAGCTCACGATAAAAGGTTTCCTCGCCCAAATGAATGACATTGAGATTTTTCTGCTGTTCACGCCACGGGGTATTATGTGGAATTAACGCCACGCCCAAACCATTTTCCACCATTTTCACAATCGCTTCGACATCTTCGAGTTCCAGAAATTCTTGTGCTTCAATCTGATGTTTGGACAGAAAATTATTAATGATATTGCCGCCAAACGATGAACAGTCATAACGAATAAAGGGATATTTTTTCAGGATGTCCTTGTAATCCGTGGCAGTGACCTCTTTCGGCGTGACCAGCACAAAGGCTTCTTTACATAGCGGGTAATAACTGAACTCTTTGGACAAGGGAAAACACGGCCGAATGATCACGGCCAGGTTAATTTCGCCATTTTCCACCATGTTCAGCAAATTAAAAGACACCCCCGGTAAAATCCGGACTTTGGCATACGGTAGATAGTCTTTAAATTTCTTCAGCAATTGCGGAAAAAAACCCGATTGAATCGAGGAAATCGCACCAATTTTAATGGTGCCTTTGTATTCAATCAGTGATTCCGGCTGTTTGATTTTTTCCACCAGCTGCATAATTTCTTCAGCATGTTTAATCACCCGCAAGCCTTCTACATTCAAAGCTGCTTTACGGCCAATTCGTTCAAACAGTGCAATACCAAGCTGCTGTTCCAGGGATTTCATTTGTGCACTGACCGCAGCCTGGGTCAAACCAATATGCTGCCCGGCGGCACTAAACGAACCATATTGCTTGATCGCAATCAGTGTCTTTAATTCACTGAACATTGAATTTATCCCGTTCATATACAAATATTTCTTATCAATAAGATAAAAATAATTAGTTTTCAATTAGTTTTTTTGTGAATATGATGATGCCTATAGTCAATATTCAAATTGAGCAACACCGTAATGGCATTGAGCACACCCCATGCAAAGTGTTCAGCCATTTTATTGAGTGACAAGGAGGAAGTCGTGAGCAATATCTTAAGGATGCTAAAACAGGACTGGTCTATTTCAGCCACAATCGCAGGTTTCCTGGCGGTACTGATTTCCTATGCGGGTCCACTGATTATCTTTTTTCAGGCGGCACAACAAGCTCAGGTCTCTCCTACCATGATGGCCTCCTGGATCTGGGGCGTTTCGATTGGTGCGGCGATTACCGGGATTTTCCTGTCGATCAAATACAAAACCCCGATCATTACTGCCTGGTCTGCACCCGGTACCGCTTTGCTGGTCACACTGTTTCCAGACCTCTCTCTCAATGAAGCGGTTGGTGCCTATATTACAGCGGCCGTGGTAATGTTATTGATTGGCTGGAGTGGTTATTTCGATAAACTGGTGAAAATGATTCCGCCGAGCATTGCCGCGGCGATGATGGCCGGTATTCTGTTCCAGTTTGGCTTAGGCTTGTTCAAAGCCAGCAACTCGATGCCTTATCTGGTGTTTGGCATGTTGCTGTGTTATTTGCTCGCAAAACGCTTTTCTCCACGTTATGCCATGATTTGGGTGTTGCTCGCCGGCATTGCCATGACTGTGTTGATGGGACGGATGAATCCGGTCAACATGGATTTCTCCTTTGCCGTACCACAATTCATTCAACCGGAATGGACGTGGACTTCGACCATTAACTTTGCCTTACCCTTGATTCTGGTCAGTCTATCCGGGCAGTTTTTACCCGGCATGGCCATTTTAAAACTCAGTGGCTACGACACGCCAGCCAAACCGATTATTACTACGACAAGTATCGCCTCACTGGCAGTTTCTGTAGTGGGTGGAATTAGTATTGTCATCGCGGCGATTACGGCCGCATTATGTACCGGTAAAGATGCGCATGAGCTGAAAGAAAAACGTTATATCGCTGGGATTGCCAATGGCCTGTTTTATATTTTAGGCGGCCTATTTGCCGGTAGTATCGTGATGCTGTTTAGCTTGCTGCCTAAAGAACTGGTCGCGGCACTGGCTGGACTGGCTTTACTTGGCGCGATTGCCACTAATATCACCACTGCAATTAAAGAAGAATCACATCGTGACAGTGCACTCATTACCTTTATTGCGACCGTTTCAGGCATGAGCTTTCTCGGCTTGAGCTCAGTGTTTTGGGGCATCTGTATTGGCCTGATTGCACATGTCATTCTGACCAAGCGTGAAGCTACGGTTAAAGCAACTGAACAATTGCAAACCGCAAAAAATTAAGATATCTGAAAAAATTAAAAAACCCGCTCGAAAGCGGGTTTTTTAATTGCCTGGGTTCAGTCTTATAGACGAACCAGTGGCAAGATCTGTTCAGCCAGTTCTTCGGCAGTTTCAGCATTCAGGCTCACATCAGTACCTTCAGCAACTGCAGTAATCACCACGATACCGGTTTCACGCAGTAGAGCCACTTGTTCAGCAGTTAAACCTGCTTTGGCAATGGCGACCACACCATTCTGCAACAGCAGGCTTTCAATCGCTTGCGCCTGTT
Source organism: Moraxellaceae bacterium (assembly GCA_029267635.1). Lineage (GTDB taxonomy): Bacteria > Pseudomonadota > Gammaproteobacteria > Pseudomonadales > Moraxellaceae > Acinetobacter. The sequence goes on along the minus strand of JAJUIK010000004.1, from coordinate 51,962 downwards.
CTAATGCTTTTTCAGATACAGTCACCGCAGCCGGTTTTTGTCCTAGACGTGCAGCACGGTCTTCGGCAGAAACAGGTTTTGCATGCGCAGACCATTCTACCGACTCTTCCACCATACCTGCACCAATCGTCACGTTATTTAAACGATCAATGAAGATAAATGCACCGGTATAACGGCTGTCCTGATAACGGTCAAACACCACTGGCGCATCAAATTCAATGGTCACATCAGCAATCGCATTGAGATCCAGATGATCCACTTGCATATGCTCAAGTGTATTGACATTGACACGATAGTTAATCGCCGTCACCTTGGCAGGAACGGTTTGTGTACCCACTTTCAGGTTATACAGTTTACCAATCACTAATGGCTGGTCATTCATCCAGACCACGGTGGCGCGCACTGAACGTGAAATATTGGGTGTTTCCTGATCCGCACGCACCAGCATGTTGCCACGTGACACATCAATTTCATCATTCAGCGTCAATGTCACCGCCTGACCAGCAATCGCGTGTTGCAAATTGCCATCAAAGGTCACGATTTCTTTAATCGTTGAACGTTTGCCGGATGGAAGTGCAATGATTTCATCGCCTACACTGACATCACCCAGTGCAATCGTACCAGCAAAGCCACGAAAATCCAGGTTTGGACGGTTGACATACTGCACTGGGAAGCGGAAATCATGCTTGGCAGAACCACGGTTGATTTCTACAGTTTCCAAAATCCCCATCAAGGTTTCACCTTGATACCATGGGGTATTGGCAGACTTGTTCACCACGTTATCGCCATTCAAGGCAGAAATTGGCGCAAACAAAATATTGCTTGGTTTGCGGTCACCCAACTGGTTGACGAATTCTTGGTATTGCGCCTGAATCTCGTTGAAACGTGCTTCAGAGAATTCCACCAAATCCATTTTATTGATCGCCACCACGATATTTTTAATACCGAGCAGGCTGGCAATATAGGTATGACGGCGGGTCTGGGTTTGCACACCATAACGCGCATCAATCAGGATAATCGCAAGGTCACAGGTCGACGCACCGGTCGCCATGTTACGCGTGTACTGCTCATGTCCCGGAGTATCAGCAATGATGAACTTGCGTTTTTCTGTCGAGAAATAGCGGTACGCAACATCGATGGTAATCCCCTGCTCACGTTCCGCTTGTAAGCCATCAACGAGTAACGCAAGGTCAGGCGCATCACCGGTAGTACCGACTTTTTTACTGTCACGGGTCACGGCTTGTAACTGATCTTCATAGATCAGTTTTGAATCATACAGCAAGCGACCAATCAGGGTACTTTTACCATCATCCACGTTACCGCAGGTCAAAAAGCGTAATAAGTCTTTACTTTCGTGCTGTTTTAAATAGGCCAGAATATCCTGGCTAATCAGGTCAGACTGATGAGACATGGCTCAGCTCCACAAATCTTAGAAACGTTTTAGAAATAGCCTTCTTGCTTTTTCTTTTCCATCGAACCCGCCTCATCATGGTCAATCATACGACCCTGACGTTCGGAGCTTGTGGTTAAAAGCATTTCCTGAATAATGTCCGGCAAGGTATCCGCTGTGGATTCCACTGCACCCGTTAATGGGTAACAACCCAAGGTACGGAAACGGACCGATTTCATTTGTGGGACTTCACCTTCATGGAGTGGCATACGCTCATCATCCACCATGATCAAGGTACCGCTACGCTCCACCACAGGACGTTCTGCAGCGAAGTACAAAGGCACCAACGGAATCTGCTCAAGATAGATGTATTGCCAGATATCCAGTTCAGTCCAGTTCGACAATGGGAAAACACGGATGCTTTCGCCCTTGTTCACTTTACCGTTGTAGATATTCCACAATTCTGGACGCTGGTTTTTGGGATCCCAGCGGTGTTTGCTGTCACGGAAAGAATACACACGCTCTTTGGCACGCGACTTTTCTTCATCACGACGTGCACCACCAAAAGCAGCATCAAAACCGTATTTGTCCAAAGCCTGTTTCAGGCCTTGAGTTTTCATGATGTCGGTGTATTTCGAGCTGCCATGGTCAAACGGATTAATCCCCGCGTCCACCCCTTCCTTATTTTGATGCACAATCAGATCAAAGCCATGTTTTTTGGCCATGTCATCACGGAACTTGATCATGTCGCGGAATTTCCAGCCGGTATCGACATGCAATAAAGGGAAAGGTAGTTTTGCAGGATAGAACGCTTTCAAGGCAAGGTGCAGCATCACTGCTGAATCTTTACCAATCGAATACAACATCACCGGATTTTCAAATTCGGCAGCAACCTCACGAATAATGTGGATGCTTTCAGCTTCTAACTGTTTAAGATGTGTAAGTCTTTCCTCAGTTGGAGGAACGATTGCCATAACAACTCCGGATGTATCTGTGTTTCAAGATGAGTGTGATGCTTTATTCAGCATCATACAAATGATATTCATTATAGTGATGAACAAATCATTCCTTTTGCATTGTTTGTGATATTGATATTCCAATTCATCATATAACCTTGGTCTAAAGGCCTGGTGACTTTTTATTCCTTGGCTAGCCTAGAATACAAGATAAACAGCCTATTCTCTCTATTTATACAAACAACCCGCCTAAAAACTTCAAGTTTTCAGCTTTGTTCCCTACCCTGACCAGTTATTGTGAATAGCAATCAGCTTATCTCTCTAAACTCTAGCAGGACAATCTGCTCTTTGTTTCAATACACAAAGCCTTTACATTACAAGATAAAGCATTTTTTTCACAGGGCTCATCATGACGCTTTCTGTCCAACAGACTAAAATACAACTTGAAGCCGCCCATGTGGCAGGTTTTATTTATCAGCAAGACAATCTGCTGGTTCTACAGGAACCCCTTACTCTAGAGCAGAAAGACCAGAATGTGTTTATCCAGCATGATGAAACGGCTGATCAGCTCGGAATCCAGTTTGGTATCAAAGTACTTGACGCGCAGATTGAATTACTGATTGGTATCACCCATAGCAATCAGGACAAAAGTTATGAAATCGGCGCGGGCAATCTCAGAGGTGAACAACGCGCCTTTAACCTGCTGTATGCCTTTTATAATTATCCGAAAGGCTTTTATCTGGTACGCCTGCCTTTAATGAGCGATGCAGAAAGTTTGCAAGATGCACTCGACAGTCAACTGTTCCAACTGGAACAGATGGCATTTTTGAATAGCGCGGTTACAACCAATGCATTGGGCGAGCAAAGTTACTGGATGAAATCATTTATTGTGCAGCAGAGTCTTGAGATGCAGCAGCGTTTACGAGCTGCACTAAATGACTAATGCACCAGCCATAAAAAATCCCCCTCGATTGAGGGGATTTTTTGTATCCGTAAAAATTAAGCTTCTTTACGACGCATATGCGGGAACAAGATTACATCACGAATACTTGGCGCATCAGCAAAAATCATCACCAGACGGTCGATGCCGATGCCCTCACCTGCTGTTGGAGGAAGACCGTATTCCAGTGCTTCAACAAACTCAGCGTCATAATGCATGGCTTCATCATCACCGGCATCTTTTTCAGCGACTTGTGCCTGGAAGCGCTCTGCCTGATCAATCGGGTCATTCAGCTCGCTGAAACCATTGGCCAATTCACGACCACCGATAAAGAACTCGAAACGATCAGTGATGTGCGGGTTTTCATCATTACGGCGTGCCAGTGGCGAAGTTTCCGCTGGATACTCGGTAATGAAGGTTGGCTGACGTAATTTGGTTTCGACAGTTTCTTCAAACACGATGGTTTGCAATTTACCCAAGCCGAAAGAAGGTTTTACTTCTTCTTTCAGCACATCCTTGATGAACTTCGCCAGGAATTCACGGTCACCGACATTTTCAGGGGTAAATTCCGGATTATGTTCAAGGATCGCATCAAACATGGAAATCTTTTTGTATGGACCTTTGAAGTGGAACACTTCACCCTGATACGGCACATCGGTTGAACCCAAAATGTCGTGCGCCAATTTTTCCAGCATGTCTTCAGTCAAGGCCATCAAATCTTTGTAATCCGCATAAGCCTGATAGAATTCAATCATGGTGAATTCCGGGTTATGACGGGTTGATACGCCTTCATTACGGAAGTTGCGGTTGATTTCGAAAACACGTTCAAAGCCGCCAACCACTAGACGTTTCAAATACAGTTCCGGTGCGATACGCAAGAACAATGGCATATCTAAAGCGTTGTGATGGGTTTCGAACGGACGCGCTGAAGCACCACCCGGAATGATGTGCATCATCGGGGTTTCCACTTCCATAAAACGGTGCTGGGTCAAATAGTGACGAATACCTGCGACCACTTTGGCACGAATTTCAAAGGTACGGCGTGTTTCTTCATTCACGATCAAGTCTAAATAACGCTTACGGTATTTGACTTCAGTATCGGTCAAACCATGGAATTTGTCAGGAAGCGGACGTAAAGACTTGGTCAACAGTTCACATTCTTCCAGGTGCACATACAGGTCACCTTTACCGGAACGGCCAATATAGCCTTCTGCTGAAATGATATCGCCCAAATCCAGTGATTTGATCATGGCCAAAGTGGCTTCTGGCAAACCTTTACGATCCACATACAACTGGATACGCCCGCTCATGTCCTGAATGACCATGAAAGAACCACGGTTCAACATGACGCGGCCCGCAACTTTTACATAGACTTTTTCAGCTGATTCAATTTCTTCTTTGCTTTTTTCATGAAACTCGGCTTGTAAGTCAGCCGCATAATGCTCACGTTTAAAGGTATTCGGCCACGGACTCTTACCGTTTTCTTTTGCCTGCTCGTGAATCTGCTTTAACTTGGCATGACGCTGTGCAATTAAATCGTTTTCGGAAATTTGTGGTTCAGAAGTCGATTGAGCGTTATGTTGCGTCATTATCTGCCTCGAAAATAAATGAAAAAAGGAAGTCGTATAGCATAGCAGAATTACAAAAAATTTCGAATCTCTTGTCTTCATTACGACTAAAAAATAATTGTTACATTTTCAAAACCATTGAATCTGCGGTTATTGGATTTTCTTAGACCAATAGCTAAGTGGCAGCTCGAAAGCCACTTCGTAGAATGAGAAATGATAAAAGCATCCTGTGCTTTGTGTTTTGCGGCTGTATTTTTTAATTTTGATTGCGTGACATAATAATGAATGAGAACACTATCAAGATCCTGTTTTTGCATGGTTTGGATTCCTCACGGGAATCCAGCAAATTTCATGCGATTCATTCAAACAATAAGTTTTGTATCGATGTCGATTATCGCAATCTAAACTTTCAAACCGTGAAAGATTTTTATAGTGAAATTATCGCGAAAATCAAACCCAACCTGTTGGTCGGTCATAGTTTAGGAGGCTATTGGGCACTCAAAATGTCAGCACAGCATCAATTGCCGGCCGTAGTTGCCAATCCTAGCCTGAGTCCGCAATTCCGTGATGACTACCCGGCAATTTGTGAAGCCGATCTCGATCACGATATTCCGCAGATGGCCTATCTGGAACTTGGCGATGAGATTCTGGACATGTATCAGGTACAGGCCCAGCTCGAACCCTTTATGCTGGTCGAAGCCGTGCAAGGTGGACATCACCGCCTGGATCATCCAGAAAGCATCAATGCCATGATTAAACAGTTAAGCCAACCGCTTTAAGCAAGTTTTCACCACTCCCAACAAAATAACAGGCATAAAAAAAGCCTTGTCGAAACAAAGCTTTTTTATTTTATCCTTTAAGCCACTTTCTGGGCTTCTGGCTGCTTATCATGCAGTACTGGCCAGATTGATAAGCCTAAATCTTTGTGCATATCCGGTAAATCAAGCAAAATACTGGCACCGAGTACGGTATGTGAACATTTATGCGCCAATTCTTTGACCGCTTTTAAAGTTCCGCCTGTCGCCAACACATCATCCACAATAATCACTTTTTGTGGTGCAACATCCGATGCCATTTCCAAACGGTCTACACCATATTCCAGGCTATAACCCACACCCACGACCGGAGGCGGCAATTTACCCGCCTTACGCACCAACAATAAGCCTTTGTTTAAACGTTGTGCCAACAAGCTCGCCAAGACAAAACCACGCGCTTCCACCGCAACAAAACTTTCTACTTCATCTAACATGTCCTGTGGCATGTTGGCAATCAACGCATCGGTTAATGAAACCAAGTTTTGCATAAACAAAGGGGTTAGATCATAGAAGCAGATCCCTGGTTTTGGGAAATCTTGAACTGTACGGATATTCGACCAAAGCGTAGCTGAGAAATTCATGGGAGAGGAAAGAAAAATAAGAAGATGAATGAATTTTAACGCTTAAAATGGTCAATGCCTAGCCAAAAACCGGCATCTCATGCGTGTAGCAACTTACACATCAACATAACTTATTGATTTTATTATGACCATTTTTTAAATTTATATTGGTTATATTTAGTGCTTATTATAGAATACATCAAAGTTTCATTTTTTACTGCTAGACCATGGTCTAAATCTGCAATCTCCTACCTTACTTACTCTTAATTTTTTACACGCGATATAAAATAAACACTATACCGTTTAAAAAAATCATTGTTCAAAAATGGACGTTCGCTCGAACTCAGCTTGGATACGATCATAGATACCATCCGCATAAATCCGACTGAATGTCGGGATGAATCTTGGCGATTTGCTTTACTTTCGGGCTAGAACTGCGTAAAAATTTGAAAAAGTGTATGGCAGCCGTCATATAAGCAAAACGTCATGTTTCGGTCTATTGTAAGATCGTGTTAGGCTGATGCAATCCGGTCGGGCCATCAGTGTTTGGAGAATTGAATGAAAAAGTATCAATGCATCGTGTGTGGATGGATTTATGATGAAGCACTCGGTTGGCCACAAGATGGCATTGCCCCAGGAACCAAATGGGAAGATGTGCCGGAAGATTGGACTTGCCCAGACTGCGGCGTTTCCAAAGCCGATTTTGAGATGATTGAAGCTTAAGTAATGCCCAAAGACCATATGTGTATGGTCTTTTTTTATGCCTTTGGTCCAGGTTCTATTTATGGAGAAAAATATGCATCCAATCGTTATCATTGGTTCGGGCATGGCGGGTTATACCGTTGCACGTGAAATTCGCAAACTCAGTCCAGAACAGGAACTGGTAATGATTTGTGCAGATGATGCTGCAAATTATGCCAAACCCACCCTGTCGAATGCACTGGCCGGCAACAAAGCCCCGGACAATATTGCACTGGGCGACGCTGCGAAAATGAGTGCCCAACTGAACATGCGTATTGAAACTCATACCTGGGTGAAACAGATTCAGAGTGAACAGCATGAGCTGTTACTGGAAAAAGATGGTCAGCACAGTACCCAGCCATATTCAAAACTGGTGCTGGCGATTGGAGCCAACCCGATCCGTTTGGCAATTGCCGGCGATGGCAGTGATGATATTCATGTGGTGAACTCTCTCACGGACTATCGTGCATTCCGCGAAAATCTGGAAAAACGCAAAGACAAACGCGTGGTGATTCTCGGTGCTGGCCTGATTGGCTGTGAATTTGCCAATGACTTACAGAATACCGGACATGATGTCACGGTGATCGATCTTTCTCCTTTACCGCTGGGCCGTTTATTGCCGGGCTATGTGGCAGAAGCCTTCCAGGAAAATCTGGAAGAGAGTGGCATCAAATTTATTCTCTCCACCACCGTGGAAAAAGTCAGCAAAATTAACAACGGTGAGGATTATGCGGTGATGCTGGCCAATGGTCATAGTCTGGTCGCAGATATTGTCCTGAGCGCTGTGGGTTTACAACCAAATATTGCCCTGGCCAAAACCGGTAACATTCATACCAGTCGCGGTATTTTGACCAACAGCCTGATGGAAACCAATCAGCCCGACATTTATGCCGTGGGTGACTGTGCGGAAGTGAACGGAACACTCTTGCCTTATGTGATGCCGATCATGCAGCAGGCACGTGCCTTGGCCAAAACCTTAACCGGTCAAAATACCCATGTACATTATCCCGCCATGCCGGTTGCAGTCAAAACTCCTGCAGCACCGCTGACCGTCTTACCGGCACCGAGCGATGTCGATGTCAACTGGGAAACGGAAGAATTCGATGATGGCATGATTGCCAAGGCATTTGACAGTGAAGGTACACTGCGCGGTTTTGTACTGCTCGGCGCCACAGCCGGCAAACAGCGTCTTGCCTTAACCAAGCTGGTGCCTGACTTGATTCCGGCTGCCGTTTAGGCCTTTAATATAAAGGACATTGATGCAATGTCCTTTTCGACCTGGAGGATAAACATGAGCAGTGCCTTACAGTTTAGTGTTTCTCCCTACACGCCATTTATGCAGGAAACCAAGGTCGATCTCGGCAATGGCATTACCCTGCATGTCGAAATCGGAGGACAGCCTAAACATCCGGCGATTTTGCTGATCATGGGCTTAGGTGCACAGCTGCTGTATTGGCCGGACTTTTTGTGTAAGTCTCTCATCGATCAAGGCTTTCGCGTGATCCGTTTTGACAATCGCGATATCGGTTTATCTTCCAAAATCCCTTATCAGGCACCAGCATTGAATCCGCTCAAACTGATGGGACGTTTCGCGCTGGGTCTGGAAAATCGGGGCGCACCTTATACCCTCTATGATATGGCCGATGATGCGGCATTGCTCACGGAGATTTTGCAGCTGGATCAGGTGCATGTTATGGGTGCTTCGATGGGTGGCATGATTGCGCAGATCCTGGCAGCGAAATACCCGGACAAAGTAGATAAACTCGGCTTGATGTTTACCAGTAACAACCAGCCGCTACTGCCTCCACCGTTTCCTAAACAGCTGTTCAGCCTGATTGAAAAACCGGTTTCCAATGATGAAGAAGGGATTATTAATCATAGCATCAAGCTGTTTCAGCTGATCGGTTCGCCCGGTTATGTCAGTCAGGTGGAAGCCATGCAAATTGCCCGAAAATTATATCAACGCAGTTATTATCCTGCGGGTGTACTTCAACAGTTTTTAGCAATATTATGTACGGGCTCCTTGCTACAAGTGGACAAACAGATTACCCAGCCCACCCTGGTGGTGCATGGTTCACAGGATCGTTTGCTCCCGCCAAGTCACGGTAAAGCTGTTGCGAAAGCAATTGCAGGTGCTAAATTTGAATTAATTCATGGAATGGGGCATGATATTCCGCCGCATTTTATTCCTCAACTTAGCGGTTTATTTGCTCATCACTTTAAATAAACATTAGGACACTATGGCTGCATTACCATCCCTAAGACAGCTGTCATACCTCGTTACACTGTCTGAAACGTTGCATTTTACTGAAGCAGCGCGTCGTTCTTTCGTGACTCAATCGACTCTGTCGGGCGGGATTATGGAGCTTGAGCGCTTACTGGGAGGCGTACTGGTTGAACGTGACCGGCAAAATGTGCGTTTAACCCCTCTGGGCGAACAGGTGGTTGCGCGCGCGCGCGTTCTACTGGCCGATGCACAGGATCTGATGCGCTTAAGTCGTGAAATGAGCGAACCACTAACCGGTGATTTGCATCTGGGCGTGATTCCGACCATTGCACCTTTTATTCTTTCAGCATTACTAGAAGAAGTGCATAAGCAATTACCGAAAATTCAATTGCATTTGCATGAAGCGCAAAGTGAAAAAATTGTCGAGAAACTGGAGCACGGTAATCTCGATATGGTGGTGCTTGCCCTGCCATTCGATACTCGCGGTTTAAAAGTCGCGGAAATTGCCAAAGAAAATCTGTATCTGGTGTGCCATAAATCGGATCAGCATTCGACAACGGCCAATTCCTTGCAAGACCTGGATCTTTCCCGCCTGATGTTGCTGGAAGAAGGACACTGCTTGCGCGATCATGCTTTAAGTGCCTGTCCGGTCGGTGAACGTAAAAATGATCATCGCCTGAAAGCCAGCTCTTTACCGACCCTGGTGGAGATGGTCTCAGCCAATTTAGGTTTTACCTTATTGCCTGAAATTGCGCTTCCAACCCATATGATCAAATGCAATCCGGAACTGACCGTGAAAGCCATTAATGCAGCACCAAGCCGCACCTTGGCTTTGGTAACACGTAAAAGTACACCGTTACAAAGCGAATTTGATGTGTTGTTGCCTGTGCTACAAAAGATTGTGCAAAATTTGCATTAAACTGTATGCAATAAAAAAGGAGCCCAAGTGGCTCCTTTTTTAATTTATACAATTACTTGAAAATTTCCAGTAATTCACGTTGCGCATTATGCGCAGCGGATCCTTCGGCAACTTGGGCACGCACCCAGGTACCATCTCCCTGCAATTCCCAAGCCTGTTGATTGTCCTGCAAATAATTCACCAAACCTTGCTGGTAAATCCGTTTTTTCAAGGCTGGATCTTCAATCGGGAAGCAGGCTTCTACACGGTTAAACAGGTTACGATCCATCCAGTCTGCGCTTGAGCAGTAAATACGTGGATTCCCCTGATTGCTAAAATAATAAACACGGGTATGCTCCAGGAAGCGTCCGACAATCGAACGAACACGGATATTTTCGGACAAACCCGGCAATCCCGGACGCAAACAGCAAATCGAGCGGATAATCAGGTCAATCTGTACACCGGCCTGTGAAGCCTCATATAGCTTATTGATCAGCTGCATTTCCGTGAGTGCATTGACCTTGACAATGATCTGTGCCGGCTTGCCTGCCTTGGCATTGGCAATTTCTTCATCAATATAGCTAACCAACTGCGCATGTAAGGTAAACGGCGCATGCAGCAGTTTTTTCAGTTTGGCCATTTTGCCCATACCGGTCAGTTCCTGAAAAATGCGATGCACATCTTCACAGAGTTCCTTGTCGGTAGTCATCAAGCCATAATCGGTATAAATACGCGCATTGGTGGCGTGATAGTTCCCCGTGCCCAAATGCACATAACGCACCAGTTTGTTGTTTTCGCGGCGCACCACCAGAATCATCTTGGCATGAGTTTTATAGCCCACAATGCCATACACCACCACGGCACCCGCTTCTTGCAATACATTCGCGACTGCAATGTTCGATTCTTCATCAAAACGTGCGCGTAGCTCGATCACCGCGGTAACTTCCTTACCATTACGGGCAGCTTCAGCGAGCAACTGCACGATTTCCGAATCTGCACCACTACGGTATAAGGTTTGCTTGATCGCCAAGACCTGTGGATCACGTGCCGCTTCACGCAACAGGTTAATCACCGGCGCAAAAGATTCAAACGGATGATGCAGCAAAATATCCTGCTTCTGCATCGCGGTAAAAATATTTTCTGATTTACGTAAAGCCTTAGGTAATACTGGAGTATGCGAGTCATAACGTAAATGTGGACGTTTAAAATTAGACAATAAACGCGCCAGGTTCACCGGACCATCCACCTTGTAGAGTTGTGATTCATCCAAATCGAACTCATTCAATAAATAGTCATAAATCGGTTTTGGACAGTTTTCGGTCACTTCCAGACGTACAGCACGGCCAAAACGGCGAGAACTCAACTCACCTTTCAAAGCTTTGGCCAGGTCTTCGACATCTTCATTTAGGGCCAAATCGGCATTACGGGTCACACGGAACTGGTAACAACCGGTTGCCGTCATGCCCGGGAACAGGTCCGACACATGCTCATGAATAATCGCGGACAACATCACATGATGCTCTTTTCCACCGGTTAGTTCATCTGGCAAACGCACCACACGCGGTAAAGAACGTGGTGCCGGTACAACCGCAAGGTCAATCTGACGGCCAAAGGCATCTTTCCCTTCTAGCGTCACGATAAAATTCAGGCTCTTATTCACCAAGCGCGGGAATGGATGTGCCGGATCCAGACTGATCGGTGTCAAAACCGGTGCCACCTGTTCCTGGAAATATTTTTTCACCCAAGAGGATTGGGCTGGCGTAAGCTCGCCACGGCGCAAGAAGCAAATATCTTCTTCACGTAACTTCGGCAGGATTTCTTCATTTAAAATACGGTATTGACGGTCAATCGCTGCATGCGCGGTTTTGGAAATACTGTCTAATACCTGTTTCGGGGTTAAACCATCCGGGCTGCGGCTTTCATTGTCCAAATCCAGCTGTTCCATCATGCCAGCGACACGAATTTCAAAAAACTCATCCAGGTTGCGTGAAAAGATCAGTAAAAAGTTCATCCGTTCCAGCAAAGGATGCAAAGGATCCACCGCTTGTTCTAACACACGTAAATGGAAGTCCAGAATCGAGAGTTCACGGTTGATGTAACGATCGTTATAAATGTATTCGGCAGGAGTGGCTGAAACCGCATTATTCATGCTCTAACCTATGATTTTAAAGTTTAAGTCTTAAGATTAGTATGCTTTAAATTTATGTAAATTTCATAAAAAAAGCCCAAAAAAGATGGGCTTTTTAAAAAATTGTTCACACTTAGGGTATATCGCTATAACGCATATATTTACGGATCATACGCTTACGATACTGCAAGGAACGGTCATCGCGACGGTGCTGATAATATTTTGGGTTGGGTAAAATCGAGGCCAGAAAAATCGCCTGTTCACGGTTTAAATTCCGCGCACTCTTGCCAAAATAATATTGCGTGGCGGCTTCAACCCCATAAATGTTTTCGCCGAACTCGACCGAGTTCATATAGACTTCCAAAATGCGTTGTTTCGACCACATGCGCTCCATCATCCAGGTCGCTACGGCTTCCTGCCCTTTACGAATAAATGAACGCTGATTATATAAAAAGAGGTTTTTCGCCAGCTGCTGGGAAATGGTAGAACCACCGGCGACCACTTGTCCCTGCTCATTATTGCGCATCAAAGCTGTTTGAATACCGGCCCAGTCAAAACCATTGTGCTGCAAAAATTTACCATCTTCAGCAGCGACAATGGCATGTTTTAAATTGTCACTGATCTGATCATAATCGCGCCATTGATGCTTGATCGGTTCACTCGGATCCGCCCAGTAATCTAGACGCATGAACATGGTGGTCTCTACCGCATGGGTACGCCACCACAGCAAACTGGCAAAAATCCATAACTGTACCACGAGCAAAACACTGACAAGAATTAACAAAGTCCGCACAATAAAAGCTTTCATGTCAGTGAGTTACTCCTGAATCTATATTTTTTCGTGTTAAGCTGTCAGTCAAGATCAATTATCCCGGCCAAGAATAGCATGCCTGAGCTGTCTCCCCCATCCTTCCAGCAAAAGCCCCAGATTGCACGCTGGTGGATTACAGCCACATTAATGGCGGTCAATATCGGCCTGTTTGTCTGGCAAATCCTTGAGGGAATGAATATCAGCATTCCAAGCATTGCAGATGCGATCCGTTGGGGTGCTGATTATGCACCTTTAACCTTTTTAGCGGAACCACAACGCCTGTTGAGCAGCATGTTTTTTCACTTCGGGTTGATCCATTTAATGCTGAATATGTGGGCACTGTATGTTTTTGGCAGTGTCGCCGAACAATTATTCGGTCACCGCTATTTTCTGGGATTGTATGTGCTGGCCGGGCTCATGGGCAGTCTGCTCAGCGGTTATGTCAGCATTCAGGACAGTTATCAACTGTTACAGCAATTTGATCCGGCCCATTTACCAAGAGTCAGCGCTGGGGCTTCCGGTGCCGTCATGGGATTGGGCGCTGCACTTACGGTACTTTCCCTATTACCCTCTTTGCCACAGCAGACTTTATTTCTGGACAGAAAAGCCCTGCTAATGATCATGGGCATTAACCTGGCGATGGGTTTCATGATTGCCGGCATTAATAATGCGGCTCACCTGGGCGGAATAGGTATGGGTGCTGCGCTGGCTTTATGTTGGTATCTCAGCCAGCGTTTAGCAATTGCAAAGATTGGTGCGGCACTCAGCCTGCTGCTGGGTGCCGGAATTTGCTGGGCCTTTTACCAATATTGTCTGCAATTAGTTCAAGGCATCCAGCCCATATGGCTGCAGATTTTACAGCATATGAAAATACAGCTCGGTTTATAAAAAATATCTACATAAACCTGCACCCATGCTGTTACTGCAGCTCACGCAAGCTTTGTAACGGCGGAATATCACACAGATAACTCAGACGATAACGCCCGATCAGTGCACACAACAGCGCCATTAACGGCGGTAAAATCAGCCAGATTTCGGTATGCGGCTGGATCAGCAGGTTCATTTTATAACTGGCAATCGCACTGATCACTTCAGCAAACAGGCATGCCACTATCCCGGCCAAGAGCCCCATAAAACCGATTTCCAGACTGAGCATCCACTTCATGCGTGTTTTGGAAGCACCAAAGGAACGCATCAAGGCGACCTCACGTTTACGTTCATCCATCAACAGATTTAGACAGGCCATCAGCACCAGAAAACCCGCCACACTGACCAATAGCGCCAAAATCGTGATGATCTGTACCAGCACCTGCATCAAGCGTTTGACCTCATCCAGAATCAGGCTGACATCAATAAAGACCGTATTGCTGTATTGCTGAATAAGCTGCACCAGTTTGGCTTTGTCCTGCGGCGGCACATAGAAACTGCCCAGATAACTGCCGGCATTTTCATCCATGCTCTGCGGTGAAAAAATAAAGAAAAAGTTCGGACTGAAACTTTCCCATTCCACACTGCGCAGATTGATCACTTTGGCTTGCAGCTCACCTTCGGGCAGACTAAAAGTCAGACGGTCACCAATCTGGATGCCCAATTCTTCCGCGGTTTTTTGCTCGACAGACACTTGTCCGACTTGGCTAAAACGGTGACTGCCCTGCACGATCTGGTTATCTGTTGGAAAGGTTTGCGACTGTGTCAGGTTCAGTTCGCGTCGCAATGAATTGCTGCGCTCGACGAGCTCCGGGGTAAAAGGCTGACCATTTTTTGCGATCAAACGTCCACGAATATTGGGATACAACGGCGTACTGTGCCAACCATTTTGCTGTAATTGCTGCTGAAAACCTGGCATATCAAACGGTGGTAAACCGTAAACAAACTGGTTGGGCGTACCGGGGGGAAGTTGTTGCTGCCAGCGCTCCAGTAAATCGGTACGTAATACAGCGAGAACTGTAATTAAGCTCAATCCCAAAGCCAGTGCAGTGATCTGAAATGCGGTTTGATACGGGGTACGGATATAGGCAGATAAACGGTTTTTTCTCGTGCGAATCCATGTCAAGACAGCCCAGACCAGTCCATACAGCAGCACACTCAGCAAGATAATGCTGCCAATGACCAAAAGCGTCAGCGTAATACGTTCGGTCAACAAGATACTAAACAGGGTTAAACTCAGCAATCCACTCGATAGCAGCAAGATGATCGAGTGTACTGATTTTTCCTGCTGGCGAATTACCCGAATTGGCGGCGTCTTGAGTAATTGCCAGACACTGGGCAAGATAAACCCCAGCATCACAATGCCACTGGTCAGCATCGCCACCGGCAAGGGTCCCAGCAGCATTTCCATAAAAGAAAAATTCAACTGCAGATTAGGAATCAGCTGCAGCATCAGATTCAACAAAGCATAGCCCAATCCCACGCCAATCAAGCTTCCCAAGAGCATTGCCAGTAGCATTACCACAGCCAGAATCGCCAGATAAGCCCACAAAATCTGCTGTTTTGCGGCACCGATACAGCGCATCAGGGCAATATGATCCTGATTCTGCAACACATAACGCTGACTGGTTAAGGCAATCGCAATCCCGCACAGTAAAATGGTCAGGATATTGGCCAGTTGCAAGAAAATGTCCAGATTTTCAATCGGTTTGACTAAACGGCTGTTGCCTTCACTGGCACTACGCAAACGTAAGCTGCTGTTTTCTTCCATTGGTTGCGCCGAAGACTCGCGATTGTTCGTTTCAGGCTGTTGCAACTGCTTAAAATATTGTTGGAACTGTTCAAGCTGTGCCGGCATACCGGTCAGTAACAAGCGGTATTCGATCCGGCTGCCGGTCTGAATGGCATTGGTCCGTGCAATATCCTGTCGATGAATGATCACTGTAGGAGAAAATCCGGAAAATCCCAGTTCTTGATTGGAATCGCGCTGGATTTTCCCGGTGATCCGAAACACCCCATCGGCGATATGGATGGAATCGCCAATTTTGGCATTCAACAATTCCAATGCACGTGCACTGAGCCAGACTTGTCCCGGTTGAATCGCCCCTGTAGCTGCCGGACTGACCTGCAATTTGCCGCGTAATGGGAATGCATGATCCACCGCTTTGACATTGACCATCACAAACTGCTCGCCGGTATAGGCCATCGAGCTAAAGACCGTCACCTGTGATTGCTGCAGTTTGAGTTGCTGGGCTTTTTGCTGCCATTGTGCCGAGAGAGGCTTATTGTCGGACAGCACTAGATCTGCCGCCAGCATTTCCGCAGCCTGCAAAGCAACGGCCTGCTGTACCTGCTGGTTGCTAAATTTGAGTGCGGTGGTGGCACTAATGGCCAAGGTCAATGCAATGATCAGCAAATAGATGCCACTACTGCGAAAACTCTGGGTCAGCAAAGGTTTAAAGATCGGATTCATAGCGATTCCTGCACTTTGCTACGTTCCAGCAATTGTCCATCTATCAATTCAAAATGGCGCTGGCATTGCGCCGCCAGTTGCGGATCATGCGTCACCAGTACCAAGGTAGTGCCCAATTCACGATTCAGCTGAAACAGCAACTGTTCAATTTCCTGTGCGGTTTGCCCATCCAGATTACCAGTCGGTTCATCGGCAAAAATAATTTTCGGCTCACTGACCAAGGCGCGCGCGATGGCAACACGCTGCTGCTCTCCGCCGGACAGCACTTTCGGGGTTTGCTGAGCCTGAAGTTGCAAACCGACTTTTTTAAGCAGCTCCAGAGCTTTTTGTTCTGCGGCAGCATAATGAAAATTCGGCTGCAGACGTAATGGCAACATCACATTTTCCAAGGCAGTCAGATGCGGTAACAGCTGAAACGACTGAAAGACAAAGCCAATCGACTGTAAACGTACCGCTGCACGCTGTTCTTCACTCAACTCATGAATCGCCTGACCACAAACATACAATTCACCACTGCTGGCCTGATCCAGCGTTGCCAGCAATCCCAACAGCGTCGATTTGCCCGAGCCAGAACGGCCGGTAATCGCCACCTGCTCTCCGGCATAAATGTCGAGCTGAATATCTTTTAAGATGGTCAACGTCTTATCTTGTAATGTAATGCTTTGACTCAGATGCTGGGCAGAAATGAGCAGTTGTGGCATGATGGACGCTGGTGTATTGGCTTGAATCATAAAATCCCGTTATGCAAAATCGCAGTGCAACGTTGAAGATGGGTCAGTGGCTGTTATTCGCAGGTCTCTGCCTCAGTCCGATGGTCGTATCGGCAAAAACCATTCTTATTTTAGGCGACAGTATCAGTGCAGCTTATGGTATGAACGCCGAACAGGGCTGGGTCAATTTATTGCAGAAACGCCTGAACCAACAGTATCCGAAACAGCATAAAGTGGTCAATGCCAGTGTCAGTGGTGAAACGACCAGTGGTGCTTTGGCGCGTCTGCCAAAATTACTCAGCACGCATCGTCCGGATGTGGTGGTGATTGAGCTGGGTGGAAATGATGGTTTACGTGGACAGCCCCCCCAGATGATGGAAAACAATCTGGCACAGTTGGTACAGCGCAGCCAAAAAGCCAAGGCCAAAGTCATTCTACTGGGCATGAAAATACCGCCAAACTACGGTACGGCTTATACTCAAGCCTTTGAAAGCAAATATAAAGTGGTGAGCCAGCGTTATCAGGTCAAATTACTGCCATTCTTTTTACAAAATGTAGCGGGCAATGCCACCCTGATGCAGAAAGATCTGATTCATCCTAATCCCAAGGCACAGGTCATTTTGCTGAATAATGCCTACCCATATATTAAAGGCGCGTTATAAACGCGCCTTTAACTTCTATTGGATCAACTTAAATATCTTAGAAATCCAGGAAAGTGACTTCGCCGGTTTCAAGTGAATATTCCGCACCCACCACAATCAGCTTGCCTTGTGCAATCAGATTCTCGATCACCGCAGAGCCATGACGTAACTGATTCACCGAAGCAAAAACGTTAGAACGGACGGCGTGTGCACAGAGTTTGGTCAAATCATGCTTCAAATCGGTTTGTAAAAGAATTTCTACAGAAGGACGAACGCGGTTCACAATTGACATCAAGTTGTTGGAGGGTGGGCTTTCAGGATTCAGTAAGGTATCGACTGTAGCCTGTACCGCGCCACAGTGACTATGCCCCAACACCACCACCACAGCACAGTCATAACGTTCAGCAGCAAACTCAACGCTACCCACTTGTGATGGTGCCACGATATTGCCGGCAACACGGATCACAAACAGGTCACCCAAGCCCTGGTCAAAGACCATTTCTGCCGGAACACGCGAATCTGAACATCCCAACACAATGGCAAACGGGTTTTGGTCTTGTGCCATTTCTGCACGCTCATGATGCGTCAGCAGTTTAGGATGCGTGGTTTCACCCTGTACAAAGCGTTGATTTCCTACTTTTAAACGTTCCAAAGCTTCTTGAGCTGTTAACATTTTCTGTTATCTTCCCTATTCAAGATGTCGTCTATTGTAATGCTGCCCTGTTGGCCTGTCATTGACCAAAACGATGCAGTTCAGGTTTTTCTGTCATCTCAACCAGGGTTTATCTCAGTAAAATATTCTGGATTATCAATATGCTCAATCTGTTAGATACTGAGCTGGACTTGCTTGATGTATTGAGCACAGCGGTACACAGACATTGAGTCAAATTTTACGTTTGCATTCATTGCACCAATGAATAGACAGCAAAATGTATATTGAAACCCACTCGGGCTCCTGTCATTCTTAAGCGCGTGAAACTTGCTTACCGTTTTGATTACAACTGCAGCAGATTCACCCACTCTCTACACACTCCGCTAGCTTAGGTCTGCACAATTTTTATGTCTACACAGCCCATGATTGAACAACTCATCGAAGCCCAGCTCAATTTTCTGGAGCAGGAATTTAGCCAGAAGGATACGTTTCAGCTCGAATTTGTGCATTTCTATCACTGGCTGAGCAAACAGAGCTTGGGGCAATTGTGGAGCTTTGAACAGCTGAATGCCTTACTGCAAAAACAGTTATTGCAAACACCGGCAAGTCATGCACTGATCCAGCAAATTGCCGAACATATCCATTTTGCCCTGATCCATCCAAGCAATGACCACACCATCATCGAAGATGTAATTCCGGTCCTGACTATTGACCGTATCGCCCAATATGTCGCCAGTAAAAGCCTGCATCGCCAACGCCTGATCAAGCGTGTCGTCAATAACCCGGCCTTTTCCGCAATGGTTTCACAACTGATTCAGCACTCGATTCAAGATTATATGGACAATTCCGTACTGGCAAAACGGGTGCCGGGTGTCAGCCAGTTTATGAAAATGGGCAAATCCATGCTGGAAAGCGTGACCGATTCCGATCTGGACAGCACGATTGCCCATTATTTGCAGAAGAATATTTTAAAACTCAGCCAGCTCAGCGAGCATGTGCTGAATCAGCATTTTGATGATGAAAAACTCTATCATTTTCAGGCCAATCTCTGGCACAAAATCAAAAGCCAACCTTTGAATGTACTGCGCAGTTATATTGAAGTACAGGATTTACCACAGACCGTCGCGCTGGCACATGAAATCTGGGAGCATCTGCGCCAGACGGATTATATGCAACAACAGCTGCGTGACGGACTATACACCTGGTATAGCCGCAACCAGGAACGCCGCATGGATACCTTATTGCGTGATCTGAATATAGAAGAAAGCCTGAGCCAGCAGGAATTACAGCAGCTGTTTCATGCCGTAATGCAACAAATGATTGCCAGCCAGTATTTACGCCAACGAGCACGCGCTTATCTAGAAAAATTCTATTACTCAGCTGCTGCGCAAGAGATCTTATCTGCACCCCAATAGTCAACAGCTGGATTATGTGGCTTGTTATATGTAACCATCCAACTCGAATCCAGCGCATAAAAAAGACCTCATAATGAGGTCTTTTTATTTAGAGCATTACCAGCTTATAACTTATTTGAAATAAGCACCTTCTGCCTGGCTGTGGTCCGTCTGGTCGACGACACGCATCAATTCTGGCACATGCTGTTTCAAGGTGGTTTCTACCCCCTGTTTCAAGGTCACATCAATGGATGAACAACCCTGGCAACCACCACCGAATTTCACTACCGCGGTCAGACCATGTTCAGCATCGTCAAGGACTTCCACCAATGCACAGTTACCCCCGTGTCCGGCTAGACCCGGGTTGATTTCCGCTTGTAATACATAAGTAATACGCTCTTCAACCGATGCATCCGGACCTACGCGTGGCACTTTGGAGTTAGGTGCGCGGAACGTCAACTGACCACCAAAACGGTCTTTATTATAGTCAATGACCGCATCTTTTAAGTACGGAATAGACGGAGTATCAATAAACGCCGGGAAGTCTGGATAGTCTTGTTTATAATCCGTCGGCACCACTTCTTCTGGTGCGCTATAGGCCATACAGCATTCAGCGCGTGGTGTGCCCGGATTTTCAACAAAGATACGAACACCGATTCCCGGAGTATTCTGTTTGGCAAGCAGGTCACGTAAATACTCTTGCGCAGTTGGCGTAATCAATACGTTTGGGATTTCTTCTGCAACTGCAGCGCTGGTGTTCTCAGTCGACATAACAATTATTCCTCAAGCTGAAGCGGTTATTTTAACTGAAGATGCGGAAGATTTAAAAAAAATCAACCAAAATTGTCGGATTTATACTAAAAGTTTAATCTTTATGCAGATTTAATGGCATTATGGAGCAGAAATGATTTGCTTCGATGTTGAACTTTTATGCTGCATTTGCCTTTTAATCATACTATTACCCTGATTCTGATCACGGTCATTGTGTCCTTGGTGGCTTTTTCCAACCGCGCCCTGATGAACCGGCTGATTTTCTGGCCACCAGCGATGCAACGTGGCCAGTTTGACCGTTTTATCACGCATGGTTTTGTGCATGCGGATGGTGCCCATCTGCTGTTTAACATGATCACACTGTTTTTCTTTGGCAGTATTATTGAAAGCTTTTACCGTCAATATTTTTATGATCTGGGTTTTGTGCTGTTTTATCTCGGCGGTCTGATTTTCGCGATTTTACCTAGCTATCTGCAGCATAAAAATGATACGCACTGGGCCAGTCTGGGGGCCTCCGGAGCTGTGTCCGCCGTACTGTTTGCCTACATCCTGTTTGAACCGTGGAAACTAATTTTTGTATTTTTTATTCCGGTGCCCGCTATTATCTTTGCGGTATTGTATATCGCTTATAGCATCTGGTCAGGAAAACGCGGTAACAGTAATATCAATCATAGTGCCCATCTCTGGGGTGCAGCCTATGGCGTGATCACTACCATTATCATTGAACCGCGACTAATCTCGCATTTCATCCAGAAACTGTTGCACATCCCTTACTAAATCCAAGGTTTTGATCCGACTCTATCCGGTAGTGAAACCGGATCCGGTTGGATATGCATGTCTCATTTCATACACAGTTCCAGAAATTCTTCTTCATCATCCTCAAACAAATGCCCTACATTTCTCAGGTGATTTTGCTCGTTCCTGTCTATTCAGAAGCGAATTTGGCATAGATAATGAAAGCATCTGTTTATTACACCTGATTATTGGCGAGATTTTTTGCATGTCCAGCGCTCTAGACGGTCTACAATTTCCGGTACAACCGAATACTCAAAAACCAAGTACCTCTCAAACCGGCAAGGAAATCCTGGCCGAAGCCCTATCGATCATTGATCATTCGAGTTCACAGCACGCCCTGCAAGAAAAGCACTGGCGCAAACACTATCCGCGTTATTTTAAAGCGCTAGTGGAGCATGGCCTTTTAAATTCCAGAAATGCCTTGTGTATTGCTCAACAAGGATTGCTGAAAGCACACAACAGCTTTGTTTTTTACCGCGATGGGGCCAGTTACAACCTCAAAGACTTGCTGCAATTACCCACTCAAACCCTACATCACGTAAAAGTTCAGGGAGAAAGTAACGCGGCCCCGGAATGGTATGTGCCTTATCAAGGAAAAAAACTGCAAGGTCAGGCACTGCTCGATCAGCTACAAAAATGGCAGGATGCCGGCATCATTGAACCCAGCCATGCAGAAGCACTCCGCCAGGCCAATGCCCACCCCGAATGGTTTGATCTTTCTGACCGCACCATGGTGCTGTTCGGTGCAGGTTCGGAAGCGGGCCCGCTGACCTGGCTATCCAAATGGAAAGCCAATATCGTGGCGATTGATTTACCCAATGCCAAGATTTGGGAACGTATCCTGCACACCATCCAGCAAGGCAACGCAACACTGATTGCCCCAAGCGTTAAAGAAATCCCGGCAGATGCTTCCACGGCTGAACTCAAAACACAACTGGGCGCCAATCTGCTGACGCAAACCCCGGAAATTATTCAATGGTTACAACAGTTTCCAGCACAGCTGGATCTTGCAGCCATCGCCTATCTGGATGGAGAAAAGCATGTACGGGTGGTGATGGCCATGGACAGTATCATGCAATCGGTGAGCGAATCTAAACCAGACAGCAGCCTGATGTTTATGTGTACCCCCACCGATGTCTATGCCGTTCCCAAAGAAGTGGTCGAAGCCACCCTCCTGAAGTTAAAACAGCGTTCTCGCATACAAAAAATTCTAGCGAAAAGTGTGGCTACCCTATCGTTGCAGCATTTCTTCAAGAAAAATCCACCGCAACTGATTCACTCCGACAATGGCAAGGAATATGGCATTGCTGATGGGCTGGTCATTGAACAAGGCCCTAACTATGCCTTGGCCAAGCGTATTCAGCAATGGCGTGCCATTTGGGCCCGTCATCACGGACAGCTGGTCAGTATCAATATTGCCCCATCCACCACCACGCATTCCGTGACCAAAAACCCGTTACTCAAAGCAGCATTTAATGGTGCACAGCTGTTTGATGTGGAAGCCTTTAGCCCGGAAACCACCAATGCCATGATGGCAGCGCTCTGGATTCACGATTTAAGAAATCCAGCTTCCGTGGCACATCCAGAAACACCTCTGGATCATCCACTGGAACTCATCATGTCGGGTGCCAATCATGGTGGACTGTGGCGTGTGGCCTATCTGGCACGTACCGCCCTGCCTTTTGCTGCCCTGTATGGCTTTGCCCAAGACTATCTCCCTATACAGAAATTGCAGCGTAAACTTAAAAAATAAAATACAAAACTCTGCCCAAATAAAAAAGCTTTGCCGAGGCAAAGCTTTTTTATCGCTGTTTTCTCACATAGAGATTAAGTGAACTGTAAGAACAACCAGTATAAAGCACCCGATAAACAGATCGTGGCTGGCAGAGTAAAGATCCAGGCTGACAAGATGGTTTTGACCGTATTAAAGTTTAGACCTGACTTGTTCGCCACCATGGTACCGGCTACCGCACTGTTTAAAACGTGCGTGGTTGATACCGGCATACCAAGACCGTCTGCCGCGGCAATCGTGGTCATTGCCACCAATTCAGCCGACATACCCTGACCATAAGTCATATGGTTTTTACCGATACGCTCACCTACTGTCACCACAATACGTTTCCAGCCCACCATAGTGCCTAGACCCAATGCCAATGCAACGGCCACTTTCACCCAAGTAGGGATGTATTGCAGGAAGGAATCCAGGTTGTCACGGTAATCTTCAACCAGTTTATCTTGCTGTTCAGTGAACTCCGGCAGCGCCTTGGCTTTATCCAGACGCTTGAATGCCGTCGTGCTCAAATACATGTCATTACGGATTTCACCCACTTGTGTTTCCGGAATATCCTTCAGACTACGGTATTCACCGACACGCTCGCCCAATTGATCCGTCAAGCTGGCCAAAGCAGGCAATACTTCTGGCGTCACCTGCTTGGTCTGGATGTATTTGGTCAAAACCTCACGCGCTTTATCATCAGCCACCTGGTCATGTTGCGCATAAAGGACTGTTGCTGTTTGTGCTGACAATTTCTCAAAAGACTGCAGATGTTGATTGTCCAGATTCTTGTTCAGCGAATAGGCCATTGGCACCAGACCGATCAGGATCAGCATAATCAAGCCCATGCCTTTTTGACCATCGTTTGAACCGTGCGCAAAGCTCACACCGGTACAAGTAAAGATCAGCAAGGCACGAATGAGTGGTGGTGGTGGCTTGTTACCTTCAGGCGGCTGGAACAGTTCCAGTTGACGCTTGAAAATGGTCTTCACCAACAAGAATACAATCGCAGCAAAAGTAAAGCCGATCAAAGGCGAGAACAGCAACGCCTTACCCACTTTGATCACCTGATCCATATCCACCCCACTGGCTCCGCCAGCAGAATTGAGAATATAGTTCATAATGCCGACACCCAGGATCGAACCAATCAGGGTATGCGAACTCGATGCTGGAATACCCAGGAACCAGGTGCCGAGATTCCATAAAATCGCTGCAATCAGCATGGCAAACACCATGGCGAAACCGGCACCGCTACTGACATTCATGATCAGCTCAACCGGTAACAGCGCGATAATCCCGTAGGCCACTGCACCGCTGGCAATCATGACACCCAAAAAGTTACAAAAACCTGCCCACATCACTGCCACAGGTGCAGGTAAGGCATTGGTATAGATGACGGTTGCAACCGCATTTGCCGTGTCATGGAAACCATTGACAAATTCAAAGCCCAAAGCAATCAATAAGGCGGTCGCCAACAAAATAACGGAATACAGGCTTAGCGGTGGTACATGCGCAAGGTCAGCACTCATCTGAAACGCGATATAAATCAACGTTGAAATGATAATAGTAAAGAACACCGGAATAAAAAATTTTGGTGTGGGAACATGCACATTGGTAGAACGCGTAGCGCTATTTTCTACGTGATCATGACGTGGGGGAATATTCGGATTCATGCAGATCGCATTTAAAGGACAATAAAATGCCCTTATTGTTAAATTAAATTATGACAATTATATGACAATAAAAGGCCATATAAAGCTAATTTTTAACAATTGCTTCAAATTTAACTGTCTTTCTCATTGAGAAAATAGAGCGATGAGGTGAAATTTACTGGATTTGTAATGTGTTATTTTGTTTTTACAAGCCCTGATTACCGCCTCACCATCTTACTAGGGAATAGACCCGATCTGCTTTTCGTCTATATGCAACACTACCGCAAAAATAATGGCGCCATTATGCAAAGTACATATTGCAGTTTGATGAAAAAAACGACGTGAAAGCTATGAATTGCCGGGCAATCCCCCACCTCCCCGTTACAAGCCATCAAAAACGTGTGTAAACCTGCTATAGTATTGTCCATTTTACACTCATCTGCACTGGGGTTCCTTATGTCCACGCTTGCCACCCTAAAAGAGCTTCTCACCAAACGTATCCTGATTATTGATGGTGCCATGGGAACCATGATCCAACGCCATCAACTGGAAGAAGCTGACTACCGGGGTGAGCGTTTTGCCGACTGGGCGCATGACCTGAAAGGCAACAACGACCTGTTGGTTCTGACCCAACCGCAAATTATTCAAGGTATTCACGAAGCCTATCTGGATGCCGGTGCAGACATCATTGAAACCAACAGCTTTAACGGCACCCGGGTTTCCATGGCCGATTACCACATGGAAGACCTGGTACCAGAAATCAACCGTGAAGCAGCACGCATTGCCAAAGCAGCCTGTGAAAAATACTCGACGCCGGACAAACCGCGTTTTGTCGCAGGTGTCTTGGGGCCTACATCACGCACCTGCTCCATTTCACCGAATGTCAACGATCCGGCCTTCCGTAACATCACCTTTGATGAGCTGAAAGAAAACTATATCGAAGCAGCGCATGCATTAATTGAAGGTGGTGCAGACATCCTGCTGATCGAAACCGTGTTTGACACCTTGAACTGTAAAGCCGCAATCTTTGCGGTAAAAGAAGTTTTTAAACAAATCGGTTATGAACTGCCATTGATGATTTCCGGCACCATTACCGATGCTTCGGGCCGTACCTTAACCGGTCAAACCGCGGAAGCCTTCTGGAACTCGGTACGTCATGGTGATCTTTTGTCGATCGGCTTTAACTGTGCGCTCGGTGCCGATGCGATGCGTCCGCACGTCAAAACTGTTGCCGATGTCGCTGATGTGTTTGTTTCTGCCCATCCAAACGCTGGCTTGCCAAATGCCTTTGGTGGCTATGATGAAACACCAGAACAAACCGCGGCCTTCCTGAAAGAATTTGCCGAAAGCGGTCTGATCAACATCACGGGTGGTTGTTGTGGTACCACACCAGATCACATTCGTGCGATCTACAATGCTGTAAAAGACATTGCACCTCGCCAAATTCCAGACATTAAACCAGCTTGTCGTCTCAGTGGTTTAGAACCGTTTAACATTTTTGACGACTCGCTGTTTGTGAACGTTGGTGAACGAACCAATGTCACCGGTTCAAAAAAATTCCTGCGTCTGATCCGTGAAGAAAACTTTGCCGAAGCCTTGGATGTTGCACGTCAACAGGTAGAAAGCGGTGCACAGATTATCGACATCAACATGGATGAAGGCATGCTCGATTCGCAACATGCGATGGTGCATTTCCTGAATCTGGTCGCGTCTGAGCCAGACATTTCTCGTGTACCAATCATGATTGACTCCTCTAAATGGGAAATCATTGAAGCTGGCCTGAAATGCGTCCAGGGTAAACCGGTCGTCAACTCGATTTCTCTGAAAGAAGGTTATAACGAGTTTGTCGAAAAAGCACGCCTGTGCCGCCAGTATGGTGCAGCAATTATCGTGATGGCCTTTGATGAAAAGGGTCAGGCCGATACCGCTGAACGCAAACGTGAAATCTGTAAACGTTCTTATGATGTATTGGTCAACGAAGTCGGTTTTCCATCGGAAGACATCATCTTTGACCCGAACGTATTTGCCGTCGCGACCGGTATTGAAGAACACAACAACTACGCCGTGGACTTCATCGAAGCGACCGGCTGGATCAAGCAAAACCTGCCGAATGCTATGATTTCCGGGGGTGTATCCAACGTCTCGTTCTCGTTCCGTGGTAATGAGCCGGTACGTGAAGCCATTCACTCGGTGTTCCTGTACCATGCCATCAAACAAGGCATGACCATGGGGATTGTCAACGCCGGACAGATGGCGATTTACGATGACATTCCACAAGAACTGAAAGATGCGGTTGAAGATGTCATTCTGAACCGCAATCAGGGTGAAAGCGGTCAGGACGCGACAGAAAAACTGCTGGAAGTGGCAGAACAATACCGTGGTCAGGCCGGTGCACAAAAAGCCGTTGAAAACCTCGAATGGCGTAACCAGTCCGTCGAAAAACGTCTGGAATATGCGTTAGTGAAAGGGATTACCACGTTTATTGATGAAGATACCGAAGAGGCACGTCTCAAAGCCAAACGCCCACTCGATGTCATTGAAGGTCCATTGATGGATGGTATGAACGTGGTCGGCGACCTGTTTGGTGCCGGTAAGATGTTCCTGCCACAGGTAGTGAAATCTGCCCGTGTCATGAAACAGGCGGTGGCTTGGCTCAACCCGTACATCGAAGCGGAAAAAACTGCCGGTGAGACCAAAGGTAAAGTGCTGATGGCCACGGTGAAAGGTGACGTACACGACATTGGGAAAAACATTGTTGGCGTGGTCCTCGGCTGTAATGGCTACGACATTGTTGACCTCGGCGTGATGGTCCCTGCCGAGAAAATTCTGCAAACTGCGATTGACGAGAAGGTTGATATTATCGGTCTGTCCGGTTTGATTACCCCATCGCTCGATGAAATGGTCTTTGTTGCCAAAGAAATGCAGCGTAAAGGCTTTAAGATTCCATTGCTGATTGGTGGTGCGACCACGTCTAAAGCACATACCGCTGTTAAAATTGATCCACAATATCAAAATGATGCCGTGATTTATGTGGCAGATGCCTCACGTGCCGTGGGTGTCGCAACCAGCTTGTTGTCGAAAGACATGAAAGCCGATTTCGTGGCTCAACATCGTGCCGAATATGCCAAGGTCCGTGAACGGATTGCCAACAAGCAACCAAAAGCAGCCAAACTGTCTTATGCTGAATCGATTGAAAATGGTCTGAAAATTGACTGGACCCAAGGTGAACTGGCGCAACCAAAATTGATTGGGACGCAGGTGATCACCCAGTATCCTCTTGAGACACTGGTGAAATATTTTGACTGGACGCCATTCTTTATTTCCTGGAGTCTGGCGGGTAAATTCCCGCAAATCCTGCAGGATGAGATTGTCGGTGAAGCAGCGACGGATTTGTACAATCAAGCCCAAGCGATGCTAAAAGACATCATCGAAAATAAACGTTTCGATGCACGTGCCGTCTTTGGCATCTACCCGGCCAAACGTACCGCTGCGGATACCGTAACCGTCTATGATGAAGCGGGACAAGCCACCCATCATTTTGAACATTTGCGTCAGCAATCCGATAAAGTCACCGGTAAGCCGAACTTGTCTTTAGCGGACTTTATTGCCCCTGAAACTGCTGATCAGCAGGATTATCTCGGTGGCTTTACGGTGTCGATCTTTGGCGCGGAAGAAATGGCACATGAATTCAAAGCCAAAGGTGATGACTATTCTGCCATTCTGGTGCAATCACTCGGGGACCGTTTTGCTGAAGCCTTTGCCGAACATTTGCATGAACGCATCCGTAAAGAGTTCTGGGGTTATCAACCGGATGAACAACTGTCCAATGAAGAGTTGATCAAGGAAAAATACGTCGGTATCCGCCCTGCCCCGGGCTATCCGGCTTGCCCAGAGCACTCGGAAAAAGCAGTGTTATTTGACTGGTTAGGTTCAACCGACAAGATCGGCACACAGCTCACTTCAAGTTTTGCAATGTGGCCACCTTCAAGTGTCAGCGGTTTCTATTATGCCCACCCAGAATCCCAGTACTTCAATGTCGGTAAAATCTCACAAGACCAGCTTGAGGACTATGCCAACCGTAAAGGCTGGACTCTGGATGAAGCCAAACGCTGGTTAGCACCAAATCTCGATGATTCGATTGATGCTTAAGCCATCATAAAAAATCCCCTCAAATGAGGGGATTTTTTTATGCCAGACAACGATTCAAGGCTTATTCATCACGAGTTTTGACATCAAACAATTCAATTTCAAAAATCAGATTGGAATTGGCCGGAATGATATTGCCCATCTTGCGCTCACCATATGCCAAATGGGACGGTACGATCAATTTACGTTTACCGCCGACCTTCATCCCCATAATGCCCTGGTCCCAGCCTTTAATCACGCGGCCAGTACCAATCACACATTCAAAATAATTACCGCGATCAATGGAAGAGTCGAACTTGGTGCCATCTTCCAGCCAGCCGGTATAATGCGTGGTAATCAGCGCACCTTTGACCGCTTCTTTGCCTTCGCCTACTTTTAAATCAATAATCTGTAATTCATTCGACATGACATGATCCTGTTTTTCTGTGTGATGGGTAAAGCTGTTCAACTTCACCCCGTAAAAATTTCAATCTATGAAGATAATCATTTGGCCATCAAGGTTGGCTTGTAAAATTAAACCACCTCAACTCAGCCTAGTACATCAATTCTCTTATATCTGGATCATTCAACAAGAACTCGATGAGTTTCTTATGATTACTCGCTCGCCCTTGTAAAAACCAGTGTCCGGTAATGGTCGTTTCGGTTTTATGCTGCACGCCCCGTTCAATCCGCATATGGAACTGTTTAAATACCGCTTCATAGTGATGCAAGGTTTCCTGCTGATAATCACAGACGATCTTGTA
Source organism: Moraxellaceae bacterium (assembly GCA_029267635.1). Classification (GTDB taxonomy): domain Bacteria; phylum Pseudomonadota; class Gammaproteobacteria; order Pseudomonadales; family Moraxellaceae; genus Acinetobacter. Next base: position 22,250 of record JAJUIK010000004.1, on the reverse strand, counting down.
ATCGCGCTGCATGTTTAAATCGGCAATCCAGTCCTGAATATAAATCATCAGCACCAGAATAATCAGCACGATTAAGGTCCCAAACAGGCTTAAAGCAACATAACCGGCACCAGCGGTAATGCCCAATGCAGCAACCATCCAGATGGTGGTGGCCGTGGTAATACCGGAAATATGATTTTCTTCTTTAAAAATCACCCCGGCACCAATAAAACCCAGACCTGTCAGAATATTCGCCGCGATCCGGTCGGGATTGGCCATGCCAATTTTAATCGACATGATGGTAAACAGACAGGAAGCCAGACTGACCATGATCATGGTGCGCAAGCCAGCCGACTTGTTGCGATATTCGCGTTCCGCTCCAATAATGGCCCCAATCAGCAAGGCAATCAACAAATGATAGACATCGGCATTCACTGATATTTTCTCCCTTGCAATCCAATCCTGATTCTTTTATATGCCTGCTAAGCAGTTGTTGCAAGTTGGTTTTTTGCACTTATAGCTGCTAACTTATCAGTGCACGATGAACAGGAATTTTACTTGAGTTGAGTCCACTCAATTTCAACTTGTCCCTGATCACTCAGTAAAGTCCATTCGCCATCCAATACATTCAACTGTAATTGCATGGTACGTTCACAGAGATCGGTTAAAGCCTGAGTGGTCTTCTCACTCAACGCCCAGACACTCAAATTATTCAGCGTTTTCAGCTTACTGCTTTTTTTCCACCAGTCATCCACTTGACTGCCATAAGCGACCACTGCCACTTGCTGGCAACGGCTACTAGCTTTTTTCACTTTATCTTCAGCAGGGCAACCGACTTCAACCCATTTTTCCAGCTGGCCGGTCAGGTCTTTTTGCCACAACGCCGGCTCATCAGTTTCAAACAAATCTTTGGTAAATTCCAGACGTTCATCGGCAAAACGAGCATAAGCCAGGATTCTCACCATCAAACGTTCGATGGTCTCCGAAGGGTGTAATGCCAGGGTCAGTTGATAGTCCGCATAAATATGCTGATCCATATCGGCAATGTTTAGATCCGCTTTATAAATGGTTGCTTTGAGCGCCATGACAGATGTTTACCTCAGCATTGAAAATGGCGCTCAGCATAACAAAAGCCCGATCAGAACGCAGCAGCAATTCCGCATGTTTACTGCCGCAAAAGCTTGTCGGTTCAAATCACTTGACATTTAACTGCAAGGCGAGCAGTTGCTGCTCGAAGCTCTGCCAGTCACGCTCATCCGGCACGATCACCTCGATACGGTTATCAATTCCTTCATCGCCGGACTTGTAATTAAACTGGGCCGGATTGAAATTGAAGTACATCCAACCCTGGTTGGTATTGAAGATCGCCTTGATGCGCAGCCAGTCTTTCTGATGACAGAGCAAATCGAGTAAGGGGAAAAAATCAAATTGCCAGCTTTTCGGCAGTTTCCAGCCCGCCACACTATAGCCTTGTGCAGTCTCCACGTAGTGATAAGGCAGTTGCTTGATTTCGACCTTTTGCTCTGCCGTATTTGAACTCGCTCGTTGCAATTTTAACAGAGGTTGCACCTTGCGCTGCGTTCCAACATACGGCAGATCGATCTCAGCTAAATCCAGCTGGCCATGTGCACTGCTCAGCCAGCGCTGAGCATAAGCTTGATATTCCTGTTTTAATTCATCCAGTGCCTGATCATCAGCGAACGTCATTTGATCCTGATGGGAAACCACCACAATTTGCGCGGCTTTCAGCTGATCTGCATACAGGTTGTGTTTGACCCAATCATGATCATGCAGGCGTGATCCATCCACCACCGTCACCAAAGCCCGCATGGCCAAGGTTTGCTGCCAGTGAGGTTCGGTCAGCTGTTCCAGCAATTGTGCAGGATGCCCCAGTCCGGTCGGCTCGATAAACAGGCGGGTGGGTTTACTTTCAGCCAGCAAGCGTGACAAAGCAATTTGCATCGGTAGCTGACTGCTACAACACAAGCAACCGCCCAGTAATTCTTTCACGGCATAGCCTTGATCCTGTGGCAAAAGCTGCTGATCCACCCCGATCTGGCCAAACTCATTCATTAAAATAGCCCAGGTTTCACCCTCTGGTTTTTGGCTGAGCAGATGCTGCAGTACAGTTGTCTTCCCTGCCCCTAAAAAACCCGAGATAATATGTGTTGGAATGGCGTTGTTTGCACTGACAAGTTTCAAGAAAATACCCACATGTTGAGTTTATTTTTGTTCACCGGTGTTCTACGGCTTCGACCTGATGTTGCAAAAAACACAGCGTTTTGCCGTATTCTTCCTGAGATGAACATTCGCAGATCACCTTTCATTACCGTAGCGTTGATCATACGTGAAAATCCAGAGGACACAGCTGAAAAATTCTAAAATCATCTGTTCAGAAGTTTCATCTTTCTTCCCCCCATCTCACAGCATCCCTATGATAGAAATGAACAATCATAGAATCTCTCCAAATGATGACATAAATAAAAATTAATCATTAATATTCAAATAATTAAATCCATAAAACTATCCTGAAGTGTTTTTTCCCTTGCTTGTTATCCACTATGGCATAGCTTGTCTAAGACCCTCTCTTCAACCTTAATAGGCGGGTGAAAGATGAATAAAGGGATCTTTGCTGTGAGTTCAAATCAAGTTAATTACACAACTGAAGTCGCCATTCTGGGTGCAGGTCCAGTCGGTTTAACCATTGCCAACTACCTGAGTAAACAGGGTGTAGAAGTTACCGTCATTGAACAATTAGATGACCTGATTGACTATCCTCGTGCGATCGGGATTGATGACGAAGCCTTGCGTACCATTCAGTCGCTCGGTTTGATTGAGCAGGTTTTGCCCCATACTACACCAAACCATGCGATGCGTTTCCTGACCCCGAAAGGTCGCTGTTTTGCGGATATCCAGCCGATGACCCGTGAATTTGGCTGGTCACGTCGTAATGCCTTTATTCAGCCGCAGGTTGACCGTGTTTTGTTGAATGGCCTGGCACAGTATCCAAAAACACAGGTCCTGTTTTCACGTCATGTCAGTGAATTCCAGCAAGACCACGAAGGTGTCACCTTAAAGCTCCAGAATAAAGACCAGCAGCAAGAAGCGGTACGGGCCAAATATCTGATCGCCTGTGATGGTGGTAACTCATATATTCGTCGTACTTTAAATATTGGTTTTGAAGGTAAAACTGCACCAAACCAGTGGATCGTGATTGACGTCGCCAATGACCCATTAGCAACCCCACACATTTACCTGTGCTGTGACCCGGTACGTCCTTATGTGTCTGCTGCATTGCCTCATGCTATCCGCCGTTTCGAATTTATGGTCATGCCTGGCGAGACTCAGGAAGAACTCAGCAAACCGGAAAATATCAGCAAGTTACTCTCCAAGGTCTTGCCAAATACCCATAATATTGAAGTGATCCGTCAACGTGTCTATACCCACAATGCACGTATTGCAGACAAGTTCCGTGTCGACCGCATTTTGCTGGCCGGTGATGCAGCGCACATCATGCCGGTATGGCAAGGTCAAGGCTATAACAGCGGTATGCGTGATGCTTTCAACGTAGCCTGGAAAGTCGCCCTAGTAGTCAAAGGTGTTGCAACGCCAGATCTCTTGGACTCCTATCAGGTGGAGCGTAAAGATCATGCCAAAGCGATGATTGATCTTTCCGTGATGGCCGGTCATGTCTTGGCTCCACCGAAGAAATGGCAAGGTTTTGTGCGTGACGGCGTTTCCTATGTCTTAAATTACATTCAGCCGATTAAACGCTATCTACTCGAAATGCGTTTCAAACCGATGCCTAAATACCATGACGGTGCCTTGGTCGCAGATACAGCCAACAAAAACTCACCGGTCGGCAAGATGTTTATCCAGCCTCAAGTTAAGCTGGAATCTGGTGAAACCGTACTGCTCGATGAAGTCATCGGCAATGATTTTGCAGTCATCGCCTGGGGTGTCAATCCAAAATGGGGCATCAGCCCAAGCACCATGCAAAAATGGCAGAAACTGGGTGTTAAATTTATCCAGGTTCTACCGGCAGTACAGTTAGACAATACGCAACGTGAGAAAATTGAGGGTGTCATCACCATTGGCGATATCGGGACCGAAATCCGCAGCTGGTTTGGTCAAACCAACCAGTCGATTGTAATTCTCCGTCCAGACCGCTTTGTCGCGGCACTGGCCATTCCTCAGACGCTGGATCACACCAGCCAGCAACTGTTTGCCAAGTTGCATCTTAAATAAGTCCCTATTGACGACGTTAAACCACTCTACGGAGTGGTTTTTTATTGGCCGTCAAAAATAAACCCCCACATGTGTGGGGTCTAGTCAGTGCGTTCTCATCAGGAGGCAAAAAAGTCGACATGAAACTGTTCTTTCAAGATTTTCAGAATCAGCTCAATCGCTTTATGTTTTTTTCCAGCACGATAACTGGCGTACAGACCAATCATTGGTAACGGTTCAATAGTATTTTTCACCACGATTTTATCACCGAGCAAAGGAATCACGTAGGCAGGCACCAGGCTCCATCCAACCCCCATCCCCACCAGATTGACATTTAATAAAATGTTGGTGGAATGCTGTACCACATTCACCTTGATTTTTTCCTGTTGAAGAAACGCCTGAATGACCTTGTACAATTGTGGTGATGACTTCTCATCACTGATCACAAAATCCTGCTGATTAAAACTCTTGATACTGACATGACGTTGGGCTGCAAATGGCGAGTCCTTCGGCATAATCAGGGTTAAAGGTTCACGGAAAATCAGCACGTGTTCCAGCTCATCGCAATCATCCACATAGCGGGTGAAGGCAATATCAATTTCACCCCGCTTCAGCGCCTGTAACTGCTCAGCATCGGTCAGGCTATGAAAATCGATTTTTAGCTCCGGAAAATGCGCACGGATATTTGGCATGATGTAGGGGAAAATCTTCATCTCAGCAACCGGTACAAAGCCGATATGCAATTGCTCTTTCTGCTGGCTTTCCACCTGACGTGCGGCCTGAACGGCTTTTTCTGCATGCTCCAAGCTCAGCAGCGCTTCTTTTAAAAAGGCTTCACCTGCTTCAGTCAATTCAACCTTGCGGTTGGAACGCAGCAGCAGCTGCACCCCCACTTCATGCTCCAAGTCCTTGATTTGCTGACTCAAAGAAGGCTGCACCGTATACATTTTCTGTGCCGCTCGGGTAAAGTTCAGTGTTTCAGCCACCGCGACAAAATAGCGTAAATGTCGTAATTCCATTTTCTCCCACTCCCTTTTAGGCTTTTTTTACTAAATGGCTGGCTACCGTCGCTTTGTATAACAGCACGGTAAGCAGTACCAGCACTGCACATAAGGCATAGGTACTTTCAAAACCAAAACGTGCGATCACCAGTCCCAACACAACCGATCCCACCGCCATCCCGAGATCAAACAAGGTGAAAAAGGTGGAAATGGCATGTCCCATCCGTTCTTTTGGTACCGCCTGAATCGCTAAGGTTTGAAAACATGGAAATAATGAACCATATCCAATCCCGATAAACACCGCAGACAACCATAAAATCCATTGATTGGTCATCATGCTCACGGTAAATAGACCCAAGGCAAAAAACAGGAAGGAAGGATAAATCACGGCACTCGGACCTTTACGGTCATAAATTTTGCCAATCCAGGGACGAACCACAATCATCGAGATCGCAAAAACAATAAAAAACAGACTGGTATAGGCCAACAGATGCTTACTTTCACTATAGGCCGTAATAAAGCTCATAATGCTGGAATAGGCAAAAGAAGTCACCAAGGCCACAAAACCGATCGGTACGGCACGCGTTTCAATAATATGGTGCCAACTAAATTTAGGGCGGACTTCATCTTGCGACAACATCATAGATTGGACATGTTCTTTGACTGGAATCATCAGACAGAAAATGAAACTCAACGCGATAATTCCGGTCAGCACGGCAAATAAGGTCGTAAAATTACTGTACTGCACCACAGTCAAGGCAATTAATGGCCCGAATACCACCGCCAGATTGGTGGACATCACATAATAGCCCATGCCCTCACCTTTACGCTGTTCTGGAATAAACTCGTTGGCAATCGGCACGGTGACCGTCGTTAACACGCTGAACCAGATACCATGTACAAAGCGGATGGCCAGTAGCGCCAACATGCTGTCGACGAACAGATAGCCCAAGGCCAACAACATAAACATTGCGGATGAAGCCAAGAAGGCTTTTTTCTTACCGACTTTTTCAATGATCAACCCTGAAAAAGGACGAATGGCAATGGAAGAAACCAGAAACAGGGTTAGGGCTAGTCCAGCCTGACTTACCGAGCCCCCCAACGCTTTCATAATGTAAATCGGCAAGATGGTTAACAAGGCATAGTAATAAATAAACAGGAACAGGTTTGTCGCCACACATAATAAAAATGAGCGGTTCCATAACTTTTCAACAGCCGCAGTGGACATGGGGGATCTCAACTTGCACAAATGGGAAAAGACTTAAGGCAATAAAATCGGTTGCAGCACGAGATCAACCAAGGCCTCAATATAGGCACGATCCGGCATGCGGTTAAAAAAGATAATCTGGTAATGGATCGGCCCGTATAAGGTATCAAGCATCAGTTCAAATGGATAATCGGCCCGGATTTCACCACGCTGAATGGCCAGCTCAATCAGTTTACGTGTCTGTTCACGGCGCGGCAGTAAATACTGCTTAAAGAACTCGCCTGCCGCTTCACGGTTTTCTGCCATCACCACCAATAAGGCACGCCCCACCGGATGATTCAGTGCTGACGCCAATCTGAATAATTGCTGCTCCAGATTAGCTTGCAAAGAACGGTTAAAATCTAGTTCAAAGACCGACTCGGTTTGCTGTTTAAAGGCATCAAAAACCAGATCTGACTTGTGTTTCCACCAACGGTAAATCGTCGACTTGCCCACGCCTGCACGTGCTGCAACATTCTCAATGGTTAAATGGGCATAATCTTGTTCCTGCAAAGCAGCCCTGACAGCGTCGACAATCAGTTGCTTACGGCGTGAACATTTTTCAGTTTCTGTCATTGCAGAACACCCATTAAAAACGAAACGTATCGTTTCATATTAATCCAAATTGTTACCGATGCCTAGTTACTTCGGACATTTACCTTAAAAATAATAGGCATAAAAAAAGGCCCTTAAGCAAAGACCTTTTTCTCGAGATTATCCGGCACGCAACATTATGTGCTCGATTTCTTATGGATACTGCAAGATGGCGCTTGGGTACTTTGCAAACGTAAAACCTTACGTTGTTCTGCCGCCTCAAAACGGCAACGTTTCCAGTCATTATCCAAATTCAATGCTGGCACTTCACGCGGTTTACCCTCTTCATCCACCGCCACCATGGTGAAATAGCAGCTATTGGTATGGCGTACGGTACGTTTTTGAATATTCTGCGCTTCAACGCGAATACCGATTTCCATCGAAGTACGACCCACGTGATTGACACTGGCCAAGAAAGTCACTAGTTCACCCACACGAACCGGTTCCTTAAAGGTCACCTTATCCACCGACAAAGTCACGACATAACTGCCTGAATAACGGCTCGCGCAGGCATAGGCCACCTGATCCAGTAACTTTAAAATCGTCCCCCCATGTACATTACCTGAAAAATTTGCCATATCAGGCGTCATTAAAATAGACATGGTTAACTCGGACTGATCGTCCAAGATATGCGTAATTTGATCTAAAGGGGACATGATTGACGAAACTCAATAACAGGTAAGATATACTCCTTTAGTATTATATCGTTTTTACTTCAAAAAAAATGTGAAAATCCACAAATTGTCATCATCATTTCTTATTCTTTTCCTATTTTGATTCAGAAAAACATATAGATAAGACAATAAAAAACCACAAGATATTGATTTTTAAAAATATAATTAATTTACAGCAAAATCAATCCTATCACATCGCAGAACAATAAAATCCAAAATAATTTTGAAATGTATCGCAATCTAAAAACTTTTTGCTTTTAAAATCCGCATAAACCGGTCCAGCCACCTCAATCACCTACTGCTCGACCACCACAATCGGTTCAGCTTTCATCTCAACACAATCTATTTTTAAGCAGAAATGCACCTGAATATCACAGACAAATTTCATCCATATCGCAGAGTGAACTTTTGGTCTTGAACAATTCAGTTAAGCTATTTTCAGTTCACGCCATTACAGTGTAATCACCTCATTTTTCAATCACACAGAGCATTTCGGCCACGATATGGTCATATTGCAAAATATTATTATCATCGAGCTGTGCCTGGATTTGGAATGAACCATCCGTATTGATTTCTACCACTTCAAAGGCCAGATGTTCCATCGTGGCTAATTTAACCTGCTGACCAATTTGAATATTTTTCATGATTGAACCTATATTTTTGTATGATGATCTTACGCTGGTTCAATACATCATGTGTTGATGAACATTTCAACGTGCGGGAGTGAGAGCGAAAAAGTATAATTATTTTTCAATAGCCGGTAAATATAAGTCTATGAATACTTTAACAAAGCCTATAATCCAAACAAAATAATCCAATTAAACAGAAAGTTAAAACTATAATAAAGAATAGTTCTGCTTCTTTAACAACCTGTTCTTATTTAAAAGAGTTCATAAATTTCGCTGCTAGGCAGCAGAGTCAGATGACGACTGCTAGCCATTCAGCCAGCAGACCTATCCCTGTCCGCTCATCTAATCTAAAACGCGGATCTAGTTTTTCGCTGTTAAGGCTTTCAAGCTCTTGCCAAATTGCAGTTGTTTATTCACTAAGGTCACTTCAATGGCATTGATTTGTGCCAATGCAGCTGCAACGCCCGCCTGCATCGTTGCCTCACGCCCTTTGACATCAAAAATATGTGCTTTTTCACGTAAATCGGGCTGAATCACGATATCCGCATATTGCAATTCTTCTTTGGCCAGCCGATTTTGCATGATATTGATGTTTTGGTTAAACAATCCCCATACATTGGTCGTTTCCGTATGGATCGGTTGTGCCAGAATATCAACTGCGATAATCACATCTGCACCTAAATCTCGTGCCACTTCCACTGGAACAGGGCTAACCACACCGCCATCGACATATTCTTCACCTGCAATTTGCGCGGGAATAAACATGCTGGGAATAGAAACCGAAGCACGTACCGACTGACCAGTATTGCCATAATTAAACACCACTTTTTTTCCGGCTTTCAGCTGCGTTGCCACCACATACATCGGAATTTTCAGCTGTTCTAGAGGCACATTGGCCACCTGACTATTGACGTAATCTTCAATTTTTTGACCGTCAAAAAAGCCTTTTTTTGCCAAGGTAATATCGCGTACATCGGTCGGTTTCATTTTTAACGCAATTTCACGCAGTTCATCTGCATTTTTACCACTGGCATAAATAGAGCCGACGATACTGCCCGCACTGGTTCCCACGATAAAATCCGGTTGAATGCCATATTGTTCCAGTACCTGAATCACCCCAATATGTGCATAACCACGCGCACCACCACTGCCCAAGACCAAAGCAATTACGGGACGTTTTTCAGTTTGTTTGAGTTGATGGAAATCGATCCGGCTGGGTCTGGACTGTGCGTCAGATACCTTAGCGGCCTGCATGAGTGGCGCAGCGACAGCGGAAGATGTGGTCGGTAATTGCTGACAGCCTACACATACCATCGAAATTCCGATTACCCATAATTTCATCTGCTTCATAGTCAATGCACCTCTTACTTTGCAGCCCGAGTGTACGGATCAGATCCTCATAATACTGTTGTATTTATTTAAATCGTCACCTTCTCTTTTTATACTGCCAAAGATTCAATCCAAACAAAAGCAATTCTCATGCCCCCAACCCTCTGGCAAATTTTCTTGACCTTTTTAAAATTAGGTTGTACTTCTTTTGGCGGACCGGCAGCCCATCTGGTATTTTTCCATCAAGTTTTTGTCAAGAAACTGCACTGGCTGGAAGATCAACACTATGGGCAACTGGTGGCTTTGGCACAGCTATTGCCCGGCCCCACCAGCAGTCAGGTCGGCATGGGTATTGGCTATTTGCAAAAAGGATATGCCGGGGCCTTTTGGGCCTGGGTCGGATTTACCTTGCCTTCAGCTGTGCTGATGACCGCTTTTGCCTTACTCAGCTATCAGCTCAGTGATTTGCTTAATCTCAATGCCTTTCATGGGATTCAGCTGATTGTGCTGGGTATTGTGGCAGTCGCTTTCTGGCAAATGCTCAACAGCTTTTGTAAACAGCCTTGGCATTATTTACTGATGCTGGCGGCCACACTGTTTGTTATGTTTGTGCCGATCGCCTTGAATCAGATCATCGTGATTCTTATCGCGGCAATCGTGGGTCTGTTCTTATCCCAAAAAAATACACCTTTAAAAACACTCAGTACTCAACCAGCCATTACATCGACCCAGAATAATCACACATTCGCTTATCTCTGGTTAGTGGCTTTTTTCGGTCTATTTGTACTGTTTGCACTCATCCAATGGCTCTCGCCGCATGTGCTGGTAGAGACAATACAAGGTTTTTACCAAACCGCAGCTTTGGTGTTTGGGGGCGGCCATGTCGTCTTGCCTTTACTGCATCAGGAGTTTGTAAATACCCAGTTGATTTCGGCACAGCAATTTGACTTAGGCTATGCGCTGGCGCAGTTGATTCCCGGTCCATTATTTACTTTTGCCAGTTTCATTGGTTCATTTATTCCAATGACGCCGTTTCCAGTACTGAATGCCGTGATTGCGACCATTGCAATTTTCTTACCGTCCTTTTTGCTCATTTTTGGCCTATTGCCTTACTGGTCACGCTTTATGGCACAAAACCAGATTCAAAAAGCAGTAATCGGCATTAACGCAGCAGTGGTGGGTTTGTTGTTTGCGCTGGTACTGAATATGGGCATGCAGCAGCTACGTAGTGGACTCGATCTTGCTTTCGTGATTTTGGTGATTGCCTTATTAAAAACCAAACTGCCAGTACTGGTGAGTATTCCTGGCAGTTTTATCCTTTATATTTTATTGAGTACGTGGTTTTAATTTTTGAATATGAAATGAATACCGCAAAATAAAAAAGAGGCCGGAGCCTCTTTTTTCAACCTTTCAAATCATGAAAACATGATTAGAAGTTATAAATTGCGGTTGCTTGTACGCGGTTATCTTCACCAGTTTTACCATCAAAAGTTTCACGCTCACCGTAAACATACTCAAGGCCAAAACTGAGCGGTTTCACTGGGCTATAGAACACATTTGCCCAACCTTGCCATAAGTTTTCATTAAGTGAATACTGTTTATCAGCTGCAAGTGCATTATTGGCTGCAATATATTCTTTATTATCATCCGCTTTCATATAGCCATAGCCAAGGGTACCACGCCATTTCGGATTAAACTGTTGAGTAATACCCACTGTGATGGAATCAAATTCATTTTCAGCAAGAATTTCTGTAGTTGTAGCGTTAGCAATATAGCCAGGATTTGACGAGAAGATATAACTACTGTCACCCTTTACGTGGTAATAATCCGCTTTAAAGGTTGTCGATGGCGTTAGATTATATTTCATACCTAAGCCAACACCCCACGCTGTTGTTTCATCAGACGCTGTCTTCTTCTCGGCCACCATTACACGCGGAGTCACAACACCTGCACCATTGGCGAATTTTTGATCCAAACGTGCAGTCAAGGCTGGCAAACGCATTGCATTCGTTGCATCTGAATCTTTAGGATCTTCCAAACCAACAGCAAGCTTGGTATTTGGATTAAAAGTCTTGGTATAACGTACCTGTGCTGTACGTTTTACCGAGCCACCCACATACCCTAATGCATCAATGGTTTCAGGCATATAATCTGTAATCGCGAAGTTTGACCAAGTTTGACCGACTAACCAATCACCATAGGTCATGTATGCATGACGGATACGGAATTGGTCAGCATCTTTGCCACCCACAAAGTCCATTTCAAGTTTACCCGCCACATCACCCACCTGGGTTGGAGTTTTAAAATCAAAACCAAAACGCGATGAATTCAGTGTGGTTTTTAAACGGTCACTTGCTTCTAAAGGAGTAGTACCTTTATAACTTCCTTCCAAAGGAACTGTACTGATCTGGTTATACATACGTGTAGCACTACCGCCTTCAGCCTGATATGACGCATCGGCACGGATATTACCGTAGAATTTCACTTCTGTGCCTGATGGAGTCGTAAAGCTGAAGCCATTTGCTTTTGGTGCTGCCGCTGGTGCTGGGTAATTTTGTGCAGGGGTGCCAGGGGCTGGCATGGTCACGGCTGGTTTTGCCGCAACATATTGTTCAAGTAGTGCGCGTAATTCCTTTACTTCACTACGTAATTGATCAACTTCGGTATTTGAACCATTGGCTTGAGCGAAGCTGGACATCCCTAAAGTAACTGCCAAAGCAAGTGCATTTACAGCCATAGTTTTAGACTGAATTTTCATCTTTCGTTTCCTTTCCTTCGAAAAATTGTTGTTGATCTTGTTCATTCCGCTGAACATTTCATTTGCATTATTTTTAACCTAGAAAGTCGACAAACTCCAGTCATATACGCCAAAAGTCGCATCCGCCTTTGGTCGCATTAAACTCGCTATTTTTGCCGCTTTATGCTTATTCAAGCATGTTTATTTTTTAATAACAAACCCTTATTATTTTAATTTATTTATTATTTTACAAATGCTTATACAGAATTAAAAAGCAAACATGTCAATATATTACAACTTCATGAAAAGCTGGTTTCTTCAGCATAACCACTCTTGCTATACCTTTTAGATATACATTTAAATCCTAGACAAACACATTTTTTTGGGTTCTTTTGCTTAAAAAAAATACTGCACTCACCGACAGATCACTTATAGTGTGTACACAAAACAACACTTACATTAAAAAACAGGAGTAAAGATGAATCTGGAGCAAATCAAATCCGTGGATGAAGCGATTAGTTCGCGCCATTCGGTACGTGCCTTTTTAGATCGCCCTGTAGACCCTGAAATAATTAAAGATATTTTGCGTGTGGCCAGCCGCGCTCCTTCCGGCACCAATACACAGCCGTGGCAGGTCTATGTGGTCAGTGGAAAAAAACGCGATGAAATGGTCAATCGGGTGTGTCAGGCACAACAGGAAATTAATGCCCAACCGGAACTGGCTGCCCAGTACACGGAAACTTTTGCGTATTATCCGCAAAAATGGATTTCTCCCTTTATAGAACGTCGCCGTGAAAATGGCTGGGGCTTATACGGTTTACTCAATATTCAAAAAGGCGACAGAGAGAAAATGGCAGCACAACAGCTGCGTAACTTCATGCTGTTTGATGCGCCAGTGGGCCTATATTTTACCGTACATAAAGCCATGGGCATTGGTGCGAAAATGGATATTGCCATGATGATGCAAAATGTCATGATTGCAGCCAAAGCACGTGGTCTGGATACGTGCCCGCAAGCTGCCTGGAACCATTTCCATAGCATCGTTATGGATGTGTTAGGAGCATCTGAAGATGAAGAACTGGTGTGTGCGATTGCCTTAGGTTATGCAGACCCGGACGCAATTGTGAATACGTTTATCACACCACGTGAACCGGTTGAAAACTTTACGGTCTTTTTAGAGTCTTAAGCTAAGATAGCCCTAAAGCATTTATTCAGCCGCTTTAGGGCCATTTTTTTATCACAGCAAAATAACTAAACAGAGGCACGTGATTGCAAATCTTTGGCTAAAGCAAACGTCGCCCAACCGCCCAAAGCCAAGAAGACCAGCATCAATACTGCCATATTCAGCAAGGCATCCCATAACAGCACATTCAGCAATACTCCACCCAATAAACCAAAGGCAAACTGGATACTGCCCATAATCGCACTCGCTGTTCCGGCACGAGCACCCTGTTCAGACATCGACAATGCTGTTGCATTGGGACCGGTCAAGCCAATGCCCGATACCGTCATAAACATTCCCACCATCACCCAGCCAAATGCAGTAGCCGACTGCCCCAAGGCAACAAGCAATAAAATCAATGCTCCAAGTGTTTGAATCCCGCTGCCCAAGCATAACCGATGTAATACGCCCAAACGAGCTGCCAGATGTTTATTGGCAAAAGACATTAAAATAATGCCAAACGCATTTAAACCGAAGGCATAGGCAAAATGCTGCTGCGACAGTTGATAACCATCCATCAAAATTGCGGAAGATGAATTGATATAGCAAAATAGCACCGCACCACTCCAACAGCCGGCCAGCATCGGCAAACGAAAACTGCGATCACGCAAGATAGCCGCATATAAATTAGCCACCTGATTCAGGTTGAGCTGTAAACGGCGCTCAGGCTGCAAGGTTTCCTGAAAAAAGAAGTGCACACAGCTCAGGCAGATCAGCCCCATCATGACCAGTACTATAAATACCGCTTTCCAGTTAAAAAACACCAGAATCCAGGCACCGATACTCGGTGCTAAAATAGGTGCCAAACCCATCACCATCATCATGCTGGCAAAGGCCTGTGCCGACTGGGACAAGTCCAGCCGATCACGAATCGCGGCACGCGCCATTACCACCCCCACACAACCACCGAGTGCCTGCAGGATACGTGCCATGATCAGGCTCCATTCACTCTGCGCAAAGATGCAGAGCAAACTGGCCAGGCTATACAGGATCAAACCAAAATACAGCGGTTTTTTCCGGCCAATCCGGTCACTGATCGGGCCATAAATCAATTGTCCAATCGCCAAACCAAAAAAGTAAGCAGGCAAAGTATTGGCCACCTGTTGCGTAGTGACGCCAAAATCCTCGGCCATTTGGGGCAAAGCCGGCAGGTACATATCAATCGACAATGGCCCAAGTGCGGTGAGCAAGGCCAGCAGCATAATCCAGCGCGACGAATAGCTTTCAGTAGTATCAGATTTTGCAATATTCATATTTTCGTTTTGCATGATTGGCGTGCAGACAAGATTACATGCTCCATAGTATGATGAAACAGTTATATAAGCGAATCGTGATCGCATCTCCCTGATAATTGCATTATTTTTACACGTTTTTTATTTAAAGGACGCGCATTGAATCCCTGGCTCACCCGTATTAAACAAAAGACCTATAACACCACTTTCATGTATAGCCTGCGCATGATTATTGCGTTTAGTGGAACCGCCTTTGTTCCCTATTTTCTTGGCAATCAACTGGCGACAATTCCGCTCACGCTGGGTGTAGTGGCCGCCGGTTTAAGTGATATTGATGACCGTTTTTCAGTACGGATCATGAACCTGATTTATACCTATATCGGGTTCTTTATCACCGCAGTATCCATTCATTTTCTGTTTCCCTATCCGGTGCTGTTTGCCATTGGTTTGATCGTCTCCTGCATTGGCTGGATCTTGTTGGGTTCGCTGGGACGGCGTTATGCCATTATTTCCTATGGCTGTCTGGTGGTATCCGTGTATTCCATGCTAGGGGTACATTTATTTGAAGAATGGTACATGCAGCCAGCGCTGCTGGTCGGTGGTGCGGCCTGGTACGGTTTGTTATCGACGATCAGCTTTTTGCTGTTCCCGGTGCGCATCGTGCAGGACAAACTGTCGCAATGTTATGCCTCGCTAGGGGATTTCCTATTTGCCAAGTCCAACCTGTTTGATGTGGACATGACCCCAGACAGTTACCAGCAGAGTATGATTGAACTGTCGCTGGAAAATGGCCGTCTGGTCGGCATTTTCAATGATATGAAAACCGCCCTGCTGACACGTCTGAAAGGCGACCGCGGCCAGAAAGATACTCGCCGCAGTCTGCATTATTATTTTGTCGCACAGGATATTCATGAGCGGGCCGACTCCGCGCATATCGACTACCAGAAACTGGCAAAGATTTTTGAGCATAGCGATATTCTGTTTCGCTTCCAGCGCATTCTCTCGATTCAGGGCAAAGCCTGTAAAGATCTCAGTCACAGCATTTTGCACCGAACCACTTATCAGCACAGCAAGCGCTTTAAACATTCATTTGAAAACCTACGCCTGTCTCTCGAAAAACTGCGCCAGGAACAGCAGTACGACCAAATCTGGATTAATGCACTGTTTTCACTATATCAAAACTTAAAATCGATTGATGCACAACTGCGCAATGTGGAAACTGAGCGCAACATTAAACTGGATAAAGCCAAACATATTGAAAACCAGCTCAAAGATGATGACTTAAAAGGCTGGGACGATATAGTCATCCGGGTGAAACAGCATCTGACGCCTGAATCAGTATTGTTCCGCCATGCAATTCGCTTATCGATCGTGCTGTTTGTTGGTTATGTGTTTATTCAGCTAACCAATATTCAATATGGCTACTGGATTCTGCTCACTGCCCTGTTTGTCAGCCAGCCCAACTTTAACGCCACCAAACGTCGCCTGCATTTACGGATTATCGGTACGCTGATTGGCGTGAGCGTGGGTTATGCTGTTCTGTATTTTGTGCCTTCCCTGGAAGGCCAGTTATTATTGCTGGTACTGAGTGGCGTACTGTTCTTTGACTTGCGCAGTAAACAGTATGCGCAAGCCACTGCTTTTATGACCATTTTGGCCATGATTAACTTCAACCTTGATGGTCTGGGCTTTGCTGCGGCCCTACCTCGTGTCATCGACACCTTGATTGGCTGCGGACTGGCCTGGCTCGGGGTAAGTTTTATCTGGCCGGACTGGCAGTTCCGTCGCTTACCTCGCACCATTACACGTGCATTAACCGCCCAATGTGACTATTTGACTGAAGTCGTGCAACAGTACAAACATGGGCGCAATAATGGTTTGCAATATCGGGTCGTGCGTCGTGCGGCACATAATACCGATGCCGAAGTGGCTTCACTCATTTCTACATTGGCCACTGAACCGGACTTTGACCCTGCGCAAAAAAGTCAGGCTTTTGAGTTTTTGTGCCTGCACCATACCTTCTTGAGTTATATCGCCGCCTTGGGCGCACATCGTGAGCAGGCTCAAGACTCGGAAGTGCTGGCTTTGCTGGATCAGGCACTGGATGATATTTGCGGTGCCTTATTACGTGATGAAACACCGGATCTGACTGCGAAAAACATGCTGCAAACCATCCGTCAGCGTTTAAGCCAGAATAATCAAGATGATCAGCAGTCCCTAATTATCCTGCAACAGCTGTCTTTGATGCTAAGCATTTTAAAACAGCTCAGTACCCTGAAACAAAGTTTGAGCCATGAACACGATACTGAAGCATCAGAGCTGGGATCGCTATAATTCCGGCTCAAAATTGGCAGAATATACTCACTGAATTGGGAAAATTAATGCTAAACTTTGAAAAGTTTAGGATTCGTTACATGCATTATGACTGCAAAAAATATTTACGCTTATACCTTACAGCCTGTGGCTTATGAAGTTTCAGAGGCAGAACAACGCAATGTGCAACTGATGATCTGGCGCAGTACCAATAAGATTGGTACAAAAGCCTGGATTATTATGGGTGTAATTGTCGCATTAGCTATTCTGGGGATTATTTTCCTGCAAAATTACTCCACCCTATTTTGCTGGATTGCCATCATCGGCGTGGTGCTTTACTACGTGTTACGCATCTATGGTCTAGAGTGGTATGTCAAACGCAAAATGCATGAATTTCCGGTACAGGAAATCAAAGGCATTCGTTTAGGTGTGCAACCGCACGGGATTGTGATGCGCCAGCAAATGGGTGGCCAGGAAGGTGTGGGTACGATTGGCTGGAAAGACATTTACGAGTGGTACAACACCCCAGACTTTATCTTGGTGAACTTCAAGGTCAAAGACCAGCAAGGGGCGTATATCTTGCCAAAACGCATGGATTCAAAAAACTTTCCATTTGCTACTGTACGCAAGCATTTGAATGAAACGGTCGGACCAGCAAAAACCCTATAAAAATTATGTTTTTAAAAAGACCTCATTTTGAGGTCTTTTTTTGTTTTGCCACTGTAAATGATAATTAGTATTAATTAAAATATCCATACTATCTACACAATTGCACCCTATGCTTCCCTGCGCTTACCCAGTGCAGCTTTTGCGGTCATCAACTCATGCTTAAAAAAACATTTTTCCAAATCCACTGGTTTTTAGGAATTACAGCGGGACTGGTCCTTTCTATTATGGGCGTCACCGGTGCAATCTATTCTTATGAACCGCAAATCCTGAAATGGATCAATCAGGACAGTTATGTGGTGGCTGCACAAGCGCAGCCCAAACTGAGCCCCGCGCAAATTTACCAGCATTTTCAGCGTACCCAGCCTGAACTGAAAATTAACAGCATCACCATTAATACCGGCCCGACAGCCTCCTCATCAATTAATATTCCCAAGGAGGGTGAAAAGCGTGGCTTAAATGTCATGATCAACCCTTACACAGCAGCGCTATTGCCCGAGTTAAAAGGACGTGAGTTTTTCCAGTTTGTGCAGAAACTGCATCGCACCCTCACCTTGGGACCTCAGGGCAAACTGATTACCGGTTCCTGTGCCCTGATGCTGATTTTCTTTGTACTGAGCGGTTTATATCTGCGCTGGCCGAAAAAACACAGTATACGGCAATGGCTGGCCGTGAAACCCCAGCTCAAAGGCCGTAATTTCCTCTGGGATTTACATGCAGTGGTGGGTACTTGGGTGATTGTGTTCTATCTTATGCTGGCCATCACCGGTCTGTACTGGTCGTTTGACTGGTGGCGCAATGGTATGTATGCGGTGCTGGGTGTTGAACGTGAGCCGGCGAAAGAAATGCGCGTAGAAAGTGGCAAAGCGGGGAGCAATCCTCAAGCAGGAAAAGAAGCACCTAACCCGGCAGCGAATGGCACAATATCTGCCAAGCAAGAGCAAAAATCCACATTGGATACGGCCAAAGTCAGTGATGCTCTGAGCCAGACCTGGAATGGTTTCAATCAAAAAATTGGCCGTGAATATTCCAGCCTAACCCTCAACATTCCAGAAAAAAACAATGGCACAGTCGAACTCAGCTTTGTAGACGCCGTTCCGCAACATGAACGGGCGAAAAATACCGCAAGCTATGACTATCGTTCAGCACGTATAGAAAAATTAAAACTCTATGAAGCACAACCGCTGAATGAAAAAATCATGGCCAATATGTTACCGGTGCATCGTGGCAGTTTCTTCGGCCCGCTTTACCAGTTCCTTGCTATGCTGGCCTCACTGGTCATGCCCCTGTTCTTTATTACCGGCTGGATGCTGTATCTGAAACGTCGCAAACAGAAAAAACTCACCCAGGCCGCACGACAGGCGTTGCTCACGACCACTCAAGACTCACAGGTAACACCTTGGTTAATCGTCTATGCGTCACAAACCGGCACAGCAGAGCAACTGGCTTGGCGTACTGCAAGCAGCTTGCAAACTGCCCAGCAAGTAACACAAGTGAAATCGCTGCAACATTTAACTGCCGACGAGTTAAAACAGCACAACCATGTTCTGTTTGTCGTGAGTACTTATGGTACGGGGAATGCACCGGATCTGGCGGCGGTATTTAGCAAAAAGATCATGAAAACCAAATTCGATCTTGGACACCTCAATTATGCCGTTCTTGCGTTGGGTGCCAAAGAATATGCTGACAGCTACTGCCAGTTTGGCCATCAAATGGATGACTGGTTACAGGCGTGTGGGGCCAATGCCCTATTCGACCTGATTGAGGTGGATAATGCTCATGCTGCGGATATTCAGCGCTGGAATCAGGCGCTGGCAGACCTGACCCAGACAGAATTGCAGGACATGAGCATTCGCAAGGTGTTTGACCCATGGATCCTGGCAGAACGGCACGTGCTCAATCCGGACAGTATCGGCGAACCCGTCTACAACATTGAACTGCATGCAACGCATGATGCCCTCTGGCAAGCTGGTGATATTGCCGAAATCCAGCCCGCTAACAGCCCTATGCATATTCAGGCGTTCTTGCAGCAACAACAAATTGATACCCATACGCTGGTGCCCTCTTTGAACATGCCTATTCAGGACGCACTATGGAATAAAGATCTCAATGTTCAGGTACATACTTACCAAAACCTGGATGAACTGATGACTCAATTGCCTACTCTGCCAACACGTGAATATTCGATTGCCAGCATTCCTGCACAGCAAGTATTGCGTCTGGTGGTACGTCAGCAAAAAAATGTACATGGCGAACTGGGATTAGGATCAGGCTGGCTCACGCATTATGCAGAGATCCAGCAACCTATTGCCCTGCGTATCCGCAGCAATCCGTCATTTCATTTGATTGATGACAACCGCCCGGTCATCCTGATTGGTAACGGTACCGGTATTGCCGGTCTCATGAGCTTACTGCATGCACGTGTCCGCCAAGACCATACTGATAACTGGCTCATCTTTGGTGAACGCAAGCAAGCACATGATTTTCTTTATCAGGACACCATTCAAGCCTGGCAAACAACCGGTATGTTAAAGCGTCTTGATCTGGCCTTTTCGCGTGATCAGCAGCAACGTATTTATGTGCAGGATAAATTGCACGAACAGGCTGATGAACTTAAAGCCTGGATCAATCGTGGTGCAGTCATTTATGTCTGCGGCAGTCTGAATGGGATGGCACAAGGCGTCGAACAAGCCCTAAGCAACATTCTCGGTGAAGAAACCTTGAATGAATTAAGCCAGAGTAATCGTTATCGCCGTGACGTCTATTAATTACTGCATCTAAAAATAAAAAACCGGGCCTTATCGTCCGGTTTTTTATTTTCTACTTTTATCTTGAGCTTGATCCATTACACTAAAGCCAGTTCATCGCTCAGTTCATCTTACTTATGTCGATCACAACTAAAAGAATTTTCAGTGCACTCTTGGGTAGCCTACTAGTTGCAGACGGCCTATACCTGGTTTTTCACAACAAAATTGATTTCTGGACAATTTTTCCTTTAGTACTGGGCTGTTTTTTTCTGTTCTATAGTGGTTGCTATCACAAGATTCATCTCTTTTTAGCACGACATTCCACTCTAAAAACCCTCTGGCGATTCGGCTGGACAGGCCTCATCATTTGGCTAAGCAGTCTGCTGATGTTTTTCGCCTATCTGCATCACAACATGCAAAATTCAGCCAATATTCCTGCCGTACCGGTCATTGTCGTGCTCGGCAGTGGTATTGAAAATGGTCGGCCTTCTGCCATTTTGGCACAACGTCTAAATACCGCTGCCGCATTGGCCCAACAGCAACCGCAGGCCATGATGATTGTCAGTGGTGGCTTGGCAACTCCTGAACATGCGACTGAAGCCGAGATCATGGCCACCTACTTACAGCAAACTTTTCACATTCCCGCAAAGCGTATCAATCTGGAAACCGAAAGTACCAGTACTGAACTCAACTTAATGAACAGTAAAACAATTTTGCGAACTCATGGAATAAGCCTCAATCAGCCGATTGCGATTGTCACCAGCGATTTTCACACCTTGCGTGCAGCAGCCATTGCACGTAAGCAAGGCTATCAAAAACCGATCATGCTGAGTGCACCGACACCTTTGCTGACCCGTTATCATGCCTGGTTGAGGGAATATTTTGCTTTTCTCAGTGGCTGGTTACTTCAAGAATATTAAGGAGATGAGCTTGGTGATCAAAGAAGATAAAGCTGGTCGCCGATTGATCTAAACAGGAGATATGATTGAACAGACTTCTCAAGTAAAACTGGTCTAAATCTTATTAGAACTTTAAAATATAAAATAATCAAATATATAAGAAATCGACCTAACAATAACGATAATATTTAAGTGATCTTTAAGATGGAGAATATGGTGGGCGCTGACGGGATCGAACCGCCGACATTCTGCTTGTAAGGCAGACGCTCTACCAACTGAGCTAAGCGCCCTGAGGAGAAAAATTTGAT
The DNA here is from genome assembly GCA_029267635.1 of Moraxellaceae bacterium. Lineage (GTDB taxonomy): Bacteria > Pseudomonadota > Gammaproteobacteria > Pseudomonadales > Moraxellaceae > Acinetobacter. The sequence goes on along the minus strand of JAJUIK010000004.1, from coordinate 447 downwards.
GATTATCAAATTTTTTGACGCAAGACAAACGCAGTGCGTAGTCTATGCATTTTAACACTCTATCAATCAGGGAATTGAAGAGAATGGCGCAGCGGACGGGGCTCGAACCCGCGACCCCCGGCGTGACAGGCCGGTATTCTAACCAACTGAACTACCGCTGCACTTGCATAACTTTGTCTTTAGACAAAATCAGGTCACTATTTTAAATGTAAAACTGAATTATGGTGGGCGCTGACGGGATCGAACCGCCGACATTCTGCTTGTAAGGCAGACGCTCTACCAACTGAGCTAAGCGCCCTCAACGAGGAAAGATAAATATGGCGCAGCGGACGGGGCTCGAACCCGCGACCCCCGGCGTGACAGGCCGGTATTCTAACCAACTGAACTACCGCTGCACTACGGTACTTTGCAATAAAACAAAGTTAAGTCACATTATCTTTTCAGTTT
>JAJUIK010000023.1 GCA_029267635.1 Moraxellaceae bacterium | reverse complement strand
GGCGGTATGGCGACGCAGACCCAATGAACCTGTGATCATACACTCAGACCAAGGCTCACAATACAGCAGCGGAGACTGGCAGAAATTCTGTCAGAAGCATAACTTAGTTCCCAGTATGAGCCGCAGAGGGAACTGTTGGGACAATGCTGTTGCTGAATCCTTTTTTAGCAGCTTGAAGAAGGAAAGAATTAAAAAGAGGATCTATAAAACACGAGAAATGGCTCGTGCAGATGTATTTGATTATATCGAGATGTTTTACAATCGAATCAGGCGTCATTCGCATCTCGATGGGATGAGTCCAGAAGCATTTGAGGTAGCTTCAAAATGAGGCTGTCTCATGTCTAGGATACTGGGAGCAGTCCAATTACTGAAATCAGAGCATATATTTTTTAGCATACTTGACCTGGGAAAACTCTTCGACCAATAAAAAAAAGCACCCTAGGGCGCCTTTTATTATTGCTGGATTTTATATTTCGCTTTAAGACTCTGCTCAAGCCATACAGCATCAAATGCTTTTACGTGGCTCGGATTTTCCTTAAAGCACTGCACAACAATCGCGGTTATTGGTTTTTCAATATTTGAGATTGTGCCACCACTGTAAGTTGTATTTGCTTGCCCATAGATTGAATTGCCATACATATTGGCGCTTGCATTTGTACTGGTTGTTGATGGGCTAATGTAGCGAGAAGTCTTAACTCTGTTTTCTTGATCTAGCACAACAAAATACGGACATTGGTTTTGAATAGATAATTCAGCCGCTCGAAGCAATGCAAAGTCTTGAACTCGACCACCCGATGTAAACGCATTGCCACCCACACTGATGCGGAACGTGTCCGGTGAAAGCATTGTTTCATCAAAACCGCCAAACATCGAATTTGGTTTATATGAACTGGCACACCCTGAAACCAATACAGCAACACACCCCAAAATTAACAACTTTTTCATGATTTAACTCGCTTTTAATTTTTCTCTTATTAACCATACAACCACCCTTTGAAGTGACTGTCATGGGTTGTTGAAAGTAGTAAGAATAACTTCTTTATTTCTATAAGGATTTAATTTATAAAATTAATTTCCATTCAAATAAGACAATTAGAAACATGTTTAGATTCAAGTTTTTAATCTATTTAAATACTGTAAATTAAAAGATTTTGAAAAAAGACTATAGATTGCGAATATCACTCCAACAAAGACAAAAAAGCCTACCAAGCCAATATTTTTTGTTATGAGTACATTAATATCAACATCAAGTATTAAGCTAGCTAAAATTGTCACGATAAAACTTGCAAGAGGAAAAGCAATCAGAAAGGTTATAAATAATTTTATCGTGGTTCTACTTTTCCCATATTTATCAAATAGTAATATAAAAACTAATAGTAAGACACAAGGAATCATAAAAATCATGATGAAGCTCGCAAATGAAGGAGTATTTTCAGCCCCAATATTATAATCACGTAATGATTGACTATATTCTGCATAAGATCCAAATATACTAAGGAAAGATAATACAAATTGAACTTTTAAATAGAGAAGAAATAACCCAAAAGCTGTTCTTTTTTTATAAAGTTCATGTTCTTGCTTTTCCTGATCAGATATATATTTCCAGTTGCTCACATCCTCTCCCCTAAATATACAAAATAATTAATGAAATTGTGATAATACGCTCACTTTATGATATTTTTTTGAATTATTTAAACTAGGCTTTGTTGCATAAACAAAAGAACTGAATTTCCTCTTTACCCCTCCAAATTTGAAATGCAACTCAGGCATGAAGTCGACCTAAGTCTTTAAATTTATATCGCAACTTTTTTGATAACTGATTGCCATATCACTATACTTTTGTATTTTGCCGATTGTTGTGTAATCAGGAGCTGTCCAATCCAGTCCACAAAGTTTTATCAGTCTCTGTACAAAACCTGTGACCATACGCAGAGTCAATCGAAATAGAGATTTAATCATCAAAACAGCATTGAATTGCAGCATCGGATTAAACCTTGTTGGGCATTTGATTCGGCAAATTATTGGGTATTAGACAAACCAAATCGTTAATTTCCCCGATTACTGAATGCTTGGTTATACGCTTCCCAGTTGCAGGTACGATAAATTTTAGGTGTAAGACTACTCCTCTTTAAATCTTATTGTTGAATAACCTTCAAACATAGATTTGAGCAACAAATCTGAAACACCATAAACTGTAATTTTATATAGCAAAATGATGTATCAAACGCTTTGAATATAAACTTTATAACCATGCGGTACAGAAATTCTCGAATTGGTCATCATTCAAACCTGAAGTTTTCTATAGTGGTCATCTACTTTAAACCTTATCAATTCTTTACACGGCGTAACTTTAACTTTTTAACAAAACAGGATTTTTTTGCTCATGCGATTGGCTGTAGTGTCCACTTTTCCAATTGTCTAAACTTATTCTACGACCCAACAATAGAAGGCAATATCTAGTTTTATGAGGTCTAAATGCCCAACTCAGTCTTTAGAAAAACTTATAATCCCAGATAAAACTTCTCAATCAACTGCCGTGTTTTCACCAACAGATTGCTAAACACATTGTCACGCTCAAACAGTTTGACCTTGTAGTTCGGCAAGTCTTTCAGCTCTTCCTTACGTGGTAAACGCTGGGTAAACTCATAGTGATCAAGGACTTCTTTCATGGCATCCGGTTTCAAATTTTCTTCTGCACACAAATGCTGGTAGGCCTGTTCCTTTTCTGCATCCCAGAACTGGGCAAAGGCCGTTTGTACGCTCTGGCCGTTGATCAATTTTGGCATGTTTTCATCAATGAACTTTCTGATCAGTTCCTGCTTGTCATGCAAGGTGATGTCATTGCCCAGAATGTCATAGACCTGTGCCTGGTATTTCTTGCGCTGGTCTTCATCCCCACTGTTCAAGGCCAGCTGTAACAGGTTGATGATATAGCCGACATTGATGCGGTCGCTATGCAGCAAATCCAGCTGAAAATCCACATCATCCAGTACTGACACTTTCTGCTTCTTGCTGGTCTTGCGTAAGTCACGGCATAGGTCAGCATACTTGGAGGCGAAATTGGCAAAGTGCTGTTTGTCTAATGTCGTCTGGTCCTGGTCATACTCCACAAAGGTTTGTAGCTGGGCGTTGTAACGCATCACTTCACGAAAGGCCTTGATAAAGTCCAGCTGCTGATCTTCGGTCAGTAGATCATCCACCGTCTGATAATCTGGCGTGATAGCTAATAGCTTTTCCACGGCGGCTTGGTAGTCCTGTTTGATTTCCTCAAAACTCGGCACCAATACGACCTTACGAGCCTCCTTATTGGAGAACAGCGCAAGGGCCTCATCGGTAGCACGTTTCAGGTTACGGAAACAGATGATATTGCCAAACGGCTTTTTGTCATTAAACACTCGGTTGGTACGTGAAAAGGCCTGAATCAGACCATGGTATTTCAGGTTCTTATCCACATACAGGGTATTCAGCGGCTTGGAGTCAAAGCCGGTGAGGAACATATTCACCACCAGCAGAATATCCACCTGCTTTTTCTTCACTCGGTCGGCAATATCGCGGTAATAGGCATAAAAGCCATCCCCTGAATTATAATTGGTACCGAACTGGGCATTGTAGTTGGCAATATAACGGTCCAGCTTGTCCCGGTTCGACTGGTTGATCGTGGCCGGGATATCCGCCGCTTCTTCTTCAATCAGACCGTTTTGGCCATCACCATTCACGGCGTCATTGGCGCCGTAGGAAAAGATGGTGGCAATTGTCAGCGGTTTGAATAAGTTATCTTCTTGTTGTTTGGCCGCCTGAACTTTCTCAAACAGCTCGTAATATTGTGTCAGGGTATCCACCGAGCTAACACAGAACATCGCCGTGAATTCGCGGTTTCTGGTTTTGGTATCGTGGGTATCGACAATATAACGGGCAATCATTTCCAGCCGTTGCGGATTGTCATACAGCTCCTGGGTATCAATGCCCTCGACTTCATCCTCATAGTCCAGGTTGTTCTGCATCCCTTTGGCGGTGTATTTGCCGCGATAATCAATCTGGAACTGCAAGACGTTACGGTCACGGATGGCATCGACAATCACATACTGATGCAGACATTCATTAAACAGGTAATCGGTGGTGAGCTTTAAGCCAGCCTTGGACTGACTGTTTTCCTCAAAGATCGGCGTACCCGTAAAGCCAAACATCTGGGCATTACTAAAGAATTTCTTGATGTTCTGATGGGTATCACCAAACTGACTGCGGTGACACTCATCAAAGATAAACACTACTTTCTGGTCTTTCAGATAGTCGATGTATTCCTGATAGCGGTCATTGCTGATGGCCCGATTTAGCTTTTGCAGCGTAGTGACAATCAGTTTGTCATGGCGTTGGTCCAGCTGTTTCACCAAGGTGTGGGTACTATCGGTACTGTCCACACTATCGGCCTTGAAGGCATTGAACTCGCGAGAAGTCTGTGTGTCCAGGTCATTGCGGTCCACCACAAACAGCACTTTCTCCACATCCGGCATTTTCATGATGATCTGACTGGCTTTAAACGAAGTCAGGGTCTTGCCCGAACCAGTTGTATGCCAGATATAGCCATTCTGCTTAGAGGTCTGTACTCGCTCGACAATCTTCTGCACGGCGTAGATTTGGTAGGGACGCAGGACCATCAAGCTTTTACTGGTTTCCAGCATCACCATATATTGCGTCAGCATTTGGGTGAGATGCTGCTGATTTAAAAATGCTTCAGCAAAATCGACCACTTCATTGATCGTTTTATTGGCAATGTCTGCCCATGGAAAGGCAAAATCGATGTGCTGAGTGCCATTGGCATAGTACCGGGTATTTGCGCCGTTACTGATGACAAACAGCTGAATGAAACTGAACAGCCCCTGCCCAGCCCAATAGGCTTCACGGGTATAGCGCATGGTCTGGTTAAAGGCTTCGGCAATCTCCATACCGCGCTTTTTCAGCTCGATTTGTACCAGTGGCAGACCATTGACCAGCAAAGTCACATCAAAACGGCTGGTACGGCCGTTATGGTCACGATGATCAATGGTAATCTGATTGGTGACCTGATAAATGTTTTTGGTCGGGTCCTGAAACAGAAAGTCGATATGGCGGCTGGTGCCATCATCAAACTTGACCGGGAAACGGTCACGTAGATTCTTGGCACGTTCAAAGATGCTACCAGTGTTCAAATGGCTGATGACCTGTTTCCATTCGCTTTCGGACAATACAGGCAAGCCATTAGCATGTTCGATTTGTTGCTTCAGGTTAGCAAGTAAATCCTGTTCAGTTTTAAGCGTCACAAAGCCATAGCCCAACCCTTGCAGTTGCGCAATCAGTTCATTTTCCAGTTGGTATTCGCTTTGTGTACTCATGCGCCGTGTTTACCCCAATACATTCTTTTATTTAATAAGTTTTACAATAGATGATGCTGAACCGATTGATTAAGACCAATCGGCTTACTCTGCTGGTAAATGCTCAATCTGTTCCAGCTGCTGCTCTTGCCACTGTGCATAGGTCAGGTCAGTGCCTTCCTGTCGCCATTCTTTACGACCATTCGCAGCACGGCCCTGAATTACAGCTGCGGCTGCGGATGGGCTGTTAAAAGCATAATCCTGTGCAAACTGGAAGGTTTCAGGATTAATAATGCCCTGCTCCATCAACATTGGACGCAGATTTCTTAAATAGCTATGCGCCGCTGGGGTCACTTCCTTACGTACAGTGGTCCCTTTCAATACATAAAACTCCCCATCAATCTCTTGTGCTCGCGCCTGAATCTCGGCATGACGTGAAGCGAGGTAGAAAGTAGCCGTATTCTTTACTGTCTTTTGGAGTTGCTGGATACTAGAACTTACCGACTTCTGTTCAGTTGGTAAATTCAGTTCTTTTAGGAAGGCATAGCCCAATACCGGCAAAACAATCTGAATCTGTTCTAAAAAGAACTCCATATCGGCAATATCGGATTCAGGCAAACGGTTATAGGTATGTGCCGTACCATTTTGCAGCTGACACTGTCCATTACGCTTAGCAATCTCAATTAAACGGCTTTCCAAATATTTGATATGGGTTTTGGTCAGGTTCTGGTCTTTACTGGTAATCAGGCAAACTTTTTCCCAGAAGTCCTTGCCGCCACTTTCTTCGGTGCGGTTGTGCTGTTTCAAACGGTAGGCGACATCATCCGATTCACCAATATAAACACGGGGATAAAGTGGATTTTCTGGGTCATGGCTCACCAAGAAATACACGCCGGTTTTGGCACATTCTTCACGGCGAATCAGCTCAGGTAATTTGCTGCGCGGTGCAGAAAGCACATGCCCAGTCCAGTTAATAATCTCAGCCGTCAATATTCCGTTTGGCGTACCATCCACCAAAAAGAGTTTGACACTTTTACCGTGCGCCATTTTTATTTTTCATCCTGAAATTGATCTAAATAATTATCTAGTTCTTCAGAATAAGCATCATAGTCTTGCTCATAAAGTGCTTTGCTATAACTTAATCCATTTGGCAGTTCATATTGTTCATCAAGATAATTATTAAACTCTGCATAATCTGTATAATCATATGCTTGCATAAAAGATATATCTATTTCGACTAAACAAGAGATCAAAATATAAGAAAAACCATCAGTTATCGAAGAAATAATCTGTGCAGTTTCCAATCTCAAGGAATAAGGTTTCGGCAAAATTTTCCCATGTGAAACTTCTCCAATGTTATTTCTCATTTCCCCTAAAAATCTTATCCATTGATTTAAAGCACTAAAAAAATTTTCTAAATCACTAATTGGCATTACAGCTTCAATCATTGAGTGTTCTAAAAGAGCTTCTTTAGTTTTTTTAAATAGTTTACCTAAATCCAATAAATGTATTTCTTTCTCTTTTTCATAAGGTCTCAACTTCATTATGATATTTTTAGCGATGGCTTCTAAAAATGATTTAGTACACTCGATTAAAGTATCACCACAACTATTAGCCTGCTTCTCAATTTGCTCTAATAATTTTTCAAGATCATTTAGCCATTTATGTTGATCGGAATGTAATGCTATTATTTGCTTTGACTTTTCCATAGCACACCCTACACAAACATCTGCTGCAATAAGCCTTTTTTCCACTGTTTGGCATGTTCAATTTGCTGTGCAACCACTTCAATTTTTTGGTCAATACTTGATAAGAAGTTGGCGATTTTGGTTTGCTCCGCATATTGTGGAATTTTTAAAATGAATTTAGAAAATTCTGTCTTATTAATAATCGGCAATGTTGTATTTGCTTGAGTTGACTTTATATAATCAACCATATTAAGTAATTGATAATAAATAAATTCAGGATGATCTTTTTTTACGACAACACTATTAATTTGTTGATTAGTAATACATGGCTTAACACTTAGAGACATTTTCCCAATTGATGCAATACATGTAAACATAATTGCATTTTTAGGTAAAATTTTAGGATGACTATTTTCAACCGTACGGATAGTTGAGGTCTGATATTTGTTTCCATTCATGTCTGTTGGAGTAACAAATAAAATATCTCCATTCCAAGCATTTGGATTATTTGTAGATGGTGTTTTACCTGTTATTATCTCCCCAATTTTACCAATAGTCTTTTGTACCCACTCCCCAAACTCACTACCATCATCCGCTTTAAAACGAATCTGCTGGCTAAACAGCTTCTGCATCATGCCTTGTTTATATTGGCTAAGCAGTTCATGTTTTTGAGTGAGTTGGCTAATCTTTTCATCCACTGCGGAAAGAAAAGAAGCGATTTTGGTTTGTTCTTCTAAAGAAGTTAATGCAAGAGGTAATGTGGAATACTCTTCCGCATTAATGCCAGGCTGCCCTGAACGCATTGAGTTAGTTATTACCCAATTTTGAAATTTCTGAGATAAACTTTGGCTAAATATAAAATAGGGATTTACGAAATCTTTAAGTGAAAACTTAATCAAAAATCCTGCAAAATATACCTTTCCATCTTTTTGATTATATAAATAACTTTTCCCAACACTAGCCCCAGTTCTAGCAAATAATAAATCACCACTTTTTAATAAATATTTATCTTCTAAAGCATCATCAGGAGATGTTAATTTTGAAAAATCAAAAGAATGATCATCTTCATTAATATCTGTAATTCTTAGATATTTATTCTCACCATCAAATTCTGTAGCTGAGGAATTCATACCATATTGTGGTTTATATGAGACATCACCTAGCTTCTTTATATACCAATCCCCATCAAATTCTTTAAAGCGTAACTTTGGAGTAGCCATTACTTCACCTCCACAAACGGCGAAGCAATGCCAAGCTCGGCACAGAAACCATTAATCACATCATCTGTCTTGTGGCTTTCCACGTCTAAGTCCTGCAAGGCTTTGGCAATGGCATCCAGATCAATCTCGGCTTCCGCTTCAAAGGTATCCACATAACGTGGAATATTCAGGTTGTAATCGTTGTCTCTTACTTGCTGTAAAGTTGCCACTTTGGCATATTTTTCAATGTCCTGTCGGTTTTCAAAAGCCGCAACAATATTCTCTAGATGCTCCGGCAATAGCTTGTTTTGATTCTTCTGCTTTTCAAACTCGTTGCTGGCATCAATAAACAGAATATTGCTGCTATGCTCACGGTTTTTCTTTAATACCAGAATACAGGTCGGAATCGAGGTGCCATAAAAGATATTGGCAGGTAGCCCGATGATGGTATCCACCACATTCATCTGCTCAATCAGGTACTGACGAATCACGCCCTCACTGGAACCACGGAACAATACGCCATGCGGCAACACAACAGCCATGGTGCCATGCTCATCCAGCTGATAGAGCATGTGCTGTACAAAGGCCATATCTGCTTTGGAACTTGGTGCCAGTTTGCCATAAGCCGCAAAGCGTTCATCTTGTAGAAATAACGGATCGGCTGACCAGTTAGCAGAGAATGGAGGATTGGCCACTACTGCATCAAAACGCTTGTCTAAATGCTGCGGACGGGTCAGGGTGTTTTCCTGCTTGATGTCAAACTTGGCAAAATGCACATCATGCAGAATCATGTTCATACGGGCCAAGTTGTAGGTTGTACGGTTCATCTCCTGACCATAGATCATATCCACGTCTTTGACTTCACGTTTCACCCGTAACAACAACGAACCTGAACCACAAGTCGGGTCATACACGGAACGTAAACGCTCTTTGCCTTGCGTCACGATCTTGGCCAGTAATGTCGATACTGTCTGTGGCGTGTAGAACTCACCAGCTTTTTTACCTGCACCGGATGCAAACTCACCAATCAGGTATTCGTAGGCATCCCCCAACACATCTGCTTCGGTATTACTCAGGTCAAAATCAATATCATCTAAATGACTGAGAACCTTGGCCACCAGTTCATTACGGTCACTGGCATTGTTACCCAGCTTGGTCGAATTTAAATCCAGATCTTCAAACAGGTTGGCAAAGTCATCTGCTGACTCTGAACCCAAGGTACTTTGCTCAATCGCTTTTAAGGTATTGGTCAGATCATCCAGAATAAACTCACCCTGACGGCCACGCTGCGCAAGGGTATGAAACAGTTGTTTTGGGGTTAAGGCATAGCCCACTTCTTCAATGGCGTTCTTTTTGATTTCTTCGATATAAGGTACATGCTCAGGATTGTTTTCATCCAGCTCAAGGAAAGCAACATCTTCACCGTCTAACAGCTCCTTGGCAAAATTCACTGCTTTTTCTGACAGGTATTTGAAGAAAATAAACCCAAGGATGTAATCACGGAATTCATCTGCACCCATTTTGCCACGCAGGGTATTAGCAATATTCCAGAGTTGTTTTTGTAGCTGTTGCAGTTGTACCTGGGTCATGTAGTTATTCCAAATGAGGCATTTCTTTTAAAACTGCGTGAATTATATAGTTTGATTATGACCTTTTGTTCAAATAAATCTAAAAAACGTCAAGCTATGTCGTTGCACAATCCACCTCAGAATTAAGTTTGTGACCTGAACTGCCAGCCACCAAAACTCTAGACACACATAACTATTCCTGCCTATATTTTAAGAAAAATTCTACTTTTAGGTTCTATTATTTTTAGGAGGAATACAGCCCTCTGCCTACTCAACAAAATCATACAAAGGCCATACTATAAAGATAAAAAAATAGAGATTCGAACCTACGTTCATTATAAGTACATTGAGAAATAAGGATACAAATGAGGATACACGGCGATAACTAGAAAGCTAAAAGCTATATACATCAGAGCATACAGAGCTTGGTTCTACACGCGCAGGGCGCACAAACTTATTTAAAAAACCATACATCATGACACTAGAAAGCTTAGAAATCTAATGCTCGTAATAAATGAGAAATATCTATAGCTCTACAACGCCCACGTAAAAAAATTATAACAATACAGTTAGGCATACATACCGCATCTCACCTTTACTCCTCCTTAATACGTGCTTGTAAATTCACGTTATTAAGATTGTATTTTTAAACATATGTTAAAACTTTGAACTCATTGTTCATTTTTATTTATGAGAATTGAAAAACCAGATTAAAGCTTATTAAAATATAAATAAAACATTAAAATTCAATATTTTAATAAATTTCAAAGGATCAATAAGAATTAGACCAACTGATCCTATACGGTGCAGATAGTATCTCCTCATGTGGTTAGAGCATTTACTCTTATTTCAATTATGTTATTTTTTCCTCATATGGAATGAGCATAAATATGGGTTTAAATCCATCAAATTTTTAGCTCTTCACAAGAAATTTTGCAGTCCAAGGAAGATAGCAATGAAACTAAAAATACTGAGCACAGCAATTATATTAGCTACATTATTACCGACAACAGGTTCTTTCGCAGCAGCATTAGATCGATCTGGACAATCCATTGCGGCATTTTTGCAACCAGGCAACTATTTTGAAGCAGGTATTTCAGCCCTTGATCCAACTGTTTATGGTACCGCAACCACTTCTATTTTTTCAGGCACAAAACTCAGTGACATGGGAGAGGACTACTATTTCCCCAATGCTGCCCTAAAACTACAAGTCACAGACCACATTTCTTTTGGTCTGCTTTATGATCATCCTTTTGGTGCTGATGCGAAATATTCCACCGGAGATACTACCTTTGTAAGTACTGGTTTATTTCAATCTGATAGTGAGGCTACAGAGGTAGAAGTCAACACTCAGAGTTTGTCTGCTATTGTAGGTTTTCAACCAAATAGTTCTTGGAATATTTATGCCGGTCCTGTATTGCAAACTGTAGAAGGCAATGTTCAATTACGTGGTGCCGCATATGGTTCAGCTGATGTGCTTGGAAAATATAATGCCGATATCAATCAGGATGAAGCATGGGGATGGCTCGCAGGTATTGCCTATCAAATCCCAGAAATTGCTTTAAAAGCATCTTTAACTTATCGCTCTGAAATTAATCATGATGCAAAAACACATGAATATGGCCAAAGTAATATTTTAGCGCTGGTCGCCAAAAATCCAGCAGCGGCACTTTATAACACCAACACAACAACCAAAATCACCACGCCACAGTCTGTCAATTTAGACGTTCAAACTGGCATTCTGGCCAATACAGTGGCTTTCGCCAATATTCGCTGGGTAACCTGGAAAGACTTCGCCATTCGCCCTGAAAAATTTGGACAGATTTCCGAAGTTTTAGGAGCTGCCGGTAAAACACCAGACAATCCAAATGGCTTTGACTTAGTCGCCTATTCGGATGACCAATGGTCTGTCACCACAGGTATAGGCCGTAAACTAAATGAAAAATGGGCGAGCAATATTTCAGTTGGTTGGGACTCGGGGGCCGGCAATCCGGTAACCACTTTAGGTCCAACCGATGGTTACTGGAACGTCGGTCTTGGTGCCCAATATAGTCCAACGCCTCAAACCTTTATCGCAGGTGGTGTAAAATATTTCTGGTTAGGAGATGTGAAAGCACAACCGGCTTCAATGTTTGGTACTTCTAACTCTATTGCCTCATTTGAAGACAATAACGCCATCGCCTATGGTTTAAAAATCGGTTACAGATTCTAATCTTTTGCCATAAAAAAGGGCGCTCAAAAGCGCCCTTTTCTCTTGCTTCAATTTATTAAGCCGGAATGTCACGTTGTGAAACAGAACGGATCGCTTCTTTCAACGCATCATAACCATGAATCGCCGGGAATTGCGGGAATTCAGCAATCACGTTTTCAGGTGCATCAAACAGGAAACCGTGGTTGGCTTCACCGAGCATTGTCGTGTCGTTATAAGAGTCGCCGGCTGCGATCACACGGAAATTCAACGCATGCAAGGCTTTCACCGCTTGACGTTTTTGATCCGGTTGGCGCAACTTATAGGCTGAGATCATTCCCGTTTCATCTGTTTCCAATTTGTGACAGAAAATGGTCGGCCAACCTAATTGCTGCATCAATGGGTGCGCAAACTCATAGAAGGTATCGGACAAAATCACCAATTGGAAATGGGTACGTACCCATTCAACAAACTCTTTTGCACCCGGTAATGGGCCCATATCCGCGATGACTTCCTGAATATCATTCAAGCCCAAACCGTGTTGCTTTAAAATATTCAAACGTTGTGTCATCAATACATCGTAGTCTGGAATATCACGCGTCGTTGCTTCCAACTCTTTAATCCCGGTTTTTTTAGCGAAATTGATCCAGATTTCTGGAACCAACACACCTTCAAGATCTAGACATACGATTTCCATGGGCTCTCCCAAATGTGCCTGAAAAAAATTGGCTTATCATACCACTAAGCCAAGCGATTTTGCGCTGTCGTCTTATAAATCGATTTTATTCATAAGCATTGAAGTTAAAGTGCTAAGCAATATATTTCATTTCTACTAAAATTATCCTTATTTATCTCTTGCTCATGTTTTGAGCATCCCAGCCTGTCGCCAGGAGCACACATGTCCATCATTCCTACCATTGATCTCGTGGATGCCTTGGCATCTGAATATGCAGATAAATCTCCTAGTGAAATTCTAGAACTGGCGCTGAGCCAAGAAGGTGAAATTGCCATTTCCTTTTCAGGTGCGGAAGATGTAGTGCTCATCGATATGGCTTCACATTTGGGCAAGCCGTTTCGTGTGTTTAGCCTGGATACTGGCCGCTTACATGCCGAGACCTACCAGTTTATCGAAGCGGTGCGCAAGCACTACAATATCCAGATCGAAATTTGCTGCCCCGAGGCTGAACCGCTGCAAAAATTGGTGACTGAAAAAGGCTTATTCAGCTTTTATCAGGATGGACATCAGGAATGTTGTGGTATCCGTAAGGTACAGCCTTTACGCCAGAAATTAGCCACACTGGATGGCTGGATTACCGGACAACGCCGTGACCAGAGTCCGGGCACCCGTACCGCCATTCCCGTGATTCAAGCCGATCCAGGTTTCTCGGGCCCGGAAAAACAGCTCATCAAATATAATCCCTTGGCCAACTGGAGCAGTGCCGAAGTCTGGAGCTATATTCGCATGATGGAAGTTCCTTATAACTCGCTGCATGAACGCGGCTTTATTTCTATCGGTTGTGAACCATGTACCAGAACCGTGTTACCGAATCAGCATGAGCGTGAAGGCCGCTGGTGGTGGGAGGAAGCCACCCACAAAGAATGTGGCTTGCACGCCGGCAATCTGAAGAAATAATGTGCTCAAGCCAAGCCACCCTCAACAGGGTGGTTTTTTTATTTCATAAAGTGACATAAATCCTTCACGCGAAGGGAGCTAAAAATTATATACTGTCAATCTATTTGATAATTCTAACAATGAGCAACTCACACAAGAGCTGTCAATATACATTGCAGTGAGGCAATCAACGCTATGCGTCCATTACACCCGATTGATTTTATTTTTCTATCCTTAGAAAAACGTCAACAACCCATGCATGTGGGGGGATTGTTTATTTTTGAAATTCCGGACAATGCACCTGAAACTTTTATTCAAGATTTGGTAGCAGATATCCGTAATAATAAATGTATTCCTGTTCCCCCATTTAACAATAAACTGCAAGGTTTATTCTGGGATGAAGATGAAGAATTCGATCTGGACCATCATTTCCGCCATGTTGCACTACCCCATCCCGGCCGCATCCGTGAACTGCTGATTTATATCTCCCAGGAACACAGCACCCTGCTGGACCGCGCCAAGCCTTTATGGACCTGCAATATTATTGAAGGCATCGAAGGCAACCGTTTTGCCATGTATTTCAAGATTCATCATGCCATGGTCGATGGAATCGCCGGTATGCGCTTACTGGAAAAATCATTTTCCAAAGACTCGAATGCCAAAACCATCGTGCCACCCTGGTGTGTAGAAGGCCAACGCGCCAAACGCCTCAAAGCGTCCAAACTAACCAGAGTTAAAGCAGCACTGAGCAATGTCAAAGGCCAGCTGGAAGCCACCCCCAAAGTCATGTCGGAATTATCCAATACCTTGACCAAAGAAATGGGACGGAATCCGGATTATGTATCCAGTTTTCAGGCACCCAGCAGTATCCTCAACCAACGTGTCAGCTCATCACGTCGTTTTGCCGCACAGTCTTTTGAACTGGCGCGTTTCCGCCGTATTGCCAAAGCTCTCGATGGTACGCTGAATGATGTGATTCTTGCGGTTTGTTCCGGTGCATTACGCGAGTATTTGCTCAGTCACAATAGCCTGCCTAAAAAACCTTTGATTGCGATGGTTCCAGCTTCGCTGCGTGAAGACAATTCTGATGTCAGCAACCGGATTACCATGATTTTAGCCAATTTAGGCACGCATAAAGCTGATCCGCTAGAGCGTTTACACATTATTCAACGCAGTGTACAAAATGGCAAACAGCGTTTCAAACGCATGAATGTCAACCAGGCACTGAGTTATAGTGCTATTGTCTATAGTGCTGCGGGTTTGAATATTCTGTCGGGTATGATGCCAAAACGTCAGGCATTTAACCTGGTGATTTCCAACGTTCCCGGACCAAGTGAACCGCTGTACTGGAATGGCGCCAAGCTGGATGCACTTTATCCAGCCTCGATTGTACTGGATGGGCAAGCGCTGAACATTACCATGACCAGCTATCTGGATAAGCTGGAAGTCGGCTTAACCGCCTGCCGAAATGCCTTGCCTAAAATGCAAAACCTGTTAATTTATTTGGAAGAAGAAATTCAACGTTTTGAAGACATTATTGTGAAAAAACCAGTGATTAATCCACGACTGAATCATCAATAGTAAAGAAAAAAGAGAAAATTTAAGGGGCCGATCAATCGCCCCTTAGTTTTTAATACTGCGGCATTGTTTTAATAACTGATAACAGACTGAACGAACCATACTGGTCGTGATTGGCACTTCTTTCCCTTGTTCATCAAGCATATAACACGTATTTAATGCTTTGCTGTCTAGTACCTGTTTTAAACCTTGCTGAATAATTTTATCTTTTACGCTCATCTCAACTATCTCACTTGCTCAGACTTCAATCGGGAGAAAAAGTCTTTGGCTACCTTGTGTGCCTAGTATTAAAAATTCGCGCTTGAAAGTAAAATTTCAGTTGTAACAAGGATTAAGCGAAACCCTGTTACAATTTCAACTCAAGATGATGTCATATTGCTCTTGCGTATACAGATTTTCCACCTGGAATTTAATCACACGATTGACAAAGTGTTCTAAATCGGCCACTGCAGGTGCTTCGGCTGTTAACAATCGGTCAATCACCGAAGGATGTGCCACCACGGTAAAGCCACTTTGTGACTCAAAAGCACGCGCATAACGTAAAATTTCACGAAAAATTTCATAACACACAGTCTCCGCCGTTTTGACATAACCACGCCCCTGACAGGTCGGACAGGATTCACAGAGCAAATGCTCTAAAGATTCCCGGGTGCGTTTACGGGTCATTTCCACCAAGCCCAGTTCTGACACCTGAGTAATCTTGGTTTTGGCATGATCACGTTCCAGCATTTTTTCAAACTGGCGCATCACTTCTTCGCGATGCATCGCTTCCTGCATGTCAATGAAGTCAATGATGATGATCCCGCCCAAATTGCGCAGACGCAGCTGCCGGGCAATCACCTGAGTCGCTTCCATATTGGTTTTGAACACCGTATCTTCTAGCGTACGTCCGCCAACATAAGAGCCAGTATTGACATCAATGGTGGTCATCGCCTCCGTCTGGTCAATCATCAGATAACCACCAGATTTCAGCGCGACCCTGGTTTGCAGTGCCTTCTGGATATCCTCTTCGACATTGTAGAGGTCAAAGAGTGGACGTTCACCTGGGTAGTGAATAAGGTGGTTGTGCATATTCGGCACAAACTCATCGATAAATTCACCTAGTTTGGTATGTACTTCACGTGAATCAACATAGATCTTGGCGGTATCTTCATTGGCCAGATCACGAATTACCCGTTGCGGTAATGGCAACTCTTCAAAAATCAGTGACGGGACGGCCACATTTTTCTGTTTACGCTGAATATATTCCCACAGCTTGGCCAGATAACACATATCCTGCATGATGGCGGCTTCATCCACCCCTTCCGCTGCAGTACGGACAATGACGCTGCCCGGCAGTTGATGTTCTGCCTGAATGCGCTCGATCATCTTACGCAGACGATCACGCTCTTCTTCCGATTCAATGCGCTGCGATACCCCGATATGATTGCCATAGGGCATCAAGACCAGATAACGTGAAGGAATGGAAAGATCGGTCGAAAGACGCGCCCCCTTGGTACCGAGCATGTCTTTCATCACCTGCACGGTGAGAATTTGCCCCGGTTGCAGCAGTTCAAATACATTTGGCGTCGCCTGATTGCGCGGCCAGACCATATCATTGATATGTAAAAAAGCAGTACGCGACAGACCAATATCGACAAAGGCCGCCTGCATGCCCGGCAAGACCCGAACCACCTTGCCCTTATAAATATTGCCCACCAAACCACGTTTCACGGTACGTTCAACAAATAGTTCATTGACTGTACCATTCTGAATCAATGCCACCCGACACTCCATCGGTGTGACATTAATAAGTAACTCTTCAGACATAGGGAAGACTCAAAACATTATTAAAATTCTTGTGCAACGATTAATTTAGTGCCTTAACCGTTTTTAATAACTGCAGCGTTTCATATAAAGGCAGTCCCACCACATTGCTATAACTGCCTTCAATTCGCGGAATATATTGTGCAGCAATCCCTTGAATTGCATAGGCACCCGCTTTACCCACGGGTTCCCCGGTAGCCCAATAATTTTCCATATCATCGAGACTCAACTGCTGGAATTCAACGCGTGTGCATACCACTATACTCGAAATTCGCTGTGATGTGGCAACGCAAACTCCTGAAAATACATCATGTTGTCGGCCAGAAAGTTGCGACCAAATGGCAAAGGCATGTTGTTTGGATTCTGGCTTGCCAATGATTTGTCCATCCAGACTCAAGCTGGTATCCGCAGCAATGACAATCGCATCCGGGAATTTAACTAGAACCGCCTGTGCTTTGGCACGTGCCAGGCGTTCAACATAGGCCTCTACAGTTTCACCCGGCAGGACTGATTCATCAATGTCGGGGCTATAGACTGCAAAATCCAAGCCCACTTGTTGCAACAGCTCCTGTCGTCGAGGTGAACTCGAGGCGAGTATCAGATGCTCCATCTGCGTAACAGATAATACACAACGGGCCAGATAAACAGACTGGTTAGCAATGGTTGCCAGTGCCGCGCAATGGAAAATTGTAAACCGCCCATGGTCTGGCTCATCCAGATAAAGGACAGATGAGCCACAATCGCCATCGCTGCAATCAGCCACAAATTGGCAAAGGTCAGAATGCGGCGTTCACGGGTGAAAAAACGTACCACAAAGGTAATCAGCACAAAACTGAGTGCATTCAATCCAAGCGGCGCATCCAGTAACAAATCCGTGAAAATGCCAGTGGCAAAAGCAAACCAGACACCACACCAAGTTGGCTGGCAGAGTACCCAGAACAGCATGACCATAAACATCCAGGCAGGACGCCAGCCAGACACGTTATAAGACAGTGGATAGACAATCAGAATAGAGGCCAGCACTACCGAAAGAATAATCGGGATTAAAGGATCTTGGGGTTTTTGACTGCGCATTTTAGCGATTGGCATACGGTTGCTCCATCGCTAAAGAATCTGAAAATAACACCACCACATGATGCCCGCCTGCCAACTGTGCAGCAGGAAGCAGATCAATCTGGGCAAACTCACCGGAATTATGACGCATGACTCTAGATACCGTACCCACCAGATAACCAGCCGGGAAATGCTGACCTAAACCGGATGTGAACACTCGATCTCCAACTTTGATATTGGCACTGGTTGGCACATATTCCATTTTCAAACGGCCCAAATCACCGGTCCCCGACACAATCGCACGCATGCCGGTACGCTCTAAACGCACAGACAGAGAATGTTCTTTATCTGACAGCAACATGATGCGAGAGCTGTGCGGATAGACATCAATGATTTGACCCATGATACCTTTATCATCGAGTACCGTTTGCCCCACTTTCAACTGGCTGCTGGCACCGCGGTTAATGATGATGATATGACGCAATGGATCAGCATCAGTCCCAATCACTTCGGCAATTTCCATACGACCATCAATAATCAATGGGGTATCGAGCAGACCACGCAGACGGGTATTTTCAGCCGAAAGTTCTGACAGTTTTTGCAGACGCACTTTCGCCTGCAGCAATTCAGCCTGCATGGCGGTATTTTCACGGCGCAGCTGTGCTTCAGATTTGGTTTGTTGATTCAGCCATTCTCGCGATAACACTGGATAACTTGCCAGCGCATAAATCGGATTATACGCTGCATACAAGACATCTCTGGCCGGTTGAATCACATGCGGCATGCGCCAGTTAAAAAACAGCACAATCAGGCAGGTGATGACCGCAATGATAAAAGAGCGAAAAGATGGCGGTTGTCTTGAAAAAAGATTCGGTTGCACCGCCTGATCCTTAACTTAGCCGACAAAAAGCATGTCGTGGTTTGGATTGTCAAAGAATTCCAGTACCTTACCGCCACCACGCGTTACACAAGTCAACGGATCTTCTGCCACGACGACCGGCAAACCGGTTTCCTGAGCCAACAGTTTATCCAGGTTACGCAGTAACGCACCACCACCCGTCAACACGATGCCACGCTCGGCAATATCCGAAGATAACTCTGGCGGGGTCTGTTCGAGTGCTGATTTCACTGCAGAGACAATGCTTTGTAATGGATCAGAAATGGCTTGGGTAATTTCGACAGAAGTTACAGTAATCGAACGCGGCACACCTTCAGCCAGGTTACGGCCACGCACTTCAATTTCCAGTGGTTTTGCATCACCATCCGGCAGTGCCATACCTACTTCTTTCTTGATGGTTTCGGCTGTGGTTTCACCAATCACACAACCATGCGCCTTGCGCACATAATTGATGATCTGTTCATCAAACACGTCGCCACCAATACGCAGAGAATCGGCATACACACAGCCTTGCAGCGAGATAATTGCAATTTCCGTGGTTCCACCACCAACGTCCACCACCATCGAACCACAGGCCTGCTCCACAGGCATGCCTGCACCAATGGCTGCCGCCATTGGTTCTTCAATCAAACGGACATCACGTGCACCCGCATTGAACACCGCTTCACGAATGGCACGACGCTCAACCAGCGTTGATTTGCAAGGTACACACACCACCACACGTGGTGCAGGTGGAAACAGACGTTTCTCATGTACTTTGCCAATAAACTGGTTCAGCATGGTCTCGGTCACTTCAAAATCGGCAATGACACCGTCTTTCATCGGACGAATGGCGGAAATATTGGCAGGTGTACGACCTAACATTTGTTTCGCATCAAGACCTACGGCGGCAACAATTTTCTGTGAACCGCTATGACGGATTGCCACAACTGTTGGTTCATTTAATATAATGCCTCGTCCAGGTGCATAAATAAGTGTATTTGCTGTACCTAAATCAATGGCTAGATCTGGCGAAAACAAGCCAATTAGTCGTTTTAGAATCACGGGTCGTTCTCAATTAAACTTTATGGTGGACGCAAGTCGGCAACTTTAACTAAATGTGATGCTTTGAACAAGTCAATCGCTTATTATAACGCACGATATTTTGAAAAATTTTAATACAGACTTAGGTGATGTTATGTCTACATCGGATGCTCAGCATTCTGCGGATTTAAATGCACAAACAGTTTCAGCGATTGCCAATCTTGCTAGATTATCGCTCAATGATACGCAATCTGCTGCATATGCTCAAAGCCTAAATAAAATTTTAGGCATGATGGAAAGCTTGAAAGGCATCGACACTGACGGTGTGGAACCGCTGAAAAGCCCATTTGACCACCCTCAACCCTTACGTCCAGATGTGGTGACCGAAACCAATCATCGTGAGGAATATCAGGCAATTGCTCCCGCAACGCAAGCAGGTTTGTACCTGGTTCCCCGCGTGATTGAATAAGTCCGCTTACTTATCTTGTCTGCTCCCATATAAATGAACGTAAAGAAATGAACTCATGACTGATTTACATCGCTTATCCATTCGCGAGCTTTCCTCAGGCTTAAGCAAGGGCCAATTTTCTTCCCGCGAACTCACTCAGCATTATTTGAACCGTATTGCAAAGATTGACACACAGGTCAACAGTTATGTGACTGTTACCCCGGAACTCGCACTCGCTGCTGCCGATGCCGCAGATGCTGCACTCAAAGTGGGTAATGCAACGGCTTTAACCGGTATTCCGCTCGCACATAAAGACATTTTCTGTACCCAAGGCATCAAAACCACGGCCGGCTCCAAAATGCTGGACAACTTTATCTCCCCTTACGATGCCACTGTGGTGGCCAAAGGCAAACAGGCCGGTCTGGTGACACTGGGTAAAGTGAACATGGACGAATTCGCCATGGGCTCCACCTCGGAAAGCTCTTACTACGGCGCGACCAAAAACCCGTGGGCACTGGATCGTGTACCAGGAGGTTCTTCAGGCGGTTCTGCAGCGGCCGTTGCAGCAGACCTTGCACCGTTTGCTACCGGTACAGATACCGGTGGTTCGATTCGTCAACCGGCTTCTTTCTGTGGTTTAACCGGCTTAAAACCAAGCTATGGCCGGGTTTCCCGTTTCGGTATGATTGCCTATGCATCATCACTGGATCAGGGTGGTCCAATGGCACGTTCAGCCGAAGACTGTGCCTACCTGATGAATGTGATGGCGGGTCATGATGAACGTGACTCCACCTCTGTGAATCAGGAGGTTGATGATTACGTGGCAAACCTGAATGCAACGGCTATCCAAGGTTTGCGCATCGGGATTCCAAAACAGTATTTCAATGTAGCTGGCTTGGCTGCTGACGTAAAAGCACGCGTTGAAGAATCACTGAAAAAACTCGAAGAGATGGGTGCAGTTCTGGTTGAAATCGACCTGAACATGACGGAAGCCTATGTCCCGACCTATTATCTGATCGCGCCTGCTGAAGCTTCGTCTAACTTGTCACGCTATGACGGTGTACGTTATGGCTACCGCTGTGAAAATCCGGCCGACTTGCTCGACCTTTACAAACGTTCGCGTTCTGAAGGTTTTGGTGCCGAAGTTCAGCGCCGTATCCTGATCGGAACCTATGCCCTGTCTGCCGGTTATTATGATGCCTACTATGTGAAAGCCCAAAAAGTCCGTCGTTTGATCCAGCAGGACTTCCTGAAAGCTTTCGAAAATGTTGATGTGATTGCTGCCCCTTCTGCCCCAACCACAGCGTACAAAATCGGTGCTTCTTTAGACCCGGTTGAAATGTATCTCGGTGATATTTATACCATCGCCGTGAACCTGGCCGGTCTGCCTGCGATCAATGCGCCGGTTGGTTTTGACTCGGAACAACTGCCGGTGGGCTTGCAGCTGATTGGCAACTACTGGTCAGAATCACAACTGTTGTCGATTGTGCATCAATATCAACAAGCCACAGACTGGCACACCAAACGCGCGGCTATTGCTGAGGAGAATGCATAATGGCGAATGCTCAAAAAACAGCTAAACCAAAATCATTGTTGATTGATGGTTGGGAGGTCGTGATTGGTATCGAGATTCACACGCAGCTTGCGACAAAATCTAAAATCTTCTCAGGTTCATCCACTGAATTTGGTCAAGATCCAAACACACAAGCCAGTCTGGTTGATTTGGCCATGCCGGGTGTATTGCCAGTATTGAATAAAGAAGTGGTTGATCTTGCAATTCGCTTCGGTTTAGGGATCGATGCCTATATTGATCAGGCCTCTGTCTTTGCTCGCAAGAACTATTTTTACCCGGATTCGCCAAAAGGCTACCAGATCAGCCAGATGGACAACCCGATTGTGGGCTTGGGTCATATCGACATCCAGCTTGAAGATGGTACGGTAAAACGCATTGGCATCACTCGCGCGCATCTGGAGGAAGATGCCGGTAAATCGATCCATGACCAGTTTGAAGGCATGTCAGGCATCGACCTCAACCGTGCCGGTACACCGCTGCTTGAAATCGTATCTGAACCGGATATGCGTTCAGTGGAAGAAGCCGTTGCCTACATCAAAGCCATTCACACCTTGGTACGTTGGTTAGGCATTTCGGATGGCAACATGGCAGAAGGTTCGTTCCGTGCCGACTGTAACGTGTCTTTGCGTCGTCCGGGTCAGCCATTCGGTACACGTTGTGAGCTGAAAAACCTCAACTCATTCCGTTTCATCGAACAAGCGATCAATGTTGAAATTGAACGTCAAATGGAAATCTTGGAATGGGATGGCAGCATCGATCAGGAAACGCGTCTGTTTGACCCGGTGAAAATGGAAACACGCTCCATGCGTTCGAAAGAAGAAGCCAACGATTACCGTTACTTCCCGGATCCAGACTTGCTGCCTGTAATCATTGCGGACGAACAAATCGAAGCGATTAAAGCGACCATGCCTGAGTTACCTGCTGCACGTCGTGAGCGCTTTGTCGCTGACTTTGGCGTAACGGAATATGATGCGCACGTGTTGACCTTAACGCGTGAAATGTCAGAGTTTTATGAAGCTGTGGTTGCTGCTGCAGGCGGTGCTGCACAAGGTAAAGTTGCAGCTAACTGGGTGATGGGTGAGTTCTCTGGTGCACTCAACAAGGCCGGTTTGGATCTTGCCGACTCCCCTGTTTCTGCCGAGCAACTGGGTGGCATGATCGCGCGTATCGTGGATAACACTATTAGCGGCAAAATTGCAAAACAAGTATTTGGCTTGATGTGGGATTCGGAAGGTAAATCTGCCGATGACATCATTGCTGAGCATGGTTTAAAGCAGGAAACTGATACTGGTGCGATTGAAACCATCATTAAAGAAGTCCTTGCAGCCAATGAGAAGATGGTTGAGGAATACAAGTCTGGTAAAGAGAAAGCCTTTAACGGTCTAGTTGGTCAAGTAATGAAAGCCTCTAAAGGTAAAGCTAACCCGGCTCAAGTGAATGAGTTGATGAAGAAATTGATTGGTTGATCTGATCTAATTTCAAAAGAAAACCCGCTTTAGAGCGGGTTTTCTTTTTGCTATCTAATGGCTTTCTATCTAATAGAACTATATCTTTAGTATGTGTCAGAACGGAAGTTCATCATCATTATTCTTAATAATATTTCTAATCATGTCATTGTATTTTTTAGCATAACTTTCTGAAATTTTTTCACCAAATTTTATATAAAACCTTTCTTTTTCAAAAGAATAATTAACCTCATTAACTAATGGGATTTTAGTTTTAATAGTATTAATTGAGAGCGTTCAAAATTCTGTGTCAGCCGAATTGGCTAGAGTTTAATTATATCATCGAGCCTTCCTTCAAAGTAAATCGATAACTGTGTGATGGTTTGCCCCCAGTTTGTCACCGGCATTGTCCATTTTTCAGAAGCCTGTT
>JAJUIK010000014.1 GCA_029267635.1 Moraxellaceae bacterium | reverse complement strand
GGCATCAAGTAAGACCACCGAAAACCATAACAGTTGTGCTGGCGACAATAGCAAGAGTGAACCACCTGATCCCTTCCCGAACTCAGAAGTGAAACCTCTTCGCGCTGATGGTAGTGTGGGGTTGCCCATGTGAGAGTAAGTTATCGCCAGCTCATTATTCTAAACCCCCCTCAGAAAAACCTGAGGGGGGTTTTTCTTTGGGAAAATGAAAAGATAAATTAGAATGTTTTGAGTTGTTAAAATAAAAATAAATACATAATAAATAAAGGGTTTTTAGACTAATGTTGAATTTTAAACCTCGCTGTTTTGTGTGAAAGTTGCTCTATCTACCGAGAGGCTAAAAAGTAATTTGAAGTGCTAAATAAGCTTCATTTTATAGCTGGCGATCACGGTTCATTGAAACACAACCCACAGGAGGTGAGGAATGGCACATCAAGCAGTGAATGCGAATAACGTCATTGATCACGCAAGATTTGGACCTTTTCATTTTAAAGTCGTGGCATGGTGTCTGCTGATCATTTTATTTGATGGCTATGACTTGGCCATTAATGGCGTGGTTTTACCGCTCTTAATGGAAGATTGGGGGTTGAGTGCTGTACAAGCGGGTATGCTGGCCAGTACAGCCTTGGCGGGTATGATGTTCGGTGCGATGACCTTTGGATCTCTGGCCGATAAAATTGGCCGTAAAAAAGTCATTATGATCTGTATCGTGCTGTTCAGTGGGCTAACCTTTGCGGGTGGTTTTGCTTCCAACCCGACAGAATTCGCAATTTTACGTTTTTTGGCGGGCTTAGGGATTGGTGGGGTAATGCCTAACCTGGTTGCCTTGACCTCTGAATATGCACCAAAGACCATGCGCAGTACCTTGGTGACCACCATGTTTAGTGGTTATGCAGTGGGTGGTGTTATGGCTGCTTTATTGGGTTCCTGGTTTACCCCAACTTTTGGCTGGCAAATTATGTTCTGGATTGCCGGTATTCCGTTGTTTTTATTACCCGTGATCTGGAAATTTTTACCGGAATCTTTAACTTTTATTGTTCAGCAAAATAGACAAATTGAAGCACGCAAGATTGTGCGTCGTTTAGCACCAGCTGTGGCGGTCCATGAAACAACGACATTCGAGTTGCACAAGGTGGATGTCCCTGAGTCAGCGAGTGTAGTCAGTCTATTTAAACGCGGTCGTGCCACCAATACACTTTTGTTCTGGCTAGCATTCTTCACTTGTCTATTGACTATGTATGCACTCAGCAGCTGGTTGCCAAAACTGATGATGGCTGCGGGTTATTCAATGGACAATAGTTTAATGTTCATGATGGCTATGAATATCGGTGCCGTTATAGGGATCGTCGGTGGTGGTATTTTGGCTGACCGTTTCCACTTAAAGCCGGTTCTGATGTGCCTCGGAATCATGGGAGCAATTGTAATGAGCTTGATGGGGTTACAATCTTCTAAGTTCTTGTTATACATCCTAGTGTTTTTTGCCGGTGCTGCATCGATTGGTTCGCAAATGTTGTTGTATAGTTATGTTGCACAGTTCTACCCATTGGCCGTGCGTTCAACTGGTATTGGTTGGGCCTCTGCGATCGGTCGTATGGGAGCAATTGTGGGGCCGATTCTGATCGGTGCCTTACTGGGGATGAGTTTACCAGCGTATGTCAACTTTATTGCGGTGGGTATTCCGGTGTTGATCACTGCGATTGCCGTAGCATTAATTTGTCATGATCAGCAGTCTGATAAAATTGATACGACAGCACCGGCTGCAGCAAAGTTAGAAACAGCATAATTCGGAATCTTTCTTTAAAAAAGTCTTCATGTTCATGAGGGCTTTTTTATCACCATAAAAAATCTTTCTAAGCCAAAGTCAGTGTTTTGGTTTTTGCTATGCCGATTTGTGCTTCCCTTAAGTCTTATCTTTTTGTGTTTAATTTTAGAATGAATCGAAACTAGACGAACTGAGGGTCGATTCATCTGGTTCAGCCTGAAGTCTACGATCCATACCGACAAAATTTTTGTGTTTTGATTTTCTGAGCAAGTTTCAATGTTATGCTTTTATGACAATTGCTAGATCATGAGCAGGGATGAGTATTGATTGAAGTTATTGCACAGCTGATTGGCGGTATTGGCTTATTTCTCTTGGGAATGTCCTTGATGACGGATAGCCTGAAAGCGATTGCAGGGGAAACCTTGCGTCTGTGGCTGATCCGTTTTACCGGTTCCCCTCTGAAAGCGATGTTTTCAGGAATTGGCCTAACCTTACTGGTGCAATCTTCTACCGCCACGACTTTAGCGACGATTGGTTTTGTCAGTGCCGGCGTGCTGAGTTTTAGCCATGCGATTGGTGTAATTATTGGTGCCAATATCGGAACCACCAGTACCGGTTGGATTGTGGCTTTTCTGGGCTTAAAAGTGTCGATTGCCAGTTTTGCTTTGCCGCTGATTGGTATAGGTTCCCTGATGAAGCTGCTTGGGCAAGATCGTTTGGCCTTCACCGGTGTGGCTTTAGCGGGTTTTGGCCTGATTTTTTTTGGTATTGATGTTTTGCAGACTGCGATGGCCGGTGTTGCCGAGCATGTCAATCTTTCGACTTGGTCAAATGATACCTTACTGACGCGCCTGATGCTGGTGCTGATTGGGCTGGTTATGACCATTTTACTGCAGTCTTCCAGTGCGGCAGTGACCGCAACATTAGCCGCTCTTTCGACACAAACGATTGATTTACAACAGGCATTGGCGTTGGTGATCGGTCAAAATATTGGAACCGTCGCGACCGCTGTGCTGGCTGCGATAGGTGCAACCGCCAGTGCCAAGCGTACGGCTGCTGTGCATGTGATTTTTAATGTTGTCACCGCGATTTTTGCTTTTTTTCTGCTGTTACCTGGATTCATGTGGCTCACTCAATCAGTTCCTTTTTTGGCACAACAGGATCACGTGGTGGTCGTCGCTGCATTTCATACGGCATTTAGTCTGTTAGGCGCCTTGATTTTTATCCCGTTGATCCAGCAATTTGAACGCTTGATTGTATATTTGATTCCTGAAACAGAGGTATTGAGTACACGCTATCTGGATAATTCATTGTTGCAGGTACCTGCACTGGCGATTGCTGCGGCAGAAAGTGTTGTGCGGAAAACCTTGGCCGATATTTATACTTTATTGGTACGGTGTTTCCGGGGGGAAATTATTGCTTCGATGATTCATACTCAGGAATTGGGCACCATTTTGCAAAAAGTGGCGCAATATCTGGAAAACATGCCGGTTCCCCAGTCCAAAGCCGATCAGCAGCGACTGATTTCTCTGTTACGTTTGATGGTTTATGCTCGAATATTGCATGGTGATTTACAGACTGCAGCCAATGTGGAAACCTTGAAAACACAGCCAGCACTGAATGCCTTGGTTTTACATTTTGCCGCGGTGCTGGAAAAAAATATTCCTTATCTGATACTTGATCCTTCAGAAAAATTACCTCTTGAACTGGCGGAGGAATTGACTGAAACTAGTTTATGGATGCGTGAGCAGCAGGCACTGGCACGGCATAAAGTGATCGAGCAATCTGCCCATATACAGGTGTCTGCAGCACAGACACTCAATCAGTTGGCTGCTCAGCGCTGGCTGGAGCATGTAGTGGACCACACCGAGCGCGTCGCGAAAATTTTACGCGATGAACAGCAAATAGAGGCTTAATCTGCTAACTGTCTACGCGCATGTTTTAATGCACTACGTAAGCCTTCTTCTAATGTCGGATGATAAAAAGGCTTACTGAGAAGTTCATCTATCGTGAGCTGTTCATCAATCATCCAGGCCAATAGATGAGCTAAATGTTCACTTTCCACGGTAAAAAGTTCAGCCCCTAAGATTTTCCGACTTTGCGTATCGACATAGATTTCAATTGCCCCGATATTTTGACCGAGTATCAAGGCACGTCCTTGTTTTTCATAAGAGGCTGTACCGGTGACAAATTGGCGTTGTTCTTTTTGTAGTTGTTGATAGGATTGTCCAGCAATTGCCATTTCTGGTTCACTAAACACAATCGCTAAAGGCGTCAGGGTCTTAACGGAGCGGATTTGTGGATAACTCAGGCAGTTGTGCACAGCCTGTTTTCCTTCATGTGCTGCCTCATGCTGAACCGGGGTTGTGCTGTGTGCATCACCGACAATAAAAATAGGATAATCAGCCAGTTGTTTGGTTTTTGGATCTATTGGAATTGATTTTAAATCCTTAAAACTTGGCTCGATATTTTCCAGTTGTAGCGAAGGCAAAAGACTCTGGCGTCCGGTTGTAACCAAGACATAATCCACATCTATTGTTTCGGTTTGCTGATGTCTCGTATATTCAATCTGCACCTGATCATGGAGTCGCTGCATCTTGTCGGGCAGGGTTTCAAACAAAATGGTTAATTCCTGACTCAGCTGATTTTGAGCAAGGGTTTGCAGGGCAGGGCTGGACAAGATTCCAACCTTCTGACTGCGGGCAAAAATGCTGGTCTTAACCCCTAAACGCTGCATGGCCTGGGCCAGTTCAATCGCGATTATGCCACTGCCAATCACCGCTAAAGTACGAGGCAATTGGGGTAACTCAAAAATCTCGTCGGAGGTAATCAGGCGATCGCCAAGATTTTCTCGCCATTCCTGCTGTACCGCAGGCTTGGAACCAACCGCAAGAATAAAGTGTTTGGCTTGGTATTGTTGACCATTCACTTCAATGGTATTGGCATTGATAAAATGGGCCTTTCCTGAAATTTTATGTTCAGCCGGCCAGCGTGCGACATCTTTCAATGTTGCAGCAGTAAAGCGATTACGTAATGCCCGGACATATGGCATGACTTGTGTGGTATCAATCGAAGCATTAACTTGCAGCGCCACCTGTTCGGCATGTTGAATATCATGCATCCGGTTCGCAGCCGAGATCAGCACTTTGCTGGGCATACAGCCCACACGCGCACAGGTGGTATCCCAAGGCCCATCATTGATGATTAAAATATTTTGGCTGTGTTTAATGGCTTCTTGATAGGCAGAAATGCCTGCAGTGCCTGCCCCGATAATAATAATGTCGTACATAGTTTCTATTTTGAAAAAATCATGTTTATTGAACTATAAAAGAAAATTTCTAACAGTGATGGATTTCTTGCAAATCATTACATTAGCGATGTGAGATTTTTAACAACTCATCTTTGTACTGTACTAGAGACTTGTGCCAACAGTTACGCTGGCTGTGGGGCGTATGTGTAAAGAAGAGCAAGCGGTAAAGAAGGTTACCATCAAACAGAGCAGTAAGAATTTTTTCATCATTAGCCGAAATCATTCATTCAATAAGAGACAGCTTAATTGAAAAAACTTTCCTTTTTTATAGGAATTTTGCAATTGATCTACTGGAGCCGTGGCATTTACTTTGTCTGTTGAGCCCATAAAAAAGCCCGAAATAGTTCGGGCTTTACCTCACAGAATTGGATTAATCATCCAATAGATCCATTTGCTTGGCCAATTGATACAAATTGTTCGAGCGGTTGCCAGTACGGCAGAACATCAAGATTGGCTTTGGCAATTCGTTATAGTGATTGGCGAATGTACGAACATCCACTTCGCTGATTTGACCTGCGACAACCGGCTGATACACATAGTCCAAACCAGCTTGACGAGCTACTTCCTCAATCTGTGCGCTGGTTGGCTGTTCAGGGCCGCCTTCCATATCCGGGCGGTTATTGATGATCGATTTAAAACCTTTCTCGACCACTTGTGCTACGTGTTCAGGACCAATCTGACCTGCGAAGCCGACATTCTCACTCATTTCGTCACTCCAAAAAGTGTCCATTATTTTATGCTGTATGATAGCATTAAGCGTGATCTTGAGTTTAAGTGTCCAGAATATTTACAAGAAAATACCTACAAAATATAACGTACTGGAGCGTGTATGTACGCCTATACAGTAGAACCGCTGTATGTCAAAAGCGGCGAAGACGTGATTGCAGCCGATTTTTATCGTCCCCACACCGTGGAAAAACCTGCAGTGATTCTCATGGCACATGGCTTTGCTGCCTTGCGTCACTTTAAGCTGGTGCAATATGCACAGAAATTCGCCCAAGCCGGTTATGCCGTGGTGCTGTTTGATTATCGTTATTGGGGAGGGAGTACGGGTCGTCCACGTGAACTGGTGTCGTTAAAAGCGCAGCTGGAAGACTGGAAAACCATGATTCAGCATGTTTCACAACGTAAGTCTGTGGATACGCATCGGATTGTGTTATGGGGAACAGCGCTCAGTGGGGGCTATGTACTCAGTCTGGCTGCAGAGCTGAATAATATTCAAGCGGTGATGGTACAGGTCCCTTTTGTTGATGGCGCGGCCAGTGCCAAAACTTATCCTTTGCAATATTTGCCCAAGGCGCTAAAACTGTCGAGTCAGGATTATATGGGCAGTAAGGTCGGACTCAAGCCCAAAACTTTAGCGATTGTCGATCCCTCTGGCTTATGTATTTTGCCGACTGCAGAGATCTATCGCGGGTATCTTTCCATTGTAAATCCGGATTATTACTGGAGCGGGGAAGTGCCTGCACGGGTGCTTTTCCATTTGCTGCGTTACCGGCCAATTCAGGACGTACGTAAAATTAATATTCCAGTGCTATTTATGGCGGCCAAACAGGACCGTCTGACGCCGATAGAAGCCAGCCGTGAAGCGGCAACCAATATTGCGCCTTTTGTGCAGTATCATGAGTGGGATCTGCAGCATTTTGATATTTATCACGGTCAAGACTTTGAAAAAGCCGTTGCGACCCAATTAGAATTTTTACATCAACATATTGGAGTAAGCTAAATGATTATCGTCTGTCCTCAGTGCGGGGCTAAAAACCGTGTACCGGAAGATAAACTCAATGCAGGTCCAGCTTGTGGACAATGTCATGCTGCCTTGTTGCCGTTGGCTCCGATTGACCTGAATGAACAAAACTTTAGCAATTTTATTTCCAACAGTGACTTACCTATTTTGATCGATTTATGGGCGGAATGGTGTGGACCATGTAAAATGATGGCGCCGCATTTCGCACAAGTCGCAAAACAGAATCCACGAGTGATCTTTGCCAAAATCAATACGGAAGAATCTCCGCGACTCAGTGCTGCCTTTAACGTGCGAAGCATTCCCACTTTAGTGTTGATGAACAAGACCACTGAAATTGCTAGAATGAGCGGCGCACTTCGATCTAACGAGTTACAACAATGGTTAGATCAGCAACTGAATGCCCATGCTCGGAGTTAATGTGTCAGATTCTTATATAAAACCGGAGGGAACACTTTCCCTTCAAACCATTGCAATGCCGGCCGATACCAACTGGAGTGGAGATGTCTTTGGTGGCTGGATTGTTTCACAAATGGACTTGGCAGGTGCGATTCACGCCGAACGTTTTAGTAAGGGCCGCTGTGCGACCATTTCGATTAACCAGATGACTTTTTTGGTGCCGGTGAAAGTCGGTGATGTCATCAGCTGTTATACTAAAATCCTGAAAGTGGGCAATACCTCAATTCAGATGCAGATCGAGGTGTGGGATAGCCACGATTCTTCACGTGAGGCCAAACGTGTCACTGAGGGTGTGTTTACCTTTGTGGCCGTGGATGTAAATGGTAATAAACGAATCATTCCGGAAGAAGTAAAACAGAAATTTTTAGACGCACAGCATGTTTAAGACGGCCGTATAATAAAAAAGCCCTCTGGTTGAATGGCCAGAGGGCTTTTTTATACGCTAAGTCGCTTGATGGCTCAGCTGTTACAAGACACCTTCATTGACGATTTTTCAGAAAACATCACGGAGGTCATCAGGATAAAGGGTTATGCAGACTGTTGTGCTGATCAGTCTTTGAAGTTGTTAAACTGCAATGGCAAGCCAAATTGCTGTTCTTTTAAGAACGCCATCACTTGCTGCAAGGTATCGCGTTTTTTATCGGTCACGCGGATCTTGTCGCCCTGAATAGAAGACTGCGCTTTAATCCCACTTTCTTTAATGGCTTTATTAATTTTTTTCGCGCTGTCCGAATCCAGACCATCTTTGAGTTTGATCACCTGAACTACATTTTTGCCCGATGCAGTGGCTTTTTGCGGATCAAGTGCCTGAACATCGATCTTACGCTTATAGAAATGGTTTTCAAGCATGGTGTAGACTTGTTCACACTGGAAGTCACTTTCCGTCGAAATTTTAATTTCCTTAGCCTTCTCATTGAGTTCAATTGAAACGTCTTGGCCCCGGAAGTCAAAACGGGTTGCTATTTCTTTTTGCGTGTTTTGTACAGCGTGATTGACTTCAAATAATTCAAGTTCAGACACAATATCAAAAGATGGCATGGTTTAGACCTTTACAAAGGGAAAGAATATTTGAGATGCTAGGGATGTTTTCTTCATTTGCCAAGTGTTGTTTACATCAAAGGAGTGTGCGCAATGATCCGTAAACAAGAAATTACAACATTTGAGTTCCCAGAAGGAGCAATTATCTGGGATGTCCGTGATTCAAATGCGTATGCAGAGGGTCATGTGAAAGGTGCGGTCAATCAACCCATTAATGATTTAACCGCGGACAGTTTAACTCAAGTGGCAGCGGATCAACCGATTTATATGCTGTGTGGGGGCGGTAGTAAGGCGCTACGTGCAGCAGAGAAGTTAGAGGCGTTTGATAGTAAACGTGAATACGTGATTCTGGTGGGGGGAACCCGCGCGGTACGTGATGCAGGTTTGCCATTAGAGCAAAATTGAAAAAAAGCGCCTTTGGGCGCTTTTTTTAGGTTCGGAAAATAGAGTAAAAAACTGAATTTAATGCGGGTCCGCACTCCCCGGTTGAAAATACGGTTTTTTCGCTCGCATCTTTTTTTGGAAACGCTGCGGATGCAGACGCTGTAATAATCTCACTGGTACAGGACAGGCTTCTCCCAAAATAAGAGCCGCGATAATTTCACTGCACAGCGGAGCAAACAGGAAACCTTTAGAGCCTAAGCCTGAAAAAGTATAAATTTCAGAATTCTCATCCAGTTGACCCAAGAGGGGAAAATAGTCCGGACTTTGTGCGCGGACAGATGCACGACCTTGCCATTCTGTCACTGCCGGTAGATGAGCCGCATATTCTGGAAATACGTCAGTGATTAAATTCGCGTTATGCTGATGGTCTTCTGGCAGTATGTCACTATCTTCACGTTGCGGATAAAAAGAAGCACCCAAAATCAATTGTTGGGGATCGAGCTGCATGCAATAACCGCCATAACTAAAGGCTTGATTCAAAGGTAGGGCATATTCAGCATTATTGGCCCAGCTGACCTGACCTCGAATCGGTTTAAGTGGCGGATACTCGGCAAATAATTCAGCACTTTGCCGCGCACAACAGACCACCACATGATCTACTTGGGCCAAAACATCTTCCCGTGTATTGTAGAGCTGGACCTGTTGTTCTTTTTGTACCAGCTTTTGAATATGAGCCACTTCAAACTGAATCAATGGATGTTGCAAAATCTGGTCACATAACTGATGCGGAGAGACCGCACCGGCCTGGGTAAGGTGCAGGCTTGGATATAGTGTGGTTAAGGCACTCTCTGTCGCATTCTGTGCATGCAATAGATCTGTAGGATATTGTTTAGCCAGCGCTAATAATTCATCGGTTTTCTTTAGGGCCAGTTGATCAATCTGTAGCGGGCGAAATGCATTAAACTGGGCGTAATGCCGTAGCGCATACTGCCAGCATACCGTCATCAGGTGTTCATGGCTTTGTTTAATTGGGCTCAGCTTGGGATTGAGCAGTGCCAGCGGATTGCCCGAAGCACCGGCCAAGGGGGCTGTTTGGTCATAAAGTTTGATCTGATGCCCACGCTGTGCCAGTGCCCAAGCGGTACTTAATCCGGCAATTCCGGCACCAACGATCGCGATGGTTTTTGCTTTACTTCCGTTCAGCTGAGTTTTTTTTTCTGTGATTGCTACGGTGTTATTTGAATGCTCATCATCTTGCGGATTTTCAGGTGAAGTCCAGATCGCTTTAAGCATTTCACGTTTATGGCCAAAGCCACGCGGACGGGAAATCTGAATCCCATGTGCAGTCAAGCCACGTTTTAATACACCAGCCACACTAAAGGAGGCAAACGTGGTGCCATAGTCTGACAGGCGTACAATATGGTTGAGCACCTGTTCTGCCCACATA
Organism: Moraxellaceae bacterium; assembly: GCA_029267635.1. Taxonomy (GTDB): domain Bacteria; phylum Pseudomonadota; class Gammaproteobacteria; order Pseudomonadales; family Moraxellaceae; genus Acinetobacter. The sequence continues at coordinate 53,530 of JAJUIK010000014.1, read as the reverse complement.
TCCGGGTTACAGGAGGGGGCAAAGCCATCGAGGAACCAGGCATTCACGCTATGTGTTTTGACCATTGTGGGGAAAACGTCATGTGCATCCCCTAACCATAAATCCAGACTAAAGCGTTCTTGTGGAAAAGACAGTCGGTGACAGCCTGGGATCGGCAAAGGATATTGTGCAATCAGTTGTTCAGCCAGTGGTGCCAGTTCCGGCCAGGCATTTAAAGCACGGATCAGATCAGCTTTGCTCAGCGGGAATTTTTCCACGCTGATGGCATGTAAATGGCTGTGATTGTCCGGACGGGCCTGTTGCCAGAGTTGCCATAAGGCCAGAATATTTAATCCGGTACCAAAACCGGTTTCTCCGACACAAAAATACTGATAATCGTGGAGTGCAGCCAGACGTTGCGGCAAATCATTGCCGTTTAAAAATACATGCCGGGTTTCCAGCAAGCCATTGTCTTTGGAAAAATACACATCACCAAACTGTTTGGACACCGGCACATCAATGCCATCGACCTGCTGCCATTCCAGATCGGCCGTTTGAATTGCATTAGACAAGGCTCAGTACCTTTTTAAGACATTAAAAAATGGGAAAAACAGAAGCTATGACTTACCACTGACGACGACGTTTGGTGTAAACATAGCTGGCAATCAGGAAGCCTAACAATACGCCAATGGCAAGTGTAGCCGCTCCATACAGAAACATTTGTGCGCTACGTTCACTTTGCAAGACTTGGACCTGTACGCCGAGATTATCGCTTTTTAGTTGCAATTCCTGATTTTGTGCCAAGGCGGCTAAATTGGCCTTTTCCAGCTGCTGCAAACGGGTGGACTGATCTTTGACCAGTGCTTTGATTTTAGCATCCTGCAAGGCCTTGTTGCGCGCGATTTGCTCAGCTGTCAGAGGCTGGGCTTCTTGCGGCTGGCCATTCGGGTTGGCTGTAGGTACCGTAGCAGGCAGGATGGCCGGTTTCGGGGGTGCAGTCGCCGGAGTTGCAGCAGGCGTAGCTGCGGTCGTCGCTTGCGTGGGCGCATTGGCTGGAGAAGGTGCTTCTACCGCCCAGACGGAAGAACAGAAAAGAGTCAAACCGAGGAAGTTTATGACCACAACCCGCATGAGATTATCCTTTTGGAAATGCTTTGTTGAAAGGCTTAACGTCAATGTGAGCATAAACGCCTTCTTTGAGGAACGGTTCATCCTGTAACCAGGCATCAAGTGCTTCACGGCTATCAAAATCAACAATAATGGTGCTGCCGTAAAAACCAGCCTGTGGATTGTTTGGATCTTTCGGCATAGCGCCAGCCACAATCAGGCGACCTTCGTCATCCAGTTTCTGCAAGCGTTCGATGTGTTGCGGGCGGATGGCCAGACGTTTTTCCACTGTCCCTTCGTTGTCGGTACAGCTCACTACAAATAAAGGCATACGATCAGATTCTCTTGAAAATCGGAAAATTATTCTTCGGTCGACTTAAAATGTTTACGCAACACGATGAACTGGATAATGATAAAAGAAAACATCACAATCATGTCACCAAAAGCGGTAAATTCTCCCCAATATTTTCCGCCCATAAATAAAAAGGCAAAGAATACATGCAGGCAGGACATCACCACAAACATGCCGGCCCAGGCAAAATTCAGGTTGATCCAGCCTTTGGCTGTCAGGTTGAGAATTGGACCGAATAAACGCTGAATCAGTGGCTTACGCTCTTTACTAAAACGTGGAGATAACAGGAATACAGCGGCAAATGCCAGATTGAGTAATGCAGCTTTCAGGCGGATATAAAAATCATCACTTAACATCAGGGTAATGCCACCAAAAATTACCGTCATAAACAGCACCAGCCATTGCTGTTTGTCCAGACGGAATTTTTGCATGACAAATAAAACACCATACACCACCAGCATGGAAATGATCAGACCCGTTGTGGCCACCAGAATATGATTATTATCGGCACCGCCGGCTGATCCGATCAGTTTTAACAGGGGATGCTGGGTGTCAGTGGGATCAACGGTTTTATATAAATAGAAGAAAATTATGAGGGGCACAAAGTCAAAAAGTGCTTTCATGTTAGAGTATCTGATCTGTTCAAGTGAATGGCATAGTATAAGAGATGCAAGGCGTAGATTTACATACACACAGTAATATTTCTGATGGAACTTTGTCTCCAGCAGCACTGGTCGAATCTGCGCTTGCGCATGGCATTCATACCTTGGCGCTGACCGACCATGACACGATGGATGGCATTGTGCTGGCGGAGCAGGCGGCACAATCCCAGCCTGTACAGATTATTTCCGGCGTGGAAATTTCCAGTCAATGGGCACGACCAGCCACCAAAAGAAGTTATGGGGTGCATATTGTCGCGCTGAACATGCAGCAGCCAGAACCGCTCTATGAGGCGTTGGCCAAGCAGAAACAGATTCGTGCCCTACGTGCCAAGCAGATTTGCAGTCTATTACAACCGTTGATTGGCCGGCAGATTTATGACGATGTGCTGGCACTGGCCGATTTTCAGCCGGACCGGATTACCCGAACCCATATTGCCAAGGTTTTGGTGCAGCAGAAAATTGTCAGTCGTGCCCAGCAGGCTTTTGACCGTTTCCTGAAAGAGGGCAAAAAAGCCTTTGTTAAATTTGAAGGATTGAGCTTGCCAGAAACTGTTGCAGTGATCCAGCAAAGTCGGGGATTTGCCGTGCTGGCGCATCCGACCCGTTATGACCTGTCTGCTACCAATACGCGCTATCTGATTGAGCTGTTTGCCCAATCTGGCGGTGATGCCGTGGAGCTGCCACCCGGCATTGATCCACTTTCCACCCGGCAGATGATTGACCGGATGATTGCACAACATGATCTTAAAGTATCGGTGGGCAGTGATTTTCATGGCGAAAATATGCCCTGGATTAAGTTGGGGCATATTCCCAAAGTGAACAGTGAACAATACGGGATCTGGCAGGATTTTCGTTAAAGCCGGGTATTTGAAATGCTTTTTAAAGTAGATTGTGATCCTGCGCTTGAATCGGTGGTGGTGTGGGTTTCCCTAAGCTGCCGAGTAAGTCAATTTCGATCATCCGCACCATGGCATCAAGGGGGAGGTCATTACTTTGTGTGCCAAAAGGTTCTTCAATTTCATTGCTCAGTGCGTCGAGGCCTAGAAAAGTATAAGCCAACAGTCCGACCAGAAGCGGCGTGACCAGACCCAAGGTAGACCCCAGACTGAACGGCAGCATAAAACAGAAAAAATATACGGTGCGGTTGAGCAAAACCGAATAGGCGAAAGGTAAAGGAGTGGTAGCAATCCGGTCACAGCCGGTTTGCACCATACTCAGCTCTGCAACATGCTGGTTCATCTGGGTATAAATAATGTCGGAAATTTCACCTTCTTTCAGCGCTTGTAGCAGTTCCCACTGAATCAGGCTCAGAGTGTATTGTGGGGCATTGTGGTGCTGGTAGAGTTGCATCAAGGCTTGCGGGCTGAGTCCGCTGGTCTGGGTCAATTCTGTGGGATGCGCGGTTTGCTGACGCAAGCGGTCGCGTAGCACATTGGCAAACACAATCACATGCTGGATGACCCGTTCACGCCGTGCCTGGGTCAGAACCCGGCAATCACGGTCAAAATGACGTGCATTGGCGATCAGGCTGCCCCACAGTTTACGTGCTTCCCACCAGCGGTCATAACAGGCACTATTGCGAAAGCCGAGAAAAATAGACAGTACTACTCCAATTAAGGTAAAACCCGCCAAAGGTACTTCCGGGACGTGTAACACTTCCAGATGAGTCAGTCCGCCAATAATGGTGGAGATCAATACGACAAAACCGAGGGAAGGGAGAATTTTCGGTAAAATGGTGCCTCGCCAGGACAGGAGTACCTTCAGTGTGCTGGGTTGGTCACGAACGATCATATTATTTGAATCATCACTAATTTTTTCCTGATCTTTACCCCTTGTTTAGACTTTGTCAATAATCATGTGAACAACTTTACATGGATTTGAGTAGTTGTTGTTCTGCAAAGGAAAAATTGCCGTCTGCCGCGATAATACAATGGTCCAGCAGGCGAATTTCCACCATGGCGCAAGCCTGCTGGATGTGCCGGGTCAATTGCAGATCTTCAGTAGAAGGTTGTACACGGCCCTGCGGATGATTATGTGCAATCACAATCTGGCTGGCCTGTTGGGCAATGGCATAACGCAGTAATTGATTGATCGAAATGGAACAGCTATTGAGTGAACCGTAGAATAATTTTTTGAAATGCAGTTTGCGCAATTCGGCATCCAGACACAGTACGGCAAAAACTTCCTGGCTTTCGCCTAACAGCTCATAACGTAAATAATCCAGCACCAGCTGGGAGTGGTTCAGTTCAGGACGTACCTGCTGAAAGTGATTGCGTAAATAACGTCGGCCCAGTTCTTTGACTGCCATCAACTGGGAATATTTACTGCTGCCGATCCCGTGAAATTGACTGAGATTTTCAAGAGATGCATCCAGAATCGGATTCAGACTGCCAAAATGTTGCAGCATGAGTCGCGCCAGTTCGACGGCAGAATGTTGTTGTGAACCGGAACGCAGGAAGATGGCCAAGAGTTCGGCATCGGAGAGGCTTTCCGGCCCCTGATTGAGCAGACGTTCACGCGGGCGTTCTTGTACGGGCCAGTGCTTGATGGATTGGTTCATTTTAAGTTCTTTTTCAAATTCTATTTATTGTTTTCTCAGGCCCAAATTGATGTGGGCATTACTTGGGTCTGCCATTATTTAATGCTATTGTTGGCGCCACTGCAACAGAAAGGTAGCCTGTTCGTGAGCTTTGATTTAAGTGTAATTCCTCATAAAAATATTATTTTAGCTGTTACAGGGGGAATTGCCGCCTATAAGAGTGCCATTTTGGTGCGCCGTCTGAAAGATTATGGTTTTAATGTTCGGGTGGTGATGACCCATGGTGCACAGGCATTTATTACGCCGCTGACGTTTCAGGCGTTGTCAGGAAATCCGGTGCATACTGAGCTGCTAGATACGGAAGCAGAAGCCGGGATGGGGCATATTGAACTGGCACGTTGGGCTGATCTGATACTGGTGGCACCGGCAACCTGCGATACTTTGGCCAAATTTGCCCAAGGACTGGCGGACGATTTACTCAGTACGCTATATCTGGCGACCAAAGCCCCGGTGTGGGTGGCACCGGCTATGAATCAGCAAATGTGGGCAGCCAAAGCCACACAACGTAATTTGCAAACATTAATTGAAGATGGCGTGCATGTGATTATGCCGGACGCCGGTTCACAAGCCTGTGGTGATGTCGGTTTGGGCCGTATGCCTGAACCTGAAGATCTGGCGCGTCAGGTGACCCAATATTTTCATCAGGCGCAACGCGCGATTGCGGAAAAATTTGGTTTGCTGGCCGGGAAACGTGTGGTCATTACTGCAGGACCGACCCGTGAAGCGATGGATCCAGTGCGTTATATCTCCAATCATAGCACCGGGAAAATGGGCTTTGCCTTGGCAGCCGCCTGTTATGCAGCCGGAGCCAAAGTGACCCTGATTGCTGGACCAGTCAGTCTGGATACACCGAATGGCGTACACCGTATTAATGTATCTTCGGCCATGCAGATGCTGGACCGCAGTTTGCAGCTCCTGGAAGAAGGCTGTGACATTTTTATCGCAACAGCGGCCGTGGCGGATTATCGCGTCGCAGAAGTGGCACAGCACAAAATTAAAAAAGCCGGTGATGAATTGAATATCTCATTGGTAAAAAATCCGGATATTGTGGCGACCATTGCGCAGCAGGCGAAACGTCCATTTATGGTCGGATTCGCGGCAGAAACCCAGAAGGTAGAACAATATGCAGCCGGTAAACTGGTGGCGAAAAAGCTGGATATGATTGCCTGCAATGATGTATCGCGTGCCGATATTGGTTTTGCCTCGGATGAAAATGCGATGATGGTATTTTTTGCCGAGCATTATCAGTTGGAGAAGCGCGATCTGGAAAAAGCCTCCAAGCAGGAAATTGCGCAGCAACTGGTCGAAGCCATACATGATGCCTTATCTCATACGGTACCAGCCGAGCAGGATGATGAGTTTTAAGATCTTTCTGGGCTAAAACAAAAAAGACCGCAAAAGCGGTCTTTTTTGTTGGCTTCAATTAAGCCTGGCTTTCAGCAGCGGCTTGAGCACGTAGCATGTTGGCTTCAAATTCAGCATCAAAGTTGATTGGGGTCAACAGTAATTGCGGGAAGCTGCCTTTGGTGACCAAATCATTCACTGCTTCACGTAAAAACGGGAACAGGATGTTTGGGCAGTAAGCGCCTAAAATGTAAGGGAGACGTTCTTCTTCCACGTTGTCCACCAGGAAAATACCGGCTTGAGTCACGTCCACGATAAATGCAGTTTCACCAGCATTTTGTGCTTCAACCACGACTTTCAACGCCACTTCAAAGTGGTTCGGATCTACTTTTTCAGCAGATGAAGACAGGTTGATGTTCAGTTCTGGCTGCCATTCTTTGGTAAAAACCTGTGCCCCTGGAACTTCAAAAGAAATGTCTTTGCAATAAATACGCTCTAATGCCAATTGTGGCTGGGCTTGTTGTTCTTCACTCATGTATGAATCCTTAAGGTATGAAGCGTGTTAAGCCAGTAAATCGTCGAGTTTGCCTTCACGTTCTAGTGCGTAAAGTTGGTCAAAACCGCCAATAAACTGCTGGTTAATAAAAATCTGTGGCACAGTGCGATGGTTGGTGCGTTGCATCAGTTCGACACGCACTTCCGGTGCTTCGTTGGATAAGTTAATTTCTTTATACGCCACGCCTTTGCGTTCAAGCAGCTGTTTGGCACGAACACAGTAAGGGCAGACAGTGGTGGAATAAACGGTCACTTCAGCAGCCATGAGAAATCTCCTTAAGCTTTGGTTTTGCTTTTGACTAAAGGTAAGCCCTGGGCTTTCCAGTTGCTAATGCCGCCATCGAGACGATAGCTGTCGGTATGACCGACCTGCTGCAAGGCACTGCCTGCTACCTGACCCAGATTGCAGATAAATACCAACGGGCGTTCTGCTGCCTTGAGCTCATCCGCATGTGCGGCGATCTGGCTGTAAGGAATGTTACGGCTGCCGCTGATATGACCTTCACGGAAATCTTTGGCATCACGTAAATCGACCAGAATGGCATTTTTGGCTTTGACTAAAATACCGAGGGATTGTGGTGAGATCTTGCGACCATTACGTTGTCCTTCAAAGATGAAGAACAGGACGATTAATACCCCTAAAGTTCCAAACAAGAAGGGGTGATTCCCCATAAACTCCAACCAACGTTCCACAAGTCACCTAATTACCATCAAAAATTGATCTCAAGTATAGCTGATATACATGGCGATCAAAATCGCCGCTTCAAGCTTCATTGACAAAACAAAATTAATTTTTTTGCTGGGCCTCGGTAATTTCATCGATCAGGCGCAAATAGCTGTCCAGACGGCGTGGCAGAATTTCACCCTGTTCGGCGGCTAGGCGCAGGGCACACTGTTTTTCATGCTTGTGCGTACAGTTTCTGAACTGGCAATGCCCCAGCAGATTGGCAATTTCAGGGAAGCCGTGACGGACTTTATCCAGCGTCAGGTGCCACAAACCGAATTCACGAATTCCCGGTGAATCAATCAGTGCGCCATTTTCACCAAACCCGATCAGACGGGTCGAAGTCGTGGTGTGCTGGCCTAAGGCCGAGTTTTCGGAAATGATATTGGTTTTTTGCGCGGCATCCGGCACGATATTATTGATTAGTGAGCTTTTGCCCACGCCAGACTGGCCGACAAAAGCCACGGTTTCCCCATCCAGACGTGCAGCCAAAGCTGATAAATCCCCGTTGGACTGGCACTGCATCACTTCATAACCGAGCTGACGATATTCTTGCAGTAAATCCAGAATTGGGTCATTTTCGGTGAGTAAGTCTGACTTATTCAGCACCAGTAGTGCAGGAATATCGGCATCGGCACAGGCCACCAGATAACGGTCAATCAACGTTGGCGCAGGTTCAGGCAAAGGTGCAAACACCACCACAATCAGGCTGATGTTGGCTGCAACAGGTTTTACTTTATGATAACGGTCCGGGCGGGTCAGCAAGGAGCGGCGCGGATGAATGGCGCTAATAATGCCGAGTCCGGTATTGGGATCGGCCTGCCATTTGACCCGGTCACCGGTGACCAGCAGATCCAGGTTGGTCCGAGTATGACAGCGCCAGACACTGCCCAGTTCCACCGGTTTCCAGAAGGGTTCCGGTTCTCCCGATTGTACAGTCGGTTTTTCAGGATGTGGATCAGGAATGGATAGGGCTTGTACCTCTAATTGGCGGCCATAATGCTGTACCACCAAGCCTTCGAGGTCATTGGAAGTATCAATCTCTTCCTGACGATCTTTTTGCTGTTTCTGAATCCGACGTTGTTGCTGTTCAGTCAACCGGCGTTTACGAATTAGAGCCATTCATATCCTAAAAAAACCACTGATGAAGGATGGCAAAAATAGCATGAAGCGGGTGGTGAATTACAGCCAAGATGCAAGAAATTTGCTACCATTGATGTTTTATCGCTATTTTAAGATCGTACTTTCATGAGCAGTACCCCAGATACACGGTTAATTTGGATTGACCTGGAAATGACCGGTTTAGATACCGTGAATGATGTAATTATCGAGATCGCCACCATCGTGACCGATGACCATTTAAATATTCTGGCGGAAGGACCGGTACTGGCAATCCATCAATCTGATCGAGTACTGAATGCCATGGATGAATGGAATACGCGTCAGCATGGTCAGTCCGGCCTGATCGAACGGGTACGTCGTAGCAAATTGACTGCGCAGGATGCCGAGCAGCAGACCTTAGAATTCCTGAAAAAATGGGTCAATCCGAAATCTTCCCCGATGTGTGGCAACTCGATCTGTCAGGATCGTCGTTTCATGCACCGTCTCATGCCGGAACTAGAACAATTCTTCCATTATCGCAATCTGGATGTGTCTTCAGTCAAAGAACTGGCGAAACGCTGGCGTCCGGAAATTATGAGTGGCCTGAAAAAAAATGCCTCGCATCTGGCCATGGATGACATCCGTGATTCGATTGCCGAGCTGAAATATTACCGCCAGTATTTCTTTATCACGCACAATGATTAAGTCGAAAGACCTGATGTCTTTGAATGTTATAGAGAAGAGGTGAAAGCCTCTTTTTTTATGCCTGAAGACTGGGAAAGTCTGGACAGACGGTTACAAAAATACGCAGGCTGCGGCTGAGTTTTCGGATCATTTGGCATAAAATCAGAGCATATCCTAAATAATAACAATGAGATGAATCATGCAAAGTAACAACCCTATCTTGACCCGGGTCGAGACCTATGCCGATGTGCATCAACCCATGACGGTACAGGGTGCGATCCGTAAATCCGCGTTGCTGACCAGTGTTTCTGCCCTTCTTGGAGTTGTGCTGTTTCTGTATTGTGCCATGACACAAAATGCAGCGATTGCCTATGCAGCAACCCTGGTCGGCATGATTGGTGGCTTTATTCTGGCCTTGATCACCACCTTCAAGCCGAATACCGCACCGACTTTGGCAATTCCATATGCCTTGTTTGAGGGTGCATTTTTGGGCGGGATTTCCTTTATATTTCAGGCCAAATATCCGGGAGCACCTTTACAGGCCTTGTTGGCGACTTTTGTCACCACGTTGGTGATGTTCGGTCTATATAAATTCCAGATTATTCGTGCCACAGAAAAATTCAAATCCGTCGTAATTTCAGCCACGCTGGCGCTCTGTATGGTGTTTGTGGTGCAGATGGTTATGCAACTGGCTTTTGCGTCGAGCATTCCGTATATTTTTGAAAGTAACTGGCTGGGCATCGGCTTTGCTGCTTTTGTGGCCGTAATCGCCTCCTTAAACCTGATTCTGGATTTTGACCTGATTGAATCCGCAGCGGCACAACGCGCACCCAAATATATGGAATGGCTCTGTGGTATTGCCTTGTTGGCCACTTTGGTCTGGATGTATATTTCCTTCCTGCGTTTAATTGGTTTGTTATCTGAAGACTAAATCTGATTTCCTTCCCGTAAATCGCCGTATTTTTATCCGGCGATTTTATTTTGCATGAAAAAAAGATGCATTATGCAATTACGTAACGACTTTAGAATTGGCATTATGCCTATAAATTATTTCAAGTGAGAATCACATGGCACAAGGACTCTTGGCGGGTAAACGCTTTCTAATCGCGGGTATTGCTAGCAAATTATCAATCGCATTTGGTATTGCAGAAGCCTTGCATCGTGAAGGTGCTGAACTGGCTTTTACCTATCCAAATGAAAAATTAAAAAAACGCGTAGATGATTTTGCTGAACAGTTTGGGTCAAAACTGGTTTTCCCATGCGATGTTGCAGTTGATGCTGAAATCGACGGTGCTTTTGCAGAATTGGCGAAACACTGGGACGGTTTGGATGGCGTGGTTCACTCGATTGGTTTTGCGCCAGCGCATACCTTGGATGGTGACTTCACTGATGTGACCGACCGTGAAGGTTTTACTGTTGCACATGACATCAGTGCTTACAGCTTCGTGGCGATGGCACGTGCGGCAAAACCATTGCTGCAAGCACGTCAAGGCTGTTTGTTGACTTTGACTTACCAAGGTTCAGAGCGTGTCATGCCAAACTACAACGTGATGGGTATGGCCAAAGCATCTTTGGAAGCAGGCGTACGTTATTTAGCGTCTAGCTTGGGTCCAGACGGTATCCGTGTCAATGCGATCTCTGCAGGTCCAATCCGTACCTTGGCTGCTTCGGGTATCAAATCTTTCCGTAAGATGTTGGATGCTAACGAGCGTGTTGCGCCATTACGCCGTAACGTGACCATTGAAGAAGTGGGTAATGCAGCCTTGTTCCTGTGCTCACCATGGGCTTCAGGGATCACCGGTGAAATTCTGTATGTTGACTCAGGTTTCAATACTGTGGGTATGAGCCAGGCATTGTTGGACACTGAAGAATAATTCACTGTCTCCATAAAAAAACAGCACATTAAGTGCTGTTTTTTTATGCCTGAGGGGGAGGCTCTGACCCCGTCTTTAGATTTAAATCAGTTAATTTAGATTGCTGATTTGATCGGTGATCCACCTAAAGCCTGCATCAAGGTCACATACGCCTTATACTGGTTTTGCTGTGCGTGTACCACGGCAATGCGGGCATTGCGAGTAGTTTCTTGCACGTCTAGCAGATTCTTCAGTGCCACTGCACCGTTTTTATAGCGAATTTCAGTCAAACGTTCGGTACGTTCTGCTAAGGCCAGGTTCTGCTCTTGGTAAGCCAGTTGTTTGCTGGCTTCCTGACGGTTAGAGAGCGCATTTTCTACATCGGCAAAGGCTTGATAGAGTGTTTGACGATAATTCAGAATGCTTTTTTCATAGTCAAGCTGACTGATCTGCAGATCACGTTGCATGTCGTTATATTGCAGGAACGGCAGGCTAAGATTAGCGCCCAAGGTCAGTGCCGGATTCTGCAAGAGCTGGGTTAATGAAGTGCTGCTCGAACCGACATTCCCGGTCAGGCTGATGGATGGATAGAAACTGGCTTTGGTCGCATCCTTGTTGGCCAGTGCTTTACGCAGACGTAATTCCGCTGCACGCAAATCCGGACGGCGTGCCAGAATTTCTGCGGGTAACCCTGCAGCGATAGCGGGCAAGTGGATCAAGCTGAGTTTTTGTGGTTCATCCAGCTTGAGCTGCTGGACAGGCACATGCAACAAAACTGCCAGTGCGGTACGGGTTTCGACCAGTTGTTGCTGCAGCTGGCTCAGGCTGGCTTTTTGGCTCTGTAGCGCTTGCTCTGCTTGCACTATTTCCAGGCCCGACACGGCACCGGCACGGTATTGCACTCGTACCAGATCGAGCAATTTTTGTGAAGTGGCTAAACTCTGTTGTGCAGTATTTAAATGCTGATGCAGATAACCCAGTTGCCAGTATAAATTGGTGGTGGTGGCAATCAGGCTTTGTGCCGTAGCCTGCAGATCCTCGGCACTGGCGGCGGCTTCCCAGCGAGCTGCTTCTGTCTGCCGGTCTAATTTGCCAAACAGGTCCAGTTCATAGCTGACACCACCACTGAGTGACAATCCTTGAGAACGGCCTTCGCCACCCTTCAAGTCAATTTTATGCCCAGCTGAAACACTGGAATTGACCCGGGGTAATTCGGCATTTCTCGCTAGTTCTACCTGTAAACGGGCCTGTTTCAGCGTGATCCCTGCGACAGCCAGATTGCTGTTTTGTGCCAGTACCCGCTCGACCAGCTGATTAAGTCCGGCATCACCAAATAGGGTCCACCATTGATCCGCATAGACATCGGCGTGAATCTGTTTGTGATCAATCTGGGCATGTTGAAAACTGTTCGGAATGGCCACGTCAGGTGGCTGATAGGGTGATTTCACCATAGCTGCACAGCCCACAAGACTGGTGGAGAGCAGCAAGGCAGAGCCAAGACGGGACAATGGCAGAGACATGATTTTTCTCCTTATTCTCGTGAAAGGGCGGTAACGGGGTCGAGTTGTGCTGCATTGCGTGCTGGCAAGAAACCGAAGACAATCCCGATCAGGCTGGAACAGACGAAGGCTGCGACCATTGAAGTGGTGGAATACGCCATTTGAAAGTTGCCACTGGAGAGCTTGGTTACCAACTGGCCCAAACCCAAGGCCAGCAGTACCCCTAAAATGCCGCCTAAAATACAGACCAGTACGGCTTCGATTAGGAACTGCTGCAAGATGTCGCTTTGCCGTGCACCGACGGCCATGCGCACGCCAATTTCCTGGGTGCGTTCGGTAACGGAGACTAGCATGATATTCATCACGCCAATTCCGCCGACCACTAGAGAAATGACGGCAATCGCAGACACCAGCAAGGTCATGGTCTTGGTGGTGTTCTCAATGGTGGAGCGGATGCTGTCGGAATTTTGGCTGTAGACATCCTGTGCGCCGTGGCGCTGTTCAAGCAGGGTTAAAATGGCATTTTCGGCTGCTGCACTGGAATATTCATCCTTGATGCGAACCACGATGCTGCGTACATTGCTTTGTCCCAACATCCGGCTCATTACGGTGGAATAAGGCAAGTACACATTCAGGCTATCCGAATTGAACATGCCTGAGTTGGCCTCGACCACGCCAATAATTCGGCTCGGCACACTGCCAAGCAGAATGACCTGCCCAATCGGGTCTGTGCCATCTGCAAAAAAGGTCTTTTGCGTATTGGTGTCGATCACTACATCTTGTGCACGTTCGGTAATGGCATGTTTATCAAAAGCCTGACCGGCATTGAAGTTCAGTCCGCGCACATCAAAGAACTGCTCACTCACCCCATTGACGGTGGTCGAGGCTTCAATTTCTTTAAAGCGCGCAGTCAGGCTGTTATTGACAGTTGGAGAAATGGCTTCGACATAGGGCTGCTGGCTCAAGGCATCGGCATCAGCCGGAATCAAGGTTTTTACTTGAGCGGAGCGAGAATTGTCACCAAAACCTCGGCCCTGATAGATGGTAATGGTATTGGTGCCCAAGCTACTGATATTGTCCAGAATTTTTTGTTGTGAACCTTTGCCCAGTGCAACCACCGATACCACCGAGGCAATGCCAATAATAATCCCGAGCATGGTCAGAAAGGTGCGCATGCGGTGTGCATTCATGGCGAGTAGTGCCATCTGGAAGGCTTCAGTTAAGCGATCCAGTGCCGAACGCCAAGCCGGAATTTTTTTCTCTTGCTGCTGCTTCATCAGCGAGCTGTGTTGTTCTAAGGGTGCATCATCGCTGGACATTTCCGGTGTATTCGGACGATCGGCAATAATCTGCCCATCACTGATCTCGATAATCCGTGTGGCGTGTTTCGCCACATTCACATCATGCGTGACCAGAATGATGGTGTGCCCATTGTCATTCAGCTCACGTAAAATCCGGATTACTTCGATGCCGCTGTGTTTATCCAGCGCACCGGTTGGCTCATCGGCCAGAATGACATCCCCGCCATTCATCAGTGCACGGGCAATCGAAACCCGCTGCTGCTGTCCGCCAGAGAGCTGACTTGGACGATGATGCAGACGTTCACCCAGCCCCAAATCCGTCAATAATTTAGCCGAGCGTTCACGACGATGTCGGGCATCCACACCGGCATAAATTGCAGGCACTTCAACATTGCCTGCAGCGCTGAGATCACCCAGCAGGTGGTAGCGCTGAAAGATAAAACCGAAATATTCACGGCGCAGCTGTGCCAGTTGATCCGGCTCAAGCTGACGGGTTTCTTCGCCATTGACCTTGTAGCTGCCGCTGCTTGGTTGGTCCAGGCATCCCAGAATATTCATCAGGGTAGATTTACCTGAACCGGACTGGCCAATAATCGCCACCAGTTCGCCCGGATAAATGCTCAGGTCAATACCTTTTAAAATCTGCACCGTACCTTCACCGGCGGGAAATTCCCGTGTGAGCTGCCTGACCTCAAGTAAAGGCTGTTGATCTTGGCTCATCGTTACATTCTCACCGGTGGGCTGCCCGCGGCGCGCGTGCTGCTGCGTTTGGCACTGTCATTGCTGCTGTCTGAACCATCTGCAATTACCACTTTATCTCCGATTTTTAGACCCGCCAGAATCTGTGCATTGACACGGTTGTTTAAGCCGACCAGGACCTGTTGAGGGCGTGCTGTACCATCTTCTTGGAGGACGCGAACCATCGACATTTTTGCTTTGCCTTGCTGCAGGAGGGCGCGTTGTGAAGGCGTGAGCTGCAGACGTTGTGGTGGTGTTGCGGTGTCTTTGCGATCGGAAGCAGTTGTATTGGTATTTTTGGCTTTGTTTTGCTGTGGACGTTTGGCACTGCTCAAGGCTGCAGCAGGAATAGTCAGGGTGTTTTTGGCTTCAGCCAAGACAATGTAGACCTGTGCGGTCATATCAATACGCAATTTGCCATCTGGATTGGGTACATCAAACAGGGCATTGTAATACACCGCACTGCTAGATGAGCTAGTGGTATTGTTGCTGCTTTCCGAATTGATGGAGCTGGGTGCCGGCTCGATTTGACGCAAAGTGGCATAATGTTTGGTTTCGCTGTCGCCTAATGTCGTGAAATAGACTTTCTGTCCAGGTTCAACTTTCATGACATCGGCTTCGGAAATTTCCGCTTTGATGGTCATGGTATCGAGTTTGGCCAGCTTGACAATGGTCGGTGCGCTCTGGTTGGCATTCACGGTCTGGCCTTCTTCGGTCACAATTGCCACAATGGTGCCATCCATCGGTGCCACAATCCGCGTATAACCCAGGTCTTCTTTGGCTGTGGCCAGACTGAGTTTGGATTGTTCAATCTGTGCCGAAATCTGGGCAATTTCCGCCTGAGCCGTTTTATAGCTGGCCAAAGCCGACTCGAGTTCTGCCTTGGACGTTGCATCATATTTATACATCTCGACCTGACGCTGATATTCTGCCGCCACTTTACTTAAATTGGCCTGTTTGGTTGCCAGTTGTGCCTGCTGGCTTTTAATACTGGCTTCCGCAGTTTTCAGCTCATTTTCCTGACGATACGAATCAATCTGGGCAATTAGCTGGCCCTGTTTCACCTGATCGCCCAGTTTGACATACATTTTTTTTACTTGGCCCGAGACTTGAGCACCTACACTGAGCATTTGCGTGGCTTCAAGCACCCCGGTGGCCAAAACAGAATTTTCAATATCTGTGCGGCTGACTTCCGAAGTGATGTATTCCGGTTGAGTTTCTTTCGGTTTTAAAAAATACCAAGCGACTAAGGCAGCCAGCAGCAACGTGATGACGAGCAGGATGAGTTTCAGCGGTTTTATTTTTGGCATGATATAAAATTGAGAGCAGTCCTATACCAGGTCAGTATAAAAGCGAATTAAGGATAAAACGTGTAGATTTTAAGAATGAGACTTATTTAATGATATTTATTGCTGAAATAGATCTTAATCTCATATTTTGACAACCGCTTGTATCCCCAATCGTTTCATTTTTTGCCACATGACTTTAATCGCGACATCCATACACCACGACCATTCTGCTGAGTTTAGAAAGCTTAAATATGCGGGCGAGGTAAACACCAGATACTGTATCTGGATTTAATAAAATGTGTAGATTGGATGAAATTTATAAAACGTGATCTTCTGCTGGGTAGTTAATATTCTCAACGGTATTTCGATAGGAATTCCTATTCGTAAGATGACAGGATTTGTTGATAAGAGAGTGAAGGTGAATTGTTTGAATAGTATTAGATTTATTTCGTTATTTTTATTTTGATCAGAATTCTATGTCATCGCCAGTCTTCATTCTCAAGGCTAAGACATTAAGCAAAAAAGTTTCGCCTAACAACTTAAAAAATCTGTGTTTTATCTCTAGATTTGAATAAAAAAAACTTGTACGATTAAACCCTTAAAAATTTTATGGGTTTAATAATAACAATATTAAGCACCATAATTGTGTAAAAAAATCATGACTTTAATATGGAAATTCGTGGGGAATGAGTGATGGAATGGAGCCAAAGTTATAATATTGGAATTGACGTGATTGATAATCAACACCGCCAAATTCTGGATTATATCAACGCACTGGAGCAAATCATAAGCGGGGGACAGCGCGATAAAATTAAAGAAGTTTTAGATGACTTGATTGATTATACCCAATCACATTTTAGCTTTGAAGAAAACTTGCTGCAGCAAGTCAATTATCAGTATTTACCTTCGCATAAAGGCATACATGAATTATTTGTCAAACGACTGAATGACTGCCGTCATAAATTTAATCGGGGAGAGGCAGTTGAAAATGATTTGTATCGGTTACTGTCAAAGTGGTTGATTAATCATATTCAACATGACGATCAAGATTATGTGGATTCCGTGCGGGATAATATGTTGCATTATTTACGGGCACAGGAACAGAAGAAAGGTAAAAGCTGGTTTGCACGTTTTTTCAGTTAAACCGTTGAGGATAAAAATAAGCTTTTACCACACATTTCGGCCACGCCCTGTATGATCAAGTGCTCCGGATTTTCTTCCGACATACCTTTGATCGCCGCATCAATCCGTAACAGCAGGGCCGGCCAGGCTAAAAAACAGTGTGGATGCAAACGCCGTAAGGCCTGTTGGTAAAGGCTGACTTTATTTTTCCAGATCCCTAACTGCAAGGCATTTTGCGGCTGTTCATACAGCTGCATCAGCAGGCGCATTTCTTTGCTGAGTGTCCATAAAATCAGGCTGTACGGTTCACCGGCAGCCACCAGGTATTGGAAGATTTTCACGGCTTGAGCCAGATTGCCCGCGAGCAGGGCATCACTTAAGTCATAAGTGGTGTAGCGGGATTGATCCTGTAAGCAACTATACAGTTGTTCAATCTGGATTAGTTTTTGTTCCGGAAAGGTATCGCTGACCCGCATCAGGCTATTCTTTGCGGCCAGCAGGTTGTGCTCATGATGCTGCATCAGCCATTGCCAAGCATCGGCATCCAGCTGGATCCCGAGTTTTTCTGCTTCAAGATTGAGAATACGCTGCCGGTCTTGCGGATAGGTGGCTGTGAGCGGAACCACCACACCATTGGCTTCGATGAGCTGAAAAAAGCTGGATTTGAGACTGCTGCTGTCCTGCTTGGGCATTACCACCAACAGTAAATTCAGCTCGTTTTGCTGGATATAGTTTTTCAGCTGTTTAATGCCATTGGCATCCGGCTTGATGTTACCGTGTACTTCCACAGCCAGCTGCTGTGAAAACAGCGACAGGCTATTTAAGGCATTGAAGACATTTTTCCAGTCATTGACGCTGGAAATATCATAACGTTGCCGTTCGATTTCCTGTTGCTGCCAGCTTTGCCGAAAGGCATCCAGCAGGTTCTGTTCCAGTAACGGTTCTTGGCCATGCAGAATCCACACACCGCGTGCATCCGCGACACGTTTTAATGCCTGTACATAATCCAGTTTCATGACAGCAGGTTAGGGAGCAGTGTTGTTGCTGGTTTTGATGAGCGGTAAGCGGTTGGCTGCAATCTGGCGACTGATTTGCTGGGCAATATCGTCAATCACAATACGATTGAGATAGCTTTCTTGTTGGTTGTCGGTGTTGACGGTTTCCACGTCATATTGATAACTACGTGATGCTGATAGGGTACGAGGCTCTGTCACCGGATTACCTTGACGGTCTTCAATCTGGAAGGTCACCGTCAAACGCAATAACACTTCAGTGAGTTTGCCGTTTAACAACTGGCGACGCGGGCTATATTCCAGCACACGCAGGACATAGGCATCATCGGCCTGGCCCAGTTGTACACCAGAAGCAGTGAGATAAATATTGAGCTGACGATTCAGTTCATCCGTATTGGCAGGTAACACCAGATTTAATTTTTGATACATAAGAGGAACGGTGGTAGCTGGGTTCATTCCTTTTAAATGAAAACCACAGCCGACCAAGCTTGCACTGAGGCCTAAGGTTAAAACAACGGCTGCTAAACGTTGGACTAAATGCATGCTTGTTCCTCTGTAATCAGGGCTTAAACGACCAGGTTAACCAGTTTGTTTGGCACCACAATTTCTTTTTTGGTTGGACCGGTCAAGAATTGTTGCACTTCCGGTAAGGCTTTTGCCTGTGCCAATAGATCTTCTTTAGAAATGTTCACGGCTACTTCCAGCTTGCCGCGAAGTTTACCGTTCACTTGTACCACAATCGTCTGGGTATTACGAGTCAGGGCAGACTCATCCACTTCAGGGAACAAAGCCGCAGTGAGCTCAATGCCAAACTCGGCCAGCAAGGTCTGACTTAAATGTGGAGCAAATGGTGCCAGCAAGATCAACAAGGTGGTGATGGCCTCACGCGCCACAGCAAAGTCATTGTCCGATTGCGGTTCAAACTTGTTGATGCTGTTGAGCAATTCCATCTGTGCTGCAATCGCGGTATTGAATGAGTGGCGGCGCTGAATGTCATCACCCACTTTTTGAATCGTTTCATGCACTTTACGACGCAGGTCTTGTGCATCTTTCGACAGGTTTGCAGCATCAATGGTCGTGTTGGTATTGCCTTTTTCCAGGAAGCCTGAGGCTAAACGCCAGACACGTTTCAGGAAGCGGTTGGCACCTTCTACACCAGCATCCGACCATTCGAGCGATTGATCCGGTGGAGCGGCGAACATCATGAACACGCGCGCGGTATCTGCGCCGTACTGGTCAATAATCGCTTGCGGATCGATGCCGTTGTTTTTCGATTTCGACATTTTTTCTTGGCCGCCCACCACAACTTCTTGACCGTCACCTATGTATTTGGCAGAAAGGACACGGCCTTTCTCGTCTTTTTCAAGTTCGATATCGGCAGGGTTAAACCAGGTTTTTTTGCCAGATTCCGCTTCACGGTAGAAGGTGTCGGCCAGTACCATGCCTTGGGTGAGCAGGTTGGTAAATGGTTCATTACCTTGTACCACGCCTTCGTCGCGCATCAACTTGTGGAAGAAGCGTGCATATAGCAAGTGCAGGATCGCGTGTTCAACACCACCGATATATTGATTCACCGGCAACCAGCTTTGCGCAGCTTCCGGTTTCACCATACCGGCGGTAAAGTCTGGAGATGCATAACGCGCATAATACCAAGAGGATTCTACAAAGGTATCTAAGGTGTCGGTTTCACGACGTGCATCGCCGCCACAGCATGGACACGTGGTTTCATAGAATTCAGGCATCTTGTTCAGCGGGTTGCCTGAACCGTCTGGCACTACATCCGTTGGTAGAATCACTGGCAATTGATCTTCTGGAACGGGCACCTGGCCACATTTTTCACAGTTGATCATTGGAATTGGGCAGCCCCAGTAACGCTGACGCGACACACCCCAGTCACGTAAACGGAACTGGACTTTGCTATTAGCCAATCCTTGCGGTTCCAATTTGGCGAGGAAGGCATCGAATGCACCCTGGAAATCCAAGCCGTCAAATTCGCCCGAATTGACCAGTTTCCCGTCTTTGGAGCCGTACCATTCTTGCCATTCAGTCGCGGAGAATTCAGCATCTTCTGTGCCTTTGGCATCAATGACCTGTTTGATTGGCAAGCCAAACTTGTTGGCAAATTCAAAATCACGTTCATCATGCGATGGCACTGCCATCACTGCACCTGAACCGTAGGACATCAACACATAGTTGGCAATCCAAACTGGCACTTGTTCACCTGTGACCGGATGTTCGACGAACAGGCCGGTAGCCATGCCTTTTTTCTCGGCTGTGGCCAAATCGGCTTCTGCCACAGAACCCATGCGGCATTCTTCGATGAAGGCTTTCAGTTCTGGATTGTTTTCGGCTGCTTTGAGTGCCATCGGATGTTCCGCAGCAACCGCGACATAGGTCACGCCCATCAAGGTGTCTGCACGTGTCGTGAACACGGTCAAGCCATCTGCATAGATGTCTGGATTTGCTGAAGGGAAAGTGATTTCCATCCCTTGTGAACGGCCAATCCAGTTACGCTGCATGGTCAAGACCTGTTGTGGCCAGCCATCTTTGAGTGAATCTAAATCATCGAGTAACTCTTGCGCATAGTCCGTAATACGGAAGTAATACATTGGAATATCGCGTTTTTCGACCAAGGCACCAGAGCGCCAGCCACGACCATTTTCCACCTGTTCATTGGCCAATACGGTTTGATCAACCGGATCCCAGTTCACGGTAGACAGTTTGCGGTAGATCAGGCCTTTTTTATACAGCTGTACAAACAGCCATTGTTCCCAGTGATAGTACTCTGGAGTACAGGTGGCGAATTCACGATCCCAGTCAATCGACAAACCCAAACGCTTTAACTGGTTGCGCATGTAGTCGATATTTTCAAAGGTCCATTTCGCGGGAGCAACTTTGTGGGCAATCGCTGCATTTTCGGCCGGTAAACCGAAAGCATCCCAGCCCATCGGTTGTAGCACGGTTTCACCCTGTAAGCGGTAGAAACGGCTAATGACGTCACCGATGGTGTAGTTACGCACATGACCCATATGCAGCTTGCCGCTTGGGTAAGGGAACATCGACAGGATATAACGATGTGGACCTTCTACAGTGTCGGCAACTTTAAAGGCTTTGCGATCTTCCCAGTCTTTTTGGACAGTTGGTTCAATCGCACTTGCTTGATATTCAGGGTCAATGTGAGTAGTCATAAACGTATCGTGAACAACAATAAAAATTTTGCTGCAAAGCATAGCGCAAAATGCAGCGAAAAGTGAATTTTGAGCAGCAGTTTCTTTGTTTTAAGCGAGATTTTTCTGCAACCCGGCTTTTTTTGGCCGGGCTACAGGACGTCACAGGTTGCTCTAAACTTATAATGTTTGGGTAGTCGGTGTCTGAGCAGGTGGTTGATTGACTGCTGGTGTAGTTTGGCTTGTGGTGTTTGTACCTTGAGCTGGTTGAGCTTTGTCATTTGGTGTGGTTGTGGCAACCGCTGGATTTTTTTCAGCAGGATTTTGTGCTGCAGTCGTTGCGGTTGCAGGTGCTGTACTTCCTGCAGATTTCCAGCCATAAGTTTCTACTTTACCTTTTTTGATGGCACTTTTAGGGGGCGGCGTTGTGGTGTAATGTGTTGAGCCATTGCGGTCCACCCACTTGTAATATTGTTTGGCAAAGCTGCTGGTTGAGCCGAGGAGGGCAGCAGAAATCATTAGTACCGGCAGCAAAGTTTTATCGATGTGCATTGGAATAAACCCCATTAGAATTGCGAATGTTATTGTATGGATCGTGATCTGACCATTCATTGTGATCATGGTTAAAAGCGAAACTTATTTTATGCTGTCTTTTTGACAGTTGCTGCATTTTTCTGGGTCAATTTTCCGGGTTTTATTCGATGAATCTCACCACAGAGGGCGGGCTTTATTTGGGCGGCATTCTCAATCAGAAAAATACGGTTTTGCATAGGAAGCAGGTAAGGTTTGTAAGTGCCGTGCCATATAAAAAGAAGTGTGCAAAGAGTGCTTGGCTGTAAAAAAATAGCATGATGCAAATAATGCTGAAAAAGCCGGTTTTAAATCTTGACTTTAATAGTCGAAACAACAAAAATGCTTGCTTTAGTTTTTATATGCTTTTATTCGATCACCCTTTGAATAAAATGTCATGACCTGCAATGGGCATGCTCTCTAGCCGAGAGGATGATCAAAGCTAAAGAAATATGTGTATCCCGACATATTTGAGATGGAAACAGAGCCTATACGGCTGTTTAATCAGAATTTTTCCTTTTGCAGCGAAAACTATTCCACATGTGTGCTATAACAGTGCAGACAGTCAAATGAATGAAACACTATTTATGTCCAGCATAACTAGTGAGCAAAGATTAGGGTGAATCACGTTGGAACTTCTATCTGGTGGTGAAATGCTCGTTCGTGCCCTTGCGGACGAAGGCGTTGAACATGTTTTTGGATATCCAGGCGGCGCAGTATTACATATTTACGACGCGCTTTTTCAACAAGACAAAATCAATCATTACCTTGTGCGTCATGAGCAAGCTGCCGGTCATATGGCAGATGCCTATTCGCGTGTCACAGGCAAAACCGGTGTGGTTCTGGTCACTTCAGGCCCAGGTGCAACCAATACCGTGACTCCGATTGCAACGGCCTATATGGACTCCATCCCAATGGTGATTTTGTCGGGGCAGGTTGCGAGTCATCTGATTGGTGAAGATGCGTTCCAAGAAACCGATATGGTGGGGATTTCCCGTCCAATCGTCAAACACAGTTTCCAGGTGCGTCATGCCAGTGAAATTCCAGCGGTGATCAAAAAAGCATTCTATATTGCAGCGAGTGGCCGTCCAGGTCCGGTTGTCGTGGATATTCCGAAGGATGCCACCAACCCTGCAGAAAAATTTGCTTACGAATATCCAGAAAAAGTGAAGATGCGTTCGTACCAGCCGCCACATCGTGGTCACTCTGGTCAGATTCGTAAAGCCATTGATGAATTGATTTCTGCAAAACGTCCAGTCATTTATACTGGTGGTGGTGTGGTACAGGGCAATGCTTCTGCATTATTGACCGAACTTGCACATATCTTGGGTTATCCAGTGACCAATACCTTGATGGGACTTGGTGGTTTCCCGGGTGATGATGAGCAGTTCGTTGGGATGCTCGGCATGCATGGTACTTATGAAGCCAATATGGCGATGCATCATGCCGACTTGATCCTGTGTGTGGGCGCACGTTTTGATGACCGCGTGACGAACAACCCGGCAAAATTCTGTCCAAATGCCAAAGTGATCCATATTGATATCGATCCGGCGACCATTTCAAAAACCATCATGGCGCACATTCCAATTGTGGGCGCGGTTGAACCTGTATTGCAGGAAATGCTGGTACAGATGAAACAGATGAATGTGTCTAAGCCAAATCCAGAAGCGATTGCGGCTTGGTGGTCACAAATCAATGAATGGCGCAAAGTTCATGGCTTGAAGTATGAAGTGCCAGCCGACGGTTCAATGAAGCCGCAGCAAGTGGTTGAAGCCTTGTATCGCGCGACCAATGGTGAAGCAATCATTACTTCGGATGTCGGCCAGCATCAGATGTTTGGTGCGTTGTATTATAAATACAAACGTCCACGTCAGTGGATCAACTCGGGTGGTCTCGGCACCATGGGTGTTGGTTTGCCATATGCAATGGCTGCGAAATTGGCCTTCCCTGAACAAGACGTCGTGTGTATTACCGGTGAAGCCTCGATCCAGATGTGTATCCAGGAACTTTCAACCTGTAAACAATATGGCTTGAACGTGAAAATCCTATGCCTGAACAACCGTGCCTTGGGTATGGTGAAACAATGGCAGGATATGAACTATGAAGGTCGTCATTCAAGTTCTTATGTTGAATCCTTACCAGACTTCCCGAAACTGATGGAAGCTTATGGTCATGTCGGCATTCAGATTGACCACGCAGATGAGCTTGAAAGCAAACTCGCTGAAGCGATGGCAATCAATGATAAGTGCGTATTTATTAACGT
Source organism: Moraxellaceae bacterium (assembly GCA_029267635.1). Classification (GTDB taxonomy): domain Bacteria; phylum Pseudomonadota; class Gammaproteobacteria; order Pseudomonadales; family Moraxellaceae; genus Acinetobacter. The sequence goes on along the minus strand of JAJUIK010000014.1, from coordinate 29,608 downwards.
CATGGTTGACCGTACCGAGCACGTGTATCCGATGCAGGTGGCAGGTCAATCCATGCGTGATATGTGGGTTGCAAAAGGGGAGCGTACCTAATGAGACATATTATTTCCGTTCTCGTTGAAAATGAGTCTGGTGCGCTTTCACGTCTCGTTGGCTTATTTAGTCAACGTGGCTATAACATCGAAACTCTGAATGTTGCACCCACTGAAGATGAAACCTTGTCACGTTTGACTTTGACCACTTACGGTGACGAACACAAGATTGAACAAATCACCAAACAGCTCAATAAACTGGTTGAAGTGGTGAAAGTGGTCGATTTGTCGGAAGGTGCGCATATCGAGCGTGAATTGATGCTGATTAAAGTCAAAGCGCTCGGTTCTGCTCGTGCTGAAATCAAACGCACAGCAGATATCTTCCGTGCGCAAGTGGTTGACGTTACACCAACCACATATACCATCCAGATTGCAGGAACAACTGAAAAATTAGATGGTTTTATTGATGCACTTGCAGAAAATACCATTCTTGAAGTGGTGCGTTCGGGTGTATCAGGGATCGCCCGTGGCGAAAAAGTATTATCTATCTAACCCAATTTAAAAAAGCATTTTAGCGGAGAAAACAGATGCAAATTTTTTACGATAAAGACTGTGACTTGTCGATCATCCAAAGCAAAAAAGTAGCGATCATTGGCTACGGTTCACAAGGTCACGCGCATGCGCAAAACCTGAAAGATTCTGGCGTTGACGTGACTGTAGGTCTACGTGCAGGTTCAGCTTCTTGGAAAAAAGCAGAAAATGCTGGCCTTAAAGTGGCTGAAGTTCCAGCTGCTGTTGCGCAAGCTGATCTTGTAATGATCTTGACTCCAGACGAGTTCCAAGCACAACTTTACCGTGATGTGATCGAGCCAAACATCAAGCAAGGCGCGACTTTGGCATTTGCTCATGGTTTCTCTGTTCTTTACAACCAAGTTGTTCCACGTAAAGACTTAGACGTGATCATGGTTGCTCCTAAAGCACCAGGCCACACTGTACGTTCTGAATTCCAACGTGGTTCAGGTGTTCCAGACCTTATCGCGATTCACCAAGATGCTTCTGGTAATGCACGTAACGTTGCACTTTCTTACGCTTCAGGCGTAGGTGGTGGCCGTACCGGTATTATCGAAACTTCATTCCGTGAAGAAACTGAAACTGACTTGTTCGGCGAGCAAGCGGTTCTTTGTGGTGGTGCGGTTGAATTGGTGAAAATGGGCTTCGAAACTTTGGTTGAAGCAGGTTACGCACCAGAAATGGCTTACTTCGAATGCTTGCACGAACTTAAATTGATCGTTGACTTGATGTTCGAAGGTGGTATTGCGGACATGAACTACTCAGTGTCTAACAACGCTGAATACGGCGAATACGTGACTGGCGTTGAAGTGATCAATGAACAATCTCGTGAAGCAATGCGTAATGCGCTTAAACGTATCCAATCTGGTGAATACGCGAAGATGTTCATCCAAGAAGGTGCGTTGAACTACCCTTCAATGACCGCTCGTCGTCGTCAAAACGCAGCACACGGTATCGAAGTGACTGGTGCTAAATTGCGTGCAATGATGCCTTGGATTCAAGCGAACAAGATCGTTGATAAAGAGAAAAACTAATTTTATTAGCTAAAATTAGTGAAAAATCCCCCTCATCGTAGGGGGATTTTTATTTTCTTATAAAAATAAAAAATAGATAAAGTTTAAATCTTCTTTTAAAACAGCAGAATAATAATTTCGAATGTATATAAGTTAAAAATACACCTTTTGTTTGATGTTAATAAAGTGAAAATGTGGGGTTAAGTGGTTTGTATAATAAAAAGAAAGTCTTGATTGCATAAATATTTTTCAAGATTAAGGGATTTGTGAGTAATTTTATGTAATTGCTCTTTATAAATTGAATATACGGAAGAGTATGACAATGACAACAGTCAATAACATATGAAATGTAACAACTCTACAGCTCGCTGGATTGAATAATAAATATGTTATTTTTGTCCAGTTGGAAGAACATCCGACTGCATTAAGCCAGGTAGGTATTATACAGATAAGGTTTATATGGATTTAATATTTTGATTTATAAGGCTAATAGTTTTTAGTGGCGATGTCATCTTTCGATTCAAAATATTACATAATTCTGCTCGTGACATCATGAAATTGTCAAAATTTTTGCCTAAGATGCAAAGATGAAAAAAGATAGTTGGTGGTTGTATGTCTGGTTTATACCCAACAGCCCTATTAAAACAACAAGATTTTCCAGAACCGTTTAAATTTTATTTTAAACGTAAAAATAAAGAAACAATCACGGAAGAAATTGATCGTTTGCAGGTGCTGGTTCGTCCCAAGTTAAAAATTGCGATTGTCACGGAAACTTGGCCGCCTGAAATTAATGGCGTAGCGTTGTCTTTATTGCAATTGTGCAAAGGCTTGCAGCAAAAAGGACATAAAATTTTACTCATTCGTCCAGAGCAAAAAGCATTGTGTCGTGATTTTGTTCCCAATAAAGAATGCCTGGTTATGGCGCAACCGGTCCCTAAATATCCGGGACTTAAATTTGGTTGGCCGCAGTATTTAAAAGTCAGTCATGCCTTGGCAGAATTCCAGCCACAAGTCGTACATATTGTCACTGAAGGTCCTTTGGGTTTAACTGCCTTGCAGGCAGCCAAGTCGAAGAACATTCCTATTACCAGTGGTTTTCATTCGCCTTTTCAGGATTTTAGTCGTTTTTTTGATCTGGCTTTTCTGGTCAAGCCGATTCAGCGCTATCTGTGCTGGTTTCATAATAATACCCAATTGACCTGTGTCCCTAGTCAGGATACTGAGCAGGCTTTGCGTCAGTTTGGGGTAAATTGCCCATTAAAAGTGGTGGGGCGTGGTGTGGATACGCATCGTTTTTCTCCTAAGCACCGTTCAGAAAGTTTGCGCTATCAATGGGGTGCTTCTACAGATACCACTGTCATGTTGTATGTGGGGCGTTTATCTCCGGAAAAAGAAATTGATGTACTGATTAATGCGTATTGTGCGCGGTCTCAACAGCAGCAACCGAATAAAGTAAAGCTGGTGATTGTGGGAGATGGTCCTGATCGAGCGCGCTTACAGGAACTGGCATCTCATAGTGATGTGCTGTTTACCGGTAGTTTGACTGGGCATGATCTAGCCAGTGCTTATGCCAGTGCAGATGTCTTTGCTTTTGCCAGTCAAGTTGAAACTTTTGGAAATGTGGTACTCGAGGCAATGGCGAGTGGTCTGCCTGTGGTGGCCTACGATTATGCATGTGCTCATCAGCATGTTGAGCATGGAGAAACCGGTTGGCTCAGTCCACTGGGGCAAACGGCACATTTAATGCAGTGTTTAAATCAATTGCCCAATAATCGAGTGCTCAGACAAATGGGATTGCGTGCTGTGCAGCAGGCAGAAAAAATGGGATGGCAGTATCCGGTGCAACAACTGGAACAAGCCCTTTATCAAGTCGCTCAGGAGTCTGTCATGATGACATAGCTCGCAGCATCATGCTTGAGGATGAGGAGAGGAAATATGAATTTTAAGAATGCAAAAATAAGAATACTCGATCTCGATCTTAAAGGTTGTTTGTACTTTAATCATTTATCTCACTCACAGCAGGTCGCATCATTTTTTAAAATGATCAGCCGTCTCGGAGATGGGGTGTTCTGGTATGTGATGCTGGCCATGGTCTGGTTGATTGAAGGGCTGTGGTATGGTTTGCAAATTTTATATTTATTATTAGGTGGCTCTATCGGTACCACTTTATATAAGTACCTGAAACGAAAAACCACCCGTCCTCGTCCTTATCAGGTGCATCAGGTGATTATCCTGGGTGAACGTCCTTTAGATCACTTTAGTTTTCCTTCAGGCCATACCTTGCATGCGGTGATGGTAAGTATTCTGTTGGGGTATATCCAGCCACTGCTGATTATATTGATGATGCCTTTTACAATCCTAGTAGCATTGTCACGCATGATTTTAGGACTGCATTATCCCAGTGATGTGATTGTGGGGGCATTGATTGGTGCTGTAGTCGCAAGTGGGGTTATTTTTACTGCACCTTTGTTCAATATTATACTTTGAGCAAGAGATTATGCTGCAGTTCTGCTGGCGATAATAAACGAATTTGCTAAAGTACAGGTTTTCGTTACAAATCATTTAGGATGGGCTATGGGTTTACGTTGGACCGATACAATAGATATTGCGATTGAGCTTGCTGAAGCACATTCCGATGTGGATCCGCAATGGATTCGTTTTACCGATTTACATGCCTGGGTATGTGCACTGCCGGATTTTAGTGATGATCCCAACAAGTCTACAGAAGGTTTGCTCGAAGCCATTCAAATGGCTTGGATTGATGAAGTCCGTTAAAAAGACACAGAAAAATCCAAAATTTTTATGGTTTGAAAGCTGATAGTTGTACTTATATCTGGTTATAATGCTGCAAATTTTTTTAACGTTTAAATTTTAAGGAGCCGATCATGGCAGTTGAACGTACTTTATCTATCGTTAAACCAGATGCAGTGGGTAAAAACCACGTTGGTGAAATCTTTGCTCGTTTCGAAAAAGCGGGTCTTAAGATCGTTGCGACTAAAATGAAACACCTTTCTCAAGCTGAAGCTGAAGGTTTCTACGCTGAGCACAAAGAACGCGGTTTCTTTGCTGACTTGGTTGCGTTCATGACTTCTGGTCCAGTAGTTGTTTCTGTTCTTGAAGGTGAAAATGCAGTTCTTGCTCACCGTGAAATCTTGGGCGCAACTAACCCGAAAGAAGCGGCTCCTGGTACAATCCGTGCAGACTTCGCGGTAAGCATCGATGAAAATGCTGCGCACGGTTCTGACTCAGTTGCTTCTGCAGAGCGTGAAGTTTCTTACTTCTTCGCTCAAACTGAGATCTGCCCACGTACGCGTTAATCGGCAGCATTCAAACCAGATAAGTGTTATCATACTTATCTGGTTTTTTTTATTCTCTGTAGAATGGTTTGCTTAAATATTGAGCAATTCATTTTCGTCTCAGACATGGTTTAGGTAATACACATGAGTTCCGAAGTGGTCGTTTCATCCGCACAGCTCGATGAACAGCAACATTCATCGTCTACTCCCGTGCAGCAAGCGCCTGTAAAAAAAGTGAATTTACTGGGCATGTCACGTCCTGAGCTGGAAACGTTCTTTGAGGAACTGGGTGAGAAAAAATTTCGCGCCGGTCAGGTGATGAAATGGATGCATCAATATTTTGTGACTGATTTTGCCGAGATGAGCAATATCTCGGGTAAGTTGCGTGCCAAACTAGAGCAGATTGCGGAAATCAAACCGCTTGAAGTCGTGCATCGTCATTATTCCAAAGATGGAACCCGTAAATGGGTATTCCGTGTCGGTGAGGGTGAAGGCTCACTGGTTGAAACGGTGTTGATTCCTGCCGAAGATAAAACCGGTTCACGTAAAACCCTGTGTATTTCTTCCCAGGTGGGTTGTGCGCTCGATTGTTCGTTCTGTTCAACAGGCAAACAGGGGTTTCAGCGTGATTTGATGCCGGCGGAAATTATTGGTCAGCTTTGGATGGCGAACTATTCCTATGTGGAAGATGTGCCTGTTGCTGAGCGTACCCGTGCGGTGACCAATGTGGTGATGATGGGTATGGGTGAGCCCTTGCTGAATTACCAGGCAGTGCTCAGTTCAATGTCGATCATGCTGGATGATTTTGCTTATGGCATGTCAAAACGCCGGGTGACCTTGTCGACTTCCGGTGTGGTGCCGATGATTGATCAGTTGGCAAAAGATATTGATGTGGCCTTGGCGATTTCTCTGCATGCACCAAATGATGAATTGCGCAATGAATTGGTGCCAATTAATAAAAAATATCCGTTGAAAGAACTAATCGCGGCAGCACAGCGTTATATTGCCAAAGATGGTAATGAAAGTGCCCGTAAGCATGTCACGATTGAATACGTCATGCTGGAAGGGGTGAATGACCAGCCTGAACATGCCCAGCAGTTGATCAAATTACTGAAAAATTTACCAAGCAAAATTAACCTGATTCCATTTAATCCGTTCCCGCATGCACCTTATGGTCGCTCTAGCCGCAACCGGATTATTTCTTTTCAAAAAACTTTGTCGGATGCCGGATTTGTGTGTACGATTCGTCAGACGCGTGGCGATGATATTGATGCTGCTTGCGGTCAATTGGTGGGTCAGGTGGCAGATCGAACCCGCCGTGCCGAGCAGTGGAAAAAGAAAGTCGCCCAACGTAATGAAATTATGCGATCGCAAGGATAATAAAACCGAGGGTAAGTCAATTGAGAAAGCCTGCGTATAAATCAGTTGTATTGTTTACAGTGTGTATGTCGGCATTGTTCGCACAAGGGTGTCAAACCAGTGGTTCGGGACTCAGCAAAGATCCTGAAAAAGCAGTCAAAGTGCGAACTCAATTGGCAGCGGAATATATTAAAAACGGCGACCTGGATGCAGCGAAACGTTCACTCGACCAAGCTTTGGATGTTGATTCGCATGATGCAACCGCCAATATGATGATGGGCGTGCTGCTGCAGCAAGAAGGTAGCAAGCCCAATATGGAAAAGGCGGATGAATATTTTCAGCGTGCCATTGCCATTGATCCACAAAATGCTCAAGCCCGTAATAATTATGGTACGTATTTATATCAAGTTGAACGTTATAATGATGCCATTGAGCAGCTCAGCATTGCGGGTGCGGCATTAGGCTATGATCAGCGTTTTCGGGCGCTGGAAAATCTTGGGCGTATTTACCTGAAGCTGGGTGATGAGGCGAATGCCGAAAAAGCATTCAAACAGGCACTACAAGTCAATCGTAATTCCTATAATTCAATGCTAGGGTTGTCGGAAATTCTTTATTTGCGCCAACAAATTCCTGCTGCAACTCAAATGTATGAGCAGTATGTAGCTGTAGTGGGAGAAAAGAATTTAAGTGCGCAAGCACTTTGGGTGGGTATTCGTCTTGCGCGTACTCATGGGGAAGAGATGAACAAACAGGTGCTGGTCAATCAACTGCGAGCCTTGTTCCCTGGTAGCCAAGAATATCAACGTTATTTGCAATTACAGTACAGTACTGAGGCCGTATGGAAGTAAATCCTAATTCACAGCAACCTACTGGTTCAAGCGTAGTACCTAATGCTTTAGGAAATGTTCAACGTCCTGGTGAATACTTACGCCAAATTCGTGTTGCTCAGAAACTGGAGCTGAAGGATGTCGCGGCAGCGTTAAATATGCCGATCAAAACCTTAACGGCATTAGAGCAGGATGATTATAAATCCTTGCCGGAAGCGACTTTTATTAAAGGCTATTACCGCTCTTATGCTAAGTTTTTAAAAACGGATGCCACAGCGATTATCCAGCGCTTTGATGAAATCTATGCTAATGATACCGGCTTGTTGCCAAATCATGCCTTGAATAATTCCCCGATTAAAATTATGGGGAAATTGCCGGGTTCAAATAGCGATCGCAAGAAGAAATGGTTAAAACGGATTGTGATTGCCTTGGTGGTATTGGTATTGATTTCGATTGCAGTGCTGAGTATCCAAAATTGGTCTGCCAATAAAGACGATGCAACAGCACCGCAAACTGCGCAATCGGATGTGGAAGTATTATCATTAGAGAATGCCAATACGCTATCGGGTGATCAGCTGGTATTGAATTTTAACCGTCCAACTTCGGTGCATATTGTCGATTCAACCGGTAAAGTGCTGGCTACGGGCCGTCAGACCAGTACCTTAACCTTAAATGGTGAGTCACCATTCCAGATCCGTCTAGATGATGCCGCAGCAGTGTCTTTGACACTCAACCAAGAGCCGATTGCCTTGTCTCCTTATACGGTGAACGGAAAAGCTGATTTCCGTTTGTCTCGCTAATTCGCAACAGTAGAGCGATAGAATGATTGAGAATCCAATTAAACGTCGTCCAACCCGCAAAATTCGTGTGGGTTCTGTCTATGTGGGTGGTGATGCGCCGATTAGCGTACAGAGTATGACCAATACCGAAACCTGCGATGTCGATGCTACAGTTGCGCAAATCCAACGCTGTGTGGATGCGGGTGCGGATATTATGCGTGTTTCCGTTCCTTCCATGGAAGCGGCACAAGCCTTTGGTGAAATTCGTAAGCGAGTAAATGTACCCTTGGTTGCGGATATTCATTTCGACTATAAAATTGCGCTCGCGGTTGCAGATCTGGGTGCAGACTGTTTGCGCATTAACCCAGGCAATATCGGTTCAGAACAGAAAATCCGTGAAGTGGTAGCCGCTGCCAAACACCATGATATTTCCATGCGGATTGGTGTGAATGCCGGTTCATTGGAAAAAGACATCCAGAAAAAATATGGTGAGCCAACCGGACAAGCATTGCTTGAATCGGCAATGCGTCATATCGATATTTTAGACCGTTTGGACTTTCAGGAGTTCAAGGTTTCGGTTAAGGCATCGAATGTATTCCTGACCATGGATGCTTACCGTTTATTATCGAAACAGATTGATAATCCCCTGCATCTGGGTGTGACTGAAGCGGGAATTTACCGTACCGGTACAGTGAAATCTGCGATTGCTCTCGGTGGCCTGTTACTCGAAGGCATCGGCGATACCATGCGTATTTCGCTCGCTGCCGAGCCGGAAGATGAAATCAAGGTCGGTTTCGACATTCTGAAATCACTTGGCCTGCGTTCTAACGGCATTAATTTTATTGCCTGCCCGAGCTGCTCACGTCAGGAATTTAACGTGATTAGTGTGATGCAGCAACTTGAAGAGCGCTTGGAAGATGTGCGCACCCCAATGGATGTTTCTGTGATTGGCTGCAAGGTCAACGGGCCAGGTGAGGCCAAAGAGGCGGATATCGGTGTGGTGGGGGCGAGCCCACGTTCATTGGTGTATCGGAATGGTGAAAAGAGCCATTTAATTGATACCAATCAGTTGGTTGATGAAATCGAGTCTATGGTTCGTCAACGTGTTCAAGAGCTTGAAGAAGCTAAATCTAAAGAGATCATTCGTAGTTCATCATGAGTTCAATCGTCGCAATCAAAGGTTTTAATGACATTCTGCCAACCCAAACACCGGCATGGAGACGTCTAGAACAGCAACTGGCTTCCCTGATGGATGCCTATGGCTATCAACAAATTCGTTTGCCGATGGTTGAACAGACCAATTTGTTCAAGCGTTCGATTGGGGATGCAACGGATATCGTTGAAAAAGAAATGTACACATTCTTGGATAAAGGTAATCCGCCGGAGTCCCTGACCTTGCGTCCGGAAGGCACTGCAGGCTGTGTACGTGCCATGCTGGAACATAACCTGTTACGTGGTGCAACCCCGCGTGTTTGGTATATCGGCCCCATGTTCCGTTATGAAAAACCGCAAAAAGGCCGCTATCGTCAGTTTCACCAGTTTGGCGTGGAAACCTTTGGTGTGGCAACACCCGACATGGATGCTGAACTGATCCTGATGACTGCGCGTTTGTGGCAGCGTATGGGTGTGGCGGATAAAGTGCGTTTAGAACTCAATACCTTGGGTGAAAGTGACGAGCGCGCTGCTTATCGTGCAGCCCTGGTTGAATTCTTGACTCAGCATAAAGATGCTTTAGATGAAGATTCACAGCGCCGTCTAGAAACCAATCCATTACGTATTTTGGACTCAAAGAACGAACGTACCCAGCAGATTCTGGAAAATGCACCGAAGCTGCATGATTTTATGGGTGAAGATACCTTAAATCACTTCGCAACCTTGCAGCAGTATTTAACAGATGCCGGTGTTGAGTTTGTGATTAACCAGAAATTGGTGCGTGGTCTTGATTATTATAACAAAACCGTGTTTGAGTGGACCACGACGCATTTAGGTTCACAAGGTACTGTTTGTGCTGGTGGCCGTTATGATGGTTTGGTAGGACAGTTAAAAGGTAAAGCTGAGCAATCCGTGCCAGCCGTCGGTTTTGCGATGGGCATAGAGCGTTTGTTACTTCTGCTTGAACAGGTTCAAGACAATACCCCAGTGCGCGATTGTGAAGTGTTCCTGTTAGCCGACCCATCTTATCAGGGGAAAGCCTTGGTGCTGGCTGAACAAATCCGTAATCAGTTGGAAGCAGCCAATAGCCATATCCGTGTGAAAACCGGTTCACAAGGTAGTCTGAAAAGCCAGATGAAAAAAGCGGATCAGTCGGGTGCCATGTACGCCCTGATTCTGGGTGAACGTGAGTGGGAAGCGCAGCAACTGGCCGTTAAACAGCTAGCCACTGCGGAGCAGCATGAAGTTGCTGTGACAGACCTGGTTCCATTCCTCATTCAACAACTTGCACAATAAGCTAAAAAACAGCAGAAAAGGACAATCACATGAGCGCGTTAAGTGATGCTGAGCAACTCGACAATTTAAAGTCATTCACCAAAAAATATGGTTCGGCCATGGTGAGTGGGGTGCTAATTGCGCTGATTGCCTTTTTTTGTTGGGAATACTGGCAGAAGAAAAATCTGGCAGAAGGACAAAAACAAACCGCCAAGGTCCAGCAGTTGATGGATCAGGCCAATGCTGCGGCAGCGGATAAGAATGCCTTGAATCAATTGGCTGTTTCGGCAGACAAGATTGTCAAGGATACGCCAGATTCGGCTCAAGCCATCCAGACCCAGTTTATTCTGGCAAAAGCAGCATATGATCAGGGAGATTATGCCCATGCAGAAAAAGCCCTGAAAAGAGTAGAAAATTCCAAACTGGATGATGCGGGCTTGTTGCAGATCGTTAAATTGCGTCTGGCTTATGCGCAACTGGCACAGAATAAATATGATGATGCGCTGAAAACCTTAGCGGGTGTTACTGATCCTGCGTTTAAAGCAACCGCTGAAGAAGCGCGCGGTGATGTATATGTTGCGAAGAATGATATTGCAGCGGCGAAAAAAGCCTATCAAAACGCCTGGGATGCGTTACTTGAGCGAAAACAAGAACGTCAAATTTTACAAATTAAACTCGAAAGTGTTGGCGTTTTAGTCGAAGATCCGGATATTGAACGCCCAGTTTTGAAAACACAAATGGATGAGTCTTAATAATGCAAAGCAAATATAAAATACCGTTCGCACTTGCTGTTTTATCAATTGCACTGGTGGGTTGTTCGAGCAATAAAATTAAAGTTGAAGAAGCCAAGCCGAGTCCATTACCAAAACTGGCCCAGTCTAAAAGTCTGGTTCAGGTGTTTAGCCATGACGTGAGTGCGACGGAACAAGCGGATCCATTGCGCTTGCAGCTTGATGTCGATAATGGTGTGATTTTCGCGCTCGATCCGAAAGGGGAAGTGGCGGCTTATCGTGGTAAACAGCGTTTATGGGACAAGAAGGTCAGCAAACGGGGTCTGAGCTCTGGCGTGACCGCTGCTGAAGGTCTGGTCATCGTCGGAAATCAGAAAGGCCAGTTGTTTGCTTTGGATCAGGTCAGCGGTGAACAAAAATGGCAAGCACAATTGTCTGGTGCTTTATTATCACCTTCCTTGATTCAAGCCGGACGCGTGATTACTTTAGCCAATGACGGTACTGTATTTGCGCATGATCTCAGCACAGGCCAGCAAGTTTGGGCCTATAAACTGCAAAATGCCCAGTTCAGCTTACGTGGTTTGGCTTCTCCGGTGAATTTGGATGGTCGAACCATCTTGATGGCGTCTTCGAATGCCTATGTCTATGCAATTGATGCGGTCAGCGGTGTGCCACGTATGCAGCGCCGTGTGGCAGTCAATAATGGTCGCTCCGATATCCAACGTTTGAATGATATTGATGGTGATCCAGTGATTGCAGATCGCTATTTGGTGACCACTAGTTTTCAAGGCCAAGTGACTGTGACTGATCTTGCAGCCATGCAAGTGGTGTGGAGTGAAGATGCCAGTAGCAACAAGCGCCCGGAAGTGGCAGACAATAAGGTCTTTGTCGCTCAGGCTGATGGCAAACTCACGGCGTATGATTTAACCAGCGGTCAGCAAGTATGGCAAAACGACAGCCTGCTGAATCGCCAGCTGAGTAATCCGGTCATGCTCGGTTCTGATCTGGTGGTGGGCGATCTAGATGGCGTATTACATCTGGTTGATCCAAACTCGGGGCAATTGATTGGCCGTTCTAAAACCAGTGGCGAAGTGCGTTCCTTACGCGTGATTGATGGACAGCTCTATGTTGCGACGCGTAAGGGTGCATTAAGCGTTTGGCAGAACCGTTAATTTTTTTCTCTGCCTTATGCTAAACTAAGCATATCCGTATTTTTAAACACGGGGTATTTGAAGAGGTTCAATGCCCCGTGTTTTATTTAGTGATTGAATTCGCTCTATCTTCTATTGTTTCTGATGTTCAGACCAGTCCCACTGGCTGATCTTGAATAAAGGTTAATCTATGAAACCCGTAATTGCGCTCATTGGACGTCCGAACGTCGGAAAATCAACCTTATTTAACCAGATCACCAAAAGCCGTGATGCGCTGGTGGCTGACTTTGCCGGTCTGACCCGTGACCGTAAATATGGTGATGCCGTCTTCCAAAACAAATCTTTCATTGTGGTCGATACCGGTGGTATTGGTGAGAGTGAGCAGGGCATCGATGCCTACATGGCAGAGCAATCCAAAACTGCGATTCATGAAGCCGACATTATTATCTTTGTGGTGGATGCACGTGCCGGATTGCTGGCATCGGATGAACAGATTGCCCGTGAGCTGCGTACCTTGGGCAAAAAAGTCTATCTGGTGGCCAACAAGGTCGATGGGGTACATGCCGAAGCTGCAGTTGTTGAATTTTACAAACTCGGTTTAGGTGAACCGATCCATGTAGCAGCCAGTCATGGTCGTGGTGTGGCACAAATGCTGGAAGAAGTGCTTGAAGATGTGCCGGAAGATGAAAATCAGGAAGAGCACGACAAGGCGACTGGTCTACGTCTGGCAATTATTGGTCGTCCAAACGTGGGTAAATCGACTTTGGTCAACCGTTTACTCGGTGAAGAACGTGTGGTGGCCTTTGACCAGCCAGGTACCACCCGTGACTCGGTGTATATTCCCTTTGAGCGTGATGGTCGTCAATACACTTTAATTGATACGGCTGGTGTACGCCGTAAGGGTAAAGTGGATGAAATGATCGAGAAATTCTCGGTCGTGAAAACCTTGCAGGCGATGAAAGATGCGCATGTGGTGGTGGTGGTGCTCGATGCGCGTGAAGGTGTGGTGGAGCAAGACCTGCATCTGATCGGTTATGCGCTTGAAGCCGGTCGTGCCATGGTGATTGCCATTAACAAATGGGACAATATGTCGGAATATGACCGTCAGCAATGTAAAAATGATGTTAACCGTCGCTTCGACTTTATTCCATGGGCGAAAATTCACCTGATTTCAGCCTTGCATGGTACCGGTGTGGGGGATTTGTACCCATCCATTCACCGTGCTTATGAGTCATCGAACTTAAAGGTATCTCCGGCGAAATTGACCCAAATTTTGAATGATGCGACAGAAGCGCATCAGCCACCGATGATTTCCGGTCGCCGAATTAAAATGCGTTATGCGCATATGGGTGGACAAAACCCGCCGACGATTGTCATTCATGGTAATAAGGTGGATAAAACCCCGGCAGACTACCGCCGTTATCTGGAAAACGTGTTCCGTAAAGTCTATAAACTGGAAGGTACACCGGTACGCATCGATTTCAAAACCTCGGAAAACCCGTTTGAAGGTCGTAAGTCACAAGTGGATGAGCGTACAGCGGCACGTAAACGTCGTTATATCCAGAAATTCAAGAAAGCCGAGAAGAAATTTAAACGTTAAGTTTCAGCTCGTTCAAAAGCCCAAAGTTTCGTTTGGGCTTTTTTGTTTGTCTGGAAAATTCTCTATACTCGGTTGAGTCTTTTTACTGGAAATAACCTATGTTACGTGTGGATCTGTGTGCCTTAAATCAGATTTATCAGACGGTTGAAGGCTTGGAGCGTAAGCAGCAGATTCAGCAGCAGAAACAGGCAATCTATGCTTATCGTAACCAGATTTTGAGTCGCTTAACGGGACAAGTGATTGATCAGGCGAGTTTCGCCAAAACCGAACATGGCAAGCCGTATTTGAAAGGCCAAGTGCTCGCTTTTAATCATTCTCATAGCCAGCAGCATTATGCTTTGTTGACCGGTCCGCAACAGCTCCCAATCGGTATTGATGTAGAAGATTTGAATCGTCGTGTGCGGATGGAAGCCTTGGCGCAACATGCTTTTCACCCAGAAGAATATGCACACTGGAAGGATTTGCAGGAAGACCGTGCATTCTGGTTTCGAGTCTGGACCACGAAAGAAGCGGTGTTAAAAGCGCATGGTTTAGGTATTCGCCTCACCTTGAAAAATCTAAATACTCAGGTACATCCGGATCGAGATGCCGGATACATTCAGCATGATCTATTGGGGCAGATTGCTTATCAGAATTTTCATCTGGATGAGGTGATGCTTACGGTGGCTTGGTGCAATACAGCAGTGTTAGCACAGGAAAATCGGCCAAGCATAGAGATGATCCAGCATTAAAAAAGCCCATCCGGAGATGAGCTTTAATCACACGTTAAATAAAACGATTAAGGAATATCATCTTCAAATTCGGGTTTGACCTGGACAATAAAGTCCTGACGGTTCAGACCACGCCATAAGGCAAAAGCGGTACCGATATAAATCGAAGAATAAGTTCCGACAAAGACCCCGACAAACATCGCGACCGAGAACCAGCGTAAACCATCACCGCCGAGTAGCATCATGGCCACGACCACAAGGAGTAAGGTCATAGAGGTATGGATGGTACGACGCAATGTTTCAGTCAGCGCAATGTTGACAATTTCACGCGGTTCAGCACCACGAATTTTACGGAAGTTTTCCCGGATACGGTCCGAAACCACGATGTTGTCATTCAGCGAGAAACCAATGACTGCCAACACGGCAGCCAGCACGGTTAGGTCGAATGGCCATTGCATCAGGGCAAAAATACCCAAGGTCATGATAATGTCGTGGAATAACGACAGTACCGCACCAATTGCCATTTTTAGCTCAAAGCGGATCGTTACATATACCAGCATCAGTAACAGTGCCAATGCAACAGCGCCAGCAGAACGGATATACAGCTCGTTACCAACCTGACCACCGACAGCATCTACCTTGTGGACATTGGCTGCGTTACCTGGCAATTGCACGGCTTTGCTTAAGCTGTTGTTGAGGTCTTCAACTTTTACATCCTGTACTGGCATACGCACAATCAGGTCAGTATTACTGCCTAATGTTTGTACCACAGCATCTTTAAAACCAGCCTTGTCTAAGGCCTGCACAACTTCGGCCTGATTGACAGCCTTTTGGTAGTTCAGCTCTGCTGAGATGCCGCCGGTAAAGTCCAGACCGAGATTTAGCCCTTTAGTGGCAATAAAGAACAGGCTGGCCAACGTCAGAATGATTGAGAGGATTGCCGCAGGACGGGCAATCTTCATAAAATCAATCACGCGCTCATCATCCGGACGGCCGTACTGCTTGGTTTTTGGTTGAGTCACATCAGTCATCATCGATCTCCTTATATGCTCAACTTGCTCAAATTACGGCGTTTGCCATAGATGAGCTGCACAATGGCACGGGTCACGGTAATCGCGGTAAACATCGAGCAGACAATACCGATCATTAAGGTCACGGCGAAGCCTTTGATTGGACCAGTACCGATGGCGAACAGGATGAAAGCTACCAAGAACGTGGTCAGGTTCGAGTCGAAAATGGTGTTATAGGCACGGTCATAACCGGCCACAATCGCCTGTTTCGGCGAGGCCCCCCATTTCATTTCTTCGCGTATTCGCTCACAGATCAGCACGTTGGCATCGACCGCCATACCAATAGTGATCACGATACCGGCGATCCCCGGTAAGGTGAGGGAAGCCCCAATCCACGACATCACCGTCAAGATCATCGCCAGGTTAAACACCAAGGCAAAGTTGGCAATCAAACCGAATAGGCGGAAGAATACCACCATCCAGATGGCAACCAGCAGGAAACCGATTTGGGTTGAAAGAACACCTTTGTCGATGTTTTCCTGACCGAGGCTTGGACCCACGACACGTTCTTCGACGAAGTACATCGGTGCAGCAAGGGCACCAGCACGTAGCATCAAGGCCAATTCAGCCGCCTCTTGTGGTGAATCCAGACCGGTAATACGGAATTGTGAACCCAATACCGCTTGTACGGTTGCCGCATTGATGACAACTGATTCAGCATACGGCGTACGCACTTCAGTTTGCACACCCGTGGCTGGATCGGTGACATAGCTGATTTTCTGTTTGTTTTCGATAAACAGTACCGCCATGCGTTTGCCCACTGCATTACGTGTCGCATCCGCCATTAGCTTACCACCGGCACTATCCAGGGTAATGTTGACTTCTGCGCCGCCGGTATCCTGGCTAAAGCCGGAGCTGGCATTTTGTACGCGTTCACCGGTCAGGATACGGTTACGGTTCAGCAATAACTGTTGACCGCTGTCCAGTGACTGATAGGCAAAAGCTTCTGTACCTGGCGGTAAAGACTGGCTCGGTTTACCGGTATATGGATCGATATATTGATCATTCAGGTCAGACACCAGACGGAATTCGAGATTTGCAGTACGGCCAAGAACACGTTTCGCTTCGGCCGTATCCTGTACACCCGGCAATTCCACCACAATACGGTTGCTGCCCTGGGTTTGCACCAGTGCTTCCGCCACGCCCAACTCATTAATACGGTTGCGCAGGGTGGTCAAGTTCTGGTTGACGGCATAAGACTGGATTTCCTGTTTACGCACATCATTGTAGGTCAGCTTTAAGGTAGCGCCATTTTCGGTTGCCAGGGCTTGCTGGGTAAATTCGTTGCCGTTTGCACGCAAGAAGTCCATCGCAGCGGTACGATCGTCATTGTTGGCGAATTGTACCGTGATGGCATTGTTGTTTAACGTCAAACTGTTAAATTTGATTTTGTTATCGCGCAGCTGACGACGTAAATCGGTCGCTGAGGTTTCCAGACGCTGGCTAATGGCTTTGTCCATATCCACTTCCAGCAGGAAGTGAACACCACCACGCAAGTCCAGACCGAGCTTCATCGGTTTGGCGCCAATTTTTTGCAGCCATTCGGGGGTGGTTGGTGCCAGGTTTAACGCCACGACATAATCATCGCCCAAGCTGCGGCGCAAAGCCTCTTTGGCTTTGAGCTGTGCTTCAGTAGAATCAAGACGTAACAGGGCGGCGTTATTGGTGAAGCTATTATCGTGACTGCTAATATTTTCGCTTTTTAAAATTTGCTCTGCTTTTTGTACGATGCTCTGATCGATTTGCGTGCCGGCTTTGGCACCTGAAATCTGAACAGCAGGCTCATCAGGGTACAAACTTGGCAGTGCGTATAATGTACTGATCACCAGAACAACCAGGATCAGTAAATATTTCCATGCAGGGTAACGCATTTGCTTTCTTCTTAAAATGAAAAAAGTCGTGCGGGGAGCACGACTGTTTTTTGATTAGAGATTATTTAAGGTGCCTTCAGGGAGGACTGAAATGACACTGGCGCGCTGGATTTTCACCTCGACGCCGCGGTTGAGTTCTACTACTGCAAAGTCGCCTTCAATCTTGGTAATTTTGCCCATTAAACCGCCCGCAAATACCACTTCACTGCCCACACCCAGGCTTTCTACCAAGCTGCGATGCTCTTTGGCACGTTTTGCTTGGGGACGCCAGATCAGGAAATAGAAGATTGCTACGAAAACCGCAATCATCAGCAAGTTGGCAACCATGCTAGGTTGTTGAGCAGCTTCACCGGCAGCGTGAGCAGTAGAAATAAACAGGCTCATTTTATATTCCTAAAGTTAAAAAATTATTGTCCCCGAGGGGACATTTAAATTGACTTGTTCTGCAATTTACCTTGTCTTGTGGTTCAGCGCAAATGCTGAAAGATCAATCGGCTGGACAAGGTGGAACTTCCAGACCGCGACGGGCATAAAAGTCTGTGACAAATTCATCAAAAGTGCCATTTTCCAGCGCTTCACGCATGCCTTGGGTCAGGCGCTGGTAGTAGCGCAGGTTGTGAATGGTACCCAGCATGGAGGCAAGCATTTCACCGCATTTTTCCAGATGGAACAGATACGCACGGGTAAAGTTCTGGCAGGTATAGCAGTCGCAATGTGGATCCAGCGGGCTTTGGTCATGACGATATTTGCTGTTACGAATACGCACCAAACCGTCCGTCACAAAATAGTGGCCATTGCGCGCATTACGCGTTGGCATCACGCAGTCAAACATATCCACGCCACGGCGCACCGCTTCCACGATGTCTTCCGGTTTTCCTACACCCATCAGGTAACGGGGTTTATCTGCCGGCATTTTATTCGGAAGATAATCCAGAACCTTGATCATTTCCTCTTTTGGTTCACCAACGGATAGACCGCCAATCGCATAACCATCAAAGCCGATTTCCAGCAGACCTTTTAACGACTCGTCACGCAGGTCTTCATACATGCCGCCCTGGATAATGCCGAACAGGGCATTTTTATTGTCCAGTACCTCATGATGCTGGGTTTTGCAGCGTTTCGCCCAGCGTAATGACAGCTGCAAGGATTTTTGTGCTTCGTCATGGGTCGCCGGATAAGGCGTACATTCATCGAAAATCATCACGATGTCTGAATTCAGGGTGTGCTGAATATCCATCGAAATTTCTGGTGATAAAAAGACTTTGGAACCATCAATCGGTGAGCGGAAGGTCACGCCTTCTTCTTTGATTTTGCGCATGGCACCCAAGCTAAACACCTGGAAACCACCCGAGTCCGTCAGGATCGGTTTGTTCCATTTAATGAAATCATGCAAACCGCCATGTTCTTTGATCACTTCCAGACCTGGACGCAAATACAGGTGGAAGGTATTGCCTAAAATAATCTGGGCCTGAATTTCTTCAATATCACGCGGCAACATGCCTTTGACTGTGCCATAAGTCCCGACAGGCATAAAAACTGGTGTTTCAACCACACCGTGTTCAAGGGTGAGACGACCACGACGGGCACGACCCGACTGAGCTAATTTTTCAAACTTCATACCGCATCCAAATCGAGGCGAAAAAACAGTTCGCTGATTGCTTGACTTAAAAGAGGGCTATTGTCCTTGATTCTGCCCCCGAGTGCCACTGCTAAATGTATGAGAGCAGTAAATTTCATGTGAAGAAAAAGCGCCATTTGGCGCTTCGTCATAACCAAAGAATGATAGCAAAAAATTTAAAAATTGGGACGGTAGTCAAAATTTTGCAGGCTGTTGTCGCGGAAAGAACGGATTGGTTTTTTACCTGCGGTGAGGGTGTTGACAATATTGTTCGGGAAAATCTGGATGTGGTTGTTAAACAGTTCGACATTGCGGTTAAAAATGCTGATGGCCGCGCTAACATTTTCGTTCTGTTCGTCAATTTCATTCATCATGCGCAGATAAACTTCATTGGCTTTCAGTTCAGGATAATTCTCGACCACCACATGCAAACTTTGCATCAGTTCCTTATTGAGCGACTCGATGCGTTGTAATTGCGAGATGTCGGTGTTGTCCAGATTCAAATTCATGATTTGCTGGCGCAACTCGGTCACTTTTTCCAGTGTGCCTTTTTCAAAACCGGCATATTGTTCGACCAGCGGTGCCAAGCCATCGAGCACTTTGACTTTCTGGCGTTCATAGGTCGCGACATCCGCCCAAGCGCGCTGCGTGGCGTTGTGGTGACGGATAATATTGTTACGAATCAGAATTGCAACGATGAGCAAAGCCAGCATCAGCAGCAAGAAAATAATTAACCCCATAAAAAACCTCGATGTATCGTTATTTTAAAAATGCGATTAAATCGCGTTGTAAATTCTCATATTCAGCCAGACGGAAGGTGCGCAAATGGCCGCGTAATTTGGAAATGTCGTCAATATTTTGTGCTTTTGTCGCGATTTTAAAAAGGTCCTGTTCGCCCAAAAAACACAACACATCTTGTTCGGGATGCAGAAGCAAATCACCACAACGTGTCGCGAACAATTGATCGAGACGCAGAACCATCGCAGGCGTCAGGGTTTTGGCCAGCTGCAAGGGATCAGCACCATAAATCCGCAGTCTCTGGTTGATCTGAATATCGCTGGTATGCCAGTCATGTAGATAAGGAAATTCAAACGTTTTACGTGAAGTGGTTACCGCCAGACCTTGTGCTGGAACCTGAAAAATAAACACCCCCCACAAGTCCTTATGGACTTCTTTGACTTTAGTTTCTTCTCCGTTTTTGCCGCGCAGGCGGATTTCATCGACAAAATGATACTGAAACAGCAGGACTGGATATTGCTGTCCCTGTTCATCAGTCCATAAAGTGCTGGCATAGACGGGAATTTCGTTGGCAACCGAGCCTTGCTGGAACAGGGGAAACAGATTTTTTAAATAGGCAGTAAAGAGCGTAGGCTGTACCGGTATGTTGATGTGTGCCGGTGGCTGATAAAACTGCCAGTGATATTTCTGTGCAATGACCTGTTGTTCCAGGGCGCGGATGACGTCCTGAATCGGGTCATCCTGTTCATAAGTTAAATAGCTATACAAGCTGAATCCCGCGGCCAGCCAGAAAG
Organism: Moraxellaceae bacterium; assembly: GCA_029267635.1. Lineage (GTDB taxonomy): Bacteria > Pseudomonadota > Gammaproteobacteria > Pseudomonadales > Moraxellaceae > Acinetobacter. The sequence continues at coordinate 9,024 of JAJUIK010000014.1, read as the reverse complement.
CCAGATGGGAAGGGATACCTGCAGGCAGTATCCAGACACTGAGCAGACACAAGACGGCAATGATTCCGAGCAAGATCGGCAGCATATTTTCAAAGCGCAAGCGATGATCGGCGCCCCAAGGGTGCAAGCCATCAAGTAGTTCTTGATGGGATTGCGACAGCTTACTGAGCTCCCCAAGCCGGGCGATATTCTGAAACACACGTTGATTGGTCTTGCGGCGCAGATGAATGGAACGTTGCACAGTTTCGATCGGCATGGGGAAATGTTTCTCAGGCCTTGTCGATCAGCATGGCATCGCCATAACTGAAGAAACGGTACTGGGCAGCAACAGCATGTTCATAGGCACGCAAGATATTGTCCCGGCTAGATAAAGCTGAAACCAGCATGAGCAGGGTAGATTCCGGCAAGTGGAAATTGGTGATCAAACGATCGACCACTTTAAATTCATAACCGGGATAGATAAAGATTTGCGTATCTCCGCTCCAGGCAGCGAGTTCACCGCCATGCGCCTGTGCAGCACTTTCTACAGCACGGGTCGCGGTGGTGCCAACGGCGATCACTTTGTTACCGCGTGCTTTGGCGGCGCGGATTTTTTCCACTGCAGATGCTGACACTTCACACCATTCACTGTGCATGGTGTGATTGGCAATATCATCGGTGCGTACGGGCATAAAAGTGCCGGCACCGACATGCAAGGTCACAAAGGTTTGTTCAATGCCTTTGGCTGCGAGTGCCTGCAATAAATCTTCGTCAAAATGCAAACTTGCCGTCGGTGCAGCCACACTGGCGATTTTTTCTGGATCATGAAAGACCGTTTGATAGCGTTCTGTATCAATCTCTTCCGCTTCACGGTTGAAATACGGCGGGATCGGCAGCTGACCGTATTGATCCAGCACTGCCAAAATTGGCTGTGAGAATTCCACCACAAACAGATTTTCATGACGACCTTGTACCGTCACCTTCACTGCATCTGGCCCGATGAAGAGCTCGGCACCGGCTTTCGGTGAGTTGCTGGCCTTGATATGGCAGTGGGCAATGCGATCATCCAGCATGCGCTCGACCAGCACTTCGACCGCACCACCACTGGCGCGTTTACCTTTTAAACGTGCTTTCATCACTTTGGTATCGTTCAGGACCAACAGGTCACCTGGATTGAGCAGATTCAGGATGTCTTTAAAAAGCAGGTCATGATATTGACCTTGTGCATCCAGATGCAGCAGGCGAGAAGCACTGCGCTGTGCCAAGGGATAGCGGGCGATGAGGTGGTCGGGGAGATCAAAGCTAAAATCAGAAAGTTGCATGATTTTGACAGAAAACAGATGGGGAAAATTGTCCGCATTATAAACGCTTCGGCCTAAAAACGGCGGATTTGCTGTTTTTTGAAGCAAAAATAGTGGTTTTGTTCTAAAAGTAATCAATCGTGTGTGGTGTGGCGTTGACAGTGAAAAAAATCCGGGTATTATACCCATCACAAGCTACACAGCCTGCCTTCCCGAGGTGGTGAAATTGGTAGACGCGGCGGACTCAAAATCCGCTGTCAGAGATGACGTGTCGGTTCGAGTCCGACCCTCGGGACCAAGATTCAAGAAACCCTAAACTGGTACGAAAGGTTTAGGGTTTTTTATTGCCTGTAATTCAATGGCTTACCGCAAATTCCAGAGATTCTTCTACATTCTACTTACCCAAAAATGGGTAGGTTGCAGACAATAATGAGTACCCGTATAAGTACCCAGAGATATTTTGGGTTCTTATTCTGGAAGCTCATGGCAAAGACTATAAAACCATTAACAGCATCTCAAGTTGAAGCAGCTAAACCAAAAGACAAAGACTACAATCTCTTCGACGGCGCTGGGCTGTATTTAAGAGTTAGACCATCAGGCAGTAAGACTTGGGTTTTTCGCTACTGCACGGCATTAGGTAAAACTCATAAAATTACGATAGGGAGTTACCCTGAAATTAAGTTAGCCTTCGCTAGAGATAAACGAAGTGAATATCGTAGGTATCTAGCTGAGGGAGTAGATCTGCACGAGGTACTTGGTTTGGGACTGTATAGTCAGAAGTTAGATGACACAGTTGAAACCATCTGTCGTGCTTGGCTTAATCAGTATGCTCAGCGTAAACCTTTAGATGAATATACTAAGCAGAAACGTATTAGGAAATTAGAGAATCATCTATTCCCCAAGATCGGTCATAAAGCTATTACAGACATTCGTCCTAAAGATTTACGACTTGCCTTAAATGCTATATACAAGAAATCACCTGATACGGCTCAACGTATTAGAGCTGACCTGATACTTGTATTCAGCTATGCCATTCAGTTTGGTTACATCGAAGTAAACCATGCAAGAGAAGTTGAAAGCCTCGACCTGAGTGCACCAAAGCAGCATAGACCTGCCTTATCACTTGAAAGATTACCTGAGCTCATAAAGAGAATTAAGAGTGATACTGGGCAGCCTTTAACAAAGCTTTGTTTAGAACTTAGCTTGCATATATTCATACGATCATCCGAATTAAGGTTCGCTCGTTGGAGTGAAATTGACTTGACTAAGAAGCAATGGGTATTGCCTGCGAAGCGAAACCAAGTAAATGGAGTTAAGCACTCGGATCGTGGTGCCAAGATGAGATCTGCCCATATCATTCCTTTGTCTGATCAGGCGGTTGATATACTCAAACAAGTAAGCGTCATTAGTGGTGGTTCAGATTCCGTATTCCCTAGTTCTTATCATGGAACACTTTTCCTAAGTGAAAACACATTTAATGACGCCTTAAGAAGAATGGGTTATGACACCCAAAAGGACGTGTGCTTCCATGGTTTTAGGGCTATGGCTCGATCAGCACTCGGCGAGTGTGGTCTATTCCAAAGGGATGCGATTGAGAAGCAGATGAGTCATCAGGAGCGCAATAATGTGGTTGGGGCCTATACGCATGTGGCTGAATATCTACAAGAGCGTAAGCGCATGATGGAGTGGTGGAGTCAGTATCTGCTAGATGTCGAAACCAAAGGTTATATATCTCCTTATTCTTATGCCAACCAAGATACTGTGATTCAGTTTAAGCGAGGTATTGTATAAATGAATAAGCTCCTAAGGATGGGAGCTTATTTCTTAAATTGCTTTGTCTATAAATGACTCTATATCTATGTCATTGAGATAACCATCATTAAGGTAATTGCGTAAAGCTTTTGAGTAAATCTCTTGTTTAGTTAAACCTAATAGTTCACTAACTACTTCAAGCTTGCGATGCAATTTTGGTTCAACGAAAAATGTTGATTTTGCATCTTCTTTGCGAAAAGGTCCTATAGCACAAATCTTATTTACACAGTTGGCTATGGTATTAAGTATGACAGTATAGGCAGATATGGGTTTCATTGCGGACCTCCTTGTCCATTAACAAATAAGTAAGTCTCATTTTAGCGATGAATGAAAACGCATACAAAATTTGGTGTTTACTTCATTAAAGGCCATTCAGAATAGCGGGTCAAAGCTTTGGATATCAGGGGCAAGTAATCGCTTCTTGCTGTCAAAGACTAGATGAACTTTAGGTGAAAGGATCTCCTTGTAGTTGTTTACACAGGACTTGCAAATGTTTTGCGTAGGATGATTCGTGATTAGTTTGAATCCATTGGGTTTGACATCCTTGTTGTTAAAAATTTTGCATGCTGAGTTTTGGCCGAGCCAAATGTGGGGAAGCCCACCCGGCTTTTGAAGAATCACTAGAGGATATTCGCCACATATTGGATTCCACTTGTTGAGATTAGTGTGTCCAATTTTCTCATACTCTTTGACCTGACTTAGAGCGCTGGCTAGATCAGGGTAGGGCTTGTTCTCTAGTAAATACCCGTCATTGTTTTCTAGTAGTAGACCGTATGTTTCACCTGTTGGGATTATATCTAGTTGAGATGAGCATATGGGAGTGATTTGGTTTTGGAGTTGTTCTTGTGGCTTTAATTTAGGGAAGTTCACCATTTGATTATGCTTATCTAACCATAGGTCTAAAGCCTCTATGATTATGGTTTTTGGATCTTTGCCTGTACGCTGGGCCATTTGTATTAGAGCCAGAGTATAGGCTGTTGGAAGTTCATAAGGCTGTTTAGGGATCGATAAGTTTTGCATTCATCGGACTCGAAATTGAAGATGAACAAAACTATGGCAGAAGGTGTGAGATAAATCAAATAATTTAATTTTTTCAAGTACTTAAGTGCTTAAGTGCTTAAGTGCTTAAGTACTTGTGTACGTATCTGAACTGTATTGATTTTTAGCTAAAAAATCGCATTCTTCTAATGCTTGAATTAATCATTTAAGGAACTTAAGTCTAAAGATTGCGTTAATAAAATTGTCTACTAGAGATACTGTAAAAGTCGCATCCGATACTAAGAGAAGATGATCTACCTCGGGGATCTAAAGTTTGACACCTCTGGTACCTACCTTCGATTCTTTCAATATTAAAGTCAATTGAGAGAAACCCTTTTTAAAACTACAACACTCTACCAATCTGCCTAATCAGGTCTAGTCATGCCTTACTTGTTCATGTGGGAGGATTACCGGAGTAATTCAAGTGAATTGATTTGATTGGTAGGGTATGTTTTACCTTCTTATTAAAAGCTATATCAAATCATAAGAATCCATGTCTTATATTTGATATTATTCATAATTTTAGAATAACCATTTTTGAGGGATCTATGTTTGAGTTTGTCGGATTTGTAGTAGTTGCGTATTTTGTTTGGAAGATTCTGCGTTATTTCCTTTTTCCTGCTAGTAGTCTTGAGAGAGCTGAGCGTCGTTATATGGAAAATCCAACAGATACTAATTACAAGTTGATGGTTGCAGCAAGAATACGATTAGAGAGACTGCGAAACAAATAATAGTTAATACTCGAAGATCGTAGAATAATAATAGGAGTAGTAAATTTTTAAATTAATGGGAACGATAGTTGTGGCTATTATTGGATATGCTTTATTTAAAATGCTACTTACCTGAGTTTGTTCTGAAAGTAGCAGAGGCACGCTACAATAAGAATCCAGATGATATTAACGAAAGATTGCTCTGGGAGGCTAGATCTAGAGTGAGTGATAAGGACGCTAAAAATAAAGCCAACATAAGATAATTTTAGGTTTCCACCCATTGAGATGGGTGTTTTTTGCTTTCGCTTGTTGAATAGTTTCCATCATGCATGGATTTGCTGTAAGTCAGCATATCCATATGAATGCTCCCTGATTACTCAGGAAGATTTATCTCGTGAGAAAAACCAATTTAGAATTACAATGAAGATCATCATTAATAAAAAAGTAAATGGCATCGCAAGGAATACTGCACCTACGAAACCAAAGAATCCCTCTGGTTCCCAAATGTTATAGATCAATATGAGTGAGAGAATGTAAGCAACGAAAGGCATATATTAACCCTTAAATAAAAGCTCAAGAATCGCTATAAATTAATTACAAGTAACTGTCCCACCTACATGAGTACAGGTACTTAAATTGCCATAAGCATCACGCACTACTGAGGATGATGAACTTGTACGAGTAGAGCTATAACCCCGATTGCTGTAGCCAGAACCATAAGTGTTGTTGCCATAGGTATTATAACTAGAGCCTGAATTACTTGAGCTTGAACCATAGCTAGCATTGCCTGAATGACGATAGCTAGAGCCATCACTGCCATAGCTACTGTTTCCATAGCTGTTATAGCTACGAGTATTGTATCCACCAGAAACACTAGAATTTGATATGTAGGTTGAAGAATCCGAAACGGATGTTGAGGAATCTAAACTACTTCCAGGAAAAGCGATTGCAGCACTGCTGATTGCAGATGCTAAAACCAATAAAACCTTTTTCATTATCAAGTACCCCATTGATGTTAGTAATTATAGTGGTTTGATTGTATAGGATTTTTGTGATAACTAGTACTCTATTTTTATAAAATTTGAGTGATTGGTTTAACTATATCTTGCTAATACACTTAAAACTCATAGTTATCTAATTGCCAGTAACTCATCCCATCTGAAGTAATTCTGACTGAGTTGGTTGCGAGTCATCTTCCAGGTCCGATTTGGCAGCATACTTGCTCCCAGAGCTAGTTTCGTCTTGCCAAACTTATGCTGGATGTTTTCTAGCGTATCCATGAGCTGATCACTCTCAGCAATTTTATCCATGTCAGTGAACATGTCGTAGCAGTGCTTGTCCTTGGACTCCAGGCAAGTGAGTACAATCCCACACTTCTTGAAAGCCACATCTTTCTGGTACAAACCATCAACCATACTGGTAGCGATCTTGGTCAGCAACAGAACATTGTCTGTCGGCTCAGTTAAGGCGTAGGACAGGGATTTGTTGTAGAAGGGCTTTGAGCTGTCAAATGGATTGGACTGAGCAAAACCAATGATACAACCGCAGAGTAGTTGACCCGACCTCAATCGGCTTACAGCATCTTGCACATACAGGCTCATGGCTTCTTTCAGATCATCAAGCTCAGTGACTTTCTGCCCAAAGGATCTGCTTGCAACAATCTGTTGTCTGGCTTGAGGTGCATGCTCAAGCTCAATACAGGATATCCCTTGCAGTTCCAGTACAGTACGCTGCATGACCACAGAAAACTGCTTCCTGATCAGTTCAGGTGAAGCCATGGTTAAATCCATCACAGATTTAATCCCCATGCCTATGAGCTTCTTGGAGTGCTTGCGGCCTACACCCCAGACTTCACCTACTTCAATCGACTGGTAGAGCTCCTCGACCGAGCATGGATCCATGGAAACCAGATTACATACACCATTGAAGTAAGCATTCTTTTTAGCAATATGGTTTGCAATCTTGGCTTCAGTCTTGCTCCGCCCCAAACCAATACACACAGGTAAACCAAGCCAGCGAAAGACGCGCTGTAGAATGGTGTGGGCATATTCAGTGAGATCGTAATGTTCGGCATAAGCGGTCAAATCCAGGAAGCACTCATCAATGGAATACACCTCCTGCTCCTGAGGCGTGACGAAGCCTGAGAGGATCTTCATAAACCGGCGTGACATTTCTGCATATAGTGCATAATTGCTTGAAAGCACTCGTACCTGATGCTTCTCAACCAGGTCTTTGATCTGGAAGAGAGGAACACCCATCTTGATACCTAGATCTTTGGCTTCCTGGGAACGTGCCACAGCACAGCCATCATTGTTGGACAGGACAATGACGGGTTTGTTGTTCAGGCTGGGATTGAAGACTCGCTCACAACTGACATAGCAGTTGTTAATGTCGACCAGAGCAAAGACTTTGCATTCATGCTTCATGGGTGGAAACCAAGAAGATAAATTACCGACGCTTCCTGAATGACTTGAGGACGTAGGTAACCACACCCCATATCACCAGTTCTTGGTTTTCTTTGAGATATATGTCTGAGAAGTCTGGATTCTCAGCTTTAAGCCAATGGGTATCTCCTTCGATCATGAGACGTTTGACAGTGAAGTCATTGTCAATCAAGGCAACCACAATGTCCTCATGCTTGGCTTCCAGGCTGCGATCAACGACAAGCTCGTCATCAATGTCAATGCCTGCATCACGCATGGAGAGCGAAGCAACCTTAACGACAAAAGTAGCAGCCTCATTTTGAATGAGGTGCTCATTCATATCCAAGGTTTTGTCGATGTAGTCCTGAGCTGGTGAAGGGAAGCCTGCAGCGACTTTCTCTGAAGCCAAAGGAATCCTCATCTGAGTAGTCGCATCAATCAGCGTAATGGATGCAACGTCATTGAACCTTTGCTTCTTGGTTTCAGTCAGGTAGTTCTTGATTTCCACCACACGAGAGACCGGAATACGAACAGCTTTAGTAGGCTCATCATAGAAAGACTTTCTGCCTGCACCTTCACGACTTCCACCACGACCATCACTCATCGCATCTACTCTTTTGAAAAAGTTACTAAATCAAATAGTAGGGTTAAACCATAATTAAGAACAAGAAAATTTAGACGAGTGGCAATTATGAAGATGCGTTTGAGAAAGCCATATTGATGGTTACGAATTCAAGGCAGAAGTCATATTAGAGTGCTTTACATATTTAGTTAGAGTGGTACCACTCCACTGTCGCTAGGGACTAGTACTTATAAATAAAATCATAGGCATGGGTATGAATGCCGCCCTCCGTGCGGTGGGGTGAGGGTTTAAGAGCCTGTCTTGAAACCATACTTAAGGAGTATACAAATGCAAATCGCAACCCATATCACATTGACTCAAGCTGAAATTAAAGAAGCTATTGAGCAGTACCTCAATAGTCACAATATAAGCACAGAAGATAAGAGTGTAGAGTTTGATCACGACATACCTGAAAACCTTACAGTAATCGTCAGCGATACTGTACAAGCCAATACTAAAGATGAACAGCTTGTAGCATCTAGAGTGATGAAATCAACTTATGTTGATTACTCTGATCTAGAAGATCCATTTACTCCGCCTCAATCAATTAAGGAGGAAGATGTAGTGATACCGCAAAGAGAAGTCGTTGCTTTAACGAGACCGTTTAATCCATTTGCTGAGAACACCAACAAACTAGACCAGAATTCATCAATACTAGAGAAACCACCAGTACCTGATAAGTTAGATGGGAACGTTGATATGAAACCTGGTGAACCCATAAATCCATTCGCTCTACACTCGCTGTTTAGGTAGTCTTGGTTGGGCTTGAAAAGTTTTAAAGAAATTGCTCACATTAGTACGAGCGTAGGGTTCTTACGTTCTGGACACCCCGGGGGATGAATACCCCCCGGGGGGGCTACTTTAGGAAAGGATTCTTAGCTAATACAAAACACATGAAGGGTAGTTCAACTAGGCTACAAAGTTAGTTGTAGTTCTTCTTCCTCTTTATCGTCAATCTCTGGACTGCCACCACTCTCCTAGACAAATTTCGTCTATTCTTGGACTGCCACCACTCTCCTAGACAAATTTCGTCTATTCTTTTTGCATAGGAGAGAACATTATGAGTGGACAACGATACACCCCAGAATTTAAAGATGAAGCTGTTAAATTGATTACCGAACGTGGATATTCTGTCACTG
>JAJUIK010000013.1 GCA_029267635.1 Moraxellaceae bacterium | reverse complement strand
TACGGTGTACACGGTGACGGGTAATCCGGCTAACGGCACAGCGAGCATTAATGCCGCTACAGGTGCGTGGACCTATACGCCAAACGCGGACTACAACGGAACGGACAGCTTCACGGTGACCATCACTGATGATGCAGGCAATAGCAGCACGCAGGTCATTGGCGTGACAGTGGCTGCGGTGGCAGATATCACCGATGATACGCTGACGGCAATGGATAGTATGCCTGTAACGGCCAATGTGCTGACTGGCACGAATGGTGCGACAGCAGACAACTTTGAAAATCCTGCAGCTGCACTGACGGCAGTGACGCAAGGCACAAATGGTACTGTGACATTCGATGCGGCTGGCAATGTGACATACACACCGACCGATCCGAAATGGACTGGTACAGATACGTTCAAGTATACAGTGACGTCTGGTGGCGTGATAGAAACTGCAACCGTGACAGTGAACGTGGTGGATACTATAGCCCCAACCTTTAATCCTGATGAAGATCGAAAAAATGTATCAGAAGAAGGCTTGGCGCCTTTGGGTATTCCTGATGATACTCCTCTTGAATATGACTTTACTAATTCACCAACAGTATCTGGTACTCTAGGTTTGAATGATGAAGGAAGTGGAATAAAATCTATCGAAATTCAGCCTAATGATACCTTGTATCACAAAGGTATCCAGCTTCAGTGGGACGAAGGCATTTTTACTCCAGAAGATACTTCTGCTGAACCCCCAGTAATTGGTTTCTATACATTTACTGCATCAGCGAATAGCGATGATATTGCAATATTAACGATAGACTTAACAGGTTATTATACATTTACCTTATTAGAGCCGGTTGATCATCCTAATTCTTCAATCGAAGATGTGCTACAGATCTCATTTGATGTAACTGTAAAAGATGCTGCAAATAATACAGCTAGTGCTTTAGATGCGATTGTTATTCATATCGAAGATGACAGACCTGATGTTCACTTCCAAAATGGTAATGTCTCAGGCGGTACAACTAACCTTTTTGCAACATTTGATGAAGGGGATGATAATCTAGGAAGCTTTGTTGAAAGCAATCTCATCAATATTTTTGATCACTATAACTCTGGAGCCATCCCGCCAGATGTGACACAAACCATGATGGTGTGGGCAAAACAAAATAATCTTACCGAAGTTAATTTAACGCTTCTATCAAGTAGTCAATTGGATACATTCCGTGGCTTATTGAGCACTAAAGAAGGAAACTTAATCCTTCAAGAGGTTGCTCATGAATTAGGACTTTCAATTTCTTGGAATACTACAGGACACTTGACATTCCATATCACGGCAGGAACCTCCGCTTTAACCAACCAATCTGCCAATGAGCTATTGGCTGCTTTGTATCAAACCATTGGTGGTTTAATGCCAGAAAATATCAGTACATTGATGGCGGGTGCGACCTTAACAGCCAGTGATGGCCTGTCTAAGGTCACAACGACTGTGTCAGCCAATACAATATTTACCGATAATTTTGGTACGGTTTCAACATTTGATCCAGCGCTCGCTGGCAAGGTGATCGTGCCAGAAAATACCGTGGCTGGTACATCAGGTGATGATGTCTACTTCACAAAAAGTGGGAATGACACCGTCTACGGTAAGGCTGGTAGTGACATCCTTATCGGGGGAACAGGTAATGATGTGATGTATGGAGATGATGACACCCCAGATGCCTTAACCGATGACAATGATAAATTGTACGGTGGTGATGGTGCAGACATGCTCTATGGCGGTAATGGTCATGATTTGTTGAATGGTGGCGCTGGTAATGACAAATTATATGGTGAAGCTGGTAATGATCTGCTCATTGGTGGCATGAATGATGATTTCTTGACAGGTGGTGCAGGTAATGATGTCTTCCAGTGGCGTATTGAGGATACATTGCCAAATATTAACTTGAGAATTAATCTGTCCCCATCTGCACAACCGGGCGATATTATTCGGGTAACGGATGGTTTCACAGTTCAAGAGTATGTAGTTCCGGGAGGTGGTCCTGCGGGTCAGATGAATTCAATCGATGTCATCTTTGATCGTATTCCTTTACCAGGCGAGGTGATCACAATCACTGCAGCTCGTATTAACATAGCAACTGGTAAAACGACAGTCCTTACCATGACACCGCCAGGGACAGATAGTGCGATTTATTTACCTAAAGGTAATACAACGGATGTGGCATTGGCTGTCACGATTCTCGATGATACGGGGCCTGAAGACGGTTATTTAATTCCTGATGAAATAGCATTGAATACACTAAATGCGATTGATATTCGAGTTGATATTACAACTTTGAATGATACGGCATTAGCATTAGGGGATGTAATTGAATTATTTTATAGCTATGTCGATGGTATGGTTGTCAAAACGGATATAATCGAGGTAATTGTTGATGATTCAATATTGCAAAATAAATATGTAAATATTGCAATGAGTTCAGCTGATATCCCACTCCCTACAACAACGTATAACAGTTTCTTCAGTTTCACTGCCGTACTCAAAGATAGTGCCGCGGTTGATGCGGCATACAAATCAGTGCCAGCCAGTATAGGAGCAACATTCGCACCAAGTAATACGGAAAGGGTAACCTCAGATCCTGGGGAAGTTATCCTTCTTGCCGATACTAACAATGATGGTATCTTGTCTGATATTACGCCACGGGATGTCGTGACTGATTTTGAAGTTGCAACTAATAATAGTCCAGTTGATGTCTTGGATCTACGTACTCTGTTGCAGAATGAGTACTATATCGCTAGTCCTTTTGAAAATAACTTGAGCCGTTATTTACGAGTCGAAATGAAAACCGTTGATCCGGTTACAGGACTTGACTCAACTGCAAATGGTGCCATTAAGTCAACAGTTATTTATGTGAGTTCTTTTGGTACCTATGGTTCAGGTATAGAAGTTACCGATCAGGAAATCGTGTTATTAGGCATCGACTTAACATCTAATAATACAACGCCTGATAGCGTTGTTATTAATAAATTGTTGAGTGATGGCAGTCTATTGGTCGATGGTGTCGGCAGCGTGATTTATGTGAGTGGTGATCCGGTATTTGGTGACTGTGTAGACTTTGGTGCAGATGGCCCTGGATACGTCAAGACGATCAATTATGATGGGTTAACCATTAATTATGACGGTAATGGAAATGTTAGCGGTAATGGATTGACTGGTGATGATACTTTATCTGGCAATATCTTAACGATTAATACAGCCGATGGTGATCAGTTGCAAGTGAACATGAAGACTGGTCAATATCTGTATGATGCTAGTGGTTCTGGAATCTCGACTTTCGAATTTATTGCGGTTGACCGAGATGGGGATACCGACTCTGGTACTGTAAGTTTTGCTAATTTATCAGGGGCGAATGAGTCAATCGAATATTCTTCTGGGGGAGCTGTGGATGGTGGAGCTGGATTCGATACTTTAACTACAACCGCTGCGAGTTTGAATCTGACGACTGCGAATAATATTCAAAATATCGAACGTATTGATCTGACAGGAAATGGTGCACAAACTTTAACCCTCACAGCTGCAGATGTGCTGGAAGTCACTGGTTCTAATGTCTTGTATATTACAGGTGATGCAGGTGATAAAGTTGATCTGACGGATTATGTGAAAGTTGAAAATACTCTCACTCCGGGATATACCCAATATCAAATGGGTACAGCAACTGTATATGTTGACAATGATATTGCAAATGCAGCAGGAGGAATCATTTAAGCTGAATTTCTTAATGATGGAGAGCCATTGTTAAATTAATGAGCTAGATTGTTCTTACCCGACACCCGATACAAAAGTATCGGGTGTTTTTTTATGTTTTTTAAATATGAATAAGAACTGTTATAAGCAACTCAAAATAAAGTAAAAAGATCTCAATTTAAGATAGCAATGATAAAAATAAATTAACGCTTGAAATAGCAAAAATACTGCGTCATATTCAGAAAAATAGAAGAAACATAAAACAAAGATAACTGGAGAAATAAGGGCTAAAAATTATTGGGAATTGGAATAATGTAGAATTAATATAGAGAAAAATATATTAATAAAGGCTGATATCGTTCACGTTAATTCAAGAGCTCAATCCTGAGTTCGTGGGCACATGAGGCGATAAAGTAAGAGTTTGAATAGCCAAGTGGTTAAGACCGTCTTGATTTTGTTTAGGTCATAATAAGTTAAAGTTAAGCCTATGAAAAAACGTAATAAATTTGCCAGGAAGGCATGTTCAAGTCAAACCATTGTGCTTTTAATGGCCTTATGTTTTGCTTCATCTGCACAAGCAGTTGAACTAAAAACAATTTTAAAAACTGCTTTACAGCAGGACCCTTTGATTTTAGAAGCGCAAGCCAATGAACAGGCTGCGATCAGTAAAATGAAGGAATCTCGTGCTTTACATTATCCAACTGTCGCAGTGACCGGTAACCAGATTCTAAATCAGTCGCATGATGACCGATCTGATTATAGCAGTGAAAATTTTACCCCGGGTTTACGTGGAAGTTTAAACCTGTATTCGTTTGGTGCGATCAGTGCACAAGTGGACCGTGATAAAAAGAAATCGGAATATTTCAATCAAAAAATTGATGAAACTGCGGAAGAGCTTGGCTTTAATATTGGCACAGAATATTTAAAAGCGTTACGTGCCCGTGAATCTCTAGCAGTACAGGCACGCAGTCTGGAGCGGCATAACAAGTTTACCCGTGATATCGGTATTATTGTGCAATATGACCAGGGTCGTCGTTCGGAACTGACACAGGCTCGGGCACGGCAAATGCAGGTGGAGCATAGTATTAGCAGTTTGCAACGTGAGCTGGGTTTTGCACTGAGTAATTTAAAAAAATATGCACCGGAAGTGATGGATGAAGCTGGGCTGGTCGATCCGTTTTGGGGGATGTCAGCGACTCAAGTGATTGATGCGTATACCCAGGACAACGTGATCACGCATCCCTCTTATCAGGCGCAACAGGCGGAATTGGACAGTATCCGTTCTGAACTGAAATACCGCAAAGCCAAACGTTATCCAAGTATCAATCTTGAGGGACAAGTCACGACGGAAGACAGCCAGATTTATCTGAATATGTCATGGGATGTATTTAACCAAGGCACTAAATATTCGGTGGAGCAGGGTTCACAATCGATTGTGGCAGCACAGGCACGTTTAGGACAGATTCAGCGGGATATTGAAGAACGTGCCCGTACGGCAGAAATCGATATGTTCCAAAGCAAGCAAAAAATGGAGATTACCCGCGAGCAGATTCAGGCTTCCCGCGATGTGGTCATTGCCAATGAAAAACAGTTCAAGATTGCACGCAAGACCCTGGTGGATGTGCTGAATGCGTATAACGAATTGGCCGCTGTCGAGATGGCGTATGTGACCGCACAAAACGATTTCCGTATGGCAGCCTTGTCCTATTTACGTTCACAGGCCAAAATTTTTGAATGGACGCAAGGTTCAGCAGGGACTGAGACGGCACAGTTTCAACCTTAGTGAGCTGTTGACTCAACGTGTGCATCTGCAGGCTGCAATAATTTAAAGGTTGAATAAAAATGAAATCGATCATTGAACACATCGCCTTAGTCACCCAGTTGTTGGGGACCCCGATTCCGGTTGCCACTTTGATGGCCCAGGTCACGCACGACCAGAATTTGAATGTCAATTATCATTCCCTGGCAGAAGTGCTGAAAACCCACGGTTTTGACAATACCCTGGCCAAACGTAGCTTGCTGGATATCCCGTCCCTGGCGATGCCAGTGGTGATCGTATTACACAATGAAGAAGCGGCGGTGATTACCCGGATTGAAGGTCAGGGGGTAGAACGCAGCTATGAGATCCAGCAAACTGATGGGTTGAAGCAACGGCTCAGTCATCAGCAATTGAGCGAGCTATATCTAGGTTACTGCTGGTTTATCAAACCGAAACTGGCGAGTGATTTACGTTCCGAACTGCCCGAATATCATCTGCCCAAAGCCTGGTTCTGGAAGGTGATCTGGCGCTTCCGCTCCTATTATTATCAGGTGATTCTGGCGACTGTCATTATCAACTTTTTGGCCTTGGTCAGTTCATTGTATGTGATGAATGTGTATGACCGGGTGATTCCGAACAAATCCTATGAAACCCTGTGGATGCTCAGTATCGGGGTGATTCTGGCGATTACATTTGAATTCCTCGCCAAGATGATACGTGGTCATTTGACTGATCTTGCAGGTAAAAAGGCAGACTTGATTATTAGTTCTGCGATTTTCCGACGGGTGATGAGTCTGGATCTATCAGAAAAACCGGCGTCTTCCGGTTCTTATGCCAATAACCTGCGTGAATTTGAATCAGTCCGCGATTTTATGACCAGCGCCAGTTTGCTGGTCTTGGTCGATTTACCGTTCCTGCTGTTATTTATTACCGTGATCTGGCTGATTGCCGGACAATTGGCTTTGGTGCCGCTAATTCTGATTCCGATTGTGATGCTTGTCGGCTTTCTGGCGCAAGGCCCATTGGCACGTTATATCAGTGAATCAATGCGTGAAGGCTCGCAACGTCAAGGTTTGGCGGTTGAAGCCATTGAAGGGATTGAAACCTTAAAAACCAACAATGCCACTAGCTGGGCGCAGGAAAAATGGGATTATTACACTGCAAAAAGTGCAGCCTCTGGTATTAAAACCCGTGATCTGAGCAATTTTGTGGTGAATTTTTCAGTGGGTGTGCAGCAATTGAATACGGTCATTCTGGTAATTGTCGGTACCTATCTGATTCACAGTCCGGATGCCAATAGCAAAATTACCATGGGTGCATTGATTGCTGCGGTGATTTTATCTGGACGAGCACTCGCACCTTTAGCACAGATAGCCAATCTGGCCATCCGTTTCCAACAAGCCAAAGTCGGTTTGCAAGGTCTGCAAGGTATTATTGACCGTAAAATCGAACGCCATCCGGACCGTCAATACATCAGTCTGGATCAGGTGGCGGGTGAGCTAAAATTTCAGAACGTCAGTTTTAAATATCAGCCCGATATTCCTGAAGCCCTGAAAGAGATTAACCTACAAATCATGCCGGGCGAAAAAGTCGGGATCTTGGGCAAAATTGGCAGTGGTAAAACCACCACGCTGAAATTGGCCAGTGGTCTGTTCGAGCCCAGCCAGGGCAATGTCACGCTGGATGGGGTGGATTTGCGTCAGCTTGATCCGAATTATTTGCGCAATCAGGTGGCTATGCTGGGTCAGGCACCACGTTTGTTTTTGGGCAGCCTGCGGGAAAATCTCGATCTGGCACGTCAGGATGGTTTCTCGACAGATCAGGATTTGCTTATGGCGTTAAAACGTTTTGGTCTGGAAAGTATTATTCAGAACCACCCGCGTGGGCTGGATATGCCACTGGGTGAAGATGGTTTAGGACTGTCGGGTGGACAAAAACAGATCATTGCCTTGGCGCGTTTGACCTTGCGTTCGCCACGTGTGGTGTTGCTGGATGAACCGACCACTGGACTGGATCAGATTACGGAAAAACGCGCACTGAGCGCCTTGCATCAATGGTGTAAAGACAAAACCTTGCTGGTGGTGACGCATCGAACCCAGGTGCTGAGTATTGTGAACCGGATTGTTGTGATTGATCAGGGCAAAATCGTGATGGATGGTCCGCGTGATGCAGTCCTGAAACAGCTGGCGCAAAATGAGCAAAAAGAACAGATGGCTGCACAAGCGAATCATCAGGCTGCAAGAACAGACGCTGCTCAGAGTCCGGCTCGACGTACCGTGGTGGTTAAACCTGAAGGTGTGTCAGTCGAACCGGAAATCTCGATAGATGCATCCACGATGCCGAAACAAGCCTGATGAGTGTCTAGACCTGCGGGTCATGCGAAGCAAATAAAATTTGAGTGGTGATCTATGAAGGACAATCAAGCCAAGCCGGCAGAGCAAATCCAGTCCAAAGACCTGAAACTGGTCAATGATCTGAATGCAGCGCTGCAAAAAGAGAAACACACGGGGCTGTTTTGGACAGTGAGTTTGCTGTTTGTGTTTTTAGTGGTCTTCGTGATCTGGGCATATAACAGCACCGTTGAAGAAGTCACTCGTGGACAGGGCAGTGTCATTCCCACCAGTCGAGAGCAGATTTTACAAAGTCTGGATCCTGGAACCATCAAGGAAATGCTGGTGAAAGAAGGGGATATTGTCGAGAAAGGGCAGATTTTATTGCGTCTGGATGATACCCGTAGCTCGGCAGTGTTACGTGAAAGTGAAGCCAAAGTGGCGAACCTTGAAGCCATGGCAGCCCGTCTGCGCGCGGAATCTTATGGAACTTCCATCCAATTTCCGGCCGGAATTGGTGCTGACTTACAGCGTCGTGAACGTGCTGCTTATGAAGCGCGTCGTCGTGCAGTAGAGGATGCAGTTTCCGGCTTGCGTCAAAGCAAGGCCATGCTGGACCGGGAAATTGGCATTACCGCACCGATGGTCGCAGAAGGCGTGATGTCCGAAGTTGAACTGCTGCGTATGCGTCGCCAATCTTCCGATTTAGCTTTACAGATCAATGAAAAACGCAACCAGTATGCGGCGGATGCCAATAATGAGTTGGTACGAATCGAGTCAGAATTGGCACAAGCCAAGGAAAATATGGCCATGCGTGCCGATCCGGTCGATCGTTCTCTGCTGCGTGCGCCACTACGGGGTATTGTGAAAAATATCAAGATCAATACCATGGGTGGTGTGGTCCAGGCTGGTCAGGACATTATGGAAATCGTCCCGCTGGATGACAAACTGTTGGTTGAAGCCTATATTCGCCCGCAAGATGTGGCCTTTGTACGTCCAGGTTTGCCGGCGATTGTTAAAATTACCGCGTATGATTATGCGTTGTATGGCGGTCTGGATGGCAAAGTCACCTTAATCAGTCCAGATACCTTGCGTGATAAAGCACGACCAAGTGAATTAAATCTCAATCCGGATGAAGCGTATTACCGTATTCTAGTCGAAACCAGCAAGAACTCGCTGACTGATAAAAATGGCAAGGTGATGCCGATTATTCCCGGGATGATTGCCAGTGTAGATGTGAAAACCGGGGAAAAAACCATTTTCCAATATTTGATCAAACCAATTACCCGGATGAAGCAAGCGCTACAAGAGCGATAATTCATCAAGTAATTTATAAAAATACCCGATCTTGTATCGGATATTTTTTATGGGAGATTCTGGGAGGGTGAACTCGTTATAGATTAGATTGAACGGCTGCTTTGAGCTCAAATAAATCTTCATTGGAAGGTATGCTCGTATAAAAAACACCTCCGCATCGCTTGAATAAGACTAAAGTTGCAGAAAACCTATCGCTTTACTTCTACTCTACAAAAAAACAAATAAAAACAAGAATTAATTTTCAAAATTTTTCGGCTGCTGCAAGATTTTATATGAGTAATTTCTTGATAATTGGTACGACCAATAATAAATTAATCAGACCAATATTGATCTTTTATTTAGCTAATCCTACTATAAAAACGTTTTTAACGGGTTTAATTCAAATTAAAACTTATATTGGTCTGACCAAAAAAGGTGTTTTCTATGAAGGCGCAGACCACTATCAACGTCTTAGTGAGCATTTCAAGGAGATGACAATGCTTCAACATTGGCAGCAGATTTATGATCCGATGGGCAATATCTGGATTTCCAGTTTGGTCGCCCTGATTCCTATTATCTTCTTTTTTCTGGCACTGGCCGTTTTTCGCTTAAAAGGCAGCGTGGCAGGGACGATTACCGTGGTACTGGCCTTGCTGGTTTCACTTTTTGCCTATCAGATGCCGTCCATGATGGCCTTTGCTTCGATGATTTATGGTTTCTTCTACGGGCTTTGGCCAATCGCCTGGATCATTATCGGTGCAGTCTTTCTTTACAAGGTGTCGGTAAAAACCGGGCAGTTTGACATTATCCGTTCCTCGATTTTATCGATTACCGAAGACCAGCGTTTGCAAATGCTGTTGGTGGGCTTTGCTTTCGGAACATTTTTGGAAGGCGCGGCAGGTTTTGGTGCACCTGTGGCGATTACCGCCGCATTGTTGGTTGGTTTAGGCTTTAAACCGCTGTATGCAGCAGGTCTGTGCCTGATTGTGAATACCGCACCGGTGGCCTTTGGTGCCATGGGGATTCCGATTATCGTGGCTGGGCAGGTGTCTGGGGTGGAGACCATGGAAATCAGCCAGATGGTCGGCCGTCAGTTACCGTTTATGGTGCCAATTGTCCTGTTCTGGATTATGGCAATCATGGATGGCTGGCGTGGTGTCAAAGAAACCTGGCCTGCGGTGCTGGTCGGTGGTGGTGCTTTCGCGATTGCACAATATCTCACCTCTAACTTTGTGGGGCCTGAACTACCGGATATTACCGCGGCGATTGCTTCACTAGTGAGCTTAACCATCCTGTTTAAATTCTGGCAGCCAAAACACATTTTCCGCTTCAGTGATCAAGATGCCAATGTCGATGCTAACCTTGCAGAACAAAAACAGACCAAATACAGCTTAGGTCAAATTGCCAAAGCCTGGTCTCCATTCATGATCTTAACCGTGATGGTCACTATCTGGAGTATCAAGCCGTTTAAAGATCTATTCGCCAAAGATGGTGCACTGCATGACATGGTGATTGCCATCAAGGTGCCTTATCTGCATCAACTGGTCCAGAAAATGCCACCTGTCGTGCCAGCAGTGAAAGACTATGACGCGATCTATAAATTTGACTGGTTCTCTGCCACCGGGACGGCGATCATTATTGCGGCGATCATCACCATTATTTTCCTGAAAATGAAGCCGCTTGAGGCAGTGAAAACCTTCGGTGAAACCCTGAACGAGTTAAAAACCCCAATTTATTCCATCGGGATGGTATTGGCTTTTGCCTTTATCGCGAACTATTCAGGCATGTCGGCGACCTTGGCGCTAGCCTTAGCACATACTGGCGATGCTTTTACCTTTTTCTCGCCATTCCTGGGCTGGATCGGGGTATTCCTGACCGGATCGGATACATCCGCGAATGCCTTGTTTGCCGCCTTACAAGCCACGACAGCTCAGCAGATTGGAGTGCCGGAGGTGCTTCTGGTCGCCGCCAATACCAGTGGTGGTGTCACCGGCAAGATGATTTCACCACAGTCGATTGCGATTGCCTGTGCAGCGGTGGGTCTGGTGGGTAAAGAATCTGATCTGTTCCGTTTCACCGTTAAACACAGTATAACGTTCACGATTATGATGGGTATTATGATTACCTTACAGGCTTATGTGTTCCCGTGGATGATTCCATAACAGGCAATTGAGGACGGCAGGATGAAAGTTTCCGACAAAGTAGTACAAAACCTTCGCATGTTAATTGAACAAAGCAATATGCAGGTCGGAGACCGTTTGCCTGCCGAACGCAAACTCGCTGAACAACTCGGTGTTTCCCGCTCTTCTTTACGTGAGGCCATTCAACAATTGACCAGTCAGGGCATGCTGGTCAGTAAAGTTGGAGCGGGAACTTATTTACAGCAATTGCCGACCAACTGGTCGCAGCATCAGATTGTACAGCCACTCAGTAACCTGATTGATGAAGATCCAGCCTACCGTTTTGACGTGCAGGAAGCGCGCATCGTTCTGGAAGGTGGAACTGCCTGGTATGCCGCGCAACGCGCGACACCGGAGGATGTGAGCAAGATTCGTCATTATTATGAACAGATCTCGCATTTTCAGTCGATGGGTGATGATGATCAGGCCGCGATTGCCGATGCCAAATTTCATCTGGCGATTGCCGAGGCTTCGCACAATTTGGTACTGATTCAGATGATGCGCGGACTGTTTGATCTGTTGCAATACAACGTGGTTCTCGGCCGACGCAAAGTCTACTCGGAAGCACACCGTTATGATCAATTGCGTGACCAGCACCAGCAGGTGATGGACGCGATTGAACAGCAGGACCCGGAGGCAGCACGTGCCGCCGTTTGTGGTCATATTGAATTTGTCGTTCAACAAGTACGCATGATTGATGAGGAAGACGCCCGTCGTCAGCGTGCGAGTCGATTAAACAGGATATAAGCATGATTATTTCTTCTGCGAATGACTATCGCGAAGCGGCAAAACGCCGTTTACCCCCATTCTTGTTTCACTATATTGATGGCGGTGCTTATGCCGAATATACCCTGAAATGTAATGTAGAAGATTTATCCAAAATCGCGTTAAGACAGCGTGTACTTAACGATATGTCTGAACTCAGCCTAGAAACCAAATTATTTGATGAAACCTTGTCGATGCCAGTGGCTTTGTCTCCAGTGGGTTTAACCGGCATGTATGCCCGTCGTGGCGAGGTACAGGCCGCGGTGGCTGCAGACAAGAAAGGAATTCCATTTACTTTATCGACGGTTTCAGTCTGCCCGATTGAAGAAGTTGCGCCGGCTATTCAGCGTCCAATGTGGTTCCAGTTGTATGTTTTACGTGACCGTGGCTTTATGAAAAATGCCCTGGAACGTGCCAAGGCAGCGGGTTGTTCAACCCTGGTGTTTACCGTGGATATGCCGGTGCCGGGTGCGCGTTACCGTGACGCCCATTCCGGCATGAGTGGTCCAAATGCCGCCATGCGTCGTTATTTGCAATCCTGCATGCATCCGCACTGGGCCTGGAATGTCGGGCTGATGGGGCGTCCACATGACTTGGGCAATATCTCGAAATATCTAGGCAAGCCGACTGGACTGGAAGATTATATTGGCTGGTTGGGAAGCAATTTTGACCCCTCCATTTCATGGAAAGATCTGGAATGGATCCGTGAATTCTGGGATGGCCCGATGGTTATTAAAGGCATTCTGGATCCTGAAGATGCCAAAGATGCGGTACGTTTTGGTGCCGATGGCATTGTGGTCTCCAATCACGGCGGTCGTCAGCTCGATGGCGTGCTTTCGACGACACGTGCCTTACCACCGATTGCTGACGCGGTAAAAGGTGATTTAAAAATTCTGGTGGATTCCGGTATCCGTAACGGTCTGGACGTGGTGCGTATGCTGGCCATGGGTGCAGATACCTGTATGTTGGGACGCGCTTTTGTCTACGCCTTGGGTGCTGCGGGTGGTGAGGGTGTGAGTAACTTGCTGAACCTGATCGATAAGGAAATGCGTGTGGCCATGACCCTGACCGGCGCGAAAACCATTGCCGACATTACTTCCGACTGTCTGGTCAAGCTTGATCGTGAACTGCGGGACTAGGAGAGAAAGATCATGCAAGACCATTCTCAAGCATCCACTGCATTTGATCTGCAGCAGGTTTTAAAACAGCTGACAGAGATTGTAGGTAAAACCCATGTGCTGACGGAGGATGCCGATACACGCCTGTACCGTCAGGGGCGTCGTTTTGGTGAAGGCAAGGTGCTGGCTGTAGTTGCACCGGGTTCTTTACTTGAGCAATGGCAGGTCTTGCAGGTGGCGGTTGATGCGGACTGTATCGTGATTATGCAGGCTGCCAATACCGGTCTAACCGGTGGCTCGACGCCCTATGGGGAGGACTATGACCGCCCGGTGATTTTAATCAGTACACGCCGGTTGGCAGGTATTCAGCTGATTGATGAGGCCAGACAGGTGATCTGCTTGCCCGGTGCAACACTGGATGCCTTGGAAAAACAGCTGGCGCCGTATCAGCGTGAACCGCATTCGGTGATTGGTTCATCCTGTATCGGCGCTTCAGTATTGGGTGGTGTGTGTAATAATTCCGGCGGTGCACTAGTACGCCGCGGTCCCGCCTATACCGAACTGGCACTGTACGCCCGTGTCAATGAACAGGGGCAGCTCAAACTGGTCAACCATTTGGGCATTGAACTAGGTGAAACGCCTGAAGAAATTTTATCGAATCTGGAAAAACAGCAGTATCAGGCTACGGATATCCGCTTTGACCACAACTGTTGTGCCTCCGATCAGCGTTATGCCCATGATGTAAAACAGGTCGATGAAGCCACACCGGCACGTTTTAATGCCGATCCATCACGGTTGTATGAAGCTTCGGGTTCTGCCGGAAAAATCTGTGTGTTTGCAGTGCGTCTGGATACTTTTGAAAAAATCCCGAGCCAGGTATTTTACATTGGTACCAACGCGCAGGATGATCTCACTGAAATCCGCCGTTTTTTACTCGCCGATTTACCACGATTGCCGATCGCTGGAGAGTATATCCATCGTGTAGCCTATGACATTGGTGCCGAATATGGCAAAGACACCTTTATGTTTATTGAAAAATTCGGTACGGCACGGGTTCCCGCAGCCTTTGCCATGAAGGACAAGGTCGATGGTTACCTGGAAAAATTTGGCATGAGAGGCCTGTCTGACAAGCTTCTGCAAATGATCACCAAACTGCTGCCGAACCATTTACCGAAACGCATGAATGAATTTCGGGATCTATATGAGCATCACCTGATTCTGCGGATCGAACATCAGGATGTTGAGCAGGTGAATCACTTCTTGGCGAGTTATTTTAAGCAGCATCCGACGGGGCAATACTTCCTGTGCAGTGAAGATGAAGGACGCAAGGCCTTTTTGCACCGCTTTGCGGTGGCCGGTGCAGCGATCCGTTATCGTGATACCCACCGCGGTGAAGTTGAAGATATCGTGGCTTTGGACATTGCACTACGCCGTAATGACCGCCAGTGGGTGGAGTGTCTACCGCCCCAGATGGACCAGCAGATTATTCACAAATTGTATTATGGCCACTTTCTATGTCATGTGTTCCATCAAGACTATATCGTGAAAAAAGGGGTAGACTCTTTGGAAATGGAACATCAAATGTGGCATTTGCTGGATGATCGGGGTGCAGAATATCCAGCTGAGCATAATGTTGGACACTTATATGTCGCCAAACCCGCGCTCAAGCAGCATTACCAGAAACTTGATCCAACCAACAGTTTCAATGTCGGGATTGGCCAAACCTCGAAACTGAAATACTGGAAATAGCCAGATTACCGCAATCAACGCTTGAAACTTGCTCCATAAACAATGGAATTATGTTTAAATAAGAGGAGTTAGAAAGACCAGTTCATTCCTTGGCCTTGACCCAACATTCTTATGGATACAAGCCAATTCTCTTGGCTTGTATCGTGAACCTTGCATCAAACATATTGTAATTAGGGAATGATTGCGATGTTTAAACTAGACAGTAAACTCCTTGAGATTTTTTATTATATTTACAAATATAAGAATGTCTCGGCAGCGGCTGAAACCTTGGGGATGAGTCAGCCGGCGGTGAGCAACTGTCTAAATAAAATCAGAACGCATTTTAATGACCCGCTGTTTTTGCGGGTCGGCAATGAAATGGTGCCTACTGAGTTGGCCAAACAGTTGTTTTCACCCATCAGTGAGATCATTGGCAAGCTGGAAATCGTCAATAATTTTAAGGTGGATTTTGATCCGAGTCATTCAGAGCAGCTGTTTACCATCGCGATGACCGATGTTTCGCATCTGGTTTTATTACCGAAGCTTACCAAATACCTCAAACAGCATGCGCCATCTATTCGCTTGAAAGTGCGTCCGATCAGCCGCGAAACCAGCTATCAGATGTCGAATGGTGAGATTGATCTGGCGGTGGGATTTTTACCTGAATTCGAGCAGGGTTTTTACCAGCAGCAACTTTTTTCTCAATATTATGTCGTGATCAGCCGTAAGGATCATCCGCGAATTCAGTCCGAATATCTGGATATTGAAACCTACATTCAAGAGTCTCATGTCGATGTGGATACCAGTATCGGTCACTACCATATTGAAAATGAACTAATCAAAAGAGGACTGAAACGTAATATCCTGATGACTTTACCGAGTTATCTCGGCGTGGGATTGGTGGTACAGGAAACCGATGCGATTGCAACAATTCCTTATTATCTCAGTGAGGTTTTGCTTTCACGGGGTAATCTGAAAATATTACAAGCACCGTTAGATTTCCCAACCTATCCGGTTCGTCAGTATTGGCATACCTCTTGCCATCACCAAAGCAGTAATCAGTGGCTGCGCAAGACCATTTATGATTTGTTTAGCAGTATTCCTTAATTAGAAGCTAAAAATATAACGTAATGTTGCGGGAAGATGAGGGTGATCTTTTAGAAAGATTGCCATAAAAAAGGCCTTATCAATGATAAGGCCTTTTTGAATTTTGGAGCGGGAAACGAGACTCGAACTCGCGACCCCAACCTTGGCAAGGTTGTGCTCTACCAACTGAGCTATTCCCGCAATCTATGTCGCGCATTATAGAGTGTTTCATCAAACTGTCAATACTCTATCTGCATGACTGTCTAATTAATCGGCACGACGCCAAACGGTACCCTGACGGGTATCTTCCAGAACCACGCCTTGCTCAAGCAAAGATTGACGAATTCCATCTGCTTTCGCGAAGTCTTTGGCTTTTTTTGCATCAACCCGTTGCTGGATCAGGTCTTCAATTTCAGCTTCTGACAAGCCCAAGGCTTCTTGACCAATATCGGATTTTAAGAACTCTTCAACCGGATGCTGCACAATCCCGAGAATGTTGGTGAGATGGCGTAGAGTGGAGTAATACACGGCGGCTTGTTCAGCTTGCTGTTCTTTCACTGCACGGTTCAGTTCTTTATTTAGCTCAAACATTACAGCAATTGCTTCTGCGGTATTAAAGTCATCACGCATTGCGGCATTGAACCGTTCGACAAAACTTTCATCGAGTGTATCTACGGTATGGTCAGCATAGACCTGTTGATAGGCTTTAAAAGAATGGTAGAAACGAGTCAAGGTCGTTTTGGCTTCTTTTAATGCGGTATCCGAGAAGTTGATTGGGCTACGATAATGTGAAGAAACAATAAAGTAGCGGATCACTTCAGGATGGAATTTCTCCATCACGTCACGGATGGTGAAGAAATTCCCCAGTGACTTCGACATTTTTTCGCCATCGACATTGATGAAGCCGACATGCATCCAGTAATTGACATATTGCTCACCAGTCGCCGCTTCGCTTTGTGCAATTTCATTCTCATGGTGCGGGAACAGCAAATCGCTACCACCGCCATGAATGTCAAAATGATTGCCTAGGCAGCAAGTGGACATTGCAGAACACTCAATGTGCCAGCCCGGACGGCCTTTGCCCCAAGGGGAGTTCCAGAAAGGTTCATTTTCTTTGGCATGTTTCCAGAGTACAAAGTCAAACGGATGTTTTTTCTCGACTTCAACATCGACGCGTTCTGAGGCACCTGCTTGCATGTCGTCGAGTTTACGGCCGGATAAACGGCCATATTTGGCAAATTGGTCGACCTGGAAGTATACGTCACCATTGGTTGCCGGATAGGCTGCACCTTTATTGACTAAAGTGCCAATCATGCTTTGCATCTGATCAATATATTCGGTCGCGCGAGGAGACTCGTCGGGATCCAGACAGCCCAAATGATGAGCATCGTCATTCATGGCCTGAATAAAACGGTCGGTCAGGGCCTGAATAGTTTCGCCATTTTCATTGGCACGTTTGATAATTTTGTCGTCAATATCGGTAATGTTGCGCACATATTTGACTTGCCAACCCTGACTACGCAAAAAGCGGATGATGTAGTCAAATGCAACCATGACTCGAGCGTGACCAATATGACAGTAATCATAAACTGTCATACCGCAAACATACATGTCGATATGACCTTCGACGCGAGGGACAAATTCAACTTTTTTACGTTGCTCTGAGTTGTATAGAACAAAAGGTTGCATATATAAAGGTCTTCAAAGGCTCAAAAACAGGTTACTCATCATAACTGAAGCTCCATTTTTCACAAAGTTTTATGCAGTATTTTTATAGTGTTGTGAAAAGTTCATATTTTGAAAGCTGAGATTCGCGTAGATATGTTAAACTTCCGCACAATATTTTGATTGAAATTACGCGACTCTAATAAGAGTGAAGGTACGTTTATCTTGAATTCATCGAACATGTCCAATCAGATTGATTTCCAAAAAGTGGCACGCGAAACATTGCGTCTCGAAGAACAAGCCCTGCATGTATTGGCTGAGCAAATTGATGAGCGTTTTAGTCGTGCCTGTGAAATCATTTTGCAGTGCCAAGGCCGTCTGGTGGTGACGGGAATGGGGAAATCCGGTCACATCGGCCGTAAAATGGCGGCAACTTTTGCCTCTACCGGAACGCCGTCTTTCTTTATGCATCCTGGTGAAGCTGGACATGGTGATTTGGGGATGCTGGTACGTGGTGATGTCCTGATCGCGATCTCGAACTCCGGTAAAAGTGATGAGATCATGATGCTGATGCCGTTAATCAAGCATCTCGGTGTGCCACTGATTACGATTAGTGCGAATGATACTGGACCAATGCCACAAAATGCCGACGTTGCTTTGACGCTAGGTGAGTTGACCGAGGCTTGTCCACTCGGTTTAGCGCCAACTTCGAGCACCACCGCAACGCTGGCTTTAGGCGATGCCTTAGCTGTTGCTTTGCTTGATGCACGTGGCTTTACTGCGGAAGATTTTGCCCGTTCACACCCAGCTGGTGCTCTTGGCAAACGTTTACTTTTGCATGTGAAACATTTAATGCATAAAGGGGCTGAATTGCCCAAAGTCAGACCGGATATGCCAATGAGTAAAGTGCTTTACGAAATCAGTGATAAACGTCTGGGTTTAACCACCGTAGTCGATGAACATGACACCTTATTGGGCATTTTCACCGATGGTGATTTGCGTCGTATGATTGACCGTCAGCAAGGTTTTGATATCAATGTAGCGGTTGCCGATGTCATGACAAAAAAGCCGTTTACAATTTCTGCGGAAGCACGTGCGATAGAAGCTTTGGAATTATTGCGCGATAAGAAAATCAATCAGTTTGTTGTGGTGGATGAAGCCAATAAAGTGATTGGGGTGATTAGCATGCATGATCTGATTCAAGCAGGGGTAAATTAAATCATGGCATCGTATGTTTTATTAGAACACGCACGTCATATGCAGGCGTTGGTTTTGGATGTAGACGGCATTTTAAGTGATGGTTTTATTACTTTAACCAATACGGGTGATGAAATTAAATCCTTTGATATCCGTGACGGTCTAGGCATGAAGCTAGTGCAGCAAGCCGGTATGAAAGTGATTATTATCACCGGCCGTCAAAGCAATATTGTCAATAAACGTATGACTGATCTGGGCGTAGATCTGATTTTCCAGGGCCGTGAAGATAAAGGTGTTGCGTTGCGTGAAGCCTGTGCACAGCTCAATATCTTGCCTGAAGACTGTCTGTATATGGGCGATGACTGGCCAGACCTTTCAGCCTTTGCGATTGCCGGAATGTCTGTGACCGTACCAAATGGTCATGTTGAAGTGCGTCGTCGTGCAAATTTGGTGACCCAGGCCATGGGCGGTCGCGGTGCGGTACGTGAAGTCTGCGACATGCTATTAAGTGCAAAAGGGATTTATCAGCAATTGCTTGAAAAATTTCTGGCTGCCCCACATTAAATTTTAAATCCTTTGTTGAAACCGATGTAGTGACCCATTATGGATACAAAAGTTTTATATGCCATTGCCATTACCGTTGCGGCGGTAACTGGGGGTTATTACTATTTCAGTGGTAAAAGTAACAAACTGGAAGTTGAATCCGGCCGTAATATGACTTATTCGGCACAAGGGATTCACCTGACTCAAACCGATGAACAGGGTCAGTTGTATGTACGGGCCGAGATTGACCGTCTTGAACAGGATATGCAACGTAAAATTTCACGTTTGGATCATCTCAACGCGACGATGTATCAGCAGGGTAAAGTGGATGCGACCTTTTTTGCCAAACAGGCTCACGGTTATAACGATAATGAAAAGATCGTGTTATCCGGTGATGTTCAGGCAAGTAAGTGGGGGGAACAGGGCAAGCTGGATTTCCGCACCGATGAGTTGATGGGCTATCCAAAACGCCATGAAATTGAAACCCGGCATCAAGTGGTGGTGAGTTCGCCACAAGCCGAGTTTGTCAGCCAAGGGCTAAAAGCCAATTTACAACAAGGGCAGTACGAGTTTTTTAATATTCGAGGAAAATATGCGCCAAGTTCATAAATCATCTTTTTTAAGCGCTTTCTCGAAGAAAGCAGCATTGCTTGGGTTGATTGCAGTCTCTTCGGCGGGTGCATGGGCCTTGCCCTCGGACCGTAATCAGCAAATTTCCCTGTTGGCAGATCGTGCTACCTATAATGAAAAAACTGGCGTGACCACTTATAGCGGCAATGTGGTGATTGAACAAGGCACCATGCGTCTGCAGGCAGATTCGATTGTGGCCCAGTTAAATGCCAATCGTGAGATTAGCACGATTACAGCCAATGGCCGGCCTGCGAAATTTCAGCAGCAAGTGGATGTGAAAAAAGGTCTGGCACGTGGTCAGGCTCAAAAGATTGTTTATGATGCGCAAACTGGAATTATTACCTTGTCGGGCAGTGCTTATTTGGTTCAGGATGGTGCTAGTATCCGTGGCTCAACCTTGCGCTACAGTATGAACAAAGGGGATATTGAAGCGACTGGATCTTCTGGTGCATCAGGCAAAGGTCGTGTCCAAATTATCATCCCACCATCAGCAAACAAGACTTTCCCGGGAGCACGTGATTAATGGATCAATCACTCCAGCAACCGCAAACTTTATGTATTAAACATCTTGCGAAAAACTACAGTAAACGCTGGGTGGTGCAAGATGTTTCCTTTACCATGCAAAGCGGCCAGATTGTCGGTCTACTAGGTCCGAATGGTGCCGGAAAAACTACCAGTTTTTATATGGTAGTGGGTTTGGTGCGGATGGATAAAGGTGAAATTCATTTGGATGAGCTGGACTTATCTGATCTCGCCATGCATGAACGCGCCCGGAAAGGCATTGGTTATTTGCCGCAGGAAGCTTCGATTTTCCGTAAACTGACCATCGCTGAAAACATTATGGCGATTTTGGAAACGCGTAAGGATTTGAATAAGCAGCAACGTCAGCAACGCCTGGATGAGTTGCTGCACGATTTTAAAATCACCCATATCAAAGATTCATTAGGCATGAGCGTATCCGGTGGTGAACGCCGCCGTGCTGAAATTGCCCGTGCTTTGGCTGCCGATCCGAAATTTATGCTGTTGGATGAGCCCTTTGCCGGAGTCGACCCGATTTCAGTCGGAGACATCAAGGAAATTATCCGCAGCTTGAAAAATCGTGGTATTGGTGTGCTGATTACTGACCATAATGTCCGTGAAACCTTAGCCATTTGTGAGAAAGCGTATATCATCAGTGAAGGTTCGGTGATTGCAGAAGGGACATCACAAGAAATCTTGGCCAATGAGACCGTGCGTCAGGTGTATTTAGGTAAAGATTTTACTGTTTAATTCGGTTTAAGTTTGCAGAAAATCCTCATCTTTGTATGGGGATTTTTTATTTTCGAAGCAAAAAGCAAAACACGCTATAATTTGACAGTTTTTTACTCGCATTCCGATTTTATCCTATGCCATTCACGCTTGCTCATCCTGTTCAGTTTGAAGAAGAAATCAAAAAAAGCCGGTTTCAGGCCATTGCGGTACCTGTTGACAGTGAACAAGCGGTGAAAGAATTTCTTGAAGAAAACAAAGATCTCACCACCACACATCAATGCTGGGCCTGGAAAATTGGTCATCAGGTACGTTTTAATGATGATGGCGAACCTTCCGGTACTGCAGGACGCCCGATTCTGGCCACGATTGAAGGCAATGAACTGACCAATGTGCTAGTCTTGGTCAATCGCTGGTATGGCGGCATCAAGCTGGGCACTGGCGGCTTGGTGCGGGCTTATGGTGGTTGTGCAGGACAATGTTTAAAACTGGCGGAAAAAATTGAATTAATCCTCAAGAAACAAGTTTCATTTCACAGTCAGTTTAATGAATGGGCCATTTTGCAGTATGAACTGAGCCAACAGCAGATTGACTATCAGGAATACTATGAGGCGGATGGGGTGAAAATTGAAGCATTGATGCAGTTACATCAGATTGATCCTTTCGCCCTGAAACTGCAGGATGTGACACGTGGACGAGAGTCATTAAAAATCTTGGAGGATCTTGCGGATGACTGAACATGATCCTTTATTGAAATACCGCGAACAGCATAAACATCGCCTGAATTACATGCCTTGGCTGTATTATTCACTTAAACCTAAACATCGTGCTTGGGCAGAAGCCTGGCAAAAAGACTATCAGACTTATCTGATGGAAATGGAAACGGTCGAAATTGGTGAAAACTGTTTTATTTCGCCCTTAGCTCATATTTTTGCTGAACCGGGCCGTAAGATTGTGATTGGGGATCATACTTTTATTGCTGCAGATTGTACGCTGCATGGCCCCTTGCAAATCGGTAATGAAGTGGCGATCAATCATCATTGTATCCTGGATGGAGGCCGTGCCGGCATTATTCTGCATGATCAGGTTAGAATTGCTGCGTATTGTCATCTGTACGCTTTTGATCATGGCATGGATTTGGCTCAGCCTATTTATCAGCAACCGGTACGCTCCCAAGGCATCGAGCTTGGCAAAGACGTTTGGCTAGGAGCACATGTCGGTATTAAAGATGGGATTCGGATCGGTGATCATGCGATTGTCGGGATGAACAGTATGGTGTGTAAGCATGTGGAAGCTCGTCAGATTATGGCTGGAAATCCGGCAAAATTTGTGCGCTGGCGTGATTAAAACAACCGAAGAAGCATCGATTTTTTAAGGATTTTCTTACAGAAATTCACGCTCTCTGGAAATAACTTGTGTTAAGTTAAAATACAAGAATAAAACTCAAGGCCGTGAGCCAAAGAGAGGCATGCAAAATGAAACGAGTCATCGCTTGTATCGATTCATCTCCCTGTATTAATGCAATTGCTGAAGCAGCTGCCTGGATTTCCAGCCAGACCCAGCGTGAATTGGTCCTCTTGCAGATCTTGGATTATTATCCGGCCAGTTATCATTTGGGTGAAATTAGTGGGGTGATCGGGTTTGAGAGCAATGCTATGTTGCTCAAGGAACTGGCTGAACTGGAACAAAAACAAAGTGAACTCGCGCTCGACTATAGCAATAATCTGCTCAAACACATCGGGGAACTGATTCAGGAAAAATATGGCATTACTGCCAGCACAATTCAGGAAAAAGGGGATTTTCTGGAACAGAGCTTTCATATCTTGCAAGAGGATGATATTGCGGTGATTGGACGGGTCGGGGAACATTCGGCAGACCGGCAGAAACCGATTGGGACCAATGTGGAAAACTTTATCCGTGGTGCCAAATCAACGGTGCTTACAGTAGGTGAAAAATTTACTCCACCCACACGTTTCATTTTTGCTTATGAATATTCACCAACTTGCCAGAAAATGATGAAACGGATTGCGCAGAGTGATTTGCTGCGCCAGTTGCAGTGTCATTTGCTCTATGTCGGCGATCAGCCAGAAGTATTAAATGAACCTGAGCAGTATTTAAAAGATGCCGGACTTGATGTGGTACTGGAATATCGTTATGGTGATGTTGCGGAAAATATTCTGGATTATCAGCGCGAACATTCGATTCAATTGATAGTGTTAGGGGCATTTAGCCATAGCAAGATTCATCAGTTCTTCTTGGGTAGTATCGCCACGACCATTTTCCGAAATGCCAGCGTACCACTCTTGGTGACTAAATAAGCTATTTAAATTTATTTTTGCTGTAAAATTATCCAGAGTTATCCGCATTTATTGTGGATAACTGTATGGATAGTCGCGTTAATTAATTGATAATTCTTGTGAAAAATAAAAAGTTTATTTTTTGTACAGATATTGTAGCTTATTTTACAATGGCAATTGCCAGTCCATCATGACCTTTACTGCCTACAGTTTGCAAGGCGGTACAGGATAAAATCTGCGGATGGTCTTGTAATGCTTCAAACAGGCTGCGCAGTCCTTCGATGCTTGGTTTTTTATTGGCAGGATTGATAATTTCTCCTGCACGGATCACGTTATCCATCACGATAATACTACCGGAATGGCAAAGTTGCAGGCTCAGTTCTAGATACTCAGGATAGCTTTGTTTGTCCGCATCAATAAAGACAAAATCAAAAGGTTCAAATGTGCTGGGATCAATAGCTTTTAGAATCTCTGCAGCACGGCCGACTTTTAGTTCAATGCTTTGCGGTAATTTAGCATTGTCGATATTTTCCTGTGCTAGAGCGGCATGGGTATCTCGGCCTTCGATTGTCAAGATATAACCATCTTCTGGTAAAGCACGGGCCAGCCACATGGTACTGTAAGCAGCAAAAGTTCCCAATTCCAGTACACGTTTGCACTGATTCATCTGAATCAGCATTTGTAACAACATGCCCTGATTGGGAGCGACCGCCAGATGATCGGGAAATCCTCGGTCAGCCGTATGTTGCAAGGTCTGTACTAAAATGGGATCTTCTGGAATTAAATGTGAATCGATGAATTGATCAATGTCTGTCCACATTTGCTGCATGAGTGTATTCCCTATATGGCGTTAGGCGCATTGTAAACTTTTCAAAGCAGAGTGCAATTTTTAACAGGAGAATTGCTGAAATCTTCAGCAACTCAGCAATGAACAAGAAAGCAGTATCAAGAATAGTTGCTACACAGCGAACTGCCACGGGTCAGATCAGGGCCCCAAGTTCGATACCCCTGGGTATCAATATGAATTTGCCCGGAACGATAAAGGCCCAGTCCCATATTCAGACTTTGACCATGCTGTGACCAGAACTGGCAGAGTTTAAATTTGCTCTGTTCAATAAAGACATAGTCTTCCGATTGTGGCAGCTCTGGACCAATACGGAAATCGATGGCCGAATTAAATAGGTGGCGTGAAGAGTTTGCACCGCCTGCACATTGATTGAGAGTCAGATCGCGATAAACCGAAGTCACTTCAAAATCGGTCAGAATTTTGGCTGCAACCATATATTTAAAAATACGAATAGTTGCCAGCTGATTATCCCAGAGATCACGAGAAGGGACAGCATATTGTGAACGGCCACATTTTTGCCAATCACGAGCGGTACGTAATAACTCATAGGTGGGAATAATATTAGCTACATTATTGCGTGCCAGGAAATGTTCATATTCTTGCATTTCCTGCAAATTATTTCCGATCGCCATCCAGTTATGGAAGGATTCAGGCGTTACTTTAAGTAGTGTGGGACGCTCAATAGAAATTCTTTCTTGAGGAATATAAATACGTTTAGCGGAAGGAGAGGTCAGTGGACCTTGTTTTTGACTGGATGTCGCACAACCGATCATGACAAGTGGGAGAATACTTGTGACAAGCAGGCCTTTCAAAAATTGCTTCATCGAAACATCAATTACTTATTTAATACACACCATATTTTAATCTAATTTATGGTAGAAATATGGTGAAAATTGCAATCAAATGTTCCAGCATTGTATAAAAAAGACCAGCATTTGCTGGTCTTTTTTGCTCATTACTTTTCTAAGTATTGCAATTTGTTCGGTTTACCATTCCATTCTTCACGGTCAGCCGGTTGGTCACCAATTTGGGTAATGTTTGGCCATTTCTGTGCCAAGTCTGCGTTCAGTTCAATGAAGACTTCCTGACCTTCTGGTAATTCATCTTCAGAGAAAATTGCATTGGCCGGACATTCCGGTTCACAAAGTGCACAGTCAATACATTCATCTGGATTGATCACCAGAAAGTTCGGACCTTCATAGAAACAGTCTACTGGGCAAACCTCTACGCAGTCTTGATATTTACATTTGATACAATTTTCAGTGACAACAAAGGTCATGGCGACAGCTACCTAAAAATATGGTTTTAATTAATTGCCTTATTTTAGGCAAAAAAACCATCTAGTAACAATTGCTTTTATTGATATTTGTTATTTATATGCATGAAATAGGGGTAACAAGATGATTTACCAATGTTATTTTCTTTTTAGCTGTTTTTTAGGGAACAAAATGGGCTATGGAAAAAATTATATAAAATAATGACTTGGCCTAGCATTCTACTGATAACTCTTTGCTCGTATTCTGTAGAGAACAATTGAATTCTAATAACAACATTTTATAACTTAATACGTATGCTCTAATCATTTGAGTGGGAGCATCAGCCTAAATACTCTAATCTAGCGTTAAGGGCGTCACATTTCTGCGAAATAGCGCTGACATTGAAAATCAAGACCTGATTGAGCAGAACTTCATTGATGAGTATATGTCCGATGAGACTCAATGTTTAGCTTGGGTTTTTCTGATTAGTTTATTAATTATGCTTTCATTAGATTAAGCGTATTTTTTATATTATTTAATAGCTTACATAATATTTTGATTATTTTCTCGCATATCTGGCAGATTTTTCTCCTCATGATCTTTTTTTACATTTTGCTACATTACTTGCCATATTTAAAAACTCTGATACATTTAAAAAACTAGCTCACTAGTAATGTTTACCATCAATTTGATGGATAAAGAAAACCCCACTCTAGCCGGTGGGGTTTTCCGTTGTATCAGGTGAGGTTGAATTCTAGAATTCGATCCAGTCGCCATTTTCATCTTTGACCACTTCAATTAATAAGTTGAATTGATCTTCAGGTGTTAGACCATCCTTGTTGACATCCCAAGTTGACATTTCCGCAAGCCAATTTTCTTTGGTATCAACAGTGTCGGTAGCGACGTCCATCAAGTAAGTAGTTTTCATAGCTCTATCTCACGAAGTAATGTTTTGGTGGACCAAGACTTTCGATCTAGCCATCTCGTCTTAGTCTAAAAAAAATACAATGCAGCCATTCACAATGCAATTACTCGACATACTTGTTTGCAATTTGCTGGAGCAGATAGAAAATTCGCTGATGTTTTCATCATTATGATTAGGGCAGCTAAATAATCCCAAACAGTGTCAAAGGTTTTCTTTAAAATATATAGAAAACATGTGGTTAAATTAGAGCTAAGATCATTATTTTATATTGAATAAATAACCGTATTAAAATTTGATAGAAACCAGCTAGCGGAAGCCAAGCAACCTTAAACACAGGATTTTGCTGCAAGACCCTGTGTTTAAAGCATATTCTTAGAAAAAGCTTGCATGTATTAATCTTGTATCAATAACAGCTCTTTTAAAGCATAAAGTTCTGCTAATGCCTGACGCGGGCTGAGTTCATCTACATCAAGCTGTTGCAGTTTTTCCGTCACTGGAGATGGTTTTTCGATTTCTACAATGGTTTCTACGACCACCGCTTCGGTAGATGCAGTTGATTCCAGTTGCGTGAACAGATCATTTTGTACGGTGGTATTGACTTGCTGTAGCTGCTGTTTTTCCAGGATTTTCAGACGTTTTTGGGCTTCTTTAATCACACTTGCTGGAATACCGGCCAGTTTTGCCACTTGTAAACCATGACTCTGGCTTGCTGGTCCATGTTGCACTTTATGCAATAGAATCAGGTTGCCATTCAGCTCCTTGGCTGTGACGTGATAATTATCAATCCCGGATTCCTGTCCCAGTTCGGTCAATTCAAAATAATGGGTGGCAAACAGGCATAAGCATTTGATTCGTTTGCTTAAATCCAGTACACAGGCCCAAGCTAGCGACAAACCATCATAGGTACTGGTACCACGGCCAACTTCGTCCATCAGTACCAAAGATTGATGGGTTGCATGATGCAGGATTTGCGAGGTTTCGGTCATTTCAACCATGAACGTGGATTTACCTGTTGATAAATCGTCAGCAGAGCCGATTCGGGTAAAAATCCGGTCAATTGGGCCGAGTTTGGCAGATTGTGCAGGAACAAAGCTACCGCAATAAGCCAGTAAGCTGATCAATGCGGTTTGTCGCATAAAGGTGGATTTACCCCCCATATTGGGTCCGGTGATAATCGCAAGGCGGTGATGGAAATCCAGATGGGTGTCATTGGGAGTAAAAGGAGTTTTGCTCAGTGCTTCGACTACCGGATGACGACCCGCGACAATTTTGATGCCAATCTCCGGGCTGAAATCAGGACGAGCCCAGTGTCGTAAACGTGCCTGATGGGCAAAGTTTGCCAACAGGTCAATTTGAGCAATCGCACTGCTCATGATTTGCAAATTGGCAATATCTCGACGCAGTTCTTCCAGCAACATTTCAAACAGCATTTTTTCCCGCGCAAGGGCACGTGATTCGCTGGATAAAACTTTATCTTCAAAACTTTTCAGTTCCGGGGTGATATAGCGTTCGGCATTTTTTAGGGTTTGGCGGCGGATATAATGCTGTGGTGCCTGTTCAGCTTGGGCGCGGGTTAGCTCAATATAGTAACCACTGACACGATTATAGCCAATTTTTAGCGTAGAAATGCCGGTAGCCTCGCGTTCTTTAATTTCCAGATCGATCAGGAATTGTCCGGCGTGATCACGGATTTTGCGCAGTTCATCCAGCTCGCTGTCAAAGCCTTCTGCAATAACATTGCCATCCCGTAGCAGCACAGGCGGATTTTCCACAATTGCAGCCATTAAACGCTGATGCAGACCGCCAAAGTCGCCTAATTCAAGATACAGTTGTTGAATGAGTTTGCAATGTTGCCCATCGACCAGCGGTTGCAAGGCATGACGTAAAAAAGGCAGTTGTGCACAGGCTTGACGTAGTTGTACCAGGTCACGCGGGCGAGCACTACCTAAAGCCACTCGACTGAGTACCCGTTCAATATCGCTGATTTCTTTTAACACCAGACGTACGGGTGTTTCATGGTAGCCCTTTAATAGTTGTTCAGTGGCGTCCAGGCGTGCATCCAATATTGCCGTATCGCGTAGTGGTTGCATTAGGGTGCGGCTCAGCAGGCGTGCGCCCATCGCGGTTTCACAGGCATTAATCAGTTGGAATAAGGACGTCCCATGTTCAAATAAAGGCTCCACAATTTCCAGGTTGCGCCGTGTCACTGGATCTAAGGCAATAAAATCACTGCTCTGCTCCAGCTGGATGGAGCGGATATGAGGAAGCGCAGTTTTTTGTGTTTCTTTTGCGTAATGAATCAGCGCTGCGGCAGCGGCTTTGGCCAAAGGTAAATGATCAAGACCAAAGCCTGACAGAGTAGAAACTGTAAACTGGTCACAGAGCGTTTTCTGAGCATTATTCAGATTGAAATCGACATTGGGACGTTTGGTCATTGGGCAGTCGATTTGTTTTTTGATTTGTTCGATGATATTGGGGTCAATCAGATCTTCATCAATCAGAATTTCATTTGGCATTAAACGGGCCAATTCAATCGGTAATTGTTCTGGTTTGTAATCCTGCTGTTGAACTTTGAAAATTCCGGCACTTAAATCGAGCAATGCAATGCCGATCTGGTTTTGCTGGAAGCATAATGCCACCAGATTGGAAGACTGATAACTGTTGAGTAAGGCATCATCGGTAAGTGTTCCCGGGGTGAGGATACGTACGACTTGACGATCAACCGGACCTTTTCCGGTGACTTCACCCACTTGTTCACAAATAGCAACCGTTTCACCTGCTTTGACCAGCCGTGCCAGATAACCTTCGGCGGAATGATAGGGCACACCAGCCATTGGAATGGGTTCGCCTTGGGTTTTCCCGCGATGGGTAAGAGTAATACCGAGCAGTTTGGCTGCTTTATGTGCATCATCGAAAAACAGCTCGTAAAAATCTCCCATCCGATAAAACAACAGCGCATGCGGATGCTGCATTTTGACTTTAAGATACTGTTGCATCATTGGGGTGTGTGAGGAGAGATCAGCCATCATTTCTGAATAATTCATCTATGTTAAATCCTTAAACTTTAACAATAAAATAAGTTGGAAAATTGGCTGTCTCACCAAGTTCAATCTTTTCGTAATGCGTTTATAGTAATTTTAGACAAATTAACATTGCTGAATTGTTCTTCATGCTTATTTGTACTTAATATACTGCGAGCCTACGAGCCAAAACATTTTAACAAATTTGTATTCATAGATGAAAAAGATTCCCAAGTATAAAAAAACTTAAAAATATAATTCAAAACATTTCGCTCCTTACAGAGTAGAAAAAATTATAAAAATTTAAAGTTTTAGATATAATTAAATAATATATTGATAAATATAATTTTTTAAAAATAAAAAAACAGTAAAAGCATTTTATTGGACTCTAATATTTTTATCTGTAAAGTTACATTTCCAAACATAAAAGCAGAAGTCTGTAATCTCTTTTTAATATATTTGCGGTTAATTGGTGTACAGATTCAAATGAATCGTTATGGATCCACTCAATAAGTTTTGATTCCAAAAGGTATGGATATGTCTGAAAAAAAAGTTGCATTTGTGACAGGGGCACTCGGTGGGATTGGCAGTGAAATTTGCCGTCAATTGATCGCTCAAGATTATAAGATCATCGCTACTGTTGTTCCACGTGAGGAAGATCGTGAAAAACAATGGTTGAAGAAAGAAGGTTTTCAGGAAGATGATGTACGTTTTGTCTTGACAGATTTGACCGATCACACAGCAGCAACTACAGCGATTGAGGAAGCAATCCAGGCAGAAGGTCGTGTGGATGTATTGGTGAACAATGCTGGTATTACGCGTGATGCTACTTTTAAGAAAATGACGTTTGACCAATGGTCTCAAGTGCTTGATACCAATTTGAAAACTTTGTTTACAGTTACTCAGCCAGTTTTTAATAAAATGCTAGAGCAAAAGCATGGTCGTATCGTTAATATTAGCTCAGTCAATGGATTGAAGGGCCAGTTTGGCCAGGCAAACTATTCAGCAGCAAAAGCGGGCATTATCGGTTTCTCTAAAGCGTTAGCACAAGAAGGTGCACGTTCAAGCATTAGCGTGAATGTGGTTGCACCAGGTTATACAGCGACGCCAATGGTTACTGCAATGCGTGAAGATGTTGTGAAGAGTATTGAAGATCAGATCCCTTTAAACCGTCTGGCTCAACCGGAAGAAATTGCAGCAGCAGTAATGTATCTTGTAGGCGATAATGGTGCTTATATCACTGGTGAAACACTATCAGTGAACGGTGGTTTGTACATGCAATAAGACTGTATATCTGTGGACTTGGTATATTTGTTGTAAATTTTAATAAAGTAATAATTTTAACTAAATAATTCATCCAATGGAGTAATACCCAATGTTATACGGCGATATCTTTTCAAACGTGAATAATCAATACAAGAATATTTTCGAACCGTATTCAAAATTTAACAGTTTAGTTGCAAAAAACTTTGCTGATTTAACGAATTTACAGCTGACTGCAGCACGTCATTATGCTGATATTACTTTGTCACAAGTTTTCGCTAACAGTGAAGTACGTGATATGCAAAGTATGATCAACTGTGGTACTAAGCAATTAGAAACCATGACGAAATTAAGCCAACAAATGATCAATGATGGTCAAAAACTTGCTAGCCTTGCTACTGAATTCAAAGCTGAATTCGATAATTTGGTTAGTGAATCAATGCCAAAAGCAAAATAACACCAACCTAGATGCATGATGGATCAAGAGACACAAACGGGGAAGTGCAAGTAACTTCCCCGTTTTTTATAGAGTCGTCGATCCGAGTGTATGGATGAACAACCATCGGGAGAGGTGAAATGGAGCAGAATGTTCTTCAGTTTAATCAAAATGTACAGCGCTTTTTCGATGTCAATGAAGAGATGTGGAAAAAGGTACAAGAGTTTTATTACGGTGATAACCCACTGAATGATGCGTTGAGCAAAGTTAACAGTGAAGATATGGCCATATTTTTTGAAGCGTTGGCTAAAAATCCTGCTCGGATGATAGAAATGCAAAGTAAATGGTGGGTCGGTCAGCTGCAGATTTATCAAAATGTCATGCTGCGCAGTGTGTCTAAAGATGTACTCCCTCTGTTTACATCGGAAAGTGGCGATCGCCGTTTCAAAGATCATTTATGGCAAGAGCCAAACTATGATCTATTAAGTCAGTCTTATCTACATTTCAGTAAACTGGTACAGGATATGCTAGATGAGATTGAAGGGATTCCAGACAAGGCACGCTATCGTATCCACTTCTTTACCCGTCAATTGGTCAATGCCTTTGCACCGGGCAATTTTTTGTGGACCAATCCGGAAGTCATTCATCAAACCGTACAAGAGCATGGCCAGAATTTAATCCGTGGCATGGAAATTTTTCACGATGACGTGATGAATAGTGGAAAATATCTGTCTGTTCGCATGGTCAATAATGATTCCTTTAATCTAGGTAAAGATTTGGCTTATACACCAGGTGGGGTCGTATTTGAAAATGAAGTGTTCCAGCTGCTGCAATATGAAGCAGTCACAGAA
Organism: Moraxellaceae bacterium; assembly: GCA_029267635.1. Lineage (GTDB taxonomy): Bacteria > Pseudomonadota > Gammaproteobacteria > Pseudomonadales > Moraxellaceae > Acinetobacter. The sequence continues at coordinate 34,869 of JAJUIK010000013.1, read as the reverse complement.
ACAGTTTATCAAACTCCGATTCTGATGATCCCACCTTTTATTAACAAATATTATATTCTCGATCTGCGTGAACAAAACTCATATGTGAACTGGTTACGTCAGCAAGGCCATACCGTGTTCTTGATGTCATGGCGTAATCCGAACGCCGAACAAAAAGATATGCGTTTTGATGATCTGATTGTATCTGGTACAGTTGAAGCGATGCGTGTGATCGAAGAGATGACGGGCGAAAAAGAAGTCAATGCAATTGGTTATTGTATTGGTGGTACGGTCTTGGCAGCTACACAAGCGTACTATGTTGGCAAGCGATTGAAAAATCATGTGAAGAGTGCGACCTACCTGACGACGCTTCTAGACTTTGATAATCCGGGCAGTTTGGGTGTCTTCATTAATGAAGAGCTCATTGATGGTATTGAAGCGCTGAATAATAAAATGGGTTATTTTGACGGACGTCAATTGGCCGTGACTTTTAGTTTGTTGCGTGAAAATACCCTATACTGGAATTATTACATTGAGAATTATCTGAAAGGTAAAAACCCTTCAGATTTTGATATCTTGTACTGGAACAGTGATGGTACCAATATCGCCGCTCAAGTTCACAATTTCTTGGTTCGTAACCTGTATCTGAACAATGAATTGATTCAGCCGAACAAGATTAAAATTAATGGCGTGAGCTTGAATCTCTCTAAAGTGAAAACTCCGAACTTCTTTATCTCCACACAAGAAGATCATATTGCACTTTGGGACGCTTGTTGCAAAGGTTCGACTTATCTGGGTGGTGAAACCACATTAGTGCTGGGTGAATCAGGCCATGTGGCAGGCATTGTGAATCCACCAAGTCGTAATAAATATGGTTGTTATACCAATTCGGCTCCGTATGAAAATGCCAAGCAATGGCTGGATGGAACGCAATATCATTCAGAATCTTGGTGGTTACGTTGGAAGGACTGGGTTGCACCATATACAGGAGAGCAGGTACCCGCACGTGCGTTAGGTACAGAAGCATATCCTGTGAAAGAAGCAGCACCAGGTCGTTATGTGCAGGTTAACCTGTTTTAATCATGATGACTTGTTACTCAGTTGAGCTGCATTTTGAGGTAAAAGTGTAGCTCACCATTTAAATAGAAATAAATTTTAAAGTATAGGAAATACAATGAAAGAAGTCGTAATTGTTGCAGCTAAACGTACTGCAATTGGCAGTTTTTTAGGTAGTGTTGCGAGTGTCAGTGCACCGCAGTTGGGTCAGGTCGCGATTCGTGCAGTTTTAGATGCAGCAGGGGTAAAACCGGAACAGGTAGACCAAGTCATTATGGGGAATGTCTTGACTGCGGGTGTAGGGCAAAACCCTGCGCGCCAAGCTGCGATTGCTGCTGGTATTCCGATTTCAGTGCCGGCTTCAACCTTGAATGTGGTGTGTGGTTCGGGATTACGTGCTGTGCATCTGGCTGCTCAAGCGGTTGTATCAGGTGAAGCAGATGTTGTGGTTGCTGGTGGACAAGAGTCTATGTCGCAAAGTGTACATTTTATTCAAATGCGCAATGGACAAAAAATGGGTAATGCACAGCTGGTCGATAGCATGGTTTATGATGGTTTGACTGACGTCTATAACCAGTATCATATGGGGATTACAGCAGAAAATATTGTAGATAAAATCGGCATTAGCCGTGAAGAGCAGGATGCTTTAGCCGCACTTTCACAACAGCGTGCGGCGCAAGCGCAAGCAGAAGGCAAGTTTGATGCAGAAATTGCCCCTGTTTATGTGCCACAGCGTAAAGGTGAACCTGTTGCATTTGATCGTGATGAATATATCAAAGCGGATACCAGTGAGCAGAGTCTGGCGAAACTACGCCCAGCCTTTAAGAAAGACGGTTCGGTAACGGCAGGCAATGCATCAGGCATTAATGATGGTGCAGCAGCCGTTTTAGTGATGAGCGCTGAGAAAGCTGCTGAATTGGGTTTACAACCATTGGCGCGTATCAAAGCATATGCGATGTCTGGGGTTGAGCCAGAAGTCATGGGCTTAGGACCTGTCAATGCAGTGAAGAAAACCTTGGCAAATGCAAATTGGACACTGGATGAAGTGGACTTGATCGAAGCCAATGAAGCTTTTGCTGCACAGGCTTTGGGTGTTGCAAAAGAGCTAGGTTTAAATATGGATAAAGTCAATGTGAACGGTGGTGCAATTGCACTCGGCCACCCGATTGGTGCTTCAGGCTGCCGTATCCTGGTGACTTTGTTACATGAGATGCAACGCCGTGATGCGAAAAAAGGTCTAGCGACTTTATGTATCGGTGGTGGTATGGGTGTTGCTTTGGCAGTAGAACGTAACTAATCCGTTTTCGCTCATTATTTTAATTTGATTCATTAAAAGAGAATCCGGAAGGATTCTCTTTTTATTTTAGGAACTGAGAATAGATAAAATTTAGAAAAGTTTAGCTTGCTGTCTTTTGTCTTATTGATCAAAGAAATCAGATATCGATTGTATATTTGTGATTGAATTCTGCCAAACATTTGATGATTTTAGCGGAAGTTAAATCGGCTTGAATGTCTCCATTCAATTTGTAAGTAATGCCTAGTCCATTCAGTAGTAATGGATGCACAATTTCACTATTTGCACCGGCCAATTAGGGTAAAACTTCATCTGGATCTTTTTATCTATTTCCTTAGCAATGGTGGTGAACAAGGTTAGTATTCACTGCTATGGTTCAATCACATTGCTCATATGTATGAGATGGCACAAAAAATTGAAGCTAGCAGTACATTTATCAATATCACAGTTTTAATTACAACTGAGCATGCTTTTTGCGGGGTGAAATTGAAAGAAATTTCACGTAAGTGATTATAGAAGCCAGCAGATCTGTTTTATTTACAATAGTATACGATTCGTTGTATTGGTGAAGTCTATGAAAAAGAACCGTAAAATTGGGCTTTTTTTGTGGGATTGATATAAAGATTTCACTAATTTTTTATGGTTTGTAAAGGTCATGTTCAACTAAATGCAGTCGTAAAATCCGCCGTAACTCTAAAATTGCTTCTGGTGTCATCTGGATGGAATGTCCGCCTGTGAAGATTTTCTCTGAACTGGCCCCAGCCAAATGTGCGCTCTGATAACTGACCACGCCGTCACCCATCTGTTCGGGTATTTGGCTTTTGCTATTATTGCCCAGGATAGAGTGATAAACCCAACCTTTGCGCGGCATAATATCTTGAGTGAGGGTGATAAAAGTAGATTGATGGCTTAAATCACTCGGGCCATTTTGGATAATTTCAGGATTAAGCTGGCGTAAAGCTGCTTGCCGTTCAGGATCCTGATGTTGCAGGGCATCACTTAAAGCCGAGATAAAAGCTCCTGGCAAGCGAATAATTTTACGCGCGGCACGATTAAACCAGCGTTCAGCATATTCCGTACCACGATGAGGTGTGGCCAGAAAAATGGCTCGGTTAAAGTTTTCAATTGAACGGATCTGCAGACGTTGTTGAATCAAGGGTTCATTTTTAAACTGGTTCAGCTGCCGCAAGTTCATGCTATCAATGGCTTTTTGGGAAATATCCGCATTACTGACCAGTAAGCGGCTAATAATCCCGCCCATACTATGGCCAATGAGTACAGCGTCCTGCTTAGCTGGTGCATGAGCATTGATCTGGGAAAAAGCCTGCTTGAGTAAGGCATAAATTTGCAAACGGCTTTCAATCATCGGCATATTGGTTGAATAAAATACTTGCCAGACCTGATAGTGCTCACGCAAGACAGGATCCCCCATCATATCGTTGGTGAGGGCAATCCAGGCTTCCGGACTGCTGGCCAAACCATGAATCAGAACAATAATTTTCTTGTTCGGGTTATAGGGTTCCAGCATATATAGATGCGGCATCGTCAGTTCTTTCTCTCGGTCAATCAGCGAGAGATAAGCCGCGATTCCCAAATTATTCTGTGCCAGCCACAACCCATAAGGCGCAGAAAAATTGGCCGCCAGAGGATATTGTTTGTTTCCCACCAAAATATTTTCTACTCGGTAAGGATCATAAACCTGAATCTGCATTTCAGGTTGGGTCAGAATATCCTCAATACTCTGGAATGATTTGGGCTGCATGGTAATGGTTGCAGCCAGATAACGTGCCTGGTGAATATTGGGATTTTTCCCATTCTGATAAGAAAAATTCAGAGGATCGAGAATATATTTGCCGTTATTTGAAAAGGGGTTTTTGGGTAGAACGATGACAAATTCTGAACCGAAGCCATCGCGGCGGTTAATAGAATTTAAGCCAGAGAAGTTCAAGTTGTAGCTTGACAGTAATTGAGCCACTTCTACATGAGCGAGCTGTGGAAAGTGCGAGAAGTCGATACTGTAAAGACTTTTTCCTACTTTAATCTGCGGTTCAACCTTAGTGCTTTGATAGCGGTTAGCATAGGTCATGATCAGTTTGGCCAATGCCTGATTATAAAAATCACGGATCTGTACCTGGCGGTTATCAAAAATCCGTTCTTGTGGCTGACGTTTGGTTTTAAACAGATAGGCATAGCTATAGCGGATGCTGTGGTCCAGCATTGCCAGCTGTTGTTCCAGGCACTGCTCATAAGGTTGTTGTGTCTTGGCTTTTGTGCTGGCTGTCTCAGGATTGGATAAAGCCGATTGGCAATCCGTCGAAGATTCAAGTTCCATCGCCCGGGCCAGATAGATCTCACTGCTGGTGGAAAGCAGTTGTTCATCCTGAATTTGTGGGATCTGCTGCAGTTCAGTAATGCACTGCTGGGCTTGTTCAATACAGGTTTTGGCCTCGCGTCCGGTCATGGACAGCACATTGAGACTGGCTTCGCTGAGTTTGCTACGTGTCAGAATACTGTCGCGTTCATTGGCCAGGGTGATATTCAATGCTTGTGGTTTGACGCTGATCACTTGACAGCCACCCATAGAAAGCAGACTGAAAAATGCAAACAGGCAGATGATTTTATTTATTATTGGAGTCTGCATAAGCAAAAATGCTGAGCGATGATGTTTTCATCATACGGTAAAGAACGCTTTTTTCAATGCCATGCAAATTAAAATAGACTGTCGAAACAGTCTATTTTATGGGGGTTTTGTAATTTAACCTGACTTATGAGACCGGTTTAGTCAGCAGTTGCCAGACATTCCAGCGACCATGTTTTTCAATTTCTTGAATCAATCGGTCAGCCACTTCGGCCTCGCTCGGATACTTGGTTTTATAGGTTTTGAGTGTATTGATCGCGTTTTTCTTTTGTTCCATCGCGATATAGTTATTCGCTGCGGACAGATAGGCTTCCTGTACACCTGCTTTCATGGCTTTTTCCAGGTAAGGCACGGCTTCACGCTGACCGCCACCTTCAGACAAACTGAAACCAAACCAGAAATTGGCCTCAGCATCCTCCTGATTGATGCGAAGGATACGTTGCGCATAGGTCAGAGATTTAGTGGTGTAGACATGCCCCAAATCCATATTGCGGGCCATGACACTGGCTTTAAAGGCACGAATCAAGACATCAAATGAGGCATTGTTTGGGGCTGCCAGGGTTTCCAATTGCTGGTTTAATTCACGTAACTTGTTTTCAAAACCTTTACGTTCCTGACGATCAGTGAAACGAGGGGGATAATGACGAGCTTTTCCTTCTACCAGTTGTAAAAAGTCATCAATCTCGGTGACATCCAGTTCATTTTCACCTGCCATCACGGCAAATTTTAAGGTGCGTTGTGGCTGATTTATGGTTGGAATAATTAGCTTATTGACGTCCAAGGTTATGGATTGAGAGGGATCTTGCGCAGATTTCACCACCATCTTGTTGACCGGTTGTGCGGCAGCTTGTTTTAAGGCAAGTTCAAAGGGTGGTGGTGCATCATAATTAAACGGATTGAGGGCATAGAACGGTGGTGTAATTTCCGGTTCGGTAAAGATCACCGGTTCGATTTTTTCTATTTTGGGAGCCGTACTGCATGCAGCCGTGAATAATAATGCAGTGCTCATGATTGCATAGGCCAATGGCTTAAGAGTCATAAAATTCATCCGTTGTTATGTTTTTCAATCAGACAGGGTGTTTGTGAGTCTAAGAAAAAGCTCCCGAACATGCAACGCTGCGATTGTTAAAGGAGCCTGATCAGAAATCAGGCTTTGGATTGGCTGCTTTGTGCTTCACATTCACGGCGAACTTCAGCCAGAATTTTCAGCTCTTGTTCACTATAAGGCTGTTCATTTTGCTGCTGTTCTTTAAAAGTTGGATCAATGAGAGACAGACGCTGACACAGGGTGTTCATGCGCTTTTCATTGTGTTGCAGGCGATCGAGCAGAACACGCATGCCTTCCAGAATCGGGTCGGATTGATCCTGAGTGGTGGCATAGGGCTGGAAGCCGATACTTTCCGCATAGTCGCGGCGGCGCTCTTCCTGTGCCTGCTTGTTTTTGTCTTGATCTTTTACGATATAGCGTGCCGAATAACCCACCGCGGTGACACCGGGAGGGACCTCTTTGGTTACTACGGCATTGGAGCCAATTTTAGCACCTTTGCCCACAGTAAACGGCCCGAGAATTTTCGCACCGGCACCGACCACTACGCCATCTTCTAAGGTCGGGTGACGTTTGCCTTTATTCCAGGTGGTGCCTCCTAAGGTGACACCATGATACAGGGTAACATCATCACCAATTTCTGCGGTTTCCCCAATCACCACGCCCATACCGTGATCAATAAAGAAACGCTTGCCAATTTTGGCGCCCGGGTGAATTTCAATGCCTGTCACAAAACGGCTAAAAGAAGACAACACGCGTGCCGAGCCCTTACAGTTTTTTTTCCAGAGTTCATGCGCCACGCGATGCATGATCAAGGCATGAATGCCTGGATAAGTGGTTAAAACTTCTAAAGTATTGCGAGCGGCGGGATCTCGCGCAAATACAGCCTGAACATCTTCTTTGAGCTGTTTAAGCATCTGATTGATCCTCTTGATCTGTCGATTTTTTCCATGTGCCATGCGTCAGCGCCTGCACTCGGCTAAAAATGCCACGTAATAAGTGATATTCCATACGGTCTAATTGTATCCGTCCAAACAAACGGCGCAAGCGTAAAGGCAATAATCGCGGATTTTTTGGGTCCAAAAATTCAATATCTTGCAGCATTTTTTCGATATGTGGATAAAACTGCTCCATCTGGGCATGGGTGACGAGAGGTTCATCCCATTGCATCGATTCTGTGTCGGTCACTGGCATTTGCTGTTCAGTGCTTTCAGTTTTTTCGATGAGTTGCAGGGTAGCCATACGCATTTCATAACAGATCACCTGAATGGCTTGTGCAACATTGAGCACACCATAATCAGTATTGACCGGAATGGTGACATGGTAATTGGCCAGTGCCAGTTCTTCATTGGTCAGGCCGCGGTCTTCACGGCCAAACACCACCGCAATTCCCTGTTGCTGCTGCACCACGGCCTGCATGGATTTTTCTGCCGCCGGACGGGCATCCAGTAACGGCCAGGGAATGGTGCGGCTGCGTGCGCTGGTACCAAACACCAGATGACAATCCTGAATAGCCTGTTCCAGGGTTTCCACAATTTCGATCTGTGCGATCAGATCACTGGCGCCGGCAGCCAGGGCATCAATATCCGGATGCGGATAGGTTTTTGGAGCCACCAGAACCAGTCTGCTCAGCCCCATGGTTTTCATGGCTCTTAAGGCACTGCCAATATTAGCCGGCAAGGTGGTATTGACCATGACAATACGTACATGGGAGAGATGCGCAGAAACAGCCGCATTGTCAAATTGACTCATCATTGTTCCAATTATTTTAAGATTTAAAAGCTAAGAATATTGACTGGTTTCGGCCTGATAGAGGTCCATAGCATCATCCATGCTCATGTCTGCTGGTGGCGGGGGAATCTCTACAGCTTTGGCCTGTTCATAATTGACGGCTTTGGCGGCTTTTGATTTCACCTGATATTCGACCTGCAAGGCTTCTTTCCCAAAGTAATCACGTAATTTTGCCAGCAGCTCATCCAGCGGCGCGACTTTCCATTGTACGCCCAAGTGCAATTCAGCCGTGGCATAGGCCGTGTCGAGCTTTAGTTGCAATGGGATGTGATTGCACAGATCGACATTACAGAACGGCAACAGGATTTTTTGTAAATCTGCCGCCAGATTGGAGGTCATCATTTCTGCAGTTAGATTGATTTTAAGGCTATTCGCACGTTTTTGCCGGATTTCATTGAGGGTAAAGGCCTTGGTCAAACGCCCCATCGGGCGGTCAAACCCTTCACGTTCATAAATTTCACCTTCAATCACCACCACGCGCTCATTGACAATAATGTCTTTAAAGCGCTGAAAACGCTCGTGGTTACAGCTGACCTCAATTCGTGCGGTCCCATCATCCAAGGTGACCATCATCCGGTTCGGGAAGTTCGCCACATCAATGACCAGTCCGGCAAATACGGTGGTGACTCCACGACGGGTCGGAGTCAGTTCGTTAATGCGAGCAGGAATAAAGGCTTTCAGTTCCGGGCGATAGACATCAATCGGGTGACCGGTCAGGTAGAGTCCTAAGGTGTCTTTTTCACCTTTTAGACGGACTTCATCCGACCAGGGTTTGACCGGCTTGGCTGGTTTGCGTTGGACTTCTTCCACTTCACCAAACAGATCCATGATACCTGTTTCACGATTGCTGCGTGCCTGTTCCGCGGCTTGTACTGCTTCCGGGAGTTGAGCCATCAAGCTGGAACGTTCAATGCCCAGACAGTCGAGGGCACCGGCGCGGATCAGTGCTTCAAGGGTACGTTTATTGATTTTTTTCAGGTCAATGCGGTGGCAGAAATCGAACAGATCCTTATACGGACCATCTTTTAAGCGCGAATCAATCACCGATTGCATGGCCTGTTCACCCACGCCTTTAATCGCCCCTAAACCATAGACAATGGTTTTTTCATCACTGGCGTGGAACGGATACAGCGACATATTGATGGAAGGCGGTAATACCGTGAGGTTATTGTTACGGCAATCATCAATCAGGAACACCACGTTATCGGTGTTCTGCATTTCCGATGACATCACCGCGGACATAAACTCGGCCGGGTAGTGGGCTTTTAGCCATGCAGTCTGGTAAGCCACCAGCGCATAGGCAGCTGCATGCGACTTATTAAAACCATAGCCGGCAAATTTTTCCATATAGTCGAAGATATGGTTCGCCGTGGCTTCATCAATGTCTTTTTTTGCTGCACCTTCAATAAAGATCTGGCGCTGCTTGACCATTTCCTCCGGTTTCTTTTTGCCCATGGCCCGGCGCAGCAAGTCGGCACCACCGAGACTGTAGCCGGCACAGTACTGTGCGGCCTGCATCACCTGTTCCTGATACACCATGATGCCATAAGTCGGTTCTAGTACACCTTCAAGCAGCGGATGCAGGTATTCAAATTCGCCGCCGTGCATCCGGTGAATAAAGTCGGGGATCAGGTCCATTGGACCCGGACGATACAGCGAAACAAAGGCAATAATTTCTTCGAATTTGCTTGGCCGTGCCTCTTTCAGCATGCGTTTCATACCGACGGATTCAAACTGGAAGACCGCGGTGGTATTGGCATCCGCGAAAACCGTATAGGCATCCGGGTCATCGAGTGGAATATTGGCGATATTGAGTGGCTGGTCGGAAACAATCCGTTGATTGATATGCTTGATCGCATCTTCAATAACCGTGAGGTTGCGCAAACCCAAAAAGTCGAATTTGACCAGTCCGGCGGATTCAACATCATCTTTATCGAATTGTGCGACACGGCCGGTCCCATCGGCATCACACATGACTGCAGAGAAATCGGTAATTTTGGTCGGTGCAATCACCACACCACCAGCATGTTTACCGGTATTTCGGGTAATGCCTTCGAGTTTCAGGGCCATTTCCCAGATTTCAGAAGCATCATCATAATCCGGATTGGACGGATTGGTCACGATGTCCTTGAGTTGGGGTTCCATCTCGATCGCGGTGGCGAGATCCACACCTAAGGGTTTGGTCGGTACCAGTTTGGAAATCCGGTCGGCCAGACCATAGGATTTGCCCAAAACACGTGCCACGTCACGGATGGCTCCCTTGGCGGCCATGGTGCCGAAAGTGGCGATCTGTGAGACTGCATCACGGCCATAGTGGCGTGCCACATAGTCGATGACCTTGTCACGGCCGGCAATACAGAAATCGACGTCAAAATCGGGCATCGAAACCCGTTCCGGGTTCAGGAAACGTTCGAATAACAGCTCATAACGCAAGGGATCCAGGTCGGTAATTTTCAGGCTATAGGCCACCAGGGAACCGGCACCCGAACCACGACCCGGACCCACCGGAACGCCGTTATTTTTTGACCATTGAATGAAGTCCATCACGATCAGGAAGTAGCCGGGGAAACCCATGTTATTGATGATGCCAATTTCATAGTCCAGGCGCTCATCATAGGGTTTGCGGATTTCAGGCCAGTCTTCGCCGCGTTTTTCCACCGGGTAGAGGTGTGCCAGACGCTCTTCCAGACCCTCTTTGGAAAGGTGGGCAAAGAAAGTGTCAATGGTATGGCCTTCAGGAATCGGATAATCCGGCAGGAAGTACTTGCCGAGCTGCAAGCTGACATTACAGCGTTTGGCGATCTGTACAGTATTTTCAAGGGCGCTGGGAATATCCGAGAATAATTCCACCATCTGTTCTGCAGTCTTGAAATATTGCTCAGGGCTGTAATTTTTAGGGCGACGGTCATCTCCTAAAACATAGCCATCGGCAATACAGACGCGCGCTTCATGCGCTTCAAAGTCTTGCTGTTCAATAAAGTGCACATCGTTATGCGCCACCACCCCGATCTGGTATTTGGCCGCTAGCTGGACGGCTTCTGCAATAAAGTCATCTTCACCCGGGCGATCGGTACGGGTGAGTGCCAGATAAACCCGATTGCCAAATTTTTCAATCCAGGCTTCAAGCAGCGGCTCGGCTTTTTGCGGATTGGAAGAGCAGAGCATTTGTCCGACATCACTGTGCATTCCCAATAACACAATCACATCTTCTGGTTGTTGCAGAATCCAGTCTTTTTGTACGCAGGGAATATCCAGTTGCTGACCTTCAATCCAGCCGCGGGAAACCAGTTCGGTCAGGTTGCGCCAACCATGGTTGCTCATGGCCAATAGGGTAACTTTATGCTCGGCATCATTCAGGCGCAATACACTGCCTAAAATGGGTTTGATGCCTTTACCCAGGCAGCTACGGTAAAATTTGACAGCTGCATGGAGATTGGACAGATCGGTCAATGCCAGGGCCGGCATTTCTTGCTTGGCCGCAGTTTTAATAAGATCAGATACCCGTACAATGGATTCGGTAATCGAAAATTCTGTATGAATACCCAGATGAACAAACTGCATAGATCAACCCTTGCCTAGACCGCCGGGTATTTTAACATGCTATCTTGATGGAATTGGGCCAATATTTTTGCAATGCGGTGTTTTTTGGATCTGTTCATTCATTTGGCTGAGGTTGTTATTCTGGAATGAAATCTCAAGGGGATATTGCACTTCTCTTTTAAATCTTGATTAATTTCTTACAAGTTAAAAATAAAGAGTGCATAAAAAAGGAGCATTATCAGCTCCTTTTTATTTGAGTGAACCATTAGGCCCGTAATTTCGCTAAGAAACGGCCTAAACGGGTAATCGCTTCACGCAGTTCATTTTCAGCCGGCAAGAACACTACACGGAAATGATCCGGAGTCGGCCAGTTAAAGCCTGTACCTTGTACCAGCAAGACTTTTTCGGCACGTAATAAATCCAGCATCAGCTGTTCATCATCTTCAATCGGATAAACGTTTGGATCAAGACGCGGGAAACAGTACATTGCACCTTCCGGTTTTACGCAAGAGACACCCGGAATCTCATTCAGCATTTCCCAGGCAATATTACGTTGCTCGTACAAACGACCACCCGGACGGATCAAGTCATTAATGGATTGATAACCCCCCAGTGCCGTTTGAATCGCATATTGTGCCTGGTGGTTGGCACATAGACGCATCGAAGCCAGCATGTCTAAGCCTTCAATATAGTCCTGTGCACGTGATTTATCTCCGGTAATTGCCATCCAGCCGGAACGGAAACCGGCAATACGGTAAGCCTTAGACAAGCCATTGAAAGAAATACACAGTTGATCACCGGTCAAAGAAGCCAGTGCGACATGCTCAATGCCATCATAAACAATCTTGTCGTAGATTTCGTCAGCAAACAGAATCAGGTCATATTTTTTCGCCAAGGCCACGATTTGTTCGAGTACATGACGTGGATAAACCGCACCAGTTGGGTTATTCGGGTTAATCACCACGATGCCACGGGTATTTGGCGTGATTTTGCTTTCCATATCCGCAATATCCGGATACCAGAAATTTTCTTCGTCACACTTATAGTGAATGGCAGTACCACCAGATAGATTGACCGCCGCAGTCCATAACGGATAGTCTGGCATTGGCACCAGCATTTCATCGCCGTCATCCAGTAGGCCCTGCATCGCCATAACGATCAGTTCGGATACGCCGTTACCGATATAAACATCTTTTACGCTGAGGTCGAATACGCCTTTTTGCTGATAGTACTGACAAATTGCTTTACGTGCTGGAAAGATGCCTTTGGAATCGGTATAACCGACTGCATTCGGCAGGTTCATCGCAACGTCATTGATAATTTCTTGAGGTGCTTCAAAACCAAATGGAGCAGGGTTGCCGATATTCAGCTTGATAATTTTATGCCCTTGTTCTTCCATTTCGTTGGCCGCTCGTAACACTGGTCCACGAATGTCATAGCAAACATGCTCGAGCTTAGACGATTTTTTAATTTCGCGTGGTGTCGTGTTACCTGAAACGGACATAATCTCATCCAATTATTTGTATGTTAAGAAAAAATAGATTAACTGAAATTGCACAATCTATGTTGAAATTTAGCTAGAAATTTCTCGATCTCTAGCGTAAATATGAACGTACAGAAGCATGACACTGAATGCTATAGATTTAAAGGAGTTAGTCATGGGAAAACTCAATAAAACAGACCGAGAATGGCAAAGAGAGTTATCACCGGAGGAGTTTCGCATTACCCGGCAGAAAGGCACCGAACCGGCATTTACCGGCAAATACTGGAACAGCAAACAAACAGGAGTTTATGTGTGCCGTTGTTGCGGGGCTGAATTATTTTCTTCGGACACCAAGTACGACAGTGGCAGTGGCTGGCCGAGTTTTTATCGTCCGATCAACAGTTCGGCCATTGAAGAACATTCGGATGTTTCACATGGGATGGTCAGAACTGAAATTGTTTGTCATCATTGTGATGCGCATTTGGGTCATGTCTTTGAGGATGGTCCGGAGCCAACAGGACTACGCTATTGTGTTAACTCGGCATCCTTAGAATTAAAAACACAAGAAAAAACCGATGAAGGGAATTATCCATGACCAATATTTATCAGTTTGAAGCTGAATTACTTGATGGGGAAAGCAAAGCCTTTGCAGATTATCGGGGCAAGGTTTTGTTAATCGTGAATACGGCGAGTAAATGTGGTTTTACGCCCCAGTTTTCGGGTCTTGAAAAACTGTATCAGCAATATAAGGATCAGGGACTAGAAGTACTGGGTTTTCCCTGTAATCAGTTTGGTGGACAGGATCCGGGTTCGAATGAGCAGATTGGCGAATTCTGTCAGAAGAATTATGGCGTGAGCTTCCCGATGTTTGCCAAAATTGATGTCAAGGGACCGGAAGCACATGTCTTGTTTCGCTTTTTAACCCGGGAAGCCAAGGGCATCTTGGGTAGTCACAGTATTAAATGGAACTTTACCAAATTTCTGGTCAGCAAAAATGGCGAGGTACTCAACCGTTATGCGCCGGCAACGAAACCCGAAGCCTTAAAAGAAGATATTGAAAAAGCCTTGGCTGAGTCAATGTAAAAAGAGAAAGGGTGATCAGATGATCGCCCTTATGCAGCATTTAAGATTATAAAATCGTTTTTAAACGCTGAATGACCTGTTCACATTGGGCCAGATCTGCCACCAAGGCCATGCGTACATGATTTTCACCCGGATTGCCTTGTTCTGTCTCACGCGATAAATAACGTCCTGGCAAGACTTTGATATGAGCTTTTTCCATCAGCATCTTGGCAAAGGCTTCATCATTGCTTACTTTTAGCCAGTAATAGAAACCGGCATCTGGTTTTTGTAACGGCAATAAATGACCGAGTTCGGACTGGAACAAATCGAATTTTGCGCGGTACTGCTGACGGTTTTCTTCGACATGCGCTTCATCATTCCAGGCTGCAATCGACGCCAGTTGATGCTGTACTGGCATCGCTGCGCCATGATAAGTGCGGTATTGCAGATACGGTTTTAATAAAGCGGCATCACCGGCGACAAAACCGGAACGCATGCCCGGCAGGTTAGAGCGCTTGGATAATGAATGGAACACGATACAGTTTTTATAGTCATCACGGCCCATTTCGGCACAGACTTCGAGTAAACCGGTCGGAGCTTCATCAAACCACAGTTCCGAGTAACATTCATCCGAAGCGATGACAAAACCGTATTGATCTGACAGCGTAATCAGTTTTTTAAATTGCTCTTTCGACAGGACCGCACCAGTCGGGTTACCCGGTGTACAGACAAACAGCAATGCGGTTTTTTCCCAGACCTCAGCCGGTACGGCATCAAAATCACCCAGATAATTATTAGCTTCAGTGCAGTTGATGAAATACGGTTTTGCACCGGCCAGAAGCGTTGCCCCTTCGTAAATTTGGTAGAACGGATTCGGCATTACCACATAAGGGGCATCTTCGCGTTTAATCAATGCCTGCACAAAAGAGAAAATGCCTTCACGCGTGCCAGAAACCGGCAACACATGCTGTTCAGCACTGATGCTGTTGAGCTGAAAACGGCGAGTCAGCCAGTCCGCAATGCTCTGGCGTAATTCCGGCAAACCTTTGCTGTTAGGATAAGTTGATAAATGCTGGAAGTTGTCAATAATCGCCTGTTTGACAAACTCTGGAGCCGGATGTTTCGGTTCACCAATCGATAACGGAATCAGCGGCAGATTGGCCGGGGTGACATCTTGAAAGAGTTTGTTTAACTTTTCAAAAGGATAAGGGTGCAACAAGGACAAACTAGAGTTCATGGAACAAATACCGATCAGTTGAACTTAATGTGGAATCACCACCTGACTTGATGCTTCATCCAGTGCTGATTTGAGCTGTGCAGCAAATTGATGGGTTTCATCATCATTCATCGGGGTGCCATCTTTTTTCGTGACAAAGAAAATATCTTCTGCGCGCTCGCCAAGCGTGGCAATTCTAGCAGAATGGATATCCAAACCTTGCATCATAAACAATCCGCCGACACGTGCGAGTAAACCTGGCTGGTCAAGTGTTGAAATTTCCACCATGTTCTGTTGCAAGGCAGCATTCAGGGTAATGTCTACAGTATTTTCCACATCAAAATGACGTAACTGGCGCGGAATGCGGCGTTGCATGAGCCCCGGATATTGATCTGATGCACTCAAGGCACTGACCAGTGCATGAATGACCATGTCTTCACGTTCCGGATCGGTCAGCAGGGTGCCAAAACGGTCTAGTACCACATAAGTGTCTAGGCTGAAAGCTTTGGTCGCGGTGATAATGCGGGCATCTTGGACATCCAGGTCCATACGGTCTAACACGGCGACCGTGGTGGCAAACAGGTTGGGCTGATCTTGGGTATAAATAAAGATCTGTACGGCGTCCTGAGCCGATTTACGGTGTGCGCGCATCAGTACCAGAGGGGCCGGATTATTGCCATGCTGTAAAATGGCGCGAGTATGCCATGCAATTTCATCGGCGGATTCTTTCAGGAAGTAGTCATCACCGAGTTCATGCCAGACTTTTTCCACTTCAGCAAGAGAGAACTCTTCTACCAGCAATTCGCTGGCGGCAAATTTGGTATCTTCAATCAGCATTTGATAATTGACTGGACGACCTAAGCCGGTACGGATCACGTCACGCGCATGGGTGTAGAGTTGACGCATCAGCGAGGCACGCCAACTGTTCCACAGTTTTGGATTGGTGGCGTTGATGTCTGCCACGGTCAAAGTGTAGAGATAATCCAGATGCTCCATATCACCGAGTTTTTCCGCAAAGGCCTGTACCACATCTGGATCGGAAATATCTTTTTTCTGCGCAGTGAGTGACATCAATAAATGGTTCTGGATCAGCCAAGCCACCAGCTGACATTCACGTTCGCTAAAGCCATGTGCTCGGCAGAACGCAACGGCATCAGTCGCACCAAGTTCACTATGATCACCGCCACGACCTTTGGCAATATCATGGAACAGGGCTGCTAAAAAAACGATGTCTGGACGAATCAGGCGTTGAAAAACGGAACTGACCACCGGAAAGTCCTTGGCGAATTCCGGTGCTTTAAAACGGTTCAAATTGCGCAATAAAAGTAAAGTATGGGCATCTACGGTATAGATGTGGAACAGATCATATTGCATCAGGCCGGTAATCTGGCCAAAGGCAGGAATATATTTGCCTAATACACCATAGCGCTTCATGGAGACCAGCGTGTCATAAAGACAATGGGGTGAGCGGATAATGGCCATAAACAAGGCCTGATGCACCGGATTTTCACGAAAACTTTGATCGATGCGTTTGGCCGCCAGCGTGAGCAGTCGTAAGGTGCGTGCACGAATACCTTCAATTTCCGGTCGGGTGGCTAACAGGTAGAAAATTTCCAGAATCGCACTGGGGTTTTCTGCAAATACTTTATGATGTTGAACTGCCAGTTTGCCATCGACCAGTTTGAAATTATTGTTGATTTCTTCAATTTGGCGTTCATAGTTCGGCAAACGTGGTGTAATCACCGATTCACTGAAATAGGCCAGTAACATTTCATTTAAGGTTGAAACCTGCTGCGCCGTACGGTAATAACGCTTCATGAACTGTTCGATTGGATAATTCTGATGCTGGTCTTCTTCGCGTACATAGCCAAACTTTGCCGCAATCTCGCGCTGATAATCAAATAGCAGGCGGTTTTCGTCGCGTTTGGTTAAACGGTGTAAATGATGGCGGATTTCCCAGAGGAAACTTTCGGCTTCTTCCAGTACACCCAGTTCAAATTCGGAAATAAAACCGAGATGCACCAGGTCATAAATCCGGTTGACTCGAAAGTGCCGTTTGGCGATCCAGCCAATCTGGTTAATATCGCGGATCCCACCGGGGGCATTTTTAATATCCGGTTCCAGATTGCTTTCGGTATTGTTGTGTTGTACATAGCGTTTGGCCTGTTCGGCCATTTTGGCATCAAAAAAGGTTTGATCTGTCCAGGTTTGTGCCACGATGCGGCGCGGCCAGCGGGCCAGTTGCGGATTACCGGTAATCAGGCGGGCCTCAATTAGGGCTGTGGCCACAGTCAGATCATTGCTGGCTTCTTCCACACAGTTGCGGATGGTGCGGACACTGATACCGGGTTTGAAATTCCCCACATCCCATAAGGACGAAATAAAGGTCGAGATCAGCTGTTCCTGTTCGGCACTAATCTCGTCTTCTGCCAAGATCATGATGTCAACATCGGAATAGGGCAACATTTCGCGACGGCCGTAGCCCCCGACTGCAAACAGGCCGAGTTCGGTCTGGTCCAGTTCAGCATGTTGCCACAGGAAAATCAGTGCTTCATCAATGAGGTTGGAACGGGTATTTACAATTTCACGGATCGGTTGTCCATTTTCAAAACTTTCTTGTAACTGCTTTTCCACATCCGTACGCCATTGGTTGATGGCCTGGATGTCGTGGTTGCTTTTGACGTAATTCAGCAGTGGTAAGGTGTTGATCATAAAAACTGGACCCGTAAAAATGAAATGCTATTGACCTGAATGTACGCTAACTTGATCAGCGGCTTGCTGTGCCAGTTCGCGTGCCTGTTCAATGCTCGCTGCACGTGCGGTCGCTACCCCCATACGACGGCGCTTAAAGCCTTCCGGTTTGCCAAATAAACGTAAATCGGTATCAGGATGGGCTAAAGCAAGATTCAGGCCAGTAAAGCTAAGATTTTGGTCATCCATGCCGGCATAAATCACAGCACTGGCAGCTACGCTATGGCGTGCGGTGTTGACCGGTAAACCTAAAATGGCACGGGCATGCAGTTCAAATTCGCTCTGGAATTGCGAAGCAAGCGTGACCAGACCGGTGTCATGCGGACGTGGTGAGACTTCACTGAACCAGACCTGATCACCTTTAACAAAAAGCTCCACACCGAAAATGCCACAGCCGCCAAGTGCTTCAGTGACTTTCTTGGCAATGCGTTTAGCTTCTTCCAGGGCAGTTGTAGTCATCGGTTGCGGCTGCCAGCTTTCGACATAATCGCCAGCATCCTGACGATGACCAATCGGATCGCAGAACTGGGTCTCAATCACGCTGCTATGCGGATTTTTGCTGCGTACCGTAAGCAGGGTAATTTCAAAATCAAAATCAATTTGCGATTCAACAATCACTTTACCCTGATTGACCCGGCCAGCCTGCATGGCGTAGTCCCAGGCAGCATCGACTTCGGCAAAACTTTTCACGCGGGATTGACCTTTACCGGAGGAAGACATCACTGGTTTGACAAAATTTGGATAGCCAATATCGTCACATGCGGCACGGAAACTTTCCAGCGAATCGGCAAAACGGTAAGCGGAAGTCGGCAGGCCCAGTTCTTCGGCAGCCAGACGACGGATACCTTCACGGTTCATGGTCAGATTGACTGCTTTGGCTGAAGGAATCACGGTGGCGAGTTGCTGCTGTTCAACCTCTAGCAGTATTTCGGTGGCAATTGCTTCAATTTCCGGCACGATCAGATGCGGCTGAATCTGTTCGATCAGTTGTTTTAATGCGACAGGATCCGCCATATTCAAGGTATAGGAAAAATGTGCAACTTGCATGGCAGGGGCGTGATCGTAACGATCGGCAGCGTGAACTTCTACTCCAAGTCGTTGTAAGGAAATGACCACTTCCTTGCCCAATTCACCTGAACCAAGCAGCAGAACTTTATATGCAGAAGATTGAAGTGGAGTACCTAAAGTCACGCTCATGCGAATCATCCTGGCAAAAATGAGGTTTAAGCATAGCAGAACTCAGGCAGCTGTTAAGCATTGATTCACATAAAATCATACTTTTTGTGGAGGCTGTAGGATTTTACTTAACTGTTTAAAATATCTCAGCTTTAAAGGGAAAAAGGTACATAGGTGTAGATCAGTCCATAGACTACTGCTGCGGTTAACGTGGCCGGAACAATTTTTTTAAATTTGAAATACAGGCCAGCCAAAACCATAAACCCGATTAGCATAGCCAGGCTTTTATTGGGGGTTTCAATTAAGGGCGGTAAGGTCGCGACCACGAGCATAGAACAGATGGCCGCAATACCAATACTGCCCAAAGCAATTTTGAGCCATAGTGCACTGCGCTGCTGGCCGTTTGGCTGATGTTTTTGTAATACATAAAACGGGCCAAAACGTGAGGCAAAATTGGCAATCCCGACTAAAATGCCCACGACAATAATCTCAATATTCATGTGGTTTGTTTTCCGTCAGACGATTGAAACACATAATGTTTAAATAGACCGGCCAGAATTCCCGACAGAATGCCAATAAAAATCGCAGCAGAAAGATTAATCCAGTAACAGGCAAGTCCTGACACAATTAAAGCCACAGCCACCATCAAGCTATGTTTTTTTTCAAAGGCCCAGCAGAAAGCTCAGAAATAAAGCGGGTAGCAAGAAATCCAGCGCAGCCTGCAAGAACTGCGGCATTTGGCTGACCTGATCCGCAAATAGCCCGCCTAACAAAGAACCGAGTGCCCAGGACATCCAGCTAAACAGGCTTAAACCCAGCATCCATGATTCTGACCACTCTTGACGGCGTCGCGACAGTTTGATCATGCCGCTGGCAAAGACTTCATCGGTGAGTCCCCAAGCCCAGACTGAGGTTTTTTTCAGGTTGAGCCGTTCCTGAATCAGATGCTGTAAAGCAGGGCCGTATAAGATATGCCGAATATCCAGGGCGATCACGGTCAGTGCAGTGAGCCATATGGAGGTGCCACTGCCCAGTAAGGCCACCACCAAAAACTGACTGGCACCGGCATACATGGAACAGGATAGGAAAAAGGCTTCCCAGGCGCTAAAACCGAACTGTGTGGCAGACACGCCAAAAGCAAAGGAAACCGGTAGATAGGTAAAAATAATGGCCTGGCTATCTTTCGCGCCTTGCCAGAAACTAGCCGCTGCTACAGGGGAGAAATTGGGTTCGGACACGCCACACCTTAAACGGAAAAATTGAACAATAGGTCAAAAGATTGAGTATTGTAGCCGAATTCACTAGCATAGTGCCGAAATGTTTGTGAGGAAGATTGGGATGTGGGCAACAAAGCGAAGTTTTAACTGTGCCGTTGTCGTGCTGGCACTAGCAGGTGGTTTGCAGGCCTGTGGTAATTCTACTCAGGAATCACGTGAGAAGACCGAGATCAAGGCGGCACCCAAATTGAGCAATGATGCCACAGCTTATGCACAGCAGGCATGGAAATTGATGAACGAAGCCGATTCCTATGTGTATCGCAAGCAGCGCAATTTAATTGAAACTAAAGTGCGCAAACCGGCACGTCAACTGAGTACCGACTGGCGCATCAACGTAAAAATGACCGATTCAGTGACCGAAGGCAAATATGCCCTTTGCCGTAAGGCCCTGACCAGTTTGGACATTTGGGCGCGCGAGACAGTTGAAAATGGCAAGGATGTGGTGCAAAAGCAGGCAGATTATGAGCGTGATAAGGCACAATGCCAGAATGCGATTCAGCATCCTGAATTGGGTAATACCGATCCCAAAAAGAAAGGTTAAGCAAAAATCAGCCCACATTGAAGTGGGCTTTTTTATGATTGAAATAAATGGGTTGCACTTTAAAACGGTGAAGGCACAAAATGCAAAATTGCGGCAATCACCAGCAAAGATAAAACAGTACTGACCATGACCGGTGCAGCAGAGCGTTCTGGGATACCGTAGATCTGTCCATAAATACCAAAGGCGCTGGCCATCGGGAGGGCTGCCAAAATAACCCCAGCGTATAGCATTTGCGAGGTGGTGAGTGGCATCATGTAAATTGCCAAGCCAATCACTACGGGCATCAACACCAGTTTGATACTGCACATGATCGCGACATCTTGACCAATCTGTTTTAGATCCAGACCTGCCAAACTTGCCCCGATCACGAAAATGGCTAACGGTGATGCCGTAGCCGCCAGAGACTTTAAAGAAAAAGCCACCGCTTCAGGCCATTGAATCGACAGCATGGAACCCATCAAGCCGAAAATAATCGATAAAATGACCGGGTTTTTACTGATATTTTTAAAGCTGGAATAACACAGTTCAGTCAGCGATTTATCCTGATTTAAACCTGTCTCGGCCAGCACTAGCATTAGGGTCAACATGATGATATTTTCGATCATTAAGGTCATGGCCAGATAAGGCACTGCTGCTTGGCCAATCAGCAACGTGAGCACTGCAGTACCAATAAAACCGGTATTCGACATCGAACCACCAAACCCCATGACAGAGGCTTGGGTTTGAGGTAATTGGAAAAATTTGCGGTAAAGTAAAAACGTACTAAAAAATAAAATCAGCGAACCCAACAGATAGGCAAAAAAGTAAGGTGCTTGCCAGATTTCAGCGAAAGGCCGTGTCGACAGGGCATGCAGTAAAAAAGCCGGTAGTGCAATTTTAATAATGAACTGGCTGATCGCCTGAATGTGACTGCGGTCCAGCATTTTTAGGTGAATGCTGAGATAACCGGCAGAGAGAATCATAAAAATCGGCAGAATAACCGTAATAATTTGTTCCATGGTGTCATTGCTTAAAAATCCTATAAATCGGATTATTCCATTATTCGGAGGAAATAGGGAAACCGATTATGAATCACAAGCAAGGCGCAAAGTGATGAAGGGGATTTTCTGATAAGCAGAATTCAGAATTTTGACTACAGGTTAGCCATCTTGAAGACGAACAGGAATATTAAACGTATGAACCCGAGATCAAATCTTGTGAGGAGGACAAAAGAATTCTCATAAAAAACAAGCCCCGATTTGGAGCTTGTCTGATTTTGGCTTAACTTAAACGTTAAAGCGGAAGTGCAAAACGTCACCGTCTTGTACCACGTAAGTTTTACCTTCTAGACGCCATTTACCGGCTTCTTTAGCACCTGCTTCGCCATTGTACTGTACGAAATCTTCATAGGCGATACATTCAGCACGGATAAAACCT
The DNA here is from genome assembly GCA_029267635.1 of Moraxellaceae bacterium. Lineage (GTDB taxonomy): Bacteria > Pseudomonadota > Gammaproteobacteria > Pseudomonadales > Moraxellaceae > Acinetobacter. The sequence continues at coordinate 12,604 of JAJUIK010000013.1, read as the reverse complement.
TTTTCAAAATCGGTATGGATGACACCAGCAGCTTGTGGCGCAGTGGCACCCACTTTAACGGTCCAGGCACGAACTTCTTGCACACCGGCAGTGAAGTAAGTTTGCAGGCCAAGCAATTTATAACCGGCACGAATCACCACGTTTAGGCCTGGTTCTTCCATGCCCATCGCTTCCAGGAACTCGGCACGCTCATCATCTTCTAGCAAAGAGATTTCCGCTTCAATCTGGTTGCACAATGGCACCACAATGGCATTTTCTTCAGCGGCCAATTGGCGTACCGCTTCAAGATGCGGATTGTTCTCAAAACCGTCTTCGGCGACGTTGGCAATATACATGGTCGGTTTCAGTGTCAATAAACCAAAACCACGGATCAGTTTACGTTCATCATCATCCAGCGCTGCTGCACGAGCAGGTTTGCCTTCATCTAGTAACGGCTGGATTTTTTCTAAGATAGCTTTGGTCGCAATCGCATCTTTATCGCCGCTTTTTGCTGATTTTGCTAAACGGGTAATCGCTTTACCCACAGTTTCCAGGTCAGCAAGGGCGAGTTCAGTGTTGATGGTGGCGATGTCATCCAGCGGGTCAATCTTACCATTGACGTGAATCACGTTTTCATCTTCAAAACAACGGACCACGTGAGCGATGGCATCTGTTTCACGGATGTTGGCCAAGAACTGGTTACCGAGGCCTTCACCTTTGGAAGCACCCGCAACTAGACCGGCAATATCCACAAATTCCATGGTGGTTGGCAAAATACGTTGTGGTTTTACGATGGCAGCAAGCTTGTCTAAACGAGCATCTGGAACAGGCACAATGCCGGTATTTGGTTCAATGGTACAGAACGGGAAGTTTTCTGCAGCAATGGCAGCTTTGGTCAAGGCATTGAAAAGTGTAGATTTACCTACGTTTGGCAAGCCCACAATACCACAATTAAAACCCATGAAATGACTCACAACGTGTTATTTAAAAATTGCCGCTGATTTTACATGAAAGTCAGGACAAAGTCAGGTCAGAGCATTAGGTTTATCTGGACCTGAAGAAAATCAACGAGTTTAGTTGCTGTGATGAAATATCCATCATTTTTCTGAACAGATTATTCTATATGCTGTAATCAACATGGATAAAAGCTAAAAATAAATGGATCAAAACCAATCTTGGCTGCATGATTTTTGAGTGAAAATCACATTGTATTTACCTAGAGGGATGACTACAGTATCTACATCTCAGAAAAGGTTGTGCTTGAGCCAACCGAACAGAATGTGGAGCGATTATGCGTGTGTTGTACCAGTTTCCCTTGTCTCACTTTTGTGAGAAAGCTCGCTGGTTGCTCGATTATAAAGAACTGGATTATGTGGCGCAAAATTTAATGCCAGGGGTGCACCGTGCCTTTGCGCAGCTGAAAACCGGGCAAAAAAAATTACCCATTCTGAAAGATGGCGAACGTTATATCGCGGACTCGACTGAAATTGCCTTGTATCTGGATCAGACCTATCCGGAACATGCGCTCTTACGTGCAGATGCGAAACTGCGCGAACAGGCACTCGCCATGAATCAACTGGCCAATGAGTTGGGTTCCCATGTGCGCCGTTGGACCTTGGCACATACCTTATCTGAAGGTGATGAACCTTTAGAAATTATAATTGGTGAAAAGGGTTATTTGCGTCAACTGGAAAAATTTTCTAAACCTTTGTTGAAAACCTGGATTTCAAAAAGTTACCAGCTTGATGAACCTAAAGTTGCAGAATCCAAACAGCGTATGGATGAATTAATCGCACAGTTGAATCAGCGTGTAATTGATCATCATGGTCGTTATCTGGTGGGGGATCGTCTGGGACTGGCCGATATTGCAGTATGTTCTATGCTGGCACCGATTCTGGAATTGCCAGGAACGCCTTGGGAAAAAGAACAGGGCGAGAGTTGTTCGCTCGAATCCCAGTCGTATAAAGAATATCTGTTCAGTTTACCACTGGGGCAGTATGTGCAGCGCATTTACACTACTGAACGCAATGCCCGTGTTGACTGGCGTGGTGTTTAATCAGGCGGAATATTTGCTACGCTGTTTCTAACGAGTTTTTTGAGACTGGATACAGCAGCTCACTCGTTTTTGCTCAGCAATATCATTGATTCACTAAACTGTAAAATATGCCGTTATTTCTGCTCTAAATCGAAATAAAGTTAAGTTATAGTTGAGTAAAATATATTTATTTCTATTTGTTTGTGATTTTTTGAGAAAAATGATCATAAATATCTTGGTTTTTTTGTATTTTAGGGAAATAATTCGGGAGGGATGCGGGTACTTTAGACAGTAAGGTGTAAGAGGGATCGGGTCGAACGGTTGGGTAGATCATCAGATGAATACTCAGCTTCATTCACAAGATGGCGACTTGGTTTTTAGATCAGATAAAGCAAAAGTTTATCTCTAACATACAAGCCACTATCCTGGGCGTATGGATCAAAAGCAAACTTCAGTTTTCCCTTGACTCTTAAAAATTTTCTCTTTTATCGTCTGCTAAAGCTGGCCAGGCTCCAATAACAACAATCACAGGGAGCTGCACATGCAACTGGACCGTTTTGACAAACAGATCCTGGAAATTCTTTCGCATGAAGATGTTAATTTAAATGAACTTTCCGAACGCATTAACTTGTCGGTCAGTTCGGTGCACCGCCGGATCAAGAACCTGATTGAAGCGCAAATCATGAGTCCGGCCAAACATCAGATTAATTTTGCCAAACTGGGCTTTAATCTGCATATCTTACTGCAGGTCTCTCTCAGCAAACACGACAGTGAAACCTTTGACAAGTTTCTGGCGGAAATTGAAGATATTCCAGAAGTCATCAATGCCTTTCTGGTCACCGGGCAGAGTGCCGATTTTATTGTTGAACTGGTTGCAGAGAACATGGACAGCTATAGTGAAATTTTATTGCGCCGTATTGGTAAGCTGGACAATGTAGTGGCCTTGCATTCCAGTTTTGTGATTAAAAAGTATGATGTGTTTAACTGCTATAAGATGTTGCATAAACGCTAAAGTATAAATAACAAAACAAAAAACGCGCCAGATTGACGCGTTTTGCATTATGAAATGGCTTTAAGCATCGAGTTGCGCAAGCACTTCATCAGAGAATTCAACGTTGGTATAGACGTTTTGTACATCATCCAAATCTTCAAGCATATCAATCATTTTCATGATTTTTTTCGCTTGGTCGATATCGGTGATTTCAGCTTTAGTTGAAGGGCTCATGACCACTTCAGCATTGTCAGATTTTAAACCTGCTGCAGCTAAAGCATCTTGTACTGCACCGAACGCTTCAGGCGTCGTAATGACCAGGATTCCATCTTCATCGACTTCGATGTCTTCAGCACCCGCTTCTAACGCTACCTCCATGATTTGATCTTCTAAAGAAGTATCTTCAAAGCTAATCTCACCACGTTTAGTAAATAAGAAGGCAACTGAACCGTTGGTACCTAAGTTACCATCAGTTTTAGAGAAGCAGTGACGCACATCAGGAACAGTACGGTTTAAGTTATCCGTCATTGTTTCTACAATAACCGCAACACCGCCTACACCATAACCTTCATAAGTGACTTCTTTTAAGTCATCATTGTCTTCACCACCCACACCACGTGCAATTGCACGGTTAACAGTGTCACGTGTCATGTTGGCAGCCAATGCTTTTTCGACTACGGCACGTAAACGTGGGTTAGAGGCAACATCGGCACCGCCTAGTCGTGCAGCTGTAACTAATTCACGGATGAATTTTGTGAATATTTTAGCGCGGCTCGCATCCTGTTTTGCTTTACGATGCTTTGTGTTCGCCCATTTGGAATGACCCGCCATGCGAAATATGCTCCTGTTAGATTGGCCTGACTGCCAGATCGAATTGCGCAGATTCTACCATAAGCACTTTTTTTGAAGAAAGTACTTCGTTTTTAAAATATGCCAAGAAAACTGATTAATTTTTCGGTTCCGGGATCACAATATCCAGACCCGTATTCTCTTTATACAAGCGTTTCATCTCTGCCAGATCATGATCCAAATCAGTCGGATAGATTTTGCCGAAAATCCCGCCCTGCTTGGTCTTGCTATTGGCGTACATCAAAATGATCGGCACATTGGCGGCTTTGGCAATATGCCAGAATCCGGTACGAATCGGTTTACGTGCTTCACCCTGTTTAGCACGGGTAGCTTCTGGAGCAATTACCAGACTAAATTTCTCATGCGTCTGAAACAGCTCAACCATTTGCCCTACGATATTCTGTTTGTTATGACGATCCACAGGAATGCCGCCCATCGCATGCAAGATTGGCTTCAGTGGACCTTTAAACAGTTCTTTTTTAATCAGCGTATGAATTTTAATGTCATACATCTGTAAAAGCGCGAGAGATAAAACACCATCCATCATGGAGGTATGTTCAAAACCCACCAAGACCTGTTTATCTTCCAGCAAATTCGGTTCTACATGATATTGCCAACCTGCCAATTTAAAGGTGGCTTCACCAATCCATTTTTTCATAAACAGCATAATTCAGAGTCGAAAAAATTAGCGTGTAATGTCGGCTTGTTGCTAGAGAGTGTCAAGAGTTTCTTTATAGCTGAATCAGTGAGCAAAACAGCAAAATTTTGATTGATCGTCAAAGAATGCAAATTATTTCTCTTATGAAGGGGGCTGTTTTGAGCAATTTTTGGTGATTTTAAAGATATATATTTTGTCTTAATAAATTTTGGGTTATGGCTTTTCAGATCAAGAATATGGCATTAGACTTTGGTCTAGATATTCGGGTTCAAAATTTTCTTTTAACACTTAAGTTGTAGAGGATGAAGGGGCAGCCAGCATGATGCACATCACGGTTTTTTCAGTGGCAATGATGATCTTAATGCTTGTTTTAGTGTGGTCTTTGGTTGAAATTTATCTGGATCACCGTAAACAGCGCAATTTTGAATCATAATCTTATGCTAATTTAAGCCAACATAGTTTTCCTTTTTTATTCTTCAAAGTATGAATATTTGTTGAAATTTATATACCAAAAGTCCAGTTTTTGACTGGACTGATTTTTATAAAAAATTAATTTATAGTTAAAAGCGATTAATGATGATTGTTGAGTCATCTATTAACTACTTTCTAGATATTTTCTCTTTCCGTTGCACAAGTGTAATTTCTTGCAAGTCGAGTCATCTGTTTTAGTCATTTGAGTAAGAAATATGCACTTCTTTTTAAGTATTTTGAAAAGGCTTGTTTTTAGGGGCTAATTTGGCTAGTATTGTTTCCGTAAAAATGCTTATTATATAAGCAGTTATAAGGGCCTATAGCTCAGTCGGTTAGAGCAGCGGACTCATAATCCGTTGGTCCCCAGTTCGAGTCTGGGTGGGCCCACCAATTTAATAATAAAAACAGCATGTTAAAATAGTTTGGTGCATATCTGGTGCATTTACTATTTTAAGCCACCTTTCTAGGTCGTCCAGTCTTGCGTTTCGATTCAGCCATTTTTTCAATATCTGAACGATTCCACTTTGAATGCTGACTACCTTTAGATACCTTTTTAGGCATAAGACCCTCACGATCCATTTTTCGTAGATATTCCTCCGAATAACCCAAAATTTTAGCAGCCTCTTTAACATTCACTGTTAATGGCTTTTTATCCACAATTTTTTCCAATCTATCCACTTTATTAAGCAGATCTTCGTTTTGAGCCTTTAATTCCTCGAAAGCCTCAAAGATACGAGGTAGCCATTGGCTCTCTGATATATCCATTAAGATACCTCCTTCAAACTCTCCACCACTTCCGGCGGCAAATCATTGTCGATTGGGATCATAAGCATGAGTCCACATCAACAACAGCTTGTTTAATAACTTCAATCTGGATTTCTTCCCCACCTGGTAATGTTAAAGATATTGCTTTAAATGGTCCGCCATCAAACTGATAACAAGACTTTGCACCATCAATACCGCCAAGCTTTTCAACTAACTCATGCGATTCAACTAGGCGTTTTAGGTCTTCATTTTTAAATTCATATTTCCCCCAAAGTTTTGTAGAAACGCACCCATGCGCATCACGCAAGACTCTCTTTGCTTCACCCAATCCATAATCGCGGATAAAATCATTCGCTTTCATTGCTTTGCTCCTGCGCTGCTTTGATTACTTTTGGAAGCACCATCCAATGGGTAGGTGGTTCATCTTGGCAGTTTGGCCAATACTCATTTAAATCCTCATCGATTGTTATGTATTCTTTGTCAGGCTCAATATCTGGTACATAATCCCAACAAACCAACACAGTTTCATCAACCGGTGGCATTTGGTCATCAACAGAAATCCATTGAGGCACAGCACTGGCTTTTAACTCATTGATTTCATCTTGCTTAACTTTATTCAGATGCTCAGACATACTTCTAAGTGATTTTTCAGAATCAAGCTGCGCTCTCAGTTCTTTCAAATCATCAAACATACACTCAACAATCTCGGTGAATGTGCAGCCTTCTAGGCCGTTTTCAGCGCCAAAATTGCACAGCTCATGAATTGTTTCTAAGCCTTCAATTTCTATTTTTTCAGGGTTTTCGCGATACTCATACTCGGCACGCTTTATCCAGCCAAGCCAATTGCACTTCAAAACAGCACTGTCACTAAGTGATTTTTCTGTTGCTGGGAAAATATCAGCATCACTGATGCCAAATTCTTTATTAAAAAGTTCACGCTCTTTTTGCATATCCATCACGCATTTGCTCCGGTTAATTTTTCAATAACTTCAGCAATGGCATTTGCATCAACCACCGGCACACCAAATCTGTTTGCAGAAAAAGAATGAACAGCAACCCATGATTGCAACTCACTACCAACAGTAGCCACATTAGGAATTGTTTTAGCTTCTTCCAGCCAATTTAGTGTTAGCTCAATTAGGCTTTCAAAGCTCATATCTTCGCTTTCATAACCATCTGATTTATTGCCAACTTTGAACTTTATTGAGGAGATATCTACGTCCTCATTTTCAAGTAAGACCATCATTGATTCGATAACAACTTTTGCGCTAAGAAGCGTATTTTTAATATCCATCACTTCACCTTAATATTTGAAAATTGTGGTGCTTCAAATTTATTGCTGTCATTTTTGTGCAATGTTGACAGCGTGTTCTTGAGCGTCTTTTTAGTTCGGCTTCATCTTCTTTCAGTCGTTCTCGCTGTTCGTTGATGTCTTTCACCAAGATTCAATGCAGCAATGTCGGCACCAATCTGGTCCATTTCTTCCAATGTAGTCGCATCATAAATGCGCTTATAATATAGGCTTAGGTCAACCTCTATAGCAGTCGACTCAACTGCCGTTTTGTTCTTTGCCATGCGGGCCTTAAGAGCGGACGATCCGCTATTTGCTTTTGCATCTGGCGTACTGGTAGCAGCTGCAGAAGGGGTGATGTCAATCTCCTTATCCTGTTCTTCCTCAGCAATATGCCCTGGTTGAAACAGCAGCCACTAAACAGGTGGTGCAGATTACCGAGATCGGCCGGTATGTGGTAACTCAACAGGAAATCCGCGATCCGCAAACGCAAGAGATTATTCAGCCGGAAATTGTCGAATATCAGGATGGTTTGCGATTATTCGCGCCGATTACCGTAACCAATGCCACGATTACCCCAATCCGGATTTGTATCATTGATGGTGATGTAAACATTGCCGCCAGTGGTTTTTATGCCGGGCAGCAAATCATGTTCCGTGTACTGGCCGAGGATTTGCCAGAAGTCGAGGGTGAAACGCCGACACAGTACAAAAACGAAGATTTGTATTTCAAGCCTTTGCTGCTTGAAGGCGATTCAATTGAGATGACCTTGAATCAGCATCAAGTCATCGTTGATGGTGATGTGGGTGGTTTTACTCAATTTACGCATTGGACCAAGCCGCGCTACTTGAAGCCGTTTAAGTCGTTGTTGAAGTCGCAGGCTGAATACAATCAATACCGCAATTTTCTGTTTCGTAGAATGGGCCGTTACAAGGCATTCTGGATGCCGCTGTATGAACGGCATATCAATGTCACCAATACCGGCACGATCTATAACGTACTGAATACAGATACCGCTTATGTGCTGGAGGCAGATCGCAAACATCTGGCCATCAAGATCAATGGCACATGGTCGGCGCATGAAATCACGGCTAAGACAGCCAATACCTTGACCATTTCCCCTGCATTGAATGTAGCGGCCACGGCTATTGAGGCGGTGTGTTATTTGGGCTTGTATCGCCTTGCTGCAGATGCAGTCGAGTTTAGTTTCTTGGGTGCCAATATGTCGCAAGTGAATGTGCCAATCGTGGAGTTATCAGCATGATTTTCAAGTCACGCAAAGAGCTGTATCAATTCAGCCATGGCACAAAAACATGGTACTTCACCAGTGATGCGAAAAAGGTCGTGCATGGTGGTATCGAGTACCCACCTGCAAATGTAAAAATCAACAATGCTTACTACCCTGAAACATTTATTGTCACAAACGATATTGTTCTGAACTGGGCAGACCGAAATCGCGTGCAACAGACCGGTGGTGATGTGCTGGGCTATTTTGATGCAAGCGTAACCAAAGAAGCTGGCGTAACGTATTCAGTTGAGCTTTCAGTCGATAACGTGGCGACACATTCTGCCTCATTGATTGGTGCTCAGACATACACCATTGCTGCTGCGGCATTACAACAGAACAAAGTGCACAGGCTGAAAATCTGGTCTGACCGCGCTGGATATCAGTCATACCAGGCATTTGATTATTCATTCTTTGTTGAAAGTGTAACGCTGATTCTTTCTGCTACGGTAACGAAAAATAATGTGAGTGGCTCAACTGTTCCTGCTGCAAGCATGAGTGTGAATGTGGATGAAACCTTATCGGCAAATATGCGTTATGACGGTACAAGTATCAGCGGCAAGGCAGTTGCAGGATCAACGATTACAATTGAGGTGATTTAATGGCGATATATACAGGCACAGCCGATGCAAACGGTGATTTCTCTATCAATTTTGGCACAAGCTATACAGGCGGGCAAAAGGTCACAGTAACAGCAGAAAAGGACGCTGCAACAAAAAGCATTGAATTGTTCGCGCCGAGTGGAGTGACTGGCGGAGGGGTTATTCAATTCTCAGGAAATATGACAACATTTCCAAATAATATTGGGAATGTAACTTTAACGGATGGAATATCTGGAGCCATTGGAGCTTATGCGTTTCATTCCGGAAATACTGGCACAATGTGGGCAAAGGCAACTGGCCTAGCAATCACTGGAGCAGTAAGCTCAATCGGGGGCTTTGCTTTTCTGAACTGGGCTAATGCCACATCATTATCATTACCAGCATCTTTGACAACAGTTGGAGATTCAGCCTTTTCAGGATGGTCAAAGTGTCTATCATTAACACTTGGTTCAAACATTACAACATTGTCGCAGAACGCTTTTAGATTTTGGAATGCTGCGACTTCAATTGTGTTTAATGCAAATGTGACAAATATCCCAACCCAATGCTTCCAGGCATGGTCTAAATGTGCATCATTGATATTGCCAAACACCATTACGTCAATTGCTGATTATTCGTTTTCGGATTGGCCTCTTGCCACATCATTGACGCTGCCCTCTGGCTTGTTGACGGTAGATATAGGGGCATTCTCTGGATGGTCAGCATGTCTCGAATTGATCATACCAAACTCAGTAACTAGCATAGCAATCCAGGCTTTTTATAACTGGACAGCATGCACTAGGGTAACATTGGGAACATCACTGTCATCTATTGCTTCAGATGCTTTAAGAAACCTAACATCTTGTGATGAACTAAATTGTCTAAGAGCAACTCCACCAACATTGGCGAGTACAGCACTCACTGGACTAAAAAGCACTTGTGTCATTAAAGTTCCATCGGCTTCATTATCAGCGTATCAAACAGCAGCAAACTGGTCTGCACACGCAAGTAAAATGGTTGGCGTATAAATTTTAATAGCTTTCACAGCCCCTAAACGGGGCTTTTTTATTGCCAAAAATTAGGGGTAGGCATGAGCGATTTTTTACACAACATCTGGCAGTCAGTTATTGAATATTGGCTTTTATTCTCAACGCTCTTTGCGGCATTTCTCATGAGTGTATTCCGAACTGCAAAAATGACAGGCCGGATTGACTGGCTTGAATCAGGCATGTGTGGTCTTTTTGCCTGGGGTATCTGGTTCGTTTTGGGGTTCTTTAATTTTCCAGACGGGGCTGGGGTTTTGGTGGGTGGTGTGGTCGGTTACAAAGGCACACACTTAATTAGCAACTGGATCAGCAGCAAACTTGGTTTTAATGAAACAAAATGAGGTGATGAAATGAAGTTGATTGAAAACTGGCAACAAGCCTGGAAACTAAAATCGGTACAAGTAGGCGCAATCAGCGCCTTTTTTTATGCCCTGATTTTACTGTCTGAACAGTTTTTAAACGTGTGGAACGTAATACCACAAGAGTTAAAAAATCGTATCCCTGAAAATATTGCGGAGTGGGTCGGGTTGTTTGTTGGTGTGGCAATGGTTCTAGCACGATTGAAAAAGCAGCCTGAATTACACCAGGGGCAGCCACTCGGTTTTGTCACTGTTACTGCAGGGCATAGCAATGGAGATCCGGGAGCCGTGAATGGTCAATTTAAAGAAGCCGAACTGGTTGCACGATTCCGAAACGCAGTAGCTCACTACTTAAAAGAAGCGGGCGTGGCGATCAAGACCGATGGCACTGGCACAAAGAACGATCCACTATCTGCAGCCGTGAAACTCATCAAAGGCTCATCCGTGGCAGTTGAATTCCACATGAACGCAGCATCTAGTAAATTTGCCAATGGCATTGAAACCATTGCATTACCATCTGACAAGAAACTGGCTCAAGAGTTATCTAAGGCCGTAGCAGATACGTTTGGCAGCCGGTTACGTGGTGATAATGGCTGGATTGATCAGTCTAAATCTGCACGTGGCAAACTGGCATTTGTGCAGAATGGCGGCCTGATTGTAGAGCTGGGTTTTATCTCGAATGCAGATGAATTAGATGCATTCAACCGGAAGTATTGGCAGGCAGCAAAAGCAGTGGCAAATGTTTTGGTTAAGTATGAGGTGAAGTCATGAGCATTGCACAAACAGCCAATGTATTGATTACTGGCATCGAAACAGGCCGCGAAGTCTACCAGACTGTATTGAATGCTATGGATGCAGCAGAAGCGGAAAAACAATCCGGTGCTGATAAAAAAGCATGGGTACTGGCATTCATTGAAAGCTTCATCAAAGACTTGGGTGAAAACTGGCAGAAATGGGCAAAAGCGATTTTCTCGTTCATCGACTTTGCCAAGTCTTTTTATAATCAGTTTAAGTAGTTGCTTTCCTGAATATGGAATGATAGATCATGTCCTTGGTCCGCGGACTGAGGACAGATATTTAAATAATCAAAACAGCTATGCCACACAGCTCAGCCTGGCTTTTTAATCCATGGCTCGGCAAACTTCACGCAATGCCGAACGTAGAAGTATTCCCATGTTTTCATTATTCTTCTATTCCTCGTAAGCGCATTGCAACTTCGGTTGGGGTTGGGTTGTAATAAGTATTCACCAGGATATTTACATCCGTGTGTCCAGTAATCTTGGCCAGATCGGCTGGGTTCTTAATAATCTGGGCCATTCGTGTTGACGCCTCATGACGCAAGTCATGGAATCGCAACCCTTCAACCCCACATTTATCCCTAAAGAATCTAAATCTGGTAGACAAGCTATCACTTTCAATCTTGAGCACTCTTGGGTGGTTGTAGCCTTTAATCTGCAGGAGTAATCGCTCAGCCTCTGCACTTAATGGGACATTCCTGGCTAGACCATTCTTAGTGTCCGGTAGGTGAATATACATACCTTCGATATACACATCCTTCCACTCAATCGCTGTAATTTCTCCAAGGCGCATAGCTGTTTCAATAGCAAACAATACGGCCCACCCGACCTCATGTGAGCCTTTAGTGATAATTTCGTTTCGCTGGTAGCCAGTAGCCTCAATAATTGCATCAATTTCATGCTGGTGGGCACGTCTATTCCGCGGTGGTGGCTCCTTCGGTCTGGCCACAGTAGTCATTGGTGATATGGATAGCCATTTGCTCAAAAGAGCGCAACGAAATGTTCCCGACACTGACGGATGATTCCCGATGTATGGGTTTCCAGTTTGTATATGCCGGTGATGAATTAGAAATCACGTAAGCCGTGAATTTATTGTGATTTTTTCGATTATTTTACAAAATATTGTTATTGAAATCACATAGATAACTCATTAATCTTGTTTATGTTGAGTTTGTCTCAGAGCATATCTCAACAGCCGAAAATCGCACAAGTTCGGCTATCTTGCCCGCATGGCCCCAATTGCGGGCTTTTTTTATTTATGAAATAAGATCCGTTAATACTGACAGTTGAGCAATATATCGGTTAATTATCAATTGAGTTAAAGATAAATATATTTTTTCTTTTGGTATAATTTTCTAGGGTCTGTCATCAATTAGCTTGAGAAAATCTAACCTGTCCTCATTATTTTTTCATGACTAAACGCTATGTATTAAGAGATGATCAGTGGGAACAGATTAAGGATCTGTTGCCCGGACGAACGAGTACTGTTGGAGTAAC
>JAJUIK010000012.1 GCA_029267635.1 Moraxellaceae bacterium | reverse complement strand
CTGAGCTATGAGCGCATATACTTGTGTGCCTGAATCGGCGTTTCGTCAGATTGTTTAACTTACTTGGTGCGCTCAGAGAGATTCGAACTCCCGACCCCTTAGTTCGTAGCCAAGTGCTCTATCCAGCTGAGCTATGAGCGCTTCACGTAAGTAAACGTGGCGGTGAGAGAGGGATTCGAACCCTCGATACAGTTGCCCGTATGCGTCCTTAGCAGGGACGTGGTTTCAGCCACTCACCCATCTCACCGTAACGAGCCGCCATAATACAAACTAAACTCTGATTCTTCAAGTCATGACCTGAAAAATTATAGTTTTTTTTATTCAATTAAATATTTTTTAAACAGTTTTGGCCAAAATGCCAGTTTTTTAGCCAACTTGTCTGTCTTAGGTGTTCTTTTATGGCGGCTTTCTGCTGAAAAAAACCAGAGAAACAGGAATATTGTGATCATTTGCGTGCAGTCTGCGACAGCATGTCTTATGCTTAAAGCTATCTTCTGACATGAAGCCAAATGACATTATGAAAAACTGGGTCGATCCTGAAGCCAAAGCAGAGGCTGAACGCTACGATAATCCAATCCCAAGCCGTACTTTAATTCTCAGCACGATTGAACAGCAGCAATCTCCCCTATCGCATGCAGATCTGGTCGAGCATTTCGCCATCCGCGATGAAAAAAGTATTGAAGCGCTGAATCACCGCCTCAGTGCCATGGTCCGTGATGGTCAGCTGATGAAAGACGGTTTCAAATTCCAGCCGATGACAGATCAACCGTCTTACGATGCAACCGTGTACATTAACAGTAAAGGTTTGGGGACCGCGCAGGTCGACGGTCAAAATGACATCTTACTCGCCGAACGTGAATTGCGTCTGGTCTTCAATGGCGATCGGGTCAAGGTCCGTCAAACTTCGGTCGATCGCAAAGGCAAGCCATGGGGCTTTATTACCGAAGTCACGCAACGCCGGGTAAAACAGATTATTGGTCATGTCGGCTGTTATGAAGATGAGTACTTTATCCAGCCCAGCATGCCGAACAAGCACCAGCCAATTACCCTGGAAAAAGAACTCATTGAACACGCCAAGGTCAAAGTCGGTGATGCAGTCCGTGTTGCGATTGATGACTATCCAACGCGTGATGAATTTGCTACCGGTCATATTGTGCAGTCGATGGCGGACAAGTCCGATACTGAAATTATCATTCCGCAAACCATTCTGGAATTTGGCCTGCCGTATGAGTTTCCGGCCGAGGTAATCCGTGAAGCGGAAAGTTATCAAGAACCCGATGCGCAAGATCGCGAAGGCCGTGTCGATTTACGCGATCTGGCACTGGTCACCATCGATGGTGAAGATGCTCGCGATTTCGATGATGCGGTCTATGCAGAAAAACGTCCGGGCGGAGGCTATCGTGTGGTGGTGGCCATTGCCGATGTCAGCCATTATGTCAAACTGAATTCAGCCCTGAATGAAGAAGCAGTCGAACGTGGAACCTCAGTCTATTTCCCGCATTTTGTTTTGCCGATGCTGCCAGAAGCGCTATCGAATGGTCTGTGCTCGCTGAATCCGCATGTTGACCGTTTATGCATGGTCTGTGACCTAAAAGTGTCACGTGCCGGTCGGGTGACCGATTATGAATTCTATCCATCTGTCATGCATTCCAAGGCACGCCTGACCTACAATCAGGTCGCCAAATATTTTCAGGGTGACAGCGAGGCCATTCCGGCAGATCGCGCAGTGCAAAAATCCTTGAATACTCTGTTCCAGCTATATCAGGTCTTGACCGATTTACGTAACAAACGTCATGCGCTGGAATTCGAAACCATCGAAACCTATATGACCTTTGACCAGCTGGGCGGTATTGATGAAATCCTGCCGCGTACCCGTAATGATGCCCACAAGCTGATTGAAGAATGTATGTTGCTGGCCAACGTTGCAGCGGCAGAATATGCACTGAAAAACGAAATTCCAATGTTGTACCGTGTGCATGAGCCACCAGAATTTTCCCGCACCCAGAAAGTCCGTGACTTTGTCAAACTGTTAGGCCTGAACTTTCCGGAACAGCCAACTCAGGCCGATTATCAGGCCGTGATTGATGCCACCAAAGACCGTATTGATGCACCAAGCATTCATGCCGTGCTGTTACGCTCGATGATGCAAGCTTATTACAGTGCCAAAAATGCCGGTCACTATGGTTTGGCCTATGAAGCCTATACGCACTTCACCTCCCCGATTCGCCGCTATCCTGACCTGTTGCTGCATCGTGCGCTGAAAGCCCATTTACAGCACAAACCATCACCCTTGTCCGGTGGTGCATTGGATGCTGCCGGTGAGCATTTCTCGCAGACCGAGCGCCGTGCAGATGAGGCCTCGCGCAGTGTCACCATGTGGCTGAAATGCCATTTTATGCAGCAGCATATTGGCGAAGACTTTATCGGCGTGGTCAGCGCCGTGACTGAATTTGGCCTGTTCATCACCTTAAAGAACTTCTATATCGACGGCATGATTCATGTCAGCCAGCTCGGGGATGATTTCTTTGTCTTTGATCAGGCGAGCCAGAGCCTAGTCGGCCAAAATCGTGGACAATCCTTTAGCTTAGGCGATGAAGTGATGATCAAGGTCGCCGGCGTCAATATTGAAGAACGCAAGATCGATTTTGCCTTGGTGAAACAGCTCACCCATGCGGGACGGATTATTCGCAGTCGTGCACCACGTGTGGCCAAACCGGTTGCCCAAGAACAGGTCTTTGGCGAAGCGGTCAAAACCACCAGCCGTGATGAGGGTGAACAAGCATCACTGAAGAAAAAAGCCAAAAGCAAGCCAAGTTCATATGGCAAAAAATCAGACAAAAAATCTGCTGATAAGGCGGAGTCTAAAGCGAAAGACAAGCCGAAGAAAAAAGACAAAGTGAAAAAGAAAAAATCCAATGCAAAACCCAGAACTGAGTAAGCCCGCTTCAGGTTAAAAAGAGAGCTTCGGCTCTCTTTTGCTTTTTCTGCTGTTTTATAAAACAAACATCCTCAATCATCACAAATAAAATCATCACGCTGCTTGATTTCATCCACTACAAGACTTACATCTAGTATTAATTCGCAAATATTTGGCACCAGACCATGACTTTACAACACGCAACGTTACCTGTCCCGCAATTTGATCAAATCCAGCTGCCTGAGCTCAAACAGCAGATCCAGCAACACATCCAGCATGGACAAGACTTTCTGAGCCAATTAACCCAGGTACCCAGCGAATTTTCTGCACAGCTTGAAGTGCTGGCGGAAATTGACCGTCTGGAAAACCAACTGAATGAATCCTGGGGCGTATTGTCACATTTAAACGCAGTGATGAATAATGCCGAAACCCGGAAAATCTACCAGTCTTTGCTTCCGGCACTGAGCGAATATTACACTCAGCTCGGTCAGCATACCGTGCTGTATCAAAGCTATCAGCAAGTACAGGATCGTGCTGAATTCAGCCAGCTGAGCGCAGCACAACAAAGCGCGATCAAATTGGCTCTGCGTGACTTCAAGCTGTCTGGTGTGGCTTTAGAAGGTGAAGCCAAGAAACGCTATGCAGAGATTTCAGCACGTCTGTCCCAGCTCTCATCGGATTTTTCCAATCATGTACTGGACGCCACGCAAGCCTATCACAAGCCTTTAAATGAGCAGCAACTGCAAGGTTTACCGGCGTCCAGCATTGAATTGCTCAAGCAGTATGGCGCACAGCGCGAACTGGATCAGGCTGTCGCCACTTTAGATATTCCGTCTTATCTGGCTATTATGACTTATGCCGATGACCGTAGCTTGCGCGAAGAACTCTACCACGCCTATACCACGCGTGCTTCCGAACAGTCTGTGCATACCGAATTTGATAACACTGCGATCATGCAGGAAATTCTGGCTTTGCGTCAGGAAATGGCACAACTGTTAGGCTTCCACAACTATGCGGAATACTCACTGGCCAGCAAAATGGCGCCGAGTGTCGAAGCCGCGCATCAGTTTTTGGTCGATCTTGCCGAACACGCCCTCACTCCTGCCTTGGGAGAAATTGCAGAACTAAAAGCCACGGCACAAGCCGATGGCGTAGCACAGCTACAGCCTTGGGATACCACCTACTATTCGGAAAAATTAAAACAGCAACGCTTTAACCTGTCGCAAGAAGCCTTAAAACCGTATTTCCCGGCTCCGAAAATTCTTCAGGGGCTGTTTCAGATCGTTAACCGTTTATATGGGGTACAGATCGTGGAACGCCAGGCACCAGTCTGGCATTCAGATGCACGCTATTTTGAACTGGAAGAGCAAGGCAAAGTGCTCGGCGGTTTCTATTTTGACCTGTATGCCCGTAATGGCAAACGTGGCGGTGCCTGGATGAGTGGCTTCCGTTCCCGCATGCAAACTGCGCAAGGCTTACAAAAACCGATCTGCTATATGGTGTGTAATTTTACTCCGCCGGTGGGTGAGCAACCGGCTTTACTGACCCATGATGAAGTCAATACCCTGTTCCATGAATTTGGCCATGGTTTGCATCATCTATTAACAGAAGTGGACAATATTGCTGTAGCGGGAACCCATGGTGTAGCGTGGGATGCTGTAGAACTGCCAAGCCAGTTTATGGAGTTCTGGACTTGGGATCAGCATAGTCTGGACCTGCTCAGCGAACACATCGAAAGCAAACAAAGCCTGCCACATGATTTATTGGAGGCCCTGCTTGCCGCACGCTTTTTCCAGTCCGGTATGCAGACCTTACGCCAGATCGAATTTGCCTTATTTGACTTGGAAATTCACCGCCAGACGCCGGCATTAAACAGCCAGCAGATTCAGGCAACTCTGGATGCGATTCGTGCCAAATATGCCGTAGCCCCAACCACAGCCTATAACCGCTTCCAGCACAGCTTTACCCATATCTTTGCCGGAGGCTATGCAGCAGGTTATTACTCGTATAAGTGGGCTGAGGTTTTGGCCAGTGATGCCTTCGATCGCTTCGAAAATGAAGGTATTTTTAATACCGTGACCGGACATGAGTTCCGGACAAAAATTCTAGCAGTTGGCGGAAAAGATAAAGCACTTGACGCATTTATCAATTTCCGCGGAAGGGAGCCAAAAATAGATGTATTGTTACGTCATCAAGGTTGGACGAACCCCCCAAAAACGGCTTAAACTAAGCGCCTAATTTGCTCAGTACGTGGTTAGCATGATGAATATTAAACGTCGTTTCATTGCAGGTGTGAAGTGTCCAAAATGTGAGGCGTTAGATCGTGTAGTGATGCTGACCTCTGCTGATGACGAGTGGATTGAATGTATTGAATGTGGTTATAGCGAGCAACGGCCAACCCATGTGGACGAGCCTGAAATTCCCGCGATACCAGATGAAATTGGGGTCATACAGTTCAAGCCTCGTCGTTCCGAATAAAGGTTTGAGTCATGAGATTAGAGCAAGAAAATACGTCCATCTTGTTGTGGTGGATTATTGGGGGAATTGTTGTACTGGTTGGGCTCTATGTGGCCTATGCCCAGTTTTTTGCCAATAGCGCAGCACCACAGACCGCACCGCCGGCTCAAGTGGTGAAAGCAGCACCTGTAACTCCTGCTGCTCAAGCTCAGGTCAGTAATGTAGCCACTACTGCAACTGCAGCATCCGAACCGCTTACCCTGGTAGATGAAAACATTCTAAAAGCGCCAGTTTCGGAAAATGCCACCATGGCCAAAGATGAAATGGCCAAATTGGACGATGTGCAAAAGCAACTGACCGATCAAGAAAGTACCTTGACTCAACAACACCAAGATGCCGATGCACTGATCAAATTAAAAGAAGAACAGATCAAACTGCTTGAAGCACAACTGGCACAGCAGCAAGCAGATTCATAATTTGATATTTTGTCTGGATTGAATAATGGGGCTGTGATGGGATTGTAACGATCTTCAATCTCGCCCTTTCTATATCTATATAGCTACAATTTAATGATTTTAAACATTATTAATCACCCACAACTGAGTAATTAATTGTAGCTCCACCACTGCAACTCAACCTGAAATGACTTCTAGCATTCCCAAAAGTCATTTTGTGGATAACTTAAACTCGATTGTGGATAATCAGCGAGTTATCCCCAATCGAGTGTCGTTTGGTCCTGATCTGAATAAATTTTCGCTTAGGCATATATAAAATGCAGAATAATGTCATCTGATAAATGTGATTTTAAAGCAAGCTTGTATTGGAGTACTGATCTTTATTTTTTATTGTCAACTAATTTTTTTAATTATATTTTAATTTCTTAAAGATAATTCTAAGGTTTAAATCAAAAGTGCCAATCGCTTAAGTGCTTTCCATTGCGATAAGGACAACTGATCACGCCAGATCAACAGCGGTTTTGTTTGGCTTCCACGAAAATACAGCACGATATAAAACTGATGATCTATCACTTGACGAAGTTTTAAGCGCACTAACTGCTCGGGACGGGCATATTGTAACGACCACTCATCGGCATCCAGATATTCTAAACGTAGCGCAGCAGGGCTTTTGAGAAACATTCCATAGCTGATCAGCGCGACTATTACACACCCTAGCCAAAGCCACGGGCTCAGCAAAGCATATAGCAGGGTCAACAACACTCCCAGCATAAACAGCTGAAATACAATCGACAGGCGACTGCGTTTCAACTGAAATACCGGGGTTGGCTTAACCATGCACGTAATGCTTTAACTTGGCAATAAAGGTTTTAAGCTCAGGGCGTGGCGGTTCAGTCACTTCCATAAACCAGTCCAGTAAATCCGGATCCTCCTGTGCAACCAGTTCAGCAAACAAAGCCTTCTCTGCAGCATCTGCCTGTAAATAATGCTGTTTCACGTAGGGATCAAAATACACGTCAATTTCTTTTAAACCACGACGTGCACGATAAACCACTTTACGCTCTTCCAAGCTCAGTTCTTCTGACATCTTTATCCCCAAATTGCTCTAAGATTCCTAGTTTAACGCATCTATCTGCTATTTTGACATCATTTCAGCACAAGCTAGAGATCAATATCCCAGTATGCTGAAATTCGATTCGCTCTTGATGATTATAAGAAGAGCTTAGTGAAAGCTTAAAATGTCATCCTCGAAGGATGCCTGTTTAAAGGCCTGCCAGTCAGCCCAATAATTGTGTGTGATTTTCCAGGGGGCGTGTTTGCCTTGCTTGGGCATGAGATGAGCCGCACGCTGAATATATCCTGCTGCTAGGCCGCCCATCACACTCTCTTCTAATTTTTCAGCATCTGCTGCTTGCGCCACCACTTCAGTATAGCCATGCTGGTCCATATGATTGAATAAACGGCAGAGGTAATCTGCTGCAATATCAACTTTTAAGGTCCAAGATGCGTTGATATAGCCGATGATCATGGCCAAATTAGGAACATCGCTGAGCATAAGACCTTGATAAAGCAAATGTTCCGCACTTTCCACCGGCTGTCCATTCAGTGTTACCTGAATATCCCCCAAGATTTGAATCTGCAGTCCTGTTGCTGACACAATAATATCCGCATCCAGATGCTGACCTGACTCCAACAAGATACCCTGGGCAGTAAAACGTTCAATCTGATCGGTCACAATGCGGGCCTGTCCTTCACGCAGCACTTGAAACAGGTCCCCTTCCGGAACCACACACAGACGCTGCTCCCAAGGATTATAGTGTGGCGTAAAGTGCTTCATGTCTACTTTACCCTGCAGTTGCTGCTGTACTGACTTTAAAAGCAGATAACGCACCAGTTTGGGATACTTTTGCGACACAGCATAAATCACCCTTTGCATCACAATATTACGTGCCCGCGTCAAACGGTAAGCTTTTTCTTCCGAAACAAATTTACGCAGCTTTTGATACAAGGCATCCATGGCCGGAATAGAAGCGATATAAGTAGGTGAACGTTGCAATAAGGTCACCTGTTCCGCTCCCCCTTTCACCAAAGCAGGTACTAAAGTGATCGCCGTTGCCCCACTCCCAATCACCAGCACTTTTTTATCCCGATAATCCAGATCTTGCGGCCAATGCTGCGGATGAATGACTTGTCTCTGAAATGCATGCTGATCAGGATAAGTCGGCATAAAGCCCTGATCATAATTGTAATAACCGGTACAGGACAAAATAAAATTGGCGGTCCAAATCTGTTTTTGTTGTAATGGATTTTCCACTTCAAGCGACCATTGCCGACTCTGTGAGTCATAATTTGCCGCCAAGACACGATGAGCAAAATAAATTTTATCTTTTAATTGAAATTCGTCGACCACTTCAGTCAGATAGCTACAGATCGATGCCGCATCAGCCAAAATATTGGCTTTACGCCAGGGTTTAAAGCGATAGCCAAAAGTGGTCATATCCGAATCAGAACGTATACCGGGATAGCGAAATAAATCCCAAGTCCCCCCAATCTGCTCACGACCTTCCAGAATTGCAAATTCACGTTGCGGGCACTGTTGAACAAGATGGGCAGCCAGACCAATACCAGAAATTCCGGCACCAATAATTAAAATATCCACGTGCTGATTCATGTTGTCTTGACGCTTTACACTGATCTGCGCTTATTAAAACACAATTTAAAATCACTCAAGGTCAAAAATGACGCTACCTTAAAACATTGCAAATCTTGCAGCTACAAAATATAGGCATAAAAAAACCGGCGGTTAAGCCGGTTTTTTTCAAATCTGTGAAATTATTCAGCAGATTTAAGCTCACGATCTACAAGCTCAACGTAAGCCATCGGTGCAGCATCACCTGCACGGAAGCCCGCTTTAAGAACACGTAGATAACCGCCGTTACGTTCTTTGTAACGAGGGCCAAGCACGGTAAATAATTTACCTACAGTTGCTGCATTACGAGTACGAGCAAACGCCAAACGACGGTTTGCTACTGTATCGTTTTTAGCTAAAGTGATTAAAGGCTCAGCAACGCGACGTAATTCTTTTGCTTTAGGCACAGTTGTTTTAATCAACTCGTGTTCAAACAAAGCATTCGCCAGGTTTTGGAACATCGCTTTACGATGGCTGCTGGTACGGCCTAATTTCACACCACTATTACGATGACGCATGGTGATAGTCCTACTTAATTAACGGCTACGATAGGCAAAACGGTCGTCCATACGGAGACTAGCTGGTGGCCAGTTCTCTAAACGCATGCCGAGTTGTAAGCCTTTCGATGCCAAAACATCTTTAATCTCAGTCAACGATTTCTTACCTAGGTTAGGAGTTTTTAACAACTCAACTTCAGTACGTTGAACAAGATCACCAATGTAGTAAATATTTTCTGCTTTCAAACAGTTAGCAGAACGAACAGTTAGCTCTAGATCATCTACTGGACGAAGCAAAATTGGGTCAACTTCTTCGCGCGGTTCTTGAGCCACAGGTGCTTGATCTTTCTGAAGATCAACAAAAATTGCAATTTGTTGTTGCAAGATTGTTGCCGCTTTGCGGATTGCTTCTTCCGGATCAACAGTACCATTGGTTTCAAGATCAATGACCAGCTTGTCAAGGTCAGTACGTTGTTCTACACGCGCATTTTCTACGGTATAAGACACACGTTTGATTGGGCTATAAGAAGCATCTAACTGTAAACGACCCACTGGGCGAGTTTCGCCTTCTGGGAAACGCGAGTCAGACGTTTCATAACCACGACCTTGAGAAACTTTCAGGCGCATTTTTAATGAACCTGAAGCACTCAATGTGCCGATCAAATGCTCTGGGTTAACCACTTCAACGTTGTGTGGCAAACGAAGGTCAGCAGCAGTTACGTCGCCAGGACCTTGTTTTTCCAACGTTAAATAAGCTTCGTTTTGATCGAACAGCTTAATAGACAATCCTTTTAGGTTCAGCAAGAGCTCGACGATGTCCTGCTGCAAGCCTTCTAAAGTACTGTACTCGTGCTCGACACCTTCTATTTCCACTTCAACCACAGCGGCGCCAGGTAAAGAAGACAATAGAATGCGACGTAAAGCATTACCTAGAGTATGACCAAAGCCACGCTCTAAAGGTTCCAGAATCACTTTTGCCGAGGTCCCGCTTACCGCTTCGACCTTGATCGCTTGCGGAGTTAGAAACTCGTTTGCAGTACGCGTCATTATTGCTACCTCAAGGATTATTTAGAATACAATTCTACAATCAAGCTTTCGTTGATTTCAGCAGGTAAATCAGAACGATCTGGAGCAGTTTTGAACGTACCTTCTAATTTAGAATGGTCAACTTCCATCCAAGAAGGGATACCACGTTGAGCAGCCAACTCAATTGCGTTTTTGATACGTAATTGTTGTTTAGCGCCTTCGTGAACTGCGATCACGTCACCTGCTTTAACTTGGATAGACGCAATGTTAACACGACGGCCATTCAAAGTGATGCTACGGTGAGATACCAGCTGACGAGCTTCTGCACGTGTAGAACCAAAACCCATGCGATAAACTACGTTATCAAGACGGCTTTCAAGCAACTTTAACAAGTTTTCGCCTGTAGCGCCTTTCACACGAGCAGCTTCTTTATAGTAGTTACTAAATTGACGCTCTAAAACACCGTACATACGACGTACTTTTTGTTTTTCACGTAATTGTAGTGAGTACTCAGATTGTTTTGCACGGCTTTGACCATGTTGGCCAGGAGCTTTAGCATGTTTTTTAGTCTTAACGTCAAATGGTTTAACGCCAGATTTTAATTGCAGGTCTGTCCCTTCGCGGCGAGAGAGTTTGCATTTTGGACCAATATAACGAGCCATGAATGTTTCTCCTTACACGCGACGTTTTTTAGGTGGACGGCAACCGTTGTGCGGAATTGGCGTCACATCGGTAATGCTGTTAATTTTATAACCCACTGCACCTAAAGCACGAACCGCAGACTCACGACCAGGACCAGGACCTTTAACAAGGACGTCCAAGTTTTTCAAACCGTAGTCCAAAGCTGCTTTACCAGCAACTTCAGCCGCTACCTGAGCAGCAAACGGAGTTGATTTACGTGATCCACGGAAGCCTTGTCCACCTGAAGTGGCCCAAGCCAGTGCATTACCTTGACGATCGGTAATAGTCACAATGGTGTTATTAAAAGAAGCGTGAATGTGTGCAACACCTTCAGAGACGGTACGAGTGACCTTCTTGCGTGTGCGAGTATCTTTAGCCATCTTTTAGCTTCCAGAAATCTTATTTCTTAATAGGTTTGCGCGGACCTTTACGGGTACGTGCGTTAGTTTTGGTGCGTTGACCACGGACAGGCAAGCTGCGACGATGGCGAAGACCGCGGTAGCAGCCTAGATCCATTAAACGTTTAATGTTCATGGAAATTTCGCGACGTAAATCACCTTCGGTCGGAACCTTGGCAACTTCTGCACGAATCGCATCAAGCTGAGCATCATCCAATTCACGAATCTTAGTAGTCGGCGCGATACCAACAGCAGCTAAGATGTTCTTAGCAGTGTGGCGACCAATACCAAAGATGTACGTGAGGGAGATAACAGCATGCTTGTTATCCGGAATGTTTACACCGGCAATACGAGCCATTCATTTTCTCCAAAAAGGCAGTAGATAATCAACCGCCCCACAAAAAATCTTGAGGGGCGGATATTAACCTAATTAGCCTACTGAAATCAACAGGTCTTGATCAGATTAACCTTGACGCTGCTTATGACGAGGTTCAGCGCTACAAATCACGCGGATAACCCCATTACGACGGATAACTTTACAGCTACCACAAATTTTCTTTACAGAAGCTTGTACTTTCATGATGAAACCTCTAAGTGCGCTTATCCCTTCGGATGAGCAGCCGTTTTTCTCATTAATGTTTGATTGTCATATTGGTGCGAAGTGAGATGTGCTTGCAGCTGAGCCATAAAGTCCATCACAACTACCACAACGATCAGCAAAGAGGTACCACCCAAAGAGAATGGGATACCAAATGAGCTTTGCAATATCATTGGCATTAAACAGATCACTGTAATGTAGATCGCGCCAATAAAAGTCAAACGATTGAGAATATGATCTAAGTAACGAGCAGTTTGCTCACCTGGGCGAATACCAGGCACATAAGCTCCGCTGCGTTTCAAGTTTTCTGAGACTTCTTTTGGACTGAAAACCAGCGCAGTATAGAAATAACAGAAAAAGATAATTAACGCACCAAAGAGCACCAAATACAAAGGTTGTCCAGGCGATAAAACAAGAGCCAAATCTTGCAGACTACGCTTGATTAAACCGGCATTCGGATCAGCACTTCCCACCCATTGACCCAAGCTCGCAGGGAACAATAGCAATGAACTGGCAAAAATTGCCGGGATCACGCCTGCCATATTAATTTTTAATGGCAAATGGGTTTGCTGAGCGGTAAATACACGACGACCTTGCTGTTTCTGAGCATAATTGACTGGAATACGACGCTGTGCTTTTTCAATAAACACGATCGCAGCCAATACTCCTAATGACAGCAGTGCAAACACTGCCAGACCAATCAAACTCGACTGACCATTATCAATAGACGTAAATGATTGCATAATCAGATTAGGCAATCCGGCGACAATACCAGCAAAAATAATCATGGAGATACCATTACCAACACCACGTTCGGTAATTTGTTCTCCCAACCACATCAAGAACATTGTTCCTGCTACCAAGGAAGTCACTGCTGGAACGTAGAACGCCAAGCCTGAAGTCAAAGTAATCCCCTGACTGATCAAGCCCGCACACATCCCGACAGATTGAACCACTGCAAGTAGCAATGTCCCTTGTCGCGTATACTGGTTAATCTTGCGTTTGCCCTGCTCGCCTTCTTTTTTCAAAGCTTCGAGCGATGGAACCACCGTTGACATCAACTGCACGATAATCGAAGCAGAAATGTACGGCATGATCCCGAGAGCAAGAATTGACATTCGCTCTAATGCACCACCTGAAAACATATTAAACAAACCAAGGATGGTACCCTGGTTTGCATTAAAAAGGTTCTCAAGGGCGGCATTGTTAATGCCTGGTACTGGAATATGCGCTCCTAGTCGAAACACCAGCAATGCACCGATGAGAAACATCATTCGGCGAATGATTTCACGGTATTTCACGTGAAACGGCTGGCCTTTCATCATGTTGACATGACCTGAAGAACTAGGAGACATAGACACTAGTGATTACTCCTCGACTTTGCCGCCAGCAGCTTCAACAGCCGCTTTAGCGCCAGCAGTCACCGCAACACCTTGAACAGTGAATGCGCGAGTGATTTCACCAGAAAGCACGATACGAGCACGAATCATGTCTTTACGAACAACATTCGCAGCTTTCAAAGTTTCAAGTGAAACGATATCACCTTCGACTTTGCTGAGCTCAGATAAACGTACTTCAGCAGTTTTCAATGCAATTTGGCTAGTGAAGCCGAATTTAGGCAAACGACGGTAAAGTGCAGTTTGACCACCTTCAAAGCCCGGACGAACGCCACCACTTTTACGTGATTTTTGACCTTTGATACCACGACCACCGGTCTTACCAACGCCAGAACCGATACCACGGCCTAAACGACGATTTTCACGTTTTGCACCTTCTGCAGGCGCAAGTTCATTTAAACGCAGAGTCATGGCTTATTCCTCTACACTAACCATATAGTAGACTTGGTTGATCATACCACGGTTAGAAGGTGTGTCTTGCACTTCTACAGTATGACCAATACGACGCAGACCTAAACCTTGAAGGCAAAGCTTGTGATTTTTCAAGCGATGCGAAGCAGATTTAGTCTGGGTAACTTTAATCGTTTTCATGATTGATTACCCTTGAATTTGTTCTACTGAAAGACCACGTTTCGCAGCAACTTTCTCAGGAGAAGTCATGTCACGCAGACCTTTAAAAGTCGCGTTAACAACGTTCGCAGCGTTAGTAGAACCATAACATTTAGCAAGTACGTTTTGTACACCTGCAGCTTCAAGAACGGCACGCATTGCGCCACCAGCAATTACGCCAGTACCTTCTGAAGCAGGTTGCATGTATACACGGCTTGCACCATGACGAGCATTCACAGGGTGTTGCAGAGTAGTACCTGCAAGATCAACCGTGATCATGTTGCGACGAGCAGCTTCAAGCGCTTTAGAAATAGCAGCTGGAACTTCACGTGCTTTACCACGACCAAAACCTACGCGACCTGCACCATCACCCACAACTGTTAAAGCTGTGAAAGAGAAGATACGACCACCCTTAACAACTTTGGCAACACGATCAACGGCTACCAGCTTTTCAACAAGACCTTCGTTTTGTTCAACTTTAGCCATGATTAGAACTCCAAGCCGTTTTCACGAGCAGCATCAGCCAAGGCTTTGATACGACCATGATATTTGAAACCAGAACGGTCAAATGCAACTTTAGTAACGCCAGCTGCTTTCGCACGTTCCGCGATTAAAGCACCAACTTTAGTTGCCGCTTCAACATTACCAGTAGTACCACTACGTAAAGATGCATCCAAAGTAGAAGCTTGCGCTAATACTTTGCCACCATCTGCTGAGATAACTTGAGCATAGATGTGACGCGGAGTGCGGTTTACACACAAACGAGTCGCACCCAATGCACGGATGTGCAAGCGTGTGCTTTTCGCACGACGCAAACGGGATTGTTTTTTTTCGTTCATAAGAACCTCGCGCCTTATTTCTTCTTAGCTTCTTTACGAAGGACAACTTCATCCGAATAACGAACACCTTTACCTTTATACGGTTCAGGTTCACGGTATGAACGGATATCAGCAGCTACTTGACCTAACAACTGTTTGTTCGCAGATTTCAATACGATTTCAGTTGCAGTTGGAGTTTCTGCAGTTACGCCTTCAGGAAGTTGATAATCGATTGGATGAGAATAGCCCAATGCCAAGTTCACAACTGAACCTTTCACCGCAGCTTTGTAACCAACACCGATCAATTGCAACTTACGTTCGAAGCCTTCACTAACACCTTTTACAAGGTTGTTTAATACAGCGCGAGCAGTACCAGCTTGCATCCAAGCGTCTTTCGACTCTTTAACTGGAGCAACTTGAAGTTTACCTTCTTCCTGTTTTAGCTCGACCAGCGCATGCAGGTTGAAAGACAATGTACCTTTGCTGCCTTTCACTTCGACCTGCCGGCCGTTCTGAGTAACTGTTACACCGTTAGGGACAGTTACTGGGGCTTTAGCCACACGAGACATGAGGAATCACCTATTATGAAACAAAAGCAATAACTTCACCACCGACGCCCGCAGCACGTGCAGCGCGATCAGTCATGATGCCTTTGCTTGTAGAAACAATTGCAATACCTAAACCTTGCTTAACGCTCGGAAGTGCATCTTTACCGCGATACTGACGTAGACCTGGACGGCTTACGCGCTTCACAGTTTCGATAACTGGCTTGCCTTCGAAATATTTTAATGTAATGGTCAAAGTTGCTTTGCCTTCAGCATCAGCTACTTCTACATTCGAAATGTAACCTTCTTGTTGAAGTACGTTAGCAATCGCTACTTTCAACTTAGAAGACGGCATAGAAACAGTTTGTTTCTTCGCCATTTGTGCGTTACGAACACGTGTTAGCATGTCGGCAACGGTATCTTGCATACTCATTTAGTCGCTCCTTACCAGCTTGCCTTAACAACGCCTGGTACATCACCTTGCATTACTGTGTCACGTAATTTGTTACGGCTTAGACCGAACTTACGGAAGTAACCATGAGGACGACCAGTTAAACCACAACGGTTACGAAGACGTACTGGAGATGCATTACGTGGCAATGCCTGTAACTTCATCATCGCATCAAAACGCTCTTCGTCGCTCGCATTTACGTTTGCAATCGTCGCTTTCAATTCAGCACGTTTTGCAGCGTATTTAGCAACAGTTTTTTCGCGTTTCAATTCGCGATTAATCATACCTTTCTTAGCCATATCGACCTCTTATTTGAACGGGAAGCCGAATGCACGCATAAGCGCACGGCCTTCGTCATCGGTGCGAGCAGTCGTAGTGATGGTGATATCCATACCACGAATACGATCAATCTTGTCGAAATCGATTTCAGGGAACATGATCTGCTCTTTCAAACCCAAAGAGTAGTTACCACGACCGTCGAAAGATTTCGCTGAGAAACCACGGAAGTCACGGATACGAGGGATTGCGATCGAGATCAAACGGTCCAAGAATTCGTACATTTGTTCGCCACGTAAAGTAACTTTACAACCGATTGGCCAACCATCACGGATTTTGAAACCTGCAATTGATTTACGAGCAAGCGTAACCACTGGTTTTTGACCAGCAATGGCTTGCATATCAGCAACAGCACCATCCAATAATTTCTTATCAGTTGCAGCTGCGCCTACACCCATGTTTAGGGTGATTTTAGTGATGCGAGGAATCTCCATCACATTCTTAATGCCCAATTGTTCTTGTAATTGAGCTTTAAGTTCTTCGTTGTAACGTGTTTTAAGTCTGGCCATTGCCTTTTCAACCTATTACTTCGCTACCGCCACTGATTCACCATTTGATTTATAAACGCGAGTTTTCACGCCATCAATCGTTTGGTAACCAACACGGTCAGCCTTTTGGGTTGTAGCATTAAAAATTGCCACGTTTGAGATGTGAAGCGAAGCTTCCTGAGTAACGATACCGCCTTCAGCGCCAGTTACACGATTCGGCTTTTGGTGCTTCTTAACCAAGTTAAGGCCTTCAACCTTAACACGGTCATTAGAAACAGACAGAACAGTACCCTGTTTGCCTTTTTCTTTACCTGCGATCACAATTACTTGATCGCCTTTTTTAATCTTAGCCATGATTGCCTCTATTATAGAACTTCAGGAGCCAATGAAATGATTTTCATGAACTGTTCAGTACGAAGTTCACGAGTCACTGGTCCGAAAATACGAGTGGCAATCGGAGCTTTGTTGTTGTTCAAAATAACAGCAGCATTATCATCAAAACGGATCACAGAACCGTCTGGACGACGAATACCGAATTTTGTACGAACTACAACTGCATTCATCACGTCACCTTTTTTAACACGGCCACGTGGAATTGCTTCTTTTACAGTAACTTTAATAATGTCGCCAACAGAAGCATAACGACGATGTGAACCACCTAGTACTTTGATACATTGTACGCGGCGTGCACCACTGTTGTCTGCTACGTCGAGCATACTTTCGGTTTGAATCATTGCCCTACTCCAAAACCGAGCATCACCGGTCACAATTTCGAAAGGCTCAAAGAGTACTCGAAATTGTCCGATGATGCAACAAGAACGTCTAATTACTCAGCAGCTGCTTCAACAACTTCAACTAATGTCCATGACTTAGTTTTAGAAATTGGGCGGCTTTCTTTGATGGTTACAAGGTCGCCAGTCTTAGCAACATTGTTCTCATCATGAGCGTGTAATTTAGTTGAACGGCGGATTGATTTGCCATACAACGGGTGTTGAACGCGGCGTTCAATAAGCACAACAATAGACTTGTCCATTTTGTCGCTTACGACTTTGCCGGTTAACGTGCGGACTGTTTTTTCACTCATTGTCCGTTCCCCTGTTTTTCGGTAAGGAGTGTCTTGATACGCGCAATAGTCTTACGAGTAAGTGCAACTTCGTGCGATTTACCCAACTGACCAGTTGCTTTAGCCATACGAAGACGGAATTGGTTAAGCTGTTGCTCATCAAGCAAAGCTTTCAACTCTTCTACCGATTTTTCACGTAGATCTTTAGTTTTCATTACATTACCGTCCGAGTCACGATTGTGGTTTTAAACGGAAGTTTTGCAGCAGCAAGCTTGAACGCTTCAGTTGCTAGTTCTTCGTTCACACCTTCAATTTCGTACAGGATCTTACCTGGCTTGATCTCGCAAACCCAGTACTCCACATTACCTTTACCGTTACCCATACGAACTTCTAATGGTTTTTCGGTAATTGGTTTGTCCGGGAATACGCGGATGAAGATTTTACCACCACGCTTAATACGACGGCTAATGGTACGACGTGCAGCTTCGATCTGACGCGCAGTCATACGACCACGTTCAGTCGCTTTAATAGCAATCGAACCAAATGATACTGTACTACCACGATGCGCTAGACCAGTGTTACGGCCTTTGTGCATTTTACGGAATTTGGTACGTTTTGGTTGCAACATGGATTATTCTCCCTTGTCTGCAGCGCGACGACCACGACGCTCTTGACCTTCACCACGACCGCGACCGCGTTTAGCTGGACGTTCTTCAGCTGGAGCTGGGTTCATGACTTGTTTCATGCCACCCAAGATCTCGCCACGGAAGATCCAAACTTTAACACCAATCGTACCGTAAGTCGTTTCAGCGCGCATAGTTGCGTAGTCGATGTCAGCACGAAGTGTATGCAAAGGCACACGACCTTCACGATACCATTCAGTACGTGCGATTTCAGCACCACCTAAACGACCAGATACTTCAACTTTGATACCTTTAGCACCAGCACGCATAGAGTTTTGTACCGCACGCTTCATAGCACGACGGAACATTACGCGTTTTTCCAATTGAGAAGCAATTGCTTCAGCAACTAGACGAGCGTCCAAGTCAGGGCGATCAATTTCGTTGATGCTTACTTGCGCTGGAACACCCATAATAGATGTCAATTCGCGCTGTAATTTCTCAATATCTTCGCCTTTTTTACCGATCACGATACCAGGACGAGCAGTGCTAATCGTTACTTTAGCAGCACCTGTTGGACGCTCGATAAGAATATTGCTCACCATCGCGCTCTTAAGTTTTTTAGTTAAAAACTCACGAACTTGAAGATCTTTCAGCAAGTATTCAGCGTATTGTTTCGGATTCGCATACCAGTTAGCGTTATGACGTTTCACAACACCTAGGCGGATACCGATTGGATGAACCTTCTGACCCATATCAAACCCCTACCTTAACGGTGATGTGACAAGTACGCTTAGTAATACGATCTGCACGGCCTTTTGCACGTGGCATAATACGTTTCAGGCTGATGCCTTCATCAACGTAAATCGTAGAAACTTTAAGGTCGTCAACATCTAAACTGTTATTGTGTTCAGCGTTTGCAATCGCAGATTCCAATGCTTTCTTAACAAGAGCTGCAGCTTTTTTGTTGCTGAAGTTCAAGATGTTAAGCGCGTGAGCAACAGATTTGCCACGAATTAGATCTGCAACCAAACGAGCTTTTTGTGCCGAGATAGCGGCACCGCGTAATTTAGCAGTTACTTCCATCATAGCACCTATTAACGTTTAGACTTCTTGTCAACACCGTGACCACGATAGGTACGAGTTGGCGCGAATTCACCGAGTTTATGACCAACCATATGCTCAGAAATAATTACTGGAACATGGTTACGACCATTGTGAACAGAAATTGTTAAACCAACAAAATCTGGAAGGATCATCGAACGACGAGACCAAGTCTTGATCGGCTTACGGTTATTAGCTGCGATAGCCGCTTCAACCTTAGCGAACAAGTGCGCATCGACGAATGGACCTTTTTTCAGAGAACGAGGCATTAGTCAGATTCCTTTACTTGACGCGACGGTCGCGAATAATCATCTTAGTCGTACGCTTGTTGGTACGTGTCTTGTACCCTTTAGCTTTTTGACCCCATGGGCTTACAGGTTGAATACCTTTGTTACGCCCTTCACCACCACCGTGTGGATGGTCAATCGGGTTCATCGCCATACCACGTACGGTAGGACGAACACCACGCCAGCGTGATGCACCAGCTTTACCTAGTGAGCGAAGGTTGCTTTCTGAGTTAGAAACTTCACCCAAAACAGCACGGCATTCAACATGGATTTTACGCATCTCGCCTGAACGTAGACGAACAATCGCGTAAGAACCATCACGACCCAACAACTGAACCGAAGTACCAGCAGAGCGAGCCAATTGCGCGCCTTTACCAATTTTAAGTTCAACGTTGTGAAGAGTAGAACCGATCGGCATGTTGCGAAGTGGCAAGCAGTTACCTGGACGGATTGGAGCATCGTTACCAGACTGTACTTTATCGCCAGCACGCAAGCCTTTAGGCGCGATGATATAACGACGTTCACCATCAGCATACAAAACCAAGGCAATGTGTGCAGTACGGTTTGGATCGTATTCGATACGTTCTACAACAGCAGGAATGCCATCTTTGTTACGTTTAAAGTCAACAAGACGGTAATGCTGTTTGTGACCACCACCTACGTGGCGAGTCGTGATGTGACCATTGTTATTACGGCCACCAGTACGTTTTTTAGCTTCAACCAACGGTGCATAAGGCGCGCCTTTGTGAAGATGGTCATGAACCACTTTCTCTACAAAGCGACGTCCTGGAGACGTTGGCTTACATTTTTGAATCGGCATAATTTTCGTCCTTATTCCGCTGCGCTTTCAGCGGTATCGCCCAAGTCAGCCATCTCAACATCTTGGCCAGCTTTCAGGGTGACGTATGCTTTTTTAACATCAGAACGACGTCCTAATGTACGACCAAAGCGCTTAGTCTTACCTTTAGTGATAGTCGTGTTAACTTTAACAACTTCTACACCAAATAATTGTTCAACTGCTTTTTTGATTTCAAGCTTGTTTGCATCTAGTGCAACTTTGAAAACTTGAACACCTGCAGTTTCACCTAGAACTTGTGCTTTCTCAGAGAAAACCGGTCCTTTCAGGATTTGATAGATACGTTCGTTGTTCATCCGAGTTCTACCTCAATTTTCTTAGCAGCAGCAACTGACATGACAACTTTATCGAACGCGATCAAGCTAACAGGATCGATTGCAGTCGCATCTACCACATCAACGTGTGGAAGGTTACGTGCTGCAAGATATAGATTCTCATCTACAGCTTCAGTCACGATCAATGCGCGAGTTGCATTCAAGCCGTTCAGTTTAGCAAGCAATTCTTTAGTTTTTGGAGCTGCAACCGCAATCTCTTCAACCAATACAAGACGATCTTGGCGAACAAGTTCAGCTAAGATACATTGCATTGCACCGCGGTACATTTTGCGGTTAACTTTTTGAGACCAATCTTGTGGACGAGCAGCAAAAGTCTTACCACCGCCAACCCAGATTGGGCTACGAATAGAACCAGCACGAGCACGGCCAGTACCTTTTTGACGGAATGGCTTTTTACCACCGCCAGATACGTCAGCACGTGATTTCTGAGCTTTAGAACCTTGACGACCACCTGCCAAATAAGCAGTTACAACTTGGTGTACAAGCGCTTCATTAAACTCACGTCCGAAAGCAACTTCAGACAACTCAACAGCAGAGCCGGAAACAGTTTTTAAATTCACGTTATTTCCCCTCAGGCCTTGATGGTAGGACGTACGATTACGTCACCGCCAGTTGCACCAGGAATAGCACCCTTAACAACTAGAACAGAACGTTCAGCGTCAATAGATACGATTTCAAGACCTTGTACTGTTACGCGTTCATCACCTAGGTGACCGGCCATTTTCTTGCCTTTGAACACGCGTCCAGGAGTCTGGTTTTGACCTGTAGAACCTAGAACACGGTGAGATACAGAGTTACCGTGAGTAGCATCTTGGGTACGGAAGTTCCAACGCTTAACACCACCTTGGAAACCTTTACCTTTTGATTGACCAGTTACGTCAACAACTTGACCAACTGCGAACAAATCAACACCGATCGTACCACCAACTTCACGACCTTCAAGCTCAGCTTCAGAAACGCGGAATTCTTTAACTAAACGACCAGCAGCAACACCCGCTTTCGCGAAGTGACCTTTCTGAGCATTCGTTACGCGAGATTCGCGACGTTCACCAGTAGTGATTTGAATTGCTTGATAACCATCAGTTTCAAGCGTCTTGATTTGCGTGATGCGGTTTGGATCAACTTCGATCACTGTAACTGGCACAGAGACGCCGGCTTCTGTGAAGATACGGGTCATACCGCACTTGCGACCGACTAAACCAATAGCCATGTGTGTAAACCTCTAAAAAAGCGGCTTAATTAACTTGGATGTTAATTAACCGAAAGCCTTAACCCAATGCGATCTGAACGTCAACACCAGCCGCAAGATCTAATTTCATCAATGCATCAACAGTTTTATCTGTAGGTTGAACGATATCGATCAAACGTTTGTAGGTGCGAATTTCATACTGGTCACGCGCATCTTTGTTAACGTGCGGTGAAGTAAGAACGTTGAAGCGTTCGATGCGAGTAGGCATCGGAATTGGACCACATACTTGTGCGCCAGTACGCTTTGCTGTTTCTACGATCTCTTGAGCAGATTGATCAATTAAACGGTGATCAAAAGACTTCAAACGGATACGGATTCTCTGGTTAGACATACCAGTAAACTCCAAGCCAAAATATAAAGAATCACCCTTGACGCACCTCACCTATTGGTAAGTGTCAAAGGCAGTGAAAATCACTAAGGTCATGATCGATGCCATGACTGTCACGATGTTAGTTACTTTTTTCGCAACTAACCGCCTCTTATTGAGGGTCGCCCATTATAACGATTGTTTAACGCTTAAGCAAATCTCTTTTCTGATTTTTCGCTATTTTTTAGATAATCCCATAAATTCAATTGCTTAATATTTGTTCGGCACACTTACGCTCTCAGTACATAATCGATTGCCCGATTTAACAGCTGATTGCCGGGCTCAAAGTCAATCTGTTCCGACAGACTAAGCACCTGTGCCTGCTGAACATAGGGGCCAGAAAAATGCCGCTGTTCTTCATCATGTTCTAAAAATAAAGCCAAGGTTTCTGCTGTCATTTCAGGGTGAAACTGAAAACCCAGCACATTTCTGCCTATCTGATACATCTGATGACGGCACACCTGATTTTCTGCCAAGAGCACGGCGCCTTTCGGTATTTCAAACGTTTCACTGTGCCATTGCATCACACGTATCTGCTGGGGCAATTGAAAACAGTCAGAGGGTACGAAGGATACTCGCTGCACATTCATCCATCCACGTTCCTGCTCAGGGTTGCGGCTGACCGCTGCGCCCAGCGCATTGGCGATTAATTGCCCCCCCAAACACAATCCAATCGCAGGTTTTCCAGCCGCCAAATAACGGCGAATCCAGCGTTTTTCCATCTTTAACCAGGGATAATTGACTTCATCATTGACGCTCATGGCACCACCCATAACGATCAATAGATCTACATCTTCAATTTGCGGCAAAGCTTCAATGTCCAGCGGCTGATCCACCGGTAAGGCAAAAAATTCAGTGGCGCTGATCTGTGCGCCCCGTGCCTTCAGAAAAGAATAACAACTACCAAATCCTTCACCAGCAATATGCTGAAAATAATGCACTTTTAATTGCGGCTTCATGCGCTCAAATCCCGTTTGTGATGAATCTTAGCTTTGGTTTTGCAAAATTGACGCCAAGTCCTGTTTATTGTTGTACTTGTTCACAAAAGACGACTTTCACTGGTAGAAGCACACGCTTTCTCTTAATCTAGCCATGATTTGGACCCATTTCCGAGTACTGCCGTGAAAAAAAATCCGCAAACCGAATTGCTGCATGCACCAAGACAAGCACCACAATATATTGAAACGGTTCAACCTCCCCTATTTCGTGCCTCTACCATTATTTTTAATACGACCAGTGACCTGTTTAACCGACACTGGACCGATCGCTATGATTACAGTTATGGCACCCATGGTACTCCAACGACTTTTACCTTGGCAGACAATATCGCGCAGATTGAACAGGGTGAATACTGCTTGCTGACGCCAAGTGGTCTTTCTGCCATCAATCTGGTGAATTCGACTTTTTTGGCACACGGCGATGAAGTCTGGGTTCCGGACAATATTTATGGTCCGAACATGGAACATCTGTACAATCTGCAAAAACGCTATGGCATTCAGGTACGTGTGTATGATGCGTTGAATGCTCATTCAGTCGAGTTTTCTGCTAAAGTCAAATTACTGTGGCTTGAAGCCGCCGGTTCCGTCACGCTCGAGTTTCCAGATCTGGTCGGTTTAGTCAAAAAAGCCCAACAGGCAAATGTGCTCAGCGTACTGGACAACACTTGGGGAGCTGGCTTGGCCTTTAATGCTTTTGATTTTTCCGAAGAGCATTTGGCCGTGGATATGACCGTGCATGCACTCACCAAATATCCAAGCGGTGGTGGTGATATCTTGATGGGCAGTATCGTGACCCGTGATGAAAAGCTGCACCATCAACTGTTCCGGATGCACGCGATTCAGGGTATTGCCGTTTCGGGAGATGATGTCGCCCAGATCCAGCGCAGTCTGGCGCACATGTCCTTGCGTTATAAGCAGCAAGCGCAAACTGCACTGACCTTGGTCAACTGGCTCAAACAGCAACCTGCATTTGCCCAAGTTCTGCATCCGGCTGATCCTGCTTCTCCCGGTCATGCTCATTGGCTAGAAGTGTGCCAGACGGGACAAAGTGCAGGACTGGTCAGTGTGATTTTTAAAGCAGAATATGATCTGGCTGCCATCCGCAAGTTCTGCGACAGTCTGTCGTTATTTAAATTAGGCTTCAGCTGGGGTGGTCCCATCAGTCTGGTCATGCTCTACAATCTGAAAGACATGCGTAGTCTGGCCACACCGCATTTACAAGAAGGATTACTGGTACGTTTCTGTATTGGTCTCGAACATCCACAAGATTTGATTCAGGATATTCAACAGGCCCTGCAACAGCTCAAATAGTTAAAACTTACAACTTTAGTCGGCTTCAAGTTTATGAAAATTCAGGAGTATTTTATATTCCTGAAGATTGTTATGGTTTTTTAATGTTGGGGGATTGCCAAGCTGATCTTTAATATGTATTTTAAATACATCTTATAAGCAACAATCGAAGCCGCCGCTATGAATCCACAACAAATTGAACTTGTAAAAGCTACCGTACCTGTCCTACGTGAAAATGGTGTGACGTTGACCAGCTACTTCTATCAACGCATGTTGAAGAATAATCCTGAGTTAAAAAATGTCTTTAACTTGGATCATCAAAGTACTGGTCGTCAGCCACGTGCCCTTGCTGCTGCGGTTTTGGCTTATGCTGAAAATATCGAAAATCCAAGTGTTTTGGCTAAAGCGGTAGAACGTATCACCACCAAGCATGTCAGCCTGGATATCGAACCAGAGCAATACTCGATTGTCGGTGAAAACCTGCTGCACTCAATCAGCGAAGTGTTGAATGTTCCATTTGAATCTGAACTGATTGAAGCATGGAAACAAGCCTATCTACAATTGGCGGATATCCTGATCGGGGTAGAAAAACAGAAATACGATACACTTGCACACAATGAAGGTGGCTGGGCTGGCTGGCGTGAATTTGAAATCACGGCAATTGAAGCAGCAGAAAATGGCAAACGTTTCAGTATTCAGGCGAAAGATGGAAAATCTGTTACCCCTGCAGAA
This sequence comes from Moraxellaceae bacterium, assembly GCA_029267635.1. Classification (GTDB taxonomy): domain Bacteria; phylum Pseudomonadota; class Gammaproteobacteria; order Pseudomonadales; family Moraxellaceae; genus Acinetobacter. Next base: position 41,836 of record JAJUIK010000012.1, on the reverse strand, counting down.
GCTGGCGAGTTTATTTCTGTGAAAGTTCATGTGAAGAAACATGGTATTGACCAACCACAGCAATTTACTTTTGTGGAAAATCAAGACAATACCCATTATAGTTTCGTGGTAACTGCTGAAGAAAACCCAACTGAGTTCTCAGTAGCCAAGATTCTGCTTGAAGAATATCAAGTAGGTGACAGTGTTCAAGTGACTGCACCTTTAAAACTCTAAATCCACAGTTTTAGACTGAACATCCTAGGCAAAAGTTCCCATTCATCCGGGAACTTTTGTTCTATGATGATCCTCTAAGCTGTATGTTGTGGTTAGGCGATCATGCAACTGAGTAAATTTACCGACTACGCATTACGTGTATTAATGTATATCTCGCGTCCCCGTGAGATGCCCTATACGATTGCAGAAATTGCACAGGATTTGCATGTTTCCCAAAATCATCTGGTAAAAATCGTACACTTTATGGGCAAACAGAACTGGATTGTCACCAGCCGTGGTAAAGGCGGTGGTGTTCGTCTCAAGCCCGAAGCCTTGTTCCTCCCGATGGGTGAGATTGTCCGAATCCTGCAAGGTGGACAGCCGATTGTTGAATGTCAAACCCCGCCTTGTGTACTACGCCGTCATTGTGGTCTAAAAGGTCTGCTAGACGATGCCGTAGAACAGTTCTATCAAAATCTCAATCAGCATACCCTGGCGGATGTTCTGGAACCGATTAACCTCGGCACCCCCAGCCAAAACTCCCCGATAGCCCTGTTTCATCTATAAGGCTGGATCGAGCAAAATTCGCGAGAACGCCTGAGTTCCTTTATACTAAGGCTTGATTCAGGAATGACAGTGAAGTGCTATGCATCGCAGCAGTGGAAAATCCAAAAACACCAAAACCGCCCAAGCGCCCAAACAGAAGATCAGCTATGAGAAAAAAACTGATCCGGCCATTACAGAGTATGCTGTACAGGCACTGAACTGGTTACGCAAAGCCGAGTTTCTGATGAGTGCGCCCAAGCTGTCATTGTGTGTGGAAGATAGCGGTTATGAAATTGCCTTTGCTGGTCGTTCCAACGCCGGGAAGTCCAGTGCAATTAACGCGCTTACCAACCAGAAGCAACTGGCACGTGCCTCCAAAAAACCGGGCCGCACGCAAATGATCAACTTTTTTAGTTTGGGCAATCCCGATCAGCGTCTGGTGGATTTACCGGGTTATGGCTATGCAGCCGTACCAGAGTCAATGAAAATTGTCTGGCAAAAAGAACTGGAAAATTACCTGATTCACCGTGAAAGCCTGCAAGGTCTGGTGCTACTGATGGATATCCGCCACCCCCTGCAACACTTTGATGTCATGATGCTGGAATGGGCCTATTCACGTAAGCTGTTCGTGCACGTGTTATTAACCAAATCCGACAAGCTCAATCGCGGCCCTGCCAATAAAGTCTTGCTTGAAGTGAAAGATACGCTAAGAAAAATGAAGTTGAATTTCTCGATTCAGCTGTTTTCTTCACTGAATAAGCAGGGACTGGAAGAGTTGGCCAGCGTGATGGCCGGTCGCCTGAATTTCACGTTGGATCAAGTCAGTCATTTTGATCTGGACACTATTCTTGAAGCGGTCGCTGATGATGAAGCAGATACGATTGAAGAACTCGAAGATTTTCTGCCAGAACAACTGCCGGAAGATAAAACCGAATAATTATTCCATCCTGAATTAAAAATTTGTTCACAAAAAAGCGAGCTTAGCTCGCTTTTTTTCTGCTGCAGGCTTAACTGTGCTGTTCAGGTCGCAGATCTACATCCTGTGCATAACGGTCCACCACCACACTGATCATCATGTCACCCTGCACATTCACCGCAGTGCGCACGGTGTCCAGTAAACGGTCGATCGGCAATAAAATGGCAATGGCTTCGGCTGGTAAACCTACCGATTGCAATACCATGATCATGGTCACCATGCCGGCACTCGGAATGCCCGGTGCACCGAGAGAAGCAATCATGGCGGTTAAACACACCACAACCTGCTGCCCAATCGTTAAATCTAGCCCGATCAGATTGGCAATAAATAAGGCGGCTGCGGCTTCATACAGTGCTGTACCATCCATATTGAGCTGGGTACCCAGTGGAATGACAAAACCGGCTGTTTGTGGGCGCACACCTAAATTTTGTTGGGCACATTTGATAGAAAGTGGCATAGTTGCTGAACTGGAACTGGTGGCAAAAGCAGTCAGCAATGCCAGACGTGCACCACGGAAAAAGCGCAGCGGATGCATGCGTCCAAACACCCACAATAACAATGGCAAAACCACCACCCCATGAAATAAAGTGGTTCCTGTGACCACGGCAGCAAACTCAGCCAGACGGCTCAGTACAGAGATATCCTCACTTGCCATCAGTTTGGCCAACAACGCAAAAATGCCAAGTGGCGCCAACTTCATGACCCAGCCCACCAGCGTCATCATCAATTCAAAAAACTGCTGGCTTAATTTACGGAACACCTGGTAACGATCCCCACCATGCACCAACGCCACACCGATCAGCAACGCAAACACCACCACTGCCAACAAGTTCCCTTCACTCAATGCCTTGAACGGATTGATCAGCGTATTCTGGATAAAATGGGTCAAAAATGAACTGGGTGTTAAACTGTCAACACTTTGATGCGCCTGCATGGCACTGGCAAAGGTGGTGATATTCATCCCCTTACCTACTTCAAACACATGCGCACAAAGCAAACCCAGTCCCAAAGCCAGCGTGGTGGTGGTCAAGAAACACAAGACGGTAATTTTCCAGACCCGGCTAAACTGCCCGCCAGCTTCCAGATTGGACACCCCGACCACGATGGAACTGAAAATCAGCGGTACAATCAGCATCTTCAGCAAACCGATAAAAATGCTGCTTACCAATCCCAAAATGTACAGACTACTGTCAAAAAACTGCGTCTGTGGGTACAGGTTTAACAGAAAGCCAAAAGCCACTCCGAGTATGGCAGCCATTAAAATTTGTGTGTTTAAGCTCATGACTGTACTTATTTTTGCTTGATCCCGAGCGCACTATGACATGGGCAAAATCAACAATCGAGTATTATTTTCTGCCATGCTCAGCAAGAAAACAAAAAAGCCCTCTTCAGGAGAGGGTTGGTAAAACAGACTGAGGCTTATTGATTTTCGATTTCACGTAAGCGGATCAGGCCTTCCTGTACGGTACTACAGACCAGCTGGCCATTTTGCCACATGCGGCCAAAATTCAGCCCACGTGAACTATTGGTGACAGTTGCCTCCATATCGTACAACATCCATTCATCGGCACGCAGTGGACGATGGAAATAAATAGCGTGGTCCAGACTGGCACATTGCAGATTTGGCGTCAGATAACTCAAACCATGAGGACGCAAAGAGGTCGTCATAAAAATAAAATCTGAATAAAACGCGACAATCGCCTGATGCAAACCAATGTCATCGACATTCGCCGCAATCGGATCATGGGTACGCACATAATGGGCATAATATGGTGTTTCTGGTTGAGGCTGGAACGGATTGGCCGGATTAATCGGACGGATCTCGATTAGACGCTCGCGCATAAAGCTGGCACGAACATTGTCCGGAATAAAATGCAGCAAACCCTGCTTCAGCTCCTGTTCCGGTTTAAACGCTTCCGGCGCTGGATACTCAGGATGTGGCGGCTGAAATTCCAAAGCCTCTTCAGGATTGGCAAACGAGACCATCGCGGTAAAAATCGTACGACCATGCTGGATGGCACTGACCTGACGGCTGACAAAACTACGGCCATCACGCAAGCGATCCACTTTATAAATGATCGGGGCGTTTACATCCCCGCCAAACAGAAAATAGGCATGCATCGAATGTGCCGGCCGATCGGCCGTATAGGACGCCGCACGCAATGCCTGCCCGAGTACCTGTCCGCCAAACACCCGCTTCCCCACCAGATTACGGCTGATACCACGGTAAATATTTTCTTCCAGTTTTTCCAAACTGAGAAGTTCAACAAGTTCCTGGGTCAAAGCATTCATGCGCTACCTATAATGAATTTGGGCTACCTGAGACAGCAGGCAAAACAGCAAAAATAATCAAAATTTGTGACAAGTGCGCTATTTTGCCACAGCTTTATCGCAAAAACTCGGAGATTGCCTGACTACTGTGTCATAATCTTGCCTCATGGCTGGTACTAAAAATACGTTTTTTAACGATAAAATCTAGCCAATTGCGAGCAATATGTCAGAAAATACCATATTGTTGCGCCACACAGTTACGCAGAAGGGTTTCTCCATTTTTCGCGTGATCCAGTTTTTGTCATTTTCGGTAGGAGTCTGTATGTCCAAGCCTGGTTTTGGTCAAATGTATCGACAGTTTTCCAGCAAACTGCTTGACCTCGTGGTTACGCCACATGTTCTGGGCGAGGTGCCTGCCGAAACCAGTATCGCTGCGCAGGATGCCTCCCAACCGAAAAAACTGATCTGCTATGTGCTGCAAAATCATTCGCACAGCAATGCCTTAATCGTGGATGGCGAAACGCGTCGCCGCAAGCTGAGCCCGGCATTGGACCCGCTAGTCTTGGGCGAACATCAGGAAAAAGCCTCGATTGTCTTTTTACAGCGTCAGAATGCCAGAAACCTGATCCATCCGACCAACCATGCCTTTCCGCCACGCCTGTTGCGTCTGGTCGAAGTGCTGGAGAAAAATCCGGATTACGATATTGAACTGATTCCGGTCACAGTATTGTGGGGACGTTCGCCAGACAAAGAAGATTCCTGGTTTAAATTGCTCTTTACCGATACTTGGGCCACGCCAGGTCGGGTGAAACAGCTGGTCAATATCGGCGTACATGGCCGTGATTCTTATCTGGAATTTCATCCGGGTCTGTCCTTACGCGCACTGATCCAGCATGCGCAAAGCCAATATCCGAATCTGTCACCAGCCACCTATATCACCAGCCATCTCAACGATTTTCTGGATCGCCAGCGTGAAGTGGTGCTTGGTCCGGACCTGTCAGATCGCCGCAATGTCATGCAAACGCTGATCAAATCCCAGGATGTTCAGGAAGCGATCCGTCGTGAAAGTATCCGCGGCAAAATCAGCCTGATCGAAGCTGAACAGCGTGCCATCGGCTATCTCAACGAGATTATTTCCGATTACTCAGCTTCTACGGTCCGTTTCGCCGACAAGGCCCTGACTCGCCTCTGGACCCAGCTCTACGACGGTGTCGACGTGCATAACTTCAGTACCGTGCGCGAATTGGCCAAAGATTATGAAATCATCTATACCCCATGTCACCGCAGCCATATCGATTATCTGCTGCTGTCTTATGTGATTTATAAACGTGGCCTGATGGTGCCGCACATTGCAGCAGGCGACAACCTGAATCTGCCATTTGTGGGCCAGCTGTTGCGAGGGGGGGGGGCATTCTTTATCCGCCGTACCTTCGGGGGAAATGGCCTCTACACCACGGTGTTTAAAGAATATCTCTATAACATCCTGTCACGTAACACACCACTGGAATACTTCATTGAAGGTGGTCGTTCACGTACCGGACGTTTATTGCCACCAAAAACCGGCATGCTGGCGATGACCGTACATGGTCATTTGCGTGGCCGTTCCAAGCCGATTGCTTTTGTTCCGACCTATATCGGTTATGAACGCCTGATGGAAGGTTCGACCTATGTCGGGGAAATGCAAGGCAAGCCAAAAGAATCGGAATCCCTGCTTGGCATTATGCAAACCCTGCGTAAAATTGAACGTATTTTTGGTAAGGTGCATGTCAATTTCGGTGAACCAATCTTCCTCGATGACATGCTGAAGCAGCACCATGCCGAGCATATCCAGATCGAAAAAAATGATGATCCGATTCCAGCCGAAGTCTCCAGTGCAGTCAACAGCTCAGCCGTGGCGATTCTGGAAAACATCAACCGTGCTGTGGTCATCAATCCAGTTTCCTTGCTGTCGCTGATTTTGCTGGCCACCCCCAAACACACGCTGGATGAAGCCATCTGCATCAAGCAACTGGATACTTATCGCAATCTGCTGACTGCCCTGCCGTATGATGAACGCACACAAGTCACGCCATTGTCGGGTAAAGAGATCATTGCCTATGGTTTAAAACTAAAACTGATCAAACGTGTGCAGCATGTCTTAGGCGACATTATTGCCATTGAAGACAATCAGGCCGTCTTGCTGACTTACTTCCGCAATAATATTCTGCACGCCTTTATCTTGCCATCGCTGGTGGCTTCGCTGGTCGAGCACAATACCAAGATCAGCCGTGCCGACCTAACCAATGTTATTTGCACCCTGTATCCATTCCTGAAAGCCGAACTGTTCCTGAAATGGGATCATGAAGCCCTGAAAACACAGATTGACCAATATGCAGATGTATTGCTGCAGGCCAAACTGATCAGCACCGATGAAGCCGACAATCTGATCAGCCCGCTACCGAATACGGAAGCCCATAACCAGTTAGTCGTTTTAGCTGCGCCAGTCAAACAAAGCCTGGAACGTTATTATATGACCTTGGCGCTGATCACCCAGCGCGGTTCCGGCAATATCTCGGCGCGACAAGTCGAGGAACTCAGCCATCTGTTAGGTCAGCGCCTTTCTGTGCTATATGAGTTCAACTCGCCAGAATTCTTTGATAAGGCCCTGTTCCAGAGCTTCCTCAAAGTACTGACACAGCAAGGTTATATCCACACCAATGAGCAAGGCGCGATTGCCTTTGATGAGGCGTTCCGTAAGGTCGCACAAAATGCCAAGCTGGTACTGGATGATGCAACCCTACAAATGCTGCAGCACATTACCACTTTTAGCGACGAAGAGCTGAAAGAAGCGCTGGATGCCATGGCTGCCCATCAAGCCAAACGTCGTTTAAAACGCAAGAAAAAATAAAGTGACCTGAAAAAGCAACTCTTACGAGTTGCTTTTTTTATGTTGACTGGTTTGAGGATGCGGTCTGTAATTGTGCAGCATAATCTTGAAAACAGTCCGGATGCTGTAACTGAAAACCACTGTTCAGCATACGCTGGGCATAGATTCTGCGTCCGGAAAGTGTGGTACTTTGCAAAGACAACAAAGGTAAGCCCAACTGTTGCTGGAACCACTGGATCACTTCGTGCAACGGTATCGGCTGATTGTTGCTGACGATATAGGATTCCGCAGGCTGTGTCAGCTGAGTCAAAAAGGCCAAAAAGCGCGCCAAGTCGTCGATATGAATCCGGTTACTGTAATGAATATTCGGATAAGTTTGGGTCTGCTGAGCCAGTTTGCACATGCGGGCGATTGAACTGCCATAAATGCCGCTGGGCCGGATAATACTGGCCTGCTGCGGATAAGCCACCAGCCAGGCAAATTCCATCTGACGCAGAATTTCACCTTGAGCATCATGCGGCTGGATCAGTGATTCATCATTGACACATTCAGCATTTTGTTCACCATACACCCGGGTCGAAGACACTATAACTACTCTTTTAATGGGATGTGATTTAAGCGCTTGAACAATCGGCGGTACACTGTCTAAATAGGTCTGCTGATACGCCTCTATGCTCGCCTGCGAGGGACTCAGCAGCACATAGACCCAGTCCACGGGCGGCACCTGCGTTAAATCCAACTGGTGCACATCCTGAATCAGATGGGTGGCAAATGTATCGGTTTTCGGACTCTGGCTGATTGTGGTAATTTGATGGCCTTGCTGAAATAACTGTTTGGCAAGCCGTTGAGATGTTTTACCATAACCGATAAATAAAATATGCATTTACACTGACCTAAGTTGAGGGGACATGGCGCTGGTCCATCAATTGCAAGGCGTGGGTACCGCCGCTGCCGCACGACTGGAAAAACTCAATATCTTTAGCACGGATGATCTGCTGTTTCATCTACCACGTGACTATGAAGATCGTAGCAGTATTATTCCCATGAACCAACTGACTGTGGGGCGTAGCTATTTGCTGGAAGGACTGGTGCGCTCAATCGACTTTCCGCCCGGCAAGCGCAAATCCATGGCAGTGCTACTCGAAGATGATTTCGGCAAAGTTACCCTACGTTTTTATCATATTTATAAAGCCTTGACCGACAAAATGCGCGCTGGAAACCGCATCCGCGCATTTGGTGAGGTGCGCGTGGGTGCACGGGGTCTGGAACTGTACCATCCGGAAATTCAGCTGATTACCGATCATACGCCATTGCCCAAAACCCAGCTTACCGCGATTTATCCCTGCACAGAGGGCCTGACCCAGGCCAAATTGCGCGATTATGTCCGGCAGGCACTAGCAGAACATAGCGATGACCTGCCGGAACTGTTACCTGCCCAATTCAGCAATGGTTTTGCCTTAAAAGAAGCCCTGCATTATATTCACGAGCCGCCGCTCAGCGCCAATATGCAACAGTTGCTGCAGGGTTCCCATCCGGCCCAGCAACGGCTGATTTTTGAGGAACTGGTGGCACATCAACTCAGCTTGCTGACCCGGCGTGCCTATATTCGCCAGATTCAAGCACCGCTCTTACCCACCAGCCAAGTGTTGGCCAAACAACTCTTGGGCAATTTACCGTTTCAGATGACACAGGCACAAAAACGGGTCTCTAAAGAAATTGCCGCCGACCTGAAACAGAACCGGCCCATGTTACGTCTGGTTCAGGGTGATGTCGGTGCCGGAAAAACCCTGGTGGCAGGTGTCGCAGCCTGTCATGCACTGGAAGCTGGCTGGCAAGTCGCCTTGATGGCCCCGACCGAAATTCTGGCTGAGCAACATTATCTGAATTTCAAACGCTGGTTTGAACCGTTCGGATTGAACGTGGCCTGGCTCTCCGGCAAACAAAAAGGCAAAGCCCGAGCTGAAGCAGAACAACGCATCAAGGAAGGCACTGCCCACTTGGTTATCGGCACCCATGCCTTGTTTCAAGAAAATGTCGAATTTGCCAAACTCGGCTTGGTGATTATTGACGAGCAGCATCGCTTTGGCGTCGATCAACGTCTGGCCTTACGCAACAAGGGGAATGGTGAATTAACTCCGCACCAATTGGTGATGACCGCTACCCCTATTCCGCGCACGCTGGCGATGAGTGCCTATGGTGATCTGGATACCTCGATTATTGATGAGTTGCCACCGGGACGTACCCCCATTCAAACCGTAACCATTCCTCTGGAACGCCGCGAAGAAGTGTTGCAACGCATTGCCAGTAACTGTCTAGAGGGTAAACAGGCCTATTGGGTGTGTACACTGGTGGAACAATCGGAAACATTGGATGCTCAAGCCGCTGAAGCGACCTATGCTGAAATTAAAGAACGTTTCCCAGAACTCAGAATTGGCTTGGTACATGGCAAAATGAAAGCCGATGAAAAGCAGGCCATAATGCAGAAAGTTAAAAACAATCAACTGCAACTGCTAATTGCCACTACCGTGATTGAAGTCGGCGTGGATGTACCGAATGCCTCGATTATGGTGATTGAAAATGCCGAGCGTTTGGGCTTATCGCAACTGCATCAGCTGCGTGGTCGTGTTGGCCGTGGCGCGCAGGCCAGCTTTTGTGCCTTACTGTATAAAACACCACTATCACAAAATGGTCAGGAACGTTTGCGTATTCTGCGCGAAAGTAACGACGGTTTTGTGATTGCGGAAAAAGATCTGGAATTGCGCGGACCGGGAGAATTACTCGGCACCAAACAAACCGGAGATCTCGGCTTTCGGGTCGCCCGTCTGGAACGTGATGACCATCTCTTACAGCAAGCGCATGATGTCGCACAGCAGATTCTCAGCCATTATCCCGAGCATGTCGCGGCCTTGCTAAAACGCTGGCTACCAGAGGCACCGCGCTATGCCTATGTCTAAACGTCCGCTGCTCCACTGGCTACAACCCTTTTTGCCCTGCATCTTGTGCGGCATCAGCAAGCAACAGCAGCATCGGGTCTGCCTAGATTGCTGGCAGCAACTCCCGTGGCTCAAACAAACAGTGGTCAGACATGAGCTGGAGATTCATGCTGCCTGCTATTATCACTACCCACTGGATCGGATGATTCAGAAATTCAAATATCAGCAACAGCTGCATTATCAGGGTCTGTTAGCAGGCTGTCTCATGCAACTGAAACTGCCACGTGTGCAAGCGATTGTCCCGATGCCAATTTCCACGGATCGTCTGGCCGAACGCGGTTTTAACCAATCCTTGCAGCTGGCGAAAATTCTGGCCCGCCATCTGAATATTCCGGTCTGGCAACCGGTGCAGCGTCTGGCCCAGCATGCGCAAAAAGGATTGTCACGCCTTGAACGCTTAGACAATATCGAGGCACAGTTTCAGATTCAGCTTTCACAACCCGTGCATTATCGCCGGGTGCTGATGCTGGATGATGTGGTGACTACAGGCAGTTCTTTACATGCACTGCACTTACAGTTACAGGAATTGGGTTGCCAGCAAATCCATGCCTGTTGTGTGGCCACGGCCGAGACTTAGTTGCAGTTAGGTTGTTGGGCCAGACACCACGGCATCACCACTTCACGGGTAAGCGGTGCTAATGGCGTATCGCTATCGGTTAAATCGACCCATTTCATTTCGGCAATTTCTGCGGCAATTTGTGGCGCCTGCTTGAGTTGCACCGCATAAACATAACTGACCAGCAGATGATCCGGCTCATTCGCGGCCGCAGTTTCAAAACGTCCAATGAACTGCTGAATGTCCGCTGCACAGCCAATTTCTTCCGCAATTTCACGCAGCATGGTCTGTTCCGGAGTTTCATTCAGCTCCAGCTTGCCACCGACCTGCATAAACATCTGGGTGTGTCGTTTGCGTACCACCAATAACTGGTTTTGTGCATTCAGAATGACAGCAGCCGCTACGGTAATCTGTGGCATGATCAGGCTTCCACAGGTTGATTCCATTTCGGAATCGGCGGATGATAGGTTGCCAGACGTTGTAAAATTTCTTCAAAATTATCAGAACAAATCAACTTATCTACGTGCCGATCCAAAGTGAATCCATTTTTTCTGGACGTCTCAATCATGGCAAACAGCGCATCGTAATACCCCGCCACATTGAGAAAAGCACAAGGTTTATGATGAATGCCCAACTGTGCCCAAGTCCACTGTTCAAAGATTTCTTCAAAGGTTCCTGAACCGCCCGGCAAGGCCACAAATCCATCAGCGAGCTCGGCCATTTTGCTTTTACGCTCGTGCATACTATCCACAATATGCAATTCGGTGAGGTTAGGATGAGCAATTTCACTCTCCACCAGTAAGCGCGGCATCACACCAATTACTTTGCCGCCAGCATCCAGCGCTCCATCAGCCATCACGCCCATCAGGCCGCTGCAGCCGCCGCCATAGACCAGTGTTAAGTCATAACGTGCCACTGTCTGCCCCACTTCACGGGCCGTTTGTGCAAAATACTCAGAATGTCCCAAAGCAGATCCACAGTAGATCGCAACTGATTTCAACCCAATTCTCCTGAGTTTTTTGTTACAAAAGTGACATTTTACTCGTTTATGCTTGATTCTGGATTTTTTTTCAAAATAATACGTTCACGAGTGTATTTCTTACTGGCCTTGACTAAAATACCCGCATTCCTTTTAACAGTACTGCGCAGGGAGCAATGACATGCTTGAAGCCTTTTATGCCACAGAGCGCGGTAGTTTAGAAGATGCCACCATCAACGGTGGTTTCGATTTACATTCCGATCTGGTGTGGATCGATCTGATCGCTCCCTCACAAGAAGAACAACAATGGGTACTGGATGCTTACGAGCGTAACCTGCCAACCTTAAAATCTCTCGAAGACATTTCCTCTTCCGCCCGTTTCTATCGTGATGATGACGGGATTTTACATATCAGTACCTATTTCCTCACCAAAAACAAGAACTATCAGGTGGAAACGGATATTGATGATTCCGCCAACATGCTGGCCACCGTACAAACCGTGGCTTTTATTTTACATAAAGACCGCTTATTCACCCTGCGCGGAGAGAAACTGGTGGCCTTTCGTGCCTTCCGTGCCCGGGCGCGCCGCAACGATTATGAAATGGACTATAAGGATCCGACCTGGATTCTGCTTGGTTTACTGGAAGCCAAGCTGGATGAGCTTGCGGATATCTTGGAAGATATCCACAAGGACCTGGAAAAATACTCCACAGAAGTGCTGAACAACCATCATCGCGAACAGGTTCTGGATCTCGATGACATGGTAACCCGTTTGGCTCAGCAAGAAGACGTGCTCGGAAAGGCCCAACTGTGTCTGATTGATTTGCGCCGGGTGTTAACCTTTCTGTCCCGTCCACGCGCGCTGGGCAGCCATATTTATGATGCGGATATCCGCGAGTTGAGTGAAGATGTGCGCTCACTGGTGGAACATGATGCCTTCCTGTTCCAAAAAGTGCGCTTCCTGCTCGATACCACATCCGGATTCATTAACACCGAACAAAGTGACACGATCCGTCGCTTCTCGATTTTACCGAGTATGCTGGCTCCACCGATGCTGATCGCCAGTATTTACGGCATGAATACCGATGTTTTACCATTTGCTCGGGGCACCACCAGTTTTATCGTCGTGATCTGTATTCTGGTCTCGTTCTTTGTCGGACCTTTGCTGTATTTCCGCTGGAAAAAATGGATTTGATAAAAAAGCCCCTGACGGTGCTTTTTTATTCAGTAGTGAGTTAGGCCAGTAGCTGCAAATCATCCTGCAAATGACAGGCTTGAATAATTTTCAGCATTTTTTCCGGCACGGCTTTAAATTGCAAGCTTTGTGCATTCGGGGTTTTGCGCAACCATTGCACTAACACTGCTAAAGCCAAGGTGCTGCCCTGCTCCAGCTGCGCCAAATTCACCACCAGCGGAAACTGTGCGTGTGCCTGAATCAGGTTCAGTCCTTGACGATACACACTTTCTGCATTGATGAAATCAATTTTACCGGATAGCACCAATTCCTGATTCAGTAACTCAATCACAATTCACCTGCTTAATTATTTTTTCTGGCCATTTTTGTTTACCGCTGCTTCTGCATCCGGCTCGAAATTGGCAATCGCTTTGTCCAGGTTATTACCATTACGTTTTACCGTAGCAGCAAACTGGTTACGGAACTGCAAACCTAGATCAATACCCGATACATTGATATTACGAATTTTCCATTGGTTGCCTTTATCCGCTAACTGGAACGAAACCGGAATTTTTTCACCACCGTCAATAAAGTCGATGGTTACAACCTGATACTTGCCAGCACTCGCTTTGTAAGGACGCATGCTATAGGTTTGATTGCTATATTTTGCAAACGCACCACCATAGTTTTCAATCAGGGTTTCACGGAAGTTTTTCTCAAACTGCGCACGTTGCGCTGCCGTACTGTACTGATTAGTCGCATAGGTTCCCATCACGATACGGGTAAACGCCTGTGCATCTACATACGGATCAAGTTTTTGGCGAATAATTGCTTTTACTGCAGCAGGATTGTTTTGCAATTTACTGCGATCAGCTTTTAAACGCTCAACCAAGCCATCAGCCACACGTTTAATAAACACTGGTGGCGCTTCTGCCGGTGCTGCAAACACAGTTCCTGCAATCATGGTCGATAAAACACTTGCCGTGAGTGTCTGTTTTAACAACGTGTTCACTAAACTTACTCCTTTCAGGCTTATTCAACAAATGAAGTTTGAGCTTCAGTTGTGTCGGTTGTTTCTGCCGGGGCAGCGGTCTCTTCTTTATTCGAGTCTTGGGCTGATTTGCCCGCACCACCGGTAATAAACTTGTTAATCAAATCTTCAAGATCCAGGGTACCTTGGGTATTCGCAACACTTTCCCCACGTTTGATATAGTTCAAACCACCACCGGGAACCACTTTTAAATACTTTTCACCCAACAGACCGTTGGTTGCTACCATGATATAAGCATCTTCATCAATACTGGTGATGGACTTCATGTTATCGGTAAGTTGCTTTTCCATTTCTTTTTGTTGCGCAGGACTTGCTTCTTGATATTCAATACCATAACGCAATTCTTCCAGCGCATTTTTCTGCACGGTTTTTAACTGTTCGGCATTAAACGAGGTCAGTTTGCCATCGAGTGAAAAAGTCACTGTGGCTAAACGGGTCACTGGGTCCAGCGTAATATCATCCACACGGCCAATCATCACGCCACTCATGGTGACTTTAGCGCGTGGCTTTAGACCATTCACATTGTCAAAAGTCGCCGTCATGGTATAACTGTCACGCAAGGTGGTTCCGGCCAGACCACTGACTTTCATGGCCAAGAAAAACAAGGCAATACCGAAGATAATGACAAAAATACCGACGGCCAGCTCACTAGTACGTGACTTCATTTAATTCCTCCGAACATGACCGCAGTCAACACAAAATCGAAACCTAAAACACATAATGACGAATACACCACCGTACGTGTGGTTGAAGTCGCAATACCATCAGACGTCGGGACGCAGGCATAACCCTGATACACCGCAATCCAGGTACAGATCAAGGCAAAAACAACACTTTTAATAATACCATTGACAATATCATGGCCAAATTCAACGCTGTTTTGCATGCCGCTCCAGAATGAACCTTCGTCTACTCCCAGAAAGTCCACCCCGACCATTTTACCGCCCAGGATCCCAATCGCAGCAAAGATCACCGTGAGCATCGGCAAACTGACAATACCGGCCCAAAGACGTGGTGAAACAATCCGTTTCAAGGGATCCACCCCGATCATTTCCATACTGGCCAGCTGTTCTGTGGCTTTCATCAGGCCAATTTCCGCGGTTAAGGCAGAACCGGCACGACCCGCAAACAGCAAGGCGGTCACTACCGGGGCCAACTCACGCAGCAAGGTCAACGCCACCATTGTGCCCAGCAATGATTCACTGCCAATATTGACCAGAATGGAATGCCCTTGTAAGCCCAGGACCAGACCAATAAACAGGCCAGAGACTGCAATAATCAATAGCGACATCACGCCAACCCGATACATCTGGTGAATGAACAGTTTGACGCCCAACCAGGTCGGCATGGAAAATAAAATTTGTGCCAGCATCAGGGTCGCGACCCCGATACCGCGTACACGTTCAATAACGCGTCCACCTAAATCGGCAATGGCATTCATGAACGGACCTCATGACTTAAATATGCTTGATGACTAAATTGATAATCGACAGGACCTTCCATGGAACCGGTAAGGAATTGCTTCACAAAGGGAATATCACTGGCTTGTAGCTCTGCAGGCGTGCCTTCCCCCTGCACAATGCCTTCGGCCACAATATAAATATAATCAGCAATCGATAAGGTCTCGTGCACATCATGCGAGACAATAATAGTAGTTAAATCCAGTGCTTCACGCAGGGAACGGATCAGACGGGTTAATACCCCTTTGACAATCGGGTCCTGGCCGGCAAACGGTTCATCATACATGATTAGTTCAGGATCCAGCGCAATCGCACGTGCCAAGGCCACACGACGGTTCATCCCGCCGGAAAGTTCTGCCGGCATGAGCTGTTCCGTACCACGTAAACCCACAGCTTCGAGCTTGAGGGCCACCAGTTCCGCAATCAGATTTTCAGGCAGCTTGGTATGTGCACGCAGCGGAAAGGCGACATTTTCATAGACCGAAATATCGGTAAACAATGCACCAGTTTGAAACAGCATGCCCATACGTGCACGGGCCGCAAATAATTCCTGACGTGACATTTGGTTCAGGTTTTTACCTTCCAGCAAAACTTCGCCATGATCGGGGGTAAGCTGACCGCCAATCAAACGCAATAAGGTGGTTTTTCCGGTACCGGAAGGTCCCATAATGGCGGTAATCTGGCCACGACGGATCTGAATATCGACATTGTCGTAAATAACACGTTGGCCACGCTTGAAGCTTAAATTCTTCACTTCAATCAGGGATTGAGCCTGGAGCGCTGTATAATTCATGGCTGAGCGTTTTCCTACGTTTTTTCAGCCCGCATACTATACCCTGAATAGCTCGAAATTTGTTACCCTTTCACGTAAAAGCTACACGGCTTTATCGCGTCAATAGCAGAAATCAGGAAAACAAATATAAGAATTGCTTTAATTTTTTTATTTATGAAATTGAAAGCTTAAGCAAAAAGATGATAGGCAAAATAGCCAATATTGCAGAGTGCGAGCAACACAAACAGATAAGGCATATAGACTCCTTGGTTTAACTCATCCCAGGTCAAACGATCCGTTTTGGTATCCATAACTCTTTTATTCTACGCAAAAATATGACTTAGTATACATTCCAAACACACCAACACAAAATAGCTCACAATAAAAAAGCCAGTGTTAAACACCGGCTTTTTTCGTTTAACTTTCACATTTTAATCGTTAAATTTGCGACGACGGTCGCCAAAATCACGACGTGGACGGTCTTCACCACCAAATGCTGGACGTTCGCCTCGTGGTTTATCAGCAAAGTCACGACGCGGACGATCTGAATTAAACTCGCGACGTGGGCGATCTTCACCACCAAAACGACGTGGTTCACGATCTCCTGCCGGCTTGTTAAAACCGCCGCTACGTGGTTTGTAATCTACGCGGTTACCGCGGTTATCATCATTGTTGTCAAAACGCGGTTTATCGTTGAAACCACCTTCACGACGTGGGCGATCGGCATTTAACTCGCGACGTGGACGGTCTTCACCGCCAAAACTGCGTTGTGGACGGTCACCGAAACCACCTTCACGACGTGCTGGACGGTCGCCAAAATCACGCTTAGGACGGTCATCACCAAATGAACGCTCGGTACGTGGCTTATCTGAGAAGCTACGTTGTGGACGGTCGCCAAAGCCACCCTCACGGCGTGCTGGACGGTCACCAAAATCGCGCTTAGGACGGTCTTCACCAAATGGACGCTCGCCACGTGGTTTGTCATCGAAGCTACGACGTGGACGGTCATCACGACCACCTTCACGACGTTTGAAGTTGCTTTCGCCTTCAAAACGACGACCACCACCAAAACCGCCACGGCCGCCATCACGACGTTTGTTACCACCACGGCCACCATCGCTACGACCAGAACGTGCTGGCGGTGGAGATGGCTCAAGGCCTTCAATTTCAGAAACGTCTAAACGTGCTTCTAAATAGTCTTCAAGTGCACGAATCTTGCCGCGCTCACGGTAAGTCGCCAAAGTAATCGCCTGACCTGTACGGCCCGCACGACCTGTACGGCCAATACGGTGTACATAGTCTTCGTGTTTCATTGGCAAACCGAAGTTGATGACGTGAGAGATAGTTGGAACATCCAGACCACGCGCTGCAACGTCAGTCGCAACCAGGATTTTGGCACGGCCTTCACGGATGCTGCGCAAACGGCGGTTACGTACGGTTTGTGGCATCGCACCATGTAGCGCAACCACAGAGTGACCCGCTTCTGCCAGCTCTTCAGCCAACATATCGGTATCTTCTTGCGTGCTGGCAAATACAACCGCTTGGTCTAGAGTTTCGTCATTTAACCAGTGCGTCAGTAATTTTTTCTTGTGCTCAAAACCATCAGTCCAGTGCAAAGTCTGGGTAATATCTGTATTGGTTGAGTGACCTGTTTCGATCGCAATACGTAGCGGATCCTGCATCATGCATTCTGCAAGACGGATAATACGGTCAGCAAACGTTGCGGAGAACATTAAGGTTTGCTTACGATTGGCAGCCAATTCACTAATCGCTTCCAAATCTTCCGAGAAACCTAAATCCAGCATACGGTCTGCTTCATCAACAATCAAAGCATCTACTTTATCCAGTTTGATCTGACGACGGTTCACCAAGTCCAGCAAACGACCTGGAGTCGCCACTACCACTTGTGCACCCTTAAGCTGTTGAATTTGCTTAGCAAATGGCATACCACCCATGATGGCTGCAATACGCACACCTTTCATGTGACGTACAAAGGCAATCGCATCTTGGCTCACTTGCTGTGCCAATTCACGTGTAGGTGAAATTACCAAAATATTCGGTTGCGTTACGGCACGCATACGTTCTTTGAATGGAAGGAACGTATCTTGGCCTGCCAAGGCATTTAATGTTGGCAATAAAAAGGCAGCGGTTTTACCTGAACCGGTCTGGCTCGAAACCAGAAGATCTTTACCTTCTAATGCAGCAGGAATCGCTTGTTCTTGTACAGGAGTTGGAGCTGTAAAACCAAGGTCTGTAAGCGCTTGGGTAAGGGATTCGTGCAAAGAAAAATCAGCAAAAGTTTTGCTCATAGAGAGTGTTCACCCTAGATGGGTGCTCCATTATAAATACAGTATGGACATCGGCAAAAGCGGCACAGCAACTCAAGCTGAAAACATAGGATTCAGCGGCGATCCGTGTAACGACGATGTTGGATTAAACGCACGCATGATTGCAGCCGTAACCTGAAGGAATCGCTTAAGCGATTGGGGCGCGAGGAATTGTCCTCTCTATGGACAGAACGCGCATACACAATGATTAGAAGATAATGTTCAGGTAATGAACGGAAATTTAAGTGCGTCGCAGGAGTATAGCAGAAAAAAAATAAATGTCATGCGCTTTTGCTATTTTTTTAAAAATGCCTTTCTACCGCAAAAACTACTCTTCTTAAAGAACAAGACCCTCAACGATTGAAGGTCTTAATTTATTCAATGCAAAATTACAGTGGTTTATTTTGCGGCATCTGCCCAGGCAGGAATCACGCTTTGCATTAATGGTTTCAACATTTTCATTGAACAGGCCAAAACCTGGCCATTGGTCATTGAATCTGCACCACCACGCGCATCCACCATTGTACCGCCCGCTTCTTTCACGATCAGCTCACCTGCCGCAATATCCCACGGTTTTAAGCCCAGCTCAAAGAAACCATCAAAACGGCCTGCAGCCACATAAGCTAGATCCAAGGCTGCTGAACCACCACGGCGGATATGCGCACCCGCTTTGGTTACTGCCAGCAAAGAAGCAAAATGCTGTTCTGCATGGGAGACCACTTCACCATTACGGGTCGTGCGATAAGGATGACCTACAGCAAGGAAAGTATTGTCCAGGCTGTCTTTGACATTCACGCGAATACGGCGCTGGTTCATCACGGCACCACGGCCGCGGCTAGCAGAGAACATTTCGTCACGTACAGGGTCATAGATCACGCCGTGTTGCGTGACACCTTTATGCTGAACAGCGATAGAAATACAGAAATGCGGAAAACCGTTAATGAAGTTTTGTGTGCCATCCAGCGGATCAATCACCCAGCACCAGTCTGCATCGTGACCTTTGCCTTCTTGCAAGCCAAATTCTTCACCCAGGAAACTGTGATTTTTATAGCTTTTACGCAGGGTATCGATAGTCAACTGCTCTAAGTAACGGTCTACACGCGTTACTGGACCATCAATCCCTTTATCTTCCACTTGTAGATCGAGTTTATGACGATTCTGATGCGCTTTTAAAAGCTCTTGACCAACTGTTTGAGCCGCACGCGCAGCCATCACCACCATAGGTTCCATTGAACACCCACTACAAATTTTGAAGATTTTGACAAAGAATAATGCATAAAAGCGCCTGTATTTTAGCAAATCAATGCGCTTTTAGGGAAAAAATGTTGCGAAAAATTTAAAGCAGTGGCTCAGACTGTCTGTACAAGCTTTAACCATGCTTTTTCAATGGCGTTCTGAATGCCGACTGCATCCAGACCACAATCTTCCAGCATCTGTGCATGGGTCGCTTGTGGCAAGAATGAATCAGGCAATCCAAGATTCAGTACCGGCTTGACAATTTGGGCTTGTGCCAAATATTCATTGACCGCACTTCCTGCACCTGCCATGACCGCATGCTCTTCTACCGTGACAAACAAACTGGTATGTTCAGCCAGCTGCTGAATCATTGTTTCATCTAGTGGTTTGACAAAACGCATATTCACCACGCGTACCCCCACTTCATGCAACTGAGCCAGCTGCTCTGCGGCTTGTAAAGCAACAGCCACACGACTGCCAAAGGCCAGAATCGAAATCTGCTCGTCCTGTTGAGGATTGAATTCCGCCAGGATCTCCGCTTTACCAATGTCCAGGGTAGTCATCTGTTGCTGAATCTCAACGCCTTGCCCCTGACCACGTGGGTAACGCACCGCTGCCGGTCCCGGATACAGATAAGCCGTATGCAGCATCTGACGGCATTCATTTTCATCTTTCGGCGCCATGATCAGCATGTTGGGTACGGTACGCATATAGGCATAATCATAAGCACCCGCATGCGTTGGACCATCCTCACCAACCAGGCCAGCCCGGTCGATCGCAAAGGTCACATCCAGATTTTGCAGAGCTACGTCATGGATCAGCTGGTCATAACCACGTTGCAGGAAAGTTGAATAAATGGCGACGACAGGTTTTAAACCTTCACAGGCCATCCCTGCGGCCAAAGTCACGGCATGTTGCTCGGCAATCGCCACATCAAAAAAACGCTCAGGATACTGCTTGGCAAATTTGACCATGCCCGAGCCTTCGCACATGGCCGGAGTAATCGCCAGCAAGCGTTGGTCTTGGGCAGCCTCGTCACAAAGCCATTGTCCAAACACATCCGAATATTTAGGTGCGGATTTTTTTACCGGTTGCAGCAGTGGTGTAACCACCATTTTATTAATGGCATGATATTTAATCGGGTCCGCTTCCGCAGGTGCAAAACCTTTACCCTTACGGGTGTAAACATGGATTAAGCGCGGACCACTGCGTTTTTTCAATGCCTCAAAAACTTGTACCAGTTGCTGCACATCATGACCATCAAACGGTCCGAAATAGTCAAAACCGATGGCTTTAAACAGGTTGTCTGCAGCATCTGTCGCCGATTGATGCAAACGTGAATTATACGTCCACTGTGGGTGCGGCTGAATATAGGCTTCGCCATTTTCATCAATATTGACGAAGTGACCTTTTTCCCAAATGGCCGCCAGATGTTTGGCAAAACCACCAGTACTGCAGGAAATCGACATATCATTATCGTTGAGTACCACCATGAGATCTGCATTATGTGCCACCGCATCATTCATGGCTTCAAACGCCATACCGGCGGTCATCGCACCATCACCGACAATACATACCACCTCACCGGGATTGTTCTGATAACGGCGTGCCAGTGACATCCCCAAACCGGCAGAAATTGCGGTTGAAGAATGGCCAACGCCGAAAGTGTCAAATTCAGATTCTTCACGTGCTGGGAAAGCTGCCAGACCATTTTTGGCACGGATCGTGGTGATCTGCTCGCGGCGCCCGGTTAAAACTTTATGCGGATAAGCTTGGTGACCGACATCCCAGACCAGGCGGTCATGCGGTGTATTGAAACAGAAATGCAGCGCAACGGTCAGTTCGATCACGCCCAGGTTGGCACCAAAATGGCCACCACTTTGCCCGGCTGCATACAGAATATATTGACGCAACTCATCTGCCACCTGTTCTAGCTGACTTTGCTCGAGCTGACGTAATTGTTGAGGATGATCAATTTCATCTAACAATGGCGTAACAGGGCGTTGAGTTGGAATTTCGGTATACAACATATATGGCAAAGCCTTCTAAAGCCTGGCAAATCGTAGCTAGGTAAATGGGTTAGCGATAAATGATGAACATTATCGAATGAAATCACCTTCGAGCAACCACATTTGTAGCGATGTCATCTTGAGTATTCTCTCATACATCTGGTACGGCTTTGTGTGGTGCAGCAGATTATCCTGAATAATCTTACTATTTATCAACTATTATCGTGTGCTTTATACAAAAAAGAAAATGTTCTGCATAAAATCATTATAGCAATTCTACCAATGTCCAAGCATTACGCTATACTTTCAACTACTTTCTAAGCTAACCATGGGTTGAACTGTGCCAATAGAATTTGTTGCCTCTTCTAAACTACCGACTGCTTTTGGTGACTTTAAAATTAGTGTTTTTCAAGATCCTACAACCGGCGAAGAGCATGTGGCACTATCTAAAGGACTGGAGACACCTCCGAATGGTCCCGTCCTCGTGCGCATCCACTCCGAATGCCTGACTGGCGATGCCTTTGCCTCGTTGAAGTGTGATTGTGGTCCACAATTGCAAGCGACACAGAAAATGATTAATGAAGCCGGTCAAGGCGTCATTTTGTATTTGCGTCAGGAAGGCCGCGGCATTGGCCTGACCAACAAAATCCGTGCTTATGCCCTGCAGGATCAAGGCCATGATACGGTGGATGCCAATTTAATGCTGAATTTGCCTGCGGATGCGCGTGAATATGACATGTGCCCGATTATGCTGGACCATTTAGGTGTACAGCAGGTCAAACTCATCACCAACAATCCGCTAAAAATTGAAGCCCTAAAAGCGCAAGGCATTGATGTGGTGGGTCGTGTCCCTTTAACCGTTGGCAAGAACCAGTTTAATGAAGGCTATTTAAAAACCAAACGTGAACGCATGTCACACCTTTATCATACAGATGACTTCTAACCTCCGGCGCATCACCTGATTTAAAAACGGAGTGGCTTAAAGTCCACTCCGTTTTTTATGGAGCTATTTAGACTATTAAATGGTCATGGAAAAAATGCGAGTGTTCGGCATCTTGCGTTTCAATCTTAAATCAAAAGCCATACAGATATTACGTACAAATGGTTTGCCCTGTTCCGTCACTTTGATTCCCTGCTCTAGAATCTCCAGCAAACCATCCTGCTGCATTTCAGCCAGTTGGGTCAGAACCTCTGGCAATTCTGGAAATTGCATCTCGGCACTGGACCATGAGGTCTGGAAGGTACACATCAGGTTTAAAATGTGTTTGCGGATCATCAGGTCTTCTGTGCTCAGCACATGCCCACGGAATACCGGAATTTCATTATTTTCCAGACGGGCATAATACTCTTCCAGCTGTTTTTCATTCTGGGCAAAGCTGTACCAGCTATCACTGATCGAGGAAACCCCTAGCCCAATCATCACCTGAGTTTTCGATGCAGTATAACCCATGAAATTACGGTGTAAGCTGCCCTGCTGGAAGGACTGGTACATGGCATCACTGGCCAGCGCAAAATGATCCATACCGATTTCATGATAACCATGCTCAAGCAGACGTTTTTTGCCTTCCTCATATAAAGTGCGCTTCACATGGTCTTGCGGCACATCTTCATCTTTAAAACCACGCTGGCCATTGCCTTTAATCCACGGCACATGCGCATAACTGTAAAAGGCCAAACGGTCTGGCTGTAGGCTGGTGGTTTTCTCGATGGTATTCAGCACATCGTCCAGACTTTGAAATGGCAGACCGAACACCAGATCATGCGAGATGGAGCGATAACCAATTTCACGCGCCCATTGCGTGACACGCTCGACATGTTCAAATGGCTGTATCCGGTGAATAGCTTTTTGCACGGTGAGGTTATAGTCCTGCACCCCATAGCTGACCCGACGAAAACCCAAGTCATACAAGGCCTGCAAATGTTCACGCGTGGTACTGTTCGGATGGCCTTCAAAGCTGAATTCATGTTCTTCTGCAATTTCGGCTTTCGATAGGATGCCCTGCATCAGTTGCACCAGATGTTCAACAGAGAAAAAAGTCGGCGTACCGCCGCCCAGGTGAATTTCCTTGATACGCGGCTTGTTGACCAGCAGTTGGCAATACAGCTCCCACTCTTTCAACACAGCAGCAATATAAGGCGCTTCCACTTCATGACGTTTAGTCACGCGTTTGTGACAGCCACAAAAGGTACACAGACTTTCGCAAAACGGCAGATGGATGTACAGGCTGATGCCTTCACTGGCATTGGATTCATCAAAGGAACGTTTCAGGCTCTGTTGCCAAAGTTCTGCTGAGAAAGAACTGTCTTCCCAATAGGGTACCGTCGGATAACTGGTATAGCGTGGCCCAGGAACATTATATTTTTGAATTAACGAAGTACCCATATTTCCCATCCACTTAAAAATCTCTGCCTGCAAAACACAACAGAAAAATACAATTCAACAAAAACAGCAGCACGAATCTATTCTGCGCAGCTTCTACACAGAATACAAGCAGACCTCCGCATGAGAAAAACCTGCTTAATCTTTTCGGCATTTTGTGTTTTGATGTGATGAATTTTGAATTTTCTTATGAGTGTTCCGATGTCTCATCCCACCTCTGCTGATCTCCAGCGTGTTCGTGACTTTCTCCTCGACTTACAGGCCCGGATCTGTACTGCTTTAGAACAGCAGGAACAAGCCGGGGGCGGTAAGGCAGAATTCATCATTGATGACTGGGAACGTCCGGAAGGCGGCGGTGGCCGCTCACGTGTATTGCAAGATGGCACAGTGATTGAAAAAGGCGGCGTGATGTTCTCGCACATCAATATTTCCAAACTGCCTGCTTCGGCGACAGAACGTCATCCGGGAATTGCCGGTGCCAAGGCACAAGCCATGGGTGTCTCTCTGGTGATTCATCCGAAAAACCCGAATATTCCGACTTCACATGCCAATGTGCGTCTGTTTGTCGCCGAGCCGGAAGGCCAGGCACCAATCTGGTGGTTTGGGGGCGGTTTTGACCTCACACCCTTTTATCCGGATGAGCAGGATGTGATCGACTGGCATCAAAAAGCCTATGATCTGTGCCAGCCTTTTGGTGATGAGGTGTATGCCAAACATAAACAGTGGTGTGATGACTATTTTTATTTAAAGCATCGTGATGAACAGCGTGGCGTCGGTGGCCTGTTCTTTGATGACCTGAACTGCTGGGATTTTGAAACCTGCTTCCAGTATATCCAGGCGGTAGGCAATGGTTATCTTGAAGCAATTCTGCCGATTTTTGAGAAACACCGTGAGCAGCCATATAGTGAAGCACAGCGGGAATTCCAGCTCTATCGTCGTGGCCGCTATGTCGAATACAACCTGGTCTATGACCGCGGCACCCTATTTGGCCTGCAAACCGGTGGTCGCATCGAATCCATTCTGGTCAGCTTACCAAACCTGGCGGCATGGAGCTACCGTCCGGAATGGGCAGAAGACTCAGCCGAAAAACGTCTCACTGAGTATTATTTAAAGCCGCGTGACTGGTTACAATTGAACACATAATCTGTCGAGCCCATGAGGACTATCAGATCAGCCTGCTGATTTCTATACTGCAGGTCTCAGCTTGATCCATCATGGGCCTTTGCTTTTAGGGATCGGTTCCATACCATGACAAAACAATTTGCCGTGATCGGCAATCCAATCGAACAATCACGTTCACCTGAATTACATCATGCTTTTGCCACAAAAATGGGTGTGGATTTGAACTACAGCAAACGCTTGGCCGCGCTGGATGGTTTTGAAGCCAGCGTACGCGAATTTTTTGCTGCCGGTGGTGTCGGCATGAATGTCACGGTGCCGTTTAAAGAACAGGCCTTTGCTTTATGTGACCAGCTCAGTGAACGTGCCAAAATCGCCAAAGCGGTCAATACGTTATGGATGCAAGATGGACAGCTTCACGGCGACAATACCGATGGTCAGGGTCTGGTGGAAGCCATTCAGGCACTGGACTGGCCACTGCACAATACGACCGTGCTGATTATTGGTGCAGGTGGTGCGACCCGTGGGGTAATTTATCCACTGGTTCAGGCAGGCGTGAAAAAAATCGTGATCGCTAACCGTACACTCGCTCGTGCCGAACAACTGGTTCAGGATATCGCTGCTTCGGTGCCACAAGCAACTTTAGCCGCGATTGGGCTAGATGAGTTAGCCGGTGATTTTGATCTGGTGATTAATGCTACCTCCGCCAGTCTGGCGGGTGATGCCCTGATTTTACCGGAAGCGTTGCAGTTTAAATATGCCTATGAAATGGCCTATGGTAAACCTTCGAGTTTTCTGGATCAGGCCAAAGCACGCGGCATACCGACTTCTGAAGGTTTCGGAATGCTGGTCGGTCAAGCCGTCGAGTCTTTCTCGATCTGGAATGGGATACGTCCAAATACCCGTGACTTTTTAGTGTTGGAAAAAAAATAAAGTTTATTGCTTGCATCAGACTCAGCACTTGGGCTTGATGCTTTGCCTTGCGGGCTTCCCCCCAAAAATAGCGGTTTCTACTTCCACTGACTCATTTATGTTCAATCAGTAGCGCATTCTCTTTTTTGACACCGTGCAACATACCCCGCTTTTAGATTGATTTTTTAGGGTACTTTTACAAAAACCAACAAGCGCAATTTTTCATTTATAGGGTCGATTGCATTTAAAAACTGAATTATTCGGTATAAAAATTGGCGGAAAACCATTCATCCAGTATGATGAATTTATCTGCTGAAATGAATCAACCATCGACTGTCCCCAGCGCAAACTTTTCGAGCGAATTCGCCTTTCTGACAATTTCCGGAGGCTACAATATCAATGTATTTTTATTACCTATGTGAATAATCAAAGTAACAAACCGGACAATCAAAACAATTTCTAAAATAGGATTAAAGCCATGCCTGCGTATAAAGCCCCGCTCCACGACATTCGTTTCTTGATGAATGAAGTGTTTGACTATCCAGCACACTATAAGACTTTAAGCAATGGCGAAGCTGCCGATGCTGATACGGTAGACATGATTCTCGAAGGTGCTGCTGATTTTTGTGAAAATGTGCTTTCTCCACTTTACCAATCGGGTGATGGTGAAGGCTGTCATTTTGACAATGGCACAGTGACCACGCCCAAAGGTTTCAAAGCGGCGTACGACCAGTTGGTTCAAGGCGGTTGGCAAGGTCTGTCTTACCCGGAAGAATATGGTGGGCAAAACCTGCCGATGTCACTCAATATCATCAAATCGGAAATGATGGGCACCGCCAACTGGTCCTTCCAGATGTATCCGGGACTCAGTATCGGCTGCATGAATACCATTTTGCAGTACGGCACCGATGAACAGAAAAACACCTATATGCCACATCTGGTGGCAGGCACCTGGTCAGGGACAATGTGTCTGACCGAACCGCAATGTGGTACCGATCTTGGCCAGATCAAAACCAGGGCCGAACCGCAAGCTGATGGCAGTTACCACATTTCCGGCACGAAGATTTTTATCTCGGCGGGTGAGCACGATCTAACGGAAAATATCGTGCATATTGTCTTGGCACGTCTGCCGAATGCACCGCAAGGCACCAAAGGCATTTCGCTGTTTATCGTGCCAAAATTTTTACCGAATGCCGAAGGTGGCGTGGGTGAACGCAATGCGGTGAGCTGCGGTTCGATCGAACATAAAATGGGAATTCGTGCATCTGCAACGGCGGTGCTGAACTTTGACAATGCGACTGGCTACCTGATTGGTGAACCGAATAAAGGCTTACATGCCATGTTTACCTTTATGAATATCGCGCGCATTGGTACGGCGATTCAGGGCATTGCCCATGCCGAACTGTCTTTTCAGGGCGCCCTGCCGTATGCCAAAGAGCGCATGTCGATGCGTGCCCTTTCCGGTAAAAAAGAACCGGATAAGGTGGCCGATCCGATCATTCACCATGCCGATGTGCGGCGCATGCTGCTCACGCAAAAGGCCATCGCGGAAGGTGGCCGTTCCATGATTTATTATGCGGCACAACTGGCCGATAAAATGAATGATGCCTTGGCCAGTGACGATACGGCAGCCTTTGAAAGCTATGACAACCAGCTCGGCTTTTATACGCCCATTCTCAAAGGTTTCCTCACCGAATTAGGCTTTGAAGCGGCCAACCACGGTATGCAGGTCTATGGTGGCCATGGCTATATCAAAGAATGGGGCATGGAACAGATTGTTCGTGATGCACGGATTGCTATGCTGTATGAAGGTACCACCGGCGTGCAGGCCCTGGATTTGATTGGCCGTAAAGTCTTGCTCAATTCCAGAGGCAAGATCATTCGTGATTACACGGCCGAAATCCTGCGCTTCTGCAGCCTGCATGCACGTAACAAATATATGCGCCGTTTCGCCTGGGAACTCACCAAACTCTGTGCGCAGTGGAACACCTTAACCGTGCGTATCCTGCTGGCTGCCCGTAAAGACCGCGATGTGGTTTCCAGTGCTTCGGTCGATTTCCTGATGTTCTCCGGTTATGTGATGATGGCCTATTTCTGGGCACAACAGGCAGCCGTGGCTTCGGCCAAATTAGCAACGGGTCAAGGTCAGGAAGTTCCCGAGTTTTATAAAGCCAAAATCAAGGTGGCCGATTTTTATTTTGAACGCCTGTTACCGCGCGCCCAAGGCCATGCCGAATCAATGGTACATCCCTCTCAAACCATGACGGCTTTGGCCCCTGAACATTTCAGTTTTGACTATTAATATTGCCGGCTGAAATCCCCAAAGAGCGCTCCAGCGCTCTTTTTTACAGAACGTTTTTATAACAAGTATTTAAACTTCTTGTTCAGTGCAACCAGTACCAAACCGGCCAGTACAGAACACAGTAGGACAACAAAACTCAACAGGGTCTGCTGCTCTATAAAATGGCTTTTCAGCAGGTGAATCCACAAGGGATGAATCAGAAAAATTGCGGTAGAAAGATTGGCCAATTCTTTACTGCTACCCATGATTTTTTGGTTCAACACATAGACAAACAGCAACGGCGCAGCGACAAATAAAGACAGCATTTGTTCCACTGCTTCGGTTTTACTGATCCAAAAATAGTTGAGAACAGATTCTGCCAGCACCGCTGCCAGCGCCCACAACACATACTGCAACTTGACCGTAAAACACGCGAAAATGTACTCCCGATGTTTACGCAGCAGAAACCCCAAGGTTAAAAAAGGAAAACTGACCAGCAAGAAATTACGGTGCCAGGGTGCGAAATTAAAACGCTGATCCAGCACCGGGCTGAGCACATGCAGATTGCCCAGTTCCTGTATCGCCCAACCGGTGAGGAAAAGTAACAAAGCGCAGGACAATAAAACAGTAGAAGGACATTTTCTCAGCATATAGAGCAACGAGCCGCCTAGCAGCACGCCCACCAGATACCACAAGACAAAATAGCCATAAAACAGGCTCAGCCAATTATAAAAAGCATAACCTGACCACCAGATTGGTGCATAAAGCAGCGTCCAGAGCAGATATAAACCCAAGATTCTGAACAGCCAGTTGCGATATTTTTGAATATCCTGAACGCTAAAAAAATAATAGCCGCTAATGATCAGAAAGACCGGCACGGCCAGTCTAAACAGGCCTTGTACCAGGCTGTGACCCAATAAAGGCGCAAGATCATAAAAAATCAGGGTGTGCAAAAACACAATACTGATGGCCAGCCCCATTTTGAGATAATCGAGTGCTAAATTTCTTGGCATGGATGTAGCAGCTTTAAAATAAAAAATAATGAACCGGGAGGTGCTACAGCAACTTATAAAAATTTTTCCAGCACGGAATTTAAAAACACATGCCCCTGCTCGGTACACGCCAAACGATTTTGATCCTCGACCAGCAACTTCCGCTTTCGCAACGAAGCCAGTACCGCATCCAGATCGGATAAATTCAGGCCTGTACGCTGCGCATACAACTGGGCATCCACACCTTGGTTCAAGCGCAATGTATTCATCATAAATTCAAAGGGCAACTCGTCCGCAGCAATCTTCCTAAACTGGCCATGCTCAGCCGGGACTTTGGCCAGATAATCTTTCGGCAAACGGGTTTTCTGGAAACGGTACACTCCATCCGGCAAGGTGACTTTGCCATGCGCACCTGCACCAATTGCCAGATAGTCTCCAAACTGCCAGTAATTCAGATTGTGTGCCGAGGGCAATTCCTTACGCCAGGCAGACACTTCATAATTGACAAAACCTTGCGCTTTTAAATAGGCTTCGCCCTGCTCCTGAATCTGCTCCAGCACATCCTCAACCGGCAATTGTGGCTGGGCTCTAAAAAATACCGTATTCGGCTCTATGGTCAGCTGATACCAGGAAATATGCGTTGCCCCATTTTCTACCGCCAGTTTTAAATCGCTCAATGCCTGTTGCAGCGTTTGCTGGGGCAAGCCATGCATCAAATCCACATTGATGCGTTGAAAACCTGCGGCCTGCGCCTGCTGCAACGCAGCAATCGCATCCTGATTGCTATGAATCCGCCCCAAACGCTGCAAATGTTCCATATTAAAACTTTGCACGCCAATCGACAGACGGTTAATCCCTGCAGTCAAATAACCGGCAAAAGGATCATGTTCCACAGTGCCCGGATTGGCTTCCAGGGTGATTTCACAGCCTTCCGTAAAAGGCAGCAGATTTTTCAATTCAGCAAATAGCCATTGATAACCCTGTGCTGAAATGAGCGAGGGTGTTCCACCTCCGATAAACACACTGTGAATCTGGCGGCCTTGAGCAAAGTCAATCTGGGTTTTAAAGTCCTCAACCAATGCGTTGAGATATTCCTGTTCCAAATCCAAAGACAGTTTGCCTTCCGGTACCGCATGTGAGTTGAAATCACAATAGGGACATTTACGTACACACCAGGGCATATGGATATACAAAGATAAAGGAATAGAGGATGGATGTAGACTGGCCAAGAAATGCGCTCAAAATAGGTCAACAGAATGTAGCGCATTTTAACATGACTGCAGGCCTATACCGACGGCAAGCCAGCAGATTTATGCTAAGCTCGAAAAAACACATAAAAATTACATGCTCCCCCATGATGAAAATATCCTCACAACTACTGCTGTTTCTGCCTTTAACTCTGGGCATCGGCATTGCGATGAGCCTGCAAACTGCCATTAATACGCAACTGCGCGACTATTTATATTCTCCGGTACAGGCCGCTTTTTTATCCTTTCTGATTGGCACGCTGCTGCTGGCGGCGATGGTCATGTTCCAATCCGAGCAAAAACCCAGTATCGGCCAGCTCAGTCAAGTGCCCTGGTTTCTCTGGTTAGGCGGATTTTTGGGGGTTTATGCCATCAGTATCAGCATTTATACTGCGCCTAAAATGGGCTTTCTGACTTTTTCCGGTCTGGCCATTTTTGGCCAGTTGCTGATGTCCATGCTGCTGGACCACTTTGGCTGGCTGGGCACTGCTAAAACCCCGATCAACTGGCAGCGCTTGCTTGGGGGAATCATCATTTTTCTGGGCGTACTGCTGACCCTGCAACGTTAAATCTGCTGCCTTTTCAAATATCTGATGAGTAATTTTTGTGTCGAATGTCACCAGTACGCGCTTTGAATTAATCAACCTGTTCCGCTTGATGCTGCCCATTCTGGTCACCCAGTTCGCCCAGGCCGGTTTAGGCCTAATTGATACTATTATGGCCGGCCGCCTTTCTCCCACCGATCTTGCGGCTATTGCAGTCGGGGTGGGGTTATGGATTCCGGTGATGTTGCTGTTCAGTGGCATCATGATCGCCACTACGCCTTTGGTTGCAGAAGCCAATGGCGCACGTAACAGTAAAAGCATTGCCACCATTGCCCGTCAATCCTTATGGGTTGCCTTAGGTCTAGGCCTATTGGCGCTGTTGATTTTACAGTTCATGCCCTTGTTATTACCCTTGCTGGGTGTGCCGGAAAACCTGATTCCCAAGGCCAGCCTGTTTTTACATGCCATTGGTTTGGGAATGCCAGCAGTGACGCTATATGCTGCCTTGCGCGGATATTCTGAGGCCTTGGGTTATCCACGGCCGGTCACCGCGATTAGTCTCATGGCCTTGCCAGTGCTGGTGCCACTGAATCTGATGTTTATGCATGGCTGGGGTCCGATTCCGGCACTGGGCAGTGCAGGTTGTGGTTTTGCCACCTCGATTTTGCAATGGCTGATGTTGCTGGCTTTGGCTACTTATATTTACAAATCCTCGGTCTATCAGGACACGCAGGTGTTTGCGGCCTGGGAAAAGGTGGATTACCCGTGGGTCACACGGATTCTCAAACTCGGCTTACCGATCGGACTGGCCATTTTTTTTGAAGTCAGTATTTTCAGTACGGCCGCGATTATTCTCAGTCCACTGGGTGAAACCGTGATTGCGGCCCATCAAATTGCCCTGTCTGTCACCTCGCAACTGTTTATGATTCCCTTATCGCTCGCGATTGCCCTGACGATCCGGGTCGGCACCTATTATGGTGAACAGAACTGGAATGCCATGCGCAAGGTACAACATCTGGGTTTGCTCACCGCCACCCTGCTCGCACTCGGCTGCATGACCTTGATTGCATTGGCCCGACCACAGATTGTCGCAATCTATACCAGTGACCCGGCTGTTTCCCAGGTAGCGATGTATTTACTGCTGTTTGCCCTGGCCTATCAACTCATGGATGCCTGGCAGGTCAGCGCAGCCGGCTGTTTGCGCGGCATGCAGGACACGCAAGGCCCGATGTGGATTACCCTGATTGCTTACTGGGTGGTGGCATTTCCGGTGAGTATTTATCTGGCGCGTTTTACCTCTTTCGGCGCAAGCGGCGTGTGGATTGGCCTGATTGTGGGTCTCACGGTGGCCTGTGTCTTATTGCTCGTCCGTTTATATAAAAATAATCATCGGCTAAGACAACAGTTTCCTTAAAATTTCAATCCTGGTTCAAAGGGGCAGAGACAGATCAAAAAAAATCTGATGCTCCCAATGCTGGAGGTTTTTATTCATTCCAAAATTTGTTTATATTGCAATAAATGGATTTTGTCTTTACACCTGTTCAGCAGGTAACAATAAAAACTGGGCAATTGCTGGCAGACTCCCTATGATCAAAAGCAGCATACCTACCGCGAATTATACTGAGGTCAAAACGAATGGCTAAACACTCCAGTTCACCCGGTCGCCGTTTTATGAAACTGGCCAGCATGACCGCCAGTATCGCTACGAAAACCGTGTCCAACTCCATTCGTCACCTGACTGCCGATGAAGAACAAAAAATCGAGGCCAAAAGCAAGCTGCTGCAAGACATCGGTATTCAGATTGCCGACACCTTGGGAGAAATGAAAGGTGCGGTAATGAAAGTCGGGCAGATTGCCTCACAATACAAAGACGTGTTCCCGCCTGAAGTGGCCAGAGCGATTGCCAAACTGCAACGTCAGGCTCCGGCCATGCCCTTTTCCGCCATTCAAAGTCAGGTGGAAAAAGAGCTCGGCAAACCGCTTAATGTCGCCTTTCAATCTTTTGATCCCGAACCTTTTGCCGCAGCCTCCATTGGTCAGGTGCATAAAGCCATCCTTCCGACAGGTGAAGAAGTGGTGGTCAAGGTACAATATCCCGGTGTGGATCAGGCCTGCGAAAGTGATTTAAAACAGGTTCGTCTGGCGCTACGCTTAATGGGTGTACTGAAAATTGATAAAAAGCTGCAAGACCGCTTGTTTGAGGAAATTCAGGACAGCTTGAATGCCGAGCTGAATTATGAAATTGAAGCGCAGAACCTGAACGTGTTTCGTACCTTTCATGCAGCGCTGGATGACAAAATTATTATTCCTCGGGTCTATCCGGAATATTCTTCGCGCCGTGTACTGACCTTGAGTATGGAACGCGGGGACAGCATTGAAACCGCCAGCACCTGGCCCTTGCCGCTACGCAATCAGCTCGGCCGGCGCCTAGTGGAGGCCATTGGTCAGGAAATTTTTTATCTGAAACGTTTTCATTGCGATCCGCATCCGGGCAACTTTGCCTTTCGCCCCGATGGTAGCGTGATTATTTATGATTATGGCGGTGTGAAAACTCTGAGCACAGAAATCGTCGAGCACTTTAAAATACTGGTTCGAGCATCACGCCGAGGAAATATCAGTGAAATTGAAAACCAGCTCGATGCCCTGCATGCTCTAGCAGAAAAAGGCGTGTTTCCAGAAGAACTGTACCTAGAATGGCTGGAGATTTTATTACGTCCGCTCACCACCTATTATGATTTTGCAGAAAACTCTGCCCACCACGATGGCATGTTACTGATTAAACGCTCGTTAAAATATTGGAATGTGTTTAAACCGTCACCGGATACCTTGATGGCCAATCGCACGATTACCGGCCATTACTGGAATCTGATCCATCTGAAACTGCATGACAATCTGAATGATCTGTTTGAGCAACTGGTACCATCCGACGATTAGAAATGTGTAGGTAACCAGCAGAAAACTTAAGCTACTTTTAAGTTTTCCAAATTAAACTGCAAACAACTTGAAGTCTAAGCTCTTTTCCTCCACTTAGACTTCTTTTTTTGCCTATACGGTTTTATTGCCCAGACCATACTGCACCAGATAAAAACCGATCGCCAGCACCAGTACCCCCAGCATCAATGTCGATCCGACATACAGCAGTGCCAGGCCATGTTGGCCCTGACGCAACAATTGAAAGGTTTCAAGACCAAAACTGGAAAATGTGGTAAATCCGCCTAAAATCCCGACCATCAAAAACAGCCGGGTCTCCTGCTGCAAGCTCGGATATTTAACACACAGGGCCAAAAATACCCCGGCCGCAAAGCAACCCAACAGATTGACCCACCAGGTCGGCCATGGAAACAGACTGTGCGGTTTCAATAACAAAGTCGCGGCATAACGTAAACTTGCGCCCATTGCACCGCCACAGGCCACCAATAACCAGTTCATCTGTTATTTCCATCGGATTAAAATATCCACATTGTAACGGCAAGACTGTGGATAAAAAGCATTTTATCCCCATCCTG
Source organism: Moraxellaceae bacterium (assembly GCA_029267635.1). Classification (GTDB taxonomy): domain Bacteria; phylum Pseudomonadota; class Gammaproteobacteria; order Pseudomonadales; family Moraxellaceae; genus Acinetobacter. The sequence goes on along the minus strand of JAJUIK010000012.1, from coordinate 7,446 downwards.
CTGCGATTTTTTATAAAAAAACGCCGCGACAAGACAAGCAAAATTGAGGTAAAACCGCTATGCTAGGCCATCTGTTTTTCAAGCAATTGAGGAAAAAATGGCACAAGCATTATTGGCGCAACTTCAGGCTGGCACAGCAAAATTTGCTGATGTGATCGCTCACATTGACGCGCGTTATACCCATACCCCAACCGCATTCAGCAATGGCCAGCAAGCCAATGCAGCGACTGAAAATCAGGGCAGTGCCAAAGTGTTTTCCTTTGCCCAATTACAAGGCCTGGATCAAGCACAGACGCTCAGCCTGTTTGCCGAACACTATGCTGCTGTTTTAGCAACGCCGGAAGGTACGGATCACCAGAATATCCGCCAGTTCATGCAACATGGCTGGGAAGGGATTCGTTTTGACGGTCAGGCACTGGCTGCAAAATGATTGTATGAGCGAATTGATGTGATCCAAAGCATCAACAATAAAAGAGCCTATTTACGGCTCTTTTATTTTTTTCATTCAACCTCAATGAGTGTTTCCGAGCCAGTGATGAACCCCTTCCCCTGCAGCCCGTCCGGTGGCAAAACAGGCCGTGAGTAAATAACCGCCGGTCGGGGCATCCCAATCTAGCATTTCCCCACAACAAAACAGCGCAGGATTGGATTTCAGCTGCAACTGCTCGGTCAGCGCATTTTGCTTGATGCCTCCTGCGCAGCTAATTGCTTCTTCAATCGGACGGAATGCCTCAATCTCGATCAGCAGATCCTTGATTTTTTCAGCCAGTGCAACCGCATCATGCCACAAGGTTTTATCCACCAGCTCACGCACTAAACTGGCTTTCACGGGATCCAAACCGGCTTTACGCCAGACATTGCTTAAAGATTGTTTTTTGCCTGGGCTTAATTTTTTGATCAGTTCGGCATGGGTCAAAGAGGGTAATAAATCCAGATGCAAACGCATCGGTTGCTGCTGTTGTTGTAACTGACGCAAGGCACGACCCTGCTTATAAATCAGGCCACTTTCCAGACCATATTGGGTAATCACAATATCACCCATGGCTTTCTGGTCAGGCTGTATCCAGGCTTCGACCCGTTTTAAGGGCTGGCCAAACACTGGCTGCATAAAGCTGGACCAGCATCGTTCTACCCCAGCATTGCTCGGTTGAAACGATGCAATCTGTTCAGGCGACAACCACTGTTGCCAGGCCCCATCACTACCCAGTTTGGACCAGGATACTGCGCCACAGGCCAATACAATCGCATCAAAATGTTCGCTTTGAATCGCTTGATCAGCCTGCTTCTGATCCTGAAAACGTAACTGCTGTCCCTCAATGCCTAGACATACATGCCGGTAATGAAACTTTACGCCATGTGCGCCAAGACGTTGCAGCCAGGCCCGTAACAGCGGTGCCGCTTTCATTTCCAGCGGAAAAATCCGTCCGGAAGACCCGATATAAGACTCAATCCCTAAATCCGCCATCCACTGCCGGATCCAGGTCGCATCCCAACGGCGGATCCAGGGAGCAAGCCAGTCCGGATGATCGTAACGCTGCAGAAACTGTTCAATCTCCTCGGCATGTGAAATGTTCAAGCCTGTCTTGCCGGCCATCAAAAATTTACGCGCTGCAGATGGCTTTTGTTCATACACATGAACGTCATAATCATATTGACTCAGGACTTCCGCGGCCATCAGGCCGGCCGGCCCTGCGCCAATAATGGCAATGCGTTTATTCGGCATGATTCTGGCCCTGTAAAGGCAAAAAGTCATCAAAGCGGGTTTGATAAGTTGCAGGTTTGCTGATGATCAGCTGCTGGCACAATTCACCGCGCTCTAAGTATTTAATTTCAAAATGGGTCCGTGCTGACGTTGCCGGAACCACTTCTTTTACATACGGCAATTGCCAGAGCTGCTGTAGTTGCTGTTCGGCTTCTTCGATATATTCTGGAATGTTGCTGGCCAAGGTGATCTGGCCATTCGGCTGTAAACGTGACAGTAAAAATTCAAAAAATGGCATATTCAGCCAGCGCTGCGCCGGATTATGCGGTTCCGGATTGGGATAAAGAATAAAAAACTGCTGGACCTGTTGTGGATAAAGCGCATGCACCACCCACGGAATGGCATCGGCATGAATCGGTTGCAAATTGCCTTGCCCTTCTATCTGATGCTGCTTTTGCATCGCCTCAAACTTTTCCCGGGTCCGTTCAATCGCCAGCAAGGTCTGCTCCGGATGCTGTGCGGTAAACAGCAAGGCATGTTTGCCTTTTCCTGCACCAATTTCCACACAAATCGGCTGCGGTGAAATCGCGGTAAAATCCCGAGGAGCGCGCATACGCTGAGCTTGAAATTGACGAATCGGCATAATCAGACCAAACTAAACAAAAAACCGCGTCAGTCTAGCATGAGCGCGATGAAATCGCTGCATCGCCCTGCAAGGAGGAAAATGAAATGCCCCGTACCTTTCCCTGCCCACGTTGTGGCCAACCCAGCCAGTGGGAAAATAATCCGTTTCGTCCTTTCTGCTCGGAACGTTGCAAAATGATAGACCTCGGCGCATGGGCCAATGAAGAATACAAACTGCCGACTCAGGATGCACCGACGGCGGCTGGCGATCCATCTGAAAATGAATAATCAAAAAACCCCGGCATAAACCGGGGGATAGGTATTCAAGCTAATGACGTTAACCTGCTTTACCAGCCACAAAGGGATTAAACTGTTTTTCATAACCAATGGTACTTAAAGGACCATGCCCGGAAATAAACTGGGTATCATCCGGCAAACTGAAACATTCGCGCTGAATGGACTGCATCAACTGGTCAAAGTTACCGCGTGGAAAATCGGTACGGCCAATCGAGCCTTTAAACAGTACATCGCCAGTCCAGAGCAGGCTATATTCCGCGCTGTAATACATGACATGCCCTGGTGTATGCCCCGGTGCATAACGCACCTCGAATTCCGTAGTTCCCAGTTTTAAAATCTCGCCACCTTCCAGCCATTGATCCACCACCACTGGTTCCGGAATCGGGAAACCATAACGCGCCGAAGATTCCTGAATCTGATCCAGCCAGAACTGGTCTTCTTTCTGCGGGCCAATCACCGGCACCTGCCAAACACGCGCCAGCTCACCGACAGCACCGGCATGATCGAGATGACCATGCGTCAACCACAAGGCTTTCACTGTTAAACCCAGTGCAGCCACTTCCTGTTGCAGCTTGTCGGCTTCACCGCCGGCATCAATCAGCACGGCTTCTTTGCTTTCACTGTCCCAAAGAATGGAACAGTTCTGGGCAAAAGCGGTCACGGGTACAATTTTGACTTGTAACATGAAAACCTCGGGGGCTAAATCGAAGGAGGGGCCAAGTTCTGTTGCAGACCATCCAGTGTCGCCTGTAATAAGGATACAAGCAAGTCAATATGTTGTGGTTGGCTATTGAGTGCTGGAATATAGGCATAGCTGCCGCCACCCGATTCCTGGAACAGTTCGGCATTTTGGATCGCCAATTCTTCTAGAGTTTCCAGACAGTCCGCTGAAAATGCCGGACTCAGCACCTGCACCGATTTCACGCCTTCACGTCCCCACTGTTCCAGCAAGGCATCGGTATAGGGTTTGACCCATTCCTGCTTGCCAAAACGTGACTGGAAACTGATCGCCCACTCATGCTCCTGCAAGTCCAGTGCTTGAGCCACTAAAGCTGCGGTGATATGGCACCGATCTGCATAAGGATCGCCCTTATCCGCATAAGGTTGTGGGATACCATGGAAAGACATCAGCAGCTTTTCCGGTTTGCCGTGTTCAGTCTGATAGTTACGCACGCTTTGTGCCAGAGCCTGAATGAATAAGGGATGCTGGTAATAATCACGGATGAAGGTCAGCCCTGGTAAATTACGCTGCTTTAAAATCCATTTGGCAAAGGCATCATACAACGGTGCTGTCGAGGTGGCTGAATACTGCGGAAATAATGGCAGTAAAACCACATGATCTTGCGGATTTTGGCTGAGCTCATTCAACAGAGCCTGAATGCCCGGATTGCCATACGTCATGGCTGGCACAATCGTGAGATCGAGCTCAGGATAACGCTGCAGTAAACGTGCTTTGACCTGTTGCACCTGATCGAACAAAATTTCACGCATCGGCGAATCATTCGACCAGACTTGCGCATAGGCATGTGCGACCCGTTTCGGGCGAAAAGGCAGAATAAACAGATTTAAAATGATCTGCCAGATCGGCTTGGGAATTTCAATCACCCGCTGATCGGATAAAAACTGTTTTAAGAAGCGACGTACCGCAGGTACGGTTGCTGCATCAGGAGTACCCAAATTGGCCAGAATCACGGTCACTTTCGGTTTAGGTGCTGCAAACATAAAGATTCCTATTCACTCGGCAAAGATCAATCCGGTTACTCTAACAGTTTAAAAGCCTGCTTTATATTGTTTAATATATTGATTTTAATTGCAAAATACGATCATTATCGAGCAGGTTACTTTCTACCAGTTTCTGCCCTTTTGCGGTCAATTGCCAAAGCATGCGCTGCCGGTCATCGCGGCCGGTCGGCACAATCCAGTCATTCTGGCGCATCTGCATTTTAATGTTGTGCAAAGCCCGGATGTTGATTTGCGAGCGCGCCACCGCATGCGCACGCGGCATGTCCAGACGGGCATCCACCAGACCGGTTTCATTCAGGTATTCATTCATACGTTTGGAAAAATACTCTTCCGGCGTCGGATGTTTGAAGGTCGCGCCCAACACTGACAGGAGCTGCGCCCAGGTCATTTTACGCTGGGTTTTGATTTCCTTGAAATTACCATCCTGATAGGCATGCATGCGATATTCAAAAGAAAAAATCTCATGCATGGAGGCTTTTTGTAAGGTCAGGAATGGATCGACATCACGCGTTCCGACTTCGGTTTCCAGTTGATGCAGCTGTTCTTTGAGGCGGTCAATTTCATCCTGCAAGACCTGAATGCTCTGCGGACGGACCCAGCCTACCACCGGATAGCGTTCCAGCATTTGTGGCATGTTAAAGCGCACGGCCAGTTCCAGATCACGCAAGGTACGATAGGTAAAGACCTGATCAACTTCTTGCTGCAGCAGTTTACGGAACTCTTTGAACTTGATTTGTAATTCTGGTTTTTCATCGTGCAGCGCGGCATCGCGTGCATCTGGATCTTCATGCATAAAGACAATAATCGGCTTCTGCTTGGTCACGGCATAAATATATTCTAGGTGCATATAGCCCACACCGGACACCGATTGCTCGCCATACTGGCTGCCCAGTAGGATCACCACATAATCACAATCGTCAATCTGGCGGCGTGCAAAAGCCGTACTTAACGGGGTACGCTGTTCCAATCCCCAGGAAAAAAAACCCATGCCCACCAAAGTCTGGGCCAATATCATCCGTTCGGGTTGCATGTCACTGCCCGACGTCGAGATAAAAACCTGATAACGCTTATCCAGCATGAGTTATCCTCATCTTATTTCATATCGTCGCCAGTACATTGTGGCGAAATGACATGAATCCCTTCAATTTAAAAATTATTCAAAAACTAATGAGTTAAACACAGCAAACTTATATCACAAGATCGCGTCAACACGAATATTTTCAATGCTCCAAGTTAAATCTTCGGGCAATAGATGCTGCACAACCGTTCGCAATTCTTGTGCATTTTGACCACTAACAAAGCATTGGATGCGGATTTCGTGACCACCATTCTGTTCAAATAACAGGCCATGTTTAATTAAAACCCGGGCGGTCTGTCGTGCAACGGCCAGACCCGAATCGATTAAAGTCAGCCGTTGGCCAAAGATGGACTGGATGGCTTCTTTTAAAAAAGGATAATGGGTACAGCCCAGTACCAAAAAATCCGCCCCCTGATCCACCACCGGCTGTAAAATAGTTTGCAAGGCATTCAGGCAGGCTGGACTCATCTGCTGGCCATTTTCGACAAAAGGCACCAGATCCAGACAGGTCACCGGCAAAACCTGCACCTCAGAAGGCAAAGCAAATTTTTCAATCACATCCTTGATCAATTTGCCGCGAAAGGTGGCAGGCGTCGCCAACACGGCCACCACTTTGCTTTGTGTTTGCAAGACTGCCGGTTTGAGCGCCGGGACCAGACCAATAATCGGGAAATTCTCACCGTAAAATTCGCGCAAATAGTCCAGGCTAAATGCCGATGCGGTATTGCAGGCCACTACAGCCACTTTACACCCCTGCCGATACAGCCATTCAATGGCCTGTGCCGTCAGCTGGCGAATATCGTCATCCTGACGCGGGCCATACGGTACATGGGCGGTATCGGCATAATAAACAATGCGTTCATTCGGCAAATGCCGCGCGATTTCCAGTGCAACCGAGAGTCCACCAATGCCCGAATCAAAAATGCCGATGGGCGCATTGGCACTTGCTTGCGGCATCGGATCTTGCAACAGAAAGACGGGCTGAATGGCACTCATGGCATTAATTACGGTTTTGCATGTTTCAAAGTGTAAAGCTTAAACCTCAAGTGCCTAATTGCAAGTGCAAATCACCACTTTGTAAGACCAAAATCGTATGGCCGTTTTCTTCGCGCAACTCGCCATAATTCACCAGATGATAGAAAGCCTGACGCTGGATTAGCGCATTCATGCCAAAACGTATATGCACATAGGGACGTCGTTCACCCTGATAGTCACGCATAAAAATCGGATGCTCGGCATCCACGATCACCACATCCTGCGTTGCAGTCGTACATTGCAAATAGGTTTTACCGTCGATTTCCACCTGATCAATCTGGTTGACCAGAAACGGTTCATCTTCGACCTCAATTTCAATCTGCTCGACCGGGGTTTTCAGATAGAATTTACCATCCTCTTTCCACAACACGCTGGAAAACAGTTCAATCAAGGCCGCACGCTTGATTAACTGACCTTCATGCCACCATTCGCCATTGGCCTGGATACGCAAATCCATTTTGCCGCAATGCTGCGGATGCCACTGGTCAAGAGGCGGAACCGATCTTTTCTGACTTTGCTGTATATCTTTTAAATATTGTGCGATACCCATGAAGTTCTTATGATCGCCCGGTGATTCTTTTTTCACCGCATCGTCTGAATTATTTTGCTCTACCATGGTTTAGGCCTTGCTGACGGGAAATTAATACGACTCAGCCGATTGGCTAGATCAAGGTTTGAAACTATACTAGCCCAAAATCTTAAAGACACGAGAGCAATTTTGTGTCTGGCAATTCAGAACACTCATGGCAGCACCGTTTTTCGTCATTTCGGTTGCCACCCTTAGCAATATGAGGAGTCCTACATGGAACACATCGAACGTGAATCGATGGAGTTTGATGTCGTCATCGTTGGTGCCGGACCTGCAGGTCTTGCCGCCGCGATTCGCATCCGTCAACTGGCAATCGAAAACAACCTGGCAGACCTCTCCGTCTGTGTGGTTGAGAAAGGCTCTGAAGTGGGTGCGCAT
>JAJUIK010000031.1 GCA_029267635.1 Moraxellaceae bacterium | reverse complement strand
GAAGAACCAGGTTTACAATGTGGCAGTGGGGGATCGCACCACGCTGAATGACCTGTTTAATGCCATTAAAGTGGCATTAAATGAAAATGGCGTGAGCTACGACAAGTCACCGACTTACCGAGATTTTCGTGCCGGAGATGTGCGCCATTCTCAAGCCGATGTGAGCAAGATTAGTCACTTGTTGGGCTATGCAGCACAATTCCGGATTGCTGAGGGAATTGCTCAAGCCATGCCGTGGTATGTTGCACATAAGCATTTAGGATAAACGCTTTGTGGCGCTCAAGCTCAACCTCGCGGTCAATTATCTCAGTCAGCTTTATAATGGCATGATCGGCATCGTCGTGATGCCATTGTATCTGGCCTATCTGGGCGGTGAGGCTTATGGCCTGATCGCCTTTTTTACCCTGTTACAGTCCTGGTTTTATTTGCTGGATATTGGCCTTAGCCAAACCCTGATTCGCGAAACCGTGCGCTATAAAAGCGGTCAGTTGCAGGCCGCGACCTATCAGAAGCTCTACCGTAGTATTCACCTGATTTTTCTGGCTCTGTCGATTACGGGTGTGAGCGTGCTGCTGTTGATGTCACAACAGATTGCGCATTCCTGGCTGAAGATTGCCAGTTTACCCCTCGATGAAGTGATGACCTGTTTGCAAATCATGTTTGTCAGTATCGGGTTGCGCTGCTTGGGCGGCATTTACCGTGGCGTGCTGCAGGGTTTTGAGAAGATCGTCTGGATCAGCAGTTTTAATATCATCCTCAATACCTTGCGTTTTATTGTGGTATTGCCGGTGATGTATTTCACCGAATACAGCATTCTGGTGTTTTTTAAATATCAGCTTGCCGTGGCAATACTGGAGTTTAGCGTGCTGCTGTTCGCCCATCAGCGTATTCTGAAATTGATGCAAGCGACAACAACCCAGCAACCTGCAGATGAACCGGGTTATTTATCCAGAATTATTAAGTTTGCGTTGTTTTCCGGTGCGAGCAGCATGCTTTGGGTATTTGTCTCGCAGTCGGACAAAATGTTGTTATCCGGAATTCTGCCTTTAACCGAATATGGCTATTTCTCGATCGCGATTTTGCTGGCTAGCGTGATTTATATGGTGTCGACACCGGTGAGCAATGTGATTCTCCCACGTCTGACCGCCTTACATGCTGAACAGCAGATCGAACGCTTAAATCAAACTTACCGACAGGTCGCGCAGTTTGTCACGGTGCTGGTGGGAACCATCGCAATTACCGTGTTTTGGAATGCGGAAACCATTATCCGTTTATGGTCGGGTAATCCGCAGCTCAGCAGCCATGTTGCGGATATTTTGCGCCTGTATATGATTGGAAATACCTTTCTGGCGCTGAATGCCTTTACCTATTACATCCAGTACGCTTTTGGTCAGGTCAAATACCATTTTTGGGGCAATCTACTGTTTGTCAGCCTGATGCTACCGTTGATGTACTATGCAGCACAGCATTATGGTGGCATCGGTGCCGGGTATGTCTGGATGAGCCTGCATGTGCTGTGGTTTTTTAGCTGGACCCTGTGGATCAACCGTAAATTCCTGGAACATCCTTTGCGCTGGACCTGGTCGGTACTGCAAATTCTGCTGGGCAGTTTTGCCTTTTCTTATGTGCTTCATTGGGTGAGTAACGGATTGCAGCCTTGGCTGGGCAATGTCTTCCTGCAAGTGCTGCAGTTGATGGCTTTTGGCGGGCTGGTGCTGCTGTTTGCGCTTTGCTTTATTGAAGCATTCCGCACAAAAATGAAAACCTTGCTGAAATTGGGGCAATAAATGAAAGGACAGAAACTGGCATTTTTTATGCGCTGGGCACAGGGCGGGGGCGCAGAGCGGGTGATGATTGCACTGGCCAATCAGTTTGCGCAAGCCGGCTATGCTGTGGATTTTGTCTTTGTCAATGCTCAAGGCAAGTTTATCCAGGACTTGGATCCGCGTATTCAGATTGTGGATTTAAAGGCCAAGCGAGCTGCCTTTGGTTTCTGGCATTTCTATCGTTACTTACGCCATCATCAGCCTACAACTGTGATTTCTGCACTGAACTACATCAATATTTTTGCCCTTCTGGCCAGCCTGTTGATGGGATCAAATAAGCCGAAACTGATCGTGTCTGAGCATGGCACACTCGGGGCGACCAGTCATGATCTGCAAGGTCGGGCGCGCTTGGTACCGAAACTGATGCAATGGCTGTATCCCTTTGCTCAGCATGTGGTGGCAGTATCCAATGGCGTAGCAGATGATCTGGCCCAGCAAATTGCGCTGCCCCGACACAAGATCACCACCATTTACAATCCGATCAATTTCGAACGAATCGAGCAGTTAAAAATCCAGCCCATACAGCATCCCTGGTTGGGGCAGGACATTCCGATTGTATTGGGTGCTGGCCGTCTGGTTGATGTGAAAAATTTTCCTTTACTGATCCAGGCCTTTCTTGAAGTCAGGAAAACTCGCCCTTGCCGTTTAGTGATTCTGGGTGAAGGCGAAAAACGTGCTGAACTGGAACAACTCATACAGGCCAGTGCTTATGCCGAAGATATTGCCCTGCTGGGCTTTAGTGACAACCCCTACCAGTGGATGGCGCAGGCCGGTGTCTTTGTACTGAGTTCGCACAGTGAAGGTTTGCCGACAGTACTGATTGAAGCGCTGGCTTGTGGCGTGCCGGTAATCAGTACCGACTGTCCGCATGGGCCGCGGGAAATTTTGCATGATGGTGCCTATGGAGCGCTGGTACCCGTCAATGATGTGCAGGCGTTGGCGCAAGCGATGACTGCCGTTCTACAATACCCTGAGCAGTATCAGGTGAATGCTCAGCCGCTATTCGAGCAATTCCAGCAGAAACGTGCTTTTCAAGCCTATGAGCAACTGCTGGATTAATTCTCCTGTCGTCTGATAAGGCAGGGAATTTTGCTTTATAATGTTGTGCTCCTGCTGTGCCATAACGAGATTGCGCCGTGAAAAAAGTCTTGCATGTGATTACCAATTTTGCGGCAGTCGGTGGCGCAGAAATGATGCTGTCACGGCTGATTCAGGCACAACCAGATTGCCAGCATTATGTGGTGGCATTAATGCAAATTAATCAGACCTATCATGTGGCCTTACAGCAGTGCGCAGCGCACTATGCCTTGCACTGGAATGGTCTGAATACCCTGCAAAGCATTTTCAAGTTGCGTAAAATCATCCAGGATATTCAACCCGATGTGATCCAGGGCTGGATGTACCATGCCAATGTACTCACCACGTTGAGCACGATAGGTTTGAAAACTAAACCGCCAGTCTTTTGGGGCATCCATCATTCCTTGGCTTCACCTAAAGAAGAATCACTCAGTACCAAAATAGCACTGCAATTGAGCCGTTATCTGTCCGGTTTTGCCAACGGTATTATTTATTGTGCACAGTCGGCGCTACAGCAACATCAGGCTTTTGGTTTTGGTAATTCGCAGCAGCATGTCATTCCAAACGGCATTGAAATTGAGCGTTTTCAGTTTCGTCCTGTTACCGAGCATTCACCCTTAATCGTCGGTTTTGCCGGGCGTTTTCATCCTGCCAAAGGTTATGCTTATCTGGTGGAAACCATCGCGCAATTACGTGGCTATCCGCTGCGGTTTAAAATTGCTGGCCGAGGTGCGAATCTAAACAATCCTGAGTTAGCAGCCTTATTTGAGCAATATCAAGTGGATCCAAACCAGGTGGAACTGCTGGATCAGGTCGAGGATATGCCAAATTTTTACGCCTCTCTCGACCTGTTCCTGATGACTTCCATCACTGAAGGTTTCCCGAATGTACTGGTCGAAGCGATGGCTTCGGGCGTGCCTTGCATCACGACGGATGTGGGGGATGCTGGTCTGATTGTCGTGGATACGGGGTATGTGGTGCCGACGCGGGATATTGAAAAAACTAAAGCGTCTATCCTTGCTTATTTAAATTTACCATTAGATGACAAGTTACAAAAACAGAATAAAGCCAGGACAAGAGTGCAGGAAAAATTTACAATCAAAAACGTCAGTCAAGCCTACCTCAAAGTCTGGAACTTCATCTAAATGACTTTTTTAATTATTGCGAGTTATTTGCCGTCTGTTCTGAACTTTCGGGGAAAGCTATTAGAAGAAATGGCAAAAAAAAATATGACCATTCATGTGGCTTGCCCGGATACAGTTGAATTTGCTGAAGAAAAACAAAGAATTCTTCGGTTGGGCTATGTGTTGCATGATATTCCCATGCAGCGCACCGGCATGAATCCTCTGGCAGATTTGAAAACCCTGCTGGCGCTGTGCTTTTTAATGCGCAGAATCCGTCCGGATGTGGTATTGGCTTATACCATCAAACCGGTCATTTATGGCATGTGGACGGCCTATCTGGCGCGAGTGCCAAAACGCTTCGCGCTGATTACCGGTCTGGGTTATGCTTTCCAGAATGTCGAGGCAGTTGGCCAGCGCAGTATGTTCCAGCGCATGGTGCATGGACTCTATGCGCAGGCGTTAAAACATGCGCATAAGGTGTTTTTCCAGAATCCGGATGATCTTGCGCTGTTTCGGGATTTGCAGCTGATCCAAAATAATGTTCCTACTGTGGTGGTCAATGGTTCAGGGGTGGATACCCGCGCTTTCCCTGTGGTGGCTTTACCGAAAAGCACGACGCAACAGCCCACATTTTCTTTTCTGATGATCGCCCGTCTATTGGCCGATAAGGGTGTGCGCGAATATGCAGAAGCCGCTCGGCAGATCAAACAGCAATACCCCGAAGTCGAATTCCATCTGGTGGGCTGGATTGATGATAATCCTCATGCCATCCATCAGGTGGAATTAGATAGTTGGGTTGCAGATGGCCGACTTAAGTTCTGGGGGAAGTTGAGTGATGTTAAGCCCGCGATCGCTGCCAGTTCTGTGTATGTGTTGCCGTCTTATCGTGAAGGCACGCCACGCACCGTATTGGAAGCCATGGCCATGGGTCGTGCGATTATTACCACTGATGCCCCGGGTTGCCGGGAAACTGTGGTGGAAGGTGAAAATGGTTTCTTGGTGCCGGTCAAATCGGTCGAAGGTCTGGTTCAGGCCATGCAAACCTTGATTCAGCAGCCAGCGTTAATCAGAACTATGGGGCAAAAATCCCGGGAAATGGCCGTCAATAAGTATGATGTGCAGCAGGTGAATACGCATATGCTGCGTGAAATGTGCGTAATTTGAGAATTATGTCACACAAATAGCCAATTGTTGATAATTTGTTTTATATTTGACCAATTAGAATATTTTTCATTAAAAATTCAGATTTGCCCTGTTAAACTAGCCGTGTTCTTAGAATAGCCCGAACTAAAAAATAAGGAATAAAAGTGTTTCATTTATGTGATTTGAAAGTTGCGGTGATTGGCCTCGGCTATGTAGGGCTGCCGTTAGCGGTTGAGTTTGGCAAGCAAGTCCCGGTGGTCGGTTTCGATATTTACCAGAAGCGCATTGATGAACTAAAACATGGCCAGGACCATACCCTTGAAGTCAGCCCGGAAGAATTACAACAAGCCACTCATCTGACTTACACCGCACAACTTGAAGACCTGAAAGACTGCAATTTCTTTATTGTCACTGTACCGACCCCGATTGATGACTACAAACAGCCCGACCTGACGCCACTG
>JAJUIK010000026.1 GCA_029267635.1 Moraxellaceae bacterium | reverse complement strand
GAAGAACCAGGTTTACAATGTGGCAGTGGGGGATCGCACCACGCTGAATGACCTGTTTAATGCCATTAAAGTGGCATTAAATGAAAATGGCGTGAGCTACGACAAGTCACCGACTTACCGAGATTTTCGTGCCGGAGATGTTCGTCATTCTCAGGCTGATGTGAGCAAAATTAGTCACTTATTGGGCTATGCAGCACAATTCCGGATTGCTGAGGGGATTTCTAAAGCCATGCCGTGGTATGTCGGTTTTTTGAATTGAAATGTTGAATAAAATAAAATCACTTAAAAATAGATTAAGTAAAAGTAAAGATGGTAAAACTCTAGCCAGTAATTTTGGTTACCTCATGGTGATGCAAATTGCAGGTTATATTTTTCCTCTACTCACAATTCCTTACCTTGCCCGCGTTATTGGTGTAGAAGGCTTTGGTAAAATTGCTTTTGCTGCTGCAGTAATGGTTTGGTTTCAAACCATTACTGATTGGGGATTCAGTTATACAGCAACAAGAGATGTCGCTCGTAACCGAGATGACTTAGATAAAATCTCACAAATTTTCTCAAGCGTATTATGGGCAAAAATATTGTTCGCTTTTATCTCTTTTTTATTGCTTTATATTGCTACTGAATTTATACCTTATTTAAGAGACAATCAGTTAATTCTACTGATCACTTTTATGATAGTGCCAGGAAAAATATTTTTTGCAGATTGGTTTTTCCAAGCAATGGAAAGAATGAGGTTTATTACAATATTCGATTTATTATCAAAAGCGTTATTTACTGCTCTAATTTTTCTTTTTGTGAAAGAAAAGTCAGACTTTATTTTACAACCATTATTTTTAAGCTTAAGTTCATTAATAGTGGGTGTTGTTTCCTTATATATTATTGTGTTTGAATGGAAAGTAAGAATATATTCACCTAAGTGGTTGGAAATTAAGGAAACCATAAAAAAAAGTAAAGATGTTTTTATTAATAATATTTTTCCAAACTTTTATAATAGCTTTTCAATGGTGCTCTTAGGTTTTTTTGGTGGAAGTACAGCAAATGGAATATTAGATGCTGGTAGTCGTTTTGTAAATATTGCACAACAGTTTCTTAGTGTCATATCTAGAGTGTTTTTTCCATTTTTATCTCGTCGATCTGACAAACATAGAATTTTTGCAAAGATTAATATTTTTATCTCTATTTTTTCTGCTTTAATATTAATATTACTGGCACCATTGATTGTAAAAATTTTTTTTACACCAGAATTCTATCAGGCAATTACTGTTCTACAAATCATGGCGTGTACTTTAGTATTTACAACACTAATAAATACGTATGGATTCAATTATATGATTCTCCAAGGTTATGAAAAACCTTTGAGAAATATAACAATTGCTACATCATTACTAGGGTTTTTAATATGTTTCCCATTAATTTATTTTTATCATTTTTTGGGCGCAGCTATTACAATTACATTAACAAGGGCTATCCATGGTTTAAGTATTATGTATAAGGCTAAAAGTATCCAAAGAAAATTATTCTTAGAGTGAAAATTGCTGTTTATAATAATGGTGATAGTCAGGATTTCTTATGGTATATGTAAAGTGTGTTGTGATAGTTGATTAAATTATTACGGGAAAATTTTTTCTTCTTAAGGTTGGGGGTGGAACACTTGTATAGCGAATTCTTAAAACCAATTTCTTAGGAAGATTAGATTGAGATAATCAAATGATGAAGAATACAAACAATTTAATTTTTATTATTAATTTAATGATTATAACTACCGCCTTGATTTTATATGGTTTTTTTGATTATTTACTTAGTAATACATTGGTTTTTATTGTTTTATTTGCTTCTTTTTCTTTAGCGATTTTATTTTCATTAAGAAGTGAAAAATATGAAATTTTGAGGAAGAATTACTTTAAACATTCTACCTTGGTACTTTTGGGTATCTTCATAGTAAGTTTTCAAAAGTATTTAGATTTTTATTTGGGATATATCGATAAAAGTGAACTGTTAATGCAGGTTTCTGAAGAATCAGCAGTAAAAGGCTTAATAATAGCATTTTTAGGGTTGGTTTCTTTTTTTATAGGTTATCTTTTAAAAAGTAATAAAATAAATACTGGGGGTGAAAATTACTTTAAAAAGACTAGTACACAATTTTTAAGTATTCTAAGTTTTGTTTTTTTGTTGGGGTTTTTGCTTACCATCAATCCTTTATATGTAATGGGAGGATATGGTATTCATAGTATAGGGAATAATGCTGTTTATTTTTCACTATTATTTAAGGCTAGTTATTTCTCTTTAATAATTCAAAAGGTAATAAATTACTCTAATTCCATAGTGAATAATATATTTGATTATATTAAGTGTATTGGTTTTTTTAATGTTGGTTTGCTTGTGGTTTATATATCAGTTGTCCTACTAAGTGGGGATAGAGGTGACTTTGTTACTTTCTTATTACTCTTACTTATAGGTTATATAAATTCTACTGGAAAAAAAATAAGTCGTTCTATAAGTATATTAATAATATGTGTTGCTGCATTTTTTGTTACCTTGCTAGGAGTTGCACGCTCTTTTAATACACTTGAAAATACAAGTTTTACTTCTAATATTTCAAAAGCTTTGGCTGGCGAAAGTAATAAGCATCAAGCAGACTCTATATTACCTTTTACAGCAGAGCTTGGTGATTCAGTTAAAGCATTACATTATAGTGTAGAGTATGTCCCTACACATTATGATTATTTATATTCTAGATTTCATTTTCAAGCCATTTTAGGGGTTGTTCCTTTTTCATCCTATATTTCACCTTTTTTATTTAAGGATACTTCTGAAAAATATACTTCTTCTGATAGTTATATAACATGGCTAATTGAAGGAGAAAATCCACAAACAGGTCATGGAACCTCTATAATTGCGGATTTTTATTTGTCTTATGGTGTATTTGGTGTAATCTTCGGTATGGGTTTCTTTGGTTGGTTGATCCGCTACTGTGAACAACATATGCAACTTAAAAATAATAGATATTTAATATTGCTAATAATTTCTTTTGTAATTTTTTCATCAAGTATATATTTATCTAGATCTTCTCTTCTTCCACCTATAAGATTAATTGTATGGATTTGGGCTTTAATGTTATTAAATAGATGGTTAAATCAAAAGTTGAGTAAATAGTATGAAAAAAGTCATATTTCTTATAACATCTCTTAATTCTGGTGGTATAGAAAACTATTTATTCAGATTCCTTAAGCATTTTGAAGGTGAATTTATCCCTTTTATAGTTTGCAAAAATGGTTGTCATGGTGAATTGTATGAAGATTATGCAAAAATTAAAGGTATCAAATTTTATGATGGTGCCCTAAGTTACTTTAATCCAGTGTTGTTTTATAAATTAAAAAAATTTATATCAACTGTTAATCCTGATAGTATCTGTGATTTTACAGGTAATTTTGCTGGAATACCCCTATTTTTATCTGGTATTATAGGGGTAAAAAATAGAATAGCATTTTATAGGGGTTCAACTGACCATTTTGAAAGTAGTCTGTTTAAGGGTATTTTTAATTCTATTATGAATTATTTGGTATATAAAAATGCTACGCATATTTTAGCAAATTCAAAATCTGCAATAAGTTATTTTTTTGGTAACTTGGCTTTGAAAGATAAACGCATAGATGTGATCCATAATGGTATTAATGCCCATTCTTTTTTAGAAATTAAGCAAGATCTTAGAGAAAATCTTAATATAGATAAAAGTAAATTCGTAGTTGTACATGTTGGTCGATTTGATAAGGCTAAAAATCATAGTACAATTATTAAAGTAGCTAAAAAATTAATTGATTTAGATAAAAATTATGTTTTTGTTTTGTGTGGTAAAAATGTTGATTTAGAGTTTCAGATTTATGTGAAAAACAATCAGTTGGAGAATAATGTAAAACTTCTTGGGTATACTAAACAAGTTGTTAAGGTACTTAATACAGCAAATTGTTTTTATTTTCCTTCAATTACTGAGGGCCAACCAAATGCACTAATAGAAGCATTAGTTAAGGGACTTCCTTTTGTTGCATCTAATATAAAACCTATTAGCGATGTCATTCCTTTAGAATATCACTGTCAATTAATCGATCCTTTAGATGTAGATTTGGCTGTGAAAAAAATTAAAGAAATAAAAGATAATCCTATACTAGGAGAAAGTCTAAATTTATCAAGTTGGGCAACTAATAACTTTGATGCTGACAAGCTTTTTTCTGAATTCAAAAATAAGCTCTTCGATAATTAAGAGGGTTCTTTCATGAGTACTAATAAAAATCTTGTCTTTATTACTGAAGCACGGTTTTTTTGTGATTCTAATGGTATTGTTTATTACGATCGTGATTTTGATATTAAATTATGGGATAGATATTTACAATTTTTTCATGAATTAATAGTGGTTGCAAGAATACAGCAAGTTAATGATTCTGAAGTAAAAATTTTAGTAAAGAATACCAATCCAAATGTTAAATTTGTAAAACTACCATATTTTGTGGGTTTAAAGGCATTATTGGTAAATTTTTTTGCATTAAAGAATTGCCTAAAGGACTCTCTGTATAGTTTAAGAAACAATGCATTTATCTTACGTGTTCCAGGAATAATAGGTTTTAATGCTGCAAAAATTTTAAAAAAGCAAAAATCCCCTTATGGTATCGAAGTGGTTGGTGATCCTTCTGATGTATTTGCGAAAGGTAATTTTAATCATCCCTTAAGACCTTTATTAAAATTTTTGGCAGTTTCCCAATTGAAATTTGTAGTGAAAGGTGCTACATCTGTACTCTATGTCACACAATTAACTTTACAAAAAAAATATCCTCCTAAAAATAATGTACTGAGTATTGGTGTTTCAGATGTTCGTATTGATGATAATGTTATTAAATCACAATCAAAATTGTTTACCTGCAAACCCGTATATCAGATTATAAGTGTCGGTTCATTAGCCCAAATGTATAAGTCACCAGACATTCTTTTAAAATCTGTAAAGCTAATTAATGATCAAAAAAATTCTTTCAAAGTTAAATTGGTTTGGCTTGGAGATGGTATTTATAAGAGCCAAATGATTAAATTGTCTGAAGATTTGAATATTAATAATTATGTTGATTTTAAAGGTAATGTTTCTCATGAAGAGGTAATGTCCCAAATTAATACTTCAGACCTATTCGTTTTGGCTTCAAAAACTGAAGGTTTGCCAAGAGTGATTATAGAAGCAATGGCAATGGGTTTGCCAATTATCGCAACAAATGTTGGTGGTATCCCTGAGCTTTTATCTCAAGAGGTATTGGTTGAGCCAAATAATCCTGATCTCCTTGCTAAAAGGATAATTGATATATTGGAAAATCGAATTTTTTATAATGATCATTCAAATAAAAATTTGATTAAAGCTCAAGAATTCAAGAATAGTGTTCTCGATAAAAAAAGAAGACAATTCTATAATTCTATAATGAATATTTAGTATCCTTGTGATAATGGTTTTTTATGAAGAAAAATTTACGTGTTATTCATTTAATTAAAACCTCAGTTGGTGCGACTTGGGCTTTGAAGCAAATCGAACAACTTATTGGTTTGGGTTGTGAAATTCATGTTGTATTACCAAATGATGCAGGTCTATCAAATGTGTATAAACAAAAAGGAGCAATTGTTCATATATTAAATGTTGATGTTGCGTCATTGGCAAGAAAACCTATAAATTTTATTAAAAGTTTGTATAAATTTAGAAAATTATTACAAGCTATTCAGCCAGATTTAGTACATTCTCATTTTGTGGGTACAACTTTATTTATGCGTATTGCGATGATTGGAATGCGAATAAAAAGAATCTTTCAGGTTCCAGGTCCATTGCATTTAGAAAAAAAATTGACCAGAAATCTTGAAATTAAAATGGCAAATAAATATGACTATTGGATTCCTACTTGTAATTTTTCTAAACAAATTTATTTGAAATCGGGAATACCTGATAAAAAATTGACATTATCTTTTTATGGTACTGATACCAATATTTATAGTCAAAAGAATACAGGTATACTCAGAACAGAATTTTCTATTCCTGAAGAAAAAAAAATTGTAGGTATGATTGCGTATGCTTATGCACCAAAAAAATGGCTTGGTCAAACTCGTGGTTTGAAAGGGCATGAAGATCTAATAGATGCAATGGCTTTAGTTATAGAAAAAGATCCAGATGTTTTATGTGTTATAGTTGGTGGAGCATGGGGCGGAGCACATGCATATTATCAATCTATTGTAGATTATGGTAAAAGAAAACTCGGTGACAAGGTTTTGTTTTTAGGGACGCGGAAAGATATCCCTTATTTATATCCTGATATTGATGTTGTGGTACATCCATCACATTCAGAGAATTTGGGAGGGGCTGCTGAGTCATTATTAATGGCTGTGCCAACTATAGCCACAAATATTGGAGGTTTTCCAGATATTGTGAAACCTGGTGAAACTGGATGGTTAGTGCCCAAACAAAATCCTGTAGCTTTGGCAGAAACTATCTCAGTAGCTCTTGCCGATCCTGTCCAAGCTAAAAAATTAGCTGATGAAGGTGAAAAACAGTTGGTAACAGCTTTAGATGTTAAGAATACTTCAAAGCAGGTATTTAATTTCTATAAAACTACATTAGGCATTTGAAAGGATGTTGAAACGATTTGTAGACGTTATCATTGCATCAACCGCATTGATTGTATTGTTCCCGCTCTATGCCTATATAGCTTATAAGGTCAAAAAGAATCTGGGTTCTCCGGTGCTATTCCGTCAGGTGCGTCCCGGTCTGCATGGCAAGCCATTTGAAATGATCAAGTTCCGCAGCATGAAAGATGCGGCCGATGCGCAGGGCAATCCTTTGCCGGACAGTGAGCGCCTGACCCCTTTCGGCAAAATGCTGCGCTCGACCAGTCTGGATGAAATGCCGGAACTGTGGAATGTGATTAAAGGCGATATGAGCATTGTCGGGCCACGTCCGTTATTGATGGAATATTTGCCACTGTATAATGCCGAGCAGGCGAAACGGCACAATGTCCGTCCGGGCATGACTGGTCATGCTCAGGTCAATGGTCGCAATGCCATTAGCTGGGAAGAAAAATTTAAGCTGGATACTTGGTATGTAGAAAACCAATCACTCTGGCTTGATTTTAAAATCATGCTGAAAACCGTGAAAAAAGTCATCGCCAAGGATGATATTAGTGCCGAGGGTGAAGCCACCATGAGCAAATTTACCGGTACAAAAACGGACAAAGCCGATGACTGAGATCTATGCAGTTTATGGGGCTTCAGGCTGTGGCCGCAGTTTAATGCCAGTGGCGAGAGAACACCTGGCCCGTTTAGGCATTCAGTCGACCATTTACTTTATTGATGATAGTTTGAGAGAAGCCACTAAAATCAATGGGTATCCGGCTGTCGACTATCAAACCTTTAAAGCCCTACAATCTGCCGAAAAATTTGTATTGATTGCGATTGCAAATAGTCAGATTCGTGAAAAAATTGCGCATCGGCTGGAAAATGATGGTATGCAGCTATGGTCAGTACAGGCCAATAATACCGTGATGATGGATCAGGTTGAGATTGCGGCAGGTGCAGCATTAAGCCCTTTTGTCACGATCACTTCGAATATTAAAATTGGGAAATGTTTTCATGCCAATTTATACAGTTATGTTGAACATGACTGCGTAATTGGTGACTATGTGACCTTTGCACCAGGGGTCAAATGCAACGGCAATATCCATATTGAAGACCATGCTTATATTGGCACCGGTGCGGTGATTAAACAGGGTACGCCGAACCAACCTCTGGTGATCGGCAAAGGCGCTGTGATCGGTATGGGCGCTGTGGTGACCAAAAGTGTGCCACCGGGTGTGACTGTGGTGGGAAATCCGGCACGGATTTTAGAGAAAAAATAAACTTTGCGTCTGAATTTTAGGAAAAACAATGTTAAACACCGCATTTGAACCATGGCCAAGCTTTACCCAGCAAGAAGCAGATGCTGTCTCCAAGGTTTTACTTTCAAATAAGGTCAATTACTGGACCGGGCAAGAGTGCCGTGAATTTGAACAAGAATTCGCTCAGTTTGCTGGTACCCAGTATGCAGTGGCATTGGCCAATGGCACTGTGGCGCTGGATGTTGCACTGAAGGCACTGGGTATCGGGGCTGGAGATGATGTGATTGTGACCTCGCGCACCTTTTTGGCTTCGGCCAGTTCGATCGTCACCGCAGGTGCCAATCCGGTGTTTGCCGATGTCGAGCTGGACTCGCAAAACATTTCCCGCAGCACCATTGAAGCGGTGCTGACCCCGAATACCAAAGCGATTATTTGCGTGCATCTGGCCGGTTGGATGTGCGATATGGACCCGATCATGCAGCTGGCGGCTGAAAAGGGCCTGTATGTAATTGAAGACTGTGCCCAGGCGCATGGCGCTCAGTATAAAGGTCGATCTGCCGGTTCCATCGGTCATATCGGAGCTTGGTCATTCTGTCAGGACAAGATCATGAGCACTGGTGGCGAAGGCGGTATGGTCACCACCAACGACGAAAACCTATGGAAAAAAATGTGGTCCTACAAAGACCATGGCAAGAATTACGACAGCATCTATAACAAGCAGCATCCACCGGGTTTCCGCTGGTTGCATGATTCCTTTGGCACCAACTGGCGTATGATGGAAATGCAGGCGGTGATTGGCCGCATCCAGCTTAAATGTATGCCCGAATGGACCGCGAAACGCACTGAAAATGCCGAAAATATTTTGGCGGCGTTTGCAAACAGTCCTTATTTTAGCGTGCATCAGCCATCAAACGATTATGTGCATGCGCAATACAAATGCTATGTGCAGGTCAATATTGATGCTTTGCCTGAAGGCTGGTCACGTGACCGCATCATGCAGGACATCAATGCATTGGGTGTGCCGTGCTTTAGCGGTTCCTGTTCTGAGGTGTATCTGGAGCAGGCCTTTGACGAAACGCCATGGCGTCCGGCACAGCGCTTGGTTAATGCTAAACAATTAGGTGAAACCAGCCTGATGTTTTTGGTACATCCAACGTTGAGTGCCGAGAGCATCGACAAGACCCGCGGTGCCATCCGGCAGGTGATTCAGGCGATGTCGGCATAAGCTGGTTATTTTTAAAACTTGTGGAGAAATCTTGTGTATTGATCCGCACATCACACTACAACAGTGCATTAGGCAAACTGCTGCCTGCCAGGCCATGAGAATGAACAGGGCGGAGCAGCCAGTCAAGGAATTTCCGTGAAACACACCATTCTTCAGTTGTCATCTATTTCCAGAAGGGCCAAACAGACGAGTCTGTTGCTGCTGGATTTACTGGTTTTTCCCATCCTGTTCTGGATGTGTTATGCCATCCGGCTGTTTGACTGGGAAGCCGAGGTCATGCCGGGCATAGCCTTTGGCTGGGCTCTGGTGAGTGTACTGTCGGTTTTGAGCCTGTTGCTCGTGGGCGTGTACCATTTTATTGTGCGTGCCTTTAGCGAGCTGTTTATTGCCAAGCTGGCCGTTGCCGTGAGCCTGATGGTGGTGCTTTTATATATCCTGGCCTATACCACCTCGGCCTTTATTCCCATGTCTATCCCGCTCATGTACGGCTTTTTCATGTTTGGCTGGGTCTGGTTTAGCCGGGCCATTATCCGTTTTGGGGTGCAGTCGGCACTGGAATCTAAAAAAGAAAAAAAACGGGTGGCGGTGTATGGTGCAGGCCATGCCGGGCAGCAGATCGCCGCAGCTTTGCTGCGTTCTGATGAGCATGTTCCGCTGTTTTTTGTCGATGATAAAAGAGCCTTGCAGGGACAGATCATTGGCGGTTTAAAAGTTTATTCCATTCAGGAAGCGCTGGCTCGTGCCCTGAAAAAATACGAGATTGATGAAATTTTGATTGCCCTGCCTTCGGTGGGGCGTGCCCGCAAGAGTGAAATTATCCATCGGCTGGAACCGGCGCATTTAAAAATTACCGAGCTGCCGAGCGTGACGCAGCTGGTGGATGGTGAGATCAAGATCGCCGATATCCGTGAAGTGGATATTATTGACCTGTTGGGGCGTGACCCGATTCCACCGATTGAGGCATTACTGGTCAAAAATATTCGCGACAAAGTGGTCATGGTAACCGGTGCCGGTGGATCAATCGGTTCCGAACTGTGCCGCCAGATTGTGAAAAACCAGCCCAAGCAGCTGATCATTTACGAACTCACCGAGTTCGCACTGTACAGCATTGATAAAGAGCTGCGCTTGAGCAGTACCTGTGACATTGTGCCGATTCTGGGCAGTGTGCTGGAACAGGGCAAACTGGAACGGGTGATTGAGCAGTATGGCGTGCAAACAGTGTATCATGCTGCCGCCTACAAGCATGTGCCACTGGTGGAATGTAACCCGATTGCCGGCCTGAAAAATAATGCGCTGGGAACGGCTTTCAGTTTAAATGCGGCGGTGAAAAAAGGCGTGGAAACTTTCGTGCTGATCTCGACCGATAAGGCGGTACGCCCGACCAACGTGATGGGGGCTTCCAAGCGTATGGCGGAACTGTACTGTCAGGCCATGGCGCAGGTGCAGCAAGACACCCAGATCAGTATTGTGCGTTTTGGCAATGTGCTGGGGTCATCGGGTTCGGTGGTGCCGCTGTTTAAACAGCAGATCCGCAAGGGTGGCCCGATTACTGTGACGCATCCGGAAGTGACGCGCTATTTCATGACCATCCCGGAGGCATCACAGCTGGTGATTCAGGCGGGTGCCTTGGGTACCGGGGGTGATGTATTCCTGCTGGATATGGGCGAACCGGTACGGATTCAGGACTTGGCCCGGCAGATGGTAGCACTTAGCGGTTTACAGGTGCGGGAACTGGGCAGTGCGCAGGGGGATATCGCGATTCAATATACTGGACTCCGACCAGGCGAAAAACTCTACGAAGAACTCCTGATCGATCAGGAAGATACTGCAGTGACCGAGCATAGCCGGATTCTCCGTTCCTTTGAAAAACATGTGTCGCTGGCAGAATTGCAGCCTATTTTTGAGCGTCTGGAACAGATCCGGGCGACTGAGCAGGATATTGATTGGGCACTTACCCAGCTGGAACATTATGTAGACGGCTACCGGCGCAGTGGTCAGGTGCAGGTCAACTAGGGGTTTTTTTACAGCCGCTGCGATGAGGGATTTAGTGCAGGATGGATGGCAAGATCTGCTGTACACTAGCGGGAACGGACTAAAACACAAACCATAGGGTGATTCAAATTAAATCCTGATGAATCAGGAAATAGAATGGGATCTCATGATGATCCCACTTTTTCTGCATTTAACTTTGAATCAAGGCGGTCAAATCGTTGACATAATGGCTCCTCGGACGGGCTGTCTTCGCTGTCTGACTTTATTATTTAAATGTAATAGTGGCTCGATATTCGATGCACGCACATTGAGGCGCCAGTCGCCAAAATCCATCCGATCGATGGCGGGATTCTGTTCGGCATAGTGATCGAAAATGCGCTAAATGGTGCTTTGCGTGTCTGCCACCTTAAAATTGATCTCGCCGGAACACGGGAAACGCTCAATCATGTTTTCTACCATCGTAACAGGGTAATCTCCCTTAAAAATACAGGATAATTAATACACCCTATCCTTAGACTATAAGCATTAAGTGCGTAGATCACCCTATAATCTCATAGGAGAAAGTTTAATTCGCGGCGTGCGATGTGCTGGAATGATGGAAAAATGCCACAGCCAAGAGTTCAATATTAAGCTTGAAATCCAAATTCAATTAACACAAAATATAAATTATGTGACATAATTCACACAAATGTTGGAAAACATGTGGTTTATATGGACTTAAATCTTATTTTTATAATTGTGCTAACACTTCTAGCTGTGCTTTTAGCAATCTCGATCTTTAATGACAGAAGAAGAGAGAGCTTTTCGTTTAGAAGAAGTGAGCGTCGTATCCCATTTCTAAAAATTTTTAGAAGAAAAAACTAGGGCGTGTCCTTGTATTTAAACAATAATTTTCTAAACATGAATTCAAAATAAATCAATAATTTGGAGTCCATCAAATTGTTTATTTTAATATTAAAGTCTTAAACTGTACTTTGGATCCTGTTAGCTTGTAGTCCAGTTGAAGTTCCTTTTTTCATAACTAATCCATTATAAATACGAGTAGCCCAAACTTCTAAATCATCAATAGCAATCTGTTGTCCATTCTCCTCAATACGAGGATGCTTAAAACGAATTGGTTGACTTGATATTTTTTCAATGAAAGTATGAGGCCAATTAAGGTTTGTTGTACAAAATATTTACGAATTTTTATAATCGTCTTCCCAACGATTCATATCTTTTGGGCGAAGTAGTTGTGTGGAAAGATGTTTTGCCTTATCAGTGGTATCGACTTCTAGTAAATTAAAATGATGTCCTTGATGAATAAACTGTACTTCCAGCAATACAGCGCGGGCTATCGTCCGCCTTTAAGTGTTTAATAAACCCATGTATTGAGGCAGAGGTTTTAAAGTGAGTGAATATTGAATCGCCTATTTCTTTTCTAACTTGTATAGCATTTTCATAAATGCAGAGAAGCGATCAAGATATAAATGGATATCAATAGCTTGGTCTTGAGCACCATTAACGTCACGAGCTGTGACTGTACCATTAATTCTAGGCTCTTCTAAGTTTACATCACTGATCAGCTTATTTATATATTCTTAGAATCATCAACGATAACAGAACTCTTTGAACCAGCCTTTATGAGAATAAATACGCTGAGATACAGCGCGGGATGACACATCTTGCACAGTAATCCATGGCTTATAATCTTTTAGATTTGACCATGACCTTCTTTAATCCAGTGTTTCTGCTGATGTTCTGTTGCCATAACAAATCGCCAGCTATTCCTAATTAATTAAGAATAGCAGGCGATCAATATGGGATGACACTTTATTACTCAAATACAGCAGCAGTGGTGGAATAGGAATAATTATTCCACCGTAACCGATTTGGCCAGGTTACGTGGCTGATCCACATCCGTACCGCGCAATACGGCAACGTGATAAGAGAGCAATTGTACTGGTACGCTATATACGATCGGGGCTAGCCATGCGTTCACGCTTGGAATGTGTACCACATGCTGGCGGTCTTTCGCTTTGATACCACTATTTTCATCGGCAAAAACAAACAGTTCACCACCACGCGCCTGAACCTCTTCCATATTAGATTTCAGTTTATCCAACATGTCATCTTGGGGTGCCAGGATCACGACCGGCATGTCATTGTCGACCAGTGCCAATGGGCCGTGTTTCAATTCACCGGCTGCATAACCTTCTGCGTGAATATAAGAAATTTCCTTCAGCTTGAGCGCACCTTCAAGTGCAATCGGGAAATGTGTACCACGACCGAGGAACAGGCAGTGTTGTTTCTCTACAAACAGTTCAGATAGACGCAGGATCTCCGCATTGTGCTGCAGGGTCTGTAAAAGGACGCTTGGCATATGCCATAAGGCGGTGGCCATTTCGCTGATGTGCTGTGCATCGATGCTTTGTTTGATCTGACCGATCTTTAAGATCAGCAACATCAAGGCAGCCAATTGCGTGGTAAAGGCTTTGGTGGATGCCACACCAATTTCTGGACCAGCCAGTGTCAATAAATGATGGTCTGTTTCACGGACCATGGATGAAGTCGCCACGTTACAGATCGTCAAGGTGGCAATATCCAGACCTTTGGCTGCGGCACGTTTTTGTGTATCACGCAAAGCGGCTAGGGTATCTGCCGTTTCACCGGATTGGGAAATGCAGACGTATAGGGTGTGATTGACAATCACTGGCGAGCGGTAACGGAATTCGCTGGCAATCTCCACCTGGCACGGTAGGTCAATCAGTTGTTCAAACCAGTATTTGGCGATCATCCCGGCATGGTAGCTGGTGCCACAGGCAATGATCTGTACCTGTTGGATTTTCGCAAAATCGATTTCCGCCTCTTGCAGGAAATCGGCACGTAACGCATTGCCTTCCAATGCTTGGGAAATGGTTTGCTGGATAGCTTCTGGCTGCTCGTAGATTTCTTTGAGCATGTAGTGTTTGTATTCACCCTTGGAAGCATTGCTGACTGTTGCATCTAGTTCTTTGACTGGACGCTCGACAGGCTCACCATTGACGAACACTTCAATGCTGTCACGGGTTAAACGTGCAATATCGCCTTCTTCGAGGTAGATAAAACGGTTGGTAATTGGCAACAAGGCCAGCTGATCCGAACTGATAAAGTTCTCGCCAATGCCGACACCAATCACCAAAGGAGAGCCTTCACGAACTGTAATCAGTTCATTTGGATAATCGGTATGGATAATGCCCAGCGCATAAGCACCCTTAAGCTGAGGCACAACACGCTGCACGGCTTCTAGCAGGTTTGCACTGGATTTCAACGCATCATTGACCAGATGTGCAACGACTTCGGTATCGGTCTGCGAGGCAAACACATAACCCAACGCTTCTAGATCGTCTTTCAGTTCCTGGTAATTTTCAATAATGCCATTGTGTACCACTGCGACATTGCCCGAGATATGCGGATGGGCATTATCTTCGGTCGGTTTGCCATGGGTGGCCCAACGGGTATGCGCAATGCCGACTGAACCGGTAATCTGGGCTTCATGTACTGCATATTCCAGATTGACCACTTTACCTACGCGACGCTCGCGTAATACGTGGCCCTGGTTGATTACGGCTAAACCTGCCGAGTCATAGCCGCGGTATTCTAGGCGTTTTAGGCCTTCAATTAAAATATTGGTAATACTACGTTCAGCAACGCCGCCAACAATACCACACATAGAAATATCCTCTTATTTTTTCGCTTTTTGCGGACGTTGATAGTTAGCTTTACTGACCTGCTGCGCACGTTCAAAGGCGAGACTGCGGTCTTCAACATCACGGGTAATGACTGAGCCTGCACCAATCGTTGCACCATGGCCAATAGTGACCGGGGCTACGAGTGAGCTGTTAGAGCCAATAAATGCGGCATTACCAATCACAGTTTTGTGCTTGTTGGCACCGTCATAATTACAGGTAATGGTCCCGGCACCGATATTGGAATCAGAACCGACTTCGGCATCGCCGAGATAGGTAAAGTGGTTGGCTTTGGAACCGTGACCGATCTTGGTATTTTTCACTTCAACAAAGTTGCCAATATGCACTTCATCGGCCAGTTGCGCACCCGGACGCAGACGTGCAAACGGCCCGATCTGTGCTTCGCTGCCCACAACAGCATTGTCAAACACGCTATAGGCCTGAACTTTGCTATGCGCCGCAATCGTAGTATTTTTCAAGATACAACCTGCGCCAATTTCCACGAAATCGCCGAGTTCGCAGTCGCCTTCAATGATCACATTGATGTCGATACGGACGTCTTTACCCACTTTCAGGTTGCCGCGTAAATCGAAACGTGCCGGATCCATTAAATGTACGCCTTGGCGCATCAACTCTTGTGCCTGCTGATGCTGGAATTCACGTTCTAGTGCCGCTAGTTGCAAACGGTCGTTCACGCCTTCGACTTCAAAGGCCAGTTCCGGCTGGATCGAGGCAATTTCAAGGCCATCTGCTACGGCCATGGCTACGATATCGGTTAGGTAATATTCGCCTTGTGTATTGTCATTGGAGAGTTGTGGTAACCATTGGTGTAAATGGGCATTGCTGACGCAATAAATGCCGGTATTGATTTCTGTGATTTGACGCTGTTCGGCTGAGGCATCTTTATGCTCGACAATTGCCTGGATTTTACCATGCTTGCGTACAATGCGGCCATAACCCGTTGGATTATCAACGTCCAGCGTAATCATGCCAATGCCAGTCTGCTGTGACACTTCAATCAACTGTTGCAGGGTTTGCTCGCGTACCAACGGCACATCACCGTACAAAATCAGGGAAATACCGTCTTGTGGTAGTACCGGCAGGGTCATTTGTACTGCGTGTCCGGTGCCCAGCTGTTCCGCCTGTTCCACCCAGAGTATTTTTTCTTCGCTAAAGCTTTGTTGTACCTGATCACCGCCATGACCATAGATCGTGATAATGTTGTCGGCTTGCAATTTTTTTGCAGTGTCAATGACATGGCCCAGTAGTGGACGTCCTGCAAGAGGTTGTAAGACTTTCGGTAAATGCGAGCGCATGCGCGTCCCTTTACCTGCAGCAAGAATAATGACAGTAGTAGACATGTGTGACCCTAGTGAAACTGGCCTAAGCCATTTATATAGAAATAAATTATGATGCAGATCGCTGCCCAGAAACCTGCGATAATGTCATCGAGCATAATACCAAAACCACCTGCAACTTGACGATCGATCACCCGAATTGGCCAAGGTTTCCAGATGTCAAACAGGCGGAATAAGACAAAACCAACCAGTACCCACCACAGGTTCATTTGTCCGAGATAGATGAGCGGTAAAAAGCTGATGGATTGGCCGGCAAACTCATCCCAAACAATACGTCCATCATCATGGACGCCCATGACTTTGGCGGTTTGTCCGCAAATATAAATTCCGATCAGTGACATAAGCAGGATGCTGAACACACTCGCAATAAAACCCATCGCCATCCAGGCCGGAATAAACAGCAAGGCAAAGGCGGAACCGAAAGTACCGGGAGCTTTGGGTGCCAGACCTGAACCGAAACCGACGCCGCAAAAGACAATACAGCGGTCACGCCAGGACATCTGGTGGAATGCAATTGGTGGTTTAGGCAAAGTGTTGATACCCTTGATAATTCCAATGATGATCTACGCCATCTTGTGTAAAGATTAAGCTGGACTGCGCAGTAATGCTACCAATAATTGTAGTTTTGACATCGCACTGTTGTAACAAAAGTTTCTGGTAATTCTGCGGACTGATTGTAAAGCATAACTCATAGTCATCACCACCGGCCAAAGCGTATTGATAGCGTTGTTCGGGTGATATTTTGTGCAGTGTTTGATCAATTGGCAGCTGACTCAGTTCCAGCCGTGCACCAACACCAGAAGCTTTTAAGATATGTCCCAAATCTTGTGCCAAGCCATCTGAGATATCAATCATGCTTGAAGCCAGGCTTTTCAATTGTTGGCCAAGCTGACAGCGTGGGGTCGGATAATCCAGACGTTGTTTTAGTGGGTGCTCTAAATGTTGCAGTCCATACGCTGCATCGCCAATCTGACCACTCACCACCACATAATCGCCGACTTGTGCGCCAGAACGTAGAATGGCCTGGCCGTGTTCAATCCAGCCCAGTGCGGTCACGCTGATGGTGAGATGCGGACTTTGCGTGGTATCACCGCCAATTAAACTCACGCCAAACTGATCGCAACAGTCAAACAGCCCTTGACTAAAACCGCTCAGCCAATCGTGATCAATACTAGGAAGGCTCAAAGCCAATAAAATGCTGTGCGGTTTGGCACCCATTGCAGCGATGTCAGATAAATTAACGGCTACAGATTTCCAGCCAATGGCATGGGCAGAGGTATCAAGCGGGAAATGCCGTCCAGCGACCAGCGTATCGGTACAAATCACCAGTTGCTGACCAGCAGGAGGAGAGAGCAGGGCTGAATCATCACCGACGGCTAAATCGACCGACGCAGAGGGTGGTCGATTAAAGTATCGCTCAATAATCGAGAATTCAGCCATAGCAACGCATTATGGGGCAGGTTGCTGCTTTTCTGCAGCACGTAAGCTGCTGGCTAAACGGTCCAATACACCATTAATGTATTTATGACTGTCCGCGCCCCCAAAATGTTTGGCCAGCTCAATGGCTTCATCCAGTACCACACGATATGGAATTTCTAGATG
Source organism: Moraxellaceae bacterium (assembly GCA_029267635.1). GTDB lineage: Bacteria > Pseudomonadota > Gammaproteobacteria > Pseudomonadales > Moraxellaceae > Acinetobacter. The sequence continues at coordinate 883 of JAJUIK010000026.1, read as the reverse complement.
CTCACGTAGTTCGTATGCACCTAAACGCAAAGTCGCCAGTTCAACCCCATCCAGTGCGCTAATCTCGCGATCCAGCACCGGAATGAGTAACGCATCCAATACTTCATGATTGGCAACCACTTGGGTCAACAATTCATGATAATAGCCGAGATCCACTTTATGCATGGCATTTTCCACACGGGTACGTGCTTCAATTTCATGCACAGGATTGTGGCTCATCTGCCATTCATAAATCCCTTGTACAGCAAAACGACGTGCTTTGCGTTTTGCTGCATAAGTTGCTTGGAGTGTTTGCGACATGCTTTAGATAGCCTTTAACAAGTTAACCATTTCAATGGCAGTCAGAGCCGCTTCGCTACCCTTGTTGCCTGCTTTTGTTCCCGAACGTTCAATCGCCTGTTCAATGCTGTCGGTAGTCAAGACACCATTGATCACCGGCAAGCTGCTTTCCAAACCCACCACACCTAAGCCTTTGGCACATTCGCCAGCGACGAAGTCAAAATGCGGGGTACTGCCACGGATTACCGCACCCAGTGCAATAATCGCATCATAGCCATTCGTTGCCGCAAGTTTCTTCGCTACTACCGGCAATTCCCAGGCACCTGGCGCATGAACGACGGTGATATTATCCTCTGACACACCATGACGTTTCAATGTATCAATCGCACCGTCCAGCAAATGTTCCACCACAAAGCTGTTAAAACGTCCCACCAGAATCGCGTAACGGCCTTCGCTCGCGAGATGCAATAAACCTTCAATACGGCGAATAGCCATAAATACCTCTATTTTATTCAGTTGGTTATCAATTAATTCGATTGTTCTGCTGTGACGTATTCCACCACTTCCAGATTAAAACCGGACAGCGCATTAAAACGCAGCGGTG
>JAJUIK010000017.1 GCA_029267635.1 Moraxellaceae bacterium | reverse complement strand
CCGCTGACCACAATATCGTCACCTGCGATAAAACCTGTACTGCTGGCAGCTGCCTGCAACTGGGTGGTTGCGTTATAAGTCACTGTTGTCGCAGTACCGTTGACTGTCGCTGCTGCCTTATCAATAGTCAGGTCTGCATTGTTGACGGTAATGTCGTAGTTGTCTGCATCTGTACCACTTACCGTCAGATTCGAGGTATAGCTACCCGCATTACGGCCACTGGCTTCTCCGCTGACCACAATATCGTCACCTGCGATAAAACCTGTACTGCTGGCAGCTGCCTGCAACTGGGTGGTTGCGTTATAAGTCACTGTTGTCGCGGTACCATTGACTGTCACGGCTACCTTATCGATCTGCAAAGTACCATCTTCAACAGTAACGTCATAGTTGGCTTGAGTATCTGCTGTCACAGTGTTGATATAAACACCTGCATTACGACCTGAAGCACCGGAAGCGCTAACATTTACCAGATCCGCTGTGCTGTCAGTCCCTTGCAGACCGACTGCAGTATAACCTGAGACGCTCTGTGTTTGACCATTATAGGTGGTCGTGCTGCTGTTACCGATCAGCATCAGTGCCGCCTTGTCGATCTTCAAAGTACCATCTTCAACAGTAACGTCATAGTTGGCTTGAGTATCTGCTGTCACAGTGTTGATATAAACACCTGCATTGCGTCCTGAAGCACCAGAGGCACTAACATTCACCAGATCCGCTGTGCTGTCAGTCCCTTGCAGACCGACTGCAGTATATCCTGAGACGCTTTGTGTTTGACCATTATAGGTGGTCGTGCTGCTGTTACCGATCAGCGTCAATGCTGCCTTATCAATGGTCAGGTCTGCATTGTTGACGGTAACGTTGTAGTTGTCTAAATCCGTACCACTCACCGTCAGATTCGAAGTGTAACTACCCGCGTTACGGCCACTGGCTTCTCCGCTGACCACAATATCGTCACCGGTGATAAAGCCTGTGCTGCTTGCAGTTGCCTGTAACTGGGTTGTTCCATTATAAGTCGCTGTTGTAGCAGTACCATTGACTGTAGCATCTGCACGATATAGGGTGACGTTAGATCCTAAGCTTGATAGATCATTATAGTTACTCACCAAGCCGCCATTACTACTCGTACTGATTGCGAGCCCAGTTACTGAATTTAATGCTACATTTTGATTGAGCGCCACATCTTTGCTTAACAAGTTAGATATATCGCCGAGTCCAGTAATAGAGAAAGTTTCCCCATTTACACCGGTTGCAGTCAGATACTGTCCTGCAAACGTAGTAGTGCCATCATAAACACGCGAGCCTGATAATGTAAGATTAGCTTTGGTAATACTTAAAGTCGGGGTACCAGATACTACCGTATTCAAACCACTCAAAGTATAGGCATACGGTCCATCCGCTACATTTTCACCTGCTGCGCGGCTACCATCCAAAGATGAAATCGCTTCGGTAGAATCAAAACCAAAAGTGTTGCTACCATCAATACCTGTGACTGTTGTTGTCAAGGTCTGCGCACCTGAAGCAGCAGTGTAGGCATCCTGAATCGCTGTAAGAACAGTGGATAAGGAAGGATCAACTTGACCATATACCTTGGTCAGATTTGTTGCAGGCACGCTAATTGTAAAGGTAGGTGCGATCGCACTTCTAAACAGTACCTGCTGATTTGCAACGCTACCGCCCTGAGGTGCAACCAATTGATTTGCATAATTAAAAGGATTATAGGCAGCATTAAAGGCGGTATTCAGCGGGTTACTAACCCCCTGATAATACAAGGTGTTGAAACTTGGATCGAGCTTGCTTAAGGCACCAGTTTTGGATGGATCACCTGAAAAGATATAAGTCTTTCCAAGGCCATTTTGGGTAATCGTATTCCCGGCTACAGTTAAAACTTGACCGCCACTGCCATCTCCAGCAGGTTTTAATACGCCTGCACCCACCACGACATCACCAGAAAGGGCATTGCTAATCTTAGGGGTAATGACATGACCGACTCCACCTGTGGTTACAGAAATGCCCCCCAATCCTGATTGGTCAAGTGCCAGATTTGTTCCATAAATGGTGCCTGAAGCTTCTGCACTGCTCATACCAGCCAGTAATCGGATCGCCCCACCTGTACTACCGGTCTGCTGAATAGCAGTATTACTTCCAGCGACAATATCACCTTGTAGAGCATGCAGTTGTGTTTCCTGATTGTTGCTTGCATTATTGCTGATGACCACATCATCAGCTAAGGTAATAGCTGCGGTATTGTCAGCGGTATTACCTGTCAGCATAACGGCACCTTGGGCCGAAATATCATCCGCAACAACCAGTCCACCATTCAGTGAATTTAGACTCAAACCTCCAGTAAGCAGCATACTGTTTGAGCTGCTATCACTTAAGTTATAACCCTGTGCATTTGTCGTGCTAATAACTGGAGAAATATTAGCAATCGTACCAGCAGTCAAAGTACCGCTTGTATTTTGGATGTTTAGAGAACCGGCTGCCCCAGCGAGTGACTGGCCTGAAACTTTGAGGCTGTCTACTTCCGTAATATAGGCATCAGCACCTACATTCACACCCAAAGTATTCACATTGGTCTGGATCGTTTGCGCAGCTGTACCCATGGTGCCAACAGCAGTCAGTACTAACTGGTCAGCATTGATCGTGCCGCCATTTGCCGTAATGTTCCCTTGATTAGCCTCGACGAATGCGTTGGCAGTTGTTGTGATATCTGCATTGATCGCCACATTTTGTGTGGCACGGATGTTAATTTCTCCTGAACCCGTATCAATCCCGCTCAATCCACTTGCTGCGCCAATGGTTAAAGTATCATCGCTATTGGTACCCGTTCCAATAACAGTAAGATCACCTAGAGTCGATGCTGCGAGAGTGACAGAATTGGCTTCTGATATATATTGATCGTCATCAGAGACCAGTTTTAAGGTATTGGCATCTGTGTGAACATAATCAGTAGCAGTACCAATTGTCGACTTGGCTGATAAAACCACATCATCACCAGTTACCGTACCATTACTACGAGATATGGAACCGGTAGTGGCTGTGAGGGTGATATCACCACTGGTAGCCGATGTGCTCGATTTAATATCAGCATTTTGTACAATATTATCAGCCGTAAGCTGGATGCTGCCAGCGGTCAAGCTCGTATCAATTGCCTGATCTACAGTTATATTTTTTCCTGCTGCTGTGCTAATGCTGACATTACCATAAGAAGACACATCACCTGTGCCAGAAGCAATCGGCTGGGTCGTGATACCGCTACGTTGTAACGGTGTATCTGCAGCATATAAAATACCGGATGTTCCGCTAAATGTGACATCATTGACTTCTGTATTGGTAAATGTTCCACCTACGCTTAGATTATTCAGCGCCTTGACATTAAAAGTCCCTGTTGGTGCACGACCATTGGCCAGACTGCCTTGCATATCGGGATTATCTTGTAAACTACCTGCAATCCTCGTGATATCTGTCTGGATATCAACTCCTCCGCCAGCGATCAGCATCAGATTCGAACCACCATTATCTTGAATAGTGGTATAGCTGCCATCAGCCTGACGAGTTGTCAGCATTCCACCCGCCAGCAGGGTAACCAGTTTTCCTGTCCCCCCCAATTTCACATCATTACTAAATGCCATATCTCGGGAAGCACCAATGGTCACATTACCCGCAGAACTCAAGGTACCATTCGGGTCAATGCTCACGTCACGAAAACCTAGTGCCACGAGGTTACCTGTACCACTACTCAACGAGAATGCGCCTGTTTTGGCGGCTTTAGTTGCAGTGAAGTCATTCGTGATCGGGTTGGTATAAATATTTAAATCTGATGCATCACCAATCGCATAACCCGGCCCTGCCATCGCATGACTTGGACCACTAAAGATCCGCAGATCTCCGCCATTGGTGCTGATCACCGCGGTCCCGGCACTCAAATCCCAACCATTACCTGAAGTAGAGGCATTCGGGGAGTCTGCTGTGACAGTCGCAAGACTGTTAAACATGGTCGGTGCAGTTTGGCCACCATCGAGAGCAATGGTATAAAACTGACCGGACATGTTCAGGGTATTGTTGGTTCCTGAGACAGGATTACCGTAATAGTTGGCTACCACACTAGTATCTACTGGCTTATCCCCATTAAGCAAAAATCCACTAGGGGCTAGAGAAACATTTAATGGCGAATAAACCGCTGTGCCATTTAAACCAAGTGAGGTATAAGAAGCAACTTTACTGGTATTGGTCGTATAACCATTGATGGCATAAAGAGGTGCACCACCAACCGTGAGAGGAACGCCCGGGTCAAGAATCCGGGTAAGCGCGGAAGATAAAGTCACCTGTGGTTTATAATAGACCACGGTACCTGCCGCGATGGTTGTACCCGGACTATAAACCTGCCCTGTGGTTGAATTATAGTAGGAATAATTTGCCCCAGCCGGTACGGTAAAGCCACCTTGGTTCACTGTAGCCTGATAACGGTAGGTCGTACCATTGGCTGTCACATAATCCAGACTTGTAGTCGTTAACGTCGCTTCGCGACTCACCAAGACTGCAGTCTTTTGTGGGATGACGGCACCTATAGCATAGGCAGTTCCATCGGCCTTATAATAGGTATTGGCTTTATCAACAGTAAAGCCTGTCGCACTTTCTACCACCATTAGGTTTCTAAAAACCGGGGTCATCACCGTTGCCTGGGCGGAATTCACCACCACTGCACCCAGACCATCCCCACCCTGTTCGCCTACTGTACTATTATTATAGTTCTGGAAAGTGCTGTTTAAATCTTGCGTCGTAAAATCAGTACTATCCGTCGCAATCTGCTTACCGTATTCTGCATCACTACGCAATGTGACCGATGAATTGGGATTGCTACGGATCAGGTTGTTTGCCAATACCAATTGGCCACGCGCATTTAACTCAATGCTGCCCGCATCTGCAGTATTGCCGGTCCCTGCAATATTAATATTATTCGCTTCATTGATCACCAAAGTACCACCTTTACTGGCAAGACTTAAGTTATCTGTATCTGTATTGACCGCTGAATTCGCCCCACTGCTTACCGTCATCGTCGGAGATTTCGCAACGTGAGTGCCCATACGGATACCCCCATTACCCGCATCCAGAGTGATCTGCTTATCTGCTTTTAAGTCATTCTTTATGCTAATAAAGCCAGTAGAGGTACTCTTTTGTGTGATATTGATGCTGTTGGCACCCGTGGTATCAGGCCAATCTGTATGAGTCCAGATCTTACCATTCGGATTTTCTAATTCGATATTGGTGTTATTGAAGTTTTGAATAGTTAAATTTGAATAAACCCCATCCGAATCTCCCGCAGTATAAGCAGAGTAATCCGGCTTTTTAAAGCCGAGTTTGACATTAAAGTCCGCAGCATCGGCACCATTAATCACGGTCAGTTGTGAGTTAAAACCATAATTTGAAGAAAGTGGGTATCCATATTCGCCAGTTTGCGGAACCGCATTGGTTCTTAACACAATATCGGGATTGTCAAAATGGATTTTCCCCGCATTGGTCCCCCCCGTCACGCCGGTTACTGGATTATAGCTACCCGCTTTTAAGTATAGGTAATAAGGACGTGGCCACCAACTCCCCCCGCCGGTATTGATGTCTGCATAAACATTGATGGTATTGGCAGAGATATCGACAATTTCTTGCTTCAGCACATGTTTGGGTAAATCTACCGTATTAAAGCCTTGTAAGCTCAAGCTGTAATAACCACGTGAAGGTGTGTAGGCAGCTACGTTATTAATATTGCTTACATTATAAGGACGAATGGCGGCAAACGAGACATTGGCACGACTGCCGGTTAATGAAGTATCCACCCCAGAAGTAATATCAATATTATTCGCCTGAAGAGTCAGCCCCGGAGCAAATTTAACCGTACCCACACTATCAGGCGCTTTATAAGTAAAATTATTGTTAGCAACATATTCATCGCTTAAGGCATAAGTATCGATTGCGGTACCGGTACCGGTCTGGGTTTTAAAACGGCCTGCATCCAGTCGTAGCGACCTAACATTTAACGTGTTGTTTTGTAAGGAAGAGGCATCGATATTATGCGCAATCACCGTATAGTTTGCATTACCATTCAAGTTATTGATTGTAGTAGGTAATTTGACATCATCAAAACCCGCCAGATAGATAGTATTTACCCCAGCAGCGGCAGCCACCAAAGTATTATCAGCAATCAGATCAACCCGACCTAAACCGCTATTATCCACACCGGAACGCAAATTAAACGAGGTTGCTGTTAATTTGACAGCCGGATCAATAGCCACTTGTCCAAATAAATTTTTCCAGCCCGTATAGTTGGCGATTGAGCCTGCTAGAGAACCTTTAACTGCATTATTAGCATCGAAAGCAGCCGCGACAAGGGATAATCCGCCTGAAAGGTTGAGATTGGCTGGCACATTAATTTGCTTAGCAACCACATCCATTGATGTAGCGCCAATCGCACCTAAATCTACAGTATCAAAACCTTGTGCTGTGATCGCACCGGTACCGGCAGCATTCCAGTTGACTTGTGAGGGACCCAGATTCTGCCTTACACCGGTATTATTGGCACTTAAACCACTGCGTAACAGCAGATCGCCTGTATAAGAAAGCTTGCTAGTACCAAAGTTGATTGCGCCTGCCTGGTTGGTCCAGCCGGAAGCTTGACCACTGCTGGTAGTCAAATAGTGTCCTAATGTACTACTACCCGTCACCTGATCAAAAGCAGCCGCTTCTAGATATATATTTTTAGCGGTGATATCCCCGCCCAGATTAATGTTTTGGGCAGTGACTGTGAGTGAACCCTCAGGCTGATAATTAATTGCAGTACTTGGCAAGGTCACATTTGCGAAACCATTCAGCGTTAAAGCAGCTTTATTGTTATTTGTAGTAGCTAAATTTAACTGATTACCATCAAAATCCGCACGCAAACCTGTGGACGTATCCACTCCAGCATTGCTGATATATTTCAGGCCAGAGCGAATATCTAAAACATCTATGTAGCTGAGAGTCTTACCAGCAGCGAGATTGACCGTACCGACCTTATTACGCCATGCCAAAGTATTAGCCAAACTTGTTTGAGCTGCCCATAATCTGGAAAAAGTACCACCATTAAAATTTTCATTGACATTAATGTCACGTCCAGCTTGGATACGGAAACCATCTTGGCCATTCAGTTGGGCATTTAGCGTGACATCACGTCCGGCATTTAAATCGGTACGGTAATTACCGAGAACATCATTCACTGTAATGTCACGGTTGGCAGTTAAGGTTAAGATGTTGGTATTAGTACCCGGTACTGTCGTAATAGCCGAGTTAACCGTAATATCACCGTTCCCTCCAGTACCATTTGTGGTGGTAATAGTTACATTACCTGAGTTCAGCGCAGTGATCAGATCATTGACATTAATATAAGAGATGCCATTCGCCAATTGTGCATTTGCCAAACTGCCATTTGTTGTTGAGTTAAGATCGTCAATCACAATGTCATTCGGATCGAGCAACCACTCTCGCGCAGCCACTCTCACCCCAGTTGTTTTTAACCAGTCCGCAGAGGTTTCAATAAATCCTTTATTTGCTTCAAGCGCAGCACCACTGACATCGGTACTTGCCGCCAACACACCAGTATTCTGATCCCGCCCAATGATAATCTTGCCGTTAGTGCCAGTCTCGGCATTCGCTAAAATACGGCCATCGACCTTGATCTGCCCACCGTCAGCAAGGAGTTCGACTTGCCCCCCTTCGGCACCACTCACATCAATTTTTCCAGATTGCATAATACTGGCCAGCACGTTATTCAACGAGGCCGCCTTCATATACACTTGCCCATCTTGAGCAACGATCACAGCATCCTTGCTGTTACTCACAGTACTATTAATACTGGAAGGCTTTAACTCAAAAGTAATTTTTCCACTTGTTGACATCGGCACTTTGACCGACTCACCGGCAAGCATCCCCACCGTGCCTTTTGGCGCTACAATCTCTCCACTATTGTTGACTGATGCCCCTAACAAAGCGACATAACCGCCCTCTGCCACATGGATCTTACCCTGATTATCCACAATACCATTACTGCCATTACGGTAGTAACGGTAATTGCCATCGATAAAATCCTGATCACTCATGCTTAAAGTGGAAGCGACAAAGCTGTTTGCATTTACACTTCCATCTTTACCAAACAATACTCCATTCGGGTTGATCAGAATAACCTGACCATTCGCATCTAACTTGCCGAAAATCTGACTAGGTGAACTTCCTACGACTCGACTAAGTAGCACAGAAGAAGTATTCGGTTGTTGTACCTGTACGTTTGCACTCGCACCAATATCGAAACTTTGCCAATTGGTAATTGCTTTTTGACTCGACTGGTTAATCGTCATGGTATTACCAGCCTGACTAATACTGGCATTACCATAGACCACTGTCCCACCCGTCGGTAAGGCATTTGTCGCAGGCATTGCCCATACCATTGAAGCAGCCAAAGCATTTAAGGCAAGCCCAGCACACACGAGTTTTACGGGGTTGAGCAGTGCACACTTAATACTTTTAATACGAGATTTGCGCGATGTACTTAATGGTGCATCACTGTTCTCAGCGACCACCACGAAATCACCACGTTTTTTCGAGAAAATCACTTTAAAAAAATGCTTATTCATGCCTACTCAACCTTAGGTCACCGGTTTTAATACCAGCAGATTAACCACAGCTCATCTATTCAAATGTTAAATCTTATTAAATGATTTTGGCATATTGACAATAAGACTGCTTATTTAGTCTCATTAAAATGAGATAAGGCTAATTTTAATACAAAATTATTATTTTTTTGTGATTATTATCTCTTTTTTGAATTGAATTAAATGCGTAAAATGAGTGGTGTGCTATAAAACATGAGTCAAATGAAAATCATTCTCCTTGAAGATAATGAGTTTTTAGCCACAGAACTCAAAGTGTCGTTAGAAAAATACGGTCATATCGTGCAACATTTTCTCTGTGGTGATGACTTAATTGCAGCACTCCCGATCAATAATGCAGACATCTATTTGCTAGACTGGAATGTTCCGGGAAAAACCGGACTCGAAGTTCTTTTAATATTAAGAGAAAAAATAAAGGAAAACTTACCCGTGATCTTTATTAGCAGTATGTGTGATGAAGAAGCGGTTATTGCTGCCTTATCAGCAGGTGCAGATGACTATTGTATAAAGCCCTTAAGACTAAATGAACTATTTGCCAGAATGCAGGCTTTAATTAGAAGAGTGAGTCAAAATAGATTTAAAGACGCGGAAATAGAAGAAGTTCATCTCCCCTACCGATTTAATACCAAGACTCAGGAAGCTTGGATAAACGATGTCCATGTAAAATTAACAGAAAAAGAATTTGAGTTGGCTTTATTCTTTTTTCGTAATAAAGAGCTCCCATTATCTCGTGATCAGCTAATGGACAATATTTGGGGGAAAAATAGCAAAATTTTAACCCGTACGGTGGATGTACACGTAGCATGGATTAGAAAAAAGCTAAAGATAGATTTAACAAATCGCCCCTATCAATTGCGCTCTGTACACGGGTTAGGTTATCGCCTCACCTATGTCGACTAAATATATGTGCAACGGAACCCCATTTATATGAATAAACTATGGCTATTTCTAAGTACGTCTATATCGTTACTCACTACGCCAACTTATGCTGATAATACTGATTTAGCCAGCTACACTATCCAAAAAGGTGATAACTTAGAATCTATCGCAATACGTTATTTAGGGGATAGAAGAGGTGTAGACGTACTCTTAGCAAATAATCAGTTAAAGCGTAGTACCTTATTACAACCCGGTCATAAGCTTATGATTCCTCGTGACGCACTAGTATTCAGACCAATGAAAGCTATAGTGAGCGAAACAAACTGCAATATTCAAAGTTCTCGTCGAGGTATTTCAACTCCGATTAAACTCGGTAGTTCAATTATGGAAGATACCATATTAACAATAAATAAGAATTGTAATGCGAGTTTGATGATAGAGGATGGCTCTAAAATTCGATTACTCTCATCAGCTAGAGTTCATATTGAAAGACTTCGTCTTAACAATCTTGAAAATCAACCCCATGTACGTATTAGAGTAGTCGGTGGTAAGGTTGAAGCCAAAGTCAATAGTCGCAAAGATAATCAAATGAACTTTCATATAGTGACACCGACAGCAATGGCAGGTGTACGCGGCACAATATTCCGTGTTGGTTTTGATGTCGAAGAATATAAAAGTATGTTTGAAGTCGACCAAGGTATAGTAACAACCTCTAGAGCTAGTACAAATGTGTCTAGCAACACTCATGAGCTCTTGGCTCAAACTGGTCAAGTATTTGATTCTACGGGCACAGCTGGACCTACAGAAACATTACCATTACCACCAAATAAATGGGTTATGGATGAAGATACAAAGAAAATTAAAATGGTTCCAGTAACCACGGCAAGCGCTTATCATTTTCGAAGCAGTGTTGACTTATTCTTCAGAAATTTCGAAGAGAAAAAACAAAAAATGCCACTGGAGATAAAAAAAGCAGATTTATCACGTACAGCAATATTCATCGAGTCCAGTAGCTTGACCAGTAGTGGCCTAGAAGGAAATTCATCGATTTCTGGAATTTGCCGTAGCAAATTTGGTTGTGATATTTATATTAATTCTAGTTCACTAGCAATCAAAAGCTTAGTGCTTCAAAAAATTAATATTGATGATACAACGACTGATATTTTAAATAAAATTAATTTTAATCAAAATACACCATTTATCATAAGAGGATTAAAGTCTGGACAATACAGTTGGCAAGCAGAACTACAAACAACCCCAGAATTAGCCATTAAAGTTAATGGGAAATTTAATATTTTTGTGGTGAATTGATTAAATTCCATGTTTTTTAATTTTTTAAAAACGAAATACAAACAGCATCAAGAATTTATTCTAATTTCTGTGACAGCTTTAATTTTGCTTTTATTTTTACAATTCAGCAGAATTTCCTCACTTCTAGGTGATGCAATATTTGATAATATTGAACGTCGAAATCCTATTCCTGCATCACAAGATATTCTTGTAGTAACAATTGATGAAGATAGCATAAATAGACTTGGAGGGTGGCCAATCTCTCGTGAGTATTATGCTCTCCTTTTTGACCGCATCAAGTATAGCGAGATTAAACCTCGTGCCATTGGCTTAGACATATTATTTCTTGATTCTCAATCAAATGATCTTAAGGTTTCACGTTCAATACAAGGACTTCCTATTGTCCTTCCTATACAAATAAATCATTTATCAAAAGATCATATATCAATAAAATACCCTGTTGTTGCTAATAAAAGTACCAAATTTGCACATATAGATCTAGTTCTAGATAATGATGGTAAAGTTCGTGAAGTAATGCCTGAACATAAAACCTATCCTCATTTTGCTTATGCTATTGCAGAAATGGCAGCTCCGATAAAACAACCAAAAATGGCCACTCGCTTCGCACGAATCGACGATTCAGCAAAGTTTCCAACAATTTCATTAGCTGACTTACTGGACAATGAGCATGCGATACGGCTATTACAAGGAAAATATGTATTAATAGGTGCAACAGCCGCAAGTCTAGGTGACTTATACCCAGTCCACGGAAGTAATGGATCCACAGGTTTCATGCCTGGAATATATATTCATGCGAATGTTCTCAATAGTCTCATACAGAACCGCAATATAAGTATTGTTGGTCCTTGGTTAAATTTTATTTTTAGTCTTCCATTACTATTCTTCTTTATTATTGGTCTTTTTGAATTATCTGTTGAAAGAAGAAAAATAGTAACTACTATCGCAGTTCTAATATTAACATTAATTCTATGTGGACTTTTTTTTCGGTTTGGTCGAGTTTGGATAAATCCTGCTGGCTTAATATTGACTATTTTTATAATTATGCCAGCGTGGTCATGGCTACGAATGCGTAAGCTTTTACTTAAATTACAAAGTAAAATAAATGAAACTCAAAAATTCCTTCCTCGAGCAGAACACTATATGGAGAATATCTCAGATGCTTTAACGACAATCAATCAGGCTGAAAAGGATGAATTAGCTATTGGCATAGACCTTCTTTCAAATCAAACATTTTTTTTACAATCCATTATTGATCAATTGCCTGATCACGTCTTTATTTTCGATATTAATCAAGAACTTTGGCTAAGTAATTCAAAAGCCAAGGATATTCTTACTCATTTTCCCGGAAAAAACACATCTAATTTTCAACAACTTATTAGTGCATTAAATGGTCAATGTGATGAGGAAGGTAAGTTATTATTAAATAGTCTTAAAAGTCAATCGATGTTAAAAATTAATGGAGAAGTAAAACATTATAAAATTGTTGTGAAACTCGTTAATAAGCAAAATCAACACACTTGGGTAATTATGTGCTTGACAGATATTACTAACATTATCTTCTCTCAGCAACAACGTGAGCGTTCCATGCAATTACTATCACATGACATGCGAACGCCCGTCATTACAATTCTAACCATCTGTAGGCAAGCATTTCATCAAGGTTTTTTATCTAAAACAGATTACACACATGTTACAGATAATACAGATTTACTGTTAACTTACATGGACGACTTTATCTTAACGATCAAAGCAGAAAGGGAACATTATCAAACACACGAAATACTATTAGCTGAATTGCTTACAGAAGCTGTAGTTAAAGTTCAGCCTCTTCTAACCAGTGCAGGAATGACTATTGATGAAATTGAAGATGAATATATGCAGTTTGTTAATGTTGATAGCCGACTGATGTTACGTGTTTTCATCAATTTGTTATTTAATGCAATTAATCATGGAGAAGAGCGAAGTCATATCAGCATCCAAATTACTAAAGATAATAATGGATATGCTTTAGTAAGGATAGGTAATCGAAAATCTATTAAAGAAAATAAGAACACTTATTATTCCGGATATGGGTTAGGTAATGACTTTATCGATAATGTAATTCGAAGGCATAAGGGAGAAGTTATCCGACACTTTCCGGAGGAACCGGGTTCATATGTTTGGGTAGAGGTCAGATTTAAATGCTGTTAATATTAAAAAAAAGGCAAAACCATTCCAATTAACCTTAATATTAATAACCCCTTCATTCTAAATATACCTCAAATTATTCTATACTCACTCCATCGATAAAAATAAGGATTTATTCGACTTTAAAATATATCCATATAAAAGAATAATATATTATATTTTACAAAATATCATATTGTGCTATATAATATAATTGTTTTTATATAATTTTATGGCTATTCGTGAAATGAATTTAAAATATTTATAGTTAAATCACCATTTATTTTTCAAATTTTCCATACTCAAAAATAAAAAGTGTTTTAAAATCTAAAAACATACATTTTTTATTACTTTGAAATTTTAATAGGATACTAATTTATGAAAAAAATCGTATTATTAGGAGCAATTATTTCTTCTCTGGTAGCATGTTCTTCATTTCAGGAGAAAAGTCCTATAATAGATAGCTTACCTAATCCAGCAAGTAGGCATTGTAATGATCAAGGCGGAAGACTAGAAATTAGAAATGAAAGTAATGGACAAATTGGGTATTGTCATCTGGATAACGGCCAAGTTATTGAAGAATGGAAATTTTTCTTTTCAGGTTCCAGTATAGCTAATTAAATATTATAAGCTATACCATGCTGCTGTAAACAGCAGTGTAACTAGGAGCGCGTCAGATAAGGAATGCTCGTCTAAAGGCATAAGGCAATCGTCTAGCGGCAACAAAGTGCATTTTAGAAAAGCTACGATTGCCGCCTCATCTTCAGGCGATATAGCTAGTTAAATAAACTACACTACATTTCCTTAAAGCCGATATGTAATGCTTCCAGGACTGATTTCTGCTGTTGGCTAACAATATGTCTGACTTTTCTTTTCAGCACAGACTATGCTTTTTTAATTGGATTTAGATCTGGACTATAAGCAGGCAAATACATCAGTCGGGCATTGTATTGAATAGCAAGTTCATCAATTTCTTTACCTTTGTGAATCGAAGCGTTATCTAAAATCAATAAGTGCTTTTGATGCTGACCATTTTTATCTTTGGGTAAGTCTTTCAGCAAATATTCAAGCCATCCAGCAAAGTGCTGCGATCACATGAACCCTGAAAGATGAAGGGTGCAATGAATCTAAAGGCTGCACTTGAGCGAACAGCACTGATCATACTCAGTCTGGTTCCATGCCCACCCGATTTCAATGCCTGGCAACGTTTTCCTTTCTCAGACCAACCATACTCAGTAGTTTCATTGCTATTTATGCCTGATTCATCAATATATAAAATATACTCTTCACCATATTGCTGTTTCCATTGTGGCAGGAACCATTGAAATACGGCCTGTCATATTTTGCAGGCTTGTCTGTAAAGAAAACTCTTTTTTTATGACTCCACCCCAGCTTTTTCAAAACAAACAGGATATTGGCATAGCTGACGGAATAACCAAATCTTTGTTCAAATAATGACACCAGATCTTTCGCCTGTGAAAATGGTGTTGTTTCAACAAAGCTTTTGAAAGCCTGTAGGTCTTTAATTTTATAGGGCTGACCTGCTTTTTCAGGATGTGGTCGATTCACATTTCCTTGAAGTTGCTCGAGCTGAATCCAGAGATCCAAAGTCGTTCTGGTGATCTTAAAAAGGTACAGGTTTTAGATTTATTCTAGCATTCTTTGTAGTAGTCCAAATCTTTGTGACGAAGATCATTGGAATATGGCTTAGGCATAACAGTGATTAGTAACGTTTTTTATAGTGTAGCAAACTTTATATTTTTAGCTATAGCATCCAAAACAATAAAGGAATAGCCACCAATCTCCGAGGCTGATTTCATTTATTCTCTTTTCAAATACCTATACACAGCCTGCCGGCTGATATCAAATGCTTTTGCTAGTTCAACTTTGGACGAATACTTCCCTTCATCCCAAGCTTGTCGTAAGGCTTTGGCCTGCTGGGGGTTCAATTTATGGACACGACCTTTATATTTGCCCTGAGCTGCTGCAATCTTAATTCCTTCTTTCTGACGTTCTAAGATAATTTCCCGCTCGAATTGTGCAAAAGCACCCATGAGCTGCAACATCAGGTTATCTATCGGAGTGGCCTGAGCAGTGAAGGTAATGTTCTCTTTGATAAACTGGATAGCGACTCCCCTTTTTACAAGCTGATCAACCTCCGTAACTAGATCTTTCAAACTCCGGGCAAAACGATCCATAGAGTGAACAACAATCATGTCTCCTTCACGAACATAGCTCAGCATTTCTTGAAATCTCGGACGGGCAGTATTTTTTCCAGAGGCTTTATCGATAAAAACCCGATCAACTTCAACTCCTTCAAGTTGTCGTCCAATATTCTGATCAACAGAACTGACTCTGACATATCCCACCTTATGACCTTTCATCTTTCCTTCTACCAGCCGCTTATTTCTGTTTATTGTAAATAATGAATTTAATATTTAAAAGTTACATGTAACGTATGAATAAATTTCATTTAAATGAGACATAAATTCTGGGGTATTCCAAGTGTTACTTTAGGGTATACTCTAAATTCACACAACATCTCTTATAAGAATTTCTTTGTAAGTTTCGAGTAAAGTTCTATAAAATCACCTAAATTTTTAATTCATGATTCAAGTTATTGAATATATGTAATTTTAGTTCATTAAAATTTTTTAATTTTTTGCATAAAAAACTGTAGACTACTAATTAATTACAATATATATTCTTAACATTGTTGTGAGTCACCGCGAATGCGGTTTACAGAATCCAAAGAAATTGGATACTTGGGTAGTTCAAGTGAGCCACCGCGAATGCGGTTTACAGAATCCAAGGAAATTGGATACTTGGGTAGTTCAAGTGAGTCACCGCGAATGCGGTTTACAGAATCCAAAGAAATTGGATACTTGAGTAGTTCAAGTGAGTCACCGCGAATGCGGTTTACAGAATCCAAAGAAATTGGATACTTGAGTAGTTCAAGTGAGTCACCGCGAATGCGGTTTACAGAATCCAAGGAAATTGGATACTTGGGTAGTTCAAGTGAGTCACCGCGAATGCGGTTTTTGAGTTATCGCATAGGCGATTTTTAGATCCTTTCAAGCCACTGAAAGTTATACTCATTTGTGAGTTATCGCATATGCGATTTTCAGAAAGCCCATTTTAAAAATGGGCTTTTTTGAGGGTGAGTTATCGCATGATTTTGAAATTAGTTATTTAAGATTCTCTATAAACATGTCACCTGCTCCAACTCATCAACTGATTTAAATTCCTCACCATAGCAACACTCTGATTTTATTATTCCAAAGAAGCTCTCCATTGCAGCATTATCTAGGCTGTTGCTTTTAGCCGAATCAACAATTAGGAATATCAACTACACATTCAAAGATTTATTGCTCTTTTAGTATTCATTTATGTTTCTTGTAAGAGTTTTTAAAAGTACATTTAATCATGCTCTTAAGTGTGCTATTGTTCCTGCATTACTTGTAGTAATTTACCTAGACGCCAAACACTATTCTATAGAGGCTTAACCATGACTCAACTAATCCATGCGCGAATGACTGCAAGTATTACTGAACTCAAAAAGAGTCCGATGGATACAGTGTTGGCAGGCAAAGGTGAACCTGTCGCAATCCTCAATCGTAATACACCAGCGTTTTACTGTGTTCCTGCTGATCTATATGAAACGATGATGGAGCAACTAGACGACTTGGAACTGAATAAGATTGCAGATGCTCGTGCGAATCAGAAACGCATTCGAGTAAATATTGATGACCTATAAGTTAGACTTTTTAGAAGAAGCATTAGCAGAATGGAACAAGCTGAATCCAAGCACTAAGCAACCATTGAAGAAAAAGTTGATCAAGGTTTTGGAGAATCCTCGTATTCCCAAAAACAAGCTGTCAGGACATCCTAACCGCTACAAGATCAAACTTCGCAGTATTGGCTATCGTTTGGTTTACGAAGTCATTGATGATGAGATTATTGTATTGGTAATTGCTGTAGGCAGACGCGAAAACAATGCTATCTATGATGATGCCAACTCTCGTCATTCATAAATGATGTAATGCCCATAAGCATGATATGCCCATGAATACATTTGTGCTTATGGGCATTTTTTATCTCAGTATCATCTGATTGGATAGTTGTTTATTGCAACTTATTTGAAACTAATTAAGAACTAAAATGAAACCAATATGTAACTAATTTATGGGGTGCTGCTTAATACAGACAGGATTCATTCAGAACATTTAAGCAATCACATACTGCCACAACCAAACCAATAATCGCATTACACCTAAAATCACTGCTGCATAGGCGTGTAAAATCAAATAAACAAAGGTAAAGTATCCTAGACATGAAATAGCCTCATTTTGAAGCTGCCTCAAATGCTTCTGGGCTCATCCCATCGAGCTTGATACGCCCCTGATACTCCATAAAACCTGATTTGTTCATCCCCTATTGTTTGGCTTCTTCCTGAGAAGGACAGCAACAACAGCGCCTGTAATTTTGTGATCGCGCCCACGACTATAAAAATGGTCACAATTGACCTTAAATGATCTCAATCCACGACCACTTTATCACCATCTTAGGTGCTTTTTGATAAATTGCTTTTTCAAAGAAAAGAAACTAATATGTTTCTCATAACAACCAAAAGCAACTAATGTGTCTACAATGAGTGAATCTTTACTTCAGCAATTCAAAAAAAGACGAACCCTATTGGGCTTAAAGCAAATTGATATGCAATCCCGTACAGGCATTTCAAGACAGCAGTACCAAAAACTGGAAAGTCAGGGCAATCCACGATTAGAGACCTTAGAAATTATTGCGGCAGGATTAAATGCTCAACTGATGCTCATCCCTGATGATAAGGTTCATTTGATCAGACAATTATTGAATGATGAAATTAAAGTCACTATTGAA
Source organism: Moraxellaceae bacterium (assembly GCA_029267635.1). Taxonomy (GTDB): domain Bacteria; phylum Pseudomonadota; class Gammaproteobacteria; order Pseudomonadales; family Moraxellaceae; genus Acinetobacter. The sequence goes on along the minus strand of JAJUIK010000017.1, from coordinate 27,866 downwards.
GATCAGGATGACTTAATGACCAACCCATGGAAGGGTCTTCTCGGAGAAGAGGAACCATGAATACTGTTGCCGTCCTGAAATTAACATTACATCACGCTGTCGTTGGATACTTGGCAGGATTTCAGAGCGGAAAAAATATTCTGGTTTTTACGGATTCTTTCCGATTTGATCAGCGACGCCCGACCTTGAGCCTGCTTACTTCCCCCTTGTATCCTCAAGCAGATAAGATTTTAGAAAAGACCTATGTTACACATCAGCGCTTACACCCCTTGCTATCAAACTTGCTACCAGAAGGCGCATTACGCGAACTAATTGCACAAAGCCTCAAAGTACATATAGACAATGAATTTCAGTTATTGGCAGCTTTAGGTCATGACTTACCTGGAGCACTCATTGCGACCCCATTAGATCCAGAAGAAATTCCAGATGAAATAAAATTCAAACTGCAGATCTCGAATCCAGATCAGATTTTAAAGCAAGAGATTCGAACAGATAATAAGTTTTCCTTGGCCGGCGTCCAAATGAAGTTTTCCATGAAAGCCAAAGATGGGCGTTTTACACTAGCACAGGCAACGGAAACGGCTCTACTCGGGGACTGGATTATCAAAACTCCTTCTTCCAGACATGCTTTTGTTCCGCTAAATGAATATTCTATGATGACCCTTGCCAAAACGGTCGGAATAGATGTCCCTGAGATTCACTTGGTGGATATGGCCCTTTTACAAGACCTTCCACCATTAAATTTACCCCAAGAGCAATATGCTTTTGCAATCAAAAGATTTGATAGACAGAGTACTGCTGATACTACAGAGCTTATTCACATCGAAGATTTTGCTCAGATCTTCGGCGCATATCCACATCAGAAATACAACACCACAAATTATGAGCAGATAGGAAAGATCATTTATCAATTTTCAGATAACAAAATTCTTGATATTCAGCAATTTGCCAGCCGCTTACTTGTCAATATTTTGCTCGCCAATGGAGATGCACACTTAAAAAACTGGAGTATGATTTATCAGGATAAAAGAACACCAAGATTATCTCCCGCATACGATATATTGATGACCAGTGTATATATTGAAAATGAGCATCATTTCGCATTAAATCTTGCCAAAAATAAAGATTGGTATGTAGCTGAGATGAAGCATTTTAAGCAATGGGCAGAAAAAGTCGGTGTTCCATGGCGTATCATCGAGAAGCAACTTCACGATATTATGGATAAAGCTCGATCATTATGGCCAGCGCTCTTACTAGACTTACCTATGATTTCTGCTCATAAAGAAAAATTAAGAGAACATTGGAAAAAATTGCATCAAGACTTTCAGATACTTACAGATGATTAGAGGAACCTGTAAAAAGGCTAAAATTTCTCAAACAATTTCATCACATCATTTTCCGTCAGTTTCGCTTTGAACCGTAACAGGTTTGTCGGAAACCACTTTTCCTGAAAGAATGTCCCGATAAAAATGGAGAAATACCGAAGTCATCAAAGATAGAGTGGCTCAACTTGTCATTGAATCAGACAAAGATTATCTATCTAATTGAGCTGCCTTCATCACAGCAATTCCACCTAAAATCAGTTTGGACTTCCACCGCTCCTACTTTGCAAAAAGAATCGACGAAACATGTCCAGAATGGAAATCACATTCTAGTTTTAGGCATCAACCAATAAATCTTCGTGATATTTACTCCTTAGAGATTGCTCAAAATCAACTCATTTAATCAACAACATGCACAAAAAGCTGGCGTAGAAATGTATTAAAAATATCTGTAAATGTGCATGTTGCACATGTTGTAAAGGGCGTATTGCTTAAAAGTAACCCAATTTTAAAGCGGCACGGCTCTTGCAAACTCAGGTGTATTCAAAAATAGCGCAAGAGACTGGAGCTAAAAATGAGTACACATGAAGAAAGTCCACTGACCGAAACACCCCAAGCCAATCGAAAAGGATTGTTTCCGATTGCAATGGTGCTGTTTAGTTTTACTTTTTTTACCGGCACTATGTTTGCTGGTGGCAAAATTGGCGTCGCATTTAATTTTGTTGACCTCCTCTGGATCACGGCAATTGGTAACCTGTTACTGGCTCTCTATGCTGCATCACTCGGTTTAATTTCTGCCCGCAGTGGTTTAAATACGGTATTAATGGGGCGGTTCTGCTTTGGTAATTTAGGCAGCAAACTCTCCGACTTTTTATTGGGTTTTGCTGAACTGGGCTGGTACGCCTGGGGAACTGCAACACTGGCTATTTCGCTGGTGAAAATTGTTGGGATGCCAGAAAGCTGGGTAATACCATTAATGGTGCTGTTCGGTTTACTCTTCTCAGTGACCGCACTGGTTGGTTTTAAAGGGCTGGAATACCTGTCACGGGTTTCAATTCCATTGATGTTTATCCTGCTCATTACCTCAATTGTATTGGCCACCAAAGAAATTGGCGGTTGGACGGGCTTGACTGCTGTTAAGCCAACGGAAGCCATGACGTTCTCTACCGCTGTGACCATCGTATTTGGTACGTTTGCCAGTGGTGCAACGCAAATCACCAACTGGACCCGTATGTCGAAAAACGGCAAGATCGCAGTATGGGCATGTCTGATCAGCTTTGTCATTGGTAACGGTTTGATGGTCTTGGCGGGTGCCTGGATGGCGATTGTTTACCAACAAGCTGACATTGTAGAGGTTCTAGTATTGCAAGGCCTATCTGTCGCAGCAGTGATTATGCTGTGCATGAACTTGTGGACTATTCAAGGCCCAACCATCTATAACGTGTCCGCAGCAGCATGCCATTTAGTACGTAGCGAACGTCGTAAAACCATGACGATCCTGGCGGCGATTGTGGGGATTGTGCTGGCTGTCGCAGGCATGTATGAGTTGTTATTGCCATTCCTGTTGTTACTCGGTGCGATCATCCCACCTGTAGGTGGCGTCATCATGGCGGATTACTGGGTTCGCTACAAAGGTCAATATCCATTGTTGAATGATGTAGAACTGCCAAATTTTAACTGGAATGGTCTGATAGCTTATAGCATCGGTGCAATCGTGGCGTATAACTCTCCCTGGATTGCCCCGATTGTCGGGATTGTGGTTGCTTCCGTATGTTATGTGGTGTTGATCCGTTTATTTCCAGCAAAATCGGCTGAAAAATCAGCACAAGTGATGACAGGACCATCAGTATGAGTATGACGGTGCAAGAAGTACTGGAACTACCACAGTTGTATGAACTGCGGCTGCGGGCAGGTGCCGATCATGTGCACCGTCTGGTTCGCTGGTTCTATGTCGCCGAGAACGAAGGAATTTCCGACTGGATTGAAGGTGGTGAACTGGTATTTATTACCGGTATCAACCAGGTACGGGATGAAGCCAACCTGCTAGATCTATTAGATCAGGCTGCTACCAAAAACGTAGCAGGTATTGTGATCCTGACCGGTACCGATTTTATTCGTGAGATTCCGGCCACAGTGCTGGAAAAGGCCGATACACTCGGATTACCCCTGATTGAACAGCCTTACCACCTCAAGCTAGTGGAACTGACCCATGTGATTGGAACCCGCTTGGTACAGCTGTCACAAATCAAGAAGTCTGCAGAAGACGTGGTGAGCCAGCTGTTACTGGGCCAGTATCCATCACTGGAAACCATTCAGTTGCGGGCACAACAGTTGGGTTTACCGTTGTTAGGGCAACATGTGGTGGCAGTAGTTCGTTTGAGTAATGTGCAAGACTTTTTCCAGGATAGTGGTGCACAACACAAAGCCCATGATCTGTACCAGAAAAAACAGGCCTGTTATGAACATCTGGAAAGCTGGAGAAAACAGCATGAACAGGTTTTCCCTATTGTTCCGCAGGGAGAGCAGTTTAGTTTGGTTCTATCCTTGCAGGATCAGGATCTGAATTTCTGGTTCCAGGCTCTGTCGGCATTGGTTTCTGCTTTGCGCGAGTCTGAATCCGATCTCAAGTTGTATGTTGGACTTTCCACCGAAGTGAATTCTGCCGTTGCCTTTCAGCGCGGCTACTGGGAAGCCTGTCAGGCTGAAGAAATTGCCGCAGATTTAAAGACCAGTTCCGGTGTATGCCTGTATAACGAACTGGGCGTACTCAGATTGATCAAGGCAATTCCAAACAAGGCCGTTACCCAGCAACTAATGAATGAAACGCTCGGCTGCCTGATTGAGCCAGAAAAAAAACAGCCCTATCTGCTGATTGAAACCTTGGATGCCTGGTTAAAGGAAAGTGGCAATGCCATTCAAGCCGCTGCCCGGCTGGGTATTCACCGCAATACCCTGAACCAGCGTATCCAAAAAATTGAAGCATTAACCGGACAATCATTGGGCAATCCCAATTTCCGTTTGAATGCTTCTGTTGCCCTATTAATTTGGCAAATATCCCATGATTAGAGAAAAGAATATGAAAGTGATCAATGCAACCTTACGTAAAAAGACCGGTTTATTCACCATCAGCTATCACAATGGCGTAATTGATGCGATTGAGCCACAGGCCGGGTTACTCATCCTCGAAGGAGCTGATGTGATGGATGCGAAACAGCAGTTACTGATGTCACCACTGGTTGATCCACACATTCATCTGGATGCGGTACTGACCGCGGGTGAGCCGGAATGGAATATGTCCGGAACCCTGTTTGAAGGAATTGAACGCTGGGCACAACGCAAGTCCAGCATTACCTTTGAAGACACAAAACAACGTGCAAAACAGACCATCGACATGCTGGTGGCGCATGGCATTCAGCATGTGCGTACCCATGTCGACATTACCGATCCGCAATTGACCGGATTGCAAGCCATGTTTGAGGTCAAGAACGAAGTCAAGGATGTGGTGAATCTGCAGATCGTGGCATTTCCGCAAGAAGGCATTGAGTCCTTTAAAAATGGCCGTGAACTGCTAGAAAAAGCCTTGCAGATGGGGGCTGATGTAGTCGGGGGGATTCCTCATTTTGAATATACCCGTGACAAAGGCGTGAGTTCCGTGCATTACCTGATGGACTTGGCTGAAAAATACAATGTACTGGTTGATGTCCATTGCGATGAAATCGATGATCCGAACTCACGTTTTCTGGAAGTATTGGCCGATGAAGCCTTGGTCAGAAACATGGGCGAACGTGTCACGGCTAGTCACACCACAGCCATGGGCTCTTATGACAATGCCTACTGCTATAAACTGTTCCGTTTGCTGAAGCGTTCAAAAATCAACTTTATTTCCTGCCCGACCGAAAGCATCCATTTACAGGGCCGCTTTGACAGCTATCCAAAACGTCGTGGTCTGACCCGCGTGGCGGAGATTGACCGTGCCGGCATGAACATCTGCTTTGCGCAGGACTCGATCCGAGATCCATGGTATCCGGTCGGTAATGGCAATATCTTACGCATTCTGGATGCCGGTTTGCATATCTGTCACATGCTAGGCTATGAAGACCTGCAGCACTGTCTGGATCTAATCTCGGACAATTCTGCCAAAACCATGTGCTTGGGCGATCAATATGGCATCGAAGTGGGCAAACCGGCGAGCTTTATCCTGTTCAATGCCAAGAATGATTATGAGGTTGTCGCGAATCAGGCCAAGGCGGTGCTCAGTGTGCGTCATGGCAACATCATCATGCAGCGTCAGGAAGATCAGGTGCAATTATTGTCTGTTAACACGCCTGCTCAACGGGATGTTGCGACTACGCGTTTAGCGATTGGCGTCTAATTCAATAGGTAAAACAACACACTAAAAATATCTGATCCGAATGAAAGATATTTTTCGATGAACTGATCCAGCGGGTAGGCAAAATCCGGATTTATAAACAAGCAGCATTGCCCTAAACCGGATTTACCTGACCCGCAATCCAAATCACTAAATCAAAAATTGTCTATGTTCTGCATAGATAAGGGGTTTCTTATGCTTAAAAAAAATGTATTCCACCATATGACGATTCCTTCAGGCCTAGCTTTGGCTATTTTATCTGCAACAACTGTGACGCATGCGGAAGAACAGGGCTGGTCGGTTTCTGGTTTTGTGCGAGGCAATTATCAATATAAAGAATATGCTGAAAGCGAAAAGAGTAAGGCGCAGATCAGTGATGTCCGGCTCAATCTGAATTACAAGAAAGATCAAGTGGACGGCAAGATTACAGCACGCTGTGTCCAGTTTAACGAAATGTGTGATTTGATGACATTGTCAGATGCTTATCTGGGTTATCAATTGGATGAGCAACAGAAAGTCACCGTTGGCCTGCAACCGATTCCATTCGGGATTGGAACCTATTGGGATAGCAGCTTCTATGAAAGTATGACGTATACCATTGGCATGCAGGATACCCATAATATTGGGATTCGCTATGATCTGAGTCAGGATCAGCAGTCTTGGAGCTTTGGCTATTTTCCAAAGGATGGCGGTAACTATAAAGGGGATAGTAAGGATGCATCACGTTATAGTGCCAATTTTATTGAAGGCGTATCCGACAATGCCACCCAGATTGATGAAAAGAATATGCTAATGATGCGTTATGCATATCAGGGTCAGAAGGATACGACCGGATATACGCTGGGTTCATCCGTTTGGTATTCATTCTTGGACAATAAAAATAACAACAAGACCGGCAGTCGCATGAATGCCAACGTGTTTGGCCAGTGGGCGACACCAACTTATGACACAACCTTAACTTTTGGTTATCAGGATATCGACAACAAACAAGATGGAGTGGACTATTCGACCTTTGGTTCTTTTGATACGGAATATCATGTAGCGAATAAAGCCTACTATTATGTTGCTGATCTAGACTATAAAACTTCGTGGAATTATAAGGATTGGAAAGGATTTAAACCATACCTCGTATTCAGTGGCTTGATGAAACAGGATGGGCAGCCAAACTCCTACCGAAATATTGCTGGTCTACAGGCAGATTACAAAAACATTACTATCAATGCAGAGTATATTTTGGCGAAAAATGATGCCTTTGTTGGTGGTAATACCAATTCCTTTGCTAATTCGACTGACAATGATTGGAAAAAGCTACTTTATATTACCTTTGCATATAAGTTCTAATTGTTTTAGCTCCCCCAAGATGGATCATGTAAATCACGTTGAAGTCGACTCTCTAATGTAAAGAGTCGACTTCAAGTTAATGATTTTTTTCATTTTTACCAATAGTTGCTGGCTTTGTTAGACACAAATCTAAAACCATGATTTTATTTAATTTATTTTTTTAATAAAGACGGGGGTAAATCCTTAAGAATCAGCATATTGAAGATTTTCTTATACAACGAAGCCATAAAGAAATATCAGCTTATTGGGCTACAGCCTATTCAATAAACTCGCTGGGCTACAGCAAAATGAAGTGGTTTAGAAGAAACGATTAGGCTTTGTCCTGGTGCCTATTCAACAGCAGCATCAAGAGTTAAAAACACAAAATAAACGTTTTTGGGCGAAGCAAAGTGAAGAGCTACCACTTTCCAAGACATCTCTAAGTCCAATCTAGAGAATGATTAATTGCGTGGTTTTAAAATAGATAAACAGCTTGTCGGCTAATACCAAATGCTTTTTCCAGAGCAACTTTGGAGGAGTACTTCCCTGCTTTCAAGATTTGACATAAAGCCTTAGCTATTATGGATTACAGATTTCGAATACTGCTTTTAAGATTTTTCTATGTAAAATAAACAAAATCATAATGACAAAAAATAAATTTAACAGAGTAAGAAAAGTATCTAAAAAATCATTATGTATGAGACTGGTTACAATTATAGACAAAGAGAGAATTATAAATAAAAAGCATAAAAAAACACCTTCGTTAGATCGAGAAATCTTTTTAAGGTATTCTAAATTAAGTGCATTTTTTGATTTAGTCATGAGAATTAAATTAATTTAAAAATCTTCCCACTAATAAGGCTTTGAAAAAGTATTTCAAAACTTGGACGAATATTTTCACCATCCACTGTAATATATCTTAAACTTGAATAAGATTGCATATCAGAAAAACTTTTATCAAATGTAGCCTGGATAGCATATTCAGTACCAAATTGGTCTTTTACAGTCACTTGTCTTTTTAACATTACAACACCTTTAATAATAGTTAATTTAAAATCAAAATTTTATCTAAACAACTTTATGATTTAACTTAAATAGTTGATTTAAAGAGGCATAAAATGTACGACCATCTAAATTCAAGTCAACCTCGATTCCAGATTCAAGAAGAACTCTCTTACCTACTTCAATTTCTTTAACACCTTGACCTGTATTTTGCATTTTATTTAAGGGAATTAAAGATACGATAATTTCAGTACCATTTTTAGACTTTGCAATTAATTCATTAACTTTTAACAACTTGTATCCTATTTTTTATACTTTTTTTTCCAATATTGGAAAAACTTCAAAACTAAATTTTGAGGTTAAAAAAAGCACTGAGTCGTGCTTTTTTACTACTTATTGCTACTTATACAGCAATAATATTTACAGCATTCGGGCCTTTTTGACCTTGAGTTATACTGAATTCAACTTGTTGCCCTTCAAATAAGGTTTTAAAACCTGAACTCGCGATTTCACTAAAATGAGCAAAAACATCTGGGCCTGATTCTTGTTGGATAAAACCAAAACCTTTAGTTTCGTTGAACCACTTTACAGTACCTTTAACAACATTTGAGTTAGACATAATAAATCCTACTGATTTTTAATAATTTTTAGTCATTTTATTGACTGAATATAACTTTGAAAATAATAAAGAATGGAACTTAAAATCTGAAAAAAACGAAGGATTATGACTAAAACTACGATACTTAAGAGAGATTTACCGGAACAAGACTTTTTTCTAGTTAATTTAAATATACAGCAAAAATAGAAATAATCAAGCTTTCTTATATATATATTTATTTTGTTTATAAATAAATTGATAATTTATTAAAAAATTAAGTTATTTCAATGGCGTTATGGCTGAAAGATTTAAAAACCAAGATTTCCTCTAATCTATTCCTACACGATGTTTGCACGATTGGCGACGATATTCAGGCTGAGGTTTCTTACATATCTATTCACCTCACCTAAAAATTTCAATTTTGCGCAGCAGTGCTTCTCGTATCAATCAGCAGATCTAGTTCAGCACTACTTTTTGATTGCGTATCACAATATCAAGATGCTTTTGTCTTTTACAGATGGGAGAGTAAGCTGGTGCTGTTGAATGAAAGGTAGGCTGTTGTCATATTATATGATGGTATAGTGGGCGACCACCCCAGTAATTTGTTTTCATGTCAGAATTTTATAAATACCGATACACTCAAATAAGTGTATTTGGTTCATTACCAACACACAAAGTGTTTGTCAGTGATATCCCTAATAAAGCGAAGCTGGTATTTGCCGATAATACTTTTATGTACGGTTCGATTTCTGATTGGGTATTACGTAATTCAGATCTTGATACACGAGTATCAACATGGTTAGAAGAGCCAGCCATTTTTTTAGAAGATGAGAAAAGAAGATTGAGCCTTTATAGGGCTTCTCATCATTTGTTTAAGACTGAGCCGAGTATGGGTTAAGATTTAAGTCATCTAATTGCCTCTGAAACTGACTATATTTCTAATAAGGGTTTGCATTACTAGTTGTGAAAGCGTATAAAGCTAACTCGTTGATGCGGGATGGAGCAGTCTGGTAGCTCGTCGGGCTCATAACCCGAAGGTCGTTGGTTCAAATCCAGCTCCCGCTACCAATGAAAAAATTTAAAGTTTATAGCCTAGTCTTACCAAGATTAGGCTTTTTTTATGGCACTGCTGCAATAGAAATTTGAGTCCATAATGTTCCTTTAAAAGTGATTAGTGAAGAGCCACAACTCTCCCAGACAAAATAATAGACCTTAGGGAGCATGGCTTCTCACCCACCTGAAGAGAACGTAACGTTAACAATTTCTAAACGCCTTAGTCCAGAATTTAAAAGCAAGCAATTGATTATGGACTTGCAAACTCACATGAATCATTAGCAGCGACTGCTGTAAAGGTATTGGCTATTCAATACGGACAAGTTTGTGCAACAAATCCCTTCTCAACTAAGAATAAAGACCGATCACTCATCAATGTATTTGACTATTGCTACTTGCCGAATTCTGGGCCCCACAGCTAAAAATTTTTATCAAAAGATAAAAAATAAAAATTATAAAAAACAGAAGTAGATTTTATGTTGGTTATTATTGTTGAATTTATATGAATTTAAAAGTGACCAACTTTTGCTTACCCTACCCTACTTTAAACTACATTACAAAATTCATAAAACACAAGTATTTGTTTTATATATGTTTAATTTAATGACATGTAAATGGATTTAACATCATTTATGTCGGTGACTATTGCCAAGGTTGGGGAAAAAGAAGTTTTAAAACCAGTACATCTCGCTCGCTTTTAAAAATAATAAAATGAGATCAAATACTGTGAATAGTTCATCATGGTCAGCACAAATTAATTACAGTCACAAAAAAATCGATCTTTTTGCAAAGCGTATGCAGCGCTAGAAGCTCCCATGCACGTTAATCACTGATCACGTACATGGAAAAGAGAGACTTATCAAGAAATTACTCGTAATGAATCACGGTACGGATCGATTTACCTTCATGCATTAAATCAAAGGCCTCATTGATCTGATCCAGACCCATGGTATGTGTCACAAACGGTTCGAGTTGGATTTCACCTTTCATGGCATCTTCCACCATTCCCGGAAGTTGAGTACGACCTTTGACACCACCAAAGGCAGACCCTAACCATTTACGGCCAGTCACCAGCTGGAATGGCCGGGTAGAGATTTCCTGACCTGCACCAGCTACGCCAATAATCACTGATTGTCCCCAGCCACGATGAGCACATTCCAATGCGGCACGCATCACACTCACATTACCAATACATTCAAATGAATGATCCACACCCCAGCCTGTCATTTCGATAATCACTTGCTGAATAGGTTTGTCGTAGTCTTTCGGATTGATGAAGTCCGTTGCACCAAATTCTTTGGCAAGCGCAAATTTATCCGGGTTCGTGTCGATCGCGATAATACGTCCGGCTTTGGCTTGACGTGCACCTTGTACCACGGCCAGACCAATACCGCCCAAACCAAAGACCGCAACACTATCACCTTCTTGTACTTTAGCGGTGTTATGTACTGCCCCAATACCGGTGGTTACCCCACAACCCAGCAAACAGACATGTTCATGATTGGCTTCAGGGTTGATTTTAGCCAGCGATACTTCCGCTACGACCGTGTATTCACTAAAAGTTGAACACCCCATATAGTGGTAAATGGGCTGACCGTTATAAGAGAAACGTGTCGTACCATCCGGCATCAAGCCTTTACCTTGAGTATCACGAACCGCCACGCACAAGTTGGTTTTACCCGACTTACAGAACAGGCATTCACCACATTCAGCAGTGTAAAGCGGAATCACATGGTCACCAGGTTTGACGCTGGTCACGCCTTCACCCACTTCCACCACAATCCCGGCACCCTCATGGCCTAAAATGACCGGGAAAACACCCTCAGGATCATCCCCAGACAAAGTAAAAGCATCTGTATGGCACACACCGGTATGGGAAATTTTGATTAACACTTCACCTTTTTTCGGTGGCTCAACATCCACTTCAACAATTTTAAGCGGTTCACCAGGACCAAACGCAACAGCAGCACGTGACTTCATGGAATTGCTCCTTATATCAGCCTATTTTAAATATGATTTGAGAATCTTAGCGATTTCAGCAAGTTCTTCTCTTCGTTCTTGTTCTGTGGTTTCACCGGACACCAGAGTGTCTTTTAAATGAATTTCTAGCATCTCATTCATTAAACCATTAATGGCACCACGCACAGAACATATTTGTTGCAGAATCGCACCACATTCCACATTGTCTTCTAGCGCTTTTTCAATCGCTTGCGTCTGACCTTTGATCTTTTTGACGCGTAGAAGAATCTTTTTTTTGTCTTCGACTTGATTTGGCATACACTCATTCACTCAAGCTTTTATAGTATAGTACCCTATAGTATATAAACTGGCAATAAAATAGCCTTGAAAAGGCATCACTCGAAAAAATTGGCGAAAACCTAGCGACCTGCCTATTACGCTTAAAGAAATCATTTATGAAAACTATTTAAAATAAACAGCTTATTTAAAAAGTGATCAATTGAGTGAGATGACTTTTATATTTTTCCTGAGCTGTATGAACTTCATCCGTGCTTTTTTAATCTTCTAAAATGATATTTTGCTCGAATTAAGCAAAAACATCTAATTATAGATAACCTCAATTGATCTATAGACGTAGCTTAGGCCGTAACATACTCTTTTTGACCAACTCAATTGCAACCGATCTTTTGTTTAATACCATCCTTGGAAAGGTGGATTGGGAAAGATTGAATCAGCAATACAGTTCCTGTACGAAATTAATAGGGCGCATGATTTGGCGCATCGCTCTGGATACGGCCATCTACCAGATGAATGGTGCGGTCACAGGTGGCAGAAAGGCGCGGATCATGCGTGACCAGCAACACGGCACAATCTCGTTCACGATGAACTTTACGGAACAACTCGAAAACCTCAGCAGCGGTTTGCGTATCCAGATTACCGGTAGGTTCATCCGCTAGGAGTAATGCCGGATCAGTGATCAGCGCCCGGGCAATCGCCACGCGCTGCTGCTGCCCCCCCGAGAGTTCATTGGGTTTGCGGTCGGCAAATTTTTCCAGCCCCACCGCAGCCAGCAATTCACGCGCTTTGTCTAGCGCAGATCGATCGGGTTTGCCTTGTGTCAGCATCAACGGCATCAGCACATTATTTAATGTGCTAAATGCCTGAATGAGATGGTGAAACTGAAAGACAAAACCGATACTGTTGCCACGTAGCGCAGTGCGCTCTGCATCATCCATATCACTTGTAGCCTGACCCAGCAGATAAAGTTCACCGCTGCTCGGCCGATCCAGCAAACCCAGGATATTCAATAAAGTACTTTTACCGGAGCCGGAAGGACCGATCAGGGCAGCGAAATCACTACGTGCAATACACAGATCAATCCCATGCAGCACTTCCACTTCATTGGGTTGGCCAATATTGTAGGATTTGCGCAGCGCTTCCAGACGCAGTACCTCATGAGACTGCTCAGACATGACGAATCGCCTCCACCGGATCAAGTGCTGCTGCTCGCCGTGCAGGTACAGCCGCCGCCAACACACCGGTCAGCGTTGCCAGCAATAAGGCCAACAGAACCAGTTTGCTCGACACAGGAATATAAAATAAACCCGGGCCAAAGGTATTAAATGTCCACACCAGCACATAACTGGCAGCACTGCCCACAAGCGATCCCATCAAGCCAAACATGGCCCCCTGCAAGAGAAAAATGCGTAAGATTTGCTGCCGGGTCGCGCCTGTCGCACGCAAAATACCAATTTCCCGCGTTCGCTGCACCACACTCACCGACAAGACACTGGCAATGCCAAAGGCCACTGAAATCGCCACAAAAATAATAATCATATTGCTCGACAGGCTCTGCGCGGAAATCGCATTCATCAATTGTGCATTGGTTTTGATCCAGCTTTCGGCTTGCAATGAAGTCAGGCGCCCTACCTGTGCGGCAATAGCATCTGCCGCAAAAATATCTGCCACAGTCAGGTCAATCACGGTAACGCCGCCAGGAAGACTGAGCAGCGATTGTGCCTGTTTTAAGTCCAGATACACATAACGTGCGTCCAGTTCGCGCACGCCCAGTTCAAAAATTCCCGCAATATTCACCACCGCACTATGCTGCTGGCCGGTATCCAGTCGCAGCTTACTGCCTACCTGAACCCCGAGGTCATCCGCCAGCTGGCTACCAATCAGGACATTGTCGGCACCCACCCGCAGCTGACCACTGATCAGATAATCTTTCAGGGGAATAATTTTCTGATAACGTTCCACATCGATCCCGACCAGTGCCACCGATTCCAGGGCATCACCGCGCTGGGCAAATGCGGGACCGGACACGACCGGCGATACCGCCGTCAGTAACGGCAACTGATCCAGCGTTGCCGTAACCTGCTGCCAGTTGTTAATCGAGCGCAGGCGCTGTGCGCGTTTATCTTCCAGCAGCAATTGTACAGTCCCGGTTTTAGGCAGCAGGACCTGGTTCACTTCATCCGGTGACAGCAAACGGATATGCGCCTGGGTGCCCAAAGTACGCTGGATAATATTCGATTGCAGTCCTTGCATTAACGCACTAACAAACACGATCACCGCCACACCTACGGCAACGCCCACCGTAATCATGATGGACTGTGCACGCCCCTCGCGCAAAAAACTGACCGCGATGGTCCATTCAATCCAGAGTCGCGCGAAAATTTTTTTCAATCGAATTTCACCGGTAATTCATTTTTGCTGTTTGCATCATTGGCAGGCTGAGCAAATGGTATTTTTTCTTGCTGCAAGCGTACCCGTGTGCCATCAACTAATGAGGACTCAGCATCGGCCAGCACATGATCACCGGCCTTTAACCCCGCAGTGACTTCCGACATGGCCAAACCACGCAAGCCCAAAGTGATCTGCTGACGTTGTATTTTGCCATCCCTTACCAGCAGGACCACTGCCTGGTTGCCTTGTACACGAGCTAAAGCATCGTTCGGGATGGCCAGTGCCCGCTCACGTTTCGCTGTTTCAATATTTACCGACACGGTCATATCCTGACGCAAAAACTCAGGCACCGGATCAACTGCCAAGCGGACTTCCACGGTACCACGCTGTGGATCAATGCTCGGGGCAATAAAATTGATACGGGCTGGAAAAGGTTGATCCGGATAGGCATCAGCAATGACGGCTGCATTTTGCTGCAATGCAAGCTGGGGTAAATTTCGCTCATCGAGCGGTACGCGGATTTCCGTACTGCCATCGAGCGCGATGGTGAGCAAGGTCCGGCCGGGCTGTACCAGATCACCTGGCTCTACATTGCGGGTGAGTACAGTACCGGCCACTTCAGCACGGATTTGCGTTTTCGCCAGTTGTGCCCGTAGCGCAGCCAGACGCTCACGCAGCAGGGTCTCTTCAACTTTACCAGGTGCCAGTGCTGCTGCTCTTAAGCGTGCCGACTCAAAATTGTTACGTGCCAGCCGCTCCGCCTTCTCGGCCTGCTCTTTTTCTTCGGTCGACAATATGCCGGGTTCAGTCAGATTACGTCTGCGCTGTGCTTCACGGCGCGCCTGTTCCAGCTGTACTTTGGCATTCGCTAAATCCACTGCTGCTTGTGGGCGTGTGCTGGTTACCAGCTCGTTCAGTGCAGTTTCGGCCTGGCGGACCTGAGCAGCAATCTCATCCGATTTTAGTACCAGCAGCACATCCCCTCGTGCCACGCGGTCCCCTTCCTGTACACGGCGCTCAAGTACCACACTGGTAATTTCACTGCCTACCTGAGCACGCGATACGGTCACCACTCGCCCGGTCGCCACCACCGTTTGCACCAGCGGCATCGATGCAATGCTATAACCCGGCAACAGCGGTCCCTGCCACCAGCGAACGAGCGCAAAACCGACTGCAAGCATGAGCAGCACAATCATCACGACATATTTATAGCGGACAGCACGCAATAAGCTTCTCCAGTTCCGGTTAAAAGAGGACGTCACGCATACAAGTAGCGCAACTCTGCAACGTGGTAGGCTTCATATTCTTGTTCAGTATTTTTACGCAGCTAGCGCCCAGATCAACAGCAAAAAAACAAGTAGGCTAACAACTAAACAGGATCAATGTGGGTAATGACATCAATCACACGATGCTTTTGCATCACCCGGTTTCTTGCATTCACTGAAATATCATGGCCTTGGCGCACGTTAAGTGTTCCATCCACCTCAATGTGAGCATCCACAATAATCATATCGCCCATTTTACGGGTACGGATATTATGCACGCCCAGAATACCCTCGGTAGACAAAAAGGTCTGCTCAATTGCAGTGATTTCATGCTCATCAGCCGCTCGGTCCATCAGATCACTTAACGCTTCCCAGCCAAATTCCCAGCCCATCTTGATAATCATCAGACCGACAATCAACGCCGCAATTGGATCCAGAATGGGATAACCCAGCAGGTTGCCGCCAATACCCACCATCACCACCAGCGATGACGCAGCATCAGAACGGGCATGCCAGGCATTCGCGACCAGCATGCTGGATTTAACTTTTTTGGCGATTTTCAGCATGTAACGGAATAATAATTCCTTGCTGACCAGAGCCAACATGGCAATATACAGCGCAACCGTCTGTACTTGGGGAATCTGTTCCGGATTGATAATTTTCTGGGTGGCTACGATCAGCATGCCCACACCGACACCCAATAACAGCAACCCTAAAATAAAAGAAGCGGCCGTTTCAAAACGGTAATGGCCAAAAGGATGGTCATCATCAGCATCTTTCTGGCTGTGATGATTGGCAAACAGCACAATAAAGTCAGCCACCAAATCACTCAACGTATGAATACCATCGGCAACCAGACCTTGCGACTTGGCAAAAATCCCGACCACAATCTGGAAAATGGATAAAACCAGGTTGACAAACACGCTCACCCAGGTGGTTTTACTGGCGGCTTGAGCACGTTGTTCCGGACTGATTAAATCGTCTTCATGCGTATCTTCATTGAAATGTTGTATAGACATCGCATCTCCAGCAGGTCACTCATTTTAATAAGGGTAAATTCTATCGGTACTGGCTTAAATTTATATTGAATGGCGGTATGAAAGTTTGCTCGCTAGAAACAGAGCCTTTCACCTGAATATTAGCATTCTCAAAATTTTACGCCATTTTATCTTGATCAATAGGTCCACGAAAACGGCCGTCAACCATTCATTGTGCAATCTGTTTTAACTCACGTACTCAAACAATGCACAACATATCAATTAAATGTATTGCTTGAATTTAGGCTGATATTTTAGGTAGTAAGAGTAAAGCCTTCTAATTTCCATAATAAACCTGATGGGCGATATGAAAAGTGCCAGCATGCAAGTCCACCAAATCCGGTAAAGCCTGATAACCGCCCGCCAACACAAACATCAGCGGAATTTGATGCTGCTTTGCCAGCTGAAAAACCATTTCATCGCGCTGCCGAATATATTCAGTGCTCAACCAGGGCGAACCGCAAGGATCATTTTGATGGCAATCCATGCCGGCTTGATAGACGATTAAATCGGCCTGCCAGTCGATTGCCTTGGCAAAGGCCTCCGCAATCGCTTCACGATATTGCAAAAACGTTCCATGCTGTTTCTGGATCTGCCTGGCGATGGCCCGTGCATAACTGCGGCAACCCGAGGTTAAAGCAAAAATGCTGAAATTAAACAGGTTGTCCAGTCTTAAAGTAAATTCGGCGGTACCATCGCCACCGTGCTGGTCACAATCCAGAATAAAAATCTTTTTATCTGGAAATTGCTGGGCAATTAAGGCCAGACCATTAAAGGTACAAAAAGCCACGCCGCATTGATAATGGGCATGATGAAAACCTTGCGCGATATTGGCTGAAATCTGATGTTGCCAGGCCAGTTCTGCCGCTTGGATCTGCCCGGCATTAATACGGTAAATCGCGTCTCTTAACTGGGTGTTCCACTGTTTAAAACCCTGAAAGGTGGCTAATTTCTTCGGTTCACCACAGTCAAAGGCCTCGACATACACCGGGTCATGCAGTTGCTTAAGAATTTCCAGATCAATCGGTTGCGGTTCATGAAACTGAAAACGGCCTGTAGGCTGTAAGGCATTGGCCACAGCCACCAGTTTTTCCATGCTGTTGGTATGCGTGGTGGCAAAATAGTGCGGAGAATAACAAACCTGTAGCATGTTCAGCTCCGGATCTGTGCTGAAGCAATATCGGCAAGCTGTTGCAACAACGTGGTTTCAGGGCTAAATAAACCATTGGCAATTTGCTGCTGGAAATGTGTACTAAAGGTTCGCGCACGGTTCTCCGGGGAGACGGCAAGCGTGGTTAAACGCAAATACCAAAAACCCGGAATTTCGCTATAGGGAATCACAAAGCCCGGTAAATTCTGGTTCTCGGTTTTGTTTTGAATGACGGAAGCATCATAATTCACTGAAAATAGTGACCCAGCAGGTAAACAGACCCCATTCATTAATAGGGGTTTTAAACTGATACAGGAATGGTCATCGCCCATATTCAATTTTTCCAGTAACAAAGGTTGCTTGTCCTGATCAACAATAATATTGATTGCGCCTTTTCTGAGAATACGACCATGTGCAATTTTCAGGAAAAAGTTTTCTGCCATAGGGCAAGAACCCACTTTCGGTTTTTCGGTCAAGGCGGGCAACTCGACCAGACCCGTAGCTGCCGGATTTTTAGGTAAAATAATATCGGCGATCATTTGCAGTAACAGTTTGCTTTCTTCTTTTTCAGCCTGTTGAGCCAGTTGCCTGAGTTGTGCCTGAAACTGCATGTCCTTGCTCGGATCGACTGTAGAGCCGATGGTATTTTGTGAGATGAGATCCGTCGCGTGCTGATTTTGATCCAGATTGTGCCAATCACTGAGCTTGCCATGCTTCAGCAGGGTTTTTAAGGTCTGATCTTCATAGTTGCTGAACAGTTTCAGGTCATGCAGTTCCTGAGGATCACGAGAAACATTAATAAACTCTGCAAGGACACGTGTTGCCTGGGTAAAACCACATCCCCGCCGCTCCGTCTGATGGGAAAAATGTTCATTCAGCATTTCTGTCAGTTTTTCAGAAAGTGGATAAAGCTGCTGTTGAAATAGTTGAACGATTTCGTGAGCCTGGGTGTGCATCAGTCATCCTGACAGTTTTTCTAAGGTGTTATATATTAAACATTTTTACATCAAAAATATAAAATCACCCCCAATATTATTTTAGCCCGCTCTCTCAAGGCACGTTGACTCTGCACAACATGACTATTAACCAATTTCCACAACGCAGATCAGCCCAACTCTTTTTGAAAAGAATCGGGCTGCCAACAAAATTTAAAAATAAGATTAAATGTTAATATCTTGTTTTATGCGCGGGTAAAACGACCATATTCATCACGTCTTTGCCCCGAGCCACCCTGTCCGCGACTGCTTGAACGATTGCCGCCACGGTCATCGTCATCCCGGCTACGGCCTCGACTCTCTGAACGGTAACTGCCCCGGTCATCGTCGTCATCGTAACGACTGCGGCCACCTGAACGGCCACCACGGTCGTCATCGTCATAACGGCTACGGCCTCGATCGGAACGGCGGTCATCATAATCATCATCGTAACGGCTGCGGCCACCTGAACGGCCACCACGATCATCATCGTCATAACGGCCACGGCTTGAACGGCTGCGACCACGATCATCATCATCGTCATCACGGCTGCGGCTTGAGCGGCTGCGACCACGATTATCATCATCGTCATCACGGCTGCGACCACGGCCATAACGGTCATCATTTTTATGACTTAATGCACCTGCAGCACGTGCTTCTTCTGAGGTAAATTCATGTGCATGACCGCTGGCATGGGCCGCGCGACCTGCTTCTCGTGCTTCTTCTGAGGTAAATTCATGTGCATGGCCACTGGCATGGGCTGCACGGCCACCTTTACTGGCGATTTCGCGGACGCGTTCCGGATCCATACTGGCAAATCCGCGATTTGAAGTGCCTGAATTATTATCTTGATCATCATATCGGGTATCTTGATTAGCCATAATTCTATCTTCCTTTTATAAATTATATTTTGTCATTCATCTCGGACAGATTTAACGATAAAAGATAGAAAATAATTTACCCAGCGCCGCTTTGTATCACTAGTTTGGAATGTATCTATAAATAATCAGAAAAATAAAATAACAACAGGTTATTTAAAGAAATCTCATTCAACCAAAAAATAATCAGTCAATAAAAAATCAACTTATACTATCATTATGCTTATATTTCTTACTCAAGCAGAACAATACAGATTAAACAACCACAGTATTAAAATAAAATATTCAGAAAATCAGAAATAAATGTCCAATCTAAACACTTCTATAAAATGATTATATTTCCTTACACTCATATACCTAAGACTACAAAAAAAACCAATCAAAACCATTTAGCAACTCAACTGTACAGTTTTTCATAGCATCATCGCGTTTATTGATTCAGCTCTCTATAGGGTCAAACGAAAAATTAAGCAAATAAACAGGCAAATAAATATGGACAATAACCACGACAGCAAAAACCATTATCCGACGTCTGCACCGGCACAAACCCAAGCACAACAACCGGGTGAACAAGGACAGATGCATCCTCAGCCTGAAATCATTAAAAAAAACCATCAGGGCAGCCATCAATTACAGGGAAAAGTCGCATTGATTAGTGGTGGAGACAGCGGCATTGGTCGCTCGATTGCGGTTCTTTTTGCCCGTGAAGGTGCGGATATTGCGATTATTTATTTACAAGAACAGCAGGATGCTGAAAGAACCAAACAGCTGGTTGAAAATGAAGGTCAGCAATGTTTGTTATTGCAAGGCGATATCAATGATCTCGCGATGGCCGAGCAGAGTGTGGAGCAAACATTAAAAACTTTTGGTCATATTAATATTCTGATTAACAATGCCGGCGTGCAATATCCGCAATCCGATCTCAGCGCGATTAATCACAGTCAGCTGGAAAAAACCTTTCAAACCAACTTCTTTGCGCTCTTTTACCTGACCCAGCAAGTTCTGCCGCATTTGCATGAAGGCGATAGCATTATTAACACCACCAGCATTACCAGTTATCGCGGCCATGATGAACTGATAGATTATGCCAGCAGCAAAGGTGCGATCACGACGTTTACTCGCAGTTTATCCACCAACTTGCTAAAACAGAAAAAAGGCATCCGGGTGAACGCCGTGGCGCCTGGCCCGATCTGGACACCTTTAATTCCCAGCAGTTTCGATGCCCAAACCGTGGCCGAATTTGGCAAGCATACCCCCATGGGCAGAATGGGACAGCCCAGTGAAGTGGCGCCTGCCTATCTGTTTTTAGCCTCAGATGACGCCAGTTATATCAGTGGTCAGGTTATCCATGTCAATGGCGGTGAAATCGTCAATGGTTGAATTCATCCTATCAGAATCGGGAAATCAGACATGAACCAGAGCATTGATCTACCACAGACCCAACAACAGCAAGCTCTGGTGAGCTTGCTCAAGTGTCTGAAAGCACAAGAATATCAATTTACTGTCATCACACCTTTATCGCATCAGCGCATCTTGCACAGAAAACAACAACAAGGAACCCTCGGCAAAAGCTTGCGCGATATTTTTGGCTGGAATTTACCCTTCCAAGCCAACGCACTGGATCCGGAAGTATTTAGCCGCCTGCAAGAGGCGCAACTGATCCGCTTAGAACAGGAACAATGGCGCAGCCAGATCCGCGTGGCGTCCTTGGGACAGGACCTTTTTATTCATTCGGCTTTTCCGACACTGGAGCAGGATGCGGTATTTTTTGGCCCGGATACCTATCGTTTTGCTTATCATCTGAACCAGTATCTCAGCACTGTGCCGCATCATTTTAGCCGTGCGGTGGAACTCTGTTGTGGAGCATCCTCTGCTGCCGTCACCCTGGCCAGACATTATCCGGAAATTTCAGAAATTCTGGTCACCGATATTAATCCCAAGGCCCTATTTTACAGTTATATCAATAGCCATTTTGCAGGCTTAAACCATATTTATCCGTTGCAGAGTAATCTATTTAAAAATCTGACCGGAAAATTTGACCTGATTATTGCCAATCCACCCTATTTAATGGATCGGCATGAGCGGCAATATCGACATGGTGGAAATGAAATGGATGGGACAGATTTAGCCTTTCACATTTTAAAACAGGGCATTCCCCGACTGCATTCATCAGGCCATCTCTTTTTATATACAGGCATTGCCATTCATGAGCAAGGCAATAAATTCTTCATTGCCCTGCAAAACCTGATGCAGGATTATCCGGGTTTTCAATGGAATTATGAAGAAATCGACCCGGATGTATTTGGCGAGGAATTAGAACAACCCGCTTATACCCATATTGAACGGATTGCTCTGGTACTGGTTAAAATTACTGCCAGTGCATAATGTTTTTCCGGATAAAAATAAAAATAGACTTTAGAAGAATAATTAATGACTTTATAACGATAATAAAATAATTTTCTTTGCGATAAATACCTCTTTAAGATACTGAAATACCCTGTTGAGAATACCCAGTTCAAAAATGAATTTAAAAAAGCTCCCTGCGGGAGCTTTCAATGCATCAGATTAAGCCGGAATTGCAGCGGCCGCAGGTTCTCTGGACCAGACACGATGCTCTAGCAGCAGTTGTTTGAATTGTTCCGCCACCTGTATAAAATCATTTTGCTGCAAGGTGCCTGCATCGGCCGTCAAACCGAGTTGCTTAAATAATGCCGATTTATCTCCCAAGAACACCAGCGGTTTTAAATGCTTGTAGGCTTCGAGCAGATAATGGCGAGTCACCCCATCCTGGGTGACTTCTTGCAGATTTTCGCCATCTGCAATAATCACGGCATCGTAGGCAACTGAAGGCTCCGCCTTTTGCATGCCATCGGAAGGAATCATGCCACCTTTCGCATCTTTGACCGCCGCAACCGTCGGGGTCAGCAAATGCACCACGGCCTTTTCCTGACTGGCCCAGTTCTTGATCCGTTCAAGATTCTCAAGCTGTACCTGATCATGAATCAACACTGCAATTTTACGTCCCTGAATATCTTGCGGCATAAAGGCTTGCATCGACAGTTTGGCCGACATTTGTATTGCTGACTTTTTAAATTCAGCGGTCCGGTCAGGTACTTCAATGCCCAGGTTATGTCCAACGCGCTGCGCAAGTTCGAGGTCAATATTGGCCAGGATTTCCTGTACCTGCCTTTCACGAATATGCGGACGTTGCACTTTGGCCAACTCAAAGGTATAGGCATCCACCACATGCTTTTGTTCATGCGCGGACAGACTTTTATAGTACAGACGCGCCTGTGAGAAATGATCGGAAAATGAATCGCTTCTTTGGCGGATCTTATGCCCGTCAATACGTTCCTGATAACTTTCAAAACCACCATGGGCTGCTGCCGGTGGTGTCTCTACCGGCCAGTTGTCATCAATCGAGTTGGGTTGATAGGACGCCTGTCCCTGAAATACCCGCATCTGGTGCATGGCATCGCGCTGATTATTGTGGAAGGGACAAACCGGCTGATTGATCGGAATCTGGTGAAAATTCGGCCCGCCCAAACGGCTTAGCTGGGTATCGGTATAGGAAAACAGACGCGCCTGTAATAGGGGGTCATTCGTAAAATCAATCCCCGGCACAATATGCCCCGGACAAAAGGCCACCTGTTCAATCTCCGCAAAGAAATTGTCCACGTTCCGGTTCAGCACAAAGCGGCCCAGAGGCGTCACCGGCACCAGTTCTTCCGGAATAATTTTAGTCGGATCGAGCAAATCAAAATCGAAGCTCATTTCATCTTCTTCTTCGACAATTTGTACCCCGAGTTCCCATTCTGGATACATGCCTTGTTCAATCGCATCATGCAGATCGCGGCGATGAAAATCCGGATCTTTGCCGGAAAGTTTTTGTGCTTCATCCCATAGCAACGCCTGTAAACCCTGTTTTGGTGTCCAATGGAACTTTACAAACCGCGCTTTGTTTTGTGCATCGATTAAACGAAAGGTATGCACACCAAACCCTTGTATCGCACGTAAACTACGGGGAATCGCACGGTCTGACATCGCCCAGATCACGGTATGCGCAGACTCCGGCACCAGTGAGACAAAATCCCAAAAGGTGTCATGTGCCGATCCGCCGGTCGGTACTTCGGTGTGCGGCTCAGGTTTGACGGCATGTACGAAATCGGGAAACTTAATGCCATCTTGCACAAAAAACACTGGTACATTGTTGCCGACCAGATCGTAGTTGCCTTCCTGAGTATAAAATTTGATGGCAAAACCGCGAATATCACGTACCGTATCGGCGGAACCACGCGGTCCCTGTACTGTCGAAAACCGCACAAAAATAGGCGTTTCAATCTCCGGATCGGTAAGAAAACCGGCCTTGGTAAAACGTTCATTGCCGGGATAGGCACGGAAATAACCATGTGCCCCTACGCCTCGGGCATGTACGATACGTTCCGGAATCCGTTCATGGTCAAAATGGGTAATTTTTTCCCGCAATATAAAATCTTCCAGTAACGTCGAGCCACGGATACCCGCTCGCAAACTATTCTGGTTGTCGGCAATTTTGACGCCCTGATTGGTGGTCAAGGCCTGATCCGTCGCATCCACCCGGAACTGATCCAGCTGCTCGCTTTTTTGAGTTGGGTGATTTTTGTTTTCTGCTGGTTTTTTATTTTTCATAGGATTACCTTTTTTAATGGGTTAAGGGTGCTCAATGGGTCATGGGTTAGAATTCAGGCCCTGTTTGGCCATCGGTTGCTGCACCAGATAGGGAAATAAGAATTCCACACACTTTTGCGTACTCCATAGGCCAATGCTTTTGTGATGCACACCGGGGGCGAGGAAAGGAATCAATTTGCAAATTTTATAGGCCAGGTTGCCGGCCTGATCGACCCGGCGCTGCAGGCATTCCAGTTCACTGTCGGCAAAATAGTCACAAAGGTAGGGATGCAGATGCTGATCATTATTGATCAGGCTGTCATAAGGCAGAAAAGTGCTGCAATGTGAACTATCCCCGGCCATCCAGTCATGAATCATTTGCCTTTCTGCCTGGCTAAAGACACCATACATTTTGCCGTCTTCATGACTGATCATGCGCCAGAATGGACTGTGTTCAGGATCGCTGTTGAGTTGAATCCATTGTTTCTCAATTAGGTGCTGGATGAATGGTTCAATCTGTTCGGGATGGGCAAGCCACTGATTAATTGATTGATGGCCAAACTGGGATTTATCCTGATGAATGAACTGGCCGATCTGGGCTTTTCTTTTAAAAATTTTATAAACCATCTGTTCGGTATTTAAATTCTGGATAATTTTGCTTGAGGTCATCCCCTGCTGGTTCAGCGCATAACCACGCTTTAACTTAGTAAAAAAAAGATCTTTATCTTTGTATTTATTAGAAAATTTGTCGAGTACCTGAATCGCTTTATGCGCATGGCCACTATCTAGGTTATCAATGGTGATATGCAGATTAAAATATTTCGCATCGATACCGAGTTCGCCCAGTTCCACATTGGTAATCAGCAAATGCAAAGGCAATTGTTCATAGCCTAAATTAAAGCCGATGATTTCGGGGAGCAATTCCGGTGGTGCATAAGCCAAGGCCAGCTGGACTGCAGCATGATGATAATACTCATCCTCCAGCATAAAATCGCAATCCTGTAAGCCCAGCATCCGCAACAGATCATCATAGATACAGACATGGTTGGATTTTTTCCGGCCCAGGCCCAGCTCTTCCAGATAGATCAGGATCAGTTCATGAAAAACAGGATCATTCCAGTATTGCAGCGCACGATACAACCACGCCCCATCCACTTTTTTGATCGGTGCAATTTTGATTAGAAACTCAAATGCCTCGCCAATATGATGAAAATATTCCCGTCCGCCTCCGAGCTCACGCCGGCTCAAATAATCTTGATATTGTGCTCCGATTTTTTGATTCTCCAGCAGAAACCATGGTTGCATCTGCGTGAGATCTGCCGGAAATTCAACTGATTGTAAATCCAGGCTATTCAGTTCTTTATTCAGAAAATTGATTGATTTTTTTTCTTTTTCATATTCACAAACATTCGGGTCCAAAAAGAAAACCATCAGTTCATGATAACTATTATGCTGTCCCTGTATTATATTTAATAACCTGTCTTTGACAATCATGGTCATTTCTATTCTCCGAATTAGAAATATAGAAATACCTTACGTGAGCTTTTATTGATACCTATAGGGTTTTTGTGAAAACAGGTTAATCAATCTTGGCATCAATTCATAATATATATAAAATTCAAATTATTAAATCAAAAACAGGGTTTACACATTTACTTTTTGAATTAATTTATTTAATTAACCTATACCAAACTTAAAACCATGTTTTTCTCATCAATTCACAACAATAAATAAACAGCGGTAACAATATAAACTTCCCCTTCATTAAAAAATCATTATGCTAGAAACAATAAGACCAGGATTGCGTATGTTTAATCAGTGTTGTGAACAATTGGCCCAGAAAAAGATCAAGGTGGCTTTTTTTGAAAGTGCTTCGGCGGGTTATTTGGCTTATCAGTTCTCGCTCAGTCCTTTTTCCGGAAAAATTCTCATCGGGAGTCTGGTCTGTTATGACCTCAAGGTCAAAGAAAACGTGCTGGGAATTTCCCAGCAACTTATTGAAAAATATACGGCTGAATCCATGCCCGTCACAGAGGAAATGATCCATCAAGGCAAAAGATTCTTTAACGCCGATTTGTATATTGCCTGTACAGGACTATTAAAAAAAGGTGGCTCGGAAACCAAAGAAAAACCGGTCGGTACATTTTTTTACTCAATCTGGTACCAAAACCGACTGCATAATTTTCGCTGCTATTTTACCGGATTGCCAGAAAACAAACTCAAAAGCCTGCTCAATGACATAACCAAAAATATTATCCAAATTATAGAAGACAAAGAAATTTAATATATGAATATGCCCCCTAATAAAATAAAAAACCAGGTTTAAATACCACATTTCATTTAATAATTAAACAACAATCCAATAAATACCACTTCAATCAAAAATATAATAAAGCCTTACTTATTCTTAAAGTACTGAATAATTTCCTCACCATTATTTTCCACCGGTGTTGATGGCGTTTCGTTTTCTTCATACGCATAAGCCGGCAAACTCATCCAGTTACGGCTACGGATGGGTGCCGGTTCTTTTTGCTCATTGATGGTGATTTTTTCAATAAAGGCTGCCAACCACAAAATAAACTCCTGAGAATTACGACTCTTGGGAATCAGGCTCAAATCCAATTTGAGTTTGGATTCCTGCACCGGTTTTACCATCAACTCGGCAAAATCGATATAGTTACATGCCAGCCTGATTTCAGTCCCTTTAATTGAATTTCTCAGTTCACTCATCAAATTATTCAAGTCTTCAACCGGATCATCTGTAAACCCTTTCTTTTCCTTTACACTCTGATAAATTCTCTCAGCCATTTTTAAGCATGGAGGCATCTCACTTCTTCCTTAGGGTAGATGAACGTTACTTTATGAATTCTCCATGAAGCTGCGTAAAGCGGTGTGCGTATTTGATGCAATCTTTGCAACCAAAACATGGTCTGGTAACGCGCCAGTAACACGAACGCCGGCTCAAGAAAGGTTTTGTTGCATAAATTCTTTTAAGGAGGCTACGCGTCCATCCAGCCAAGCGATGTATTGCTCCCTGAGGTGGAAAAACAATCAGGTAACCAGATGGAATCCAGAGCAGATACACTTCAAGGCAGACTGGTTATAAATCGCTTGGGGCGAGATTCTCAGCCTGCAACCGTGTACTGACTATGGTTTGGCTTGCAAAGGCTGATGCAGAATCCGGCGTAATTCCAAGATTGCCTCGGGCGTGGTCTGGAATCGAATGTCCGCCCTGAATGATCAGTTCCGATTGCGCATGGTCCAGATGCGAACTTTGATACGGTACAATACCATCGGTCATCCGAGCCTGATCCGTCGTCCTCTGCTTATTGCCCATAATCGAATGATAAACCACCCGTGAGGTAGGCATAATATCCTGGGTAAACTGCATAAAATTGGAAGCCCGGCTTAAGCTGCTGGCACCATTTTCCACCCGACCGGTTTCGGACAGACGCTCGCGAGGTGCAATAAACCTTCAATACGGCGAATAGCCATAAATACCTCTATTTTATTCAGTTGGTTATCAATTAATTCGATTGTTCTGCTGTGACGTATTCCACCACTTCCAGATTAAAACCGGACAGCGCATTAAAACGCAGCGGTG
>JAJUIK010000018.1 GCA_029267635.1 Moraxellaceae bacterium | reverse complement strand
GATCACGGATTTTTTGTTGTAAACAAGCTGAATATGTATCACCAAGAAAAGAAAACTCAGGTGTTTTTTTGAGGGGTACTAAGTTTTTTCAATCGTTTCATAGCGGATAAATTCATCTTTAGCGAACATTTCAAATGATTTAGCGAGAATTTGATTCCACACAAAACGAGCAGAACCTATTGCTTGGTTAAGCAATATTTCCTGTTCTTGATTAGGCAAAAGCCTAAATTTGTAGTGTTGTGAAATCTTCACTAACTCATTGTTTATAAAGGAATTAATATGTTTGAATTTTATCAAAAATAAGCGATAAAAACCAACAAAAACATTAGATTTTTTCATGGCTTTCGCCACTCGCTTATATCCCCCACCTGACTATCGGTGGGGGGTCTTACACTCGATTAAGATAAAATCTGTTTGCCTGAATGATGAGATGTTACGCCTTGTCATTTTACTTAATCCTAATGTAAATCAACAAATAAATGAATGGATGAAAAATTGAGGAAAATATTTACCTCTTTGAGAGCATTTTTTATTCATCAAACCTGCGGCATCTCGTTATTTTTAAACCATCGCCGATTTGGGTTAATCCGTGTTAGACAGTCGATAAAACCCATTAAACCTAGGTCTAAACCTTGTATTGTTTAATACAATACAACTGTATAATTATGATCGTGAATGGTTGTTCACTCATGCTAATATGTCGAATGCTTAGCTATGACAGGCTGCAATGCTTTAGCTGTATAGTTTCACTTTATGCCTTGATTCAAGGTTGCCAGGAGCGCTGTTGGAGATGAATCCTCCCTTACCCAAAGCCCCAATTAACTGGATTGCGATTTTTGCCTTGGTATTTTTACCGATCGTTGCACTGATCACGATTCCACTGTATGCCTACTATCACGATTTTAGCGTCAGTGCATGGTTAAGTTTATTTTTCTTGTTAGCGCTGAGCAGCATGAGCATTACCGCCGGTTATCACCGCCTTTGGGCGCACCGTGCGTATGAAGCTGCGTTACCGTTAAAAATCCTGCTGATGCTTGGCGGCACCTTTGCGGTACAAAACAGCATTCTGTTCTGGGCATCCGGTCACCGTACCCATCATCGTCATGTGGATGATATTGATCAAGATCCGTATTCGATCAACCGCGGTTTTTGGTATGCACATTTAGGCTGGATGCTGCGTGACTATCCGGCAGCCGAACCGAATTTTAAAAATGCACCAGATTTGCTGAATGATAAACTGGTCATGTTCCAGCACAAATATTATGTGCCCTTAGTGATTTTGGTGCATGTCGCGATTCTGGGCGTGATTGGCTGGGCTACAGGTGATCTGTGGGGCGTGGTGTTATTGGGTGGTTTGCTGCGTTTAATCATCAGCCATCATGTAACTTTCTTTATTAACTCCTTGTGCCATATGTGGGGCAAACGTCCTTATACCGACGAAAATACCGCACGCGACAACTTCTGGCTGGCGATTGCAACTTGGGGTGAGGGTTATCACAACTACCATCACATCTTCCAGTACGATTACCGCAATGGAGTGAAATGGTGGCAATATGACCCAACCAAATGGTTGATCTGGAGCTGTTCAAAAATCGGTCTTGCGAAAAACCTGCGCCGTATTCCAAGCTTCAATATTAAAAAAGCCGAACTGGCGATGAAGTTTAAATACGCAGAACAGGATCTGGCGATTTATGGGCATGATGTCAATTCTGACATGCTGGCAATGAAACAGCGTGTAGCACAAGAATATGATGCCTTTACCCATACTTTGAATGACTGGGCCAAATTAAAAGAACAGGAAATTCAGGCGAAAAAAGCTTCTGTAGCAGAAAAAATTCATCAGATGGACCATCAACTTAAAGTGGAATTCCAGCTGGTGGAACAGCGTTTGGGCCAGCATCGTGAATCTCTCGATATCCTGATGCGTAATGTTAAAAAGAGTGAACTGGCCAACTAATTCAAATTCTTAAAAAAGCTCCAAAATTGGGGCTTTTCTTTTGTCTTTTACTTACGCAAATCTCGTTTAGCCCCTGCTGCAAGTTTGTTATAGTGCAGCATCAGCTTCTCTCTTGTTGCCAGTGCCATGCAGTTTAATCCGCGCTATACGAGTCTCAATCCCAAGCTCTATCATCAGCAGTCTCCCGTCCCATTAAAATTGCCTAAAGCTGGCCATTTCAATACGGCCTTGGCAGACGAGCTGCAATGGACCGAGCAGGAAAAAGCCCACTGGGTTGAGATTTGTAGTGGTCAAAAAACTTTTACTGAGTTTCCCTGTCTGGCGATGGTCTATGCAGGTCATCAGTTTGGACAATGGGCCGGACAACTGGGAGATGGTCGCGGTCTGCTGATTGCGCAGGTATTGAACCGACAAGGTCAGACCATCGACCTGCATCTTAAAGGTGCTGGCACCACCCCCTATTCACGTATGGGCGACGGCCGTGCCGTGTTGCGTTCCGTGATCCGGGAATATCTCGGCGGTCATGCCCTGAATGCACTCGGCGTACCCTCGAGTAATGCCGTTGGGTTTACCAGTTCCCATCAAGGTGTACAACGCGAGAAGCTGGAACTCGGTGCCATGATGCTGCGCACATCGGATTGTCATATTCGCTTGGGACATTTTGAATGGATCAATCAGTATGCGCCTGAGCTGCTGCACGAATTCACGCAAAAAAGTATGGAATGGCATTATCCGGAAACTTTGAACGCTGAACGACCGCTTCTGGCCTTTGCCGAGACCGTGATTCAACGCACGGCAATCATGGTTGCACACTGGCAGCTGGTCGGTTTTGCCCACGGTGTGATGAATACCGATAACCTCAATATTACCGGTTCAACCCTGGATTTTGGCCCTTACGGTTTTATGGAACGTTTCCATCCCAACTGGATCAACAACCATTCAGATTTTCAGGGGCGCTATACCTATCAGAACCAGCCGAGTATTGCCCACTGGAATCTATGGGTGTGGCTGAACAATCTGTTGCCACTGGTCGAGACCGAACAGAAAGAATCATTTAAGGCTGAGCTGGCTCAATGCCTAGAACAGTTTGAGACCACCTTCCTTAGCCATTATAAAGCCGGCATGTGTGCCAAGATGGGTTTGCCTGATTTCCATAAAGACAGTTTTGACTGTGGCATGGCTTTTTTACGTATTTTGCAAAGTGAACAACTGGACTACACCCAGAGTTTTTTACGTTTGCAAAATCAGGAATACTCTGCCTTACGCGATGACTGTCTGGACATCCGTCAGTTCGACAGTTTCTTAAGCCAGTATCAGCAGATTCGCGAACATCAGGACCTTGAACAACTGAATGCGATCATGTGCCAGCACAATCCGCGTTATATCCTGCGTAACCACATGGCACAACGTGCCATTGAGCTGGCAGAGCAAGATGATTTTTCCGAAGTCGACCGGCTGTTTCAACTGCTCAATCAGCCCTTTACCCGACAACCAGAACGGGAACGGCCTGAGGATCTCGCACCATTACCGAGTGATGTGCCCGAGATTCAGGTCAGCTGTTCATCCTAAAAATTCCAGTTTAATCTTCCGGATATTCAAAACGGTAACCGATGCCATATACCGCCTGAATCCACTCATGGCGGTTGCCGGTTTCAGCGGCTTCGGTAATTTTCCGGCGCAAATTCTTGATATGGCTGTCAATGACACGGTCTGCCACATCAAAACTGTCCGGATTGATATGATCCAGTAATTGCGCGCGCGAATACACCTGCCCCACGTGCTCCAAAAACAACTCCAGCAAACGGAACTCGGTTGGGGTAAGGTTGAGGGCTTTTTGCTGATACCAGATGCGCTGCTGTGCTTTGTCCATACGGAATAGGTCATTCTGTTCCGGTTCGATTTTACGTTCCAGACGACGTAGCACGGCCTGCACACGTGCCACCAGTTCCTTGGGACTAAAAGGCTTACAGACATAATCGTCCGCGCCCATATTCAGGCCCAGTACCCGGTCAATTTCTTCCGTACGTGCCGTCACCATGATGATTGGAATATCTGACTGCTCGCGCACCTTACGGCAGATGGTCAGACCATCCATACGCGGCACCATCAGGTCCAGAATCATCAGCTGCGGTTTGCGTTGCAGAAAACTGTTATAAGCCTCCTGACCATCATGAAACATGCTGACTTCAAAGCCAGCCGCCTGCAGATAGTCGCGCACCAGCTGAGCCAGCTCAACCTCATCTTCCACCAACATCACATGCTTCATTTTATCTGTTCCTTATACTTTGATTTGTTTCGGAAAGGTCAATTTGCAGCGCAAACCACCCAAAGGAGAATGATCGAAACTGAGCTCACCACCTAGCGCTTCGGCAATTTTACGCGACAGAGCCAGCCCCAGGCCAGTTCCCCCTGTACTGCGCGTGCGCGAGTCATCCACACGATAGAAACGCTCGCCCAAACGGGCCAGTTGCGCATCTTCCAGACCAAACGGACTATCGTCGACATACACCGTCCATGCATCCGCTGATTGTTCAGTATGAATCTGGATTTCACCACCCGCTTCGGTATAACGGATACTGTTTTCCAGCAAGTTGACCATAATCTGTTTAAAACGCTCGCTATCCAGTTGTAACAACGCACCTTCACCCTGTAGCTGAACGGTTAACTGTGCCTGGGCAAATTTCGGTTTGAAATTTTCCACTTCCTGCACAATCACCTGCCAGGGATCAATACTGGAAAAATAACATTTCAACTGCTGCACATCCGCTTGGGCCAGATCCGCCAGATCCAGGGTTAACTTTTTCAGGCTGGTCACCTGGCGCATCATCGCTTCCAGATGTTCCGGGGTCGCTTTGCGGATACCGTCCTGCATGGCTTCAATCTGTGCCTGCAACACACTTAATGGAGTTTTTAATTCATGCGAGGTGTCTGCCACCCATTGCCGGCGGGACTGCTCATGCTGGTCCAGAATAGCGGCCAGCTGGTTAATTTCCCGGGAAAGGTCACCAAGTTCATCATTACGCTGAATCAGCACTTGATGCTGAAAATTGCCCTTGGTTAGCTCACGCGTGGCCTGCAATAAACGCTGGATCGGTTTCTTCAGTGAAGTGGCCAGTATTAATGCCACCAGCAAACTGGCCAATACGGTAAAGGCGTAGACCAATAATAAATAGCGTTTCTGGTTACTAAAAAAGTTAATGCTCAGCGCATCATCCTGATTCAGCACCGGTTTCAAACCTAGATAACCCACCACCTTGCCTTTTACCTCAATCGGACGATAGGACATCTGCTCTTTGGACGGTTCACCCACCACAAACTGGCGTTTGGCATCGTATAAAGACAAACGAGAACTTAAGCCCAAACGGTCCGGAATCGGGATAAAACGTTTTTTACCGCCATTCTGGTTATTCGCTGCCGGATTGCCTTTTCTGCCCTCCTGCCGGAACAGGTCATTGGCGCTGAGCGGAAAAACCAGCCCCTCAAACGGCTGATATTCTGAAGGCAGGTTTTGTGCCATCAGACGCAGTTCTTCTTCATCCAGCAAAGGCTGATTGGATGTTCCGGTTGTGGGAGAAACATTCATCAAGGTATGCTGATTGAAATAATTCTGCTGCCAGGCAATATCATACTGACGACGCAACCACCAGCGTGACAGACGGTCATAATCTTCCGGTGCTGCATTGCCTTCAATTTGCAGGATTTGCGCCTGAATCGCATTACCCCAGTCCTGATATGCACCATACACTCCGGCCAGATTGGAGATCAGATGATCCAGCTTTTGCATTTCGACATCCGCCACATACTGGGCAAAATTCCGCTGCATGGTCCAGTGCAAAACCCCCAGACTGACCGTAGTAATCACCACGGTCGTCAGCAGGACCGTTAAAAACAGACGCAAGGCGATGGGAACGCGAAGAAATTTCAAAAAGACCACTCTCTGGTTGATTGCTTCATTATTGTAACCAAACAGCACTAAAAAACTCTCCATTGTTCCTTCATCTTTATTGTTTAATCTTTAAAACACCCCCACTCTCTTGGCATCAGGGACAATCCTATGAAAACAATGAAAAAAATCGTAATGCTCGGCGCCAGCTTATTTACCCTTACCGCTTTAACGGCTTGCCAGTCGCCTCACTCAGAACGGGACGGGATGCGACACAGTATGTATGGAATGCATCATGACATGCAGATGATGTCGGATGATGAGCGTGCAGAGATGATGGCCGGCATGCATGAACAACATCATATGAAGTATCGCAACCTCAGCCCTGAGCAGCGTGCGGAATGGGAAAAACGACATGCAGAACATCGGGCCTATTTTGAACAGATGCATAAAGCCTGCGAAGGGAAAAAAGCCGGGCAAAGCATTCAGCTGAAACTGGGTGAAAAAATGATTGAAGGCAGCTGTGAACTGAAATTCCAGCCGAAACAGCCGATGATGCAGCATATGTCACCCATGATGCAAAATTACACCCAGCCCCCTCGCTAGACTGGCAAAAAATGATGAGATCAAGGCGCTACGGCGCCTTTTTCATTGCATCAAAGCATTTACGTTTTTTGACCATTTATCCCATGCAACCACCATAAAAATCTTTATACTCAAAATACTTACAAAGAAGAAGATGCCAATCTTTGACTTTAGAGTCACCGAGAGAGATCGCGTCAACAGAGAGAGAACGCTATAACGGATGACATGATGTATCAGAGCAAATCTGTTTCATTTGACACGTTTATCGTTGATTAGGATATGAGAAAGCTGGTTGAGTGAACCAGTATTGAGGAACCCGATATGCCACAATACAAAGCACCCTTACGTGACATGCAATTTGTTTTGCATGAATTATTAAATGCTGAAAATCATTATGCACAACTCCCGGCATTGCAAGAAAACGTAAGCCGTGAGTTGATTGACCAATACTTAGAAGCTGCTGCTGATTTCTGTGAAAATGAGCTCTCCCCCCTCAATCAGATCGGTGACCGCGAAGGTTGTCACTGGCAGGATGGTGTCGTCACCACACCAACAGGGTTTAAGGCAGCCTATCAAAAATATATCGAACTCGGTTTCCCGACCCTATCTGCAGACGAACAATATGGCGGCCAAGGCCTGCCGAATTCTCTGGCGATTGTCATCTCGGAAATGGTCGGTAGCGCCAACTGGGCCTGGGGCATGTATCCCGAACTTTCTCACGGCGCGATGCGCACCTTGGGACACCATGGTTCTGAACAACAAAAAAACACCTACTTACCCAAACTGATTTCCGGTGAATGGACCGGTACCATGTGCTTGACCGAATCCCATGCGGGATCGGATCTCGGGATCATTCGCAGTAAGGCTGAACCGAATGCCGATGGCAGTTACGCCATTTCCGGTGAGAAAATCTTTATCTCTGCCGGTGAACATGACATGGCGGAAAACATCATTCACATTGTGCTGGCGCGTTTGCCTGATGCACCGCAAGGCACCAAAGGTATCTCACTGTTTATCGTTCCGAAATTTTTAATCAATGCCGATGGCTCTTTGGGCGAGCGCAATGCAGTACGTTGTGGCTCCATCGAACACAAAATGGGCATTCACGGCAATGCCACCTGCGTCCTGAACTTTGATCAGGCCAAAGGCTTCCTGATTGGGCCGGAAAATCGCGGCCTGAACTGTATGTTTACCTTTATGAATGCTGCACGCATTGGTACAGCCATTCAGGGTCTGGCTGCCTCGGAGTCTTCTTTTCAGGGTGCCTTGGCGTATGCCAAAGACCGTCTGGCCATGCGTTCACTTTCAGGTCCTAAAGCACCGGAAAAAGAAGCTGACCCGATCATTGTCCATCCGGCTGTCCGCAACATGCTGCTGACGCAAAAAGCCTTTGCTGAAGGCGGCCGTGCGCTGGTGTACATGCTGGCACAATATGAAGACATCGTGGAAAAATCGGAACACGCCGAAGACCGTGAGTTTGCCGACAACATCCTGTCACTCCTCACCCCGGTAGCTAAAGCTTTCCTGACGGAAACCGGTCTGGAAGCCGCCAACAAAGGCGTACAAGTCTTTGGCGGACATGGTTTTATCGCCGAACACGGTATGGAGCAGATTGTCCGCGATACCCGGATTGCCTGTCTGTACGAAGGCACGACTGAAATTCAGGCGCTTGACTTGCTCGGCCGCAAGGTCTTGCAAAACCAGGGAAAAATGCTGCGTGATTTCAGCAAGATCATGCATCAGTTTGTAGCCAAACATCAAGATCAGCCGGATATGGCGGAGTTTGTGCATACCTTGACAGCACTCAATCAGGAATGGGCTGAACTCACGCAAAAAATCGCAGCCCGTGCGCAACAGAATCCAGATGAAATTGGCGCTGCAGCTGTGGATTACTTGTTCTATTCTGGGTATGTCACGCTGGCCTATTTATGGGCACGTATGGCAGCCGTCGCCCAGCACAAACTGTCAGAAGGTACAAGCGAAGTCGATTTTTATCAGGCGAAAATCAGCACAGCGCGTTTTTACTTCACAAAATTGCTGCCGCGTACACGTGCGCATGTGGCACTGATGGCAACAGGCGTTGAGCCATTGATGGCATTGGATGCCGAGCACTTTGCGTTCTAAGCCAATCACCTTGCAAGCACAGTGAATGATGCGCTGCAAGATTTAGATGAAAAAAGGACTGATCAGTTTTGCTCGTCCTTTTTTATAAAATAAATGATAAATTGAAAACACAAAGAACACTGGTACTTTTACATTTTATTCCATTTCAAATACTTACAGATATGTAGCACAGGTGAACAATTATGCCCATTTATAATGCACCACTTGCCGATATGCGTTTCATTTTAAATGACGTATTTAATGCCGAACAATTCTGGCAGTCGAATGAAAATCTGGCGCATCTCGATGCTGCTACCGCCACTGCCATTCTGGAAGAAATGGCCAAATTCGCCCAGAATGTGACTTTACCTTTGAATCGTAGTGGCGATGAAGAAGGTGCCAGCTATCAGAATGGCAGCGTGACGACACCGGCCGGGTTTAAAGCGGCCTTCCGCCAATATGCAGAAGGCGGCTGGATCGGTTTGGGGGCAGATGCAGAATGGGGTGGTCAGGGCATGCCGAAAATGCTCACCGTGCTGGCCGATGAAATGCTGATGGCCACCAACCCCTCTTTCACCCTGTATCCTTTACTTTCAGTCGGTGCGGGCATGGCACTCAGCAGCTGTGCATCACAAGAACAGAAAGAAACCTATTTGCCAAAAATTTATTCTGGCGAATGGGCCGGAACCATGTGTCTGACCGAACCACATGCCGGTACGGATCTGGGCATTATCAAAACCAAGGCAGAACCTGACGCAGACGGTTCATACCGCATCACCGGCACCAAAATCTTTATTACCGGTGGCGACCAGGACCTGACCGACAATATCATTCATCTGGTCTTGGCCAAAACGCCGGATGCACCAGCCGGCTCTCGCGGTATTTCCCTGTTTATCGTGCCAAAATTTCTGGTCAATGCTGATGGTACTCTCGGAGAGCGTAACCCGGTTGGTCCCGGTTCGATCGAACACAAAATGGGTATCAAAGCCTCTGCCACCTGTGTCATGAATTTTGATGGCGCCAAAGGTTTTCTGGTGGGCAAAGAAAATGAAGGTCTGGCCGCCATGTTTGTGATGATGAACTATGAACGTTTATCCATGGGGATTCAAGGGCTCGGCGCTTCTGAATTTGCTTACCAGAATGCTGCCCAGTATGCGACCGACCGTTTACAGGGCCGCAGTGCCGATGGCGCAAAGAATCCCGATCAACCGGCAGATAGCATTTTGGTACATGGCGATGTGCGCCGCATGTTGCTCAATGTGCGCGCCAATAACGAAGCATCGCGTGCTTTTGCCGTGTATGTCGGACAGCAGCTCGATATCACCAAATTCTCGACTGATCCAGCCGCCATTCAAAAGGCCAATGATCGCGTGGCCCTGCTCACCCCTATTGCCAAAGCCTATCTAACCGATACCGCGTTTCAGGCCACCCTCGATGCACAAATGGTATTTGGTGGTCATGGCTACATCCGGGAATGGGGCATGGAACAATGTGTCCGTGACGTGCGGATTTCACAAATTTATGAAGGCACCAATGGCGTGCAATCACAAGATCTGATTGGCCGTAAGCTGATCAAGAACAATGGCGTTTTTTTAACGGAATACATCAGCGAAATCCGCGACTTCGCCAATGGCCTCGACAATGAGCTGAACTTTATCAAAGATGCTACGCTGGATGCCGCGACAGAAGTGGAAGCCATCAGCAAATTTATCATTGACCAGGCTGCGGAAGATGCCAATTTCTCCAATGCCGTTGCGGTGGATTTCCTGCATGTGGTGGGTTTACTCAGCTTTGCCTATATGTTTGCGCGAATCGCCGCGACTGCACATGGCAAATCCGGTGATTTTTATCATAACAAGGTGGCCTTGGCGCAATACTTTGCCGAGCGTATCTTGCCTGAGCTGGAAAGCCGTATTGCCAAAATCAATGCCGGCGCTGAACTGATTATGAATTTCAGCGAAGACTTCTTTACCCGCCAGTCTTAACGCGCTACCCCCCTAATTTTTAAATAAAAAATGCCTGAAACTTCAGGCATTTTTTTATTTTTGATGGTTTTCTCTTTTTGTGCATGAAATTTGCTTGTATTGGGATAGATCATCACCCACCACAAAAGGAGTCAAGCTATGCCGGAATCCAGATTAGAAAAAATCGAAATTCTCCTCGACCGTTTTGGTCATTATGCGGTGGAAAGTTTTCATTATATTGCCCTGTTTATTATTGGCTGTATGGTGGCATGGTCGGGTGTGCATACGGTGCTTGAAATCCTCACCGTCAAACAGTACGCGAGTATTGATGACATCCTGTTATTGTTTATCTATCTGGAACTTGGCGCCATGGTCGGGATTTATTTCAAGACCAACCACATGCCGGTACGTTTTCTGATTTATGTTGCCATTACCGCACTGACCCGCCTGCTGATCTCCGATATTCAACATGACCACAAGGCTGATCTGGACCAAATCCTGATTACCGGTGCGATTCTGATTCTGGCGCTTGCCATTCTGGTGGTTCGCTTTGCCTCCTGGCATTATCCTTCAGTGATTCGCGACAAACACCATGAAAAACCCTTAGCCAGTGATGCCACACCACGGCCACAAGATGATGAACTGGCTTAGATGAAACGCATAAAAAAGCAGGCCATTCGCCTGCTTTTGGAAAATTCAGCCTTATCGATTAACGACCATATACAATCCGGCTAATCACATAATCGGCAGTTGATACCAACAGGTATTTCTCATCCACTTGGGCCCAGCGGTAGCCGTATGGAGGTGCATACAAATCACGGGAACGCCAGTCGGTGACATAGTAACGGTTCGAGCGATATTCTCTTGGCAGACGGTCGCCGCGTTTAAACTGACGCGATTCATGTCCCCAAGCTTTTGCATGTGGTGGCGGCGCTTTTTTATAACGGTAACGATCATCCTGATGATAACGTCCCCAGCTATCACGATCGTGATCACGGCCATGATCACGATCGGCCATTGCCGCGGTTGATCCCAACATTGCACAGGAAAGTGCCAGTAGCATCAAGATTTTTTTCATCGGATTGCTCCTTATTCTTCATTGCACTCAGATTAACCGGCAGTTAAGGAGAAATAATGAAGAAGAATCGGTGCACTGCAACAATTTGTAATTTGTGTAATAAGCCCCTCATGCAGCGATGGATTAGCTACTTAACGGATGATTGAAATCTCGACATGTGGCGTAGACACCAGCACATATTGACCGTCAATGATCATCCAGCGATAACCGCGCGGTGGCTCATCCAAATGATGATGACGCCAGTCCTCCAGGTAATACCGGCTATGGCGGTATTGGACAGGAAGCTGTTCACCCGGATAAAAACGGCGCTGATAATGGTACTCGTAGCGGGTCGAGGGCGTATAACGGAACTGGTAAGACCCATGTTGATGTTGATACGGATAGCGATTCGTCCAATCACGTGTTCCGGCATGATCAGGATGATACGAGCGTGGCGGTGGACGATAATGCGATGTAGTGCGCTCTACGCCACGATAACTGGCCCAATCACGGCCATCGGCCCAAGTCGCTGCTGTCATACTGAGCAAGGCCCAACCTGTGACAGCCAAAGTCAGAATTTTATACATGACTGCTCTCCTCCTTACAGGATTGCAATGCTGCGATCAAAACAGTGTACGAGGAAAATCCGTACAAAAAAACTGCAATCATCACAACGTAAAATTTTTCGGCCCATCCTGAACAGACCGCTTCTGCCATGCTTGCAGCGTTCCGGCGAGAATATGCTAAGATGCGATTTTTCAGGATGAGATCATCATTGTGTCTGAATTAAGTTTTGACCGGCTCTATCAGTTTTTTTGCAAGGTTCCCAGCGTACAGGAAGCACGGATTGTGGCGCATGGTGCAGATGGTGAGCATGCCTGGTGGTTCAAATTCCATATTGATGTCAACCATCCGCTGGCCTGGCAAACCGTGCAGGAACTCGGTCATGTCCTCAACTATTTATCGACCAATGAACGCTTACCGACCCAATTTCTGCCGGTTTCTCCGCCACCTTACATGAATGGTGAAGCCAAAGATTTTCTGGCCTGGGTCATCCAATGTAACCATCCTGACTTTAGCCCGGATGTGGTATGCGACTGGCTTGAAGCCCGTTTGCCGAATCCGGTTGAAGATGAAAGCCAGTGGAAAATCAAAACCGATTTAAGCGAGCTGGAGCAACTCTCCGCCAAAGAACTGGATCAACTGATTCCGCCAATGCAATAAACAGCAAAAAGGTCAGCTTCAACTGACCTTTTTTATTGCCTGGATTGTTAGGCCATCTACTTTACCCGACTGAGTTAACGACCGTAGACAATTTTAGAAATCACGTTATTCGCCGCTGAAACCAGCAAGTATTTACCATCCACTTCTGTCCAGCGGTAACCGGCGGGTGGAGCATCCAGTTTACGTGATTCCCAGTCTGTCACATTGTAGCGATTGGAACGATATTCTTTAGGCAAACGCTCACCCTGTTTAAACTGGCGTGATGCATGTCCCCAGGCCTTTGCATGTGCTGGCGGTGCTTTTTTATAATGCTTCTCATCACCATATTTGTCATCGTCATCGTGGTGCTCACGATGTTCATGTTTCATCTCGCCACGCTGCTTTTCAGCGTCATGACGATCATGATCTTTACGATCTGCCATCGCAGCAGTGGACCCCAGGAATGTGGTTGCCAGTGTCAGCAACATCAGTATCTTTTTCATCGGATTTCTCCTTGTTTTTGTAGTGCAGTGAGTTTAACTCTTTGCCATGGAGAAAAAATGGAGAAAAATAGATCTATCTCATTATTTTTTCATAAAAAATTTGAAACAGTTAAGG
Organism: Moraxellaceae bacterium; assembly: GCA_029267635.1. Classification (GTDB taxonomy): domain Bacteria; phylum Pseudomonadota; class Gammaproteobacteria; order Pseudomonadales; family Moraxellaceae; genus Acinetobacter. The sequence goes on along the minus strand of JAJUIK010000018.1, from coordinate 31,306 downwards.
CATCCCGGCCATTTTTGCCAACTTGATCCGAAAATAAAAAGAGGCCTGCCTGACCTCTTTTTTGTTTCTGTTTCATTCTAGAAAGTCGATAAGCCCGACCACTCCATAAAACGGTAGATCCAGTATTTGACCCGAGATTCATCCGCATAATGCGCATACTCAACACTGATCAGGCGGCCATGCAAATTCGACCATGCGCCATCAAAATTGGCGCTGGCATCCTGGAAGACTTGTGCCTGTGCAGTACCGATCACCCGCAAGTTGGTTTCCAGATTGTAATTTTTTAAATTGCGTGCGGTGAGATTGGCCGAACCCAAGATCAATTCACTCTGGGTGTTACTACGTTTAAGCAACATTTTGTTATGGCATTGTTCTCCATGGGTATTGCACCAGCGAACCGTGATACCGGCTGCATGCAACTCGGAAGCCACCTGACGGTTGGGAATGCCATTTTTCTGCCGACCAAAGGCATCCTTATTCGGATCGAGTAAAACCCGCAACTTTACGCCTCGTTGATGTGCCTGTTTCAACGCCTTGATAATACGGCGTTCCGACAGATAAAACATGGCCAAGTCAATCTGTTCATTGACTTTGGCCGTGTCGATTAAATTGAGTACCGCTTGATAAATCGCAGCTTCGGTTAAGACCTGTACCTGTGGCTTGCTCTTTTCCGCCTCAAAATCACCCACAATCACCATCGGCACATCAGCATCGGACATCTGGGCTACGGCACGTTCAGTATTTAGCACATCAATCGCAGTATTGCCGGTGACCAGCAAAGCACCATTGGAATGCCGTGAGCTGCCATCATGCGGATTACCCGAGGTCACCAGGGTTTTCCAGCCTTGTGCACTATCTACCACCAGAGTTTTACGGTGATTGGCCTTAAAGTTAAACAAATGCAGGTAACTGCGTATGGTGATTTTATCCGCACCAAACGGACTGGAGAGCCAGCCTTTTTCCGGATTGTTGCCCACATCCTGACAGCACAAATACCAAAAACCCGACCACAATGGGTTAGAAGCACGTAGTGGCGTCAGGTTAGTTTCAATCACATCAATCCCGGCCTGACGCAACTGACGATATTGCGCTGGCGCAATGCCACCATATACCGAATTGATCGGATCGGTAATCAGTTTGATTTCAATCTGCGGGTTTTGTTCGCGTTTGGCAAGCAAGGTATCTGTCAACTGTTGCATCAGGGGACGATGTTGCAGGGTAGATTTACCCACTTCAGGATTAAACAGAAACATATCCAGCACAATCGTGGTTTGTGCTTCATTAATTAGACGGAAAACCGCATCAAAGATCTGCTGATCCTGCTGCTGTTGTCCCCGGGCATCCATATAGGTTTGGTCTGCCAGAAACTGCACCTCGGCATGGCGGAGTTTTCCAGCAAAATTGAGCCCCTCAGGTAAGGGTTTATAGCTATGGTAAATGGCTGAAGCCAGATAGCCGAGTGACAGCGCACCGATCACGACACCGAGATAACGGCGTCGTGGCCAATTGAGTTGCTTGTGAATTCGTTGAAATAGACGCATAACAAAAAACCTAACCTGATGGTGTCAGGCTAGGTTCTATTGCTTGATTTTTCAAGGGTGATTTAGTGAGTAAATCTCCTCTTCCCATCAAATCAGAAAGCGAACTCTAAACCAATGGTAAAATTACGCCCCACTTGTGGGATATTCGACAAGAATGATGCATGTTGATAAACCGTATCATCGAGCAGATTATTGGCATTCAGGAACACGCGATAATCCTTGTCGGCAGCATATTTTCCTGCATAAGCCACGCCCAGATTCACCATATTGTAGCCCTGAGTTTCAGTTTCATAAGCCGCGACCTTGTTTTGGTCAAACACATGATAGTATTCCAACATGCCGGACCAGCCATCGGCAAAATCCGCATCGACTTTGGTACCTAAACGTCCCGCTGGAATGCGCGGTGCATTGCCTTCAGTATCAATCTTGGCACGCACATAATCGCCAAATACACTCAGCTTGTAGTCTGGGGTGATCTGATAACCCAGTTGTGCTTCTGCCCCATAGAAACGCGCCTGATCTTGTGTGTATTGTACCAGGCGCAGGTTATCGATCTGATCTAAGGTTTGTGCATAAATGTAGTCATCAAACCAGTTGTGATAAACATGCACGTGATAATCGAGCTTATCTTTTTCATAATGTAAACCTAGCTCAAAATTGTTGGAGGTCTCTTTATCTAGATTTTGATTGCCCAGTTCATAGGTATTGGTCGCGAAGTGCAACCCATCAGCATACAGCTCTTGTGCCAGTGGCAAACGTTCCTGATGCGAACCGACCAAGGACAGTTTGTAATTGGGTGCAAACTCCCAGTTGGCTGCCGCAGAATAAGAGAATCCTGTACCGCTATAGTCATCTTGTTCTGACTCAACTTTGACCTTTTGATGATCCAGACGGGCACCCAGTTCCACATGTACATCAGCAATTTGCTTATGCTCTAAAGCAAACAGGCTGTATTTTTGAGTCTTCGTATTGGCCATCAGCACATTGTGATTATGTTCTTCATGGCCTGCTTCCTCAGTTTCACCCTCTGCATGTTCCTCGGGCGCACTCAGGTCAATTTTTTGCTGGCCATATTGCGCTCCGATTACGCCTTCCCAACCGGCCAGCGGTACATGCACCAGTTCCAGACGGCCATCATAACCGCTGCTTTCAAACCGGCTGGCCACACTTTGCCCCTCTTTTTCATCATGGGCGTAGTCAGTATAGCTGGCATGCGCACGCAGCTTTTCAAAACCGGCAAATGGCTGACTCAATTCAGTACGAAAATCATAACGCTCGGATTTTAAATCTACCCAAGGTCCACCCGCATGCTCCTCTTCTGGAACACCTACAGCAGGTGGCTGCAATTTTTGATTCAAATAATCCACTGTATAGCCATGATATTCTTCGCTATGCCCCGGCAGACCATATTGATCCTGACGGTTGCTATAAGAAATACCAGTAAAACCACGTTCATGGATCCAGGACAGGCCGACATTCAGCGTTTCACCTTCGGCAAAGGTATTGCCGACACGACGTTCTTTTTCTAGCTCACCCTCGTGCTCATGCATATAATCGGGTGCAATATAATCATTGGCTTCGCGTTTTAAACCTTCAACGCGTAATGCAACCTGCTCACCCAAGCCTAGCGTCACCCCGGCAGAGGCCAATTTTTCATCACTGCCGGAATTGTAACGCAATCCGGCCTGACCTTCATAACCATTTTCTGGCATTTGCGTCGGGATTTTATTGTCTGTCACATTGACCAGTCCGCCCACGGTACCTGCTGCATACAGCAAGGTCGATGGACCACGGATAATTTCAATCTGTTTGGCCAAAAGCGGATCGACCATCATCGCATGATCGGGTGATAACGTTGAAACATCGGCAGTTTCTGAAGCGTGTTGCAATACCTTCACCCGGGCACCATCTTGTCCACGAATAACGGGACGACTTGAACCTGAACCATACTGATTGGAATAGACACCCAGTTCTTCACTTAAAGCATCACCAATCGTAGGCGCACGCTGCGCCAAGGTTTTCTGGTCCACCACATGATCAGCCACGGCAAAATCGGCAGCAGTCTGTACCAATGGGTGGGCCGTCAGCTGAATGGTTTCTAATTGTTGTGTAGTTTCTGCCGGCTCTTGTGCAAACGCCCCCTGCGAGGCAATCGCTAAAATCGACAGCGTTAACATATTCTTAGGAAATAACATGGTCAAAACTCGGAAAAAGTGTTTTAAATTTTTTGTTATATTATAACGTTTCTTTTTTTTTGCAATAAAAAACATTTTCATAAATAAATTACCATTAAATCCAAGTTAAACTCTATATCGGATACAAATCATAACTCATACAAAAAAATGCCCTTTACGCTTTCCCACGTGGTATTAGCACCACCTTTAGCTCAGCTAACACGTTATCGATTACCTACCGCGGCTTTAGCAATTGGCTGTATGGTGCCTGATTTAATCCGTTTATTTATCCCGGACAATGAGACTACACATCTGTGGTCATCCTTGATTTATCCTAATTTATGGATCGGTCTGGGATTTTCTGCCTTGTGGTATATGATTTATCGTCCCGCAATTTACCGCTTTTTAGGCCTAGATGATCCCTTAAAAATTCAAGGCATCATCGCCTATCTCGTTTTTTTATTAGGTATGATTCTCGCTATTCTACTCGGTAATGTTAGCCACCTAATCTGGGACGGTCTAACACATGTCGATAATCGAACCTTTGCCTTTCATGATTTCTTAAGCCAACCCGCTCCCCTGATTGGACATGTTGGGCGTGAATACCCATTACATTTTGTGCTACAAATCGCCAGCTCTGTACTTCCCCTGCCCATTTTAGTCTGGATGGGCTGGCGTTATTATCAGCAGCACCAACAATCGACTATCGTTCGTCCGCGTATTAAAAATTATTTTTATATCCTGCTGTTTTTATCTCTAAGTTATAGCCTGTTTTCACTTTGGAATTATGCTCACCAGATTCCAGCGGAACTCTGGACAGCCCATACTTATTTCTTTACCGGCAAATCCATCAATGCCTTTACACAAGGCTGGCTCATGGTGATGACTATCGGCTGCCTGCTGTTTTTATTTTTAGATCGTAATCAACGGATGGATGATTAAACCCATCCATTATCAATAACATTTCAATAAATAGTTATGCTGCTGCAATCGTTTGAGAAAACCCCGATTTTGAGCCAAGATTCCGCGCTTTTTCGATCTGCTTCTTGTGACGATCCCGGCAAAGAGGCATAATCGCTGATTTACAGGCGGTACGCTGTTTACGTATACGCTTCCTTCCCCCATATAGTTGGATTTTTTACGCTATGATGCGAACTCACTATTGCGGCTCTTTAACTGAAGCCCAAATTGACCAAACAGTAACATTATGCGGTTGGGTACACCGTCGCCGCGATCATGGCGGTGTGATCTTCCTGGATATGCGTGACCGTGATGGTCTGGTACAAGTGGTGATTGATCCGGATACCCCTGAAGCATTTGCTACTGCCGACAAAGCCCGTTCAGAATTCGTATTAAAAATTACTGGCCGGGTGCGTCGCCGTTACGAAGGCACAGAAAATGCCAACATGGTGAGTGGTCAAATCGAAGTTTTGGGTAAAGAGATCGAAGTCCTTGCCGCTTCTGAAACCCCGCCGTTCCCATTGAACGATGAAAATATCAATATTTCTGAAGAGCATCGCTTAAAGTACCGTTTCCTGGATATCCGTCGTCCGGAAATGCTGGATCGTTTGCGTTTCCGCTCTAAAGTGACCAACCTGATCCGTAATTATCTAGATGACAATGGCTTCCTGGACGTTGAAACACCGATTTTGACCCGTGCGACCCCAGAAGGTGCACGTGACTATCTGGTGCCAAGTCGTGTATCGAATGGTAGCTTCTACGCGTTACCACAATCCCCACAATTGTTTAAACAGTTATTGATGGTCGGTGGTATTGACCGTTATTACCAGATCGCGAAATGTTTCCGTGATGAAGACTTGCGTGCGGATCGTCAGCCTGAATTTACCCAGATCGACGTTGAAACATCGTTTATGAATGACGATGACATCATGGATCTGATGGAAGGCATGACCATCAAACTGTTCGATGAATTGTTGGGTGTGAAATTCGATAAATTCCGCCGTATGCCATATTCCGAAGCAATGCGCGACTATGCATCGGACAAGCCAGACTTGCGTATTCCGTTGAAACTGGTCGACGTGGCAGACTTGATGCAGGAAGTTGAATTCAAAGTTTTTGCTGGCCCTGCTAAAGATCCAAAAGGTCGCATTGCAGCGCTTCGCGTGCCCGGTGCAAGTGCATTGACCCGTAGCCAGATTGATGAATACACCAAATTCGTCGGTATTTATGGTGCAAAAGGTTTGGCTTACATCAAAGTCAACGAAATTGAAAAAGGTGTTGAAGGCCTCCAGTCTCCGATCGTGAAGTTCATCGAACCAATCGTGATGCAATTGCTTGAGCGTGTCGGTGCAGAGAATGGCGATATCGTGTTCTTTGGTGCAGACAAAGCTAAAGTGGTCAATGATGCTATGGGTGCATTACGTGTCAAAATCGGTCATGACATGAACCTTGCAACGTGTGAGTGGGCTCCGCTCTGGGTCGTTGACTTCCCAATGTTTGAAGAAACTGATGACGGGAAATGGACTTCCGTTCACCATCCGTTCACGCTGCCAAAATCAAGTGTAGAAGAAGTAAAAAGCAACCCGGGTGAAGCACTTTCTGTTGCCTATGACATGGTGTTGAATGGTACAGAAATCGGTGGTGGTTCATTACGTATCTATACGCTAGAAATGCAACAAGCCATTTTCGAAGCTCTGGGTATTGATGCGGAAGAAGCCGAAGAAAAATTCAGCTTCCTGTTAAATGCGCTGCGCTATGGTGCGCCTCCGCACGGTGGTTTGGCTTTCGGTCTGGATCGTTTGGTGATGTTGATGACCGGTGCTTCTTCCATCCGTGATGTGATTGCATTCCCGAAAACCAAGACTGCAGAATGTCCATTGACTCAAGCTCCTGCTCCGGTTGAAGCCAATCAGTTACGTGACTTGGGCATTCGTTTACGCGAAAAACCAAAAGCTGAAAGCAAAGAAGCGTAATTTTTACTTTGCGTTAAAAAACCTGCCTTGTGCAGGTTTTTTATTGCGTTGAGATCACACGCCGAGAGTGGCATAATAGCCTTCAATTTTTTATTGTGCTGTGAGCAACCTTATGGCTATGCGTCCTGAAGTCCGTCGTCGTGCAATTGTGTTAATCGTTGTGGGTATTCTGCAATGGGCATTTGTGACCATGGCACTCAATGGCAATTGGTGGCCCATGACCAAAGGTGAACGTATTCTTACCTTCTGCGTGAGTTCTTTTGGCGGTGCCTGGATGGTGATGGTAGGGTTGCTTTATATGGCGTTGAAGGGTAATAAGGATAGACGATAGACGATATTTGTCTAGGAGAGTGGTAACAGTCCAAATTAGCTCATCAACTGTCCGTTTTAATTGGAAGCTATTACAGATCTCGATATTAGAGTCTTTTAAAAATGGTAGCTATTCAATACAATGAATTGGTTGTGCTATTATAACTATAGAAGACCACATTAAGCCAATAAAGGGAAGCCTACTCTAAGGGCTGCTTATCCCCTATTTTTAACTTCGGTTATTTATGGAGGGGATTGCCAAATTACTATTTTATATTCAATAAATTGACTGACTTAAAAATCCGAAATATCCAGTTCTTACTTAAATTTTAGTGCTTGAAATATAATCAAAATTTTAAATCATTGCGCAAAAGAGACTAGGATTTATAAAACATTTCATGTTAGATTAACCCCCGTCATTTTTAGGCGACAAGCATTGTCTGTCTCAAAAATAGACTATTTCGGGGGTATTTATTGCATTTCGAATGCTTTATTTAATCAGAAAATACAATTTTTGTTTATAGAAAAATCTCTTATTGATTTAATAGAGTGGTACTTATGGATAAAAGAAAGCTAAAAATTGCAATTTGCTTCTTCGGACATCTACGTTCTTATAAAAAATGTGCAAAATCATTAAAACGTAATTTATTGCAATATTATGATTGTGATCTTTTTATGCACACATGGACCACAATTGATCACAACACACAAACTTGGCATAATTATAAAAAAGAAGATGGTCTAACTAATAAGGAAAAAGTTATTAACACTTATGGTGCTTTTAAAGGTATTAAAATAGAGGAGCAACGTCCAAAAGACTTGGGTTTTATCACTATAAAAAAAAGTAATACAGACAAAGAAACTAAAATTAGCTTATTTGGAATAAATGCTGTACTTCATAGTATGCGCCAATCTTTAAGCGAATGTGAAGAATATGCTAAAATTAATCAGGTCACATATGATTATATTTTATTTATTAGGCCTGATATTTTATTGAGAAAACCATTAAAAATTGACCAAATTTTACAAAAAGCATCTTCAAATGAAATTGAAAATGGATTTTTTACTTTTGCACATCCTATAGGACAAATATCAGATTCAGATTTTAAAAATTTAGGAGGAGTTGACCTTTGTTTTTTTGCAACTCCTGAAACGATAATTGATATTATAAAAAATAACGCATTAGCCATAAGTGATCTAAAACCAAATATGGTCATTGATTATGCTCCAGAATTAAGTCTTATTAAGTTTGTCAAAAAAAGAGGGTTTACACCCTACAGAATTGAAAATTTTATAATGAATAAAGACTGGGAAATTTTACGAAGTATACAAGTTGTAAAATTCCGGAGAAGGATAATTAGTTTGCGAGTAAGAAGAGGAAAAATTTTTCTTCGGATCTTTCCATTAATGATATATCAAATACTAAGTATCCAATTTAAATTATTTGGAATCTTTACTATAGATCTAGCAATTGGGCATACTTCGCATAGTGTTAAGGATAGTTAAAAAAAGGGGCTCGATATGTTAAATATAGTATTACCTATGGCTGGTCGTGGCAGTAGATTTGCAAATGCAGGATATGTCTTACCTAAGCCACTTATTGATGTTCACGGCACCCCTATGATAAAGGTTGTAGTTGATAATCTTACTCCCAAAATAGAACACCGCTTTATTTTTGTTGCTCAACAGGAACACATTGATAAGTATAATTTGCTACCACAATTAAAATCGTATGCTAAGAATGTAGAAGTTATCGGTATTCAAGGTATAACGGAAGGCCAAGTTTGTACTGCACTAATTGCTAAAAAATTTTTTAATAATAATGAACCTCTTATGAATGCGAATAGTGATCAATATATTGACTTTGATATCAATGAATATTTAGATGCTATGTATTCTAATAATTTAGATGGCATGATTATGACTATGAAATCGCAAGACCCTAAATGGTCTTATGCAAGAACTAATGAAAAAGGTCTAGTTATTGAAACAGCTGAAAAAAAAGTTATATCTTCAGATGCAACAGTTGGCATCTTCAACTTTAAAAAAGGTAGCGATTTAGTCCGTTCAGCTGAGCAGATGATTGCTGATAATATCCGTGTTAATAATGAGTTCTATACTTGTCCTTGCTATAACTATCTTATCAAAGAAGGTCATAAAATTGGTATTTATCCAATTGGATCGGAATATGACGGCATGTATGGTCTTGGAATACCAAGTGATTTAGATTTTTTTTTGAAGCATCCAATTTCACAAAAAATAAAAAATGGGAATAGTTATTAAAATGATAATTTTATCACATCGCGGATATTGGAAAAATTTAACAGAGCGTAACCAACGGATTGCTTTCGAAAGATCTTTTGATTTGGGATTTGGAACAGAAACTGATTTGCGTGATTTTGGGGGAGAAATCGTTATTTCTCATGATATGCCTAAAGGTGGGGAAATGTCATTTGAAGAAATATTGAAAATTATGGATGGACGTAATTTACCTCTAGCTCTCAATATTAAAGCAGATGGTTTAGTTGATGTAATTTTAGAATTATTAGCTAAGTATAACCATACTAATTATTTTAATTTTGATATGTCTGTTCCAGATATGGTTGTCCAAATAAAAAAAGAGGCGGTAGTATTTACAGGACTTTCAGACATATTACCGACTCCTGTTTTAGTAGATAAAGTTGCTGGTGTTTGGCTGGATTCTTTTAATTCTGATTGGTATGGAACAGACACTATAGATGCTTGGATTCAAAAGGGTAAATCAGTTTGTATTGTATCAGCAGATTTGCATAATCGAAGTGCGGATTTGCAATGGGAGATGATTAAGCATTGCAAAAGCCTTAGCTCACAAAATCTTATGATTTGTACTGATTATCCTGAAAAAGCAAAGGAATATTTCCGTGTCTAAAATTAAAGCCATTTTATTCGATATGGATGGTGTTTTAATCGATGCTAAAGATTGGCATTATGAAGCTTTAAACAGAGCATTAGCTTTGTTTGGCTATGAAATTACACGAACTGAACATCTTTCAACTTATGATGGTTTACCTACATCCGTGAAATTAAAAAAACTGACTATTGAAAAGGGGTTACCAAATAAGTTACACAAGTTCATAAATGAAATGAAGCAACAATATACGATACAGATTATTCAAGAACAATGCCGTCCTCGCTTTAACCACGAATTTGCATTAATGAAACTAAAAGCAGAAGGCTATCGAATTGCTGTTTGCTCAAATTCTATTCGTCTGACAATTGAAATGATGATGGATTATGCAAAATTGACGCAATATTTAGAATTTATTGTATCAAATCAAGATGTGAAGAATGCTAAACCAGACCCTGAAATATATTTAACAGCCATGAAAAAAATGGGATTAAGTCCTGATGAATGTTTAATTTGTGAAGACAATGAAAATGGAATTAAGGCTGCATTGGCAAGTGGTGGACATTTATTGACTATTGCCGCTGTTGAAGATGTAAATTACGAACATATTAAAAACCGGATTGCTCAAATTGAAGGTGACATATAATGAATATAATGTTTCTAATGGGCGGTATGCGTGCAGATAAGAATAAAGAACAATATCCACTATATATGACCGAAATCAATGAAAAAACCATTTTAGAGCAGCAGGTTGAGTACACTCAAAAAATAAAGCCGCAACAATTATTATTTTGTGTTCATGAGGCTGAAATAAAAAAATTTTACATCAGCTCTGTAATAAAGCAGATTGATCCTGCTTCTATAATTATTCCCATAAGAGCACAAACTAAAGGTGCTATCTGTTCAGCTTTATTAGCTGCTGAGTATATAGATACTGACTCAGAACTAATCCTTATGGCAATTGATGATTTTATGGATGAAGATTGCCTTCATATTGTTAATAAATTTCGTGAAATGAATTCTGATGCAGGTGTTGTATCATTTACTTCGATCCATCCACGTTATTCATTTGTAAAGACAAGTAGAGATGGAGATGTTTTGGAATTTTCAGAGAAAATGCCAATAAGTAAAAATGCATTAGTATCTTTTTATTATTTCAAACACGGTAAAGACTTTGTGGAATGCGCTAAAGAAGTTATTCGTAAGGATAATTTAGTTCAAGGCCATTTTTTCATTAGTCAAACACTGAATGAAATGATTTTAAAACAGAAAAAAATAGTTTTACATAAGATACATAATGATAAATTTCATCCACTAAAAACCGAACAACAAATGGCAGAGTATTTATTTGAAATTAATGATAAAAGGTGTTCAAAATGATAATTAGCAGTTTATTAGATATGAAAGGCGGATGGTTTATTGGAAATTTTGATCCATCACTATTTAAGACTAATGACTGTGAAGTTGCAGTTAAACATTATAAGAAAGGTGAATATGAAGAGTCCCATTATCATAAAATTGCGACTGAGTATACCGTCATTATAACGGGACGTGTCAAAATGAATGGTATCGAATATAAAGCTGGAGATATTATTGTCATGCAACCAAATGAAGATACAGATTTTGAATGTTTGGAAGATGGCACCATAAATGTAGTTGTTAAAATTCCTGGTGTAAATAATGACAAATATTTAACAAAGAATAAGAAGAAATGAGATGAATATAGATACTAAAGATATTTCATTTATTATTCAGGGAGAGTTGAAATCTGAAATATATCAGCAAACTACAAAAAACATTAGACTATTCTTTCCTGATGCAGAAATTGTTTTAGTATCTTATACAGGTACAGATACAACAGGACTTGATTATGATCAATGTGCTTTAATTGAAGATCCTGGATTTTATTATTATTCAAATACAAAAAAGTCAAAAATAAATAATATAAATCGACAAATAAAAACAACGCTTAACGGATTAAAGATCGCAACACGAAAGTATGCCTTTAAATTACGCTCTGATTTTGTTATAAATGGATCTGATTTTATTAAATATTTTAATAAATTTTCAGAATCAGACCCAAAGTATAAAATTTTTGAGAAAAAAATATTAGCATCAGTATTTTTTTCTCGTGACCCTCGTACAAAGGAAAGTCCTTTTCCTTTCCATCCATCAGACATTGCTTTTTTTGGTCTACGTAAAGATTTACTGAATCTTTTCGATATTCCACTTATGCCAAAAGAAGAAGCTCATTATTATCAGTTTAAAAAAGCTCTTATGTGCAGATATCTGCCAGAACAATATTTATGGATAAATTGTTTACGTAATAATGGTAAATATATTCAATGTGATCATCAACGGGATTGTAACGATCATATTGTAGAAGATACAGAGCGTTATATTGTTTCCAATTTTATTTATTTGGAATATGAACAATATAACCTTATACCGCCAAAAAAGTTACGGCTATTTTCAGAAAATGATTTTAATAATGTAATAACTCATGTTGAGTGGCAAAAACTTTACAAAAAATATGTTAATTATTTACATGAAGTACCAGAGATAGATGTAAGTCGAAATAAAATAGATCGTAAACTTAAATGGGCAAAAAAACGTAAAAAATTAGCAAAATATCTTGTAACGTTAATTCCATTATCTATAGTTAGACGTAATTTTAGATCAAAACTGACTAAGTATTTACTTAAAGATTTTCAAATGTGAACGCTCTCTGTCTACAAAATTGGTGATTATTTAGCCGAACCTATTCAAACTTAACCACCGAAATAAAAATCTTTTATTACTTTCAATATTTTCTCCGAAGTCTTTCCATCACCATAAGGATTACTTGCTTCAGACATTGAGCGATATAATTCTGTGTCATCTAATAACGATTGCACATTCGATACAATACTCATTTGATCGGTACCAACTAGTTTAACTGTTCCAGCAGCAACAGCTTCGGGACGTTCTGTAGTATCCCTCATTACAAGTACTGGAACTCCTAAACTTGGAGCTTCTTCTTGTATGCCACCTGAATCAGTTAAGATGAGATAACTATGTTTCATTAAATTCACAAACTCTAAATAAGATTGCGGCGGAATCAAGATAATATTTTTAACATTCAACAAGAAACTATTTACAACATTCCTAACATTTGGATTCAAATGAACTGGATATATAAATTTCACAGTCGGATTTTTTTCTGCTAATTGCTTTAATGCTAAGCAAATATTTTTAAAACCTTCACCAAAATTTTCCCTACGATGACCAGTAATCAATACCATTTTTGAAATTGAATCAAGATCTAATTTCAACTCATCTGAAAGCTTCGGAAATGGTAAGCTATCTTGATGTGCGACACTTAATAATGCATCTATTACTGTATTACCAGTTACATAAATATTATCTTGAGCTAATCCCTCATTGATTAAACACTGCTTAGAAATCTCTGTTGGTGCAAAATGCAATCGAGCGATACGAGAAATAAGCTGTCGATTTCCTTCCTCAGGCCATGGAGATTTTAAATTATAAGTTCGTAAACCAGCCTCTACATGCCCTACGTCTATTTGATTATAAAATGCTGATTGAGCCACAACAAAGGCAGTTAAGGTATCACCATGTACTAGCACGATATCTGGATGAAATTCTTTATAAACCTCATCCATTTTTTCCAGTATACGTGCAGATAACTGACTTAACGTTTGATTTGGCATCATAAGATCTAAATCAAAATCAGGTTTAATATCAAACACATTTAATACTTGATCCAGCATTTCCCGATGCTGTGCAGTTACTAAAACTTTTGCATTAATTTGAGAATCAGCTTGGAGTGCCTTTACCACTGGCGCCATCTTGATTGCCTCTGGTCGAGTCCCAAAAGCAATTAAAACACTTACTTTACGCATACAATCTCTACAATATTTGTTTGTAATAGGTTTCTGTTTGCTTAGCGATAACAGTCCAATCAAATTTTTGTTGAGCCCGAAGCACACTTGCCTGACTCAATGCAATATATTTTTGTTCATCAGAATTTAGAACTTCATCAATTTTGGCAGCAAGTGCTTCTGCATTATGTGAAGGTATTAGGAATCCAGTTTTGCCCTCTTCAATTAAATATGGAATTCCTCCCACATTTGTTCCTATTAAGGGCAAACCGGAAGCCATAGATTCAAGCCCTGTAATACTGGTAGCCTCATAAAATGAAGGAAGTACTGAATAATCCGCCTTTTGATACATTGCAGGCATATCAGAATTTTTTACAGCACCCACAAAAGTCACTTTATCCGTAATACCAGCTTTTGAGAAAATTTGCTGCATTTCCTGTTGTTCACTACCTACTCCAGCAATCAAAACTTTGAAGTTCGGGTTATGAACCAGAGTCAAAGCTTTAGCGAATACAACCACTCCATTTTTTTCTACTAAACGTCGAGCTAGAATAAATGTTTTTTGTGATGAAATTTGTGTTAAATCTTTAGCTCTGAATTTAGTAGTATCCACACCGTTTGAAACGAAATAAACGGGACCTTTAAAACCTATTTTTATAGTTGCTTCACATAACTCATGACTTGGGGCAAGCACCATCGCAACGTGCTTCAAGCGTGACTTCAAGCGGCCTTGAAATAAACCTGGTTTCTCTAACCGTTTTAAAAATCCTGATGTGTGATTAGTAAATACAACTGGTATATTTAAACCTTTAGTTGACTCTAATGGTCTCATGCCATGCACATGGACTAAATCCATTGGATTGTTTTTTAAAAACTCTTTGAGACCTTTAGCCATTCCCCAATTATAAAAAGGCTTCTGCCATAAAATTTTCAGTCGATGGACAATTATGCCATCCATCATTTCATATGGAACGCTTCCATCTACCAAAGAAGTCAATACATGTACTTCATGTCCTAAACCAGCCAAGGCTTTTGCCAATTCATGTGCATGTGAGGCAACACCACCTAAGGTCGGTGGAAAGTCTGTAGAAAGAAAGCAGATTTTCACTGGAAAAACTCAATTTTATTAGACGTAACTATTGTAACTTTTTTTTCTCAAATAGTTTGGCTTCTTTTAAAAAAGCATAAAAAGCATTGATCATACTACCAACAAAACCACGCCAACCATTCAAAAAATTACGACGTATGAAATAGGACTTTATAAATGCGAGTGGCATGACCATAACCAATTTTAACAAACTTGGCTTTTTACCTTTTTGGAACTTTTCACCCGCTTTCAAATTGGAATATTGGTTATTTTTTTCGACCTTGACAAAAATACTCGACTCGCCGTAGTGATAAATATCTCCCTTGGCACGAACACTTTCACCTTCTACAATCACATTTTCATGGACTTTATTTTCTAAATCATAATGCCCTTTGCTTTTACGAAAAAAGCGCACTTTGGCATGTTTCTTCGTATGCTTGCTATTCGGTACACCTAAGAACACATCGTTAATCGGGGTAATTAGCGCATCTATCTTATTCTCTTGAATGGTCTGGATAATTTCTTGTTTTAACGCTTCTGAAAGTACTTCATCCCCGTCTAAATTTAATACCCAGTTGAACTGGCATTGCTGCAAGGCTAAACTTTTCTGCCCTGCGTAACCTTGCCAGTCCTGATGCGAAATAAGCACATTGGGAAATTTTTGTGCGATCAGGTAGGTATTATCGGTACTTCCTGAGTCCAGAATAATCACTTCAGCAAAATCAGCAACACTGCGTAAAGTATTCTCCAACCATGCATCACAGTTTAAAGTTACAATATAAACACTACATGGAATACTCATAATTTATAACGTCCTTTGGCTAAAGCAATACGCATTTGTAAAGCGTTCATCGCCCCATGTGTGCTGACACGAGGAAGATTAAATTGATTGGATGCGGTATAGGGCTCAATTTTTTTGCGCGTAGATACCGCATTTTCAAAGCCAATTTCTTTTGCCATCTGCTGATGTTTTTCATTAAAGCGGCCAAACGGATAAGCAAAACTTGGACAATATCCAACGAGTTTTTCAACATCCTGCTTTGAAGCTTTCATTTCACGATAAGCCTCTTCATCCGACAATTTTAATAAATTCACATGATGTTGCGTATGAGCCCCAAATTCAATGAGGCCAGAATCTGACATTTCACGAATCTGTTCTACCTCAAGTTTTGCAATACCCTCAATTTGCGTCGCTAAATAAATGGTCGCTTTTGCCTGATACTTTTTCAATAAAGGATAGGCATATTGATAGTTATCTAGAAAGCCATCATCAAAGGACAATGCCACGACATTTTTCTGACCTTGATATTGTGACAATTCTGAAACAAAACAGAAGGTGCTACCTTTTTTCACGAGATATTGTAGTAATTGTTCAAACTTGTGGGGTGGCATATTCATGCCAGAAGCTTCAGCATGTGGTGTCACTTGATGCAGCATCACAACTCGTGGCAATTTGGCACTGCGCAATGGCAACCAGAAAGTATAATTTCCAAATAGATAAAAAATGGCAGAAAAGACGACTACAGCAAACACGACATATAACAACCACATTATACATATACCTCATGTGCCCACTCATAAGCCTCAGAAAATGGTTGCTCAAAAGTAAGTTCCAACATAAATTTAGTAATTCGAGCAGCACCATATGATTGATGTGTTTTTTTCCAGCCATTTCTAGCAATTTGACGTGCTTGATCTGGATTTTTTTTATAATATTTATATTTTTCAACTAGATCTTGTACATTTTTGAAATAAACCAACTCATCTGATCTATATAGTTTATGAAAGCCAGGAATTTCAGGTGTAAATGTAAGCAAACCGTTACCCGTTAATTGAACAATTCTATCTGAGGAATACAACTCGATATCATTCCTTCTCGAAAGATTCAATCCACAACGCGCACTAGCAAGAATGTCTATGTAATGATGACCATAGACTGTATTTGTACCGAATGCACCAAAATAAGAAAAATGATCATCTATCTGATGAATTAACCCCTTTAGAAATCTCTCTCTTTCAATATCTTGATAGACCGTACCAAAAAAAACCAAGTCTCTTAGATAATCACTTTTATCAAACTGAACTAGCGATTCAACAGATTTCAAAGCTATATTAGGTATATAGGAAATTTTATTAGCGGATAATTTAAATTGTTTTAATAACTCACCACCAGTTGTACAAAACAGACTATCTACATATGGAAGCAGCGATTTTATAAAATCCACTTTAGATTGTTCACACAACCAGTCCACAAACCAAAATGCAATTTTAATTTGTGGGTAGTTTCTTCGAATTTCAGCAAGTGTATTGGCCTTTAATAGATCACTATGTCCAATTAAAACCAGTTCCGGTCGGAGATTATCAACTATTTTTAGAACTTCGTTATTCGCAACACCTGCACCTAATTTTTTAGTTTTAAAAATGGTTCCCATTCTAGCCATATCGCGAAAACTATAATCATAAACAAAATGACCATTTTCAATAAGTCCAGCAGAAATTTTACGATCAATCGAATAATAACGTTCACCATGCTTATTAAATGCAAAATTCGAGATATGTAAAATTTTCATGCAATAAAACTCTATATTTTCAATAAAAGGCGTGCAACCCGAGCTGCTTCATCCAATTTCAAATTTAATAAATGTTTTTGATCTTTTTTTAAAAGATCAATTGATAAAAGTTGATCAATCGAATTGGTAATTCTATCAGATTTCAAACGATCAATTGCAATCACCCCTACCTTACACCCTGCGGTCAATGCCTCATAAATCATCGAGATACTGTCTTCTGTCACCCAGACCGCTTCGGCCTGTTGCATTTGTTCAAAAATCCAGCCCTGTGGTGTTTGTGCAACGGGAAAAATCTGTAGGGCCGCCACATAGGCTTGTTGGGACAACAAGGGAAGAAATTCTGCGGGCGTACGTCGAGATGTCGTCAGGATAATTTCTGCATCCGGATTATTTGCTATGATTTTTTCTAGCACTTGCAGCACTTTCTGGTCATTCCACTGATGACGTTTTGAATTGCCACCAAGCGCGATCAATATACGTTTTTCGATATGCCGCTGTTCATTCACAATCGGATTTAAAGCCCCTTTAGTCACCATCACCCGCTCAGATTCCGCAATTCCATCATGTTCTGGAATCACCGCATAATCAAAGCAAGCGATGGGTAAACTCGGTTTCATCAAGATCACGGTTTTAGCAGTTGGGAAAATTTTTCCCAATAGCCAGACACGCAAATGTGTATGACTGCCTACCCCAAAAATGAAAGTCGGGGTTGAGGTAATGACGTCGAGCCGATGGGAAAATAAAGCGGAGAACAGATCCAGTAACGCTAAATCCTGTAGTGAAATTTCCTGGAAAGTCACTTCTGCTGCAGATTGCCTTTGCATTGCCTGATACAGCCCTAATGCCTGTGAACGGTGTCCGGCTTTTCCATCACTGACATAAACAATATGCATAACATCTTCCCAATAAAAAAGGCGAAACTTACGCTTCGCCCCTAAATGATAGCCGATCGACTTATTTAACGTAAGTTAACCAGTGCTCATATTTCGGATTTTTACCTTGAACCGCATCAAAGAAGGTTTGCTGGATTTGAGTGGTGATTGGACCACGTGAACCGCAACCAATTTCACGGTCATCATATTCACGGATTGGCGTCACTTCTGCAGCAGTACCGGTAAAGAACGCTTCATCGGCAATATAAAATTCATCACGAGTAATACGACGCTCAACGACTTCATAACCAAGATCTTTAGCAATCGTAATCACGGTTTGACGGGTAATACCATCCAGTGCACCACCCGCGATATCAGGCGTATGTAACACACCATCTTTTACCAAGAATACGTTTTCGCCAGAACCTTGACATACGTAGCCTTGTGGATCCATCAGCATCGCTTCATCATAACCGGCATGGGCTACTTCCTGATGTGCAAGAATAGACAAGGTATAGTTACCTGATGCTTTGGCCTTACACATGGTCACGTTTGGATGATGATGCGTGAATGAAGAAGTTTTCACACGAATGCCCTTCGCCATCGCTTCGTCACCCAGGTAAGCACCCCAACCCCATGCAGCAACCGCAGCATGAATAGTGTTGTTCGTCGCTGCGATACCGAGTTTTTCAGAACCAATCCAGATCAATGGACGCAAATAGCAAGAAGCCAATTTATTTTCACGTACCACATCAATTTGTGCCTGCTCAAGCGCTGCCTGATCAAACGGTACTTTCATTTGATAGATTTTGGCAGAGTTCAACAAACGTTTAGTGTGGTCTTGAAGACGGAAAATTGCAGTGCCTTTAGGAGTTTCATAGGCACGGACACCTTCAAACACACCCATACTGTAGTGCAAAGTATGCGTTAAAACGTGAATTTTAGCTTCACGCCAATCAACCAATTGTCCATCTTGCCAAATAAAACCATCACGATCAGCCAAATTCATGGCACACACTCCAAATTTTTTACACAATCATTCACTATCCAATGCGGGTGCAGTTGGATCAATTAATCTTTGCCATAACTTGCAAACGATCTCGCGGGTATCGTGCCAGTCCGCAGCATTCACTTGCATGGATTGATTTGCAAGGGCTAGACGGTGGCTCTCGGCTCGTTCACGTAGATAAGCGTGCATTAATGCTGTGGCATCTTCACTGGATAAGCAGCCTGCTTGAGCAGCATCTTCAAGAATCCTTACATTGTCGGAATAATGGGCGAGATCAGGTTTCGACCCACTCCATGCAAGGACCATATACTGTGCCATAAATTCAATGTCAACGATACCACCTGCATCCTGTTTTAAATGAAAAATTCCATGTTTTTTTTGTTCATTGGATGAACCCAGATGGTCTTTCATTTTCTGGCGCATCTGTAATACTTCTGCCCGCACATGGGCTTCATCACGTGGTTGGGTCAGGATACGGCAACGCAAATCTTCAAACTGCTGGCGCAAGTCCTGATCACCGGCAATAGAGCGTGCACGCACTAATGCTTGATGTTCCCAGAGCCAGGCACTTTTTAGCTGGTACTGTTCATAAGCCTTTAAACTGGTGACCAGCATGCCGGCCTCACCAGAAGGACGCAGACGGGTATCAATTTCATAAACCCGGCCATCTAGCGTCTGCGTGGTCATCAGGGATAAAAACTTCTGTGCCACTCGGATGGCAAACTCTGCCCCACTAATCGACTTCGCACCATCCGTTTCACTTTGCTCATCAAAGTAATGGATAAACACCAGATCCAGATCGGAACCATAACCCAGCTCAATTCCACCCAACTTGCCATAACCCACCACGGCAAAAGCTTTACGATCCAGACTGCAACGCTGGCCATCAACATCTTGTGGATAGCCATGTTTTTTCGCCACAATCTGATAGGAGAGGTTTAAAGCGGCATTCACCGAAACTTCGGCAATATCCGTTAGTGCATCCGAGACTTTCATCAGATGGCTTTCTGCCAGCACATCACTCGCTGCTACCGCCAACACATTGGATTTTTTGAATAAGCGCAAGACGCGCATCTGATCTTCCACCTGATCAATCTCGATGCGCAGCAGCTGCTGACGTAAGGAATCATCCAAATCCTTGCGTTTAGGCAACTCAAAATCCATCGACAGAAACTCGTCCAGCAAAACTGGATAATGGGTGAGTTCCTCACAGATCCACGGGCTGACGGTGGCCATTTTCACCAGTCGTTGCAGCGCACCTTTGCTTTCAATCAGCATTACTAAATAAACGGTACGGCGCAGTACCGATTCCACTAGCGGCATAAGGCGCAGCAAGGCCACTTGTGGATTTTCCGATTGTAAAATGGCTTCAATCAGATGTGGCCAGAAGGTTTTTAGGCGCTGAATGGCTTTAGCCGGTAATTTTTTCAGCGCATGACTATTCCAGAATTCATGCACTAAATTTTTCGCATGCTCATCCAGTACAGCACTCAGGCGCTCCTCCAGCTGCCCAAAACTGGCGCTTAGTGAAGGTGCTTCTTCTTTAATGAGATGCTCAAACTGATAGGTGACTTTGCTACGTTTCTGATTTAATTTCTGTAAAAATACATCCCAGCTTTCAAAACCTAGCGTGTCGAGAATACGTTGACGCAATTCTGGTTCCGCCGGCAAAGATTGGGTCTGGTTGTCATGCAGCGCCTGAATCGCATGTTCCAGACGGCGCAGGAACAGATAAGCATCTTCCAGCTCATTGACCGCCGTTGCTTCGAGCAAACCTACTTCACCGAGATGATGCAAGCTGACTAAACATTGACGGTCCTGTAATTCAAGTTTGGAACCGCCATAAATCAACTGGAAGACCTGTACAATAAACTCAACTTCACGGATACCGCCAGCACCCAACTTGATGTCATCTTCAATATTACGGCGCATAACCTCACGTTCGATCATGGCTTTCATTTCGCGCATGGCTTCAAAGGCGGTGTAATCGACATATTTACGGAAGACGAAAGGCCGGGTCATCTCCAGTAGATCATCCCCTGCCTGTCCACCGGTAACAATTCGTGCCTTGATCCAGGCATAGCGTTCCCATTCCCGTCCATGCTGGCTCAGATATTTTTCCAAAGCTGAATGGCTGATCGCCAGGGCTGAGCCATCGCCCCAAGGACGCAGGCGCATATCTACCCGGAACACAAAACCGTCTGCGGTGATATGGTCCAGCAGATAAATCAGTTTTTGTCCCCATAAAATACAGAACTGCTGCACATCAATCGACTTACGCCCATTGGTTTCGCCCTGCTCATCAAAGGCAAAAATCAGGTCAATATCACTCGAGAGGTTAAGCTCCTGGGCACCCAATTTACCCATCGCCACCACAATCAGATCCTGTACCTGACCAGAATAACCAATCGGCTCGCCATGTTTGGCAACTAACGGCAGACGGGCAAATTCTTTGGCAGCACAAATTGCAGCATCAGCAAAATCGGACAATTCCCGGGTCAAAGTGACCACATCAGTCAACTGGTTGGCATCCTGCCAGATCCAGCGAAACATCAGGCAGGCACGCAGAATACGTAACTTACGCATCCACTCCGCTTCATCCTGAATCGAGGCCAAGACAGAATACACACGTTGCTGAATTTCTAAGGTAGACAAAGAACAGGCAAATTGATCAATCGCGTAATCTTGTTCTAATTGGGCTTGGTGTAAACCTAACACCTGTTCTGCATATTGGCTGGCGCGTAAAGTTTTCTGCAACTGCTGGGTATTCATAACATCCTCTTCTACCCGAATATTTTGCTGTAGTTATAGCAGCTGCGTGCAGGTTTTGGGAACTGAATTATGCCAATTTTGCGGAATGATCTGTTTGATTTTGCTGGTTGATTTCATTGACCAAGGTCACATACGCATCCTGTGCGGCAGGTAATACCACCGTGAATTGCGTTCCCTCACCCTCTTTTGAGGTCACCTGGATTTCTCCTTGATTTAATTCTACAAAGCGCTTGCACAGGACCAGCCCCAATCCGGTGCCTTTTTCTCCGGCAGTCCCTTTAAAACTTACCGCGATACGGCGCTGGAATAACTGCTCGATTTGCGCTTCGGTCATCCCCAAACCGGTGTCCTGAATGGTAATTTCTACATGATTATCGACCTGTCGTGCTGAAACTACAACTTTTCCCGAACCGTCCATATGGGTAAATTTGAGCGCATTAGACACCAGATTTTGCAGCACCGAGGTGATCATATTCATGTCGGCAAATACTTTAAGATGCTCCGGAATATGATCGATCAGCTGAATATTTTTTTTAACAGCCAAGGTATTCAGCACATCATAGACAATTTTCGACACCTGCTTGAGTTGAAAATTGATCGGGTGCGGGACAAAACGCCCCCCTTCGGAAATTGCCCAATTCAGCAGACTTTCCAGCAAGCCATAAGTCGACTGTGCCGTGTCATACAAATAGTCCGCAATATTTTGAATAGCGGGTTCATCCAGCGTATCGCGTTCCTGCGCCAAAACTTCAGAAAAGCCCAGCAAACCATGGAACGGGGCGCGCAAATCATGGGCAATCACCTGAAAAAACTTGGTCTTACTGTAGTTCAAGGCACATTGCTGTTCATAATGTTCTTTTAAGTCGGCGTAATCAAATTTGAGTTCTAAGTAAGGAATCAGGCGTGCGCTAAAATCGCTGACCAGCTGTTTTTGCTCCGCTGTAAACGGCGTGTTTTGATCATCAAAAAACATCACCAGACCAATCGACTCACGATCCGCTTTTTGCAAGTCAAAAGCCAGTACACGCTGGTGCTCAATACCCATATCCTGCAAATGTTGAGAGAACGCCAGATAATTCGGATGTGCGTCATCCATCATTATCTGAGTGGCAAAATGCTGACACAGGCGTGTTTCAGGCTGTACCTGAACAGCATGAAATTTTTTCGGTGCCACATGCCAAAAATAAGGTTCATTACGAAAACATAGCAAGGCTTTTTCTGCACCCAGCATATGACGGGCCAGATTTAAAAAGCCCTCGATCTCATTATCTGCAGTAAAAACACCAAGCAACAGAGAAAGCTTGCAGGCACTGAGCTGATCTGCCTGACCAATCTCTAAGAATGTTAATGCCATGCTTGTCCTCTTACTTTTATTGACTGCTTGTGATTACAAAAAATGCTGAATCTTGCTAGAGAATTAACAAATTTTCGGCGGAAATACAATGAAAACCATTCTCACGGTAACAACTTAAATATGGGTTCTGCTAATATTTAGTTGATTTATAACGCGATAAATTTAAGTCTTTGTCTTTTTTGTTTTTATTTAAAGCAAGAGGATTTTAGTATTAAAAAATCATCTTGAGTTTTGGAGTTCGAGAATAGTACTTTCAGTATCATTCTATTTGACCGATCTTCTTGCTACTCAGAATCAAGCAGATCAAAAATAGAGGGCAAATAGCTAACACATCATATCATGCAGCACAAATCAGCACGCCAACACTTATTTTAATAAGAAGAAAAACTTCAGAGAGAGGATGATTCCACAAAATAGCAGGCAATAAAAAACCCTAAACCTTTCGTACCAGTTTAGGGTTTCTTGAATCTTGGTCCCGAGGGTCGGACTCGAACCGACACGTCATCTCTTAATAAAATCAGTTAGTTGTATACCACTCAACATCCCCAAGGTACTCAACTGGGTACTCATTTAACAAGATGATTCAATCGATCACTATTTAACCACTGGACACTTTTTGTTAAGAATTAACCCACCTTAAGCGAGACTATAGACTCCACCGCCTATTACGCGAGAATTCAAAGAAGAGGCTATCAACATGCAAGGATACTCAGAGCACTCAACTTCATCCAAATCAGTTCAACTAAATCTCCAAATGCCTTAGAATTGACTCAGCTCATCAATGTGTTAATAGTGCACACGCCTGATCCTTAGTAATATTAGGATAAAGTATAAAATCTGCAGTGGTTCCACCTGAGCCCGAAGACATCGAATGCATCGCAAACACATTCTTCTTACCCAATAAGCTCAACTCATATATTTTGTTAAAATTCAGCCCAACAGAAACTTCCTCACAAATTTTGGAATAAGTGATTCCAACATATTTAATCGAAGTTAAAGGATCAAATTCACAATCAAGAAATTCTTCACCAAAACAACTACTAGAGTCTCTGTGTGCTGATTCAGGCATTGCTGGAAAAAAATGGATCGTTTCAACTCCGAATTTAGGGTTCGCCCAAGATTCATAAATTACAGCCCAAGGTAGCTCGTATTCTCGTCCCTTTTGAATTTTAGCTACCTTACCTTGAACATTAATCCTCATCACTCCTTTTCTTGATGAATAGTTATTTTCTTTAAAGTAAGTTTGATCTAGCCAAATCACATGTGGGTTGTTTGCTTGATAGTTCCAACGAACCCCTGCATTTAAAATGTCTGTTTGTGTAGGCATAAATTCTTTAATAACTTCACCCAACTCCATTGAAGGTAAGTTCTGAATCTCAGCATCCCCATAAACAACTAAAGAAGGATCCATTGGCACGGGTTGAGGAGCCTGCACAATCTCCTGCTCTGCACTTTGAGACAATCCAGTATTTTCTATAGGTGAAGTATCTGCTGGTTTGACAGGTATCTGTATACTTTGCTGCTGTATAAAAAGTCCAACTACAATTAAGCCAACAATGATGATTACTGCCCAAGAAACCCATCTAAGCTTTGTATTAGGTTCTGAGGTAGTTTCATACTTCCTGGTGTCGACTGCTGTACTGGTTACCGCCTTTTGAGTTAACTTGGTTTTTTGTTCTTTCTCACGTTGAGCCAAGTAGAAGTCATCTTTATATTCTTCAGCTAATAATCCAATATAAACCGCTTCAGCCCTATTCATATCCCCATCAGATCTTGTCAAAGCCATTGCCCACAAAGCCGGTCTTTTTTCGCCTTTCGTAATTTCGTCTACAGCCATTTGATAAAACAACTGTTCTGTCTTTTTATCTATGATGTGTCGGTCTTTAATTTTCTTTAAAAATTCCATTAACCCCGCCTAAATTCACTTATCCAATACACTCTAATTACTGCAACGTAAAATACTTATCTCGACACTTACCATGCAATTTTCTTTAGGCTACTAACTCATCCGCCAATTGCTCAGCCTGTTCCAGTACCGTCTCTGTAGCCAATAAAGCCATATCAGGTGGATAGCCATACTTCTTGAGTAGACGCTTCACGATGACTCTCAGCTTCGCCCTAGCAGCTTCTTTGATGGTCCAGTCCAAGGTTACGTTCTTGCGAATGGATTCTGTCAGAACGATAGCGAGTTCGCGTAGGATCTCCTTTTGCATTAACTCACGAGCACTCTCATTCTCAGCGACTGCTGAATAGAAGGCGTATTCGTATTCGGTCAGATTGAGTTCTTCTGCCAGCTTGTCTGATTCCTGGATGGTTTTCGCCAACTTGATGAGCTCATCAATTACTTCGGCTGCAGTCAGCACCTTGTTCTGATAGCCCTTAATGGCCGAGCTCAGCATATCCATCAGCTTCTTACCCTGGGTAACGCTGCGCTGTTCTCTTACCTTGATTTCATCACTGAGTAGTTTTTTCAGGGTTTCCAGTGCAATGTTCTTGTGCTGGTAGCCTTTCATCTCCTGCATGAACTCATCAGAGAGAATGGAGATGTCTGGCTTCTGGATGCCTGCTGCATCAAAGATGTCCACCACCTGTTCAGTCACCAATGCCTGGTCAATGGTTTGTTTGACCTTGGCTTCCAGTTCAGCATTGCTCAGGCCTGAGATTTTGCCTGAACCATCACTGAACTTGGCCAGTCGTGCTTTCACAGCCTGGAAGAATGCAACCACTGGTGCTGCTTCCATCGCACTTGGATGAGGTACAGCTAATGCAAATGCCTGCGACATAGCTGATACCGCATTGAGGAATCGTGTCTTGCCTTCGCCCTGATCTACACCGAGGATGTACGCTTACCTACTACATTGCCATTCTCGTCTTTGACATCGACTTCTTTGGCATTGAAACCATACTGTGAACGATGTGCCTCATCTGCAATCACCACAATGTTGGTGCGGTCTGACAGCAGCTCATAAACACTGCCACCATCTTCAGGTTGGAACTTCTGGATGGTGGTGAAGATCACCCCACCTGAACCAACCTTGAGTAGCTCTTTGAGTTCTTCTCGATTCTCTGCCTGCTTCGGTGTCTGACGCAGTAATTGGCTGGATGCAGCAAAGGTTCCAAACAGTTGGTCATCCAGATCGTTCCGGTCTGTGATCACGACCACTGTTGGGTTATCCAAAGCCAGGACAATTTTTCCTGTATAGAAAACCATGGACAGAGACTTGCCTGAGCCTTGTGTAGCCCATTCCCTCCAGTTGCTCTATCGCCATCAGCTCAATGTCTGATTCGGTCATTTTGGTCATAGTTCCCCCACATCAATCAGCTAATTGCTAAAGGTTTTCTTAAAAATTTTGTGTACATTGAGCCATGTTTACGGTTCTTATATTCTCTATTTCTGCAGCTATAGGCTTGGGTAAAATACACTGAGGATTAAAGTGAATATCACCATGCATAATTTGACAATTCCTTGGATCTGAAAAGGCGTTATTGCATAAGAACAATAATCTTTTGTTTTTTTCTGCTTGCTGACTGCAGCTAGAAGACCAAGCATTTGCATAGTCTCTGTCTGCTTTATTTACGCACTCGTCATAAGCCTGCTTCTTTCTCTCAAATTCAAGTTTCTCTCTCTCTAAAGAGGGGGCAAAAATTGCAAAATAGTAAATGATACTTCCGCCCCCTAGTAATGCAACGACAGTGAGAGCTCCCACTACAATCATCTTGAAAGTTTTATTTTCTCTATTAGATCCGCTACTTTCGTTAAACATCTTTAAAAAAATCCCTCTAGTTACTTATTCCAACGGCACCGCAATCTTGTGGATCTTCCAGCTTAAGCCATCACGTACCATCAGCACTTTTATTTCCTTCGACTTGTTTGGATCTTTAATCACAACCTGAAAGTCGTTGAATGAGGTATAGCTGGTCTCATAGTCCGGCTGATGTTCTTCCTGCTTGCTTTCTGCAGATTCATTCTCGCTACCTGAGACACTTTGCTTCAGGTCTTTGCCTTGCAGCATCAAGGTCATTCCTTCCGGCGTCACCACGGCATCAATCATCTTGTCGACCATGGCAGAAGCCAGCATGGCACCGAGTGCGGCAAAGCCATCGTTTTCCTGCTTCTGTACTTCTTTCAGCATCATGGCGTTCATCTGGTCTTTAAAGCTTTGACGCACACTTGGATAACCTTGGCTAAACCAGCTTCAGTAATTGTTCTCTCTGTTGAGAACATATAAATTGAAGTCGCAGTTGATAGATCTCTTGGAGAAGTCCAAGCTATACCACCATCCCAATAGCTTGGTTCTTTTGTGCTTGGAGTACCACCACCTTTGATTGTGAAGATTTCACCGATGGCCTTTTCTTCCCAATCTTCTTTCGCTTCCTCAATAAACCACTGACGAAACAGAGTTTCAGCCATGGCTTCCAGGGTTTTGTTCTGACGATGCAGCAGGTCGATTTTGTCATCGAGTGAGGAAAGGACAGAGGCTATGGCTTTTTGTTCAGGGAGAGGTGGTAATGGAATTTGAATATCTCTAAGGATAGACAAAGTCAGAAATTTTGTCGCTGATCCAGCAGAGTTATTCTTAAGTTCAAGAAGTTTCGTCTTTAGGAAATAGAATAAGTATTTGTATGTTGTAACAGACTCATCATTTAATGTAAGAACATAAGTTCTTTGATAAGCATCGAATTTTCCCTCATAGTACTTTAGACAGAAATTGCCCTCAGCATTATTCCCTGCCAAAAGTAACGCTTTACTATCAAATGAGAATTGATCAATTGCTAGCGTTTCAGGTGAACATGTGAAGAATGGGTAATCTCCACCTTCTACTGCTGCATTAGAATTCAATTTACCTGTAGTAAGGTTAACTAAATCCAACAAACTTTGCTGATTCATACAGCCACCTTCGCCAAATTCTCAGCAATCGCCTGATTCAGCTTCGCTTCCTCTACAAGCTGTGCCTCAAACTCCGCTTTCAGACTGGTAAAGCGTTCCTTAAAGTCGAACTCATCTTCATCATCAGCTAAACCAACATAACGACCTGGTGTAAGTACATAATCAAGCTCAGCCACTTTCTCAAGTGGTACAGACGCACAGAAGCCTGCTACATCCTCATACTCACCATCTTGGTTTCTCCAATTGTGGTAAGTCTCGGTGATCAGCTTGATGTCTTCATCAGACAGCACTTTGGTTCTGCGGTTAATCAGGTGGCCCAAGTTGCGAGCATCGATGAACAGGATCTGATTGCTGCGATCTTTGTACTTGGTCGAACCAACACGGTCACGACGCATAAACCATAAAGCAGCAGGAATCTGGGTATTCAGGAACAGCTTTGCAGGCAGGTTCACAATACAGTCGATGACATTGGCTTCTGAAACCAAGGCTTTACGAATCTCACCCTCACCACTGGTCTTAGAGGTAAGCGCACCTTTTGCAAGTACAACGCCTGCCTGACCTTTAGGACTCATGTGATACAAGAAATGTTGCATCCATGCGAAGTTGGCATTACCTGCAGGTGGTGTGCCTAGAGACCAACGAGCATCACCAACTAACTGTTCACCACTCCAGTCAGAGACGTTGAATGGTGGGTTGGCAATAATGTAATCCGCTTTGAGGTCTTTGTGTGCATCGTTGAGGAATGAACCTTCAGAGTTCCATTTCACATGCTCGGAGTTGATTCCACGAATGGCAAGGTTCATCTTGGCCAAACGCCAAGTGGTCTGGTTACTTTCCTGACCATAGATGGAGATGTCTTCAATGCGGCCCTGATGCGCTTCGACAAACTTCTCGGATTGCACAAACATCCCGCCTGAACCACAACATGGATCGAATACTCGGCCCTTGTAAGGCTCAAGCATCTGAACCAATAAGCTCACGATGGATTTAGGGGTATAGAACTGTCCGCCTTGCTTGCCTTCAGCCAATGCAAACTCCCCCAGGAAGTACTCGAACACATGGCCGAGGACATCGGCAGAGCGAGATTTCGCATCACCTAGGGCAATGTTACCAATCAGGTCGATCAGCTCACCTAGGCTCGTAGGATCGAGATTCTGACGTGCATAGACTTTCGGCAGAACGCCCTTCAATTGAGGGTTGTCATTCTCGATGGCTTCCATTGCCTCATCAACTAGCTTGCCAATGTTAGGCTGCTTTGCTTGGTTTAATAGGTATGACCAACGTGCATTCTCAGGGACGAAGAATACATTGTAAGCGGTGTATTCATCACGGTCTTCAGGATCAGCCCCATCAAATTCACCCTCACCTGAAACCAGTAAATTGTAGTGCGCTTCAAAGGTATCACTGATGTATTTGAGGAAGATCAAACCAAGGACAACATGCTTGTATTCAGCCGCATCAATGTTCTTGCGAAGTTTGTCTGCTGTTTTCCACAGTACGACTTCTAACGGTTCTTGCTTGGCTTCTTTCTTTGGAGCACGTGCCATGGTTTACCCTTCAGTCAATTTTAGCTATGTATCTATGTGACTGATATTAGCCAAATTTGATGACGCACGTAAGTACGTAAGGACATTACTTGTCGTATATACATTCTTATTCTTTATTATTTCTTTTATCACCTAGGCTTAAGTTACTTCCCCCCTCCTGCGTATTCCGCACTTCGTGCTGCATACTTGAAGGGGGTAAGTAACTTAACCGAGTAATTCTGGTCTCTTATATATGAGAAGGGTAATTTGTTGCTAAAGCCATATTATGGCTTTAGCAACAAATTACCCAAGAAGTAGAAAAGATCAGTCAAGATTTTTTCTTTAATAATTGCCCCATAACAAGGAGGAAGTACGCAGTACTTACGACGCAAGTTAATGGGGCAATTATTAAAGGAGCATACTATAGGGAAGATATAGCAGTTCATCTGAAAAAATGTCTGTTCAGAATATAGAACCACACCTCCAAAATTAGGTGTTATCACCAAAAAGTAATTACCACCTTATAGGGATCTTATAGGTTCAATGATTTTTAGCTGTAAGACATAGTATTTAAATATAGGTATGTGGGAGCTCCGCTCCCTTTTTTGGTTTTGTGGTTTTGGTGCTTTTGCACTCTATATATTATTTTTATGCGTAGACTCGACTATAATAATCAAATAGTTAAGTTATTTTTTTAAACCTAATAAGCACTTACATTAACCGCTAAGTGTTTATTAGGTACTTATCCGCAGTATTGAGGTATGTATGACTGATTTAACAAACAACCTGATGGACACTGTCTCATCAGAATTCCTAACATTAGAAAGCGGAGATTCGTATCAAGTTACAAGGATCAAAGATCGTAAGCATAGAACCGCTCCATTTTATGGAATTGGTAAAAAAGGAACTACAAAGTATTATGATCTAATTACTAAACAAAATATTTATACGGAAGGAATAGATGTAGTAAACGTATTCCTGCAACTGAATCCAACTGCTTTAGCCTTATTTTGGAGATTAGTTTCAGTTAGAGATACGAAAACGAATATCGTCAATCTAGCACAAAATAAATTGAGTGACTCTGACAAAAACCGCCTAAAGAAATTCTTGAGCGAGTTATTGGATTCTCAACTTGTCTGTAGAATTAAACGCAACTATCTTCTAATCAACCCCAAAGCCATCATTCCTGACTATACATTTTATGAGTCTGTAGAATTACGTTGGAATCAACTAAACATTTCGTCACAGTCTAATAGTGTTACCCATAGCCAACCGACAAGTGATGAGTATATTGCATCATCTAGAAAAGCTATGAAATTGACTTTGTGTACATCAGGTATGATGACATCGCCTATTGAGTGGACTGCTCCCAGTATCCTAGACATGAGACAGCCTCATTTTGAAACTGCCTCAAAGGCTTCTGGACTCATCCCATCGAGATGCGAATGACGCCTGATTCGATTGTAAAACATCTCGATATAATCAAACACATCCGCACGG
>JAJUIK010000020.1 GCA_029267635.1 Moraxellaceae bacterium | reverse complement strand
TTCATAATCTCTTAATGATCTTCTTTCTACCTCGTCAGTAGAAAATAACGAAAAAGATACCTAACAACTCCACCCTTGGTGAAGCTTCGTATCAATCGCGTCGGGATGTGCGTATTCTAGGGAATTTACAAAGCTTTGCAACCCCTATTTTGACTAAATTACTATGAATGTCGTTTTTTTCAGCTATTTTGCCAAAAATCTTATATTTATGCTGTTTTTTTCGTCATTTTCTCTGTTTTTATGCAAATTTTTCTTTTTATTAATGGTATCAGCTTATCCGATGCCGCATCACTTCAATGAGAGTTTGTCGTTTGCCCTCATAATCTTCTCCGGCAAATAGCATTTTGGCGCGATGTGGTAATTGCTCACAGATTAAAGAAAACAGAAAATAGGTTGCGGCAATATCCAGCTCATCCAAATATTGTATAGCTTGTTTTACTTCGGGTGCTTTGTTTGGAGATCGTCCCCTGCTAAATAGCAAGGTTAAAATAAAATTGATTTTTTCATCATACCAATCGGTGGTGTCGTAAGTCATAGCACTCCGTCATCATTGTTGTTATAGAGGTCTTTTCGTTTTTATTAATGTAACGTGCTTGGTAAGCCTCCACCAGTTTTGATCTGTAAATAAAAGTTTATCTTGGAAATCATTTATTTTTAAAATTAAAAAATCCCCGTAGCATGCCGCGGGGATTTCTTTTTACTTTGAACTGTCAGCGTTAATCGGTAAATGTAACCTGTGCAATGGCTTTTTTACCCGCCTGGATAATATAGGTCTTATTTTCCTTCACAGAGAAATTAGCATCAACCACTTGCCAATCAACCTTTACGGCACCGCGTGCCACCGCATCTTTGGCTTGTGCTGCATTTTTAG
Source organism: Moraxellaceae bacterium (assembly GCA_029267635.1). GTDB lineage: Bacteria > Pseudomonadota > Gammaproteobacteria > Pseudomonadales > Moraxellaceae > Acinetobacter. Next base: position 38,300 of record JAJUIK010000020.1, on the reverse strand, counting down.
TCAAGCCAGCAATACGTACAATCGAAGCAATAAAGATTTCACCACCAAACTCGGCACGGGAAATCGTCACCTCAGGTGTACCTTCCGGCACTTCACCTTCAGTAATCACATTACCCGCACTCTTATGCGCATTTTCAGCTGCTTCTTTATCATGGAAGCGCTCAATCAATTCCAATGCAAGAATACGTTTAATTTCCTGTGGATTACGCCCGTCTGCCATCTCTTTCAGCAAAGCCTGAATTTCTTCTACAGACTTAAAGCTGAGCAAGTCAAAATAACGTTCAATCAAGCTATCTGGCATCGACAGGATTTTTTGGTACATCGTTCCCGGTGTATCAAACACGGCGATATAGTTGCCCAAAGATTTAGACATCTTATTGACGCCATCTAAACCTTCAAGAATTGGTACGGTAATACAGACTTGAGCTTCTTGCTCGTAACGACCCTGTAAGGTACGACCCATCAACAGGTTAAAGGTCTGGTCGGTACCACCGAGTTCAACATCTGCATGCAAGGCCACAGAGTCATAACCTTGTACCAGTGGGTACAAGAATTCATGAATTGCGATCGGTTGCTGGTTGTTATAACGCTTGGTGAAGTCATCACGCTCGAGCATACGTGCAACGGTTTGCTGTGAAGCCAGCTGGATAAGATCCGCTGCAGTTTTTTGCGCAAACCACTCCGAGTTAAACACCACCTTGGTTTTATTCGGATCGAGGATTTTAAAGACCTGTTCTTGATAGGTTTTGGCATTTTCCAGCACTTTTTCTTTCGACAACGGCGGACGGGTGGCACTTTTTCCCGTTGGATCGCCAATCATAGCGGTATAATCACCAATCAAGAAGTAAACTTCGTGGCCTAGATCCTGAAACACTTTTAACTTATTGATTAATACCGTATGTCCCAAGTGCAAATCTGGTGCGGTCGGATCAAAACCTGCTTTAATTTTCAGAGGTCGGTTCTCTTTGAGCTTTTTGAGTAAATCCTCTTCAGAGATAATTTCATGAGTGCCTCGTTGAATGAGAGCAAGTTGTTCTTCAGCCGGCAGGAAATTTGACATCACAAAACCCAAACACATCAGTTATTCAATTTGTGCGATATACTAACACTTTTTCAGCACATTGCAGGCGAAGATCATCATGACAACGATATACATTGGGGTAATGACCGGCACCAGCATGGATGGCGTCGATCTTGTGGCGGCTTCTTTTGATCCCCTGCACGTGCATGCGACCCTGACTGTACCGTTTGCTCCTGAACTGCGTGATGAACTGATGGCGCTCACGCTGCCCGACATCAACGAGATTGACCGCATGGGCAAAGCCGACATCGCATTGGCCAAGATGATCGGACATGGCATCAATACGCTGATTGAAAAAAACAACCTGGATCGCAGCCAGATTCGCGCAATTGGCTCGCACGGCCAAACCATCCGTCACCGTCCTGAACATGGTTTCACCCTGCAAATTGGTGATCCGCACCTTATTACAGAAATCACTCAGGTTCCGGTTATCTCTGATTTCCGTCGCCGCGATATGGCTGCCGGTGGTCAGGGTGCACCCTTGGTTCCAGCATTTCATCAGGCATTATTTCAACACCCCGATATTCACCGCGTGATTCTAAACCTCGGCGGCATCGCCAATGTGAGTATGCTGCCCGCTGGACAACCGGACAAAGTTTACGGCTTTGATACCGGTCCGGCCAATATTTTAATGGATGCCTGGTGCCACCGTTACACTGGCCAGCCTTATGATGAAAATGGCGATTGGGCCGCTTATGGACAGCCAATCCGTTCATTGCTGGAACGTTTAGGCGCACACGAATACTTTTCCAAAGAACCACCGAAAAGTACCGGCCGGGAAGATTTCAATCTTGAATGGCTGGATGAGCAGCTCAGTGACTGGCGCAATGATCTGGATTACGAGGAGTTAGAAGACACCCCTGAAAATATTCAGGCCACCTTGATGAAACTCACCACCCGTGCGATTAAAAAAGCTATTTATCGTTGTGACCTGATGGATACGGGCGAAGTTTATGTCTGTGGTGGTGGTGCCTATAATTCGCATTTACTGGAACAACTGCGCTGGCGTCTGCGTAAACACCATTGGACGGTACAAACCACCGAAGTATTAGGTTTATCTCCGACTTGGGTGGAAGCCACCGCGTTTGCCTGGTTGGCGATGCGTTTTATACAAGGTCAAGCCGGTAACTTACCTGCAGTCACCGGTGCCAAAGGTGACCGTATTTTGGGTAGCATCACAGCCATTTAAATGCAAAAATGATCAATAAAAAAGCCCTCTACACATGTGAGGGCTTTTTTGAGTCGATCTTTAAATCGAGAAAGAAGAACCACAACCACAGGTGGTGGTGGCATTCGGGTTCTGCACGATAAAACGTGAACCCTCCAAGCCTTCAATATAATCAACCACTGAACCCACCAGATACTGATAGCTTAATGAATCGACGAGCATGGTCACATCGCCATTTTCAAACTTGGCGTCATCTTCATTTACACTGTCTGCAAAGTTAAAACCATAAGAAAAGCCTGAACAGCCACCACCCGTCACATAAACACGCAGCATTAACTCTTGGTTGCCTTCACTTTCACGCAGTTGGCGCACTTTGTTGGCAGCATTGTCTGTGATTACAAGCGCTTGGGCATTCATCTTGAGCCTTCCTCAAATTTATTCAACGATCTTTTAGAGTAAAAGATCACATAACTCAGTATAGCATACCCAATATGGGGGTTATTTTTGAAGATTAAAAGCTAAATCTGAGCAAATTTATCAGGATTATTTTCTAGGCAATTTCATCAGACTGCCACCCTCTTTGCATTTTGCTCCGTTACCGCTCCTATCAAAGTCGAGATTTTGTTTTCATCCGCATTAGGCCGTAGAATAGCGCACTCATAATTTATGATATGTGCGCCTCCCATGATTCAACTTGATCAACTTTCCCTGCGTCGCGGTGGACGTGTTCTTTTTCAAAAAGCCTCTATGCAGTTACATCCGGGCTGGAAAATTGGTCTGACTGGAGTCAATGGCGCCGGGAAATCCACGCTATTTTCAGCTCTGCTCGGCGGCATGGAATCGGACAGTGGCTCGCTCACCCGTCCAAGTGTCTGGACCGTGGCACACATGGCACAGGAAATTGAAGCACTGGATATGAAAGCCATCGATTTTGTGCTGTCAGGTGATGAAGAATACTGGGAGATCCAGCACAAACTCGAGCATCCAGAAACACTCAGTAATGACGAACTGGCACACTTATATGGCCGTTTTGATGAGATTAATGGCTATTCTGCTCCCTCTAAAGCCTCGCAACTGATGGCGGGTCTAGGCTTTTTTGAACATCAATCCGAACTTAGTGTAGCAAGTTTCTCCGGTGGCTGGCGTATGCGTTTGAATCTGGCACGTACACTGATGAGTCGCTCCGATTTACTGCTGCTGGACGAACCGACCAACCACTTGGATTTGGATGCCATTTTGTGGCTAGAGGACTGGCTCAAGGCTTATGAGGGTACCTTGGTGCTGATTTCGCATGACCGCGATTTCCTTGATGCTATTACCGATCATATTTTGCATATCGAAAACCAAGAACTGACCCTGTATACCGGCAACTATTCTACCTTTGAACGTACACGAAGCGAACGCCTGGCGCAGCAACAACAAGCCTATGAAAAACAACTAGAAACCCGTGCTCATCTACAAAAATATATTGACCGTTTCAAAGCACAAGCCACCAAAGCTCGCCAGGCTCAAAGCCGAATCAAACAGCTAGAACGCATGCAGGAACTGTCGGCAGCGCATGTCGATACACCATTTACCTTCTCGTTCCGTGAGCCCACCAAAATGAGTTCACCTTTACTGGAACTGGAACATGCCGATATTGGCTATGGTGACAAACTGATTGTGACCAACGTCAATTTGCAGATCACCCCAACTAGCCGTATTGGTCTACTCGGGATGAACGGTGCAGGTAAATCCACCCTAATCAAATCACTGGTCGGTGATCTGCCACTACTTCGCGGTAATCGCAAGGCCTCAGAATTGCTGAATATTGGCTATTTTGCCCAGCACCAGATGGATGCCCTGGATGGCCAAGCCAGCCCAATGCTGCAACTGGCCCGGATTGCGGATCCAAAAATCAGCGAAGCCACACTACGTGCATTTCTGGGCAGTTTTGGTTTTAGTGGTGAGCGCATGGATACGCCTTCGGAAAGTTTTTCTGGTGGTGAACGCGCACGTTTAGCCTTAGCCCTGATTGTCTGGAAACGTCCGAATGTGCTGATTCTGGATGAGCCAACTAACCACTTGGATTTAGATATGCGCCATGCCCTGACCATGGCCTTACAGGACTTTGAAGGTGCGGTAGTACTGGTTTCACATGAACGCCAATTGATTGCGAGTGTCTGTGATGAACTGATTCTGGTACATGGCGGCCGTAGTAAAGAATTTGAGGGAGATTTAGCTGCATATGCAGACTGGTTACGTCAGGCGCGTTTGGACATCATGAAAAATGGTCAGCAACCTGCAGCACCGGTGCAATCTCTGGTCGAAGATAAACCTGCGATCTCCAAAACAGACAAAGAAGCACAGCGTAAAGAAGCGGCACGACGTCGTGAACAGACCCGTCCAATTCGCAAAAACATTGAAAAATGTGAAGCGCAGATGGAAAAGCTGCAACCACGTCTGGCTGAAATTGAACAACTGCTGGCCGATCCTGCCCTGTATGAAGCCAACCGCAAGAATGACTTGATGCAGTTAATGAATGAGCAGACTGAACTCAAAGTCAAATTGGAACAGTGCGAAGAACAAATGCTGGAACTGATGATGGAGCTGGAAGAACTGGAAAGTGCATTTGATTAATCCCAGTCTTTCATCCTCCAATTAAAATGCCGAATACAATATTCGGCATTTTTTATCGCTTATACATTCAATAAATTAAACGTATTAACGAAATTTTTGGTGGTTCTCATTGCGGATTTTCACCAGATTCACCCCTTGTATTTTGGCTTGCTCAAGCTGTCCTTGTTCCACCAAAACCGTGAGTTGATCAATTTCAGTTAACAGCTGATCAAGACCTTGCTGATAACTTTTTACCTGCTCATTTTCTGGCGGCAAATTTTCCAGCTTATGCGGCAACGATTTTTTTGAAGAAAGCGTCGCTTTACGCATAATTCCCAGCTGCTTCTTCGCCTGCTCCGCATCTTTTGCTTCAGCAAAAGCCATCGTGCTTTTGGCCAAGCGCTTCATATCCACTTCGAGATCACCCGACGCCCAAACACTCTGACTGAGTGCCAATAATCCCGATAACAGCAATGCTGAGCCTAATGTACGACGCATAGATTTACCTTCCCGATTAAGCATCAATATCCGCATTCAATGCGTTTTCTTCAATAAAGGCACGGCGGGGTTCCACATCATCGCCCATCAGGCAAGAGAACATGCGGTCTGCTTCAATCGCATCATCAATCGTCACTTGCAACATATTGCGGTTCTCTGGATCCATGGTGGTTTCCCAAAGTTGCTCCGCGTTCATCTCACCCAAGCCTTTATAACGCTGAATCATCATGCCACGGCGCGAATCTTGCAAAATATGCTGCCAAACTTGATGGAAATTCGCGACCTGAATCCGACGTTCGCCTTTTTGCAAATATGCCCCTTCTTCTAGCAGTTTGAACCAGCTCTTGGCATTTTTCAGCAAGCGTGCATATTCACCTGAATTGAATAGACCAACATCTAACAGATAGGCATGTGGCAGGTTATGTACATACAGGGTTACGCGTGGCCAGTAATGCGTTGCCATACCATTCGCAGTTTCACGCTGGAAAGCTTCCAGAGAAATCTCCGGACGCAGGCTTGGCTGTAAACGTGCAATAGCAGCACTTAACTGCTCAAGCCACTGGTTAACATAGGCCTGATCATGATTCTGATCCGGTTTAAATGCTTCTACTTCCAAAATAGCATCCAGCAAGCTGGCAGGATAACGCAACGTTAAACGCTGCAGACTCTTTTGCGATAACTGATAATCAGCAATCACTTTCGCCAAGGCTTCACCAGTAATCGCGGGTGCTTCAGCACTGATATGCAAGCTGAGTTCATCAATTGCGTTGGAAATCAGGAAAGTTTCCAGCGCATCATTGTCTTTCATGTACTGCTCATGTTTGCCTTTTTTCAGCTTATAAAGCGGCGGCTGAGCAATATAAATATGGCCACGTTCCACCAGTTCCGGCATTTGACGGAAGAAGAAAGTAAGCAACAAGGTACGAATGTGTGAACCATCCACGTCCGCATCGGTCATGATGATGATTTTGTGATAACGTAATTTATCCGGATTGTATTCTTCGCGACCAATACCACAACCCAATGCCGTGATCAGCGTACCAACCTCTGCTGAAGAAATCATCTTGTCAAAACGCGCACGTTCCACGTTGAGGATTTTACCTTTCAGCGGCAAAATCGCCTGCATCTTACGGTTACGGCCCTGTTTGGCAGAACCACCCGCAGAGTCACCCTCGACCAGGTACAATTCAGACAGTGCCGGGTCTTTTTCCTGACAATCGGCCAATTTACCTGGCAAACCGGCAATATCCAAAGCGCTCTTACGGCGGGTCATTTCACGGGCTTTACGCGCTGCATCACGGGCACGGGCTGCATCAATAATCTTGCCGGCAATCGATTTCGCGGCTTGTGGGTTTTCCAACAGATATTCCGAGAATGCCTTGTTCATGGCCTGCTCAACCGCAGGTTTGACTTCACTCGACACCAGTTTTTCTTTGGTCTGTGACGAGAATTTTGGATCTGGCACTTTCACGGAAATAATCGCGGTTAAACCTTCACGCGCATCATCCCCACTTACAGCGACTTTTTCCTTTTTCAGCAGATTCTCGCTTTCCATGTAGCTGTTTAAGCCGCGAGTCAATGCTGCACGGAAACCAGCCAAGTGTGTTCCACCATCTTTTTGTGGAATATTGTTGGTAAAGCAACGGACATTTTCCTGATAGGAATCATTCCATTGCAACGCAACTTCCACACCGATGCCATTTTCGGCCTGAGTGGTGAAATGGAAAATTTCATTGAGGTGATTTTTGCCTTCGTTAATGTATTTCACAAACTCGGACAAGCCACCTTCGTAGTCATAGACATGTTCAAAGTTAACGCGTTCATCACGCAGGACAATCCGCACACCGGCATTCAGGAAAGACAGTTCACGCAAACGGCGCGCCAGAATATCGACATTGAAAATGGTTTGGCTAAAAGTCTCTGCACTTGGATAAAAACGGACGGTTGTACCGGTTTCCGCTGTCGTTCCAATTTCTCGTAACGGGTACTGCGGATCACCGTGATGATATTCCTGTTCATAAATATGACCAGCACGGCGGATATTCAGCAACAGCTTGCTAGACAAGGCATTCACGACAGAAACACCTACACCGTGCAGACCACCCGACACTTTATAACTGTTGTCATCAAACTTACCACCCGCATGCAGGATGGTCAGAATGACTTCTGCTGCAGAAACACCTTCTTCCGGGTGGATATCCGTCGGGATCCCACGGCCATTGTCCGAAACACTAACCGACTCATCTTCGTGAATGGTCACCAGAATTTCATCACAATGCCCAGCCAGAGCCTCATCAATTGCATTGTCCACCACCTCAAATACCATGTGGTGCAGACCGGTACCATCATCGGTATCACCAATATACATACCGGGACGTTTACGGACTGCATCTAGGCCACGCAATACCTTGATACTAGAGGAATCATAAGCCTTTTCTTCATTGATTTGTTCTGTTGGAGAGGCAGATTGAGACTCTGAACTCATGGTTTCTCCCTAGTATAAAATGGGTCTATCCAAAGACGGGTAAATCATTGCGCAACAGCACTGACTTGGCCATGCTCAACATTGAATAATTGATAGGAAATAGAAAGATCACGTAAATGGTGTTGTACCGATTGCTGATCTAAAGTAGTCATAAATACTTGACTACCAAGCTGGCTCAAGCGCTCAATTAAACGTTGTTGTGCGGTTAAATCTAATTCTGCTGTCACATCATCTAATAATACCACAGTTTCCTTATTACTCGCATGCAACATTGCAATCTGTGACAGTTTTAAGGCCATCATTAATAACTTTTTTTGCCCGCGTGACAGCACTTCATCGGCACTGCCCAACGGGGTTTTTAAGCGTAAATCAGCACGATGCGGACCATACTCGGTATAGCGCCGTTCCACATCTTTTTGATGATGCACAGTCAAGTCATGCAGCAAGCCAGACTCAGTATGAAAGCCCGCAATATAGTCCATTTCAATCTTGAGGTCAGGTAGCAGTTGCTGCAAATCCTGCATAAAAAATGGCTGCCACTGCTCGACAATACTCAATCGCTGCGAATGCAGCATTTCACCATAATCACTGAGCATTTTGTTCCACGGCTCAAGATCTGCCAAGCTTAAATGACGCCGCGATTTCAGCAGTGAATTACGCTGCTTGAGCGCACGTGAATAGTATTGCCAGGTATGGTAAAAATCTGGTTCCACGTGGAACATTAACCAATCCAGCAATTGCCGTCGTGGCTTGGCACCATGGTCAATAATATCGGTACTTTGTGGATCAATATGTTGCAAAGGAAGTAACTTGGCCAGCTGTCCTTGCGTTGCAACCGTATCACCATTCACCTTAATCAACTGCTCACCGCTGGCAAATTTCTGCATACCGACTTTTTCAGTGGCGGATTGCGCAAAAACAATCGCATCGGAAGCATGCTGCTGAATATAGTTTTTGGGAATATGGGTGCGAAACGAACGACCAGTCGCTAACAGATGAATCGACTCTAAAATCGAGGTTTTGCCCGAACCATTGGCACCATAAAAGACGTTAAACGGCTGCAATCCATGGAGAGCAACCGTTGTGAGATTTCGAACACGTTCTATATTCAGACGCGTGATATGCATGACAATGAAACGAAATTAAACACGCATTGGCATGACCACATAGGTCTGATCTGTATGTGCAGGATCCTGAACCAGCACAGACTGGTTGGCTTCCGTCATACTCATGGCCACATCATCACCATCCAGCACATTAAGTACTTCCAACAGGTATTGTGCATTGAAAGACATTTCTAAAGGTGCATTGGCATACTGGATTGCCAAGTCTTCAATGGCTTCATCCTGTTCCGGGTTATTAGCACGCAACTGCAAGGAATCCTGATTGAAATTCAGGAATACGCCGCGTAATTTTTCATTACTTAAAATCGCCACACGCTGTAAAGATTGCTTAAACACGTCATGTGCAATTAATACATGCTTATCACCACCACGTGGAATCACACGGCGGTAATCAGGGAATTTACCATCAATCAGTTTCGTGGTAAAACGAACACTGGTTCCCCCCTGCTCTTTATCTTTGCTGGCGATACTGATGTTTACATTTAACAATTCACGACCAATCAATAAGGTGAGTTGTTCATCTTCAATACTGAGCAGACGTTGCAATTCACCCACTGCTTTACGTGGCACAATCGCCTGTACCAGTTGTGCTGCCGTCGAATTCGCTGCAGTTTCACACAAGGCCAAACGGTGACCATCAGTGGTGACTGCACGTAACTGATGCTGATCAATTTCCAGTAAAGTTCCCGTTAAATAGAAACGTACATCCTGTACCGCCATGGCAAATGCAGTTTTTTCGAATAAACGTTTCAGTTCACGTTGTGTCACCTGAACCTGCGTACCTTGACTGCTATCAGTGGTCAGTAATGGATAGTCTTCAGCAGGCAAGGTTCCCAACACAAAGCGACTATTGCCCGATTTTAAAATACAACGCTGATCTTCGGTAATTTGCAGATCAATCAATGCTGCAGTCGGTAAAGACTTACAAATATCCATTAACTTACGTGCCGGCACGGTGGTTTCACCCGCTTGCAAACACGCACCTTCACCCAGGGTCGTACTCGCCACAAGTTCCACTTCCAGATCAGAGCCGGTAATGGTCAATGCTTGTGCAGTCACTTGAATCTTCACGTTTGAAAGAATGTTCAGGGTATGACGACGCTCAACTGCGCCCACAACATGAGACAGCACATTAAGCAAGCTTTCTTTAGCGATTTTCAAACGCACGATTCATTCCTCTAAAGCTGAAGACAGATAGTCATTGAATTTTTTTAGCAGTGTACTATGCGATAAGAAAAGCCGCTTTGCAAGGCGGCTTTTTTAAGCATCAGATCGTTAACTTTGTAACAATCGCAGCAGATTTTTATAATCCTCATTGAAGATCGGATCTTCATCACGCAGGCTTTGTACTTTTTCGCAAGCATGCATCACCGTACTGTGATCTCGCCCACCAAATGCCATGCCGATTTCCGGAAAGCTGTCTCCGGTCAATTCACGCGCCAAACCCATGGCCAATTGACGTGGACGGGCATAAATTCGGGTTCGTTTCGGTCCGACCAGTTCTTTTAAAGGGATCCGGAAATACTCGCTCACCACACGCTGGATATTTTCCACGCTGATGGTCCGCGCACGAATCGCCAGCACATCCTTTAAAGATTCACGCACCACATCCAGATCAATCGGCGTGCCTTTAAAGCGGGAAATGGCCACCACTTTATTGAGAGCACCTTCCAGCTCACGCACATTGGCAACCACCTGTTGCGCAATAAACAAGGCACAGTTACGTGGCAGATCAATGCCATTACTTTCTGCCTTTTTCAACAAGATTTCGATACGAGTTTCAATGTCAGGTGGTTCAACCCCCACGGACAAGCCCCAAGAAAAACGCGAAACCAGACGAGGGTCAAGTTCTGTCAACTCTTTAGGATAACGATCCGAAGTCAAAATGATTTGTTTGGATTCATCGAGCAACGCATTGAAGGTATAGAAAAACTCCACCAAACTGGCTTCTTTGCCCGCCAATAAATGAATATCATCAACCAGCAGCAGATCCAGTGAACGGCAATTTTTCTTGAACTCCTCAACTTTGCCCTTTTGCAAAGAGCTGACAAAATCCTGCACAAAGCTTTCTGCCGTCATATACATCACACGCGCATTCGGCTTGGCTTGCAACAAGGCATTCCCGACAGCCTGCATCAAGTGGGTTTTACCCAAACCTGTTGGACCATAAAGAAACAGCGGATTATGTTGCGAAGCGCCAAGTTGAGTCAGTACTTTACGGCAGGTTTCAGCTGCCATTTGATTTGAACGACCTTCAACAAACAAAGAAAACGTAAACAACGGATTCAATAAACGCTTTTTACTGATCTTAGTTGGACTCGGGCTTTCAGTTTCTTTGTCTTTTTTCGTTTTTAGCGCTACAGATGCAACCGGCGCGGTTTCCAAAGCTGCGGTCGTCGTTGCAGGCTGCTCTGAAGCAGACAAAATAGCCCCCGGACGTGAATCAACCAAGATCTCGACCTTTCGCACCCGACCCTCAGAAAGCTGTTCAGCCAGAATAGTAATCAACTCAAGATGATGTTCCTGAATGTAACGCGTCCAATACGGGTTTGGCGCATACAGTCTTAAGGTATCTTCAAGTTCTTCCGCAACCAGAGGACGAATCCACATCGCAAAGACATTATCAGAGAGCTCTTGTCGCAAGCGAGTTAAGCAGTCCGTCCAAAGCATGTGAAACCCCTGTTTTATTCATTTTTAAATTTAAATAAGCCAACACCCCCATAGAGGGGTGGCCATTCTAACCAAGTTATCCACATCTGTCATGATGAATTAAGGAGATTCCGCGCAAAAACAGAGCTTCCGGCTTATAAATTTAAATTCAAACGTAGTGTGGATAAGTTTTTTAACAACCTGTGGATAAAATATAGCACAAAGTTATCCACAATCTATCAAAAAAATTAAAACATGGTTATCCACAGCTCAATTTATTGTTTTTTAAATTTAAAAATGCGTTTTCCACATAAAATCCAAGCCCTAATAATAATAAATTTAAATTTATAAATTTGAATTTATTTATAAGGTTCGTGCTTGGTGTTGATAACTCATAATAGCCATGAATTTAAATTCAAAACTTAAAGTGGGAGAAAATTAAATTTAAAAACCATTGTGTGTATTGTTGATAATATTGTTTATAAATCAAGAGAAATATTTAAAATTAGATATTTAACATGTGGATAATCATATTTCTTCTATTTTTATCTATTTTTCAGTTTTTTCTATCAAGATAAAATCTATCAAGAAATTGCAAACAAAACTTAGTTTTCATTGACAGAATAAACAATGCACAATACAATCGCGAACCTTTATAGAAAGATCATTTTTGGAGTTTCGATATGAAACGTACATTCCAACCATCTGAATTAAAGCGTAAGCGTGTTCATGGTTTCCGTGCTCGTATGGCTACTAAAGCTGGTCGTCAAGTATTAGCTCGTCGTCGTGCAAAAGGTCGTCACAGCTTAACTGTTTAATTTCAGTTAGCTGCCCGGCTTTTGGGTGTCATGACACTTTATAGCTTCAGCACAGAAGTACGTATACGCTGTGCTGCAGATTATAAAAGTGTATTTGATGGTGCGCTTTTTAAAGTGCATCAACCCCATTTCTTATTTCTTGCAAAATTGACCGAACAGCCGAAAAGCCGTTTGGGTATTGTCGTTGCCAAGAAAAAAGTGCGCCGTGCACATGAAAGAAATAGAGTAAAACGTCTTGCGCGCGAAAGTTTTCGCTTGCATCAGCAGCAATTAGATTTATTGGATATTGTGGTAATGCCTAAGATAGGCATTGAAGCGGTACCTAATGCAGAATTGCATCAGCAATTAGAATTTGCATGGCAAAAATTACAACGCCAGGCTAAAAAGCATCAAAAAACAGCTGCTCCCTCCTCACGACCATAAGAGATCATCATGAAATGGCTCTTGCACTGGTTGATACGTTTCTATCAAATCGCGATTAGCCCATTACTGGGACCCCGTTGTCGTTATATTCCGACCTGTTCTCAATACGCGCTGGAAGCCATTCAAACCCATGGTGCACTGCATGGTTCGTGGCTTGCCGGGAAACGCATCTGTCGTTGTCATCCGTGGGGCGGTTCTGGTTATGATCCTGTTCCCCCAAAAGCAATTCGTTTTATTTCTTTTCAGCAAATAGATTCTCAAACGCGTCACGTTGCTGTACCCTTTCGTGATCGTTTATTGAACCAAAATCACTCTCACCATTTGGGGTAATTGATATGCAACAATGGGCCAGGATTGCCATTCTCGGAGCCATGTTTGTCGTCGCATATTTGCTTATTTTGGCGTGGCAAAAAGATTATGGACAGGTACAAACTCCTGCGCAGCAGCCTGTTGCAGCAGTTTCACAAGAAGTATCTGCAGATTTGCCAAATGGCCAGACGGCATCAGTCACATCTGATGTTCCGCAAGCAAATGTAGCAGCACCACAAGCAGCGGTGACTCCAGCACCTGTAAGTCAACAGCTTATTTCAGTACAGACGGACCTTTATCATCTTTGGATTAATCCAAAAGGTGGCGATATTGTTCGTATTGAATTACTCAATCATGACAAAGACAAAAACAGCGAGCAGCCTTTTGTCATGCTGGAAAGTGATGCCAAGCGGACCTATGTGGCACAATCTGGCTTGATTGGCCTGAATGGCCCGGATAGCAATCGTGCAGGTCGTCCGGTATATGAAGTAGAAAAAGCCCAATATACCCTTGCTGATGCCAAAAATAAGACACTGACTGTGCCGATGGTTTACAAAACCGCAGATGGTGTGGAAATCATCAAGACTTTCAGTTTCAAGCAGGGCGAGTATCCGATTGTGGTGAGCCACAAAGTGGTGAACCGTTCTGCACAGAACTGGCAAGGCCAGATGTTTGGTCAGATCAAGCGTGATAACTCGGATGATCCAGGCAAATCCTCACAAGGGATCTTTACGCTTGGCACCTTCCTGGGCGGCGCTTGGGGTACACCGGATGAGCAGTACAATAAGCTGAAATTTGCCAATTTCACCGATGAAAAGCTCAACGTGGAAGCTAAAGGCGGCTGGGTTGCTGTGGTACAGCACTATTTCGTGAGTGCATGGATTCCGGGCAATTTGAAACTGACCCAGGCCAATGGCCAGCCATATAGTGCCAAACTGGAGTCACGTCAGTCTGCTGACCAGATGAATATCATCGGATTCACCTCTCCAACCATTAATGTGCCGGCAGGTACAGTGGCAGAATTGGATGCGACCTTCTATTCCGGTCCAAAAGTTCAGTCAGAGTTGAAAGATCTGGCTGCTGGTTTGAATCAGACCGTGGATTATGGCTGGTTGTGGCCAATTGCGAAATTATTGTTCGTCGGCTTACAGTTCTTCCATAACATCGTGGGTAATTGGGGCTGGTCAATCATTCTGTTGACTGTCGTGGTGAAACTGATTCTCTGGCCATTGTCGTCCAAGAGCTACCGTTCTATGGCGAAAATGCGTGTAATTGCGCCTGAAATGCAGCGCATGAAAGAAGAGTTTGGTGAAGACCGTATGCGCTTCTCGCAAGAAATGATGGCACTTTACAAGCGTGAACAGGTTAACCCGCTTTCCGGCTGTCTACCCCTGCTGATGCAGATGCCGATCTTCCTGGCTTTGTACTGGGTGTTGATGGAAAGTGTTGAGTTGCGTCATGCACCTTGGTTAGGCTGGATTCAGGATTTGTCTGCGATGGATCCATGGTTTATCTTGCCGTTGATCATGGGTGTGACCATGTATGTTCAGCAAATGTTGAACCCGCAGCCTGCTGATCCGATGCAAGCCAAAGTATTCAAGCTTATGCCGATCGTGTTTACCGTATTTTTGCTGTTCTTCCCAGCAGGTTTGGTACTGTACTGGATCGTCAACAACTTGCTGACCATTACCCAGCAGTGGTTTATCAAACAGAGCGTTGAAAAAGAGCGTTTGAAAAAAGAAGAAGCTGCTTAATTCACAACCTGTTGTGAACAGCTGAATAAATCCGCTTAAGATGGTAATCTTAGGCGGATTTTTCTTTGCCGATTTTTTGCGACATTTAGGTGAATTTTATGCAAAACCGAACCACTATTGCTGCCATTGCAACCCCACCCGGCCGCGGTGGTGTCGGTGTCATCCGCTTGTCGGGTGCAAAATCCTATGCGATTGCCCAAGCCTTGACCCAGCAGGATTTGCCGAAAGCCCGTATGGCCGGTTTTCGCCAGTTTTATGATGCCGACGGTCAGGTAATGGATGAAGGTTTGGTACTGTGTTTTCCTAATCCACATTCTTTTACCGGTGAAGATGTGGTGGAACTGCAAGGCCACGGCGGTCCGGTGATTCAAAATGCCTTGTTGGCGCGTCTGTTTGAACTGGGTGCTATGGCCGCCAAAGCGGGTGAATTTTCCATGCGGGCCTTTGAAAATGGCAAGCTGGATCTGGTTCAAGCGGAAGCCATTGCCGACCTGATTGATGCGACCTCGCAAGCTGCTGCCCGTTCTGCCGTACGTTCATTGCAAGGTGCATTTTCCAGCAAAATTAATACCGTTTTGGAAAAACTGATCCATTTGCGTTTGCATGTCGAAGCTGCAATTGATTTTCCTGAAGAGGAAATCGACTTTTTAGCGGATGGCAAGATTCTCAATTTGCTGGATGATGTGGCAGTTTCGGTACAAGCTGTGCAGCAATCGGCTCGTCAGGGGCAATTGTTACGTGAAGGTTTGCAGGTGGTGATTGCAGGTAAGCCGAATGCCGGTAAATCCAGCTTGCTGAATGCCTTGGCCGGCATTGACCGTGCAATTGTGACTGATATTGCGGGCACTACGCGTGATGTGCTGCATGAAAAAATCACCTTGAATGGTCTGCCGATTACCCTGACCGATACTGCTGGCTTACGTGAAACTGGTGATGTAGTGGAAAAAGAAGGGATTCGCCGTGCCATCAAGGAAATTGAGCAGGCTGATTTATTACTTTTGGTGTATGACCTCAGCCAAAATGATGATCCACTCCAGCTAGCCCAGAGTTATTTTGCTGAGCATTTAGAACCCCGCCGGTTGATGTTGATCGGTAATAAATGTGATTTAACGACACAAACACCACAGATTAGCGATTATCAGGGCTTCCGTCATATTACTGTTTCGGCCAAGCAAGAGATGGGTGTACAAGGCCTGATTGAGGCGATTACAGCACATGCTGGTTTCCACCCTGAAGAAGATACCTTTATTGCCCGAACTCGCCATCTTGACGCCATGAAGCGCACCCAGGCCTATCTTGCTGAAGCGCGTGAGCAATTGGTGATTTATCATGCCGGTGAGCTGGTCGCGGAATCCTTGCGTTTGGCGCAAAATGCATTGGCTGAGATTACCGGTGAATTCAGTGCAGATGACTTATTGGGTAAAATTTTTGGATCGTTTTGTATCGGAAAGTAATTTCAATTTTTATATGTATTCTTGTATGTTCTAATAAGTTTTAATTAAAATTAAAAAGCATTAAGTTTTAATAACTTGATGCTTTTATATGTCTTTTTATTATTTCAGTATGTTTTATGTATTCATCTGGTGCTATGATTTTTTAGTCACTTAATAGATACGTGTGGACTGGCACAACCGCCGGCCCTGCCGTAATCATGCCGTTGTGAATGTCTAGTTTTATGAGGTTGAGATATTAGATTTTATAAGGTTCTGACCTTATCATTTCTTAGCAAGTACATGGTTCTAAACGTCAGGCTCAATAGAGCATGATATTTATGTGACATCGGCCTAGCGTTTGTAACTTTCTGTATCCAGATCATGTTGTTTGTTATGGAAGTGCTGGATTGTGGTAGAGGATACTGAGCAAAGGATAGCGCATTTAATATTCACCAATTAAAATGATCAAATAATGCACAAAGATTCAAAAAAATTATTTCTGCTCCATTTTTAACTGATATGGCCAATGTGCAGTAGTTAAGATCAACACGAGGAGAAAATTATGCAATCTCCTGTCAATGAAGCAATTCAGACGCACTATACACGTACTGATTTGGGAGACATCATCCTAGCGGCGCTAGAAAAAGCAGGCAAGAACATAAACCACCTCACGCCCGAAGACCTAGCTCCTATCGACGAGTTTCATATCCGTGGGCGGGCAGCAACCCTTGAGCTCGCTCAGGTTGCAGGACTTGACGCAACAAAGCATGTACTCGATATCGGTAGCGGTATTGGTGGGACGTCACGTTGTCTTGCACAGGAATTTGGCTGCCACGTCACTGGCATTGATCTCACAGAGGAATACTGTCGCGTTGCAGCGATGCTCTCATCCAAAATCGGCCTTGCACATCTGACTGACTATTACCAAGGCGATGCAACCAATCTGCCATTTCCCGATCAAGCATTCGATGTCGTCTGGACAGAGCACGTGGCCATGAATATCCCGGACAAGGCTCGGCTGTATCAGGAGATGTACCGGGTTTTGAAACCGGACGGTACACTAGCAATTTACGATGTCCTTGCTGGTGCGTCTGGTCCGGTGCTCTTTCCTGTACCGTGGGCACGCACACCAGATACCAGCTTCCTTGTGCAACCCGATGAGCTGCGCAAACTGCTGGAGGAAACTGGATTCACGATTACTGACTGGTCAGATACAACTGAACGTGCAAGTACATGGTTTGTATCTCTGGCAGAAAAAATCCAAAAGGAAGGTTTACCCTCCCTTGGATTTCACATCCTCATGGGTGCAGATTTTAAAGTGATGGCACAGAATCAGGGACGAAACCTGCAAGAAGGGCGGATCGTTCTTGCACAAATCGTTGCGAGAAAATAGAGGTCCAGATTTAAGCTATTTTCCGATACAGAATATAACCCCAATGATTTAAATTATTAAAATCAAATATTTATAAAATTAAAATGTTTTTGGATACTGGATGGGTACTATTTAATGCAACGCTAGGCACTTTTTAACCCTGTGTCTGATCTGCTTTTTCCTGTTCAATTTGGCCACATGGGGGGATATAACCAAAAGTTACGCCGTCATAATTTAATGACCGCACCATCAGGCAAATTTTTACATACGCAAAATTAAAAATTGAGCCTCTTTACACTTGGCTTGCTAGGTGGTGGAGGATGCTCAAAGATTGCAGCTTGATAGATCAAATACCGCCTTCATCCAATCGGTTTAAATCTATTGGGACTTTAATGGCCAAAACGACAATAAACTCTCTCCTTCGCACGCGCCTTTTGTTGCAGTAGAACAATATTTTTCGTTCAGCTCAGAACCCCAAGATTACCACTAGATTTGATTCTGCCTTGCTGGGGTAACTCTGCTATTGCGCAAAGGATCGCATTTGAAATTACTCCCCTAAAGTTCTAAATGGTTAAAATGAAAATTTAGGATCTAGAATTCAGTTTCCACATCCACTTGTCCTCCAATTTAAAGGTGATCAAAAAAAACCTATTAAAAGTATATAATTTTTGTTATAAGAATTTTTAATAATAATTACAATGAGATATTCCTTATGAATACTGATCTTATTTTTTTCATTTTTGTTATTTTTCTTATCTTTTTAGCTATCATTTTATCAGTTTGTATAGTTAAAGAATCTCAAAGGAAACGTTTATCCTTGAGAAAATTATCAAAAAAATTGCTTAGAGTAAAACATTAAGTATGAGTATGTTGAAGTCTTAGAATACAAATATTAAATCTCTTTCATAAATCAAAAAACGATCACCTTTCGATTGATATTTGTACTCTAATTTTCTTAGCGTTCGTGCATAATCTTTAGATGAAATACATCGATTCAAAGAAGCTTTCTGAAACACAGTTTAAGCGATATACGGGCATCTCATGGTCAACCTTTTATTTAATGGTTGAGCAATTGCAGAAGCATATTCCAGCTAAAGGCAGACCACCCAAGCTAAGTGTGGAGGATCAGGTTCTGCTCTGTCTAAGCTATTGGCGGGAATACCGAAATTTATTTCACGTTGCTACGAGTTACGGGGTTTCAGAGCCAACAGCCTCAAGGATTGTACGTCATGTTGAAGATTGCTTGATTCAGTCCAATCTGTTTAATTTACCGAAGAATTTGCCCGAAGGTGAAGGCATAGACTGGAAGGTTGTGATCGTAGATGCCACAGAAATTCCAATTCAAAGGCCTAAAAAAACAGAAGAAAAGCTATAGCGGCAAGAAAAAGACGCATACCTTTAAAATACAAGCCATCATTCATTATAAGACACAGAAAATTCTGATTTTGTGTACTGATCGTGGTACGGTGCATGATTTCGAGCTATTCAAACGAAATTTAAACCAGATTGCTTCTGGGGCTTTTATCCTCGCAGATAAAGGCTACCAGGGAATTTATGCTGTGTATCCTAATAGCCTATTGCCATTAAAAGCCAAAAGGCGCTGTAAATTGGATCCTGAACTAAAAATCTATAATCAGGAAATCAATAAAAGAAGAATCGGGATTGAGCATGTATTTGGTAGCCTTAAGACCTTTAAAATCCTTGCTGAACGTTACCGAAATAGAGGTAAACGACTTGGTTCGAGATTCAATTTAATCGCTGGAATCTATAATTTGGAGTTGAGTAAAAAATAATTTATGAAAGAGGTCTATTAGTAAGTTTGAAACAGCACTCTATAAAAGAAAAATCACGGAATGAAAATCAAACTTCACAAAATCTTAACTATTTAACAGAATTGAGAGACAGCAGCGTTAAGCATTTGAGCGATCGTACTGTCGGTACTAGGTTGTATATCGATTGGTGACTGATCTGTTATGTCTTTTTTGTCACATTCATAAATAGATGAACAAGGATGTCTAAAAAGTGCTTCAATTTTTGTAAATAATCACTAATCCGACACTCAATAAATTGAGTGTTTTTAATCTTTTGATTTTGTTCATTTAAATTTTTGGTTTATGTTGCATACAGAATGCAACATCCCATCAAAAATAGCCTCAGGTCTTCAGGTTGTTTTTCTTCTGCCAGAACAATAAAACCAGACATAAAAGACCAATAGCGAAACAAAAACCGAGAATCGCAGTGGCCAGGCCGAAATGGTCTGCCAGATAGCCCACACCGATAATCGGCACAATGGTACCTAAATAACCAATAAACAGATAGGTGGACATGACAGCAGCACGATTTTGTGTATTGCTCATGTGATGAATGCAGCCAAAGGCACCTAACAGGCCTAAGCCATGGCCAATTCCCACAAAAATATCACTGAGAAAAAACAGCAGACTCCACTGCAAGCTCATGCATAAAGACAACAGAATAAAACTGAGGAGGAATGCGATTAACCCCCAACGGATACATTTTACCGGTGACATCGATTTGGCATAAAACTGTACAGCAGCAGAAATAAACAAAATGCTGGAAATTGCAGTTCCACTCACCAGTGGCCCATGCCATGGAATGACTTCCTGCACAAAGGATGCAGCTAGAGAAGCGAACAAACCAAAGCTGCCAAAGGCAGTAAAAGCGGTCAGGCTTGCAATAAAAAATCCAGCATGATACTGCGTTTCAGGCAATTCCAAATGCGGAGCCATGGAAAATGGTTGCGCTTCAATACGTTGCGTTTTCAGTGAAAATAGACTGAACAAGGACAAGATCGCCACGCCAATAATGGGTAAATAGGGCGTAACCAGAGGTTGTGCAGAAAACTGTGCAATAAATCCCCCAATCAAAGGACCTAAGCCAAACCCGATGACGGTAATGATAGAACTCAATTGTGGTGCATTGGATTTTTGACTGTCCGGAATGGTATAGATCAGCCCTAACATGGCTGACGTGCTGATCAGACCCGAGGCAATGCCAATGATAAAACGTCCAAATGACAGCCAATAGGCATTGGATGCCACAACGGACAAGATTAACCCCAGAATGACCAAGAACAGGCCAATCTGTAAGCTGCGTAGATATCCAATACTATTGCTGGTACGGCCTAAAAATATCAGGGTGGCGAGACAGCCAAACATGTAGGCGACAAAAATATAGGTAATATGGCTCGGGAGTAGATGCCACAATTCTTGATAAATCGGATAAAGTGGGCTGGCTAAGGCCGTGCCGAGGGTTCCGATACAGAGTGCCAGGCTGACCAGCAAGAACGGTCGCCAGGATTGATTTTTTGTCATGTATATTCACGCAACTGGGCTCGCAGCGGGAATACAAAAGCGAGCATTTGAAAGGATGGAAGTATTCATCATAGCCTAATGCTTATTTCGCCAGCTCGTCAATTCTGCGGCATAAATATACTTAGTGTTAACGCTTTAACAGTGTAAGGAATGCTGCTAGTTCCTCATCATTGATTGCGCTGCTGTCAGTCAGCACATGCTGGCGTAAATGCGATTCAATTAATTCATTCATCAAGCCATTCACCGCACCTTTCACGGCTGCCACCTGTTGTAGGACCTGCATACATGAGTTTTCTTCCTGCTGAACCGCCTGTTCAATGGCTTTAAGCTGTCCTTGCAAGCGCTTTATCCGATTCAAAATTTTCTTGTCCTGATGGAGGTGGCTCACCTTTTTGCTCCAAAAATAAATATACTATGGGGGAGTATTTTTAAACGACCTGTTTATGCAACATTCAAGTTTCTCCCGACGCCATCATCACCGCTTTGATGAGGGCAATCCACTCGCGCAAAAACGTATTTTACTTGCCACTATTCTAACGGCCGCCATGATGGTTGTCGAAGTGCTCGGTGGCTGGATTTTTAACTCCATGGCATTGCTGGCAGATGGCTGGCATATGAGTTCGCACATGCTGGCGCTGGGATTGGCCTATTTTGCCTATCGTGCTGCACGACATTATGCCAATGATACCCGGTTTAGCTTCGGAACCTGGAAAATTGAAATTCTAGCCGGCTATAGCAGTGCCATACTGTTACTGGTCGTGGCATTTTTTATGGCTTTTCAGTCTGTGGACCGTTTGTTGCATCCAGTGACGATTCAATATAACCAGGCCATTTCGATTGCGGTCGTGGGGCTGGTCATCAATTTGATTTGTGCCTGGTTATTGCATGATGATGGCCACCATCACCATCACCATCACCATCACCATCACCATCACCATCACCATCACGAGCATGATCATGACCATACGCATGGTGAGCATGAGCACGACCTGAATCAGAAAGCGGCTTTCCTGCATGTGGTGGCAGATGCAGTGACTTCTATATTTGCCATTATTGCCCTGTTCGCGGGAAAATATTTTGGCTGGGATTTTCTCGATGCCTTACTGGGAATTGTTGGCTCATTACTGGTCGGGAAATGGGCACTGGGCTTGATGCAGGAAACCGGAAAAACCTTGCTGGATGCTGAAATGGACCATCCGGTGATTGCCGAGATTCGGGACGTGATTGAGCAATTAGGGCAGCCGGTAGAGATCACCGACTTGCATGTCTGGAAAGTGGGTAAAGGCAAGTTTTCCTGTATTTTGGCCTTGGAAACATCAGCGAAACTGGATGCGGATCAAATCCGTCAGGCCTTGTCGATCCATGAAGAAATTGTGCATGTTTCAGTCGAGATCAATCACCCTGCCCTGGCTTGATGTTCCACGTGAAACTTGAGCTGCATGTTCAGGTAGTTTTTTGGTTGTAAATTAGAAAATTCACCTGCTTCTGCAAAGGATTTGTGCGTAGAATCGAACGCTATAATTGATCTGTCCAGAACTTCTGAAAATCATGAAAAAACTTTGCTCTATTGTTGCCGCGTTGTTGTTCTCACATTCTGCTATTGCAGCTGAAGAGACCTTGAAAACCAAATTGAGCCAGAATTATCCGGCTTTGAGTATTGAAAACCTGCAAAAAACCGAAATGCCGGGGTTATACAGTGCGACTTTAAATGAGCAGGTAGTTTATCTGGATGAAACGGGCCAGTACCTGTTTACGGGTTCCATGATTCGGTTAAAAGATCAGAAAAACCTGACCAAAGATCTGGTATTGCAACATAACAGCATTGATTGGAAAAAACTGCCACTCAACAATGCCATTAAGACGGTACGAGGTACTGGAAAACGCCAGTTGGCGGTATTTTCTGATCCAAATTGCCCATATTGTAAACGTCTTGAAGCGGAGCTGGCCAAACTGAATGACGTGACAATTTATACCTTTATTTATCCGCTCAAGCCCCAATCCATTACTGTGTCGAAACAGGTGTGGTGTGATAAAAATCCGGCTCAGGCTTGGCGTAATCTGCTACAGAAAAATATCAGCCCAAGCGCTACGGCAACCTGTAGCAATCCGATTCAGCAGAATCTTAAACTGGGGGAAAGTTTAGGGGTTAATGGTACGCCGACCCTGATCTTATCCAATGGGTTTAAGCTGGTCGGCGCTTATCCTGCGGAACAGCTGGAGCAGGTCTGGAAAGAATTCGATTTGTAATTTTACTCAGCCATTCAAAAGCACCGAAAGTTATTACTAGCAACTAAAAGTATATAAAAACAAAAAAATCCTCCTAGAAATAGGAGGATTTTTTTATTGTCTGTGTCGATTAATTCTAGTTGAATTTATACAAATTGAATTTACTTCTTGATTTCGAGGTGTTCGATTAAGCGTTCTAAATCATCAGCAGAAAGTTGTCCAATGTAGGTCAATTGCGTTTTATTGATGGGTAATTGATATGTTTGTACTGTATCAATCCAGGATGGCTTTTTTAAGCCTGCCTGTTGCCAGTTTTTAATTTCCACATATTTACTCTTGATAAAAGCAGACTTATTTTCGTACTGGCTGCTTAAACGGAATACTACATAGTCGGTATCCGTTTGACGAATATACAAAACAGGTCTGGTCTTGCCATCGGCAATATCTGTAAAACCGACATAAGCCCAATATAGTTTTTGGGCCATCAGTAACCGCCATCATCTTCTAAAAAAGCAGCAGTATCAGTAGCGTTAGATACTTTTACGCTTGGAAGATTATGGCTGACAGCAATTAATCTTGCTGTATTGAAATCCTCGTCACCCACCTGGGTAGTGACTGGTATTTTGCCAGTACGAGCAATTTCTGCGTAAACCATGCTAAGTACAGTGGCAGGGGTGAGACCAACTTTCGCCATGATGTATTCTGCTGATTCCATGATTGCCTGATCAACAGTGTATTGAACTCGTTTTTTGACAAGTGTAGTCATAATATGCTCCCTACATACCACCAATTGCCATTTTAAGGCACAAAATGGCACGAGTCAAACTTGGTATTTTATGTTTATTTTCATTCTGACCATAACCATGTGACACCTCAAAAATCAGCAAAAAGCCGATTTAATTTAATCGGCTTTTTAGATGCAAATTTATATCTGTATAAAAGCCATCCCACTAATGAAATCCTTTATACAACAGGTTTAGATGGTTGTTCGGATAGTTTTTATATAAAGCTCACTAGAAAGAACCGATGGGTGCTTTTTTTGACGACATTAAGCTCTGGAACGTTTCGAGATCATATTGTAAATAAACAGAATAATAATGGCACCAATCACTGAAGCAATGAAACCTGCAGAAGAGTTGGCTTCATAGAGTCCAAACAAGCGTCCAGCAAAAGTCGCCAGCAAGGCACCTGCAATCCCGAGTAAGGTGGTGATCAGAAAGCCGGCTTTGTCTTCTCCCGGGTGAATTGCACGTGCAATCAGACCCGCTATAAAACCCACCACAATCGCAACAAGTAATGCCCACATGAGAGTTCTCCTTATTTTTGCTGGTTATTTACTTTTTAGCATGCAGCAGCGAGCGTTTTGGCAAAAGAGTATGTATGTGAACAGATGTAGAGTTTTTGTGGAAGTTGCAATTGAGCGAGGTAAAAAAGAAAAGTGGGCGAAATGCCATTTTTCTTCTACAACTGAGTAAAACTTACAGCCCTACTTCACCAATAAATGGCAGATGACGGTATTTTTGGTCATAGTCGAGACCATAACCCACAATAAATTTATCTTCGACTTCAAAACCGAGGAATTTAACCGGTAAATCAATCTCACGGCGTGACGGTTTGCTCACCAAGGTACAGAGTTCAATTGAATTGGGATTGCGGGTGTTTAAAATCTCCAGCACTTTGTTTAGGGTATGCCCTGAATCGATGATATCTTCCACCACCAACACGTCTTTACCACGGATCTCTCCATCGAGATCTTTCAGGATTTTGACATCACCTGTGGAAACCGTGCCACTGCCATAGCTGGAAACGGTCATAAAATCCAGCTCATGCGGTTTCTGGATGGCACGGCATAAATCGGCCATAAAAATCACAGAGCCGCGTAGCAGGCCAATCAGCACCAGCTCTTTATCACGTTGCGCATAATGGGCGTCAATTTGTTGTCCCAGTTCCTGCACTTTGGCCTGAATTTGCTCGGCAGAAATCATTACATGCATCGGAAGGGTCATGGCAAGCTACCTAAAAATGAGAAAAATGAACATCACAGGATGTTGACCTGCAACAGCTGTCAATCTGAATGAATGGTCAAATCTTAATGGAAAAAATCTGCGGCTGCATCCTCTCCAGTTCACGAAAAATTAAATCAAAGCTGCACATCTGCTGTGAGGGTTGAATGCTTAATATCTCAATGGTCACATTGAGGCTGATTTATCCAGATTTTAAAGTGCCTGAAGGGAGATGAACCGAAAGCAGGTTCACTAAAATTGAGGTTTTTTTATTTAAAATTGCAAAAACTTTGCCAATTTACAGAGGCGTAGCGGCAGCACTATTGCGTGGATATGGCAGTGATTTTTGTGAAAAAATGAAAGAAAATGAGACTGACATGCAGTCATTGGATATAGTGCTGCAATGTAAAAAGACGAGTTTTGCACCAGATGAAATCCTGAAAGCACAATGAGTGTGCTCTCAGGAAAACCATATAGGCGATTAATTTGAGGCGCTGTTCTGCTGCT
Organism: Moraxellaceae bacterium; assembly: GCA_029267635.1. Lineage (GTDB taxonomy): Bacteria > Pseudomonadota > Gammaproteobacteria > Pseudomonadales > Moraxellaceae > Acinetobacter. The sequence goes on along the minus strand of JAJUIK010000020.1, from coordinate 12,520 downwards.
GATGACGCAGTGACAGATAAGCCGTGATGCTCAGCACAATCGCGATAAAGCCCAGCGATAACCAGATAGGTACATGGAAAAAGTCCAGCATCAACATCTTAAAGCCAATGAACAACAGGATAATTCCTAAGCCATAGGGCAGATAATGCATTTTCACTGCCGCACCCGCCAGTAAGAAGAACATTGCACGTAAACCCAGAATTGCCATCAAATTGGCACTAAGCACAATAAAGGGATCACTTGTTACGGCAAAAATGGCTGGAATGGAATCGACTGCAAAAATTACATCAGAAAATTCTACTAGAATCAGTACAATAAACAGTGGTGTAACCCAGAGTTTGCCGGCTTGACGGATAAAGAACTTGTTGCCTTGCAGCGTCGGGGTAATCGGTAAATGTCGGCGTAACCATTGCAACAGCTTCATGTCTTCGATATTTGCATCTTCTTCCTGCCCTTTCAGGAATTTAAAGCCGGTGTAGACCAGGAAGGCACCGAAAATATACAGCACCCAGGAAAACTCCTGCACCATCCAGGCCCCGATAAAAATAAAAATGGTGCGCAGGACAATCGCGCCAAGTACGCCGTAGAGCAGTACCTGTCGTTGCAGGGCCGGTGGAATGGCAAAAGCCGAGAAAATCATGAGCCAGACAAATACATTATCGATTGCCAGGGATTTTTCCAGTAAATAACCGGTGATAAATTCGAGAGTTTTCTGATTGGCGACAGTGATGCCGGCATTTTGTTGCAAGTAGAACCACAAGCCACCGGCAAACAGCAGGGAAACCGTCACCCAGGCAGCGCTCCACCAGGCGGCCTGCTTGATAGGAACGGGACGGTCTTGATGCTGCTTGAAGCCCATAAAGTCGATGATGAGCATTACCCCGACAATGCCAAAGAAAATCAGATACAGCCAGAGATTGCCGATTGATTCCATAATAAAATCTCCACATCTGGCAAACGGGCACAAAAAAACCTTGACCTGCTGCCAGATGAATTAAACATCTGTGTCAACATGATCAAGGTCTTGCCTACATCCTTCTATATTTCAGGATGCTCAGATACCGACTTTTTGCAAAGTGTATTGACGATATCTGACACGCTACGGCTTAAAATCCAAAAGATCTTAAACCGTTCACGTTTGGAGGAGGCTACTCCCCTTGTTCAAACTTTAATTTCGCTTTGGAAGCGCAATCACTTCCGAAATGTATGCATAGAATTGCACAGTTTTTAACAGGATGCAATTTTTCTCGCCAGCATTTTACAGTGACAAAAATCAGAAAATCCAACATTATTTTCATGAAAAATATGGCATGGTTAGATCATCTCAGCGTGAATATGAGAAGGAGAAAAGAATGGAAATTCAGCACAGTCATAATAATCAAAAGGGTGAATTTTTTATTGAACGTGAGGGACGCCGTGTAGGAGAACTCACTTATGTCTGGAAAGGTGAACAGCAATTTGTGATTGATCATACTTGGGTATGTCCATCGATGCGCGGTCACGGTGTGGCGCGTCATTTACTGGATGCTGCAGTGGCATTTGCACGCGACAAACAGGTCAAAATTATTCCGGTCTGTTCTTATGTGGTGGTGATGTTTCAGCGTGACCCAAGCTTTGCCGATGTATGGCAGAAATAATCAGCATAGTTGAATGATAAACTTACAGAACGCTGCATCGTAGCGAACAGAGATGCAGCGTTTGATACCTGAAAGCGTGATTTAGTTGATTGGCTTGGCTTGTTGCAAACGTAAATTGACTTCATTGACGATCTGATCCAAACCGGTGTCATAAGCTTCTTCCTTCACAAAAGACACCATATTGCGGGTAACTTGCGGCAAATTATACTCGGCATACCAGGACAGCGAATTCACTTCGATTTCGCGCTCGCCTTGCTGGATGACGAATCGTTTCTGCATCCAGGCCTGCAGGTTCTCTCCGGTATAGGCATCATAAAAGATGATATCGGTGAGATAAAAGTCTTTCATCATGTAGGAATAAGACACGCTGTTTTGCTCAGGCTCATAATTAAAAAAAGGCGTGGTGGTGAGATGAAACTCCACCAGAAAATCCCGTTTTAAACGATGGTTCTGGTAAGGCGCACGTACCTTGATGGGGCAAGTCACCTGGGCAAAATCAAGTTCGCGTTCATGGTCCTGTTTAAAAAATTCAGCCAGTGAAAATACCTGATGTTTGACAAAATCTTGCATTAAAAATTCAGGTTCAAGTTGCGAGTTGATCAACCCTAAGAGTAAAGATTCAACTTCTTCTTTGGATAAGTAGATATCTTCGACAATGTGCATGGTAATCCCTGAATATTGTTATGTGATAGAAAAAGCCTAACTGAAAGCCTGCAAATTGTATAGCCATGAAAAAGCAGAGGATTGTATGAATGTTGACCGGGTGGACAGGTTGTAAGCTGAAGATCTGATACTGAAAACGCTGGATATTTTTATTGGCTCAACGCATAGCTTGGCGGCATTCAAAAAATAGGGAGGGGCGTGGAAAAATTTCCTCAAAAAAAAGCCCAACTCGAAGTTGGGCTTTTCAATCGTTACAGAATTATGCTTGCAGTGCAGCCATCAGTTTTTGGTGCAGGCCACCAAAACCGCCATTTGACATGATCACCACGGCATCCCCCTCACCTGCTTCATTCACAATACGCTGGATGATCTCATCCAGTGAGCGGCTGACTTGTGCAGCATTGGTTGATGCCTGAACCACTGGCTCTAAGTCCCAATCCAGGCCTTCCGGCTGATACCAGATCACTTCATTGGCCAGACGTGCAGAATGCGCCAGCCCGTCTTTATGGCTACCCATGCGCATGGTATTGGAACGTGGCTCGATAATGGCCCATAAACGGCGTTCACCCAGACGTTTACGTGCGCCATCCAGTGTGGTTTCAATCGCAGTAGGATGATGTGCAAAGTCATCATAGACTTCAATGCCACGCACCGTGCCTAACAGCTCCATACGGCGTTTCACACCGCCAAAATTTGACAATGCTGCACAGGCCTGTGCAATGGAAACCCCGACATGCTGTGCTGCTGCAATGGTTGCCAGTGCATTGGCAACGCTATGTTGGCCGGTCATATTCCAGCGTACTTCCCCACTCACCTGCCCTTGATCCAGAACTTTGAAATGGCTGCCATCAATCGCAATCAGTTCTGCAGAAAGCGCAGCTTGCGGATGATTTTCCAGACTGGTACGCACAACTGGCGTCCAGCAGCCCATGTCCAGCACTTCATCGATATACGTTTCGGTGATCGGTGCAATAATACGGCCCTGGCTTGGAATGGTACGTACTAGATGATGGAACTGTTTTTGGATCGCAGCCAAATCATCAAAGATATCGGCATGGTCAAATTCGAGGTTATTCAGGATTGCGGTACGTGGATGGTAATGCACAAATTTGGAACGTTTGTCGAAAAAGGCCGAATCATATTCATCGGCTTCCACCACAAAATATTGACCACCGCCTAAACGTGCACTTTCACTAAAACCGAGCGGTACGCCACCAATCAGAAAACCTGGATTTAAACCGGCTTGATCCAATACCCAGGCTAGCATGGTGGTGGTGGTGGTTTTGCCATGCGTTCCTGCTACGCCTAAAACATGCTTACCTTGCAGGACATGATCAGCGAGAAATTGTGGGCCGGAAATATATGCCAAGCCCGCATCAAGCATGTATTCAACCGCATCAATGCCGCGTTTCATAGCATTACCAACAATCACCAGATCCGGATGCGGCTGTAAATGGCTACGATCATAGCCTTGCATGAGAGTAATGCCGGCATTTTCTAACTGGGTGGACATCGGTGGATAAACATTTTGGTCTGAGCCGGTCACGGTGTGGCCCAGCTCACGTGCCAGCAAGGCCAGAGAGCCCATAAAAGTGCCACAAATTCCCAAAATATGCAGATGCATCGCTTACCCACTCCACTGCTGATTTTGCAGCGCCACCGCCGTGTGCGCATGCTATTTATAAAAAAATTGTGCTGGAAACGATAGCAAGGCTGTTGCTGAAAAGATAGATAAACTTGGTGAGAAAAAGCTGAAATTTGCAGAAAAATACCGATGAATTACAGCAAGCCGAACAGGGATATAGACCAGGCCAAAAGCTGTGATTGATCAGGCATGCAGCTATAATCAAGCAGCTGAATTATTCCTGAAAAACTTTACCCCGGAAGCCCTGCCCTTGAATCCGACCCTTGTTGCCTTGAGTTTGCTGATTTTATCCAACTGTTTTATGACTTTGGCCTGGTATGGGCATCTGAAATTTCTTTATCAGGCACCGCTCTGGCAAGCGATTTTAATGGGCTGGGGAATCGCCTTTTTAGAATACTGTTTTATGATTCCCGCGACGCGTTTATTGGCACAGCAAGGCTGGATGACCGGTGAAATGAAAATTACCCAAGAGGTCGTCACTTTACTGGTATTTGTGCCCTTTATGCTGTTTTTGTTTAAGCAGCCTTTTAAGCTGGATTATCTCTGGGCGGCGTTGTGTTTATGTGGCTGTGTGTATTTTATTTTTCGTAATGCCTAGATGCAGCAGATGGACTGTCTAAGGTGCTATTTCCGTTACTGCCAGATTGCAACCTAATGAATTGATTTTTGGGGTTTTAGAGAATTTTCTGCCATTTCTCATTGATCTGTAGCGTCTTGGGCTTTGGGCGTGGCTTAAAAACAGGCTATAATAGCCGCCTTTCATCCTGTTTAAGCTTGGCATTAGTCGAGATCTTTCTTCCATTTACCTAATAGCCTTTGGAATTGCTAATGAATGCGGTCAGTGACGCTCAACCTTTAGTCGGAATTATTATGGGTTCTCAATCAGATTGGGCAACTCTTGAACATACTGCCAATATGCTCAAACAGTTGGGTGTCCCGTTTGAGGCCGAAGTGGTTTCAGCACACCGTACGCCGGACCGTTTGTTTGAATATGCGGAAACTGCACGTGAGCGTGGCATTCAGGTGATAATTGCAGGTGCAGGTGGTGCAGCACATTTACCGGGTATGTGTGCGGCAAAAACCGACTTGCCGGTATTGGGTGTGCCGGTGAAATCTTCTATTCTCAACGGTGTAGATTCTCTGCTTTCGATTGTGCAAATGCCTGCCGGTATCGCTGTCGGGACTCTGGCGATTGGTCCTGCTGGTGCAACGAATGCCGCGATTATGGCAGCGCAGATTCTCGGCTTGACTCGTCCTGACATTGCTAAAAATGTGGCGGAGTTCCGTGAAGTGCAAACGGCTAAAGTGGCCAATAACAATATCCCGGGTCAAATGTAAGAAGGTCTTGGCATCATGAATAAAACCATCGGTATTTTTGGTGGCGGCCAGTTGGGCCGTATGATGGCGCAAGCTGCATTACCACTGAATATTCAATGTACTTTCTATGAAGCGAGTGATGACTGCCCTTCTGCCATTTTAGGTCAAGTTTTTTCAAGCCAGACTGAAAATGGTTTAAAAGATTTCATCGCCAGCGCAGATGTGTTTAGTCTGGAATTTGAAAATACGCCCTTAGCAGATGTGGATCTTTTGACGCAAAGCAAAACCTTGCATCCACCACGTCAGGCGTTGGCCACAGCGCAAAACCGTTTGCTGGAAAAAAGCCTGTTTGATCAATTGGGTATTCCGGTTGCCCCGTATCAGGCGGTAAATTCACTGGAAACTTTGCGTGCAGCTGTGGCTGAACTGGGCTTGCCTTTGGTTCTGAAGACTGCGACTGGCGGTTATGATGGTAAGGGTCAGTTTGTACTACGTAGCCAAGACCAAATTGAACAGGCTTGGGCTGAGCTTGGCCCTGCAGGTAGCTTGATCGCTGAAAGTTTTGTTAATTTTTCGCGTGAAGTCTCAATCATTGCGGTACGTGGTCAGGATGGTGAGGTGAAAACCTGGCCATTGGCAGAAAATCACCATCATAACGGTATCTTGTCCCACTCGATTGTTCCGGCACCGAATAGTGCGGATTTACAACCCTTTGCTCAAGAGTACATCACTCGCCTACTCAATCACCTGAATTATGTGGGTGTATTGACTTTAGAACTGTTTGTGACTGATCAGGGCTTATATGCCAATGAAATGGCACCACGTGTGCACAATTCAGGTCACTGGTCGATTGAAGGTGCGGTTTGCTCGCAGTTTGAAAACCATATTCGTGCTGTTGCTGGCTTGCCGCTCGGTTCAACTGAAGTGGTGCGTCCAACGGTGATGGTAAATATCATTGGGCAATATCCGAAGTCTGAAGAGGTATTGGCTTTAAACGGTGCGCATCTGCATCTGTATAACAAGACTGAGCGTACAGGCCGTAAGCTGGGTCATATTACCTTGATGCCAGTAGATAGTGCAGAATTAACAGGCTTGTGCCGCGCTTTAGCGAAAATCCTGCCTGAACCCCTGGCTTTGACTCAAGATATGAGCATTTAAACCGCTCACTGTTGCCAAAAAAAGCGTTCTCAATAGAGAGCGCTTTTTTATTGCCGCTGGATCTTGCATGATGGCCCCTCTTTTTTGTCATTGACCATTTATCGGTATATCGTGAAGATTCATTGATCAAAAAAACGGCATTTGTTATAAAAAATGTGCGGAATAAAAAATAGAAAAATCTTTATTTTTAAATTTAAAAAAAACTTTGAATTTAAAAAATAGTTTTAAATTTAAAAAAACGAAATTTAAATTCAAAGCCGCATTGATCATGGTTTTTGAATTTAAAATGAGATAAATGAATTCAAAAAGACTGTTTTAAATTCATATTTATTCGCTGAAAATAAACTTATCCACAATTGCTGGTTGGGCTGAGTGGTTTTTTAAATTTAAAAAAATGAAATTTGAATTTAAAATGGGAGTGCTGAAGCATTATTTTGAATTTAAAAGTGACATTGTGGATATATTTTAAATTTAAAAACAAAAAATGAATTTAAATTGACGCAAAATAAATTCAAATTTACCAATTCACTCTGAAACTTCAGTCTAATCCTGTTATGGTAAAGCTAAATTTAAATTCAAAGATGCATTAGAACACTATGCGACGTTTGCTGGTTTTTTGTGGTTTCGGTTTGCTGGGTGTAATACAGACCCATGCTGAGTTGATTATTAATGGCATCACGGTCAGTCGTGTGACTGCAACTGAAACTACAGCTGAAGTTTATTTACCTAAAAGTGATTTTCAGGCCTGTTTGGCCAATCTAACCGATCAGGCGCTTGCTTCAGGCATAAACGCTGGCCGTTATGCGCAATATACCCGTAATTTAACGCCAGATTATTCGGTGATTGAAAAATTGAATTATCAGCCGGAATTCTCTACTCCTATCTGGGATTATTTGTCTGGTCTGGTCGATGATGAACGAGTTGCACTGGGCAAACAAAAATTGCTGCAGCATCGTGAAATTTTGAACCGCGCGGCGCAGGTTTATGGCGTACCCCCTGAAACCATTGTTGCGGTGTGGGGCGTAGAGAGTAATTTTGGTGATATTTCCGGAAAATATCCTTTATTGCAGGCTTTGGGTACCTTAAGTTGTGAAGGTCGCCGTCAGGGTTATTTCCGCAATGAATTTTTTGCTGCGATGCGTATCCTGCAACAGGGTGATGTCAGAGAAGAGCAGTTGCGTGGTTCCTGGGCGGGGGCATTTGGTCATACCCAGTTTATGCCATCAACCTATGAGCGTTTAGCCGTTGATTTTGATGGTGATGGCCGGCGCGACCTGGTCTCTAGCACAGCGGATGCCTTGGCCTCGACAGCAAATTTCTTGAATAAGGCGGGTTGGCAAAGTGGAATGCCATGGGGATTTGAAGTCAAATTGCCTGCAGGATTTCAGGCTCAAGGGGAAGGACGTCGCAATAAGAAAGCCTTGAGCCATTGGTTAAATCAAGGTTTGCTGCGTGTCGATGGGACATCCCTAATTCAGGGTAATTTATCGGGTAGTACACCCGCAGGTTTAATGCTGCCTGCAGGAGAAAATGGTCCGGCTTTCTTGGTATTTAAGAATTTTGATGCCATATATGGGTACAATGCTGCGGAAAGTTATGCTTTGGCGATTGCACATTTATCGGATCGTTTACAAGGTCAGGGACCGATTGTAACGTCGTGGCCAACAGAGGATGCAGGAACTTCACGTGCGGAACGCCGGGAAATTCAACGTTTCTTGCTGAATAAAGGTTATGACATCGGTGATGTTGATGGGCTGATTGGCGATAAAACCCGTCAGGCCATTCGTCAGGAACAGATCAAATTTGGTTTAAGTCCGAATGGGCGTGCAGGGCAAAAAATTTTAAAGGCTTTAAGGAATGAACATGCACAACGCATGATGCAATAAGAGGAAAAAAAGGTCTGCATTTGCAGACCTTTTTAGTCGATCGGATTATTCAACCGCTGTTGGATCTAATTTCACGGCTTCTAAAATATCAAAAATCACCGTGGTGACATCTTGGCTTAAATCACGGTTATTAAAAATTTCATAAGCAGTAATGGTAACGTCAGTGTCACTTGGCAGTAGACGCTGTTCTTCTTCAATCAGATCATTAATAGGTAATAGGGTCTGTTTGATTTCCAGATGGATAATGTCTTTGAACTCGATATTTTCTTCTTCAAGTTCGATCATCTGCTCGTTGAAATAAGGCAGCAGAATAGAGTAGAGATACGGCTGAATCTCAATAATATCAAATAGTTCGATATCACGGCTTTGTTCAATCGTGCTGATGTGGTCATTCACTTCAATTAGAATATGGTAGTAACTCACATGGATCTCCACTGATTTGCTGCATTCGCTTTACGGTTATCACAATAGCATGAATTGAGCTGAATTACCGCCCAATCTTAGACTTAAGCTGGAGAACAAGTAAAGGTTTTTTGCATTGTTATCCAGTGGTTACTGACTTTTGCCTGGGCTGGAAATGCAAAATAAAAAACCGCGCTTATGCGCGGTTTTTCTTTTTAGCTGACAAATTATTTTTTGTCATCTTTTACTTCAGTGAATTCAGCATCCACAACGCCATCATCTGCTTTTTGCTGACCAGCGTCACCACCTTGGAATGCATTCGGGTCGAAACCTTGCGCACCGCCTGCAGCCCCTTGTGCAGCTTCATACGCACGTTGCGTAATTGGCATCAAGATGTTTTGAAGCGCTTCAGTTTTCGCTTTAATCGCTTCAGCATCATTTTCCTTAGTCGCTGCTTCAAGCTCAGTCACGGCAGTATTAACCGCTGTTTTTTCATCTTCAGTGACTTGTTCACCAAGATCTTTCACTGCTTTCTGTGCGCTTGAAACTAAAGCATCCGCTTCGTTACGAGCTTTGGCAAGTTCTTCAAACTTACGGTCTTCTTCAGCATTGGCTTCAGCATCTTTAATCATCGCTTCAATTTCAGCATCGCTCAAACCAGAGTTTGCTTTAATCTGAATTGATTGCTCCTTACCGGTGCTCTTGTCTTTTGCAGACACTTTCAAGATACCATCCGCGTTGATGTCGAACGATACTTCAATTTGTGGCACACCACGTGGCGCAGGTGGGATATCACCTAACTGGAAGTTGCCCAACAATTTGTTTTGCTGCGCCATTTTACGTTCACCTTGGTAAACTGAAATGTCTACGGCAGGCTGGTTATCCGCAGCAGTCGAGAACACTTGTGATTTCTTCGCAGGAATCGTGGTGTTTTTCTCGATGATAGGAGTTAACACACCGCCCATCGTTTCAATACCAAGGGTTAACGGAGTCACGTCAAGCAGCAATACGTCAGTTTTGTCACCAGACAATACCGCACCTTGAATCGCAGCACCAATTGCTACTGCTTCATCCGGGTTCACGTCTTTACGTGGCTCGCGACCAAAGAATTCTTGTACTTTTTGTTGTACAAGTGGCATACGAGATTGACCACCGACCAGGATCACGTCAGAGATGTCTGAAGTAGAAAGTCCGGCATCTTGCAATGCAGTACGGCAAGGTGCGATGGTGCGTTCTACTAGATCAGCCACTAAACCTTCAAGTTTGGCACGCGTTACATTGATCACCAAGTGTTTAGGACCAGTTGCATCTGCAGTGATGTATGGAAGGTTGATTTCAGTTGCATTTGATGAAGAAAGCTCGATTTTGGCTTTTTCCGCAGCTTCTTTAAGACGCTGTAATGCAAGTGGATCATTTTTCAAGTTAACGCTTTGTTCTTTCTTGAATTCTTCAACCAAGAACTCGATCAAGGCATTGTCAAAGTCTTCACCACCGAGGAAGGTATCACCATTGGTAGACAATACTTCAATTTGCTGGTCACCATCCAAGTCTGCAATTTCAATGATCGATACGTCAAAAGTACCACCACCCAAGTCGTAAACTGCAACTTTACGGTCACCTTCTTTTTTGTCCATACCGAACGCAAGCGCTGCCGCAGTTGGTTCGTTGATGATACGTTTTACATCAAGGCCGGCAATTTTACCTGCATCTTTGGTTGCTTGACGCTGTGCATCGTTAAAGTAAGCTGGAACTGTAATCACGGCTTCAGTAACGGTTTCACCCAAGTAATCTTCTGCTGTTTTTTTCATCTTTTTCAAGATTTCAGCAGAGACTTGTTGTGGTGCAAGTTTCTTGTCGTTGACTTCAACCCACGCATCACCATTGTCTGCCTTGATGATTTTATATGGCACCAGGCCGATATCTTTTTGAACAGCTTGGTCTTCATAACGACGACCGATCAAACGTTTGATCGCGAACAATGTATTTTTAGGGTTGGTTACAGCCTGACGTTTTGCTGATTGACCGACCAGAATCTCACCATCTTTATAAGCAATAATAGATGGAGTGGTGCGAGCGCCTTCAGCGTTTTCGATCACTTTAACTTTGTCGCCTTCAAGTACCGCAACACATGAGTTGGTAGTACCCAAGTCAATACCAATGATTTTCGCCATTTGATGTGTTCCTCAATAATTTTTTTGCAAGGTTTTTGCTTGTTATTCGATATGAGAGTTATTCAAAATTTTTCAAGTAACTTTTTCAAAAAAAATCAAAAACTCTCAGATAAATCCGACTTATTGACCGACCATGACCATGGCTGGACGTAACAGGCGACCATTCAAGGTATAGCCTTTTTGTAAAACGGTGCCAATTTCATTGGCTTTTGCATTTGGATCAATGCCTACCGCTTGGTGCAAATCTGCATTAAAACCATTGGCTGTGTCAGCAACCACCACACCAAATTTTTCCAAGGTGGTAAGCAGCGATTTCAGCGTGAGTTTTACACCTTCTAGTACTGGCGTTTCTTCTTCACCGGCCGCTTGAATTGCACGCTCGAGGTTGTCGACAGAATCCAGTAATTCTTTGGCAAATTTTTCCAATACCGTGTCTTTATGCTTCTCGGATTCACGTTGAATGCGTTCTACGCTTTTTTGTGCTTCATACACAGCATTCGCAGTACGTGCTTTTTCGAGTTTGAGGCTGTCCTCAAGTTGGGCAATTTGTGCGTGTAAATCGTCAATGCATACTTCTACAGCTTCTTGTTCAGATGCTTCAGTCAAGATTTGCTCTTGCTGAACGTTCTCTTGCGACTGTTCGTTTTGCTCGTTTGCCATTGATGATCTCCGTTTAAATGGGTTCTTAAACATGTACAGTCCTTTTGGCTTCAGTGCTCACTGGATTAATCCTGAACTGCCATGATGTTGGTCGATGTTGTGAATATTTCTGAAATGTGGGCATCCCCGAAAAATTCAAGCCGGTATTCTCGGGAAAAATAGATTTTATTTTTTGGCTTGAACTGTACTCAATTGCTTAAAGTTGCTGTTATTTTTTTGATGAAGCGAGTTGTGCATATTGACTCAAAAAAACAAGAAGAGCGTAGCAGAACTTGGACTTACATCTCGGTTATAGATAAGTTAAGAGATAGTAAGTGAGCTTAAGTTTCTTTATGAAATCAGTATGGGGGTTATTTAGACTAAAAATCTATGGGTTTGCAATAAAATAAATATTTCTCAATGTGTATGTTTGGCTTTAACATCTCTTTCTGATTCTAGTGCTGTGGTTTCTTTTTGATATTTCTTTATGTGTTTTCGAGCTTATCCATACGGTGGGTAAGCTTTTTTTTTATGGCTGAACAATAAAAAGTGGCCAACCTGCTGACATGGCTGGTTCCTCAGTGTTTACTGTGGTGTGTTATCTTAATCGAGCGTAAGACCCCCACCGACAGTCAGGAGGGGATATGAGCGAGTGGCGTAAGCCATAAAAAACTCAATGTTTTTGTTGGTTTTTATCGCTTATTTTTGATAAAATTCAAACATATTAATTCTTTTGTAAACAATGAGTTAGTGAAGATTTCACAACACTACAAATTTAGGCTTTTGCCTAATCAAGAACAGGAAATATTGCTTAACCAAGCAATAGGTTCTGCTCGTTTTGTGTGGAATCAAATTCTCGCCAAATCATTTGAAATGTTCGCTAAAGATGAATTTATCCGCTATGAAACGATTGAAAAAACTTAGTACCCCTCAAAAAAACACCTGAGTTTTCTTTTCTTGGTGATACATATTCAGCTTGTTTACAACAAAAAATCCGTGATC
>JAJUIK010000025.1 GCA_029267635.1 Moraxellaceae bacterium | reverse complement strand
TCTCTGAGCGCACCAAGTAAGTTAAACAATCTGACGAAACGCCGATTCAGGCACACAAGTATATGCGCTCATAGCTCAGCTGGATAGAGCACTTGGCTACGAACTAAGGGGTCGGGAGTTCGAATCTCTCTGAGCGCACCAGCTTGAACAATCAACCGCTTAATTGCGGTTTTTTGTGCCTGGTATTTTTGTAAAATCATTCTTTAAATTCTGATCGCGCTAAATCAAAACTAATACCGAGAGCTCTGCTATCGATAATAATCAGGTAATGTCGTTCAATATAATGCGTTATTTTGATGAGGTGATTTTGCAATATTCATCCTGTGAACAATACACCAATCAATAAAATCACGAATTTTGAGGTTTTTTAGCCTAATATCTAGGCATTTGATTGCAGTTTCGTGAAAAAGTCCTTATCAAAAGCAAAAAAGTGCGTATAATGCACCCCATCAAGTACGCGCTCATAGCTCAGCTGGATAGAGCACTTGGCTACGAACTAAGGGGTCGGGAGTTCGAATCTCTCTGAGCGCACCAACTTGAATAACATCACAAGATGTGAAATTGAAAAAACCGCTTTATTGCGGTTTTTTTGTGCCTGCAATTTGTCCATGATCTCTTTTTTCCATTTTTGTGCAATCGATAGATTGTGCATGTCCTCTTTTGAAACTGAATCTGAATATGCTCTAATAGTTGCGATTGCACGACCCACTGAAGCTTATTATGACTGATCAACAACCTGCCTTATCTTTGCGTTACAGCCTGAATTTAGAAGAATCTCAAGATGGTTTTGCCTTGGCCACGTTTGGCAAAAAACAAATCACCCGTTTTATTACCCCTCTGATTAGTGTGGGCATCATTATTTGGGGTTTTTATCTGGGACTCGAAGGAGTAGGCCGTTATTACGTTGCCCTGGGCGCCTTCTTTCTAATTTTACAAGCAATTATGCGTTACTGGTTTTTACCCATGGTATTTAAACGCCAGTTTGTTAAATATCAGTTGGGTAAGAGCGAACAGGGGATTGAGCTGTTTCAGGATCATGTGGAACTGTATGCCAATGGCCGTAAACAGGTCTTTAGCTATCAGGAAGTCCAGCATTTTATCAGCGGCAATCTGACTTATATGATTGAATTTAAAAATCGTACGGTCGTGATTGTGCCAAAACGTGCCTTTGTTCAGGGCGGTGATCAAACATTGTTTGAAAATACATTTAAGAAATAAGGAAAATTCATCATGACACGTCCGTCAAAAATTGTCTGCGTGGGTCGTAGCTATGCCGATCATGCCAAAGAGCTGGGCAATGCCGTGCCTGACCGTCCGGTGTTATTTATTAAACCGCCGAGCAGTCTGGTTGATTTGACCGAAGGGATCCAATGGAATCCGGTGTGGGGCGACTGTCATTATGAGTGTGAATTATCCTTGCGTATTGATCGTCCACTAAAAGGTGAAACAGATGCCACAGCAGCTTTACAGGCGGTCGGTGCAGTCACTTTGGGACTGGATCTCACCTTGCGGGATTTGCAGAATGAATTAAAAGCCAAAGGCCAGCCATGGGAACGTGCCAAAGCTTTTGATGGTTCCTGCCTGTTGGGCAGCTGGGTCGATGTGGCTGAGATCAGGGACTGGAAAGCGGTCACTTATAGCTTGCAAGTCAATGATGAGCTGCGCCAAAAAGGCGACACTGCTTTGCTGATTTTTGATATTGGCAGTCTGCTTGCGGAAATCAGCCAGGTATTTTCTCTGGAACCGGGAGATGTCGTGATGACCGGTACGCCAGCGGGAGTGGCTGCATTGCGGTCGGGTGATCAGTTGACCATGACCTTAAATGGCATATCGCAAGACTTTATCTGGACGACTTTTGTAAAGTAATTGTTTTTTATGGCCTGAGAAATGGGTTCGGAACCATTTCTCGGCTCAATATCTAAAATTTGCTCTGTAGTTCTGATCTCTTCTGATTTTATATCTGCAGCGGTATTAACGCTGTTCAAAAATATAAGCCAGTGAAATGGATAACTTGGCCGCCAGATAATCATCTGATTCGATCAGTGCCGGTCCGATCCGGTTAATCCATTTATCATCGGCATGCAGATGGCCAATATCTTTGCGTAAAGGCAGGGGATAAGGTAAGGCAGTATAAAAACTCCAGAAATCGACCTGTGACAGATTGCGTGCCAGAACATATTCATCTGTATCGGTGCGTTTGATCAGATTCTGTTGCTCTAGCATCAGCACGTAAGTTGGCCAGTGGCCCATTTCTCCCCGTCCTAGAATATTCAGGGCTTCCTCATCGCTGACGCTCTCACCCACTTGCTGTTTTTGGTAAAACAATTCCAGAATATCCAGCAACATCAAGACCGGATGGCGCTGCTGTTCCTTGCCGGTATGAAATGCGGTTAGCGCATAACTGACTTCTACACCTAGCAACACAATATTCCAGGACAGGTAAATCCACAGCAAAAAAATGGGTACAGCGGCAAAGGCGCCATAAACGATTTCATAGCTGGTGAAATTCGCCATGACCAGACTGAACAGGTTTTTGATGAGTTCAAACAGGATTGCACCAAATAAGCCGGCAATCGCCGCTGCTAGGATCGGTACGCTGCGATTGGGAATGGTCCAGTACAGGATAAAGAAACCCAGTACTGTCAAAGCAAAAGAACTGAGCCAGAGAATAAAGGCGCCATTGACTTCATAACCGGCAAAATTATTGCTGAGAATATTCATTGAGGTGACGGTTGAAGACAGTGCAAAGGCGCTTCCCAGCACGATTGGACCGAGAGAGATAATGGTCCAGTAACGCATAAAACCGATCAGGCCAACCCGGGTTTCTTTGACCCGCCAGATCCGGTTGAAGGTCCCTTCTACACTGATCAGCATCAGGATAGTGGTGACAAACAGAAACATAATCCCGATTGCAGTCAGGTTACTGGATTTTTCAGTAAAGGCATTGAGTGCCTGATCGAACGCAATGGTGCTTTTTGGCAAAAAATGGCTATAGATCAGTTGTTGCAATTGTTGCCGTGCCGGTTCTAAGGCCTTAATCGAAGACACGATAACCAAAAATACCGTTAACATCGGAACCACAGCAAATAAAGTGGTATAGGTTAAAGAACCCGCCTGTTCACGGCAGCGGTCGGTTTCAAAGCGGCGAATCACAAATACAATAAACTGAAACCAGGTTTCTTGATAAAAAGGCAGTTTTTTTAGCAGGTTCATCATCCGGATTCGATCTCAGTTTTTATTGATCTTGAGGTAATTCCAATGATTAGCTTAGCCCAAAATGGAGAAAAATACCGTATAGTTTTCCTTTTTAGCAAAGTTTATAAAAAGATATGCAATCTTATGTCCTTGTTTTGTATTACAGCAAATATGGTTCCACCAAGGAAATGGCACATTTAATTGCCAATGGCGTGGAGGCTACTGGTGTTGCGGTAAAAATCCGCACTGTTCCGAATGTATCTACCGTAGTACAAAGCGCAGAGCCGAGTATTCCGGAAGAAGGGGATATTTACTGTACGCTGGATGACTTGGCACATTGCTCGGGCTTGGCGTTGGGCTCACCGACCCGTTTCGGCAATATGGCAGCGGAAATGAAATATTTCTGGGATCAGACCACAAGTCTATGGCTGAATGGTGCATTACACGATAAACCGGCCTGTGTCTTTACCTCTTCGGGCTCGATGCACGGCGGGCAGGAAAGTACCTTACTGACCATGATGCCGCCGTTGTTTCATCATGGCATGATGCTGATGGGCTTACCGAATGCTCATCCAGCTTTATCCAATACCAAAAGTGGCGGGACACCGTATGGGGCGAGTCATGTCAGTGGTGCACGACATGACCAGATGTTGAGTCAGGAAGAAAAAAGTTTGTGTGAAGAACAGGGCAAACGCCTGGGTGAAATGGTCAAGAAACTCAACGTTTAAATTCGCATTATGGATATTAAAAAAGAGTGCCGACAGCACTCTTTTTTAATATCTAAAGACTGTAGAAGCCTTAATCTTTAATTGCTGGGTCCTTTATAACCCGTCAATAACAGTCCGTATGAGGTGTTGTCATCTTGATGGCTGACTTTAACCGGTAAATAGTCCAGTTTCGGTGCGAGCCAGAACACAGTATTGCGTTCAGGTTTAGGATGCTGAATTTTAACCTTGATGGTTTCAAAGGTGCCATAACTGGTCTTTACGGTCTCGCTACCCTGTTTGACAAAACGGCGTGCTTCAACTTCTTTGGCATCTGCAATTGGGTAAGTCGCTTTTAAACCGGAAGTTTTTAAATCTTCACGAATCTGCAATTCTGCATTAAGTTCATCCAATGCTCCAGCTTTCCAGGCGAATGAGCGCACTTTATCATCTTTCTTGGTGCTAATCAGATTTCGAGCTGGATTGAAATTGATGCTCATGCTGTTGTTGTGGATCAAAATTTTGCTGCTACGGCTAAAACTGCTAGAGCTGATTTTACCATTATTGAAACTGAAACGACTGGTTTCGGTGGCAGAAGCAAAGCCGATCGCTTTGGCGGCAAAGACATAGGTCCAGTTGTTGCCATTTTTGCTGAGCGTACGGGTTGCTGAGCCGAGATTTTTGCCATTATAGGAAAACTGGTAGCTGGCCTGGAAAGGACTCATGGCGAGCGCATGGCTGGTAAAACTGGCGAACAACACAGCAGTGCTGATCCCAGTGACGATACGCAAGTTCTTGAGAAGAGAGGTTGCCATCAGTAATGAATCCTATGCAATAGAAAAGCAAACGCTTGAAATCATTGTAACTCTATAATTAAAACTAAATCATGGAGAAATGATCAAAATAATGTGAATACCGTATGATTCTTGTAGGACGAATTTGATAAAGAGGCTTGGTCAGAGGCGTTCTTTTTGCTGAATCGGGGTGACTTTGGAATCAGGCCAGTTTTCAACTGGCTCATGATGATCCATTTTATTTAACAAGGCGGCCAGGTTGACATTGCCGATGATAACCAATTCAGCTTCGGCCAGGCGCGCCTGGTTTACATTTACTTTGGTTAAGGTATCAATGACAGAGCGGCTCTTGCCCATCCAGCGGTTGAGGTCTAAATATAATAAATCGTCTTTAACTTCAACGATGCGATATTTTTCTAAAATAGGCCCTAAGGGGTCCTTTTTTAAAATTTTATGGTAAAAGAAAATGGCACTGTGCAAGGCGATTTCTTGCAGTTTATTTTTAAATTGGGCTTCGAGTACCCGTGTGTTACTGATTTGCTCGAACACCAGAAGCTGGGTATTCTGGTTCATTTCCATGCGATGAAGCTTGAGATCGACCGACAGGGTCGTGTGTAATCCTTTCACATTTAAGGTTGCGTACAGGCATAACCAGTCTTCATGCAAGTCCGCATGCAAGTCCTGCAGAATTTTGACGTTGTCGGTCACAAAACGCTTAAAGGTGGCGTTGACAAAAACCTGGGATAAGGCAAATTCACGTTCTTCTTCAATAAATCCTTCCGCCCTTTGATACACTTGGCGGATACGTTGAGAAATATTGGAAATTAGCGTTTGCATATCCAAGCGTCCAGAAAAGAGAATTATTGTTCAATATGAATATCAGTCTTGATTCAGGATAGAAAAAAATCAAGTATTGATTGTTCATATTGTGTGGTGCATCACAAACTCTACAAAATACCTTGACTGTGTAGAAAAACTAGCTAAATACAAAGCTGTTCAGAGTAGGTCTATATTTTTTATTATACTGTTTTTGCAGTTTGGGGAATGGACATTTTTGTCAGCAGGATGTCATGTTAAAAAAAGCATTGTTTAGATCCAGCTTAGCTGCATTGTGGTGGAAAGATCCGATTTTTGTCAGTGCGGTCACGCTTGCTGCGATTTTGCATGCCCTGGTGTTGGCTATTCAGTTTGCTATGCCACAACCTTCTGATGCCGCGACCAAAGACATTGCGATTAGTCTGCGCCCAAGCGAAGAAAAAATTCAGCAAGCTGACTTTCTTGCCCAGGCAGATCAGCAGGGATCGGGTGAGTTTAAAGATGCACATCGCATGTCTAGCAATATGCCGGCACCGATGCAGGACCAAACGACCGGGGAACAGCAGCAGGAAACTTTGCAGCAGATGCAACAGCAGCGTGAGCTGAAGTTTGAAGAAAAAGTGCTGATGACCGTGCTGAGCTGGAAGAAAGAGGCGGAGCAGAATCAGCGCAAGAAAGCACTGGAAGAAATGCAAAGTCAGTTTCAGGCCAAAGCGGCTATGGTGGCCAGCCTGGAAGCACAGTATTTGCAGCGCCAGCAGAATTTTAGCCGACAGCAACGCATCAAAACGGTAGATGGAATTCAGGCCAAACAAGATGCTTCTGCGGCCTATCTGGATAAATTCCGTCAGAAAGTTGAGTTGTATGGCAACCGTTATTACCCGGAACTGGCCAAACAGCAGCGTTTGTCCGGTGAGGTCCGTCTGCTGGTGGTCTTGAATGCACAAGGCGGTATCCGTGCGATCAATTTGCTGGAAAGTTCAGGTCACGCAATGCTGGATGAAGCCGCCAAAGCCTCGGTGCGTAAAGGTGCGCCGTTTGGACGTTTTGATGCCAGCATGAAAGATATTTCTGAACTACGGATTATCCGTACCTGGCGTTTTGATCCTGCTGAGGCAGAATTTGAAGTAAATTAAATCCATAAATTGAACAATAAAAAAGCGAGCATCAAGCTCGCTTTTTTATAGGGAAAATGTTTAATCTTGTTCTGCGTAGGGATTGCTTAGGCCCAATTTAGCCAGAATCTCGATTTCAATAGTTTCCATTTCTTCAGCATCTGCTTCAGAGGTTTCGTGGTCATAACCGAGCAAATGCAAGGTGCCATGGACCAGCATATGGGTAAAGTGATCTAAGGCAGATTTTGCCTGTTCTTCAGCTTCACGCAGTACCACTGGAATACAGATCACTAGATCACCGAGGGGCAAAGCATCCAGCATCGGTAGAATTTCTTCCGGAACTTCACTCGGAAAAGACAACACATTAGTGGGTTTGTCTTTTTCACGATATTGCAAATTCAGCTGCTGGCTTTCCTCATTGTCGACACAGGCAATGCCAATTTCACAATCGGCATCCATATCGACATGACGCAAGGTGGTTTCAACCACTTTTTTGATATAGGCACGTTTGATGTCCAGCGCTGGATGTTTAAAGTCTTGTTGTAAAGACAGGCTTAGTTTCAAAATACACCTTTAGAATTAATGCTGTGCATCGGCAGCTGCATCATGTTCAGCCATGATGGCTTCTTGGCGTGCCTTGCGTTCAGCACGTGCTTCGGCACTTAATCGCTGCTGTTCGCTATCCCAGCCTTCATAGGCCTCGACGATTTTTTGCACCAGTTGATGGCGCACCACATCGCGGGAATGGAAGCGGGTAATGTGAATTTCCTTGATGGGTTCCAGCACACGCAAGGCATGTGCCAGACCAGACTGTTGACCACGCGGCAAATCGACCTGGGTCACGTCACCAGTAATCACCGCACGTGAGCCAAAACCCAAACGGGTCAGGAACATTTTCATTTGTTCGGGCGTGGTATTTTGCGCCTCATCCAGAATGACGAAAGAATGATTCAGGGTACGGCCACGCATATACGCCAGTGGTGCCACTTCAATCACCTGACGTTCGATCAGTTTGGCTACTTTTTCAAAACCCAGCATTTCATACAAGGCATCGTACAGCGGGCGCAAATAAGGATCGATTTTCTGGGTGAGATCGCCTGGTAAGAAACCGAGTTTTTCACCGGCTTCTACCGCTGGACGAACCAAAAGGATACGCTGGATTTCATTCCGTTCCAGCATGTCCACAGCAGCAGCCACTGCGAGATAGGTTTTACCCGTCCCTGCCGGGCCAATACCAAAGGAAATATCACTTTGCAGAATGCGTTGTACATAACGTTTCTGGTTGGCTCCGCGTGGGTTGATACGACCTTTGCGGGTCTGCAGCCAGACATTGTCCAGACCGGTGTGTTCTTGTTCTGGATCTTCCAGCAGTTCACGTTCGGTCTGGCTACCTTGAATCATCAGATGCAGCTGGTCGGCACTAATTTGCCGCGGTGGTTCGGATTCCTCAAACAGGTGATGCAATAATGCTTCGGCCCGTTCGACTGCGTCAATGTCACCATCAATAAAGAAGGCGTCTCCACGTTGGGTAATCTGAACATTCAAACGCTGTTCGATCTGCTTCAAGTGACTGTTATAAGCGCCAAGCATGCTCTGTAAACGGTCCATTGAAATCCCGGCAAAAGTTACGGTACGTCGAATCGCTGCAGTCAAGAGAAATCCTTATGAAATTGGCTTCTGTGTGACCTTACATTACGCCACGTCAGGCTCAAGATTCAAGAGCTCACCATAAACTAAATTTAAAGTTTTAATTTCAGTGATTTCAATCTCGGCAAAGCGTCCAACCCAGGCAGGATCACCAATAAAGGTCACCAAACGGGTATTGTCCGCCGTACCCACCAACAGGTTTGCGTCTTTTTCCGAAATGTTTTCGACCAGTACCCGTTGAATGGTGCCCAGCATGGCATCTGTCTTGTCGATACTGGAACGCTTGATCACCTGTTGCACTTGCGCCAAACGTTCTTTTTTCACTTCTTCTGGAGTATCATCCGGCAATTCTGCTGCAGGAGTGCCCGGGCGTTTGGAATAGACAAAACTATAAGAATGGTCGAAATCCAAGTCTTTAATAAATTGCAAGGTTTCTGCAAAGTTTTCATCGGTTTCGCCGGGGAAACCAATAATAAAGTCACTGGACAAATGCAGATCCGGGCGGATTTCACGTAACTTGGCAATCTTGTCGATATATACGTCGATGGTGTGGTTGCGTTTCATCGCCTGTAATACATCGTTGGAGCCGCTTTGTACCGGCAAGTGTAAATGTGACACCATTTGTGGCAGGTCACGGTAGCATTGGATCAAATCATCAGAAAATTCTAATGGATGTGATGTGGTATAGCGTAAGCGGCCAATACCCGGAATTTCTGCAACTAAACGTAACAATTCAGGGAAAGTGCAAATGCCTCCCTCAAAAGTCTCGCCGCGATAACCATTGACGTTTTGACCGAGCAGGCTGATTTCCCGTACGCCTTTTTCAGCTAGAGTCGCAATTTCTGCCAGTACATCGTCGAGTGGACGGGACACTTCCTCACCACGGGTATAAGGTACCACGCAGAACGAACAGTATTTTGAACAGCCTTCCATGATCGACACAAATGCCTTATAGCCTTCCACACGTGGTTCAGGCAGGAAGTCAAACTTTTCAATGTCCGGGAAGGAAATATCCACCAGTTTGATTTTTTCTTTTTTCGGCAGCTCGATCTGTTCTTGATGCTGATCCAGCATGTGCGGCAAACGGTGCAGGGTCTGGGGACCAAACACCATATCGACATAAGGTGCGCGTTTCTGGATATTGTCGCCTTCTTGTGAGGCCACACAACCACCGACGCCAATAATCAGGTCGGGATTTTTTTCTTTCAGTTTGCGCCAGCGGCCAAGTTCACTGAACACTTTTTCCTGGGCTTTTTCACGGATCGAGCAGGTATTCATCAGGAGAATATCGGCATCGCTTGGATCATTGGTCAGGATATAACCGTGTGAATCGCCGAGCAGGTCTGCCATACGGTGACTGTCATACTCATTCATCTGACACCCTTGCGTCTCAATATACAGTTTTTTTACTGAATCTTGAGAAGAAGTGTGCGCAGGCTGGGTGACAGTGTTTTCTGAGGCAGCTTTGGCAACATCGGGGATGAAGGTTTGAACCGTCATGTAGGCTCCTAAAAAGGGATGAACATTCGCATGATCAGGCATGCAAATTTTGATGGGATCAAAAGTGAGCGCAATATTTTAACAGCATTCGCTGCTAAACTAATAAAAAAATCGATTAAGCTTACAAGATTGATTTTTGAATGGAGAATATTCAAAAATGAATCTCTTTCAATCACCAGGTTACATAAGACAACAACACTGTTGTTTTAGAATTACTAAAATATTCATCTCGGATGAGTCGAGAGCAGGCAGAGGGCAGCATGAGATTCAGTAAAATTAGTGATTTATTATTTCAGAAGAAGAATAGAAATCACACAATGTTGGCCGTTGCTTGTACTGTGATTTTAACCACGCCTACAACACAGGCCGCTGAACAGCAATTTAATGATGCGCTACGTGCGGCAAATAGTGGCGATGTTGCCCTGTTGGAGCAATATCAGCTGGCGATGCAAAATGATGTGTTGGGCTATTATCCGGAATACTGGAAACTCAACACTAACCTGGCTTTCCAACCTTCAAGTAATATCGTGTCCTTTGCCCAGCGTTATCCACAATCAGCGATGGCGGAAAAACTGGCCGCGGATTATGTCGAAGAAAAAGTCAAACAGTCTGATTTTGCCAGTGCACAACCGGTTCTGGCTTATGTGAGCAATCCTGATCAGGCGGAAAGTTGTGCGGTGGCACAAGTGCGTGCCAAATCGGGTGATGCCCTGGTTTTTGCTGAATATAAAGATATCTGGCTGAAAACCGATTCTCAGCCTGAAGCCTGTATCGGCCTGGGCCGGATGATGTTATCTAGCCCCTTGATGGTTGCGCAGGATCGCCAGCAACGTCTGTGGGGACAATTGCGTGCCGGACAAAGTGGTCAGGCCATTGCGACTGCACAGACTATTGGCTTGAATTTGTCCCTTGCGCAGTTGAACCAGATTCAGGCCGATCCGCAAAACTACTTATGGTCTGCGCCAAAAAATACCCAGGAAGATTATGCCTATCTGATTTTTGCTTTAGGACGTTTAGCCGATAGTGATCTGAATACTGCTTTGGCATCCGTACCGCGTGCAGCACAGAATACACCGACCGAGATCCAGAAATACCTCTACCGTACCGTGGCTTATATTGGTGGCACGACGGTGATGAAAAACAGTTTTAACCGTGAAGTATTAAATGCTTTTGATGCCAGCTATGGCACGGCTTTTAGTCCGGAAGAAGCAGAAATTTATGCGCGTCAGGCCATCCGTTTTAGTGCATGGGAAAGCCTGATCCGTGCCATTAACGTCATGAGTGTTAACCAGAAACAGGAAGATCGCTGGCAATATTGGCTGGCGCGTGCTTCAGAACAGCGCGGTGATGTGAATGCCAAGCGTACCGCGCAAGAAATTTATCAAAAACTGGCGCAGGGGGATGATTATCATAACCTGCTGGCCAAAGATAAAATGGGGCAGCGTTATAACAGTATTCCCAATAATGCGCAGCCGAACCCGCGCGATTTACAACGCTTGAGTCAGGATATTCACTTTAACCGTGCCTTTACCCTACGCAGTATTAATGCTCCGGACAGTTATATCAACCGGGAGTGGAACTGGGCGGTGCGTCAGGCTTATGTGAAGCATGATGATGGCTTGCTGTTGGCAGCAGCAAAACGTGCCAGCGATATGGGCTGGTATGACCGGGCGATTTATGCAGCTGACCGTACGGTGAATCAGCATAATTACAGTTATCGTTATATCATGCCGCACAAAGATTCAGTGGTGAACCATAGCCGTACTACCAGCCTCGATCCTGCTTGGGCTTACGGTTTGATGCGTCAGGAAAGCCGTTTTGTCACCAGTGCCCGTTCCCATGTTGGTGCAGGTGGTTTGATGCAAATCATGCCGGATACCGCTAAGCTGGTGGCGCGGCAGATGGGAGAAACTTATACGCCAGCGGCTTTAAGTGATATGAATACCAATATCCGTTATGGCACCTTTTATCTATCTATGATTAATAACCAGTTAAATGCCAATCCGGTACTGGCCACTGCGGGTTATAACGCGGGTCCTAACCGTGCCCGTCGCTGGCAATCTGAATTTCAGGACCTTGCTGCAGATCAATATACGGAAAGCATTCCCCTGCTGGAAACCCGTGATTATGTCAAGCATGTCATGACCAATGCGACGCATTATGCGGTATTGCTGGGGCAAGGGGCACAATCGATTGGTCAGCGTATGGGTGTTATTCCGATGCGTATGACACCTTAAACTTTATTTGTAGCGGTTTACTGATCTGTTGGCATATATGAAAAAGAAACGCTGTGTGTATTCAAGCTTGATTTTTCTCGGTTCGTTGGCGGGAGCCGCATCTGCATTTTGCCTGAGCACAGCCGTTCATGCGGGAGAGCTGAAAGGTTATGTCATGCAGGTGCAGCTGACTCCGGCTGCGTGTGCCTTGGATAGCTCACGTACCCGGCAGCGCAAATGTCTGGAAGGTTACTCTTTAACCATTACTGGGCTTTTGCCAGAAACCTCAGAAAATGATTGCCGCACCAATTCTTCAGCGATGTTGTCTCCCTTGCAGGCCAAAGTGGTGGCCCGGGTCATGCCGGATGAAAACGCCCGTATTCAATTGTGGCGAAGTGTAGGGAGCTGTGTACCGATGAATGCCAGTCAGTATTTTCGTACGATTATCAATCTTGCCGACCGTTTGAAAGTTCCGGCTGAGCTGAGTAGTGCTGAAACGCATGCCAGCCAGATGCTACGGTTAAAGCAGCAATTTTTACGGCTGAACCCGGGGCTACCTACGGACGCGATCCGTTTTGATTGTGAATCAAACGGAAGTAATCCTGTATTGACCAGTATCCAGGTATGTTACAAAGCCAATGGCCAGTATAAACAGTGTTCGAGTCAGGTGGTTTCAAGTTGTCCGGGCAGCTTTCTGATCAAAGGTACTTACTGAAGCTTTTTATATTTTCATTTATATTTTCTATCAGACTTTTGTTGAAAATCATGCCCTTTAGGATGCAGTAGACAAATGTTTGGAGTACAATCTTTCGCGTTTATGATTAATTAGGTTGAATAGAACAACTATTTAACCGCATTGACTATCCTCAACTGGAGATAATTACATGAAGCAACCTGTTCGCGTTGCCGTTACTGGCGCTGCTGGTCAAATTGGTTACAGCCTATTATTCCGTATCGCTAGCGGTGAAATGCTAGGTAAAGATCAACCAGTGATTTTGCAATTGTTAGAAATCCCTGTTGAGAAAGCTCAACAAGCGCTTAAAGGCGTGATGATGGAACTTGACGACTGTGCTTTCCCATTGTTGGCAGGCATGATCGGTACTGATGATCCTAAAGTTGCGTTCAAAGATGCTGACTACGCATTGCTAGTTGGTTCACGTCCACGTGGTCCTGGTATGGAACGTGCTGACTTGTTGAAAGTAAACGGTGAAATCTTCATTGGTCAAGGTCAAGCACTGAACGAAGTTGCAAGCCGTGACGTTAAAGTTCTTGTTGTAGGTAACCCTGCAAACACCAATGCTTACATTGCAATGAAGTCTGCTGCAGATCTTCCAGCGAAAAACTTCACAGCAATGTTACGTCTTGACCACAACCGTGCGTTGACTCAACTTGCTCAAAAAGCTGGCGTTGCAGTTTCTGACATCAAAAACATGACTGTTTGGGGTAACCACTCTCCAACTATGTATGCTGACTACCGTTTTGCCAATGTAAACGGCGAAAGCTTAAAAGACAAAATCAACGATGCAGAATGGAACAAAGACGTATTCCTTCCAACCGTTGGTAAACGTGGTGCTGCGATCATCGAAGCACGTGGTTTGTCTTCTGCTGCTTCTGCTGCAAACGCTGCGATTGATCATATGCGTGACTGGGCGCTTGGCACAAACGGCGAATGGGTAACGATGGGTATTCCTTCTGACGGTTCTTACGGTATCCCTGAAGGCGTAATGTTCGGTTTCCCTGTAACTTGCGAAAATGGCGAATACAAAATCGTTCAAGGTCTTGAAATCGATGAATTCAGCCGTGAACGTATCAACTTCACGTTGAACGAACTTGAAGAAGAGCGCGCAGCAATTGCTGACATGCTTAAATAATTTAATCTTAAAAGATTAGGTTGAAGAAGCACTCCATTTGGGGTGCTTTTTTTATGGATTTAATCTGAAAAACAAAAACATAACAAGATTTTGGTGTGTAGCTGCGGTAAATTTGTGCCAGATACGTTAGTTTAATGAGATAACGATAAACCCGAGAATAAGAGGTGAATACCATGTTTGAACAACAACCGACCTTTGAACTGTTATTTGATCAATTGGGCTTGGCCTCGGATGAGGCTGCAATGGAAAAATTTATTAAAGAGCACCAATTGCCGGCTGAAGTTAAATTACATTGTGCTGAGTTCTGGAATGCGGGGCAGCGTGATTTCTTACAGAGTCACTGGAAAAAAGATGATGAGTGGGCCATCGTTATTGATGAACTCAATCAGCAGTTGCATCTCGATAGCGGACCTGAAGTCTAAGACTTCAGGTTTTGCAGTTTTCAACGATGCAAGATTAATGCAGTTTACTTTTCAGCAGTTGCTTGAACCAATCTTCCTGACGTAATTCATCAAAAGCCGGATGGACGTGTAAGAGCTGCAGATCAAATTCAGCCGTGCGGCTGTATTTGTTCAGCCAGTGGCGTGTTAAAGAAAGTTCTTTCTTTGCTGCAGAAGCATAGGCCAAAAAGAAATAAATATTGCCTTCTTCATAATGCGCCAGAGGTTTCAAAATCTGCTGGGTGATAATGGCGAAGCGGTTTTCTCGGTTCAGCTCAAAATATAACATATAGGCTTTGGCGAGATGCAAAGAGAGTTGCAGATATAAGTCTAAAGGCATTTCCTCATATTCAATTCGTGCCTGTTCCAAAATCACAATCGCTTCCTGCAGGAAATGAACCTGTTCCTGCCGCAAATTGCTATGCACGACCAGTTGTAGACGTAAGTCACTACGTTCCAACGAAAGTTCCGGCGTATTGTTGTTCAAATACAGTTGGTCTGTTTCACCAATACGCGCAATGATTTGTTGTGTATTTTCCAACATCAGCCAAAACCTCTTAATTGATCTGTTTTATATGAGGATTAAATTGAGGATTTAAAGCATCGAGTAGAGCGTATTACCAAATCGAATTGCCACTACGCAACCAGGCGGTAATGGAAAGACGTTGTTGTTTTGCCGGAAGCACCTCATGCAACAAATCGCTTTGAAACAGGGCGATACGGTTAGGCTGAGGCTGCAGGATATGCCATTGATCCTGTTTGTCCTGCAAGCGCAGTTCACCGCCCCAATCTTCCTGCCAGTGGGGATGCAAATAATATACGGCAGAAATCATCCGATCATTTTTCTGTTGTGGATTATCGCGGTGCAGCGCATAAAATTCCCCAGCGTTATAGCAGGCAAAATGTGCTTCCACTTCACGAATGCCCAGAAAAAAAGCCCGGTTCAGTTCTTGCGCGAATGTATATAAGGTCTGCACATGCTGTTGGGCCAAGGGTAAATCATCCTGAATCCACAAGATATGATCACTGCGAATTTTGCTGACAACACCATTTTGAATGGCAGCTTCACGGAAGCGCGTCAAGTTGCTACTACATTCCTCCACCAATGCTGCGCTATATTCATTCGGATAAGCCTGATCAATAATCGCAAATCCATGCTGGTCTAAGTCGTGTAAGACCTGATCAATATTCCAGGTGGTCGGGAGTGGAGTCGCTTCCATAAAACCTCGCTGCAGGGCGAAAATGAGCAATAAAGCCGAGGCAAATATTTTAGATCAGGTGAACGGCAGTAAAGAAACTTTTTTTCATGCTAAAATACATGCCGATTTAAGGAATTAATGCAAAGATGAATTACCGTCACCATTTCCATGCAGGCAACTTTGCCGACGTCATGAAACACGTGTTATTGCTGCAATTATTGGCACGTTTAAATGCTAAAGACAAACCTTATCGTTATATCGATACACATGGTGGTGCCGGTAAATATGATTTGTCGTTAGCTCCTGCGCAAAAATCGGGTGAGTTTCTCAATGGTATTCATCGCCTGGTAAAACTAGATGAATCTGTAAAACGTCAGGCCCCGGAAGGTGTACGTCAATATCTGAAATTGGTGGAACAGATGCGCGCTGAGGACGGTCAGGGCGCTTATCCAGGTTCGCCGTGGTTTGCCTTGCAAGGCATGCGTGAGATTGATAAAGCCACTATTTTTGAAATGCAGCGTGATGTGTTTCAGCAATTACGCCAAAATATCCGTGACAAACGTGCCGGATTACATGAGCGCGATGCCTACGAAGGCTTGTTGGGTGTTATTCCACCGAAAGAAAAACGTGGCTTGGTGATGATTGACCCGCCGTATGAGCTGGAACGTAAGGATTTCCCACAACTGGTAGAATTGTTGCTGAATGCTTATAAAAAATGGCCCACAGGTGTTTTTGCGGTATGGTATCCAATTAAAGACCGCGCCATGATTGAGCGTTTTGAGAAAAAAATGATCAAAACCGGTATTCGCCGTCAACTGGTCTGTGAAATTTGTGTATGGCCAGACGATACCCCGGTTGGACTGAATGGTTGCGGATTATTGGTGATTAACCCACCTTGGCAATTCTCGGAACAGGCAGATGAGGCATTGCAATGGTTATTCCCGCATTTACGCATGCAGGAAAATGGCGGGCATGCAGCAGTGCGCTGGTTGGTGGGTGAATAACTCACCTGAGCGTAAAAATCGGGTTAAAAAGGTCACAGCTGGGATAAAGAACAATGACAAATACACCAAAACCGGAAAATGATTATCCTGCTCAGGATCCTTCTTTTGATGGCATTACCTTTGAGGTGGTGGAGGAAGAACAGATCCACGGAGGGCAAAAAATCAAGCGTCGCGGGATTTATCTGTGGCCGAACCTGATTACCACAGCCGCCTTGCTTTCGGGTTTTTATTCGATTATTGCCAGCATGAATGGTGACTTTACCCAGGCCATTTATGCGATTTTCCTCGCTGCTTTGTTTGATGGTCTGGATGGTCGTGTTGCACGTGCGATTGGTGCGCAAAGTGCTTTTGGTGAACAGTATGACTCTTTATCCGACCTGTTGGCTTTTGGTGTTGCGCCTGCGATCCTGATGTACAGCTGGAGCCTTAATGACTTAGGCCGTATTGGTCTGGCCTGTTGCTTTATTTACACCGCTTGTGCTGCGTTCCGTTTGGCACGTTTCAATGTGCAAATTGGTGTGGTAGATAAACGCTATTTTATCGGGATTCCTAGTCCTTTGGCTGCAATTATTGTGATTTCGCTGGTGTGGGTTGCCCGGGATTATCCAGCACTGTTTGATTTGCAAACGATCAGCACTCAATTGATCAATGCAGTCGTCATGGTGGGTGTCGGTGTGTTGATGATTTCCAATATCAAATATTATTCTTTCAAGCAATTAGACCGTAAGCGTGTGCCTTTTGTAGTGATGTTGCCTGTGGTGTTGATTTTTGCGGCAATCACCTATGATATTCCGGTGGGTATTCTGATCGTTTCGATTATTTACGCCTTGTCGGGATTTGCCACGACTTTTCTCTCCAGGAAAAAATAACGAGAAAAAGGAGGTGAGCTATGCTGAGTATGATGAATGTTTTTGATCTATCGCGGCAACTTAACCTCCAGCCTAAAGCTGTTCAAAATCCACCGTATCATGCACCGCAAGGTCGCTATAAAATTGTGCATCAGAGTTTGGTCATTCCAGGATTGCCTGCACCGCTGCATTATCTCAACTTTTTTAGTTTCATCGGACAGCCGAATATTCCGATCTGGATAAACCCAGATGCCGTGCTGAATCACCCCCTTGATACTGCAACTGTATTGGTCAGTGCCAGCCCGCATATGGCAGGGCATCTCAAATGCTATTCCATTAGCAAAGAATGTGAATTCGGTTTTAACCATTTTCGTTTTGCCCAGACCGATTCCATTGATGGGCAATTTCCTCAGTTTCATTTTCACCGTGAAGATTCTGAGTTCGCAGTTGATTTACAGATCACGACTACGCCTGAAATTTCTTATTTCAGCAAATTACCGTTTAATCTAGCTGAGCACTGGTCTGTCCTGTGTCATTGCCAGGGGCAGGTGAGTTACCAGAATCAGCATTACCAAATTGCGGGCCTGGGATCCTTTCAATATGCACGTTCAGTACATTTGCCATCCGTATCTTTATGTTTTTATACCTATCAAGTCATTAATCTGAGTGCTGATTTGCAAATTTTGTTGCTGCAAATTCGTAATCAGTTTAATCAAATTGTGCAATCGCGTTGTTATGTTCGCTATGCAGATGGTCGACGTGAGTTTTATGATCAACAGGTTCAGTTTAAAGTGCACCGTGTTTATCCTCAGGTGCAAACGCCCAATAGACAACGCATGTATCTGCCGCGTGAATTTGGCTGGCAGGTCTACCACAAGAAAAAATTGTATTTAACTATTCAGGCGCAAAGTCGTGGGGATTTTAAATTTGGTTTAGCAGCCGGATATGTGGGAAGTTTTCGTTATGAAGTAAATTTTCAGGGGCGAAATTACAATGGAGAAGGTGCGTATTGTGAATATGTCGATTGTCGTCCCTTAAAATGGCAAGAAAATAACGAAAAATCTTTTTTTCAAGAAAAACTATTAAATACAGAACCTTGCTTCTTGAAGAAATAAGGTTGCTGATTAAATTGCAAACACTCGATAAAGTAATTTGATTTTTATGCTTGCGCTTTAAATTGGATGCCCTATAATGCGACCTCATCGGCGGCACTGTTGAATAAAACTTGTTGAAAATCAAGCGATTGGAAATAAGTTAAATTTAAGAGTTGACATTCTGGATAAACAGAGTAGTATAGCCGACCTAGCTTGATGCTGACGAAGCATCGAGAAGATCATTAAGAGATTATGAAGAACAACTTGTGTGGATTTTTACTGGTTGATTGATCGAAATTATTTTCATTGATTGAATTGGTAGAAATTTCTCGAAGTTTATTTGAGCGAATTTTTAGTCAGTAAGATTAATGAGC
>JAJUIK010000030.1 GCA_029267635.1 Moraxellaceae bacterium | reverse complement strand
CAGCCCAATTCGATGGATAATCTTTTTCGGATTCAATCAATAATTGAACCGCTCTATCTCGGATTTCAGGGGTATATTTTGGTTTTGTCATCGGGACATTCTCTCAAGAAAGTTGGTCTCCGACAAACCCGGTACGGTTCAAGGCTTGAATCTGCAAGACATCAAATAAGTTGTAGATAGGACTCAAGAAATAGAGATTCTAGGCGTAAAAAGATCTGATATAGGGCATCATCGAAGAACGGATACGATGGCTGTATACCCATTACGCACTCACCAAAACATTAAAAATTGAACTTATATCGGCCTGAATTTTAATTCAAAATTCAGTACCTTTCTGCTTCGGCGGGTGCTCGTCCATATGAGTATTTTCTTGGCATTCAATACTTGCTTTAAATTATTAAAGTTAAACCTGCCTAGGGAGGAATCAATCAGATCCATGCCTGCTTCAACTTTTATAGATTCTTGATAAATGCACTATAAGTTAAATAAGAAGCCACTAATGTCAAAACCCCAATACCGATAAAAAAAGTTTCAAATTGGATCAGGCCTAAAACTAAAAATAGTAGACTCCCGATCATCAGTAACAGACCCAGTAGTGCCCAAAATTTTTCCATAAAACCCAATCCTACAAAGTATTTTTAATATAAAGTGTGACTTGCATCACATTTTAACACCATTCATTTACTTTGTTATATTTTTGTATATACAAATAAGAGATTTTTTTCTTCTTTTTAAAATGAACCTGAAAATATTTAACTTCTTTCAATCTTTGTGAAATGTGTACTTTTCTTGCAGAAAATGATAAATAAAAAAAACCTGCTATTTGGGGAAATAGCAGGCTATAAAGAACGCTCAAAAAGGTTAGATATCTTTTTGAGGGCTTAATAATATCAAATATTTAACACTATTACAATATTTTGTGACATAAATCACATTTATATAGTGTTCGATTTCTCTCCCTTATTTCTAAATTAATTTTGGTGTAGAAGAAATACAGCAGTATCACCAAGAGCCTATTCCAACCAAATTTTAAATCACTCAAGCCCCAGAATGTCCTGCTATGGATAGATGTGCTCAATGATTAATAAAAAACCCATCTTTTCAGATGGGTCTTGCTGAATTCAGCCAATTTCTTTACTGCAATTTATTTGGTTTTCCAAGCTTGCTGTACTTTAGCTGCAACCTGCGGATAATCCATAATCAATTGAATATGGGATTTCACACCGGTTTTCAGGGTATTTTCATCCACAATAAATTTAGGGTTATGGTTAGGTGCTGCAGCGGACATCTCCTGCTGCTCTGGCGTGGCACCCAGGAAAATAAATAAGGATGGCATCAGTTTGGCATAATAAGCAAAGTCCTCACTTGGGCTGAGGTTCTTCTCCAACTCATGTGCCTTGCCTGACCCTGCTGCCTGGCGCAAAGAAGCAGCCATCAACTCGGTTAAGGTCTTGTCATTCATAGTGACGGGAGCATATGGAGAAATTTCAACTTGTGCTTTTACATCATTCGCTTCAGCCGTGCTTTCAATCATATGCGGTAAATGAGTCTGCATGCTGTGGCGGATATCTTCATGATTTGAACGCAAAGTACCAATCATCGATAGTTTCTCCGGAATAATATTCCCGCTAGTTCCTGCCTGAATCTGACCAATGCTTACCACACCCATACCTTTGCTAAGATCGGCACGACGACTCACCATGGTTTGCAGGTTATTGATAATTTGTGCAGCGGCCACAATCGAATCACGGCCATTCCACGGCATAGACCCATGGACCTGTTTACCGTTTAAGGTAATCCGGATACTGTCGGCACTATTTAATGCAGCACCACTTTTATAATAGAGATGGCCACTTGGCATACCCGCCATCACATGCAGGCCAAACATGACTTCCGGTTTAGGATTATTGAGAGCACCGTCTGCAATCATTTTACGCGAGCCCACTTGATCGCCTTGCTTGAAGTTATCAATGTCTGCCCCACCTTCCTCCGCAGGCTGGAATACAAAAACCACCGTTCCAGCAATTTTGTCTTTATTTTGAGCCAAAATTTTCGCAGCACCAAGCAACATTGCGGTATGGGCATCATGTCCACAAGCATGAGCAACGGCTGTTTCAGTCCCCTGATACATCGCGCGTACTTTACTGGCAAAAGGTAAGCCAGATTTTTCCTCCATCGGCAATGCATCCATATCCGCACGCAATGCCATCACCGGACCAGGTTTTGATCCTTTCAATACACCAATTACGCCTGTTTTGGCAAACCCGGTCTTCACCTCAATACCGTACCGACGCAATTCTTGCTGTACCAACTGGGAGGTTTTAAATTCCATATTGCCCAGTTCAGGATTTTGGTGAATCTGCTGATAAAGTTGAATGGTATCTTTCTCGGTATTCTTGACTGCACCATCAATCCAGTTCGCTAGCGTGATCTGGCTGGCACCTGCCATTAATAACATCAGTCCGATATGTTTTTTCATGATCATCCTTGTTCAGTTTCTTTCATATGCAGAAGAAGAAGCATTATCATGCTATATTATTGTATATTTTGTACAATACCTTTCAGGTTGAAAATCATACCTGCATCACGCTTATACCTTAAATAGCATGATTTCATCACATTTACATAATTTTATTATGTCTTTTTATATTTATATAACATATTGATTTTTATAACAAAATATTTATTACCTTTATACTCTAAAATAATCGTCTTAAAAATCACTATATTTTCAGCTGCATTCCTCAAGATTCCCATCTAAAGTCTAGCTGTATTCTAACGACAGCATTTTGAGAACTGAAATAGCACCTCTGAATTAGCCTTGTGATCGGTTATAAAAAGCGATAAATTGGTTAAAAAGCAATGAAATATTAAAATCAGATCAGTAAAAACAGGAGTGTCCGATGAAAAACCACCTTTTTTGTGTCGGCGTTGAATTACGTAAAGCCTCTGAACAAGCAGATCAAGGTGCATCTGCCTCATCTTATGCTTATCTGAATGTCTATTTGGGGGCAAATGACGTACGTGAAGCGCTCGACCGGGTCGAAAATCAGCTCAAACAAGACGGTTATGAAATTCTGTTTGTCCGTGGCTGCTGGGTAGTCGACTCTGACTGTGATGATGGTTTCTGTCCAACCGATGAAAGCAATGCGGCTGCAAGTGGAGATCTGCTGTTTAATGGACAAATTCAGTATGGAAAATCACAAGAATGGTCTATCAGCAGTGATTATGAATATTAAATTATGTGAGCTAAAGAAAAAGTCTATTGCTTAATAGACTTTTTCTTTTTGATAGAGATCGAAAATAAATTATTCTTCGAGTAGGCTTCTCAACATCCATGCTGTTTTTTCATGGATTTCAAGCCGTTGAGTGAGAATATCAACCGTTGGCTGGTCATTTGCAGTATCTGCGATAGGTAATAGCTGGCGTGCCGTACGTGCTACCGCCTCTTGTGCATTGACCAGATAACGAATCATTTCTGCAGCTTTTGGCACACCTTCCACTTCCTGAATCGATGCCAATTTGAGGAACTCTTTAAATGTTCCTGGTGCAGGGAAACCGAGTGCACGAATACGCTCGGCAATCACATCCAGCGCATTCCATTGTTCTGTGTACTGATCCATAAACATCAGATGCAAACTGTTAAATTGTGGACCTGTGACATTCCAGTGGAAATTGTGCGTCATCAGATACAAGGTAAAACTGTCGGCTAAAAGACGAGATAAACCCTCGACAATTTCGGCACGATCTTCTGTGGAAATGCCAATATCAATTTCAGCACCTTTTAATCTATTCTTTGCCATGGTGATTTTCCCCTTGCATACACTGTTTTTATTTCATCAGGAATAGTTTTACTATCGCATAAGTAAAGCTTTATGCAACTACAAAAACGTATGGAAAATTTGATCATTTCAATTGGCTTATCCAATCTGTTCTCTAGACTGAACATCCATTCATTCACAGCATTAGATACAGAACCAGGTTCGCTACTTTCAGATGGCTTTAAAAATTGAATACAAGATGAGAAAGCGACAATGCACGCTGGCAATCATACTCAGACAGTAGTTTAAATAATGAGCGATAAAATCATCTCGTGATGAATTTAGAAAACCAATTTAGACTTAAAAATATAGTTCAAACTGCATTTATAGATAAAAAGACAGCAAGACTAAACTCAACAGACTTGCTACCTCTACAATTTCAATACTCGCCCCAATGGTATCTCCCGTGATGCCTCCAAGCCGTTGTATAAACTTGGCTCGTAAGTAAAGTAAAACCAGAAAGGCGACGATTCCACTGAGCAATCCTTCCCATCCAAATAGCAAAGGCAACATCAAACCGAATATGCACATGCCCCAAGCTAATTTTTTCGGCAGATATTGTCCCATCGAAGCGCCCAAGCCACGTTCCCGTACATAAGGGGTGGTTAAAAACAGAAAAAGAGGGGTCAAACGTCCAAGAAGCGGTAAAATCAGCAAGTAGAGCTGTAATTTTTGTTCAAGCAATACATACAAACAACTGAATTTCAGTAAACACATCATGATCAAGCTGAGAACCCCGATGGGGCCACAACTCGGATCTTTCATAATGCTTAAGGTACGTTCCTTATCCCCAAATCCGCCGACCCAAGCATCTGCAGTATCCGCCAAACCATCTAAATGCAGGCCACCGGTAAGCCAAATCCAGAGAATCAAACATAGTGTTGCCAGCAGTAAAATAGGTAATCCCTGCAACAGCAGCACAACTGCCCATAAAATGCCTCCGATCAATAAACCGACCCAAGGATAAAACAGCAAGGCTTGTGCATTTTGCTGTTGATTCGGCATCTGTTTTAACTGAATTGTAAAAATAGTGAGAAATTGTAGTGCGATCCAGAAGGGTTTCATTGCATGACGTCCTCAGACAGGAGGATTTTTTTCTCGCGATTCAGCCAAAAAGAATTAAGCTGCCCCAAAGGGGCACTTTGGGTCAGAATATCATCTAAAGATTGCTGCTTTGCCAAGCATTTTAAAAGTTTGATCACACCGCCATGGCTGATCAATAATGCATGTGTCCAGTTTTGCTCTCGCATTTGCAATTGAAGCATTTCTATCGCATCGAGTACTCGGCACTGAAAATCCAATAAACTTTCCGCATTCGGGGGCGTATAGCGTGTCGGAAACTGCCAAAAATCGGCCAATAACTGTGGAGACTTTGCATAAAGATCAGCCGTAGACTGCGCTTCCCAATCACCAAAGTCCATTTCTTGCAAACCAGACTGATAAATCAACGGTAATTGCAATTGTTGAGACAGTTGTTCAGCAAATTGTGCACAGCGTTTCAAGGGCGATGTCACAATCAGCTGCCATTGCAGTGGAGATTGCAATGCCTGCTGAATTGTCATCTGCATATCGCGCCAGCCCTGTTCGGTCAGATCATCATCCGTACGCCCACGCAAAGTATGGCTTAAGGTTGTTTCACCATGGCGGAGAATATCAAATTTGAGCACGTTAAACTTTTTCACCAATCACAGCGGCTTCTGCAAAAGTCGCCATATTATTATGCAATGAACAAGCCAAACGGATCAGTCCAAGTGCAGCTCCAGCACCACTACCCTCACCCAAACGTAAATTCAAATGTAATAATGGTCGAGCATTAAGCTCAGCCAAAATACGGGCATGACCATATTCTCCAGATTGATGTCCAAACAGCATCCATTCACGTATGGCAGGATTTAAACGCGCCGCACACAATGCGGCAACAGAACTGATAAATCCATCAATTACCATCGGCAAGCCCAGTTGCGCACAACGAATATAAGCGCCTGTCATGGCCGCAATTTCCAGCCCTCCTACAGCGCAAAGTGCATGGAAAGGATCTTGCTGCACAAACTCTCGATGTAACACAAGCGCTTGATTAATGACTTGTTTTTTATGCTGTAATTGCTCATTGCGAATTCCTGTTCCCACTCCGGTCAAATGTTCAGCCGGTTCATTCAACAGGAAACATGCCAGTGCAGAAGCTGAACAAGTGTTCCCAATCCCCATTTCACCCGCAACAAAAATAGAAGCCTGTTCTGCACAAGCCTTCTCCGCACTTTGTGCGCCAAGCAACATCGCTTCTTGACATTGCTGCTCAGTCATGGCTTGTTGTCTGCTAAAATTGGCTGTTCCCGGCGCAATACAATAACGCTCAACACCGAAGTATTCATAAGGTTCACCGACAGAACCACAATCAATGACTTGCAGAGTTGCCTGATATTCCTTCGCAATTACACTAATACAGGCGCCACCTGTTGCAAAGTTCTGCAACATTTGACGCGTCACAGCTTGTGGATAGGCTGAAATATTTTCTTCCATTACCCCGTGATCACCGGCAAAAATCGTAATCCAGGGCTGATCAATATTGGGTTTTAGCTGATTTTGTAAACTTGCTAAGGTAATCGCAATATTTTCCAGTTCTGTTAAGGCACCTGTAGGTTTGGTCAGCTGCAATTGGCGTTGCTCAGCCTGCTGTTTGGCTGCCAGATTAGGTTGTTGACACGCTGCTAACCACCACTGCATGCTTATGCTCCTTTTAAAATCATCGGTAAACCGGCGACACAAAAAATCACTTTATCCGCCAATTGTGCCAATTGTTGATGCAAACGGCCGGATTCATCCACAAATTTACGGCTGATTTCACCGAGTGGAACTACTCCAAGACCGGTTTCATTACTGACCAGAATTACCTGTGATTTCATTTTGGGTAAAATGTCCAAAAATTTTTTACATTCAGACTGTTGTAGATCTCTAATTTCAGATAACAGTAAATTGGTCATCCATAAAGTGAGACAATCCACTAAAATAATCTGATTATCAGCATCAATCTCGGCCAAAATACGTGCTAAATGCAGAGGCTCCTCGACTAAATGCCAGTTCTGCGGGCGCTGTTGCTGATGATGACAAATCCGCTGCTGCATTTCCTGATCTAATGCTTGTGCTGTCGCAACGTATATGACGGGTAAATCCGCCTGCTGTGCTGTTTGTTCAGCCAATTTACTTTTCCCTGAGCGTGCACCACCCAGAATTAATTGCAACATGATTCACCTAATATTAGCTGCGTATGGGGATATAACGGTCCCTGTAACATCTGGGCATCATAATAACCAAAAGTTAATTGATTTATCGAAAAGTCAAAGTGTTGTTGTTCAATTTTAGTCATATATTCAAAAATCAACTCACTTGGCACAGCTTCTTTATACAACCCCAACGTAATATGCGGACAATATTCTAAAGCAGCAATTTCTTGAGTAGAATCTTGTAAAGCATGGCGTAACCGCTGTAATGCACCTGTCTGGTCTTGAATTTCCACAAATAAAGCTGTTTCAAAGCTATTGATTTTTCTTGTACTCAGCTGAAATGTTAACTGCTGATGCATCGCTAAAGTTTGCAGATGTTGCTTCAATTGGGAGTGGGTAAAATCATCATCCCATATGGTTTGATACTGTGTGAGAAAGCCACAGATAAACAGACTGATATGAAATTGACGAATATTCGGGCTAAGTAAAAACTCAGCAAAATGCTGACGCAGCTGATCCAAATATGATAGTAATTCTGGCTGATCAATTTCAATATACCACAAACTATAATCCGAACGACCATGATGCCATTCCGGATAATCGCGTACCGAGGTTGGGACTACAGGCATGAATGGTTGTAAAAACACAGGAATAGATCAGTTTTATAGAAATGGTATATTAAATCATGTCTACCACAAAAAAACCTAGAAAACCTAATGTCTTAGAACTATTTTTCCAATACAACTCTATATCAGAAATTGTACTTGTCCGTGCATTAGCACTAACACTTATCCATTTTTATTGTTCAGATTAAGTTTAGATTATTTTTCATAATTTAACTCAATTAAAAGATGATCTTTATTCTTCAAGAAGCACTTACTTTTCATTATAAAAAATAACCCCCCTCAGGTTTTTCTGAGGGGGGTTTAGAATAATGAGCTGGCGATGACTTACTCTCACATGGGCAACCCCACACTACCATCAGCGCGAAGAGGTTTCACTTCTGAGTTCGGGAAGGGATCAGGTGGTTCACTCTTG
>JAJUIK010000011.1 GCA_029267635.1 Moraxellaceae bacterium | reverse complement strand
TTCGTCAGCATCAAGCTAGGTCGGCTATACTACTCTGTTTATCCAGAATGTCAACTCTTAAATTTAACTTATTTCCAATCGCTTGATTTTCAACAAGTTTTATTCAACAGTGCCGCCGATGAGGTCGCATTATAGGGCATTTTTTTTTACATGCAACACTTTCCTTGGATATTTAATTTTATATGGATGTTTTTACAACACAAATACAGTTAAGCTATTATTTTTTATGATTAATTTATTTTAACCATAAATTGCTAAAATTTAAGTAGCTACCATGTATTTGAATTTAAAATCATTCAAATGAAAGCAACTGATTGTTATTTAACAATAAAATTTAAAAATGCAATTTCAAAAATACCCACATACAACAAAACAATGCATTATTTATGTTCTAAACGCTGTTTATGAATCTGCATCACCACATCACTAAATTCATTCAACACATAATTTACCCAAAGTTTGCTATACCAGTTGTATTCTGTGGAGAGGCGGTAATCGATGGTTAAAATCAGTTTGGTAGTATTCACATCCACTTTTTCCAGTTGATAATCCGTTTTCAATAAGTCGAAATAAGGCCCGCCAATCTTGACATGATCATCCATTGAGCCTTTCGGAAAGGATGTCGGACTAAACTGATAGGTCCAACTTAATAAATAGGGTGCATGAGATGCAGTCACTCGTTCTTCAAACTGAACTCCACGTTCCCATTGAATGGTTCTGACCATCCCTTCTTTTCTTTGTTCGGTCATGCCAAAAGTAGGTTTAGGAAAGCCCATCATGAAAATAAAATTGTTTGGAACTTCGTCCGGTCTTACCTGACCAATCTGATTAATCGCCTTGAATACCTCATTCTGAGACGCATGAATAATCACTTCACGTTGCGTTTGACCATAATAATTCCGGCTAAAATCCGGTAATACAAAAAACAGTAACAAAGGAAAAAGAGCCAATGAATAGGTTTTAAAGCTTGGCTTCCACAAATATCTGCAAAATGCTTGCATCAACACAGTGCCGAGCTTTAATTCGACAAAAATCAGCGGGCTGAGAATAATCAGGCAAATGGTTCCTTCACCCAGAAAAAGAGCACCGAAAGCTAAAATCCCTGCTAATCCTGACCAAGCAATTAACCAGCCCGTATTTCTCAATCGAGATGGATTTTGTACTAGGGCAAAATATTGCAATAATGCCCCTAAAATAATAGGAATAATAATCACAACCGTACTGGTCATTAATCCTGAATACGCTCTGTCCTGACTATACGTTTTGATAAAATATACAATGCTCGCCAGTACAATAATCACTAAAATTAAAGGTAATAGCTTATGCAGAAAATTCGAATTTTTGGCGTAAATTTGCTCCAACTCCAAAGGTACAGTGATACCCTCCAAAACAATCACATACTGATCTTGCTCATCACGCATCCGGTAAAACTGATAAAATTTAAAACCTTGTGAATACAAAATACGGCCTAATTCTGTCCTGAAATCTTGATTCCAGTTTTTCACTGTGATTTTGCTATAGCCTTGTTCTTTTAACTCTTCTATTACTTTTTCTGTATTCACCTGATTCATTTTAACGACTCATTTTTATTCTATGGATATTAAAAAGCCATTGTCTTTCGACAATGGCTCTGTATTTAATCACAGAAGTCAGTCATTAAAATTTAAAACTCATCCGTGCCCAGTAGTTACGGCCAATATTATTAAATTGCTCTGTACCGATATAGCCAAAACCTGAACTACCCAACTTGTTTAGATGTTCTGCATAAGCTTTATCCAGCAAGTTATCAATACCCACAGATAAATCAACACCCTCACGAATATTATATGAACCATTGAGCGAAAGCGTGCCAAAGCCCTTACTTTCTTTTAAGTCATAGCCAACAATATTACCTTCCTGCAAGCTTACACGGCTTTGATCATCCACAATCCGCCATAACAATCCAACATTGTATTTATCTTGGACATAACGCAAGTTAACGCGAGCTTCTAGGGGGGCAATTTGTGGCAACGGCGTATTATCTGTGGTATTTTCACCCCAAGCATACATGGCGCTGATATCACCTTGGATACGGTCGGTAAATTGATAACCCACGCCTGCTTCCGCACCAGCAATGGTTGCATCGACATTACGGGTATGTGCATCCACCCCCATATTTGTATAATTCGTTAAGATATAATCACTCACCAAGCCTGCATAAGCAGAAATCCAAGAATTGAATTCCCCATGTTCATGCTGATAACCCACATCCAACTGCAAAGTTTTCTCAGTATTTATAGCGTTAAAAACATCTTCTGAACTATTTCCGGTTTTAGGGCTAAATAATTCCCAATAGTCTGGCATGCGCTCTACATAGCCCAAACCGATATAACTTTTGGCATTCTGTTCAGGATGCTGATTTTCCAGACGGATAAAGGCACTTGGTAAAGTTTTATCTAGTTCACGATTCAAACTGGCTGATATTGTACGTTCATCTTTTACATTTACCTGATCAACTCGAACACCAGTCACCAACTTATTTTGATCAGTCAGCTGATAATTTAATTCTCCAAATGCACCGTACGATTGAAACTTCATATCAGTTGTAACAGAAGTGTTTTTCATCGGCATGGTTGGGTATGATTTACCAATTCCATGTTTATTATTTTGTGTGTCTAGTCCTGTAATTAACTGGGTTTTATCCCACTCACTGGTCATCGCCAAACGAGCATTTAACGTACGACGCGTTACATTTGTAGCCATAGGCATTTTCATCATGCCCATAGGTTTAAACTCACGCAAGCTAAAGTTATCCATCACATGATCGTTAAAGTTGTAATTGACTTGCCCTTCAACTTTTTTGATCACATCCGTGAGATTTTTCTTTTCAAAACGGAAACCCAGACTTTCACGCGCAAATCTGGAACCATCCATCATACGGCCCGCATAAACAACTTCACCATCCGCTTTACCACCACTGAGTTCCAACCAAGTATTTTCATCCGGTGTCCAACCCAATGCGACATCAGTATTCCAGCGTTCCCATGCGGAAGGTACGGTGTCGCTATTACCATCCCGATAATCCTCCGACTCGGAACGATTGGCATTTAAACGGATATATTTAGTTTCGTCGCCGATGGCGGTTTCCACATTGTGATCTAGGCGACCATAAGAACCAAGCAGCACGCTGGCCTGGCCACGATAATGCTTTTCAGCAGAGAGTTCTGTTTCTGGACCACGCTCAAAAATCACCGTCGCAGCAGAACCAGTATTGGCATACTGTACGGTTTGCGGGCCTTTAATTACTGAAATACGGTCATAACTTTCCGGTGAAATATAAGAGGTTGGTGCATCCATACGCGATGGGCAAGCCCCTAAATTTTCTGTGCCATCGGTCAGAATTTTAATGCGTGAACCAAACATGCCACGGAAGGTCACATCACCATTAGTTCCTGCGCCACTATTGACCGAGTTAAAACCCATAATACTTTGTAAGTAATCGGCACCATCCGTAGCTGGAACCGGTTGAATTGGCTGTTTCGGATCAGCACGTACGATCAGACCATTGGCATCATTGGCTTGTTGTGCAGTAACAACCAGAGGTGCCAAAGAGTGCAAGACGTGTTCAGATGAATTTTCGGCATCATTTGCCCATACCAGCGTAGAAGAACACGCAGCCAAAACAGCAGCCGTGAGTGGCTGTAATAAAAATTGAGGGTGTGACATCGCACAATACCTTTTAATACATAAATAAAACTGTGCAGGTCTCAGAGAAGACCCAGAAAAACGCAACGTTTTGTTTATGCAAAAACAGGTGGTGCCCTGCCTTGGGGAATGAGAAACAGTCGCTGTAGAACAAACCAGACATGGCTAAATGCCTGTTGAAATGCCATCAGGCGAACCTGGATACGATCCAGAACCTGCTTCACCTCAAGTTCTGGCGGCAGTACCAGATTGCCATACACGGTACAGTATTGGCATTGATGGTTGGCATCATGGTGATCATGAACGGTTTGTTTAACAACTTGCTGATGTTCTGCATGGGTCGCATGAGCAGTATGCGAGGCGGAGGAGTGCGTATCTGTAGCAGGAGAAAGGAGTAATGCCTGGGTAATGGTTTCACAGACGGGCGCAACCTGATACTGCTTGGGCAGCAGTGGCTGTAAAAATACCGCAATCTGCAAAAATACCGCTGCAAAAGACAGCAGCAGTCCACTACGTAATAACAAATTTTGAATCTCAAAATTTTCACACTAGTTAAGTATAACAAAGCCCAATTCAAGATTGGGCTTTTCTTCGACTAATGCCTAAAAAGTTAGCGTTTAACTGCCACTTTTTGACGTTCTTTCTGTCGAGTCACTTTTTCTATTTTTTCTCGCGCACGCTGGCGTTTTAACGGCGACAAATAATCAACGAATAATTTGCCATTTAAGTGATCCATTTCATGTTGGATACAAACAGCGAGAAGTCCGTCAGCTTCTATCTCAACTGCTTGACCTTCAAGGTTAATTGCGTTGATCTTGACGCGTGACGGGCGCTCAACTTTGTCGTATATTTGAGGCACTGACAAGCAGCCTTCTTCATAAGGCTGGGTTTCTTCGGTGAGTAGAGTAACTTTGGGGTTAATGAACACCATCGGTTGATCTTTGGATTCGGAAAGATCCATCACGATTAACTGGATATGACGGTCCACTTGCGTTGCGGCTAAACCAATACCTGGGGCTTCGTACATGGTTTCAAGCATATCTGCAACAAGCTGACGAATTTCATCAGTCACCTCTTCCACTGGTTGAGCAATGGTACGGAGTCGGGGATCAGGGAAACTTAAAATAGGTAATAAGGCCATACTGCGTCCTCAATTATGCCATTGATCAAAAAACCAAATGAAGGGAATGCTTCATCAAAAAATTGTGTGTAATATCGTTATTATAACGCAACTACATGCATAATTTTAGGAATTATGATAATGAAAAAGGTTTTGACGG
The DNA here is from genome assembly GCA_029267635.1 of Moraxellaceae bacterium. GTDB lineage: Bacteria > Pseudomonadota > Gammaproteobacteria > Pseudomonadales > Moraxellaceae > Acinetobacter. The sequence continues at coordinate 62,581 of JAJUIK010000011.1, read as the reverse complement.
GCATGCCATCTTTTAGTGCCTTGGGGTTAAAAAAGCAATTGCTGGCACTGGCGGTATGTATGGGCGTAGGGCTTGTGCAACTCGATACGGCTGAAGCTGCAAGCCGCAACAATAATCCACCCGCACTAAAAGCCAGTGCACCCAATGTGTATGTGGTGAAAAAAGGGGACACTTTATGGGATATTTCCGGTAAATTCCTGAAAAAACCATGGCGCTGGCCAGAAATCTGGGCCAGCAACAAGCACGTCAAAAACCCGCACTGGATTTACCCGGGTGATCGCTTACTTCTTTGTACTCTGAATGGCCGTCCATTGATTGGTAAAGATCAAGGCGATGGCTGTGCCGGAATTATCAACCGCTATTCTGGCCGTACTAACTTGCAGCCGCAGGTTCGCGTCGAGTCGCTCAACAATAGTATTCCGGTAATTCCTTTAGAACATATTCAGCATTGGCTGGAGCGTACCGCCATTATTGCCCCAGAATCTCTGGAAAATACTCCTTATATTTTAGGCACGGCGGATAATCGTGTACTGGCAGGTAAAGGTCAAACCGTCTATACCCGTGGCAATGGTCTGCAAGTCGGTCAGCGTTATGCCGTTTACCGTGAAGGTGAACCTTACGTCTTCACCGATGCCGAAGGCAAAAAATACAATGCTGGTGTAGAGCTGGTCCAAGTGGCTTCCGGCATTGCGGTTCAGGCAGAAAATGACGTTACGACCTTAGAACTCACCGACAGTTACAATGCTGAAGTGCGCCGTGGTGACCGTGTCTTGCCTGAATATGATGCCATGTTACCTACCCTGTTCTACCCAACCGAAGCCAATGAAGTCACTGAAGGTGGCAAAATTATTCGAGTGATGGGTTCTATCGGCACTGCAGCACGTCATAGTGTCGTGACCATTGACCGTGGTGCAACGCATGGCACTAAAGTCGGTCAGGTTTTCAGTGTCTATCAGCAGGGTGAAGTGGTACAAGACCCGAAAACCAAAGAAGCGATCAAACTGCCGAGCCAACGTATTGGTAATGTCATGGTCTTCCGTACCTTTGACCAGTTGAGCTATGCCTATGTACTGGATAGTGAATTGCCAATCAAGGTAGGTGCTGGGATCCAACCGCCCTTACTCAATGACTAAGTTCAGGTGATCCACTCATGCTGTCCGGATTCTCTGCGCGTCAACTGGCAAGTGTCAGCGTCTGGTATCTGGTGCAGCATTCCCTCTCCAGTTTTGCCAAACTGCAACACTATTTCGGTTCGCTAGAAGAGGCCTGCACTCCGGCCAATCTAGCGCGCTGGTCTGATCTGGCGCTGCATGCCAGTCACCTGCAACGTGTTAAGCAATTTCAAAGTATTGCCGGGCAGCAGGAATTTGAACAGCTGCTACAAAAAGTCCTGGACAGCAGTGATTTTATCCTGATGCCGGAAGATCCAGGTTATCCGCAGCAATTAAAACCTTATGCAGATAAACCTCCCCTCTTGTTTGGTCAGGGCAATCTGCAAAGTTTGAGTCAAGCGCAAATCGCGATTGTCGGTAGCCGCAAACCAAGCCCGCATGGCCGGCAAGTGGCCTATGATTTTGCCTATTATCTCAGTGAACAAGGTTTTTATATCGTCAGTGGGCTGGCTGAAGGAATTGACACCGCAGCACACCAGGGTGCATTGTGCCACCAGCGGACCATCGCGGTAATCGGTACAGGACTGGACCAGACTTATCCCCGCCAGAACAGCGGCCTGCAACAGCAAATCGTACAACAGTCTGGCGCAGTCATCAGTGAATTTTTACCGGGTACCAAACCCTTACAGCACAATTTCCCACGCCGCAACCGTATTGTCAGCGCACTCAGTCTAGGTGTGGTGGTGGCGGAAGCCGCGCTCAAAAGCGGATCACTCATTACCGCTCAAGCAGCGGCAGAACAGGGTAAAAGCATTTTTGCGGTACCCGGCCACATTTATAGTGAACATCATCGAGGCTGTCATCAACTGATTCGTGAAGGTGCGATCTTGGTCGATCATCCCGAACAGATTATTGAAGATCTGGCACTGCCTACCCAATGGCAACTCCAGCAGAGCCCGATTGCCAAGACAACTAGTCTGAATATTCCAGCACATTTATATCCCCTGTATCAGCAACTCGACTGGGTAGGACAGGAAATCGATCAATTACTGCTAAATACCCAAACGAGCATTGCCGAATTGACCAGCCAGCTGATGGAACTGGAACTCATGGGGCTGTGCATGCAACAGGCCGGTTTATATCTGCGTTGTCGGACAGGCCAATAAAGTTCACAATAGCGCTTTCGATCAGACAAAGGAAATAGCATGATTACCACCTCTGTCGCTGAAGCTGCAGAATGTCTGCGTGCCGGACAGGTATTGGCTTATCCCACAGAGGCCGTTTGGGGTTTAGGCTGTGACCCGATGAATGAACAGGCTTTTTTAGAAATTCTACGTTTAAAACAACGCCCGATTGAAAAAGGCGTCATTCTGCTCGCGAGTCAGATTGCTCAAGTTGAACATTTACTGAGTACGCTGCGTCCAGAGATTCGTGAACAAGTTATTGCCAGTTGGACCGATCGCAATCCAGCAGAACGCGCTACCACTTGGCTATTACCTGCAGATCAACAGATTCCCAGCTGGATTAAAGGCAATCATCCTCAAGTGGCGGTACGGGTCACCACACATCCACTCTGCATCGCCTTATGCAATGCATTCCAGGGCTTTATTGTCTCTACCAGCGCCAACCCTGCAGGACTCGAACCCGCGCGATCACTGCAACAGGCCACGCAATATTTTGGCACTGAACTGAATTATCTGAATGGTGATTTGGGTTTTAGTCAGGAACCCAGTCGTATTCTGGATGCTGTCAGCGGTGCAGTGATCCGTGCTTAAAAACGCTGTCGATTGCAGATTATTCCTCTGAAATACAGGAATTTTGGATAAAAAAAAGCTCAGCCTTATAGTGGAGGCTGAGCATAAAAAAGGATGTGTTTCAGTCACATCCAGAGGGTTCCAAAATCTGGATCAATACACTCTCAGTTAAGAAAAACTTTAAGATGTATTAGATATGTATATTATGATACAAATCGTTGCATTAGACAAATAGATTATTTATTTCAGTCAAAATCTTATAAGGATGAATTTTTTATGGTTTTCATCTGATCATTCAAATTATCTTTCTATTTTTGTTTAATATTTTGTCAATTTTTTGTTACAAAAAAGCAAAAGAATAATTTTCCACTGTTCTTTGTACAAATCAAGATGATAAAAAAATAATCTGAATGTTCGTTTTTTAATCAATTTAAGACTTTACTGACGCCAACGATACTGTACCGATTTTCTTTTGCGCCAATAAAATGCCGGATAAAATGACCAGACCACCCAGGCTATGTGCCATGGTCCACGCTTCATCTAACCACAAGTAGGCAATGATGGCGGTAAATACCGGCATGAGGTTCATAAAAATACTCGTCCTATTAGGGCCAATTTTCTGTACCGCCAGCATCCATACCAACGGGGCAATCAATGACGGAAAAATTCCGGCATACGCCACGCTCATCACATTCTGTGCATTCAGGGCATCCAGACCCAACCATAAAATAAATGGCATATGGTAAAGCAGGCTAAATACAATTTGTATATAGAGGCTTTCCAGCAAGACCAGTTTCAACTGCCACTTTTTTAGGAATACTCCATAAAAGGCATAGAAAAACACCGCCGCGATCATGAGTAGATCACCCCAGTGCATGCCCAACTGCAAGATACGGCCGAGATCGCCCTGCCCCATCACATATAGCAGACCCGAAAAAGACAGCGCACTCCCGACAATGGCAAAACGATTGGGACGGTCTTGCAAAATGATCCAGGACACAAAAATGGTAAAGACCGGAATAAAGGCATTAATAATCCCCATGTTGGTCGCCGTGGTATGTTTTGCTGCGGTGTAAGCCAAACCCTGATACAACACCATGCCAAAAGCGCTGAGAATCGCCAGTTGTTTCAGATGCGGACGGATCACATGGCGATTTTTCCACACCTTCGGCAGCATAAAAGGCGTTAAGACAAGAAAAGCCAGTAGCCAGCGATAGAAACTGATGCTGACCGGTGAAATAAATTCGGCAACATAACGCGTCACCACAATATTGAATGACCAGATAAATACTGCGATTAAAGGTAATCCCAACACCCAAATCGGTGTTTTTTCCGTAATAGACATAACACTCTCTTCCCTGCTGTCTTCACTGTATTGTGGAGGAAGTCTAATTTGATAGATATACTGATTTTCCGACATCTATACAGCAGATTCGCCATAATACAATTTGATCACTGTCAAATTTGCATGCTATCACTGCAGAATTGGCAAGCTGTCGGTGCAGCACTGAATCTTTAATAATGAGCATAGCCATGAATCCGATTTCCCTCTGCGATTTAATCGAAGTGCATGAATTCATTTATCAGCAGGATGAGCATATCAGCCCGCATAGTTCGCTTTGGGGCGATTTCAATTTCAGTCTGAACGGAGTACTGGAGTTTCACGTGGAACAGCAGTGCTATCTGTCACCGCCGAATTACGGTTTATGGCTACCACCACACACTGCACACCACTCTGTCGCTTTGGACCATCAAACCCATTATGTTTGTATTCGCGTGCATCCGAGTTTATGTAGAAATTTGGCTCACAGTACCCAAGTGTTGAGTATCCAGCCTTTTTTCCGCGGTCTGGTGCAGCAAATTTTGGGGCAGCAAAAATCCGGATCATCCGGTACACAGCTCGAACATCTGCTGCAGGTCCTCTATGACCAGCTACAAACGGCTCCCACCTACTCGCACTATTTACCGCATAGCGATCATCCTCTGTTACAGGAAGTGCTTGCGCTCTTAGGAAATCCCCTGCATTTCCACTGCAGCCTGCAACAATTACTCGCCTCTTCTACAGTCAGTGAACGGCATCTATTACGCCTTTGCCAACAAGAACTGCATTTATCCCTGTCCGAATGGCGCAACCGGGCGAAAATTATTTATGCCATTACCCAGCTGCATCAGGGCGTAACCATTAAACAGCTTGCCTATACCCTCGGCTACCAGCACAGTTCCAGCTTTATTGAATTTTTTAAACGCTGTACCGGACAAACGCCAGCGCAGATACGGATTACCTAAATTGGCAGGTAAATACTCATTTTCAAATGAATCCGACCTACATCTTTAAGCATGACTTTAGATCCGTGCTTTTTATAGAAAATACTTTTGTATTTTAGAATCTTATAACTCTCCATTCAGCAACTTATTTTTAGCCTTAAGCAAAGAAAAATACGTAAATGGACTTGTATTTATGCTCCATTCCTCTAACACTCAGAGCACTATTTTTTCGATCCAAAGCACAAGGAATTCTCCATGGCCCATACCATCTATAACATTCCGGTCAAAACCATTACGGGTACAGAAACCACGCTAAATTCTTATCAGGGTAAAGTGTTATTGATCGTCAATGTTGCTTCCAAATGTGGCTTAACACCACAATACGAAGAGCTAGAAGCACTTTATCAAGCCAAAAAAGATCAGGGTTTAGAAATTCTCGGTTTCCCTGCGAATAATTTCCTAGCCCAAGAGCCGGGTTCCGATGCAGAAATCCAGGAATTCTGCTCAAGCACCTATGATGTGCACTTTCCTTTATTTTCAAAAATCTCGGTGGTCGGCGAAGACCAGCATCCACTTTATCAGGTACTCACAACAGCACAACCTGAGCGGATTGGAGAAGGGCCTTGGGTCGAGGATTTGATCGAATATGGTTTAACTCCAAATCCAGCACCACAAATATTATGGAATTTTGAAAAATTTCTGGTTAACAAACAGGGTGAAGTGGTTGCCCGTTTTGCGCCGGATATCAAGGCAAATGATGCCCGTATTGTGCAAGCGATTGAAGCAGAACTGGCAAAATAAAACCTACTGGGTTTAAAACCAAATCAGCATAATTTTGAGATCTTGCTGATTTGGACGATACATTTTCATAAATTCACAAGATATTCCAGTAAGTTACATTTATATAACAGAGTATCCACGTTTCATCTTTAACTTAGCGGTTCAATAATAACATCAACTTACAGCCGCCTTTGGGCGCAGGTGAACTCATGAAAAAATTAGTACAAGCCGGACTCTTTGCTTTAACGACGGCTGTGGTTGCAGCTCCAGCCATCGCTGCCCCTGCAACACATGCCCACGACAACAACAGCCATGCACAAAATGTGCATCCAGGCAATACTTATGGCCAGCAGCATTCTGAACAGCGCCATCGCGAAGTGGTACAAGACCGAGTGCTTAAACCATCACGTGACTGGAAAGCAGGACAGGCCCTGCCTTCACGCTATTATGGCAAGGGCTACACTGTTGATCATAAACGTTATAAGCATCTGTCAAAACCGGGCAAGAACCAGCGCTGGATTCGGGTGAATGGCGATTACATCCTGATCAATACTGTGAACCATAGTATCCTTAAAATGATTGCTGACTAAAGGCATTCGATCTAGTAGAAGATAAAGAGCGCAGTAGCGCTCTTTTTGATCTTGAACCTGTTGTTGGCAGAGAAAACGTGTTATCGCTTTGCAATTCTCTGTTCCAATACTGTAGTTCCATTTTATAGTGAATGATGTTTTGCCGGGTGATCTTCTGTTTATGAAAAAATTAGTCCAGGGTGCCTTGCTGCCCTTCAGCATTTTTAGCTGTGCTTTGCTGCTTCTTGGTTGCGAACAGGCCAATCAGCTGCCGCAAAATACACCAGAGAGCCAAAATAGCACTGAAATAAGTAGCGACCATAGCGAGCAGGCAAGCACTGAACTGAAAAGTGGCAATCTGCTGTACATTGCGCGGGATGTTGCAGATATGCAGCTCAAGACAGGAGAATACATTAGCCAGTTGAAACAAACGCAAGAAGAACTGCAACAAGCGGTAGAGGCCAAAGATCCGCAGCAGTTGCAACAGCTTGCCAACACACTCGATGGCCAGCTGCATCAGCTCGATACGGCCTTGACCAGCCTAAATCTGAAAAGTCAGGAAATTGATACGATCCGGCAAAACCTGCAACACACCACCCAGCAGGCATTGGCCTCTCCTTTTCTGAATGGTGAAATGGATCTAAGCAAGGTTGATTTCAAACAGATAGAGCAGCAAATGGGAAATATTCAGGGTGAAATGGTCAAACTAGCAGCCATGTTGATTCCTCAAGAGAAAAAAGCAGAAAAAGATCAAGCGCAACAAGAAACGGAAAGTTAACACCATCCATTTAACAGGCTCTTTCGTTCTTTATACATCGCATTGCAGAACACTTATTTCAGACATAAAAAAACCACCCTTTCGGGTGGTTTTTTCAATCTCGAACCGTGTCTTATTGAGCGCGGTTTTTGATTTTGCGGATGGTTTCGAGCTGAGCCGCAGTTTCTGCCAAGGCAGCAAGCGCAGCAGCCGAGTCCAAATCGCTTTTTTGGTTTGCCAACAATTGTTCAGCGTGTTTACGCGCTTCAATAATTGCCGCTTCATCCAAGTTATGGGCACGAATTGCAGTATCTGCAAGAATCGTCACCACATGCGGTTGAACTTCTAACACACCACCAGATACATAGACGATCTCTTCTGTACCATTTTCCAATAGGACACGGATCGGTCCTGGTTGGAGCAAAGTCACTAGCGGTGCGTGACCCGGCATAATACCGAGTTCACCACCAGCGCCTTTTGCAATCAGCATGCTTACAGCGCCAGAGTAAATTGACTCTTTAACACTTACAACATCACATTGCATAGTCGACATGAGAATCTCCTAAATTAGGTAACTAATTAAAGTTTCTCAGCTTTAGCAATCACTTCGTCAATACCACCAACCATGTAGAACGCTTGTTCTGGGATGTGATCGTATTCACCAGCTAGAAGACCTTTAAAGCCACGAATTGTTTCTTTAAGCGGTACAAGTTTACCAGGAGCACCAGTAAACACTTCAGCTACGTGGAACGGTTGAGAGAAGAAACGTTGGATTTTACGCGCACGGTAAACTGTCAACTTGTCTTCTTCTGCTAACTCGTCCATACCCAAGATCGCGATGATGTCTTTAAGCTCTTTATAACGTTGCAATACGTTTTGAACCGCACGTGCAATTTCATAATGCTCAGTACCGACAACCAACGGGTCTAACTGACGTGAAGTTGAGTCTAGTGGATCGATCGCTGGGTAAATACCAGAAGATGCGATGTCACGGCTCAATACGACTGTTGCGTCCAAGTGGGCGAATGTCGTTGCAGGCGATGGATCTGTCAAGTCATCGGCAGGTACGTATACCGCTTGGATAGAGGTAATCGAACCAGACTTAGTCGATGTAATACGCTCTTGAAGAACACCCATCTCTTCTGCAAGTGTCGGTTGGTAACCTACTGCAGATGGCATACGGCCTAGAAGTGCTGATACTTCAGTACCTGCTAGTGTATAACGGTAGATGTTGTCAACGAACAATAGAACGTCACGGCCTTTACCGTTTTCGTCTTTCTCGTCACGGAAGTACTCAGCCATGGTCAAACCAGTCAACGCTACGCGTAAACGGTTACCTGGTGGCTCATTCATCTGACCGTAGACCATTGCTACTTTGTCAAGAACGTTAGAGTCTTTCATCTCGTGATAGAAGTCGTTACCTTCACGAGTACGCTCACCAACACCAGCGAACACAGACAAACCTGAGTGCGCTTTAGCGATGTTGTTGATCAATTCCATCATGTTTACGGTTTTACCAACACCGGCACCACCGAACAGACCAACTTTACCACCTTTCGCGAACGGGCAAAGCAAGTCAATGACTTTAATACCAGTTTCTAGAAGGTCAGTAGAAGCTGCTTGTTCAGCATAAGAAGGGGCTTGACGGTGAATCGGCAAACGCTCTTCAGTCGCAACCGGACCAGCTTCGTCAATAGGGCGACCAAGTACGTCCATGATACGACCCAATGTCGCTGTACCTACAGGTACAGAGATCGGCGCACCAGAGTTAGTTACGTTAAGGCCACGTTTAAGACCTTCGGTAGAACCCATTGCGATGGTACGAACTACGCCATCACCAAGTTGTTGCTGAACTTCCAAAGTCGTTTCAGTACCGTCAACTTGGAGAGCGTCATAGATCTTAGGAACGCTATTACGTTCAAACTCGACGTCGATAACCGCGCCGATGATCTGAATGATACGACCGCTACTCATTGCTGTCTCCTCAATTCAAACTAATAATGTTAAACGGCAGCGGCACCACCAACGATCTCAGAAATTTCCTGAGTAATCGCGGCTTGACGCAGCTTGTTATAAATAAGTTGCAGGCTCTTGATCAGCTCACCTGCGTTGTCAGTTGCAGCTTTCATTGCAACCATACGTGCAGATTGCTCGCAGGCGATGTTTTCAATTACGCCTTGATAAACCATAGACTCGATATAACGAACCAATAAACCATTTAACAGCTCTTCAGCTTCTGGTTCATAGATATAGTCCCAACCGTATTGACGGTTCAGGCTCTTGTCCGTATCAGCCGCAGCTAAAGGAACAAGTTGTTCGATTTTTTGATTTTGAGTCATGGCATTGACAAAGCCGTTAGACACAAGATAAATACGATCGAGCTCGCCTTTATCAAATGCGTCCAACATCACCTGTACAGAACCAGATAACTGTTCAAGACTTGGAGCATCACCTACATTCGTAGTTGCACCAAGCACTTTACCGCCGTAGTTTTTAAAAAACGAAACCGCTTTTTGACCAATTAAAGCAAATTGAACTTCAATTGACTGCTCTTGTTGTTGCTGTACGTGTTTCACAACTTTTTTGAACAAGTTAATGTTCAAACCACCTGCCAAACCACGATCTGAAGACACAATGATATAGCCGACGCGTTTTACTGGGCGTTCAACCATATAACGGTGTTTGTATTCAGGATTCGCTTGTACCAAATGAGCAATTACACGGTGCATATTTTCGGCATACGGACGGCCTTGAGCCATGCGCTCTTGCGCACGACGCATCTTAGAAGCCGCTACCATTTGCATCGCTCGAGTAATCTTTTGCGTGCTCTTGATACTGGCAACTTTGGCGCGAATTTCTTTTAAATTTGCCATACGCTTAACCTAGTATTCGAAAGCCCTTGCGAGCTTCCGAAGGTTGATCCGTGAACCAAACCTAACCAAGACCTAACTTAGTAAGTTTGAGTCGCTTTGAAGCTCTCAATACCTGCTTTGATTGCAGCTTCGATGTCTTTGTTGTAATCACCAGTTTCATCGATTTGTTGCATTAACGCAGCATGTTCTGAACGGAAGTAAGCGATAAGCGCCGCATCAAATGCAACGATTTTATTCACTTCAACGTCAGCCATGTAGCCTTCGTTAGATGCATAAATTGAAACAGCCTGGTCAGCAATTGAGTAAGGAGCATATTGTTTTTGCTTCATTAACTCAGTTACACGTTGGCCGTGTTCAAGTTGTTTACGCGTTGCTTCGTCAAGGTCAGAAGCGAACTGAGCAAACGCTGCCAATTCACGGTATTGCGCCAAAGCAGTACGGATACCACCTGACAATTTCTTGATGATCTTGGTTTGAGCTGAACCACCAACACGAGATACTGAGATACCCGCGTTCACAGCAGGACGGATACCCGCGTTGAACAATGATGTTTCAAGGAAGATCTGACCATCAGTAATCGAAATTACGTTGGTTGGTACGAATGCAGATACGTCACCCGCTTGAGTTTCAATAATCGGCAATGCAGTTAAAGAACCAGTTTGGCCTTTCACTTCGCCGTTAGTGAATTTCTCAACGTAGTCAGCAGATACACGAGAAGCACGTTCAAGAAGACGTGAATGTAGATAGAACACGTCACCTGGATACGCTTCACGACCTGGTGGACGACGAAGAAGCAATGAAATTTGACGATAAGCAACTGCTTGTTTAGACAAGTCATCATAAATGATCAACGCATCTTCACCGCGGTCACGGAAATATTCACCCATTGTACAGCCAGAGTACGGAGCCAAGTACTGCATTGCAGCAGGATCAGCAGCCGCAGCAGCGACAACAGTGGTATACGCCATAGCGCCAGTTTCTTCTAGCTTGCGCACCACGTTCGCGATAGTCGATTGTTTTTGACCAATTGCTACGTATACACATTTAATGCCAGAGTTCTTCTGTGCGATGATCGCATCGATCGCCATTGCAGTTTTACCAGTCTGACGGTCACCAATGATCAACTCACGCTGACCACGGCCTACAGGGATCATGGTATCTACTGATTTATAACCAGTTTGTACAGGTTGATCCACTGATTGACGCCAAATTACGCCTGGTGCTACTTTTTCAACAGCATCAGTAATTTTCGCATCAATTGGGCCTTTACCATCAATAGGATTACCCAAAGCATCGACTACACGGCCAAGAAGTTCAGGACCAACTGGAACTTCTAATACACGACCTGTACAACGAGCTTTTTGACCTTCTTGCAGGCTTAGGTAGCTACCTAAAACAACAGCACCCACTGAATCCTGTTCTAGGTTCAGTGCCATACCATATAAGCCGCCGTCAAATTCGATCATTTCACCGTACATCGCATCAGCGAGACCGTGAATACGCACGATACCGTCAGATACCATGACAATGGTACCCTCATTTTTAGCGGTCGCGCTGGTGTCCAGATCGCCGATACGCTGTTTAATGAGCGCACTGATCTCGGATGGATTCAGTTGTTGCATTGCGCTATACCTCAATCTTTGATTAGTTCAGTCTTCTATTCCGCATTACGCAAGAAGACGAGTCCGCATTTTTTCAAGCTTGTTAAGCGCAGAATCATCTATCACTTGATCGCCTGCACGAATCACAACACCCGCGATTAACGCCGGATTCACTTCAACAGAAACATTGATCGCAGCGTTAAAACGTTTCTCTAACGCATGCGCCAACAATTGTTCTTGTACCGAAGTCAAAGGGAATGCCGATTCAATCACGACATCCACAGTATTGTTATTCTGTGATTTAAGCTGTTCGTATTCTGCAGTAATTTCAGGTAACAACGCCAAACGGTCGTTGTCAGCAAGAAGGGTCAAAAAGTTTGACACTTCTTGTGACTGTTCAGCACCTAAAACTTTCGCAAAAACTTTAACCTGTTGTACAGGAGTAAGCTCAGGGCGATTTAAATAAGCGGAAAATGCTTCGTCTTGCACCGCAGCACTGAGCACTTGTAACGCATTCGACCAATTGTCAGTTGCACCTTGCTCAGAAGCGTAAGCAAATGCTGCTTTGGCGTACGGGCGTGCCAACGTCAAGAGTTCAGCCATATTTCGCCTCGCTTAAAGTTTAGCAGCCAGCTGAGTCAGCATGGCATTGTGAGCTTCTGCGTCAACTTGTTGGTTAAGGATTTTTTCCGCACCAGTTACTGCAAGAGCAGCCACTTGTTGACGTAATTCTTCGCGAGCAGCATTGATTTCAGTATCAACAGCTTCTTTCGCCTGTTGACGGATACGCTCACCTTCAGCAGATGCTTGGGTACGCGCTTCTTCGACCAGTTGTGCTGCACGACGGTTCGCTTGTTCGATCAATTGAGCCGCTTGTGCTTTTGCCGCATCAAGCTCAGCTTTTACTTGCGCTTGCGCATCTGCAAGATCAGCTTTTGCTTTTTCAGCAGCATTTAAGCCATCAGCAATTTTACGCTGACGCTCACTAATCGCATTGATTAGTGGTGGCCATACAAACTTCATGCAGAATGCGACGAAAATCGCAAACGCAATCGCTTGGCCAATCAATGTGAGGTTGATATTCATTGCTATTCCTCAAATAGTGGATTTTTGGGAATTAAGCTGATTAACCTACAAATGGATTAGCGAAGATGAAGAACAAGCCAATACCAACACCGATCATAGGCACAGCATCAAGAAGACCCGCGATTAAGAACATACGAGTTTGAAGTTGTGGAGCCAATTCTGGCTGACGAGCAACAGCTTCCAAGAAGCGACCACCCAAAAGACCAAAACCAATCGCAGTACCTAAAGCACCGAAAGCGATCAAGATAGCAGATGCAATTGCAACTAGACCTAAAGTGAGTTCCATGAAAAATTCCTCAGAGGTTAGGTGTATACCAAATTAAACTAAAAAATTGTACCTAACCGCCGGATGACAGTTAGGCAATACCATTAATGCTTTTCGCTTGCCATGCTCAAGTACACGATGGTCAGCATCATGAAAATGAATGCCTGCAACGTGATAACAAGAATGTGGAAGATCGCCCAAGGCACAGACAACGCCCATTGGATCCAGAACGGTAGCAACGCGATCAAGATAAAGATCAACTCGCCCGCGTACATGTTACCGAACAGTCGGAGTGCCAATGAGATTGGACGTGCAAGGAAAGTTACCAATTCCAAAATTAAGTTCACAGGAATCAATAACGCTTTTGCAACTGGATTACTTGGGTTGAATGGGTTAAGTGCCAATTCGCCAACAAAACCACCAATCCCTTTCTCGCGAATACTGTAGAACAAGATCAGCACAAATACAGACAAAGACATACCAAGGGTAATGTTCGGGTCTGTAGATGGAACGATCTTGAAGTAGACGTGATGAGGGTCCATACCAAATACGCTTACACCGATTTGTTGAGCCAGATAAGGAATCCAGTCAACAGGAATCAAGTCCATCAAGTTCATGAGGAAAATCCACACGAAAATGGTGAGCGCTAATGGCGCGATTAAGCGTGATTTGCCATGGAAAGTGTCGCGGACACTTGAGTCAACGAACTCGATAATCATTTCGATTGCTGACTGGAATTTGGTCGGAACACCAGCATTTGCAGCTTTTGCCACAATCCAGAACATCAAACAGAAAATCACACCAAGGCCGATTGACCAACCCATTGAATCCAAGTGAATAGCAGTGAACCCCATCTGTTGAGCTTCTGCACCATTCTCGGCCAATTTCCAAGTACCGTCCGGCATTTTGCCATAGGTCATATTGGTCAAGTGATGCTTGATATACTCTGTCGAAGTAAGGGCATGTTCTTCAGCAGCCATAAATCACACCTGGTCAATGTCAATTACTATTAAAGAGAGTTAAACGAATATCGCGTGCTGCTTGATATCTCGCCACCCTCAAAAAATTTTCAATTTTTTTATGCGCTTATGCTCGTTTTTGTAGGCGTGAAACCCAAAAGGGGGCGACCCACGACATGCTCTGAACGAGAATAAAACCACAAAACAATGCCACCGGTGACAGCGGTTTGACATTGCTTAAAATCAAAATGAAACCAACGATCACAATTGCAAATTTGCCGAGCAAGCCACGGTACATGTTCGAAAGAACCTGTTTGGACGCTCGCGCACCTGCAGCTCGAAACGATTGCCAGGAAAAATAAACACTTGCCAGCCAGCACACCAACGCACCAAGTGCGGCACTATATGCTGCCGTCAAGTCTTTCACGGCCCACGCTATCAAGGCTGAAACAGGTATCATAAGGGCTTGTAAGAAGACTAAAGCTTTCGCTAATCGTCGGTCAATCAAGCGACTAGTTCGGCTCATTTATTATCCACTCACAGCACAAATGCTTGACAAGTTTAGCTGATGATCGTTTTTAATCGCAGGCATTATAGAGTTACACCCCTGAACATGCAATCTTTTCCCGACCTAAGTCTTGTTTTTTTCCGTGCATGAATTGCGCTCATTCTGAGCGGCAATTGCTTATATTTGCATCATTTCTGGGCATTTGCTACGCATTTTTGCGTTTGTGCAGCCAATTTCCGCCAAGCGGTCACAAAATTCTGCTCATCCCCCATACTTTCGTCAACGGCCTGGAACAGAATCGGGTTGAGTTTTTGATATTGGTTCTTGCTGGCATGTGCTTCAGCGAGCAGGCACATACGCGGATTAGGGCGCTGGTCATTCAAATACTTAATCTGCGCCAGAGTCGGGGCCACATGCGGCTCATCAGTCAAGGCCCCCGCAAACTTTAAGTGCAAGGCCTGTTCCAGATACTGATAGGCATCATGATAAGCCCAATAAGCACGACCCGTATTGAGCCGTTGATAAGGGCGTGCTGCTTGCAGCATCTCCTGGGCAAATTTCTTCGCGTTATTCCAGTACGCGCTACGATGCTGTGGATACTGCTGAGAACGCAAAGCGGCAATAAAGAAACCGATCCGGACTGCATTGTTTGGATCCAGCCAGACATGGGTATCTGTAGTATTCGCGATCGGCACGCCACGCGTGGTTCGCTGCGGCAATACTTTGACCAGACCCGAATCTAAAATAGCAATCGCTTTTGGCTGATGGGCCAACAGTTTTTGTAGCGGTGCCTCATGTGCCTGCCCCAGCCAGATCACCAGATTGGCGTCCTGTAGGGCTTTACGATGTTCAGGCATCAGCTGTACATCATGTCCCGATTGATTGGCCAATAATAAGGCTGGCTGTTCGACTCCCTGCGTCACCTGCTGGGCAATCAGGTAAACCGGATGTGTGGACACCACCAGCCCCTGAGACCAGCTCAAAGGACTGAGTAAAGCCAACATGCACAGGGCAAGAAAACGCGTCATGAAGAAAAACAACCCAAAATTTGAATAGACGTTATAATATAACAATTCAAGAAAAATACCTATGCCTAACGAAACAGGGGTTAGCCATGTTAAAATTTAATGTCATTCTGGATTGTTCAAATATCTGAGGTTTGCCATGAGCTTATGTTCGCATGAACATCACAATGCCCTGCACGGCGTGCATGATCACCCCAATATCGATGCGCGTCTCGCGGAAGCAGAGCAATTGTGTGCAAGCTCAGGGGCACGGCTCACGCCGCTGCGTAAAGAAGTGCTGCAACTGATTTTAAATGCCGCCGGACCGATCGGTGCTTACGATCTTCTGGCACAAATCAAAAGTGCTTCAGATCGTCCTGCCGCTCCGCCTACGGTCTACCGCAGTCTGGACTTCCTGCTGGAAAAAGGCCTGATTCACCGTTTAACCTCAATTAATGCCTATATTCCCTGCTGTCATCCCCGTGAAGGCCATCAAGCCGCCTTTTTAATCTGTACCGAGTGCCATGTAGTGAAAGAAGCCTCAGCACAGGGTTTGTTACAACAACTGGATCAACTGGCCGCTTCAGATCAGTTTACGGCTCATCACAGCATCATTGAAATTTCAGGAAAATGTCAGCAGTGCACCCACAAATAATCCCCCCTGCCCCGCTGGTTGATCTACAAAAAATCAGTGTGCGCATGGATGACCGTGACATTCTCAAACAGGTGGATTTCAGCCTGCATGAAAAAGAAATTGTCACGCTGATCGGTCCGAACGGTGCAGGCAAATCTACCTTGATTAAAGTCTTGCTGGGGATTGTGCAGCCCACATCCGGAAAAATCAGCAGTCGCAAAAAACTGAAACTGGCTTATGTGCCACAGAAATTCAATCCTTCGCATAGCTTACCGTTACGGGTCAAAGACCTGCTGGCCCTGGAAAAATGTGAAGCTGCCATCAAAGCCGAAATTATCCGCGATACCGGAATTGCCAAACTGCAAGAAGCTACAGTACAGCAACTTTCTGGCGGTGAACGGCAGCGTGTGCTGTTGGCACGGGCTCTACTGCGTCAACCCGACATCTTGGTACTGGATGAACCGATGCAAGGGCTGGACATCCAGTCCGAAGCCGAATTGTATGATTATGTCCGCAGTCTTCCGGAACGTTATGGCTGTGCCATTTTGATGGTGTCACATGATCTGCAATGGGTGATGCAAGGCACCCATCGTGTGGTCTGTCTCAACAAGCATATCTGCTGTAGCGGTTTGCCGGAAAATGTACAACAGCATCCGGAATATCAGGCGATTTTTGGTCCCAACCGCGTATTTTACCAACATCACCATGATCACTGTGCCCATGGCGACAGTGCCAATCCATGCCAGCACGATCCGCGCCCGCATATTCACCCTGAACCGGAAGCCTAAGTCATGATGGAATGGTTACAACTGCTGCTACCGGCCTGGACCATGGGCACCCTGCTGGTCTTTCTGACCGCTCCACTGGGCTGTCTCATGCTATGGCGGCGTATGTCTTTTTTTGCCGACACCATGGCACATGGCACTTTATTAGGAGTAGCCATAGCCGGGGCGCTGAGCCTGCCGCTCTGGTTAGGCGTGGCCTTTCTGGCCATTCTCCTGGTGGGGGTGCTCTGGATGCTGCATGATCCACGCTTACCCAATGATGCCTTGCTGGCTTTATGTTCCGCCACCTTGCTCTGTTCAGGTTTACTGTTTATTCAGCACATCCCAAGTTTAAGACCGGAACTACTCAGCTATCTGTTTGGCGATTTACTTACCATCAGCTGGTCCGACCTGCCAATGTTTGGCCTGGTGATTGTGCTATCACTAGTGGTACTGGTCAGATACTGGAAAGCCCAGATTCAAATCGCGATTGATCCGGATATTGCCATCAGTGAAGGGGTTCATGCCAAATGGCAACGTTTAATCTTCATGTTATTGCTGGCCTTATTTACCGTACTGGCTTTACGTGCCGTCGGTTCTCTTTTGATGGGGGCTTTACTGGTGATTCCAGCCCTTTCAGCCCGTCTGCTGGCACACTCGCCTAAGCAGATGGTGATCTGGGCCTTTGTCATCGCGCAGATTGGTGTAAGTGTCGGCTTATGGTCCAGTGCAGCATTAAATCTGTCGACCGGATTAAGCATTGTGCTGTGTATGGCGCTGCTATTTACCCTGATCTTTAGTGCGCAAAAGTTACGCAAACTGGCTTAATCACGCTTATCTGCTGATCGAAAAGGCTGTCTGAGACAGCCTTTTTTATTGTGTGACCTATCTTTATCCCTGATGCAACATGCTCAACACACCCGCTGCACAGGCAAATAACAGCGCAAAAGCACGGTTTAATAATTTTTGTTGTTGCGGTGATTTTAATAGCCCTAAGACTTTGGCTGCGAGCCCGGTATAGCCGGCCATCACGATCAGGTCAATCGCAATCATGGTGCTGGCCATGATGGCATATTGCAACCATTGCGGTCGCTGCAAATCGACAAATTGCGGCAATACTGCCAGCAAAAAGACTATGGCCTTGGGATTGCTCATATTGACCAGAAAACCATTCAGCAGCAACCCTCTGCGCGATTTGAACTGTGCGGGCTGGATCTGGACGTCCATCACCTGCGCAGGTGCCATCCATTGCACATAAGCCAGATAGAGTAAATACAGTACGCCCAACCATTTCACCAGCACAAATGCCCAAGGCGTGGTGGCAAACAACACCCCTGCCCCGGCGGCTACAATTAAAATTTGCAGCAACAATGCCAACTGCAACCCAATGGCATTGTAATAACCACGGCGAAAACCGTAACTCAGACCACTCGACATGGATGCAATCGCACCCGCACCGGGAGATACACTGATCACCCAGCAGGCCAACATAAACGCGAACCACACCTGGTAAGACATAACATCCGGGAGAAATATAAAAAGGTCATTATAGGCATTTTGATCTTTCAGCCTGGAAATTTATTGATCGTTTTAAAATATTGATTGTGACTATGCGGCTATAAGTGCATCAGGCACAATAGGCCACGCTACTTGAAAAATAAAATTTAGGAGTCCTGAATGACTGCTCAATCGGTGATCTTGCCCCTACCCTCAGATCACGCCCGTTTCATTGTATTACGTTTAAAAGACCTCTCCCTGGAGCAATTTAAACAGCAACTTGAGCATTTATTCTCGCACCGGGATCGCTTCATTTCTCAGTACCCACAAGCACAAATCAAAACCGGCGTGGCTTTTGGTCCCGAACTCTGGGCCCAACTGTACGAACAGATGCCAGCCGGTTTTAAACAACTGGAACCGCAACACGGAGCGTTCGAGATGCCGGTGGTTCCGGCAGATGTACTGATTCATATTGCCAGTTCGCGTGCTGACATCTGTTTTGCCCTGAGTCAGGCTTTTTTTGAAGGAATTCAGGATCAGGTGGAAGTACTGGATGAACGCGTCTACTTCCGCTATTTCGATGGCCGCGACATCACCGGTTTTATTGATGGGACAGAAAATCCACAATTCCCCGACAATCGTGCCGAAGCAGCGTTATTGCCAGCTGAAGCCGGTATTTTTGCCGAGGGTTCCTTTGTCTTTGCCCAGCGTTATGCCCATGACCTGAGCAAATGGAAACAACTGAAAGTCGACATTCAGGAACAGGTGATTGGCCGTACCAAACTGGAATCGATTGAACTCGACGATGAAGTAAGACCAGAAAATTCGCATGTTTCGCGTACGGTGGTAGAAGATGAAGCCGGCGAAGAAATGGAAATCCTGCGTCATTCACTGCCCTATGGAGATGGCAAATCTGAACAGGGCCTGTTTTTTATTGCCTACACCCATGACCTGAGCATTATTGATACCATGTTGCAGCGCATGTTTGGCACCAGTGGCGATGGTGTGCATGACCGTCTGTTGCACTTTGTCACTCCAATGGATGGCGCCTATTATTTTGCTCCATCAGAAGAATTACTCGAGCAGCTGCTCGATCAGGAATAAATAAAGGAGCCGAAGCTCCTTTATTTTTTGCATGTATTCGTTCTTCCTCTATTAATAAGGCAAGCGTCGATAGGCACGGTATTCTGGCGTCCAGAAATTGGCCTCGATCTGCTCCTGCAATTGAGCATCACTGATCATAGGGGCCACACTATCCTTCATGGCCGCTTGCGCTACTTTGAACGCAATGAATTTGGATACACCCTGAATCTCATTAATATCTGGCAATAGATCAGCCTCCAGATCCTGTAACTTGGGTGAACACTCGGCCAGCGCATTACTGGAGGCCATCAACATCCGGTCTGTCACTCGGCGGGCACCACATGCCACGACTCCCAAACCGATACCCGGGAAAATATAGGAGTTATTGCACTGCGAAATCTGGTAAATCTTGCCATGATAGTTCACCGGTGCAAACGGGCTACCTGTTGCAATCAATGCCTTACCTTCCGTCCATTGAATAATATCTGCCGGTACGGCTTCCACGCGTGAGGTTGGGTTGGACAATGGCAAAACAATCGGCTGCTCACACTGCGCAGCCATGGTTCGGATAATTTCTTCGGTAAACAGGCCCGGTTGCCCCGACACCCCGATCAATACGCTCGGCTTGGCATTTTTCACCACGTCCAGCAATGAAATGACTTCGTTGACATTGGCCCAGGAACCGATCACCTCTGCTTTTTGTGCCAGCTTGCGCTGGAAATCCAGCAGGTTCGGCTGGTTTTCCGTGATCAAGCCAAAACGATCAACCATATAAACCCGGGCACGCGCCTCCTGATCAGTCAGGCCTTCCGCCACCATTTGCGCGACAATCTGTTCGGCAATACCACAACCTGCCGAACCTGCACCCAAAAAGGCAATGGTTTGATCTTTCAGCTGCTTGCCTGCGGCACGACTGGCCGCAATCAGGCTGCCTACAGAGACTGCGGCGGTCCCCTGAATATCATCATTAAAGCAGCAAATCTGCTCGCGGTACTTATTCAGCAATGGCATGGCATTGTGCTGTGCAAAATCTTCAAACTGGATCAGTGCTTTTGGCCAACGGCGTTTAATCCCTGCAATCACTTCATCCACAAAGGCATAATATTCATCGCCACTGATCCGTGGCTGGCTCCAGCCCATATAGATCGGATCATTCAGCAATTGCGGATTGTTGGTACCGACATCCAGGGTAATCGGCAAGGTATATGCGGGACTGATGCCGCCACAGGCGGTATAAAGTGACAGTTTGCCAATCGGGATGCCCATTCCGCCAATGCCCTGATCGCCTAGGCCCAAAATGCGCTCACCATCTGTGATGACAATCACTTTGACATTGTTTTTATTCACATTTTGTAAAATATCATCAATATGTGCACGGTCCGGATAGGAAATAAATACTCCGCGATGGCGGCGGTAAATATCCGAGAAACGCTGGCAGGCCTCTCCCACCGTCGGCGTGTAAATGATCGGCATCATTTCCGCCAGATGTTGCTCAATCAGATGATAGAACAGGGTTTCATTGGTGTCCTGAATATTGCGCAGGTAAATATGTTTATTAATGTCATCCTGAAACGTGGAATATTGCTGGTAAGAACGCTGGCTTTGTTCTTCGATGGTTTCAATGGTATTTGGCAACAGGCCATGCAGGTTGAAACGCTGACGCTCATCTTCGGTAAAGGCCGAACCTTTATTCAGTAATGGCAACTCTAACAGGGTATATCCTGCATAAGGAATATATAAAGGATGGGGATTGCTGGAACTCGCTATGCTCATTTTCAAATCTCATTCTTCGCAAAAATGAGGCCGATCCTTGCGATAGCCTCTACATTTCTCTTAGATTAAGCCGATTTGAGCACAAAAGGACATTTAGATCCTTGATTATGCTGATGCGTCTATTTTAATGAAAAATAAACCAAGACCAGTATGAGACAGCCAGAGCAGATTTCATCCAGGTTTAAGACTGCGGCGGATTGACATCCACAAATACAGCCGTAAGTCGCCGTACCAAAGGCAACACCAACAGCACAACCGGAAAGGCTACAGCCCAGGAAAGCATCCACGCAGACACCCACATCTGGATAAAGTTTTCCACCCAACCGACATTTTTGAACATATTCACCAGCGATACGATGCCACTCATGAGGCAGGAAAGAAAAAGTGGCATGACCCAAAGGGCAGCTCTGGGCGGTAATTTGGGAATATTGCCAATCATGGTGGCACGCGGTCTGGTCATGCGGATCTACTCACCCTAGAGGAAACTCTTCCTTTAATACGCTGTTTCCATCCGGGATTCAACCTGCGCTCTTGCTCAAAAATGCCGACATTGCCGGCAAACCGTCGGTTAAGTTTCATTCAATGCAAATGCATTCCCCTAAAGCAGAGGAAATTTGCTATATTTGCGGTTTTTCTGCGACATTGATTTTTCGATTGATTATGAATACGGCCATCCAAGCAGCTCTCGATCATGCAGTCCAATCCCTTCAAGCCGAAGGGGTACTTCCATCCGAATGGACCAATACCAGCAATTTAACGCGCACCAAAGACCGCAGTCACGGCGATTTTGCGTCCAATATTGCCATGATCGGTGCCAAAGCTGCCGGCATGAAGCCTCGTGATCTGGCGGAAAAAATTCTGGCAGCGTTGCCTGAAGTTGCAGATATCAGTAAAGCGGAAATTGCCGGCCCAGGCTTTATCAATTTCTTTTTGAATGCCGACCAGCATTTTGCGGTTCTCGACCAGATTCAGGCACAAAGTGAGCGATTTGGCCGTACCCAAGCCAATGCCGGTAAAAAAATCCAGGTCGAGTTTGTTTCTGCCAACCCAACCTCCAGCCTGCATGTAGGACATGGCCGTGGTGCTGCGTATGGCATGACCGTAGCGAACCTGCTTGAAGCAACCGGTGCTACAGTGGACCGCGAATACTATGTCAATGATGCTGGCCGTCAGATGGACATTTTGGCGACTTCAACTTATTTACGTTATTTAGAATTACTTGGCCAGGCGCTGGTGTTCCCGAAAAATGCCTACCAGGGTGACTATGTCAAAGAAATCGCACAAAGCATCATCGACAAAGAGGGTGACGCCTACGTCCGTCCGGTAGCTGATGTCTATAAAGATGTGCCAGAAGACGTGCAATATGCGGCAGAACCGGATGCTGAAGGCAATAAAGTGGTGCTTTCCGGTGACAAAGAAAAACATATTGATGGCCTGATTGCCAATTCACAACAACTGATCGGTGCTGGCTACCGCGTATTCCACCAAGCCGCACTCAAAGCCATTCTGGATGACATTAAAGATGACCTTGGCGAGTTTGGTGTGACCTTTAACCAGTGGTTCAGCGAAGCATCCCTCACTGAAAAAATTGAAGAAGCGTTACAGACCTTGGATCAGCGCGGCTTCCTGTATGAACTCGATGGCAACATCTGGTTTAAATCCACCGAATTTGGTGATGAGAAAGACCGTGTGGTAAAACGTCGCAATGGCCAGACCACTTATTTTGCTTCAGACATTGCCTACCACCTGAACAAATTGCAACGTGGTTACAGCCATCTGGTGGATATCTGGGGTTCCGACCACCATGGCTATATAGCACGCGTCAAAGCGGCAATTGATGCGATGGGTTATGACTCGTCAAAACTGACTGTTTTACTGGTTCAGTTCGTTAGCTTGTGGCGTGGGGGCGAAATGGTCCAAATGTCTTCACGTTCCGGCCAGTTTGTAACTTTGCGTGACTTACGTAAAGAAGTCGGCAATGATGCTGCACGCTTTTACTATGTGATGCGTAAGTCTGAGCAGCATATCGACTTTGACCTTGATCTGGCTGTGTCACAAAGTAAAGACAATGCAGTGTACTACATCCAGTATGCACATGCGCGGATCTGTCGTATGCTAGAAAAAGCAGCAGCAACTGGTGTTCAGTTTGATACGGCTACTGCTCGTGCACATGCAGCCCGTTTGCAACTGGATGCAGAAAGTGAAATTCTGGCCAAGCTCGCCGCTTATCCGGATATCGTATTCCGCGCTGCCAATGTTTACGAGCCGCATCAAGTAGGTAACTACTTGAAGGAATTGGCTGCACTGTTCCATGGTTGGTACAATGAGCATAAAGTCCTGAATGAAGATGCTGAGCTGACCCAGGCACGCTTGTTACTTTCAGTCAATGTACAGCAAGTGTTGCGTAACGGTTTGGAATTACTGGGTGTTTCTGCCCCGACAACGATGTAATAACGGAGAGGTGCCACGTGTTTGGAAAAACGCAACGCGGTGTATCTGAACGACCGAACAAGCCTAAAACTACCTTGGTGCCTAAATGGCTCGGCACCTTGGTCGGTGTGTTGCTGGTATTATGCTTTGCGGTCGCCTTGATCCTGTGGAAACCGTGGCAACCTGTTCAACCGAAAAACCAGATCAGCTCGCAGCATTATCAGGAAGAAACCAACAAAGACTATCGTTTCTATGACCTGTTACCCGAGCAGCAAGTCACCCCGATTCCAGATCAGGCGGTTCCTGAAACCAAAACGCAGGACACCGTGGTGATTGTTGAAGCGCCGGTGATTACACCAACACCGACCGAAGCAGCGCCGGGAGCGAGTCCGCAAGCCGTGACTGAAGCGCCTGCCCCTGCTCCAGCGACTTATATTCTGCAAGTGCGCAGTTATGCGGATCCAGACAGTGCTGATGCCCGCCGTGCGGAAATTATCCTGAATGGCTTATCGGCCGATATCGTGAAAACGGTAGAAAATGGTCAAACGTGGTACCGCGTAATTTCCGGTCCTTATGAGTCACAAGAAGCAGCGCTGATTGCCCAGCAAACCTTGCAACATAGCGGGATCGATTCCATCGTGATCAAACGCTAAAAATTTGCAAAGGACGCTTAGGCGTCCTTTTTTATAGCATGTGAGCAGTTTTACATACTGCGTGGAAAACTTTTGGGCTATCCGTTCAGCCCGTCTATATTGCAGTGAACTGACATACTCTGCCAGTTTACGGTCAAAAAATTAAAAGTAAGCATCTAAAAGCTAATGCATAACCTCCTAAAGTACTGCACTCCCCCTCTTCATATTTGTTTGATTTTGTGAAAAATAGCGATTGAATTGTTTAATCTTTAGACTGATAATTTATTAAAAACAATAATAAGTTTTATAAACGGGGAAAACACCGATGCAGCCAGAAACTCCTGATCGTCCTGTCAGTCCGCGATTCGCAGCGATTGTGAAGGGGAAGGCTGCCCGGAAAAAACCGCTCAATAGCTGTAATCAGTTGAATATTTCCCGCGACATGCTGAATCGTGCCTTGCAGGATCCGATCGCTCCGATTCCAGCCCCTTTACGTCAAACCTTTTTGGACTTTCATAACCAGCATCACCGCCGTTTTCTGTTGCAGGTTAATCTGCTGGGGCAATTGGCGTACTGGAGCTACGGACTCGCAGACTGGTTTATGTTGCCCGATATTGGCCAGCTGTCGATCTGGATTCGCTCCATCTATGTATTTCTGGCAGTTTGTCTGACTTTTTTTCTCTTTCGTTACTCACGCAATATTCTCTTGCTTGATCTATTGCTGCCGATTTCAATTATTGGTGCAGCTATCCTCTGGTTTGAGCTGCTGGTGCTGTCCAATAGTCCAGATGTCGACACCTTTCAATATGCTTCGGTGATTTTTATTATTCTGGCCAATTTAGGCACCCAAGTGCGTTTTATCCCGGTATTACTGGTCTCGCTGATCATCTCGGCGGTTACATTGTGGGGCGTCTTCCGGACCAGTGTTGGGCAACTGCATGCGGTACTCATCTTTAGCTTGGTGTATTTACCGCTGGTACTGTTTAGTTTGTATATCAGCTGGAGTGCCACCCTGAAAAACCGGCAAATTTTTCTGAGGCATATGCTGGAAGAGTGGAACCATCAGGTGTTGGATCAATTGGCACATACCGATATGCTGACCAACCTGAATAACCGTCGCCAGTTTGAACGTCTGGCACGCAGTGAATTGGCCCGCCTGCAACGCCACTATCAACCACTGTGTTTATTCATCTTTGATGTCGATCATTTCAAGCATATCAATGATCACTATGGTCATGATGTGGGTGATGAAGTATTGAAAATCATCAGCCAAACCGCGCAAGAAGAAATGCGCGAACAAGACCTGCTGGCACGTTTTGGCGGTGAAGAATTTATCACCTTACTGCCGAATACCAGCCTGGCTGAAGCGGAAATTGCAGCTGAACGTTTACGCCAGCGCATTGCTGAATCCAGAGTGATCACACAGGCCGGAGACATCATTCAATTCACTATTTCGGTGGGCATTACCCTGGTTGATAAAAACGAACAGGATCTGCATCATCTGATTAAATCAGCCGACCAAGCTCTCTATCAGGCCAAAGAAAATGGCCGAAATCAGGTGAAAGTTTTTGTTAAGTCGAGCACTACAGCTACAGTTTAAATGGGTAAGAAATCAGCAGATCGTTCAGTTTAAGCCGATAGGTTGGAAAAATTCATTTCCTTTCTAACCATCTGAAACTCAAGAGGAAACCATTGCTCCATATCCAGCAAATTCGGTGTTTATTTTCCGGCAATCACGGTATGGATCTCGACACTGCGCAACAAGGTTTTGGTCACCGGTGTTTTGCTGCACACATTGAGAATCCGGGCTTGCAGGGCTTCATCAGGTAAATCAGTAAACACAATACGACGCTCAATCCACTCTTGATTGTCGGCATTACAGTGAAAATGCGCTTCTACCGCAAAATCGCCCAGATCAATCCCTTTATGCTTGGCATACATTCTCAAAGTAATCATGGTGCAGGCCGCCAAACTTCCGGTCAGCAAATCATAAGGGGATGGACCCTGATCCTGTCCTTCCAGATGCTCCGGCTCATCAGTAAAATAATGGTGCTCTCCGCTACTCACCACCTCACCTTTCCATTGTCCTGCTAAGGGTTTGGCACTACTGCTTGCGATAATACTCATTTTGATGCTCTCATTTGATTGGGTAAAACCGGGGCTTCTAAACGGGCGCCGACATAATCCGGAATCTCGCCAAAACGCGCGTCATGGTTAATCCACTGCTCGCGCGCTTCGCGCAACTCTTCTGTGGTACGTCCCACCAGATTCCACCACAACAAGATCGGGGTTGCAAAGGGCTCTCCACCGATCAGCAACAGCCGCTGCTCGGCTTTCAGCTCCACATTAATCTCACTCAGACCCGGTTCTAAAGTCAGCATATTGTCAAAATTCAATTCATGACTATTGACCCGTGCGGTACCTTCCAACACCATAAATCCGTATTCAAATGCTGGATTCAGCGGGATGCGGGTGGTGCTGTCGACCTGCGCAATCAGGTCCACCCCCAATAAAGGCGTATGCACCGTCACTGGCGAAATGGTATTTAAAAATTCACCTACCAGCACCGTAAATTCGATCTGATCTTTGACCACTACCGGCAGTTCCGGATAATGCTCAAACTTTGGCGGCATATTGCGATGGCTATCCGGCAAAGCAATCCAGAGTTGCGCTGCATGCATACGGATTTCGATTGCCGGGGAAACTTCGGTATGGGAAATGCCATAGCCGGCAGTCATCAAATTGACCTGTTTAGGGCAAATTAATTGCTTGGAACCCAGACTGTCGGTATGCATCAAGGTGCCTTCAATCATCCAGGTGAAAGTTTGCAATCCCATATGCGGATGAGGTCCTACATCCAAGCCTTCACCTGCCGGGAAAGTTACCGGTCCTGCATGATCCAGAAAACACCAGGCGCCAATCATGCGTTTATGGCGACTGGGCAATGCGCGTTTGATCACGGTGCCTTTGCCAAGCAATGCAGACCGAATGGGGAATTCCTGGATAAATTGGCTAATGTGCGTTTCGCACTCTGTTGAGTTGGAAATGTCTGCATTATTGGTATTCGTCATGTCATTCCCCTGCCTTTTTTATTGATTCATCTGATGAAGCCGGATTTTGAGAATCATGCTATCAATTTAATTTTTGCATACCTATGGCTTAGTTAATACGCTGAATGTTAAGGATGGAACAATAAGAATTTTGTTTTTTTATGATTGATAAAAAAGGATGCCTAAGCCTCCTTTAAAAACTTTCTTCGTCAAAGCGGTTTTTACTTTCTAGTATTTTTTAAAAATTTCATTCTGATGAAACTCAAAATATTTTTGATATCTAGAACCAAATTGAATAATTGCATGATGAGGAATATTAAAAAACTCTTGTTCTGTCTGAGTGAGCTGCTGAGATATTAAAATTTCGCCGTCATGTCTAAAAGATATGAGCCCCTTATCAAATAACCGATCAAAGTTGGGCGTTAAGAGTAGTCCATTATATGGATCTAACCGCTCCTCATCACTACTTACTGACCAGGGTTTTATATGGGATGCAATTAAAAATTGAGTATTCTTAAAGCCAGTAACGACGCAAAATTGATTCAGATCAAACAATCCTTTTCTAAATTTATTTTGTACCAATCTCACTTTGATAAGCTTTTCAGCTTCCGAAGTAAATTTCTGATCTTCCGAAAAAATATCCCTGTTCTGGATATCCAGTTCTTTCAGGTACTTTCCATAATAATTAAGGGCTGATGAGTACATATAATTACCCACAGTATTTCTTTCTTTATAAATATCCAACGATTCTATAATTTGTTTAAGAGCTTCAAAATCAATGCTATTTTGAGGCAACTCATAACTTGGCAGCCACTCACTTATTCTATTTTTTATCACGAGATTATATTTAGAAGCTGTTGCGGTCGATAATCCTTTTTCATTCACCAACCAAGTATAAAAATCCATACCTCCTCCGATTAAAATAAAAATATACAAAAAAGGACGCCTAAGCGCCCTTTCTAAAAATCATTTTATTCTGCCGCGAGCATAGCTCTTGGCGTAATTTAGGCGGACAGCAATGCTGTCCTAAATCCCTCACTGGCGCAGGCGTAGCCTTTGCCGTAAAACCGGCAAGCAGCAGTGCTGCTTGAAAGCCCAGTTTTACTCCCACTCAATCGTTGCGGGTGGCTTAGAGGATACGTCATACACCACACGTGACACATCAGCAATTTCATTCATGATACGGGTCGAGATTTTATCCACCAGCTCGTATGGCAAGTGCGCAAAACGCGCGGTCATAAAATCAACGGTCTCTACCGCACGTAATGCAATCACCCAAGCATAACGGCGGCCATCACCAACAACACCCACAGATTTCACTGGTTGGAACACGGCAAAAGCTTGTGCAGTTTTGTCATACCAGCCGCTGTCACGCAACTCTTGCATGAAGATGTCGTCCGCAAGACGAAGGATGTCCGCATATTCTTTTTTCACTTCACCCAAGATACGCACGCCCAAACCTGGACCCGGGAATGGGTGACGATAAATCATGCTGTGTGGCAAACCTAGAGTCACACCCAGCTTACGCACTTCATCTTTAAACAGGTCACGTAAAGGTTCAACCAGATCAAAGGCCAAATCTTCCGGCAAACCGCCCACGTTATGGTGTGATTTAATCACATGCGCTTTGCCTTGTTTGCTGGCAGCAGATTCAATCACGTCTGGATAAATGGTGCCTTGTGCCAAGAATTTTACACCGTCCAATTTACGTGCTTCTTCCGCAAACACTTCAATAAATTCACGGCCAATAATTTTACGTTTTTTCTCAGGATCGGTTTCGCCCGCAAGTGCGCCCAAGAAACGCGCTTCTGCATCGGCACGGATCACACGGATGCCCATGTTGTCGGCGAACATTTGCATGACCTGGTCGCCTTCGTTCAAACGAAGCAAACCATTGTCTACGAATACGCAAGTGAGTTGATCGCCAATCGCTTTATGCAACAAGGCAGCAACCACAGATGAATCCACACCACCGGAAAGACCTAACAGTACTTTTTCATCACCAATTTGTTTACGTAATTGTTCTACGCGCAAATCGATAATGTGTTCTGGTGTCCAAAGACCACGACAGCCACAAATTTTATGCACGAAGTTAGAAAGCAATTCGGCACCCTTAGAGGTGTGTGTGACTTCCGGATGGAACTGTACGCCATAAAAACGGCGTTTTTCATCACTCACCGCAGCAAACGGACAGCTTGCTGTGCTGGCAGTGACCTGAAAACCTTCTGGAATTGCGCTGACTTTGTCACCGTGACTCATCCAGACATGCAGCTGGTTTTCACGGTCTTGCAAATTGCCAATCAGCTGGTCACGAACCAAGATATCCACTTCGGCATAACCAAACTCATGAACAGTGCCTGGCTCAACCTTACCGCCCAACTGTTCTGACATGGTTTGCAAACCATAGCAGATCCCCAATACTGGCACGCCTAACTCGAACACCACTTGTGGTGCGCGCGGGCTGCCTTCAACGTGAACACTTTCAGGGCCACCTGACAAGATAATCCCGTTTGGGTTAAAGGCACGAATGTCTTCTTCAGACATATCATAGGCATACATTTCAGAATATACGCCAGCTTCACGCACACGACGCGCAATCAGCTGACTATATTGAGAACCGAAATCCAGAATCAGGATGCGGTCTTCAGTAATTTGGGTATTGGTAGTCATGACAAACAACTATGCAAGGCAAACGAATTAAGCGCATGATTCTATCATTTTTCCCGGCATTACGCACATTCTTCGCACAACCCAAGCATTTGTAGTCTCAGTCACAGCAAATTATAAAAAACCGGGTCTGATGAGACCCGGTTTTTCAACATCACCAACGGTTTATTTCTCAATGGCGTGATCAATACTGAACTGACCAGCTCCTTGCAACATCACAAACAAGAATCCCCCCACGATGGCAATATTTTTCATGAGGTGAATGGAGTTATTGGTAATCTCTGCCGGAGTAGCGCCACCGACATGGAAAATCATGCCCGACACTAGGGTAAAGATCGCCAGAACCAGGGCAACGATCCGTGTTTGGAAACCGGCCAGCAAAGCCAAGCCACCACCGATCTCAACCAGAATCACCAAAGGCAACAAACCGCCCGGTACGCCCATCATCTCCATATAACCGGCTGTAGCGTCATAACCGTTAATTTTTCCCCAGCCCGCCATCAGGAAAATATAAGCCATCAATAAACGGCCCACCAGGGCAATAACCGCGTGCGCTGTAGGTGCAGTCACGACATTTTTAACCGCAACATTGGGATTGAACATGAGAATCACCTTTTTGTATGTTATTTGATCAACACCATTATGCTACGCCCTAGTTCTGTTAAAATATATATGCAAAACCCGGACTTATCGTTGCAATAACAGAACAGCTTTTTGAGCCAGATTTTAAGTTTTTGATACTGACTTTAGCCCCCATCACTGTTAGGATTTGTCCACATCTTCCTTTATTTCTGTCCCATGGATCTCATCGATTTTATCTTACACGTTGACCAGCACCTGCTCGAATTTATTACCAACTATGGGGTGTGGATCTACGGAATCCTATTTTTAATTATTTTTGTTGAAACGGGTCTGGTGGTCATGCCGTTCTTGCCGGGTGACAGTTTACTGTTTGCGGCAGGGGCATTGGCAGCCTCCACAGGTGCGATTGATCCATGGGTACTCGGTACCTTGCTGTTTATTGCAGCCGTGTTGGGCGATACCTTGAACTACCATATTGGCCGCTGGATCGGACCACGGGTGTTTGAGCTGAATAGCCGACTGATCAATAAACAGCACTTGCTTAAAACCCAGCAATTCTTTGCCCGTCATGGTGGCAAAACCATTATTTTCGCGCGTTTTATTCCGTTTGCGCGCACCTTTGCGCCGTTTGTCGCCGGAACGGGCAGCATGAATTATAAATTCTTCCTGACCTATAACGTGATTGGGGCGTTGTGCTGGATTGCGTCTTTTGTCACCTTGGGCTATCTGTTTGGCAATATGCCGATTGTGAAAGACAATTTCACCCATCTAATTTTCGGCATCATTATTTTAAGTATCTTGCCGGGGTTGATCGGTTTTATTCGCCAACGTTTGCAGAACAGAAGCGCGCTCAAGCAACCAAAATAAATGGATGTCTAAAAAGCATCAAATAAGTCATTCGATGCTGATCAGAATAAGGCCGATGCTGCTACTCAGCATCGGCCTGTTTTTTTGCTTTTATTATCATCACAGCCTGCTTATTTTCAGCGAATGGTTTGCTCAATCATGATCCAAGATCCAGATCAATTCGATCAAGCTGATTCTGTATGGTAAAAATCACTCAGCATGTTATGACTGTGGTTTGGCTTTGATCAGCATCGGGCAATTTTTAAATTTGGCTGCTTGCACAATCGCTTCCTGCTCACCGAGTACACGCGCCAACTCAGTTTTTTTGGTATCGGAAGACTGCCCCATATTGACCGAAACCGCAGGGCCAATGCCCCAATCATCTCCATTCCAGCCACCACCGATGCCAATCCCCACTCCCACTCCGGTTCTTTTGCTCGGCTCAACACCACGGTCAATATAGTCTTGAATACGGTTATATTCGTTCTGCAATTGCTGACAGCTAAAAGCCTGATAATGGGTGGGCGAAACATAGGTCGGTTTGACCGTCGTCGCACAGGCACTGAGCAACAATGCACTGCTGACCAAGAATAAAAAATTAACTTTTCTCATCATGCTACTCTCGCTGACCCTTGCTCAATCTCATTGAACAACGATTGATAGGCTTGCGTCAATTTATGTTCTGTCGCCAGATGCACCAATGGCAGATTGCGATGATGAGACTCTTTCATCAGCACCGAAGGCGGCAACATGCTGTTCAGTACCGGCAGGCCTTCATCTTTCAACTGTTGTACCACTTCACGCGGCAGTTTGGCCTGTGCCTGAAATTGATTGACCACAATCCCTTCGATTTCCAGCCGGTCATTATGGTCATCCTGGGTTTCAATCACGTTGGCAATCAGACTATGCAAGGCACGTTTGGAAAATACATCGCAATCAAACGGAATCAGGACTCGATCCGCTGCAATAAGCGCAGAAAGCGTAAAAAAGTTAAACGCAGGAGGCGTATCAATATAGATACGGTCATATTGCGTGTGCAATTGCTGAATGGCATCACGCAGTTTATAAATTTTATGTTTGGCTTCCAGTGCGTGTTCCAGTGAGCCGAGGGTTGGACTGGCCGGAATCACATGCAAATCAGGAAAAGGGCTGTGGTGCACATAACTTTCCAGACCATGACTGCGGCTTTTGAGAATTGAACCCAACGCATTACCCAGCAATCCTTTGCTTTGATTCGCGCCTAACACTTCATCAAAAAAATTTTCGACATTCGGACTCAATATAGCTTTATCCGCCGTATAAGTGGCCTCTTCACCCAACACATACTGGCTGGAATTGGCTTGTGGATCGAGATCAATCAACAGCGTTTTCAGTTTGTGCTGTGCACTGATGGCTGCAAGATTCACCGCAATACTGGATTTCCCCACTCCGCCCTTTTGGTTAAAGACCACACGTGTCAGCATTGTTTTCCTCAGATATTATTGTTGCTGTCGAGTGCGCAGTTTAACCCAGAGCATCATAAAGCTGCGAGAAAATGTCGAACAATTAGCCAAAAACCGGTTTGACAATCACCAGGACCATGATGGCAATAAAGGCGACTGCGCCTAAAACCAGACCGGCACGGCGCTGCACCAGCAAAATTGAATCATCACGCTTAAAGGCCTTGATCATCGAAGAGAATAAGACAAAAAACAGGATGATTTTGGCATAGAACCACGGCTGTACCTGAAACTGATTCATCACCAGCAAAATCACGCCAGTCAGGATAATCAGGGTAAAGGCCAAATGTTGCATTCCCACCAATAACTTACGTGCCACCGGATTGGGCTGTTGTCCCTGCACGCCCACAAACAAAGTTATGGCACGTAAAATGAAAGCAAGCAAGGCCAAGGCGGCCGCGCTCATATGAACAATTTTGATCAGTAAATGGCTATCCATTGTAGGCAACTCGAATTATTCAGATTTGGGTGCATGCGCACATTCAGGACTGGCCGGGACTTCACCTTGCCATTCTTGTGGTGCATAAGCATGAATGGCGAGTGCATGAATACGGCTCGGTGCCAATAAATCCCCTGCTGCTGCATACACTTTCTGATGACGCTGCACCAAACGTAAACCGTTAAAACATTCAGCAACGATGGCCACCTTAAAATGGGATTCTTTGCCTGGGAAATAACCGCCATGACCCGAAGACTCATTGATGACCTGTAAATGGCTCGGTGCAAGAGTTTGTAATCGTTCAACCAGTTGTTGTTCTAGGTTCATCACTGCTCCTTATGCAAGCTTGGCAATTTCAATAATGTTCATTTTATACCATGATCTTCCGCGACTCTGGCAGTTTAATCCTTTCCGGCCGTGCAAAATAAACCCATACCAGCTGTAATCTGTTGATGCAGCATTTTCCGTTCGTTATTTTACGCCAAAGCGCTTCTGCTCTTATTTTATGCAATTGATACAATAATATTTAGAAAGTGGTTGACCCATTTTTCGCATCATGTATTATAGCTGGCACGCGGGAATAGCTCAGTTGGTAGAGCACAACCTTGCCAAGGTTGGGGTCGCGAGTTCGAGTCTCGTTTCCCGCTCCAAAATCTTTTAAGTGTAAGTTTTCATAGTAAAACTGCTCAATCTGCGGGAATAGCTCAGTTGGTAGAGCACAACCTTGCCAAGGTTGGGGTCGCGAGTTCGAGTCTCGTTTCCCGCTCCAAATTCAAAAGGCCCTAGTCGAAAGACTGGGGCTTTTTTATTGTTGATTTTATTATAATTTTTACAACTATCCTTCCTTTATTATTCGACTCAATACAAAAACTCTTAACGTGGCTTTTTTATTTTGTGACCAAGATGTGACCATGGCGTGCCCATGACTATAAAAATGCTCTCAATTGATCTCAAATGCTCTCATTCCATCACTATTTTTTACCCCTTCAGAGCTTTTTTGAAAGGCAAAAAATCACCCGATTCTTTTTAAATAAAGTATTTTTTATCAAATGATCAAAAATTTGTGACCATTTCACTTTTCGATGTGACCATTTGTGACCAAACTAGATACCATCCTTTTGATTATTATAACTTTTCTTAAAAATCAATAAATCACCTACTTCTATATCTAATGCCGTACAAATCTTATCAATTGTCTCAAAATCAATCCGTACAGATTCATCATTATAAAGTTTGTGTAAAGTGGATTTATTAATTCCAGTACTCCTCACCAAATCAGCGACCTTCAGTTTCCTTTCTGCTAATAAAACCGCCAAGTTTGAAATAATCATAAAATTTCCTAGTTAAATGATAAAAAGTACTTGCAAAGACATAAAAATATGATAATTTACGTCTTAGGAATAATTTTTCCTAGTTACCTAGTAAAAAATATGAGGCTTTATTATGTCATATACCTACCTTACAGCCCAACAACTGGCTGAAAAAATCCAGTACGACGCTCGTACCATTCGCAACCAAATGAAGGATAGTGTCTTTATTGAAGGTGTTCACTACATCCGTCCTTTTGGTGGTCGAAAAATTCTTTTTGTTTGGGAACGTATTGAAACTGAAATGCTTAAATTCACTGGTCTAAGCATGGATGCTTTGCAATAAGACCTAGGAGGTTTAATTGATGGCTACCATCCGGGAACGAAGTGGCAAACTGATTGCTGATTTTCGCTACATGGGCATTCGTTGCAGAGAAACAACCAATCTTGAAGACAATGCCTATAATCGTCGCATTTTGAAAAAACGTCTCGAGCAGCTTGAAGCTGAGATTACTTTGGGAACTTTTGAATACGAAAAGTACTTTCCAAAAAGTAACCGTGTTGAGGAGTTTAAGGAAAAAAGAAGTCAGCAAATCGCTGTACAAACCAAGGTTCCTCTTTTTAAAGAGTTTGCTGCACTATGGTTTAAGCAGAAACAGATTGAGTGGAGAGAATCCTATCGACACAAGGTTTCAATTATTATTAAAAACTATTTGATTCCTGCTTTTGGTAATCAGGTTCTCTCGAAAATTAAGAAGTCAGACTTGCTGAACTTCCGTGCCTCTCTCGCCAAAGTGACACACGGAAAAGATCAAACAAGTCTGAAAGCATCGAGGATTAATCAAATCATGACACCTTTACGTATGATACTGAATGATGCGGCGGAACGATATGACTTTGAGTCGCCGTATAAAAATATAAACAATCTGAAGGAAAGTAAGATTGAAGTCACACCCTTTTCTCTGGAAGAGGTACATAAAATTCTTACCACGGTACGTGAAGATTTTAAACCTTATTACACCATTCGCTTTTTCACAGGTATGCGTACGAGTGAAATCGATGGTCTTCAATGGAAAAATATCGACTTAGAGCGTCGTGAAATCCATATTAGAGAAGCGCTAGTGAATGGTGTTCTTGGGGGAACCAAAACTTATGGTTCTGATCGCACGATTCAAATGAGTGATCGGGTTTATCAAGCCTTTCTGCAACAGAAAAACTTAAATCATGGAAAATCAGAATTCGTCTTCTGCAACCGTGATGGTGGGCCTCTTGATTATCGCTTGGTGAACAAGCGCGTCTGGCATCCTCTACTACGCTATCTAGGACTAAAGCCGCGCCGTGCTTATCAAACACGCCATACAGCTGCAACACTCTGGCTGTCGGCAGGTGAGAATCCAGAATGGATTGCACGCCAACTGGGG
Source organism: Moraxellaceae bacterium (assembly GCA_029267635.1). Taxonomy (GTDB): domain Bacteria; phylum Pseudomonadota; class Gammaproteobacteria; order Pseudomonadales; family Moraxellaceae; genus Acinetobacter. The sequence continues at coordinate 26,424 of JAJUIK010000011.1, read as the reverse complement.
CACTCAACGACTGAAATGCTGTTCCGAGTCTATAGCCGCTACATTCCGAATGTTACGCGACGTGATGGCAGTGCTTTTGAAGCCATGCTGGAGAGACTAAATACAGAGGAGGTTGCCCATGAACAATAAAGCTTTCTTTGGCGGCGTAGTAGTTAGTCCGGAAGCCGATATGGTCGCTCGTGAACTGATCTATGAGTTACACATTCCCAAACTGCACAATCTGGCCTTTTTGCTGGAGATCAATAAATGTTTCGATGATCACCAAGCATTAAGACTATGGCTACAACGACTGCTGGATGATGGGCAAGCCCATTACGATGACTTGGCCCAACAGGCCCGCCTCCGGTTAATGAGTCTCGCTCACCAATAAAACAAACAACAAGGTCATCTAATCGATGACCTTAGCCCCTCTATACCCATAAAAAGGTAAACCCATGCATAAAGATATTTCAATTTGGATGCCACTCTATATTGGTGACTTACAGGCCAAATTCGCACGAATGACCGCAGAACAAATCGGTGCAACACTGCTGTTAATGATGGATTTCTGGAAAAATGGTGCTATTCCTCATGATCTAGCAACGATATGCAGCATCACGAAATTACCGCAGCAGACAAAAGTTAAAGCTTTGTTGAATACACTGATGGCCTTGGAATTATTTGAAATCGAATCTGAACAAATTCATTCAATTTTTTTAACCAGTTTAAAAAGTCAGGCGTTACAAAATCAGCAGATGAAATCTGATAAAGCTAAAAATGCAGCACAAGCACGCTGGAGTAAATCTGCAAGTAATGCTCAAGCATCTAACAAGCAAGTGCAAAAAAATGTTCAAGCATCCTCTGAGGATACCCCGAGCATTGCTCCAACCAAGCTCAAGCAATGCCCTTCATCTTCATCTTCATCTTCATCTTCATCTTCAAATTTTAAAGAAAAAAATGAGAATTTTTTAGAAAATTCAAAATGGATTTAGGAGAACAACCATGAATACCATGCTTAAAACGCTCCAGATTCGCGCAGAAGCAACTGAAGTGCTGTGCCCTACTCATCATATACCTCTGATGAAAATTGCTGGTCACAGGCTCTGTAAATTGTGTGCGAAAGAAACTGTCCACCACTCACATGCAGCTTATGAAGATGAACTACAACAACGCTTACTGCAGCAGAGAATCAAAAATTCAGGGCTCAATAAACGCTACCTGGACCGTGGTTTTAAGAATTATGTGGTTGCATGTCCTGCACAAGAGAATGCCATCAAACTATGTCAAGCCTTTGCACAACAAATTATTTCTGACCATCATCCGAACCTACTGCTCATCGGCACACCAGGTACAGGAAAAACCCATCTGAGTGCATCAATCATTCGCAACATTCTGCATAACAGTACGAAATCTGCACGATACTATACCAGTGCAGAAATCGCTCAAAAAATGATGGACACCTGGTCAGACGCCTCGCGCTCTGAAAAGGAAGTCATCGACCATTTCTCCAGTTTTGATTTATTGGTGATAGATGAATATGGCCTGCATGACCGGCATGAAAAACGCCTGGAAATGGTGCATAAGGTCTTATATAGCCGTTATGACAATATGAAATCCACACTGCTGATTTCCAATTTCACATTACAGAATACACAGCGGGATTTAGGTATCCGATTATGGTCACGGTTACATGAGAACAATTTGATTGTAGTGCCATGCTATTGGGACGACAGAAGAGTAATTGGGTAACAGAGTCCAAGTGGCCAATTATCCTAAAATTAGGATGGTTGGCTTTTCATTTGTAATATTAATTCTTAGTTGGATCTGACCTTAATTAATTAAAAAAATAACTTCCATATCTAATTTTTCAACTTCCATAAGCTGATATAATTCTATTTTTTATTAGTTGAAATTTTCTTAGCATGGACGGGAATTGGTTCGAATTCATAGCAATACAAGGCCTACAAGCTCGTAAAGCCTTTTACATCATTATGGTTCCTCTCAAGGTTGTACCTAAATTTTTTAAATTTGATGATGACTCTTTACCACCCTCAATGCGTGCTCAACGCACATTAAATAAAACAAGAATCCCTCAAATAAGTAGATATATTATTGATAATCCTGACGAATACATACTTTCGTCTCTTTGTGCATGTGTAGATGGAGAAGTTGTATTTGAGCCTAATGATCTTTCAAGTAATTTAGGTAAGTTAAAAATTTCAATGGATGCTACTGTTTTAATTAATGATGGCCAACATAGAAGAGCGGCTATAGAGGAAGCGCTGAAGCACCGCCCTCATCTAGGAAATGAAACTATTTCTGTGGTGGTTTATGCGGACCAGGGGCTAAAACGTTCTCAGCAAATGTTCGCTGACCTAAACATGCATGCAGTAAAGCCAGCTCAATCTATTAAGTTACTCTTTAACCATAGAGATGAACAATCAAATATAACTAAAGCGGTAATTGAAAATATTGAACTATTCAGAGAATTTACCGACTTTGAAAAATCCAGTTTATCTAACAGAACAACTAATTTATTTACATTTAGTTCCTTACATCAGGCAACTAAACAACTCTTAAGTGATTTTCCACAAGAAGCTACCCATGAAGAACAGGTTCTAATTGCTACCAAATTCTGGAGCTGTGTAATTGAATATATTCCAGGCTGGTTAAATCTTTTAGAAGGTAAAATCACGGCAGCTGAGTTAAGGAACAATTATATTCATGCTCATGGCATTGCAGTTCAGGCTCTCGGTAAATTAGGTAATATTTTACTCACACAATATCCAGACAACTGGGAATCTAAACTCAATAAATTAATCTATATTGACTGGTCTAGAAATAATCTAAAAGTTTGGTATGGTCGTGCATTGGTTGCAGGAAAAATAAACAAATCACGCAATAATCTCATTTTAGTCACCAATCATCTTCAGAAAACATTAGGGATTTCGTTGAGTCCTGAAGCACAACGAGTCGAAAATCTACTATTCAACTCACTACATGCAAGCCAAGAAGATACACTTACTAAGGAGACGGTCTAAATGAGCTTTTTTGAGACCAATTCTTTAAAAGATGTATATGAATCTATCCAGGAAGTCTATTTATCAGATCAAAGACCATGGGTCGTTGGCTACTCTGGTGGTAAGGACTCAACTTGTGCTTTGCAACTGGTATGGAATGCTGTAGCGAAACTACCGAGTGAGCAAAGACAAAAACCTATATATGTAATTAGTTCTGACACTCTTGTAGAAACACCTATTATTGTTCGATATATTGATAAAAACTTAGAAAATATTCAGCAAAAGTCTAATGAACAAGGAATGCCTTTTATTGTACAAAAGGTCAGCCCTCGAGTAGAACGTTCATTTTGGGTAAACCTGATTGGCCGTGGCTATCCTGCACCAAGCAATAAATTCCGCTGGTGTACTGAACGACTTAAGATTGAACCGGCAAATGACTTTATTACACAACGTGTAGCTGAATTTGGTGAGGTGGTTGTTGTCTTAGGTGTGCGTTCTGCAGAAAGTGCGACCCGTGCACAAGTGATCGCAATGCATAAAATTAAAGGCACAAAACTTGCCCGTCACTCGTCTTTACTAAATGCGTTTGTATTTGCTCCAATTGAAGCATTCACTACTGATGATGTATGGAATTATTTATTACAGAACAAGTCTCCATGGAATAATGACAACCGTGAACTTGTAACTATGTATAGAAATGCTCAAGCTGGTGAGTGCCCTCTCGTAGTAGACAAAACTACGCCGAGTTGCGGTAATTCACGCTTTGGTTGCTGGGTATGCACAGTAGTCCAACAGGACAAGTCAATGGAGGCTATGGTTGAATCTGGTGAAGAGTGGTTAGAGCCTTTACTGGAGTACCGTGATTTACTTTCTTCAACGCAAGATCCTGAAAAAAAATTTATCTATCGTGAATTTAAACGTCGTAATGGTCAAGTTGCCTTTAACCACGCAAATGGAAAATTAGTACCTGGTCCTTATAAACTCGAATTCCGTAAAGAACTTCTCAGAAAACTCTTAGAAGTCCAAAAACAAGTACAAACTGAAGCACCGATTGGTGAAGCACCGGTTCTGATTCATCCTGCAGAATTACATGAAATTCGGCGTTTATGGCGTTCTGAAAGTGGAGATTGGGCTGATTCAGTTCCACAAATTGTAAGAGACACCTTAGAAGTCGATTTAGATTGGGAAATTGAGGATAGCGTCTTATATAATACACAAGACTTTGCTTTACTTGATTCAATCTGTAAACAACATGACATTCCAACGGAACTAATGGTGAAACTGATTGGAGTTGAAAAAGCTTCCCATGGTCTTAAACGACGCCATAACATTCATAGCCAGTTAAGCAAAGTGCTCAATGAAGAATGGAGAGATTTAGCCACAATTCTCGCCGCTAGCAATTCTGATCAAGATATCAATGAAATCATTGAAATAGAGGATGAGGAATCATCTTTCGCAGAAGAAATTTCTTCAGGTCAGTTAGATTTATTAAATAACGCTGGAGTTAATCCATGATTATCAAATCTTTAATTTTAGATAATATTGGTTTATACAGTCAGCATACTGAATTTTCACTTGAACCTAAAAAATCATCTATTACTAGTCGGCCAATTATTCTGATTGGCGGCAGAAATGGTGCTGGTAAAACTACATTCTTAGACTCCGTACGCCTGGCCTTATACGGTAAGCGTGCATTAGGTTTAGGGATTAGTAACAAAGAATATCATCAGTATCTTTTCAGTAAGACCAATCAAAATCACCCTGAACGTACGTCCAGCATTGAGCTTAAGTTCATTTATACAGAAGGCAGTATTCCTGCTGAATTTACCGTTTGCCGTTCTTGGACAATCGGGTCCGATGGACAAGTACATGAAAATTTAGATTTACATAAAAACGGTGAAACAGTTACCTCTGTACCAAAGCAAGAATGGGAAAATTTTCTACTGGAATTGATCCCAATCGGAGTTTCTCAGCTATTCTTCTTTGATGGTGAGAAAATTCAAGATATTGCAGAAGATAACAATGCTGCTTTATCAGATGCTATTAAAAACCTGCTAGGCATTGATTTAATAGAAAAGTTACGCCTAGATTTACATTCATATTTGAGTCGTAATAAATCTGGTGATGCTGAAAAAAATGATGTTGATCTCCTTACCCAACAAGTAGAGCAGTTCAAAGTTCAAGAAGAGCTCTTAAATAATGAATACGCCCGAATTAAATTTGAACACCAAGCATTATTAAAAAACATTGAACGTCAAAGACTTCGTTTTGTATCAGAAGGTGGTGCTATTGCGTTGGAATATGACCAACTCAAAGCCAAACTCTCTCAACTGAATAAAGAGATTAATGTATCTAAACAAGAACTGGTCAATTTAGCAAATGGACTACTTCCCTTCTTATTTGCACCGAAGCTCATAGCTAAGTTTACAAAACAGTTAGAAGGTTCATCAGCAGATCAATCTTCAAATCGTCAACTTTTTGAGCAAATACTTACAACCTTCCAAAATAGTTCAATCCAGAAAAAAGAACTCTGGAAAGAAGATCATTGGACAAATCTCAATGAGTTCCTTGCCAGTTACTTTAATGAGCAACCACAGTTAAGTCCCCACAAAGCATTTGGTGAATTAACTGAGCCCAAGCAAACCTTGGCTAAACTATTGAGCTTAGATGCGGAGCTAAAACAGCAAGTCAAAGGGTTATATGAACGTTTTATAATTTTAAATCAGGAAAAAGAAGCAACAGAGTTTTCAATTGCCCGTGCTGAAAATGCGGAAGACTCAAATGCTTATCTTGATGAGCTGCTACAGAAAGAGCGTAAACTCGGTGAGCTTGATCTTATCTTAAATCAGAAAGAAGAAGAACGCCGTAAAATTAGCTGGGAAGTTGTGACGGCTGAACGGAATTTAAAAGTAGCTAGCGAAGCCATTGCCGAGTTTGAATTGCAAAATCATAAGAACTCTTTAGCCGCAAAAAGCATTAAAGCGCTTATTGATTTTGAGACTGCCTTACTGGAACAGAAAATTACTCAAGTTCGCAAAAACTTTGTAGAAATTTTCAATTCATTATTGCGTAAACGTAACTTCATTACTGATTTACAGATTGATGCTAAAACCTTCAACACACGTTTGATTAAAGCGAATGGTAAAGTCGTTGAAAAGTCAGCTTTATCTGCTGGTGAAAAGCAAATTTATGCGATTGCCATGTTATGGTCTCTAGCTAAAACAAGTGGTCGCCATTTGCCAATGATTGTTGATACACCACTTGGCCGTTTAGATCGTGAACACCGTGACAACCTCATGAAGTTTTACTTCCCTCACGTTAGCCATCAAGTCATTATTCTTTCAACAGATACTGAAATTGATGATCTTTATGTGAACCAGTTAGATGAGTTCATTTCTGAAAGTTATCTACTTGAATACAATCATGAGTTGGCATCTACTCAGGCATTGACAGGTTACTTTACTGATCTGAAACGCACCAATACGGAGAAGAGAATTGCATTACAGCAAGCTTAAAATTTCATCTGAGGCAACCACTCGTCTTCGTATGCTGAAACAACGTACAGGTTTAACGCCAAATTTGCTTTGTCGTATTGCACTCATGATGTCATTAGAAGAAGGTCCGTTAGGTAATATTCCATTACCTAATGAGGATGGCTCTGAATTCAATGCCTATACCCTCACAGGTGAAAATACAGATCTTTTCTTATCACTTCTTAGATATGTGGAAGATAATCAAGAAGAACCTTTAGAAAATAAAGTACTTCTTGATCGAATGCGTGGACACATTCATAGAGGTGTTGGGGCTATGTCCGTTCGGTATAAAACTTCTGAAAGTTTAATTGCTAATATATAAATAAAAAGGCAAGCCTAAATGGCTTGCCTTAATTTTTTTAAAGATTAGACTTTCTTAGCTTTTTCAGTTAAAGCCGTAATAAAATTCACGGATAAATTTTGTTTCCACAACCCCGAATCCTTACCAGTTGATTGTGGATTAGATCCCAGAGAAGTAGAACGCTCAACTGTTGCCTCCATTAAAGTTGCACCATTCTTACCCCAAGCTTCTTTAGGATCACAAATCCAACTGTAGTTCCCATGCTCATCTTTATCTACAAGGGCTTTAAAAGATGAAATGATTGGAAAAATAAAACCTATTGGACTCTTGTAATCAATTTTCTCACCGAAAAATTTTGAATAATGTTTTTTATCTCCCTCAGTCCCATCCACACCTTTAATTGCTCCATATTTACCAGTTTTAGTAGCCTCCTTATATTTAAGCCCAGCTTCTTTTTCAATTAAGTCATAAAGCTCAATAATTTCAGGTAGAATTTTGGCAATCGCTTCATATTCACTTTTAGAATTAGTTGCTTCTGCCTTTTTTATATCAGCTAAAAAATCATTTAAAACAGCTTTAGGAGAAGTATAAGCAGATACTCCTACGCTAGTGTGATCAGGAAACTTCTCCAAATTAAAAGCATACATCAATCTTAGAATATCAATAACTTCGATATCCTTTTGCTCATTTTGCTTAAATGAAATTTTGTCGAAATATGGTTTTTTACTTAGGACATCCTTAATGAAATCGAATTTTTTTTCTAATTCAGCAATTGTACTATCAGTTACTTGAACTGATGTATTTCGTGATGCTGCCAACTGCTCAAAATACTCTTCAGCTCCGATAATTACTTCAATTTTCACAAATTCATTTACCCATTCCTCTCCGCCATCTTTCTCAATCATTCGATTTTCCAAAATAGCCCTATATGAATGCCCCCCATCCAAAACTCCGTACATCTCATTTTCTGGCAAATCAAGTTCTACTATAGATTTAGACGGAATAAATTTAATATCTTTTGCATGAATTGTAATCCCACGATTTTTCACATAGAACTGTTCAGTTCCTTCATGCAAACTTCCAATAATTTTTTTTGCAACAGACGTTTTCATATTCTGTTCACGAGGGTTTGGACCAAATGATAAATCTTTAGGCAAATCTTTGGCGTGCACAAAAAGATAAACCATCTTTTGACCATCTTTACCATAAGGATTACCAAGATCCTTATAGGTTTTTACTTCAAATTCGTATTTCATGTTTTTCTCCTGTTTAATTCGTATAAACAAGATATAGGCTTCCGAAATAAACGTACATGAAGTATAGTTCATATATGAACTATACTTCATGTAAATATCAAAATGAGTAATAATATTGACAGCGACAAAATCGATATCTTTGTTAATGATTTTGGGAAATTAGTAAAAAAATTAAGAGTTGATGCCGGTGATAAACAAGAAACTTTATCTTATTCGATCGGTATTTCTACACGACAACTCTCAGATATAGAAAATGGGAAAGCAACATGCCGAATAGATACCGTATATAAAATATGTAATGCTTTCGGTCTTTCAATATCTGATTTCTTCTCACAGCTTCAAAATTTAAACAAGAACAATTAATACATAACAAGGAGCCAAACATGTCTGGAATTCTATCTCTTCAAGAACATTGTTATAGATTGAGAGAGTTTTTAATTTGTTCCAGCAACAATAATTTCATTCTTACATGTGATTGGTTATTATTAGCCTCTTCAGTTGAAAGTATTGAAATTAACATCGATAAATATGATTCATTATGGTTTAAATGCAATGCAGCTTATGAATACGATGAAGCTAATGAAAAGTTATTAAAAAAATTTACAAGAGAATTGTCTATTTTTAATTTTATTTGGTGCTCAATTGAAGCAATTATAGATGCAATCAAACCACCTAATCACCCTGTCAAACACATAAGAGGAAAAATTCGAAATATTGCCTTTTATCTAAATAAAAATTTAGAACAATCAAAGATAATTGAGGATTATCTACACAATGTATGTCAATTCAAAATATTAGCATTTGATTTTTTGAAGCAAGAAAATATAGCAAACAAATTAAAATTATCAGAAGAAGGTATAGCTGGTTTAGGACTAATTCTTGTATATGAATTAAGGAACACCTTTGCTCACGGCAGCTTAGAGTTCCCCTATCCAGATGAGAACAACGAACCCTTTAGTCCCCAACTCGATTTAATTAAAATTGCATCAAGAATTTGTTTATACTCATTACAATTTATTTTACACATTTACCTGAAGAATCATTATTATTTTGAAGTTTTTAAAGATAATGAGTTAATTAAATATCTAGCCCCTTCTGAATATGCATATATACTTCATACAGATTTTAATTCAGATAATTCACAACTAACTTTATTTGAAAATTAAAGAAAAAAGGAGCTTTAAAAGCTCCTCTTGAAAAAGATTTAAGAAACTTCAAGTTGTTGACACAGCTCCCAGAAGGCTTTGTCTTTCATCTTTACAAGTTTTTTATGACCATCAATATACAAGCTATAATGCTTATCGAGCCTACGGATCGTTTCCATCAGATTTTCTTGTTCGGATTTATCATCTACATTAAATATAGCTTTTATATCACCATTACTGATCTGCGCTACCCGGTGAATAACCCAAGTCATCATATAGTCAGCATAATTATGTTCAGAAGTTTTAAAATGCGAAATATTTTGTGTGGATAAGATTAGCCCTACACCGTATTCTCGTCCCTCTTTCAAGATTTTCAGAAGACTGGTGAAATTCTGAGATAAAATATTTTGCGCTTCATCAACACAAATCATTTTCGTAATTTGCCTAAAGTCACCTTTTACAACAGGCTTACCTTGCTTTTGCATTTGCACATAAAACAAATCTAATGTAAGTGCAACGACTAAGTTTTTAAGTTCTGCAGCATAACCATTACCTAATTCGATGACAACAACACCACTCATTAAGTCATACAAGCTCTTCATTTTTGTAGAGTCAGTTTCAAATATTTTAAACTTAGCCAATTTAAAGAGAGCCGCGTATAAAGAATCTTCCTCTACTTTGTCTTGAGCTAAAAATTTGTTCCATACATCATTTATTGTTGGTGCTGGAATAGACCAAGTCGCAGGGTCTTCCGCATTAATCCCACAATCTTCATAACAAGCTAGAATTAAATTTTCTAACTTAAGTTGTTGCTTAATACCTAAGTTAAATGCCTTTCTCATAGTTTCAGCAAAACCAGTTGCTGTATGAATAGGCAACATAGGAGAATTACCAAATAAACTTAATGGATTATATGGCAAATTATGTAGTTCATATTTTTGAGCATTAGTTGCTTGGATAAATTCGTCATCTACATAATCAGACTTATAGTCAAAAATCAACATACCGATTGGCGCAGAATTTACATTATCATTTTGATTCTGCATTAATTGCGTAATGAGGGACTTAGTAAATTGGGTTTTACCTGTCCCCATTGTGCCAATAATCCCCGTGTTGGTATTCATAAATTTAGCGGTATTGGTTGGCTCCCAATATAGCTGTTCTTTGGTGAGAACATTCTCACCAAAATGTACCCGTAACGGCTCTTCAGATTTAGGCTCAGGCTCAGGCTCAGGCTCAGGCTCAGGCTCAGGCTCAGGCTCAGGCTCAGGCTCAGGCTCAGGCTCAGGCTCAGGCTCAGGCTCAGGCTCAGGCATTATAGGACTAACAATTGCTAGTTCATCATCTTTTTCTAAGAAAAAATCGTGTTGCTGACTATTATCGCAATTTTCTTTCAGTGTATCTTCTTGATGTGCTTCAATATTTAGAACACCTTCTGACTCAATTGTTTTATCTTTTGAAAGTGTTATTTGAGTTGAGCTTGTTACTCCATTTAAAATATATCCATCAGGTATACGTAATAAATTTTCACTACTACAATTGCTTAGCAGATCCTTTAATGGTGTCGAAATAAAGTGATTTTGGTATGGTCCTGGCAACGTAATAACCAAAATATTGTCATTTAATTCAAAGCTCTCATCAAAGACATGAGAATTTTCTACAAAAGCTGTAACAAAACCTTCTGGGTAATTTTGAATATTGGCAATATCATAATTACCCTGTAACCATGAGGTCCGACTTTCTAATAATTTATCAAAATAATTTTCAGGGTATATTTTATACAATTGATACTTTTCTACCTGCATCATAATTTGTCGTACAAACAAGCCCCTATATAAATGACCTGCTAGATCTTGACGACCAAATAGCTGATTCTCTAAGTATTCTTTTAACTTTTTGGCTTGCTCTATACCTTTCGGGTGCTTTTGCTTTTGCCCTACTTTAACTTCTAAAGGTAAAAGGTACATCTTCTGATCTTTAAAACCGACAAAAAGAACATCATCAGACATGACTCCGAATTTTTTGCCGTTGCAGTACGTGCTAAAATCAGACTCACTCATTTTAAGTCCAATATTTCCTGATACACGTACCATTTCAGCTACGCTTAAAGGAACCCATGTAATATCACTGTTAAATAGCAAACAATTCACATATTTATAAGCAGCAATAATACTTTTCTTTTCTCGTCTGCTATTTTCTGGAAGTGTAAGCATTTTAAGTAGCCATTCACCATTAAAAGCATTAAATTCATCAATATGACCTGCCTGGCCTTGACTTAAAATTTGGTCATATAGATCTCTACGCTTTGTGACCGTAATAGCATCATAATGTGCCGAATTGGTATAGTTATCTGAGTAATGGATTAATACTACATCTTGCTGTGACTTAAAAAAGTCTAAGGTTACTTTAGGGTCAATAATAATAGTCCATAGGCTATTTTCATAAGCACTTTCTAATAACTCTTGTAATTTATTAGACACTTTTAAAGATAAGCCATTGGATTCATAAAAGTTCTGTTCTTTCCAAGCAGCATGACTTAAAGCACTATAGCGACTAACTATTTTAAATACTGGATTATTTTCAAGGTTAATTCCCTCAAGTCCAGCACTCGTGAAGTATGTATTCCCTTGATGAAAAGAGGTTTCACCTGCTAGCAACCCATCAGATGCAATCCCTGATTTTTCCACATTTAAATCAACTGAAGCCTCTTCAACTTCCGTATCATTTCTGACAAATGTTAAATGCGCATAATTAAAGTTTGTGTCCTCTGTAATTTCAAACTTACTATATGTAATGCGCCTACGTATGAGATCTATAACCTGATCAGAATTTTGATCGTTCAAACTAAGCTTAGATAATCCTTTTAAGGTTGTATAGTTCGTAGCGTCTGCTATATCATCAAAATAGGTATTTTCTAGTTTTCGGTTATAGATTGAAATATGTATATTGGGTAGATTTTCAGGTCTAGATTTATATCTTTCTATCAAATCTACAATACCTAAAAATACCTCTTTATTTAACCCGTTATGAATAGAATTAATTAATAAAGTATCTCTTTCACCCTGTTTGAATAAAACTTTAAAAGCTTCCAAGAATTCAACTGTTTTTTGTTTTACTACAAGTTGTATATAATCTAATTGTGTTTGCTTATGAGGCACTAACTTAATCCACATAGGATGTTCAGTAACAGCCTGACTATATGTGAATCTATGCTTAGGATGCCAGTTAAATGGCAGTAAGCCTTGTGCATTTAAACGACGAATTGTCGTTGTATGAATGTCTTTAAAAGCATGACTGCTATCACTTTTACAAGCGTAAGCCAATTTTAAAAAGTAGGCTAAATTGAGCGGATGTAATGGAGTAATATATTCTTCTCCATTAAGCTCGCCGAAACCTAAATTAACTAGCAAATTTTCATCTATAGATAGCAGTTTTGTCGTTTGAATATTACTAATAAGCTGAGTATATATATTTACAATCTGTTCTACTAATTGGCAAAATTTCTGCCCCCACGATACCAAAGATACTAGCGTTTTTTTACTTCTTAAATATGTATACAAATTAGCATATGCACTTCCCAAATCTGGGTAAGATTGCTGTAAAGTATCAATATTAATTAATATTTTTGATGATAAAGTCTTTGACAAAGTATTTGTCTTTAAAAAGTAATCCTCTATCTCAAGCAGCTTTTTATAATCAAATCTTGTTTTATATTCACGCCCCATAAAAGTAATGCATGCTTTATCAACATTATAACTAGCATACACATCATCATTAAAGAAGCTTAAGTAAAACTCCTGATTAAAAAATAAAGGTAAACTTAAAGAGGTAGTGGAAGAAATTCCTTGTACTTCAAACTTTAAAGTACTGTGCTTCCCTTTTAACAGAAAAGTAACCACTTCTTCAGTGTTTAGTAAATCATCAAAACTCACAATACCAAATGCTTCTAAGTCAATTTCTTCATCGCATTTTTTTAAAGAATAAATTTGATTTATTTGTTCATTGAATTTAAATTCACTTTCGTCCATTTCTAGAACGATTGTCTCATTTTTAGAGTTAATTAAATATTTGGTAGCAAAAGCCTCTATCGGAAACTCATTTTTAGGTAACAGTATAATTTTAAATTTAAAACACTCTTTAGGTTTAAGCCGCTTAATATTCACATCCAAAAATTTAGGCTGTCCTTCAAAACTTGCTACTAATTCTAAAATTGATTTCTTCTTAGAACGATTATTAACTTTTGAGGTTAATTCCTTTTTAGCTATTCCAAGTTTTCTTACATCCTGCTCAGCCAACTGACCATTCTCAAATACTAAATCTATTCCAACTTCTGACTTTCCATCTGGAATTTCAACTATTAAATAATGCTCACGACTAGCCAATGTATTTTTTTTTAAATCGTCACTCTTAACACGAGCATAGAACTTTTCTATCTCAGTTTCATATTTTTGGAATGTAATTAACTGAGAAGAATTCTTTTTTCGCTCTTGCTGACATGCTTCATAATCTAAGCTAGTTTTCCAACTTTCTAAATCATTCTCATCAAAATTCTCATTTATAAACTTTTCACTAAAATCTAAATCGACTAATTTGTCTTTATATTCGGTAGGGAATTGTTCAAAAATGTATTCAATTTCATCTTTAAGTTTTTTATTTTCACTTAAACGTTTATCTATTAGCTGAGGATCTGCCTCATACCACTTTTGTATATCTTCATCATTAAGGTAACCCAGTTCATGAAATTCAATTTTACCATCCTGTACAGCATCAAATAGTTCACGAAAACCAAACATCGTTGCACCATCTGATGAAATCAGTTCAAACTGATGATTTAATAACTGTTTGGATAATTGATTATCTTTTTGGTTAAAACTTTGATCAATATATGTTGTTAAAGCCTCATGAATAGATTGTGGATTCCAAACATTACCTAAAATACTCAAATCTTTTGAAGAATTATTTAAAGTATCTAATGAAGAGTTATGAATAATAAGTAAAACACTATTTTTAAAATCCTCCTTTTGACCAGATACTAAGTCCCTAATTAAAGAAATATAGTTTTCTGTATAACCATATTCACATTCGCCATGTAGAACCGGAATTATTTTGCATCCATTAATCTCAAAGTAACAAATTCTTTCCTGACCCAATAGAAAGCTCAACTGTGCCTTATTAAAAAATGCTTTGTACAGCTTTAAACTATTATTATCATTAGGTGATTTGAAATGAATTTTTTCCCCTATGCTTAAGTGGGTTTCTGCCCATTTAAAAAACAACTCTACCAAGAAATCTTCATATTGTTTTTTTGACATAAATCGCATCCCCACTGTCACTCAACTTTTCAATATTACCCAATCTTTCATAAAATATAACTAAAGCTTTATAACTTTCTCGATCAAAAAAGATCCCTCTTTTATTAAAGCCTATTATCAACTCATATAGCCTTAATTGCTCTTTCTCACCAATTACGAGATTAGTTAATAACAAAAGATATTCTTGATTTAATACAAATAGACTTCCCGCCCGGCCACGTGTTTGTACAAATGGTTTTAATACAATATTTTTAATATCCTTAATTACATTATCATTTCGACTAGATCGATCAGTAGTTTTAGAAAACTGCTCTTTAAACAAATATGCTAACTCTATAAATGCTTCTTCATGAGTGCTAATATGCTCACTTTTTAATTGCAATTTACGAGCATTTGCAAAATCCTGGCAATATTTGACGAGCTCCTGTAAATTGATCTCATGCCTGCGATGATAAAATTCCCATAAAGGTTTTTTTCCCTCTAAACTATTTTGTAAACTTTCAGTCATTGCAAGAATTGGAAAAATTGAGCCTAACCCTTTTTCTACATCCCTATAACCTCTTTGAAAAAGAAGATTACGTTCTTGACTCGCCTTTTCAGAATCTAAAATAAAGTAACACTCTAAATTATGTTCATCTTTAAAACTTTGCCAACTATTGATTGTTAATGATAATTGTGATGTATAAACACACATATAAATTTGTATAAAAAGTTGAATATTCTCAATAAAATATTTTGGATGCTTGGTAAGGAACTCTAAATCTTCAGCATAAATATTAGCTAGATTTGGAAAATAATTCACGAAATCATTTTCACTCGGAGCATTTGTTGTAAATTTATCATCAAAAGATTTTGTGATAATTTTTTCCAAAAAATTTAGTTGGTTTGAATGCGCTTGATAAATATTTCCTGATTTAAGAATGGTCTTTAATAGCCCTAAGAACCTTTTCTCTATATTTTTACTATTGATCTGATTTAAATGAGAATAGACACATAATTTAGGAGAAATTAACGTTAAATTTTTTTCTTCAAAATAAATTTTATAAAGATAATCCCAGGCTCGAGGATCATCTAATAATTCAATGAAATGTGATTTACATTGATCTTCAAAATCCCTTACCGTTTGCTCTAATTTAGACTTCTTAAAGATATCAAGACCGTAAATTTCACAAATAAAGAGATGTGTTAAAGCATCCCAATTAAATAACTTGCTTTCTCCTCGAGTGCTGATCGGATAGAATTTGGCCATGCTGTTGTTTTTTTCGACTTTCAACTTTAAATCTAAGCTCATTTAATACCTGCCACTTCGATTTCATCATCTTCAACAGTTAAACGAAAGCTCTGTTCTTTGGTCTTTACTGTGATTTGGGTTGATTGATTTGCAAGGACTAGTAGTCTATTCACAATAGTATTTAAAACGACCACCACATTACGATCATTTTTTCTTGGCCTATATCCTGACTTCAATTTAAATAGCAATTCAAATAGATTAATATCAATTGTTATATTCATATTTCCATGATCTTTGATTTTCAAAAAACCATTAAATTTTACACATAATTGCTGATGACTATATTTCATTATCTCATTAAAATTAGGAGTAATTTTTAAATTAGAAATAATTTGACTATCCCCATAATTAGAAATTAAATATTGATCTTCTTCTAAATAAGGTGCCTTTTTATTGATATAATTTCTTATAGCATAAATTAAATCTTTAGAATAAAAATTTTTAAGTATAGGCTTGGATGTATCTGCATCGTAATACCTATGATGACGATACACTTCTAAGTAATTTATTAGTAGATTCTCTATAAAGTCTTCTTTGAAATCTAGATGATAATCGTTGCTAATAGTAGAAAATTTCAATAAATAGAACAAGCGAATGTATGATGTAGCACTATCTAATCTTTCTATATTTAATGAATCTTGCAAATATTTTTTATACTCTTCTAACCTATCATTAGTAGTATTCAATTCAAATGAAATGATAAAGCGATCAATAGCTTTTGTTCTCAGAAGTATGGGATCAAACTCTCTTATCTTTTCCAATAATTCATTATCAGACTCACCAAATAGATTATCAAATAAATATTTTTTACCGCATATAAGTTCATAAATAAAATCTAAAAAATTTCGGGCAGTAATAAATTGATTATTAAACAATCTAATCTTAAAAAGTAATTCGACAATTACTTTTTGAATATTTTGATCACATAACAATTTATAATTAACAAGTTTTATTTGTTGTTGACTTGTATTATTTTTATTAGCTACTTGAGCAATATAACTTTTGTATAACAATGAATTAGGAGCCGTAATTCTAGCAAGTAACTTAGTGACAAATTCAGCCTCATACCCATCTTCAGTAATTTTGAATTTTGGGTAATCTTCAAAGCTTAAAAATTCATAGCCTTCAGAAGCTCGTTTCTCTTCTAAATATTTTTTAAGGATAGAACCAATTTCCTTATTTTTTGCTTCGGCTGCATAGTTCCCCAACATTCCAATATTGATTGCAATTACTAGTGAATGATTCCCAACTTCATACTCATCAAATAACTTATTTAAAGTATCAACAGCAGAATCATGTGGAGCAAAACTATGTGTAGCATCTAAATGAAATTTTATATAGGTTTGACTAAATTTTTCTCGTGCTCTCAATAAGAGCTCAGATTTTCCATCACCACTACTACCACAAAGAAATATAACTTTTTTGGAGTCCTCAGTTACAGAATTTATCAATTCAAAAAGATGCTCTTCGATTGGCATCACAACATATAGATCTGATTTTATTGAAGACAATTCTGCATCAAGATCATTTTCTGTGGAAACAGCGTAAGAAGAAGACTTAGACAATACACCTATTGCATCAATAAAATTCATTCTTAACCTTGTTATATAAATCTTTTAGAATTTATGTATTCTGCCATGACCCAACCCTGAAATCACCAATTTATAACTTAAAATCTTTGGTTAAACAGAGAAATACATATACCAATAGCTCTAATCTATGGACTGCCACCATTCTCCTAACCACAATAATAGACATCACCGCCCTTATTGAAATTTATTACAATCGAGGGCTTTATTGCACAAAGATTTAAAAATTAGAGTTACCCTAAGCTACTCAGGTTTAAGTGACAACTTGGGTATGAGGTCCGCCTAATTCCGTAAATTTATTTAATACTGCCACACGTGCATGAATCTCATTCACCTGGCTTTGAAAGTTCCTGGCACTGAGTTTATCTCCCAATAATTTGATGCAATGCATCTTGGTTTCTACCAGGCTTCGCTGATGATACCCAGACCACTTTTTCCAAATTGTCCTTCCTAAACGCTTAACTGTTCGAAGCAACTCATTCCTTTCTAGCGAGCTGGTTCTTGTATCTCTCCAAGACTGCGCATTTTTTCTTAGCGGAATCACCGCATATGCCTGTCGATCTGAAATGACTTTTCTGCAGTATTTCGTGTCATAAGCCCCATCTTTATAGACAGAATCAATCCGCTCATCAAATGGAATTTGATCAAGTAAATCCCCGAGTACTTGTGAATCACTGATATTGTTCGTAGTCAACTGTACAGCCCGTATTTGCAGGGTTTTAGCGTCTATGCCGATATGCAATTTACGCCATTGACGACGGTATTCAGGCTGATGTTTCTTACGTTTCCATTCACCCTCACCTAAAAACTTCAAGCCAGTAGAGTCGACGAGTAGATGAAGTCCATCATTACTTTTCTGGTATATCTAGTTAAATAAACTACGCTACATTTCTTTAAAGCCGACATCTAATGCTTCCAAGACTGATTTCTGCTGTTGGCTAACAATATGTCTGACTTTTCTTTTAAGCACAGACCATGCTTTTTCAATTGGGTTTAGACCTGGACTATAAGCTGGCAAATACATAAGCCGGGCATTGTATTGGAGAACCAGCTGGTCAATTTCTTCACCTTTATGAATTGAGGCATTGTCCAAAATCAATAAATGCTTTTGGTACTGACCATTTTTATCTTTAGGTAAGCCTTTCAGCAAATATTCAAGCCACCCAGCAAAAGTGCTGCGATCACATGAACCCTGAAAGATCAATGGGACAATGAATCTGAAGGCTGCACTTGATTGAACAGCACTGATCATACTCAGTCTGGTTCCATGCCCACCCGATTTTAAGGCATGGCAACGTTTTCCTTTCTCAGACCAACCATACTCAGCGGTTTCATTGGTATTTATGCCTGATTCATCAATATATAAAATATGCTCTTCACCATATTGCTGTTTCCATTGTGGCAGGAACCATTGGAATACGGCTCGTCCTATTTTGCTGGCTTGTCGATATAGAAAACTCTTTTTTTATGACTCCAACCCAGCTTTTTTAAAGCAAATAAGATGTTGGCATAGCTGACGGAATAACCAAATCTTTGTTCAAATAATGGCACCAGATCTTTAGCCTGTGAAAATGGTGTTGTTTCAACAAAGCTTTTGAAAGCCTGTAGGTCTTTAATTTTATAGGGCCGACCTGCTTTTTCGGGATGTGGTCGATTCGCATTTCCTTGAAGATGTTCGAGCTGAATCCAGAGATCTAAAGTCGTTCTTGCGATCTTAAAAACGGTACAGGTTTTAGATTTATTCTGGCATTCTTTGTAGTAGTCCAGAGCTTTGTGACGAAGATCATTGGAGTATGGCTTAGGCATAACAGTGACTAGTAACGTTTTTTATAGTGTAGCAAACTTTCTGTTTTTAGCTATAAGACAGCATTGAATAGCCGTATCGGAATAGGTTTGATTTCTACCATGTTTGCCTTTTGGTTGTGCATACCATTGAGTAGTCGGGTCAAACCAGATCGAGAGGTTTCCTCGATTTATTAAAGCTCGGTTGTAAGAAGACCAATTGGTTGTACGATAGGTTTTAGGTGCAGGGTTGATTGGCAACCTGATATTTTTAAGTATAAGATCAACCAAAAGCTTTAAAATTTATAAATACAAACTAAGTGATCAACTTAAATCACAAATAAAATCAAACAGAAAGAACACACAAACCAGAATAATAATATAACAATATAATGTTCCAGTGTACATAAACCAATATTCCAAATCCCACAAAATAATGTTCCAGTGTATACAAACTAATATTCCAAATCCCACAAAATAATATTCCAATGTACACAAATTAATTTTAAAAAGTTCATAAAATAATAGAAGAATGCATTTAAAAACAAAAAATATGTTAAAAAACAATGTGTTTTATTTTTACAAATTGATAACACAAAAATTTAATTTAAATGTTGATGAAAATAAAATTAAAATATATTAATAATAATGTTTTTATTTTTAGCCATTTGGCACACACATGGGGAAGCATAATTGTATGTCTGTAAAAGATAAAAGCATACCAAATTACCGAGTAGCTGCAAAAAACATAGAGTTAATGTGTTATCCAAAATGCATGCCTGCATATCAAATATGGATTTCTTTATTTGTACAACTCAGTACAAAAATGCAAGATTACCTTTTAGATTTCGCTTTAAAACAGAAGGTAGAAATCCCTCTTATGGCCAATAACAAACCGGATCATTATTTTTTTAGCAGTCATTTCACATGGATCTATTGTTATTTCTCAAAAGAAAAAAACGAATTAAAGTTTAGAGCTTATGAAAAAAATAATTCATATGAGTGCATCATTAATGCCTTAAACGAAGTAAAAATATTGCTCAATTCCGGCCTCCATCGTTCCATTACTGGCTTAGATGTCATTGCACATTGGCTGAATGAGCAATATTTACCAGCTCACCTGCGAGAAGTTTTTGGCCATAGAAGCTTAAGCCATGAGTTTTTACGAGAACTCACTGAACTCCCAAAATCTAAGAGTCCTGCAAGTTTAATTACTACCCATAACAGCCGATTATCGTTAGATAAAATTCTTGCGGGGATTAAATCATGAACGGATATAACTTTTTAGAAGATACCCAAACGCTCAAACTGAAACCATTTAGGGACTTCTATCAATCGCTGGCTGAAGCAAAACTGGAAGACTATCAAAGTCCTATCAAGCTCAATGATTTCATTCAGATTATACAAGTTATTGAACTTAAAAATATTATGACTCAACAGCTTACTGATACATTAATCAGTGAATATCCGCTCATTCATTATCTCTTCGCCCTGATCAACACGCCATCCGCGCACCAATCAAACGCGCTCAAGTGGGCTATTTTTAATACCCATTGTATTGAATTGCTCGACAGCAAAGAGCACGCAACAACCATAGCTAATCTTTGTATGCGCTTCCGTTTAGCCAGTACGAAGCAAAAATATTATTGGCTCTATAATTTTTTACCCTCTCTGCCGCTAGAATTAGAGGATCTAATTGATTTTATAAACAAAAAAGAGCAAGAAAATAAAGAACTGCTAAACCGTTCACAGCAAAGTCTAAGTAAAGAGCAGATTGGCCAACTGGCAGATATTCGTGTCATCTATCAATATGCATATACTCAATCAGAGCGTCAAAAAAGACACCGTCAAGTTAATTCAAGCGTCCAAGAACCTCCCCAAACAGATGTTTACAAGACATCAAGAATGACTCTCGATGATGAGCAAACGCATCAGACCAAGTTTGAACAGGGTACGGCTAAACAATCACGCGAAGATAAAATCATTGAAACAGTTGAAGATCATAACTTTGAATTTACTGGATTAGAGCAACGTTCTGTTACTGCTCAAGTCATTAATCTCAAGAACAAAATTCTGCATCAAAACAAGAATGCTTTAATGAACAAACCGAATCCACGTGTGTTTGATTTGCCGACTGCACAGTACATTATGCGAATTTTATTTGAACAAGCAGAGGATTCTCCAATTCATGCCTTGCTTTTATTTTCAGTGCTCAGTTTCACACATTATGAAGAGCTATTGGTATTTCGAAAACATTTCCGTCTGAGTTCAA
Organism: Moraxellaceae bacterium; assembly: GCA_029267635.1. GTDB lineage: Bacteria > Pseudomonadota > Gammaproteobacteria > Pseudomonadales > Moraxellaceae > Acinetobacter. The sequence continues at coordinate 4,944 of JAJUIK010000011.1, read as the reverse complement.
AAAGCAAAGAAATCACTTTTAGTCCTAAAAATTGCTATTTTCGACAAAGCTTCGACAACTCCAAATTTAAAGATGCTGTATTAAAAGAATATATGCTGAATATAGGCAATTCTTTTACAATCCCCTTACCCAAAGTTTATTTTTATCAGATTTCTCAACTAAAAAAATGGAATAAAGCTGATATTACTTCTAAAGTAAAAAAACATTTACGTAAAATCAGTGACGGCCTTACTTTTCATTTAACAGCTCAAAATCTTCCTCGTTTAATCAGTGATATTACGTTGAACGAACTGGGATATGAACTGGAAAGTAAATTACTCAATGGCGAAAGCGTTAATCACTACACTCCATGTCATTACTTTTCAACGAGAATTGTTGATATCCTGGATATTTATACCCAAACACTTGATCTGATTTGCCCTCAGCTCGACAGTAGCTATATTGAAGAGTTTAAATCTTCAATTAGTTTCGGTAGTCAGCAGACACCTGATCTTCCATTCGTTCAGTCTTTTTTCCACCAACTTGACAAGCAAGTTCGGAATAATCCTAATCCCTTTCAGACCTTGAATCATTATTCCATCTGGCTCTGGCATGTTTGCATGATCATGACCTCTGCACGGCCGAGCGAATCCTTTCCACCCAATTTGGACTATATTGATCTCGACAATCGTATATTAGCTGCAGCGGATAAAGAGCAACGCTATTCAGGTACCATTGGACGCTACCTAGCTTTTAATGATTTTCTTCGCAATGAAATACAGTATTACCTAGATTATTTAAAACAATTTCAGCATCTTATGAGAGCCAGTCTTCCTCAAGAAAAAGTACAGGCTATTCAGGAAGTCTTCGATGGCGAACGCCCATTTCTTTTATTTTATGAACCTCAGGGATATATCCGAAATTTACAGCTCGCTGATATTCAAAAATACTGTGCTGAAATAGCCTTGCAGCGCAATTGGACCCGTCATTTTTCTCGCTATTTTTTTGCACAATACTGCAATGAAGATGTCCTTAAGGGCATCTTTGGCCACGATGAAGCGATGCAGGAACTGTTTGACCGCTATTCCGGTTTTCAGGCAACCGATTTAAATCAAATTAGAACAGCACAAGACAAGCTGATCCAAAGCTTAGAGCTTAAAAGCATGGCTACGTTTACAGGAATAACTATTGCATGAGCAAACATCCACATTCCCAAAAACGAATAGAAAAACATAGAAAACACAAAGCATTTCTTCTGAAATTATTTAGCGAGAAATGCAAAGAACTGACACCAGAAAACTATCATGAAATTTGTCAACAAGTTGATAATCAGCTTTTAGAGCACTATAAATCCAATATCCGTAGCTACCAAATGGCACGTCTAGAATTTGCGAAATATATCAAGCGTTTTAATCTGTCATCGAATCAAAACTATTCAGTACCCTCCACACCCGTGAGGCACGAAAGGACTCCACCTCAACAAAATATTGAAACATTAAAACATGGTAAAAGAGTTACTCAATTTGCCAAAAATATGATTGATCACTGGGCACAGCATAATGACTTCAGTCCGACTCAATCACTCGGTTTCTGTTTGATCAGTACAATATTATTTAATGGCATTTATAACGATACTGAACTACAAAAGTTTTTAACAATCATTTTAAAAACAGATAAATTTCAAAATTTCTTAAACCTGAATCATATTATTTCACTAGAAATCCCGAATCGGCGTTTCGGTAATCAGCGTATAAAGGACCCGGATTTTTCAGTCAGCTATACGAAAACATTTGTGCTGCATGATATTGTTAAATGCTGGATCTACAGACTAAAGCATCAGGAATTTGATTTATTTTTAGATATTAATGATGCAGAACAAATCATCAACGATTGCATCACCGAATGTTTTCCAGACGAAAAGGTACGTTATAAAGACCTTTTAAAATACGGTTTTTACTATACGCAATTCCTAAAAAATTGCGGTTTGGATCAAATGTCGATTTCCATTTTAAAAAATGACATTTACAGTTCTAGCCCTCTAGAAAAGCAATTAGAAACTTATTTTGTTCAATCTGGGCAAGGACATACTACTGCGATTAAGAATATTATTAAAAACCATCAAGTCCTATCTACTGCCAATATTGAAACAGATATAGCAGAAATTTTAGCTGAAGTACGTCAAGCCATTCGTAAAAAAAACTATATAGATCAAATCATTAAATTGTATGAAAGAAAACTCCCCACTGTTCTGGAACGTTTGCTTTTGTGGATCATCCTGCGTTCAGAACTAACGCAAACACAACTGGACCGCCTCAATCAAATTGTCCAGCATCAGCAACGACTTGAGCGCAATCTTATACGGGCGGATTTTCAGCCTGTCAGACAAAGTTCCCTGAGTACCATGTTTGCACAGTTCGCAGTCCATTGGCTGCAGGCAACGCAAGACAAAGATATTTCATCATTCTCAAGTGCTGATTTTGAAGATCTCTATGGGGAAATTCTTCTGCTTAAGAAAGAAACGACTCGAGCAACTGTGCAAAAACGGCTGAGTGAATTTCATCACAAGCAGACCTTATTTTTTCAGACACCCACTGTAAATCTGGATAATTTAATCCAAGCAAAAATTTGCAGAACCGCATTGATCTCGCCGCATCTTTATCACAGCATGAAGCAACAGCTTGAAAATGCACAGGGCATCTCAGTTCGGGATAAGAATATGTTTGAACTGATTTTTATCCTAGGGTTCAGAGCCGGGTTGCGGATTAATGAAACATTGAATGTTTTCGTACGTGATCTGCTGATTACCGAGGATGCGGTTATTCTTACCATTCGCAACAATCGCAATAAAAATCAAAAAAGCTTTTCAGCTTACCGGAAAATTCCTCTGCATCACCTACTCAAAGCAGATGAGTTGGGAGCATTCAAAGCCTACAGCCTAAATAGAAAACGTCTACTGAAAGAACAAGGGAAATCATTTGCGCAGCCACTGTTTTTAAAACAGTCACTGGAGGAAAGTCATGAAAATGAAGTGAACTCGCTGCTGAAACAACTGATCCAGCCGATTTTTGGAGAGCACAGTTTTACTTATCATAACCTGCGCCATTCGGCATTTAATCATCTCTATCTGATTTTAAAACACTCACCACTTGCTGACGCATTTACTGACTATACTCCGCATGAGCAACTACGCATCCGTTACGCGTTACTACGAAACAGAAATACTCAACAGACTTGGTACGCCCTCTCCCATTTTGCTGGACACCTTACACCTGAAACGACTTGCTCAAGCTATCTGCATTTAATGCACTTGGCTATTAGCTATCAGCTGAATGAAATACAAAGCCCGATCTCCAAAGAGGCCTATTACAATATTCTGAAATGTAATGATGCAGTTAAATACCCTGTCCAGCAACGGGCGATCAAACAGTTTTTATTTGATCAACTCACTAAAGATCGTTATAAGCAACATGATCATCAATATCAAGCCAAGCAACAGCAGTCAATCGATTCACTGATGCTGGGAGCACATGACTCCGAAATGACTTTTGAGCTGCTACATCATATTCTGGCAACAGCCAAGGAAGGTGACCTCTTGTTGCCTGAAGCCATTCCTTTACAAATAGCGCAAAAATTTCGTGCCAGAGCTTTACACTTAAAAACGTCCTGTATAAACCAAAAAAAATCCTCCAAGCTGTTTACTACAGATTTTTTAAGAAAATCTCCCGAAGCTCTAGTCACGATGCTACCGACCAATAAAGAAGAAAAAAAGATCATCCATTACGTCCAAAAACGATTTCCAGCTGTACATCGAAAATATCAAAAACAGCTCAATGCTATCTACACGAGTTATCTTGAAAAAGTTCAGCCCAATTCATCTCAGTTCGTTTTTGATCTTAATGAAAAACGCCAATTAAAAAAATTTCTGTCTTTTATTAACAGCCTATTCCCCAAAAAATATCTTCATCTAGAGCTTTCGCAACAGAGCAAGGAGCAGCTTAAAAACACATTACAAGGTTTAAAATTACAGCCACAAAATTTCAATCTAAACGAGGATGAAAATCGAATTAGGTTTTCTTTCAAGTGTAAAGATTCAACAGCCTTAGGCGTGTTTAAATTTTTGATGTATATGATGATTGTGTACCATCTTTAATCATGCTGTATTTAAATGAATAACCGGAAAGAGTTAAAACTCTTACTCAAGACTGGGAACAAGGCCGTCGCTATCCAACTGGCCCTGCAGCGACGTTAATCCGTATTTTGGATGCTCACCCGGGTCTAATTTAAGTTAAATAGACGAGAAATGAAAAAACCCTGGCATCCTGCCAGGGTTTTTCGTATCGGTTCGCTCGGCATAACTCCTGTCGTACCTTACTGTCCTTGTGCGTATCTATATTCTTATTATTGTGTGGAACTTCCTGTTCCCGATGAATCTATCATATGAAAATTCCAATATTCCGAATAGCAGCAAAGTACCGGAATTGACGTAAGTAAATGCGTACAAAGATGATTAAAAAATCTCCCAAGTTTATCTGCAGAAATTGGGGGTGATTTTTGCCCTGGAAAAGCGGGGGATGGGGGCTGTCGAGGGTTCAGCTACTCGAAAATTGTGTGCTACAGCATGATTTTTTGTATAATACGATGACTAGAACAACTAACCGAACCATGGTTATATCCATAGTCGTTTTAGTAAAAGGCAGAAGCTCCAACTTCTGCCTTTTAATTTTTTAAGTAATAAAGAAAAACAAAAAGCCCTATAAGACTCTTTCTAGGGAGTTTGATATAAAAACTATCCGAATAACCCTCTATTGAAGAATACACTCAAGGTGAACCGTACCGGGTTTGTCGGAGACCAACTTTCTTGAGAGAATGTCCCGATGACAAAACCAAAATATACCCCTGAAATCCGAGATAGAGCGGTTCAATTATTGATTGAATCCGAAAAAGATTATCCATCGAATTGGGCTG
>JAJUIK010000010.1 GCA_029267635.1 Moraxellaceae bacterium | reverse complement strand
TCCCGAACTCAGAAGTGAAACCTCTTCGCGCTGATGGTAGTGTGGGGTTGCCCATGTGAGAGTAAGTCATCGCCAGCTCATTATTCTAAACCCCCCTCAGAAAAACCTGAGGGGGGTTTTACTTTGCGGGAGAAAAAATATGATTGTGTTTTGCTAAAATGTAATCTAATTTAAATAAAAGTAGTATCTAGATTGCATCTCAAGGGTTAATCATAATGATTAGCATTCACATAATGTGAGCAATTTTATAGAGCACTACATAATAGATAAATATTGTGATTAAAACAAAAATATAAATATAGAGTAAAAATACTCATGCTTCATTTATTGAATGGCTGTATGACACACATGCTGTATAACTAAAAGGTAGAAGGTAGTATGATATGATTTTTTTTGATTTAAAAATAATAACTTATATTAACCAATTTTCTCAACAGTCATGGATATTTGATAAATTTATTTATTTATTAGCCTCTAATAGTTTACTTAAAGGTGGTATATTAGTAATGCTTATTTGGTGGGCATGGTTTAAAAATGAGGATTCTCGTCAACATAATCGTGAGTATATATTATTAACTCTATTTGGTTGTGGGCTGTCAATTCTATTGGCAAGATCTTTGGCATTGCTTACACCATTCCGATTTAGACCAATACACACCGAAAGCTTAGATTTTTTAGTACCCTATGGAATGGCCTCGACAACTTTAGAAGGATGGAGTTCATTTCCGAGTGACCATGCTGCACTATTTTTTTCCTTATCAACTGGTTTACTATTTATATCGAGACAGATTGGTGTATTTGCAATTTTTTATACTACATTATTTATTGCTTTTCCACGCATATATTTGGGCTTACATTACCCAACAGATATTATTGGAGGAGCAGTTATTGGAATAATAACGGTGTTGGTTGGAAATAAATTTTTTGTTAATAATAAAAAAATAGAATTAATCAAGGATTGGTCCTATTCAATGCCTGGTTATTTTTACCCTATATTTTTTCTCATAACTTATCAGATCGCTACTATGTTTGATGCAAGTAGGCAGTTAGCTTCAGGTTTGTTAAAAGTCATTTCTATCGTATTTTCTTAATATTATAGAGAGGAAACCCTTCTAAAATAATAGGATCTAAAAGTAGAGTTTTCTCTTAAAATATAGGTACGCGATCCCACAGAAAATATTTAAATTTACTGGAAGCTAAATTATATCTATTTTAAGGTAAACCGATTATCGCTCTTTGTTATAATTATGATATGAATAATACTGCTGTTTATAAATAAAGTTTCAAATATGATGGTATGGACATATTAATAATAACCAAAATTACGGATAAGAATTAACTAGAAAAAGACTAGGACTAGAACCATAAGTTGAGTTACCACACAAAACATTTAGTTCTAGTCCTAATGTTTGATAGTATCCAATTATTCTATGGAATTGATGATTTCTTTCTAAGATTTTAGGAAATTTATTGGAAGTTTCTAAAGCATAACTTTCAATGCTTATGACCGGTTTTTGTGATGGTTTTAACTACCCACTTTGAATATTAGTAATGATTATTGTGTAAAGTTAGATAGATTGAAAAAAGGTAGGTGTTAGAAATATGAAACTCAACTCTTTCTCCCCACTCTCTGAAGACGATGAAGAACTGCATTTACCAGAACTGGTGTACTGGGCTTCTTTAGGTGATGTTGAACAAGTCGAGCAGCTATTATCCCAGGGAGTGAATCCAAATCAGACGGATGATGAAGGCTATAGCGCATTACAAGCCGCTGCTGAGAATGATTGTTTAGCAGTGGTAGAATTGCTGGTTAAGCATGGTGCAGATGTTCATTATAAAGGTAAATATACTGCACTCGATCTGGCAGAAATGGCTGGAAATACGCAAATAATGGCTTATCTCAAAAGTTTATCTGTTTGAAGTAAAAGTCAAAGATAAAAAGAAGGCTCTATTACTCTGACGAGGTTTCTCTGTATTGATTGCTTAGGTAGAACCCCTGACATTTAACTTATAGTTTTTGGTTGCTGTTTGGGAAACATCCTGTTTCCTGATAAGTTAAAGATAAGAGATTTGAGTTAGATCACATAGAAAAATGGATTTTTTGTGCGGTTCGGCAAACAAAGGAAGAGAGGATTTACTTTTATAGTTCAATCGAAAGCTGAAAACCATTAGATACTTTACAAGTATGTGAGGCTAATGTTATTGATATATTACAGCTAGATGATGTGATGTTATGACCCCTGCAACAAAATTGCTTAAAAGCCAAAAAATTGAATTTTCCATGCATGAATATGAGCATGATGTGAATGCCAAAAGTTTTGGTCTAGAAGCCGCAGAAAAACTGGGGTTGAATGTCGCCGAGGTGTTTAAAACCTTATTGGTAACTGATGATAAGAATTATTTTGTCACGGTACTGCCAGTGAAGCATCAACTGAATCTTAAAAAGGCGGCGAGTGCATTAGGGTGTAAAAAGTTACATATGGCAGAAGTGAAAGATGCCGAGCGTTTGACCGGGTATCTGGTGGGTGGGATTAGCCCCTTGGGTCAGAAAAAATGTTTGCAAATGGTGATTGACCAAAGTGCTTTAGACTTTAGCAAAATTTATGTCAGTGGTGGTAAGCGAGGGCTAGATATCGGTTTGAAACCGCAGGATTTGGCCATGCTCAGTCGGGCAAATTTTGCTGATTTACTAGACATATAATGCTTTAATGTGATCGAAATCTGAGTGTTTTTATCAAGTTTTATTTTAAAATTAATTATAATTCAGTAAGTTATAATTTTATCTGCTGATGAAATTATCCTACTAGACTATATTTTTCTATTATTTCATTTTGATATTGAAAATCGCAAAAGCAGGGGTTTTTCATACTTTTAAAGCATAGATATATGCGAAATCAGTTTTGGACTTTATTTGATCAACTCCGTATTGTGTATAGCTAAGAAAGTATGGGTCTTCACAAGATGGAGGTGAAGCATGACTCAAGAGAAACTGAATATCAACGAGGTCGTTGATCAGGCAAAATTTACACCATTTCACTGGGGTGTATTGATCTGGTGTTTATTGATCATCATCTTTGATGGTTATGATTTGGTTATCTATGGCGTTGCCTTGCCATTGCTGATGCAAGAATGGGGCTTAAGCACTGTACAAGCGGGTTTACTCGCAAGTTGTGCTCTGTTCGGGATGATGTTTGGTGCCATGGGATTTGGTACCTTATCCGATAAACTGGGTCGTAAAAAAACCATTATGATCTGTGTGGCCATTTTCAGTGGTTTCACATTCTTAGGTGCTTACGCTTCTAGCCCGGTTGAGTTTGGTATTTTACGTTTCCTCGCAGGTCTAGGTATCGGCGGTGTAATGCCAAACGTAGTGGCACTTATGACTGAATACGCACCAAAACGTATTCGTAGCACACTCGTCGCACTGATGTTCAGTGGCTATGCGATTGGTGGTATGTCATCTGCATTGCTGGGTAAATGGTTGGTGGTCGATCACGGCTGGACGATCATGTTCCTATTGGCAGGTATTCCTTTATTGATTCTACCGCTGATCTGGAAGTTCTTGCCTGAATCATTAATGTTCCTTGCAAAATCAGGTCGTCATGATGAAGCAAAAGCCATCATTCGCAAAGTTGCACCTGAACAAACCGTAACTGCACAAACTCAACTTGTATTGAATGAAGTAGTTGCTGGTGACGAAGCACCAGTACGTGCACTGTTCCAACAAGGCCGTTCATTCAGTACCTTTATGTTCTGGATCGCTTTCTTCATGTGCCTGTTGATGGTATATGCATTAGGCAGCTGGTTACCAAAACTAATGTTGTCTGCAGGTTATTCACTTGGTGCGAGCTTATTATTCCTCTTCGCCTTGAACATCGGTGGTATGGTCGGTGCGATTGGTGGTGGTGCGTTGGCAGATAAATTCCACTTGAAACCGGTATTGACCACGATGTTTGTGGTGGGTGCAGCGGCGTTGATTCTACTTGGATTCAAGAGCCCACAACCTGTTCTTTATACCTTGATTGCGATTGCCGGTGCAGCAACGATTGGTTCACAAATCTTGCTCTACACCTTCGTAGCGCAATATTACCCAACCTCAGTACGTTCAACCGGTATGGGTTGGGCATCAGGTATCGGTCGTATCGGGGCGATTGTGGGTCCAGTGTTAACAGGTGCGCTATTAACTTATGAATTGCCACACCAAATGAACTTCTTGGTGATTGCGATTCCTGGTGTGATTGCAGCCTTGGCGATCTTCATGGTGAACTTGAAGGCTTCTGTTGAAGGTAGCACGCAAAATAACAAGCAACTGGAACAAGCTGAAAATAAAACAGCAGTAAAACGTTCTTTAGCAAGCTAAAGTATGTGTTACCAACTTTAAAAAAGAGCCTTCGGGCTCTTTTTTGTTTTTTTACGCAAGGTATATTTCGGGCGTATACTACCCGGCATCGACTATCAGGTAGTGTTGTGTGTCCGATCCCATTCCCTATATCGCACGTGGTTCTAAAGCATTTTCTGCCATTCTGATAGCACTGTTCTTTGCAGGATTTACTTCGTTTTCGGTGTTGTATTGTGTGCAGTCGATGATGCCGATTTTTGCTGATTTTTTCATGCGAGCCTAATGCAAAGCAGCTTTCTCTTATCTTTTTCTACGGTCACTTTGGCTGTCGGGTTATTATTCACGGGCATGATTTCTGACCGCTTCGGTCGCAATCCGATTATGATCTGAGCATTATTTTTATGTTCTGGCCTGACTATTTTGTGCGCTTTTCTCGATACTTGGTTGGTTTATCTGCTGAGTAGGGTGTTGGTTGGGTTGTGTGTCAGTGGTGTGGCAGCTGTCGCCATGACCTATATTGGGGAAGAAATTGCTCCTGCAGATTCGGTATTTGCCATGGGGCTGTATATTTCGGGGACGGCTGTAGGGGGCATGAGTGGACGTTTGTTGGCTGGAGTGATGATTGATTTTCTTAGTTGGCAACAAGCTACCCTGATCATTGGCCTGCTGAATTTCTGCTTAGCAATTGCTTTTGGAAATTGCTCCCCAATTCGCGTCACTTTTCCGCCTATCCGATGCATTTTTCACGCTTTATTCAGTCCTTTGCCCATAATCTGGCAGATAGGAAATTACGGATTCTGTTTGTTCAGGCTTTTATTTTAATGGGCTGCTTCGTCACGATTTTTAATTATATGAGTTACCATGTGCTCGAAGCACCTTTTCAGTTGAGCCAAACCTGGATTGGGCTGATTTCAATTGTTTATCTGGCCGGGATTTATAGTTCGCCGCGTGCCGCAGCCTGGTCGCGTCGTTTTGGCCGGGAAAAAGTCTTGCCAGTGATGTTATGTAGCATGATTGCTGGGCTAGGAATCATGATGCTGAACCAGATCTGGCTGATTTTTATTGGCTTACTAATTTTTACTTTTTCTTTTTTCGCGGCACATTCGACTGCAAGCGCCTGGGTATCGGTACAGGCCATACAGTATCGTGCGGTGGCTTCATCGTTGTATTTATTCTGCTATTACCTGGGTTCAAGTGTCTTGGATAGTTCAAGCGGTGTGGTTTAGGAAAACTTTGGTTGGCACGGAATCGGGGCTGAAAATCAGTCTGATTCTGGTATTTGGACTGCTTTTAGCTGTCTATTTGGCACATGGTTCACGCACATGATTTCCCCGCTGAGACCCTTAAAATCCGCTTCTTGAGCCTAAAAATAGATGAAAAAATAAACAATAAAATTGTTATGCACTTATTTTTGCAGGATTTATTATCGGGGCAGTTGAGTGAAATTCATGGTAAAATGATCGACTTTCATTTTGATCGTTTCTGATCTTCCACCTGCCAGCCGAGAATCGCTAGCCATGTCTACTGCATATAAACCTCAGACCGCGCCTAAGGCGTTGTTTGATTACGACAAATATTGGGCGTCATGCTTTGATCCTGCGCCATTTTTGCCGATGTCACGCGCAGAAATGGACCAGCTCGGCTGGGATGAGTGCGATTTTATTCTGGTCTGTGGTGATGCTTACATCGATCACCCATCGTTTTGTTCCGGGATTATCGGCCGCGTGCTGGAAGCCCAAGGCTTTCGTGTGGGGATTATTGCGCAACCGGACTGGACCAATGTGGACAGTTTTCGTGTTTTGGGTAAACCTAAAATTGCCTGGGGTGTGACCGCCGGTAATATGGATTCCATGATCAACCGCTATACGGCAGATCGTAAAATCCGTTCCGATGATGCCTATTCTCCTGATAATGTCCCGAATAAACGTCCAGATCGTGCAGCAACGGTGTATTGCCAGCGCTGTCGTGAGGCCTATCCCGATGTGCCCGTGTTACTCGGGGGGATTGAAGGTTCATTGCGTCGTATCGCCCATTATGATTATTGGTCAGATAAAGTCCGTCGTTCCATCTTGATGGATTCTAAAGCGGATTTGCTGATGTATGGCAACGGCGAACGTTCGATTGTTGAAGTGATGCATCGTCTGGCTAAGGGTGAGCCGATCCAGCAGATTACCGACGTGCGCGGTACAGCTTTTATCGTCAATAAACATAACCGTGCGACCAAAGCGCAGTTTGTGGAAATCGCCTCCAATGATGTCGATACCATTGGCCGGGTTGATCCAATCATCAATCCTTATGTCATGACCGAAGACATCGATGGCTGTGAAATCGAAAAAGACAAAGGCAACAGCCTGACGCAGTATCAGAATTTCCAGAAAGAAATTGTGGCGAATCCGATTGTACGGGAAGGTGATCAGCTGGATGCCGATACCCAAATCGTGCAGTTACAACCTGCGGCAAGTCGCGCCATCAAACATAAACTGCCACCACGTGAACTGGCGGTGATTCGTCTGCCTTCGTTTGAAGAAGTGGCGAATGATCGGGTGTTGTATGCCCATGCCAACCGGATTCTACATTTAGAAACCAATCCAGGGAATGCACGTGCGCTGGTTCAGCGTCATGGTGAACGTGATGTCTGGATTAATCCACCGCCGATTCCATTGACCACCGAAGAAATGGATTATGTGTTTGATCTGCCGTATGCACGTCTGCCACATCCTGCTTATGGCAATGCGCGTTTCCCGGCTTTTGACATGATCAAGTTCTCGGTCAACATCATGCGTGGCTGTTTTGGCGGCTGTACCTTCTGTTCGATTACCGAACATGAAGGCCGTATCATCCAGAACCGTTCAGAAGAATCGATTCTGCGCGAAGTGGAAAAGATCCGGGATACGGCACCGGGCTTTACCGGTATTATTTCCGATCTTGGCGGACCGACGGCCAACATGTACCGCTTGCATTGTAAAGATCCAGAAATTGAAAAGAACTGTCGTAAGCCATCCTGCGTTTATCCGGGGGTGTGTCAGAACCTGCACACCGATCATGCTCCGTTGACCCAGTTGTACCGTAAGGCACGTGCCATTAAGGGAATCAAGAAGATCCTGATCGGTTCCGGTCTACGTTATGACTTGGCCGTGCTGAATCCTGAATACGTCAAAGAACTGGTCCAGCACCATGTTGGCGGTTATCTGAAAATTGCACCAGAACATACCGAAAAAGGCCCATTATCGAAAATGATGAAGCCTGGGATCGGGACCTATGACCGCTTCAAGCAAATGTTTGATCGTTTCAGTAAAGAGGTGGGCAAAGAACAATATCTGATTCCTTACTTTATTGCGGCACACCCGGGTACTACAGATTATGACATGATGAATCTGGCTGTCTGGTTGAAAAAGAATGGTTTCCGTGCCGATCAGGTGCAGACCTTCTATCCATCTCCGATGGCGACGGCATCCACCATGTATTACACCGGCAAAAACCCGCTGGCCAAAGTGGGGCGTACCACTGAAGATGTCGATATTGTGAAGGGTGAAAAACGTCGTCGTCTGCATAAAGCCTTCTTGCGTTATCATGATCCAAACAACTGGCCATTATTACGCGAAGCCTTAAAAGAAATGGGCCGTGAAGATCTGATTGGTAACTCGAAACAGCATCTGATCCCGACCTATCAGCCGAAAGGTAGTGAAGGCGAATACAAATCTGCACGTAAGAAAAATTCGACGTTGTCGGGTGATTCGGCCAAACGGACCAATCCAAATGCTGCACGTGTCCAGACCCGTCAGGGACAGCCGAATCGTCCACAAAAGGGACAGATTCTGACTCAGCATACCGGCCTGCCACCACGTGAAACTGGTGAGGGTAAACGTCCGTTCGGTCAAGGCAAGCCAAAAGGCAAGGCCAAGCCCAAATCACGGGCCTAATCAAATCTTATAAAAGGACGCTACGGCGTCCTTTTTAGTTTGTCGTTTATCGGGTTTGTTCAGTTTTTTGTAAAATTCTAAGACCAAGCATTGCTCTGTGATTAGAGCTTACGCTACAGTGAACTTTAAAAGCAGCATTCAGGATGAGCTGTTTTCTCAGGGAAAATCGATTCAGTTTCCAGGAGCGGGGCTGAACAATTAAACAATCGATAAAAACCGGGATTAATTATAAAAATGAAGGGACTGATCAACAATGAATTTCTATCTCGTGGCAAGCCTCATGCTGCTCGCGCTGGTATTGATGTTTGCATTCAAAGGTTTTAAAAAACAACGTCAGCAGGATAGCGCTCTCAAGCGTCGTGCTATTTTTAACTTAAATGAACAACTGACCTTTCAGCGTTTAAAAGAGACTTTACCCGAAGCCAGTATTTTGGCACATGTGTCTTTTGATGCTTTATTAACGACCAAATATCCGCATACCCGCCACAAATACCGCAATATGATGGCCGATTTTGTGGTGCTGAACCAGCAACATCAGGTCATGGCGATTGTGGCCTTAGAGGAGGCATCCAGTTTTAAAGGAACTCAGCAGGAACATTATCAGGATGCCTTACTGAAACTGGCAGGTTACCGGGTACTGCGTTATGGACGGGTACCGGAATATCCGCAGTTGCGTGGTGATTTTTTGCAGGAATGTTTGGCTGGGCAGCTGGAGATCACGTCAATGCAGCCGGAAGGCCCTACCGCCAAGTATCAGATGTATCAGCCACCCAAGGACAAGATTTTTGGTTAGCTTGATTTATTTGTTTAAGCAGATACTTTGACTGCAGTTACGGTCATTTCGACCAAGACCTCAGGCGCATAGAGCTTGGCCTCGACACAGGTACGCGGTGGTGCAGCGCCATCTGCCACCCAGGCATCCCAGATGTCGTTCATCGCCTGATAGTCCTGTTCAATATCTTTGAGGAAAATCATCACCGATAAAATATGATGTTTATCACTGCCCGCTTCAGCCAGTAAACGGTCAATGATTTCTAGGGTTTGCTGGGTTTGGGCTCGAATATCTCCAGAAGTATCGGTGGCCAATTGTCCTGCCAGATGAATCAGGTTACCTGCTATGGCCACTTCACAAAAGCGCTTTTCCACATGTAAACGTTGAATGGACATAAACGGAATCTCGTACTCAAAAACAGTCAATTGGAAGGATTTTTGTATAGATGATCAATGACATCTTCTACGGCAGTTTATTGTAAAGCCAACAAGACAGCGCTGCAAAAGCATTTTGCCAGTCTGCGGTATATCAGAATTGAGCGAGAACAAGAGAATGTTGCGAGAGAAAAAACGTTGCCCTGCAATGTTTCGGATTGGATCGTCACGCAGATTACAGGACAGGGTTAGCAGAACGAGAGTGCGGTTCTCTAACCTAACTCGATACAGGGGTAATGTATCGCTGCTATAGCCTACATGAAAATGCTCGGTAAAGGTCAATTGCCGTGTTGTTTTTCGTTATTTTTATGATCGATCAGGATCATAAACCGAGATCAAGCTGCTGAATGGCGGCAGCGCTATTCAGCTGGTTTAGCCCAACGCCAACAAGGCGAAATTTCTGGCTGCTGGCAATCTGCATCTCGCTGAGCAGTTGGGGAATAGCCTGTTGCAATTCCTGTAAATTGCGAAAGGGTTGCTGATAGGTTTTGCTATGCTGGCGAATCTGGAACTGAGGATCTTTCAGTTTGAGTTGCAAGCCACGTGCACTGAGTTGCCGTTTTTGTAAACTGTTCCAGACCTGTTCGGCCAGCTGTTGCCAGGCGGCATGACATTGCAGCAAAGTCAGGTCGCTTGAAAAGGTCAGTTCTTTAGAGATTTGCTGCCGTACGCGCTGTGTCTCAACCGGACGTTCATCAATGCCTTGCGCATACAAAAACAGTCGCCGGCCGTACTTGCCAAACTGTTGAATCAGGAGGGCTTCCTGAATATTTTGTAAATCACCTAAAGTATGCAGTTGTAGCGCTGCCAGTTTTTCCTGGGTGACTTTACCGACCCCGGGGATTTTCTTTAATGGTAAATTTTGAATAAACCCCTGTATTTGATGTGGCTTGATCACGCACAAGCCATCCGGTTTGTGCCAGTCTGAGGCAATTTTGGCGAGAAACTTGTTCGGTGCCACACCTGCAGAGGCGGTCAGTCCGGTGTGTTGCAGAATATCCGCACGGATGGCCTGCGCCACGGCTGTTGCAGAAGATAAACCTTGCAGGTTCTCCGTCACATCCAAATAGGCCTCATCTAGAGAAATTGGTTCAATCAAGGTGGTATAGTGCTGGAAAATCTGGTGCACCTGGGCAGACACGCTGCGGTATTTGTCAAAATCCGGCGGAATGACAATCACCTGTGGACAGCGCTTTCTGGCTGTTGCCATGGGCATGGCCGAATGTAGGCCAAACTGCCGCGCAGGATAGGATGCAGCGGCTACCACTGCTCGAGGGTGATCTGAGGCAATCACCACGGGAAGCTTTTGCAATTCTGGCCGTTCACGCAGTTCGACCGACGCATAAAAGGCATCCATATCGATATGAATTATTTTGCGCATCACGGTACTGCTCGAATGCCCAGTTGCTGTAAATAATTCTGCCAGTCGCGTTCTGAGCCAGCATAGACATTTAAATCCACCGTTGTGTTAATCCCCTCAATTTTTCCCTGAGCGGTATATTGCCAGAACAGCCAGTCGCGGCCATCTTTTAGCTTGGGCTGGACTTTATATTCGCGTAGCCAGATCGGGGTCTTGGCAAAGTGCCCCATCAAGACAATATTATAAAAATTGCGCGACACATAAAAAATCGGCGGTTTGCCATAATGCTGATAAAGCCGGTCATGCATGGTCTGGATGTGTTGTAGTAGCTGTTCCTTGCTGTAGGTATCGATGCAGTGATTGTCATATTCCAGATCAATCACCGGGGCCAGCGCATCCGCTTTATTGGGAACGGTGGCAATAAAATTGTCTGCTTGTACTGCGCCGTCACGACATAAACGATAAAAATGATAGGCACCGACATGCAGACCACGTGCACGAGCTTTCAGCCAATTATCCTGAAATTTTCGGTCTTGAAAATCTCCCCCTTCAGTGGCTTTGAGATAGACAAACTGATACTGCTGCGGAGAAATTTTTTGCCAGTTGATCTCGCCTTGATGATGCGAGACATCAAAGCCCTTGACCGGAAAGTCCTGTGCGGAAACCGGACGTGTAGTTGCAAAAAACATATAGATCGACACACAGGTCAAGAGCAGAATCAGACCGGCAATTATCCAGAGATGGGGTAAATGCGATTTCTTTTTCGGGGACATGTGCACTGAACCGACAATTAACCGCTTAAGCTTAGTCGGATTACTGTCTAATTTCGAGCACAATTCAGCACTTTTAGCTCCCCTCCGGGATCCTGCTAAAGATCAGTAGTGAAATCATATTCATTGCACCCAGACAAATCAGTGTACTATGAAAGGCCTGTTCGACCTGTCCGGGACCATAATACTGGCTAAACAGATTGATCAGGGTGCCGGCCAGCGCCACACCAATACTCATTGAGACCATCATGATCATCGAGAGAAAGCTATTTCCGGTACTGGCATCGTGCGGCGATAAATCTTTCAGCGTGAAAGTATTCATCGCGACAAATTGCAAAGAATTGAGCAATCCCATCACAAAGAAATGCCCGGCACGTAGCCAGAACGGCAGGTCCGCCGTGGTTAGGGCAAAACTGGCGATGCATAGGCCCATCAAAAAGGTATTGGCCAGCAGGAAATGGCGATAACCAAAATGCTGAATTAACGGGCGGATGATCGGTTTCGAGACCAATGAACCCAGTACCAGCGGAATCATCATGAACCCGGTTTCGATCGGGCCGATATGAAATACCACCTGTAACATCAGTGGCAAGATAAACGGAATCGCATTGCCGCCAAAACGGGCAAAAATATTGCCCAAAATCCCGATGGAAAACGGCGGATTGTCCCGAAATAACTGGCTGCGGAACAGGGCATTGGCATGCCGCTGTGCATGGCGTGCATAAACCAGCATGGTCAATATTCCCAGCCCGAATAAACCCCAGCCTAGCAGGCCAGCATAATGCGGATGGGCTGCGACTTCCAGGGATAAGGAAATGCCGATCATGCTGATCAGCAGCAGGACAAAACCGGCAAAATCAAATGCATTCACCTGCATTTCTTTGACATTGGGCATGATTTTCAGCGTGAGCAGGCCTCCGAGGAGGCCAATCGGAACATTGATCAGGAAAATCCACTGCCAGGACCATGCCTCCACCAGCCACCCTCCTAAACTGGGGCCCATCAAAGGGCCGAGCAAACCGGCCAGACTCATCAGGCTCATGGCGGATAAAAACTGTTCGCGCGGGATGATTTTCAGCATGGACAGACGACCGATCGGTAGCAATAACGCACCGCCAATGCCCTGAATCACCCGAAAAAACAACAGTTGATTCAGGCTGCTGGATAATCCACAACCTAGGGAAGCCAGAGTGAAAATGACAATCGCAGACAGATAGGTGGTACGCACGCCAAAACGGTCGGCCAGCCAACCACTCAGTGGAATGCAGGCGGCAGCCGCCAGCACATAGGCCACCACCACACTGTGCATTTTTAGTGGATCTTCACCGAGCTGATGGGCCATTTGGGCAATGGCGGTATTGACGATGGTGGTATCCAGCCCTTGCATAAAAAAGCCGATGGCTACCAGAAACACCAGCAGGCGAAATTGGGGATGCAGGGCTTGATGGGTGGTGGTAGTGCTGCTCATGACACAAAAAAACTGAAGATTTTTGATAGTGTAAAGGAAATCATCGGACAGGATGCGACAAACTGACGCAAGCTACATCTCCATTTTGGACAGAGTAACCGTGTCATATCGACATTAAAAAAGCGGGTTAAAACCCGCTCGAAATGGAAGGAGGTTGAGAAAAAGGTTTAAAGCACGACGTGTTGCGGACTATGCAGGCTTTTCAGTGCAGTCAGGATCTGGTCGGCGTGGTTACAGACAATCAGTTTGGCGCGATGTTGCGGAGGTAAAAAACCTTCTTCCACTGCATGATCGAGCTGGGCAATCAGCGCATCATAGAAGCCATTCACATTGTAGAGCATCATCGGTTTCTGGTGCTGATTGAGCTGGCCCCAAGTGGCAATTTCCAGAATTTCTTCAAAGGTGCCGAGACCGCCTGGCAGGGCGATAAAGGCAGCAGCACGTTCGGCCATCATGGCTTTGCGTTCATGCATGGTTGCGACCACATGCAGTTCGGTCAGCTGATGATGCGCCACCTCATAATCCAGCATAAATTCAGGAATTACCCCGACGACTTCACCACCATGGTGCAAGACGCTGTCCGCGACTTGTCCCATCAGGCCAATACTGGCACCGCCGTAGACGATGCCAAAACCGAATTCAGCAATCTGCTGGGACAGGGCAATGGCTTTTTCGCGATAAATCGGTTTGTTGCCGGCACGTGAACCGCAATAAAGAGCCACCAGTGGGCGGGTTGCTGGAATGATATTAGGAGAGGAAAGTTTAGTCATTTCTAATTTACTATTCATCGCTTTTATTTTTAACCTTAGCATGTTTTTTGATAGTGAACTCCAGCTTAAATCGAGAATATGACAACTTGAGGGGTGCTATATAGACACTTTGCAATGCTTTGTATGGGCTTGGTGAATTTGCCGGGAACGTCAAATAAAAAGGATGAATTTCCTCACATTCTTGCCTATACTGAAATCCTCTTTAACTACAAATGAATCAACATGGGCAGTGGTTGTTGTCGCTCCGAAACGTACTTTTTAGATCAAAAAAATAGTTCCTGTCCCGTTTGGGATGCTCTTTTTAGTCTGCTCTTTGCAGACTTTAAGCCAGTCAGCCTTCAGCAGGAGAAACATCAATGATTTTCGAATGGATGTCGGATCCTTCTGCTTGGGTCGGTTTGGCCACGCTGATTATTCTGGAAATTGTACTGGGAATTGATAACCTGGTATTTATTGCGATTCTGGCGGAAAAGTTGCCGCCAGAACAGCGTAGTACTGCGCGTATTGTGGGGTTAATTCTGGCCCTGCTGATGCGTCTGATTCTGTTAGCCTCAATTGCCTGGGTGGTGACACTCACCGAACCTTTATTCCATATCCTGAGTCATCCGTTTTCCGGCCGTGACCTGATTTTGCTGTTTGGTGGTGTGTTCCTGCTGTTTAAGGGCACCATGGAACTGCATGAACGGATTGAAGGTCATCAGCCGCATAAAGAAGAAAACCCGGTGCATGCTGCGTTCTGGATGGTGATTGTACAGATTGTGGTGCTGGATGCGGTGTTCTCGCTGGACAGTGTGATTACTGCAGTCGGTATGGTGAAAGAACTGTCGGTGATGATGATTGCGGTGATCATTGCTGTCGGGATCATGTTGTGGGCTTCACGTCCATTGATGGAATTTGTCAGCAAACATCCAACTGTGGTGATCCTGTGCCTGGGCTTCCTGATGATGATCGGTTTCTCGCTGATTGTGGAAGGCTTCGGTTTCCATATTCCGAAAGGCTATCTGTATGCCGCGATTGGTTTCTCGGTGTTGGTGGAAATGGTCAACCAGTTGATGCGCCGCAATCAGGAAAAACTGGTGACGACCACCGATTTGCGTTATCGCACGGCTTCGGCGGTGTTGCGTATGCTGGGCAGTCAAAGTGGTAATGCAGAAGCTACGGCCAAAGAGGCGGAAGATGTCCTGGCTACCCAGGCTTTTGCCAAAGAGGTGTTTGATGAAGACAACGGCGTGTATCACAGCGTACTGGTACAGGGCGTATTGAGTCTGTCAGAACGTCCGGTGAAATCGGTGATGACCCCGCGTCCGGAGCTGGAATGGATTGATCTGGATGAAGATATTGAGCTGATCAAATCGCAGCTGATGTCGATGACCCATTCGCGTCTGATCATTGCCCATGGCGAGCTGGACAACATTGCCGGGATTGTACTGACCCATAAGGTGCTGAATGAATATATTGAAACCGGTGTACTGAACTTTGAAAAACATCTGCGTGAGCCGGTGATTGTGCATGAAAATGCCCAGGTGTTAATGGTAATGGAACAGTTACGTCAGTCACCGTTGCAAATGGCGATTGTCCTGAACGAATACGGCTCGATCGAGGGTATTGTCACACCAATTGATGTACTGGAGGCGATTGCGGGTGAGTTCCCGGATGAAGATGAATCCGAAGCCGTTGCTGAAACGCTCGAAGATGGCTCGATGTTGCTCGAAGGCTCGACCGATATTCGCCATGTGTCCTTGTTACTCGGGCGTGATCTGGTCAGTGACAGCGAACAATATTCCACTTTGTCCGGGTATATCCTGTGGCATTTGGGACGTTTACCGCATAATGGTGAAAGTTTGCAGATCGAAGGTCATGTGTTTGAAGTGGTGACGATGGACGGACACAAGATTGAAAAGGTACGGATCTTTGCCGAGCCGAATCTGGAGTCAGAGGATTAAACACAAGAGTTCTGGTGTTAAAATCCGCTAGAATAGCCCTCATCTGAGGGCTATTTTTTTGGACATGATCATGCAGCAAACCGCGTGCCCCTGTGGGCGTGGCATTTATCAGCAGTGTTGTCAGCCGCTGCATAACGGGCAGCAGCAGGCGCTCACGGCAGAGCAGTTGATGCGTTCGCGTTATAGCGCTTTTGCCTTGCAGCAGATTGATTATTTAATCCAGACGACGGCACTTGGGCAGCAGGCATATCTGGACCGTGCGGCGATTGCCGACTGGAGTAAAAGCAACCAATGGCTCAAGCTGGAAATCATCCGGACCCAGGACAAAATTGGCAAAGCACATGCCTCGGTCGAGTTTAAGGCACATTATCATGATGGTCAGCAGGCGCAGGTGCATCATGAGCTGTCCTACTTTGTGCTGCATCAGGCACGCTGGTATTTTCTCGATCCTACCTTAGATATGCCGGTGACCATGAAGCAGCCGTGTGTCTGTGGTTCGGGGAAAAAATTTAAGCAATGCTGTGCGCAATTTTTGCAAGTTTAGCTTAGAATAGCGCGCATCTTTTACCCGAGCTGGATGAAGGGCAATGTTACTGACCGTCATTTATATTATTGCCATTACTGCTGAAGCGATGACAGGGGCATTGTCGGCAGGCCGCCGTAGTATGGACTGGTTCGGGGTGGTACTGATTGCCTGTGTGACTGCGTTGGGCGGTGGTTCGGTGCGTGATGTGTTATTGGGACATTATCCGCTCACTTGGGTGAAACATCCGGAATATCTGGTGCTGACCTGTTGTGCTGCCTTTGTCACCATCCTGATTGCCAAATGGATGCGCCATTTACGCTCGGTGTTTCTGGTGCTGGATGCGCTAGGCCTGATCGGCTTTACCATCATTGGCTGCCAGATCGCACTGCAAATGGGGCATGGCTTTGTGGTATCGGCGGTGGCTGGTGTCTTGACCGGGGTATCGGGTGGTATCTTGCGTGATATTCTGTGTAATGATGTGCCTTTAGTATTCCGCCGTGAACTGTATGCCAGTATCTCTTTTGTCGCGGTGATTTGCTATTGGGTCTGTATCGAAGTTGGGCTATCGCTGGAAATGACGGTGATTTTTACCTTGCTGTTCGGTTTTATCCTACGTCTGATTGCAATTTATTTTGGCCTAGAAATGCCAAAATTTATTTATCAGGATGAGGATGATCACTCTGCTTCCTCCAAAGATGCCAATTGATTTTCAAGATTTTGAAGAGATCAGCATAAATGAAATGATCCGCTTAAAGCGGATCATTTTTTATTGAGGTAGTATAAAAAAGCACATTAATAAGCTCTGTTGCGGCAATTTTTTTCATTTTTCCAGTAGTGTTCATAAACTTCATCACCCGTATAAAGTGTCTGCGGGTCGGTGATTTTCGTTACAGCCTGTGAGCCGTTGCACTGGTGATTGGGCTGCTGTATGAAGATACCAAAAGCAAGCTACTGGCATTGATTGGTCTATAAAAAAAGATCCCCCGAAATCGGAGGATTTTGTATTAGGAGATGTTTTTCCAGATTTGCGAGGCTTTGCTCAGGTCAAAATTCAGTGTGGCCGCGAGACTCTGCAAGTTGAACTGGCTGCGATCTTCTGGCAACTGGATCAGGACTGGTAAGCGGGTCACGCCATTTTCCCCATTGGCAAAGGCATAATTGCGCTCTTTGCGGCTAATCGTGATCAGGCTTTCCGATTCCAGATAGACACTCTGCTTCGGATATTGTTTCGGAATACGGATCATGTCTAGATAGCATTGATCGCGAAGCTGGTGAATCGAGCTTTTGAGACGGTCCAGTTCTTTTCTCTGCTGTTCGGGTTTTGCAAACAGGCGTTGCAAGAAGCCGGTTTTTTCTGTTTGCTCCCGTTCTTTCTGCTTGATCTGTAACTGGATTTGTCGGCTCTGCTCAATCGCCTGATTAATCGTGCTCATTAGATGTTCGAGCGGTGCTTTGGCCAACTGGTCTTGTTGTAAGCAAGCCTCTTCATTTTCAAACAGCATAAAAATCTGCGGACGGCGCTTTTGTAGCAGTTTCAGATAGGCCACCAGACGATATTTAAAATTGCGCACCTGATTGTTGAAGGCCACCACGGGTTCGCGTGAGAAATCCTCATAGCAGTTCAAGATTTCCGTGATCAGGCGCTGCATGTTGAGGAAGCTGAATTCCAGCTCATCTGGCTGCTGTATGGCGTGCTTTAAACCCTTTTGTAAAGGCTCCAGAATATGCACACTGAGTTGTCTTTCTATTTCAATCAGACGTTCATTGATCAGTTGTTCGATTGGATGGCCAGCCGCATCTAGGGGTGCACGCAGGAGTGGCAGTAGATGCTCATGATTATATTGATGCAGACTTTCAATCAACTCGACAATATTGGTATTGAGTTGGCGCTGAATGCTGATGATGCGGCTGACCTGCCATTTAAAATTGCTTAAATGGTCGTCTTGCATAATCTGCTGTGGATCCAGCACTACGCCATTTAAATAGACTTTATCTTCAAAACCAAATGTTTCCTCGGTCAAAAAGCGACGGATCGAGTAGGGGTTTTGCGCATATTCCCGGGTGCTGCCAACAATGAAATAAAATTGCGAAGTCTGAATGACATCAAAATCACGGATCTTTTGTTCTTGTATCAAAAAATCGTGGAAAATCGGCAGTTCCTGTAGCGCATATTCACTGGGAGAAATGATACTGAACCAGTCCCCGACAATTTCGCGCTTGAGATAGACTTCCAGAATAAAACTGCGGACTTGTTCTACCGTGAGCTGGCGTACCGTTGCAGGCAAAGTGAAATTTAAGGTTTTGATGATGGTGGCCGCATCATATAAAAAGGCGGTGCGCAGCGCATGTTTTTCTTTATGAATTTCGCTGTGATCGTCGAGTTCTATACGGTCAATTTCATTGAGTACACTTTCCAGATAATCGGCGATTTGATAGACGTTTTCATACTGCTGTAGATATTCTAGCGTGTGCTGAATTTTTTTTGATAATTGCTGCAGGCTGGAATTGCGCAGCAAAGCATCGAGCGCTGCCAAGCTGACATGACCCTTAAATTCAAAAAAATCGGTGAGAGGATTCCATTGAATATTCTTGTTTTTTAAATAGTAGTCTTCTATTTTTTTATGCAGATGAGCTGCTGTGGTTGCAAAAATATGCTCAATTTGCTGATACCAGTCCAGGTCAAGGACCGGGTCAATCTGTTGTAATTTAGCCCGCAGATGATAGGGAATATAAGCTTCCATGACATCCATGTGAAGTAACCTTATGTTGGATAAGTAGAATAAAAATTTAAGCCGTTGTTCAACACCACATTTAAAAGCGAGATTATTATAGTGAAAAATATGATTATTTTGTGACTTATTTTGCCTTTTGGTAATAGATGTGACGATTTATGCAATTTGAATTTAGAAAAAGAGAGCTAAGTCATGAAATGAAAAGACAGGATTTGACGCGTTGTGATAATTAATGCCCTTGTGCCTGATCGTGCGGCGACATAGCATAAGACCTTTAAATGAATAATGATGAATTAGGATAATTAGTTGTTATGACCAGCCTTGCGCATCATGCGACAGAAAACCGCTCTGTAGCCGAGTTTACCGAACAAGCGTACCTCAACTATGCCATGTATGTGATCATGGATCGGGCCTTGCCGCATATCAGTGATGGCCTGAAACCGGTACAGCGTCGTATTGTCTATGCCATGAGTGAGCTGGGCTTAAAACACAGCGGAAAACCGAAAAAATCGGCGCGTACGGTGGGTGATGTGTTAGGTAAATACCATCCGCATGGCGATTCAGCCTGTTATGAAGCCATGGTGCTGATGGCGCAGCCATTCAGTTACCGCTATCCATTTATTGAAGGTCAAGGCAACTGGGGTTCGCCGGATGATCCGAAATCCTTTGCGGCGATGCGTTATACCGAAGCCAAGCTATCACAGTACAGTGAAGTGTTACTGTCCGAACTGGGTCAAGGCACCTGTGACTGGCAGGACAATTTTGACGGCTCACTGAAAGAGCCGGTGACTTTGCCGGCACGCGTACCGAATATCCTGCTCAATGGCACCACCGGGATTGCCGTGGGGATGGCCACGGATATTCCGCCACACAATTTGCGTGAAGTGATTAAAGGCACTATTGCCTTGATCCGTAATCCAGAATTAAATGACAGTAAACTGGCCGAATTTATTCCCGGTCCGGATTTGCCAACCAAAGCCGAAATCATCACCTCCAAAGAGGAACTGCTGAAAATACAGATGAGTGGCCGTGGCAGTTACCGGGTGCGTGCCGTTTATACCGTGGATAAAAATGAAATCATCATTACCGAACTACCGTATCAGGTGTCCGGTTCCAAGGTGATTACCCAGATTGCCGACCAGATGCAGGCAAAAAAGTTACCGCTGGTGACTGATGTGCGCGATGAATCGGATCATGTACATCCTACCCGCTTGGTGGTGGTGTTGCGTTCCAACCGCATTGATGCTGAAGCCGTGATGAGCCATTTATTTGCCACTACCGATCTGGAATCGAGCTATCGGGTTAACCTAAACATGATTGGGGCCGACGGTCGTCCACAGGTCAAATCGATCCGCCGGATTTTGCTGGAATGGATTGAGATCCGTAAACACACCGTGACTCGCCGTCTGCAATATCATCTGAACAAAATCGAAAAACGCCTGCATATTCTAGCCGGTTTGCTGATTGCCTATCTGGATATTGATACGGTGATTAAGATCATTCGGGAGGAAGATCAGCCCAAGTCGGTGTTGATGTCGCACTTCAACATTGATGAGATTCAGGCCGAAGCCATTCTCGAATTGAAACTGCGGCATTTGGCCAAACTCGAAGAAATGGAAATCCGTCAGGAGCAGGATGAGCTGGCAGCACGCGCAGCGGTTATTCGTGAGCAACTGGCCAATCCGGAAGCATTGAAAAACCTGATCATTTCTGAGCTTAAAGAAGA
This sequence comes from Moraxellaceae bacterium, assembly GCA_029267635.1. Lineage (GTDB taxonomy): Bacteria > Pseudomonadota > Gammaproteobacteria > Pseudomonadales > Moraxellaceae > Acinetobacter. Next base: position 60,126 of record JAJUIK010000010.1, on the reverse strand, counting down.
CGCGAAAAAATTTGGTGATGACCGCCGTTCACCGATTGTCGAGCGTGAAGAGGCGATCCAGATCAAGGAACAGGATTTGTTGCCGGCCGAAGCAGTCACGGTCGTTTTGTCTGAAGCGGGGTGGATTCGCTCGGCCAAAGGTGCAGAGGTTGATGCAGAAAATCTGAATTATCGTGCTGGGGATCAATACCTTAGTCATGCTGTGGGGAAATCCAATCAGCGCGTGTATGTGCTGGATGAAACCGGGCGCAGTTATGCCTTGGCCATTAATCAATTGCCATCGGCACGTGGTCTGGGTGAGCCACTCAGCTCCAAACTGGCACCGGCCAACGGCGTGTCCTTTATTCAGGTCTTGATTGCCGAAGATGAAAAAGAATTGTTGGCGATCAGCTCGAACGGTTATGGTTTTAAGACTCAGGCCAAACAGCTGGACACCAATGCCAAAGCCGGTAAAGCCTTCCTGACGGTGGCAGAGCCAGCCAAGGCATTGCCATTACTGCCGGTGGATGACCACAGCCATCTGGCGCTGCTCAGTTCGGCAGGGCGTTTATTGATTGTCGATGTGTCAGAATTGCCAATGCTGAATAAAGGCAAAGGCAATAAGTTAATGCAACTTGAGGCAGGTGAATCGCTGCTCTCCATGACGACCTTGAATTTAAACGAAGTTGTTCAGTTGGTTGCAGGACAACAGCAGTTAAAACTCAAGGGTGACGATTTACAAAAATATATTGGAAAACGTGCGGGCAAGGGGCAACTGTTACCGCGCGGCTACCAAAAAGCCAATAAACTGTGGGTTCAGAGATAGCGCTGGCATGAGCTGTCATAAATGCGCTATGTATGAAACATATTGGTGGAAAATGAAAGCAATGTTGGGGCAGAAGCAAAGCAAAAAGAAGCTCGCATTGAAAAAGTACAGGTTAAAAATTCAGGATTGCTGATGGGAGATTTTGGCATTATGGAAAAAATTTGGTTCGCTGAATACCGAAAAACAGGGATTCCGGAAACAGTTGTATTACCATCAGAAAATACCTCGTTGCTGGATATTTTTGAGCGCAATTTTCAGAAATTTGGCTCACGTGATGCTTTTATCTTCATGGATAAAACCCTCAGTTTCGATGAACTGGAACTGGCCAGCCGTAAATTTGCGGCGTATTTGCAAAGCCTGGGCTTGGCCAAAGGTACCCGTGTTGCGGTGATGATGCCGAATGTGCTGCAGTATCCGGTGGTGGCTTTAGGTGTGTTTCGTGCCGGACTGGTGCTGGTCAATGTCAATCCACTCTATACGGCGCGTGAGCTGGAGCATCAGTTAAATGACTCCGGTGCCGAAGTGCTGGTGATTATTGAAAACTTTGCAGCAGTGTATCAAAGCATTATCGGGAAAACTCCAGTAAAACAGGTGATTGTGGCCAGCGTGGGCGACATGCTCGGCACACTCAAAGGTACATTGGTAAATTTCGTGCTGCGTTCGGTGCGCAAACAGATTCCGGCTTGGGATATTCCGGGACATATCAAGTTTAATGCTGCCATGAATAAGGCCAATGCCAACAAGTACAAACGTCCCAATCTGACCTTAAGCGATACGGCAGTACTGCAATATACGGGTGGCACCACCGGGGTATCGAAAGGTGCGGAACTGACCCACCGCAATCTGGTAGCGAATATGCTGCAGTGTGATGGAATTTTCCAGAGTAAATTTGGCAATAAAGATGGTGAAAAGGACGACCGCATTTTCTGCGCACTGCCTTTGTATCATATCTTTGCCTTTATGGTCTGTGCCTTGTACGGCATGTATAAAGGTCAGGCCAATGTGCTGATCCCGAACCCGCGTGACCTGCCTGCCGTGATCAAGGAACTGCGCAAATACCAGCCGACTTTCTTCCCGGCGGTCAATACACTGTTCAATGCCTTGGTCAATAATGAAGAATTTAGACAGCTTGATCACAGCAAGCTGAAAATGGCCATGGGTGGTGGTATGGCTGTATTGCCTTCCACTGCTGCTGCCTGGAAAAAAATTACCGGAACCACGATTGTTGAAGGTTATGGCCTGTCGGAAACCTCACCGGTGGCAACAGCCAACCCACCAGCTTCGGATGAATTTACCGGCACCATCGGGATTCCATTACCGCTGACTGAAGTCGCGATTCTGGACGATGCCGGTAATGAAATGCCATTGGGCGAGCAGGGCGAGATCTGTATTCGTGGGCCGCAAGTGATGCGCGGTTACTGGAACCGTCCGGATGAAACCGCCAAGTCCATGACAGCAGATGGTTTTTTCCGTACTGGTGATATTGGTGTCATGGATGAACGCGGTTATATCAAAATCGTCGACCGTAAAAAGGACATGATTCTGGTATCAGGCTTTAATGTTTATCCTTCGGAAATTGAAGAAGTCATTGCCAAGCATCCTAAAGTGCTGGAAGTGGCTGCAATTGGTGTGCCCGATGAAAAATCCGGTGAAGCACCGAAACTGTTCGTGGTGAAAAAAGATCCGTCTTTGACCACCGAAGAAGTGCTGTCTTATGCCAAAGAAAACCTGACCGGCTATAAACGTCCGCGTTATGTGGAATTTATCAATGAGTTGCCAAAATCCAATGTCGGCAAGATTTTGCGTAAAGATTTGCGTAAATAATTGAGCTCTGCATAAAAACGCCCTGTAGTCAGGGCGTTTTTTGTTTGATAGCTTATGAATTTTTCATCAGCCAGCGATCCATATAAGGACGGCCAATGCTAACGATGCCGACAAAAATAAACAGGGTACCAAACTGGCGGCTAAAACCTGAGGTATTAAAATAGCCATAACTGAGCAGATTGTCCGCCAGACAATACACCAGAATCACCACAATCCAATGCCAAAGGGTTAAACGCTTGATGCCTACAGCAAAGAAGGCGACCAGCAACACCACAAAAGTGCCGATCAAGGACCAAGTGTTCATATTGGCGCAAATCACCGCTAGCAGAAAAGCGGTAATCGGCAGCACAATTTTCATGACACGGTCGACTTGTTGCTGATGCTGGCGCTGCTTTTCCAGTACATCAAACATCTCTTTTTGCTCAGGACTGGTCATGTTGCTTCCTATATGGGCGGGTGATTAAAACAGCCTATTTAACAAAATTTATCTGTCAAATGCCATGCTATGATAGAGTGCTGAAGAAAAATTGAAGAGAATAACCGACATGCAGGGCATTAACGGCATCATTTATCTCATTTTGGCAGCCTGTTTACTGCCTTATGTTTTTGCCATGATTGCCAAGATGGTGGGTGGCTTCAAAGCCAAAGATAACCAGAACCCGCGTGAATTTCTGGCCAAAACCACCGGTCTGGCTGCACGTGCCAATGCTGCCCAGCAAAATAGTTTTGAAGGTCTGCCACTGTTTATTGCCGCGATTCTGATGGCCGAATATATGGTGGTTCCACAATCCATTGTGATGAATTTGGGTATTGCCTACCTGGTTTTGCGTATTCTCTATGGGATCTGCTATTTGGCCAATTGGGCGATGTTACGCTCAATTATCTGGTTGTTGGCCTTGCTGTGCCCAATTTTCTTGCTGGTGATTACCCTAAAACTGACTTAACTGTGCAGCAGAATGAAATCTTGTCAATTTTTTCCGAGCTAAACGGTATAATCAGCACGAAGTTTGCAGTTCTTTCATCTGCAACCCCAATTTATCTCGATCATCTATATAGTCAAAGAGTATTGCTATGAGCTACAACAATATCCCGCCGGGTAAAGATGCACCAAACGATATCTATGTGATCATTGAAATTCCTGCTAACGCAGCCCCAATCAAATATGAAATCGATAAAGATTCTGATGCGTTATTTGTGGACCGTTTCATGGGTACTGCAATGTTCTACCCAGCGAACTATGGTTATGTTCCAAACACCTTGTCAGAAGATGGTGACCCATTAGACGTATTGGTGGTAACGCCACACCCAGTGGCTCCAGGTTCTGTGATCCGTTGCCGCCCAGTGGGTAAATTGAACATGGAAGACGACGGTGGAATTGATGCGAAGCTGATCGCAGTGCCACACGAAAAATTATCGCCATTATACAAAGATGTTCAGGAATATACCGATCTTCCAAAACTCTTGATCAGCCAAATCGAACATTTCTTCCAGCACTACAAAGATTTGGAACCTGGAAAATGGGTGAAAATCAGCGGTTGGGAAGGTGCGGATGTGGCCAAAGCTGAAATTTTAAAATCCATTGAAGCTGCCAAGAAATAAGTATGTTTTAACTGTTTGGTTAATTCTATGCTTTAGTAAAAGGCTCGCGATTGCGGGTCTTTTTTATTTTTAATAATTAACCATTTGGTAAATAAATTGGGTTGTGTATATTTTAAACGGATTTTTTTCTGACTATAATCGCGCCTTCTTTGCTTTTCTCCCTTTGTTCGCTCATGAGTAAATCTGCTGTTTTGCTGGGTGTCGTGTTTGCCCTCAGTCCTGCTTTGGTATTGGCACAAGAACAAAAACAACCTGATCAAGTCAAGGTTTCTGGCTGGCTTGGCGTGGTATCAGCCTATGTGTCGCGCGGTGGGACCAATGATCCGGAAAATGAAGATACCGTGTTGCAAGGCTATGTGAATGCCAGCTACAAAGGTGCTTATGCCGCGTATTGGGTATCGAAACTGGATTATTCATTAAGTGAAATTCAGGATCAGGTTGCTATTCAGTCCTCCAACTTAAATACTGAGCAAAAAGCGCAAGCACTGGCTGATCTCAAAATTCCCTCTGCCGATTATTACGAGCATGATTTCTTTGTCGGTTATGCCAACCGCTATAAAGACTGGGATTATGATCTGAATGTCGCAACCTATTATTTTCCAGGCAGTGATAATTCGTTGGGTATTGAAGCGGGTGTCAGTGCGGGCCGTACCCTCAATCCGGAGATTGGTAACAGTTTCCGGATTGGCATTCAGACCTATGTAAATGACACGGTGTATATGAACCAGTGGGACAGCTATCTGAGCCTAGATTACAGCCATCCTTTGCCACAAGACTTTCATCTGGATTTATCCAGCGGGATCTCGTATTACCAGGATGAGGGCAAGTTTGAAGGCGACCTGATCCTGAATACGCAAAAAGATTGGGTGTTCCGTCATGCCTCTGTGCAAATTTCCCATGCATTATTTCAGCAAGACAACGTCCGTGGCTGGATCAAATATGTGATGGGGGGCGAAAACCGTGCCGGTGTGGATCAGAAAAACATGTTGGTGGCGGGCATGCGTTACTATTTTTAAAGCCATCATTTTAGGGTGTACAAATTGCATAAAATTTGTGTACCTTTTTTATGCGTAAATTTTACTCAATCCTGTAAAAAGGGCAAAAATAGGTCACGGTCTGTACATTTCTTCCATCTGAGCCTTTGCCGGACTTGGCACAGCAATTGCTAGTACTAAATAGAATTTATCAGCCTAACCAGAACAGGAAAAAACCAATCATAACATTGGGGGAGATCAGCATGAAGAAATGGGCAGTGAAAGCAGTGAGCTTGGGTGTATTGGCAAGTGCTTCCATGATGAGTATGGCAGAGGACACATCGCCATTGGGCTTGACGTTGAGCGGTAATGCGGCCTTGACCTCGGATTATCGCTACCGCGGTATTTCACAAACCTTTAATGACCCGGCGTTGCAAGGTGGTTTTTTGCTGACCCATGAGTCCGGTGTATATGCAGGGGTGTGGGGCTCTAATGTGGATTTTGGTGGCACAGCACATCTCGAGCTGGATCCATATATGGGTTTTGCCACCACCTTAGATAGCTTTGCCAGCAAGCCGCTGTTAGACGTGGGTTTATGGTATTACGCTTATCCAAGCGAAAGTGACTTAAACTGGCTGGAAGCTTACGCTAAATTAACCTTCAGTGATGTACTGGTGGATAAGGCCAGCCTGATGACGGCCATCAACTACAGCAATGATTTCTTGGGTCTGGATACAGATGCCTGGTATTTAAATGCGACCTATTCTGTACCTTTTGGTGCAAGCGGTTTCGGTGGGGTGGCAGCAGTAGGTTATACCCTTGCGGATGAGGACTACTTTAATGGTGAGGATAGCTACCTGGACTGGAAAGCAGGGGTGACCTATTCTTTTGCCTCAGTGAAAGGTTTGACTGCAGAATTGGCCGCAGTCGGCACAGATATTGATACGGATGGCATGTCGCATACCGCCAAACGTGGGGTGGATACTGGCGCAGTCTTTACACTAACCAAAACATTCTGATTTTATTTTAGATAGTAATGATCAGCCGATGGCCAGTACCTCTGGTCATCGGCTTTTTGCATTCAGGCTTCATTGGCGCGGTAAGACAGTGCCTCGCTGACATGCACATTCTGAATCTGTTCACTTCGTGCCAGATCCGCAATGGTACGAGCCACACGCAACACCCGATGATAGGCGCGGGCGGATAAATTGAGACGTTGTTGCGCCATTTCCAGCAGACGTTTTGAGGCTTCATCGAGGACAGCAAACTGTTGTAGCTGCTGCGGAGAAAGCTGGTGATTCAAGGCCTGTTGACGCTGCATTTGCTGTTCATAGGCCTGGATCACCCGTGCTCGAACCGTTGCGGAATCTTCAGCTGCCGCTGAGGACTGGAGTTCCTGTGCGGAAAGCGGCGGCACATCAATATGCAGGTCGATCCGGTCCAGCAAGGGTCCGGAAATACGGTTCTGATAACGTTTGATCGCTTCGCTGGAACATTGGCAGCGATTGTCCTGATTAAAGGCATAACCGCAGGGGCAAGGATTCATCGCCGCAATCAACTGGAAATTGGCTGGAAAGGTCATTTGCCGTGAGGCACGAGAAATCACGATTTCTTTGGATTCCAGCGGTTGGCGCAGCACTTCGAGTACTTTACGGTCGAACTCTGGTAACTCATCCAGAAATAACACCCCTAAATGTGCCAGGGTAATTTCGCCAGGTTTGGGATGTGAACCGCCCCCGACCAGTGCAATCGCCGAGGCAGTATGATGCGGTGCACGGAAAGGGCGTTGTCCAAAAGGATGCGGATGATTGGCAATTGAATAAATATTGGCGACTTGCAAATTTTCCTGTGCCGTCAAAGGTGGCAAGATACTCGGTAGACGTGAGGCCAGCAGGGTTTTTCCGGTACCGGGGGGTCCACGAAACAACAGAGAGTGTCCACCTGCGGCTGCAATTTCCAGTGTACGTCGTGGCCGTAATTGACCTTTGACATCTGCGAGGTCCTGCACATAGCGCTGTGTACTTTGTAGCGAGGGAGCTGCCGCCGTGGCAATTTTATTTTGCTCGAGAAAATGTGCACAGACCTGTTTCAGATGCTGTGCAGGATAGACCGCAAGATCAGGCAGTTGCGCTGCCTCGCTCGTATTGGCTGCAGGCAGCATCAGCCGATGTCCTGCTTGCTGACAGGCCATCGCAATACTCAGCGCACCACTGACCGGACGTAAATGACCATCCAGTGCCAGTTCCCCTATAAATTCAAAATCATCCGTGACCTGGGCGGGAAGTTGTCCTGATGCAATCAGAATGCCCAAGGCAATCGGCAGATCCAGACGTGCCCCTTCTTTGGGGAGATCGGCCGGTGCCAGATTGATGGTCAGACGTTTGGTCGGAAACTGAAAGCCGCTGTTGATAATGGCTGAGCGAACCCGGTCTTTACTTTCGCGAACGGCCGCTTCAGGCAAACCGACAATCGTCAGGGAAGGCAATCCCTGGCTGACATGCACTTCTACTTCAATGCTGGGCGCATGTAAGCCCAACAGACTGCGGGTCTGGATCTTGGCAAAAGACATCTTGTTGTTCCGTTATTATGCTTTATTTTTAATCGTTGTTTGTCTTTTCACTGCACCTGTTTGGTGCTTATTTTTTGTTCTGCAGCAGCGTTTCTAAAGTTTTGACCTGTTCATTGAGCTGGTCTAAACGCTGGTGGGCATTTTTGAGGGCAGTTTGCTGGCGTTCGAGTTCTTCCTGGGTCACCAGATCCATTTTGGCCACAGCTTCACTGAGCAGGGCGCGTAAATTATGTTCAATATCTTTTTTTGGTTGATCCAGTTGCTGCAAAATGGTTTGTAATAATGTTTCGATCATAAGAAGTCCAATCATCTAAGGTCTTTTATCCCGCAGTGTAACATCGCGGTTGCACCGACCATAGTGTCCTCTGAGCAAAGTAAATCGATTTTATCAGATCGGTTATTCCGACCATCGCAAACGGTTATTTTTTGAAAATCGCTCTACATATCAAAGAACAAAATAGGTTATAAAGACAGTTCATGCACAGTGCTTCTGGTTTTCCCCAACTTTCAGAAGTCTTGGCATGAATATTGAACATAAAACCTTACTGGTGAAACAAGCCGAAGGAAAACAACATGAAGCTCGTAACTGCAATTGTAAAACCATTTAAATTGGACGATGTGCGTGAAGCACTGTCTGAAATTGGCGTTCAAGGGATCACTGTCACTGAAGTTAAAGGCTTCGGTCGCCAAAAAGGTCATACTGAACTGTACCGTGGCGCTGAATATGTCGTGGATTTTTTACCTAAAGTCAAAATTGAAATCGCGATCAGCGATGAACTTGTAGACGCTGTCATTGAATCGATTACCCGTGTTGCAAGCACTGGCAAAATCGGTGACGGTAAAATTTTTGTCACCAACCTGGAACAAGTAATCCGTATCCGTACCGGTGAAACTGGACCAGATGCTGTGTAATTTGGCATGAAGCTTGCTGAGTACTCGATAACTCAGAAAAAACAAAAGTTGGGGGACATAAATGAAAAAAATGCTACTTGCACTCAGCTTGTCTGGTGCGCTGTTAGGTGGTTCAGCCGCATGGGCTGAAGAAACCGCTTCAGAGCCCGTTGCAGCCACTATCAGTACCACTGCAACCGATCAAACCGCTGTAACAGCACCTGCTGATGCTACCCTTGCAGCGACTGCCGAAACACCCGCACCTGCAGAAGAACAACCACAACTAGATAGCGGGGATACCGCATGGATCCTGATTTCCACCGCATTGGTCTTGTTGATGACGATTCCCGGGCTGGCGTTGTTTTATGGTGGCATGGTACGTAAGAAAAACGTCCTCAGTACCATGGCACATAGTCTGGTGGCAGTTGCAGTCGTGAGTATCGCTTGGGTCGCGGTCGGTTATACGCTGGCATTTGCGGAAGGCAATGCCTTTATTGGCGGTTTTGATAAGCTGATGTTGTCCGGCATCGGTCCTGATGCTTTAAGTGGCACGATTCCCGAAATTCTCTTTGTCATTTTCCAAATGACCTTTGCCATCATCACCGTGGCAATTATCAGTGGTTCGATTGCGGAACGCATGAAGTTTGGCGCTTTTATTGCTTTTATCGCAATTTGGGTGATTGCTGTGTATGCGCCGATTACCCATTGGGTCTGGGGCGGTGGCTGGCTGGCCAATGATGGCGCCCTTGATTTTGCCGGTGGTACAGTCGTGCATATCAACTCGGGTGTGGCAGGTCTGGTAGCGGCCTATATGCTGGGTAAACGTATCGGACTGGGCCGTGAGTCTATGGCACCCCATAACCTGTCGTTGACTGTACTGGGCGCGAGTTTGTTGTGGGTGGGCTGGTTTGGTTTTAACGGTGGTTCCGCTTTGGGTGCTAACGGTTCTGCCAGCTATGCGATGATTGTGACCCAAGTCGCTGCGGCTGCTGCGGCGATCTCCTGGTTAATGACAGAAAAACTAGTTCGCGGCAAGGCTTCTGTATTGGGTGCAGCCTCCGGTGCGGTAGCCGGTCTGGTGGTGATTACACCGGCAGCAGGCTTTGTCACCGTGGGTGGCGCTTTGGCCATGGGGCTGATTGGTGGTGTAGTTTGCTTCTGGGGGATTACTGCGCTGAAACATGCCCTGAACGCGGATGACTCGCTGGATGCTTTTGGTCTGCATGGTGTGGGCGGGATTGTAGGTGCCATCCTCACCGCGGTATTTGCCAGCGAATTCATCATGGGGGATAAAGCACCTACCAATATGTTGATGCAACTTTGGGTGCAAATTGAAGGTGTTTTGGCAACGATTGCTTATAGTGCCGTGCTGACATTTGTGATCCTGAAAGTGATTGATCTGACTATCGGTATCCGGGTTTCTGCAGATGAGGAACGTATGGGATTGGATCTGAGTCAACATGGTGAGCGCGTAGAGTAATAAATCAAACAAATCTCAATATATTGTGTAAAACAGCCTGAAAAGGCTGTTTTTTTTCTATATGTAGCGTAATTCTCTACAAATGGGAGAAATTTTGCTACACTCGAGAATCCTTGAGGATGTGTTCAATTAAACCGCTATGCATTGTCCATTTTGCAACGCTGCAGACAGTAAAGTGATCGATTCGCGCTTGGCCGCCGAAGGTTGCCAGATTCGCCGACGTCGGGAATGTATCAGTTGCGGTGAACGCTTTACTACCTTTGAAAGTTACGAAGTCGTGATGCCGCGTGTCATCAAGTCCGATGGTAAAAATGAGCCTTTTGATGAAGCCAAGTTGCGCCGCTCGCTGATGCATGCCTTGCAAAAACGTCCGGTCACGCAGGAACAGATCGAAACCGTATTGAGCGATATCCAGTTGCAGATTCGACGTTTGGGTGAGCGTGATGTCAAGTCACGGGTGATTGGTGAAATTGTCATGCAGGCGCTGTATGCGCTAGATCACGTGGCCTATGTCCGTTTCGCTTCAGTCTATCAGGACTTTCAGGATGTAGAAGCCTTCCGCCGTCAAATTGAACAAATGCAACAGCGCTAATTGGGAATAAAGATGTCTGAGCTGACACAAGATCAATACTGGATGCAACGGGCAATTGAACTGGCCCAACGTGGACAGTATTCCACCAAACCGAACCCGAATGTCGGCTGTGTCATCGTTAAAGATGGACAGGTGATTGGTGAAGGGTTTCACCCCAAAGCAGGGCAACCGCATGCTGAAGTTTTTGCCTTGCGCCAGGCGGGTAAGCAGGCGCAAGGGGCGACCGCTTATGTCACACTGGAACCTTGTGCACATTATGGCCGGACTCCGCCTTGTGCAGAAGCACTGGTCAAAGCCCAGCTGAAAAAAGTGGTAGTGGCCTGTCCAGACCCTAATCCTCTGGTGGCTGGAAAAGGCGTGCAGATTCTGCGTGATGCCGGCATTGAAGTCGAAGTTGGGGTTTTACAACAGCAAGCACATGCCTTGAATTTTGGCTTTCTGAAGGCTATGGCAACCGGGTTGCCGTATGTGCGCTTAAAAATTGCCGCCAGTCTCGATGGTCGTACCGCAATGGCGTCGGGAGAGTCGAAATGGATCACCGGACCCGCTGCCCGTCAGGATGTGCAACATTGGCGTGCGATTTCCGGTGCTGTGATCACGGGTATTGATACGGTATTGACGGATGATTGCCAACTCAATGTGCGTGAATTACCCAATACGGATCTGGAAACAATCGTACAACCGAAACGGGTAGTTCTAGACCGTCAGGGTCGTTTGCCATTAAGTGCCAAAATATTGCAACAGCCGGAAACCGTGATGGTTATGGGGCCATTTCGTCAGGAATTGGCCGATTTAGGGGTCATCCAGTTGGAGATTCAGCCTTTAAAAGCCCTGTTACAGACCTTATCTCAGCATTACCAAATTTATGATGTGCTGGTGGAAGCCGGTTCGACTTTATCTACCGCCTTTTTACAGGATCATTTGGTCGATGAAATGATCTATTATGTGGCACCGACCTTATTGGGGCAATCGGCACGTGCCATGTTTAATGCTGACCTGATCCGTCTGGCCGAGCAGCTTCGTTTCAAATTTGAGCAGTTTACCCAAGTAGGGGATGACTTACGCTTAAGGCTAATCCCTACGCAAGAGACAATATGAATCCAGAGTCTTCGGTTTATCACAAACGTCGCCATGCAGCGCGCACGACGGATGAATACCTTTTTCACCAGCTAGTACCTTATCTGGGCAACAAACGCCGATTGCTGCATCTGATTCTGGAAGCTCTGGAAATCACTGGAACGCTTAATCCCAAAGCTAAGCGTGCGCCGATTTTTGCGGATTTCTTTGCCGGGAGTGGTGTGGTTTCACGTCTGGCCCGGCAAAATGGCTACCGGGTGATTGCCAATGACTGGGAACCTTATAGCCATGCGCTGAACAACGCAATTTTATCCTGCGTGGATGCACCTGCGTTTAAGGAGCTCGGTGGCTATCAGAAAGCTATTGACTATTTGAACCGTTTGCCGGAAGTCAAAGGTTGGGTGACGCACAATCTATGCCCGCGTAATGATGAGGTTTATGACCCGACACGTGACCGGTTGTTCTTCAAACGCCGTAATGGCATGCGCATTGATGCCATCCGCCAGCAGATTGCCACCTGGCAGGCACAAGGGGCGATTGATGATGTGGAAATGAGTGCCTTGTTGGCACCATTGCTCTATTCTGCCAGTTTTGTCAGTAATACCAGTGGTGTATTCAAAAGTTTCCACCATGGCTGGGGCGGAAAAACCCAGACCGCGCTGGAGCGGATCGAGTCTTTATTATGGCTGACTCCAAGCCGTTTTTGTGAAATCGGCGACCCGAAACGTCCGGCAGCGGAAATGTGGTGTGTGGATGCCCAGCATCTTGCGAACCAGATGAGCGGTTTCGAGGTCGATGTGGCCTATCTTGATCCACCGTATAACCAGCATGCTTATAGCAGTAACTATCATGTACTGAACGCGTTAACCTTGTGGGATCAGGTGGACTTGCCGAGTCCGGATACCAAAGGCTATAAAAGCGGGATTGACCGGGCGTGGCGTAAAGAACGACCAAGTCCTTATAATTCCTCAAAATATGCCAAAGAAGCGTATGAGAAGTTATTGTCTACCATTAATGCCCGTTACATCCTGACCAGTTATTCCACTGATGGCAATATTTCGCCACAGGATTTGCTCAAGGCCAATCTGGCACGTGGTAAAGTCACCTTGTTAACGCAGGATGTGCCGCGTTATCGGGTCAGTAAACAGCGTCAGTCAGAGCGCGCACGCGTACTGGAATTTATTGTGATTACCGATACCCATGCCAAGGCAGGGCCACCGTTACGTCAATTATTAGGACAACTTTATCATTTTGCCGAACTCGGTGGTGTCGATACCTCAGGTGTCAGCACCCAATTGGCCTTATGGTAAATTCAAACCCATAGAGAGCGTTGTTATGTTTACAGGGATTATTGAAAGCCTCGGCAAAGTTGAAAGCCTGCAAAGTGTGGGCGGTGATATCCGTTTACGCATCCAGACTGATCTGGATATGTCAGATGTGCATTTAGGCGATTCGATTGCCACCAACGGCATTTGCCTGACCGTGATCGAGTGGGGCGATAATTGGTATGCGGCTGATGTGTCACGTGAAAGTCTGAACCGCACGACGCTCGGACAATGGAAAGTCGGTCAGCCGGTCAATGTGGAAAAGGCCATGCTGCCAACCACACGTTTCGGAGGCCATATTGTCAGTGGCCATGTCGACGCAGTGGGCGAAATTACTCTGGTGCGTGAAGATGCACGATCCCTGTATTTTGAAGTGACCGCACCGACTGAAATTGCCAAGTATCTTGCTGAAAAAGGCTCGGTGACGGTCGATGGCATCAGCCTGACCATTAACTATTTGCGTGGCAATATTCTGAGTTTGAACCTGATCCCGCATACCGCAGAACGCACCAATATTGGTACCTGGAAAGTGGGCAGTAAGGTTAATCTCGAAGTGGATGTGTTGGCACGTTATATCGAGCGTTTATTGCTGGGCGATAAAGCCGCTGATACACACCATGAATCAAAAATCAGTATGAGCTTTTTAGCTGAAAATGGCTTTTTAAAATAATCATTCAATGAGAGATAGCCCATCGCAATGAGCTATCTCACCCTCTGTCTTTTTTAATGTTTAATAATGGTAAAAGACGTATTGCCATACCAAGGTGTCAGGCTTTCGGGAGTGGAAACCGAAAAGTCTCCTTTTTCTGCCGCCTTACGGGAGAGATACACCGAAATAGATTGAAAATCCGTACGGCTGAGCAATAAGTCTTGAGCGGATATTGTCCATTTCTCTCCAGAATTCAATTTGGCAATTCGTTTCGAGATTTGAGTCAATAAGTCCATAATCTTCTTCCTCATGCTACTTTTTTATCACATGCTAACTGCATGATCTTTAAAAAGATGATTTAAAGATGTGACTATGGTGTTACATTTTTATGTCAATTTGATGACATTCAGGGGGTGGATTTTAAAAAATGGTCAAATGATGTTTTGATCATTTAGTCGGAAAATTTGGAATTTTGCAGAATATAGGCAATTTCTTCTTGGGCCGCTGCTTGCAGTTTGGCACGGAAGGCTTCTACAGATTGTTCAATGAGGGTTTCCGCTTCGAGTTCCAGACGAATACGGACACTTTCCAGCTCGGACAGAATCTGCTCATCCGTAATGGCCAGACGGTGGGGGCGACTATAATCGATGCTTGGATGTTCGGGATTCTGCTGGTAACGGGCGGTATAAGCTTCAATTTCCTGATCCAGCTGGCTGCGCAACTGAAGCAGGGTAGTGGTTTGTTGGCTAAAGTGCTGTAATTCGTCCTGTTGCAGGGCTTCGGCATACGCGGCTTGGGCGGCACGTTTAGTTTCCAGAGATTTTTCCAGATTCAGTTGCCGGCGAATCCGTGCCTGTTCGATCAGTTCAGCTTTAAGATGAGCATAGGCGGTTTCAATTTTCTGCTCGGAAGCTTGCTGGGCAATCTGATCCGCTGCCAGCCATTGCTGTACATCGCCAGTTGGATTAAGCAGGTCACGGATGCGGCCGAGGTCATCAAGAAAAGCCTGCCGTACCGCTTCAGGCACCTGCAGCCAACGCTGTTTAAAATCCTGGCCTACGTTTAATGCCACCACATCTCTCCTTGCTGAGCTCAGTTTTTGCCTGTTTATAGTTTAAATGTTCGTGGTTGAATACCCAAACGGCGATATTGCTTGAATTTTTCTCGGCCGACCTGTTTGGCGGCTTCGTTATTTTCGATAATTTCAATAATGTGACTAAATTTTTCCGTTTGTTCAAGTGCCTGATGGTGAAAATTAAATACTAGCCATTCTGGCGAATCCGGTAATTTCGGTGAAATACACACCGGTGTATCCGGTTGCTCAATGCCATGCGGGATAAAACTGCTTGGATCAAAATTCCACAGGCGCTCATCCAGTTGCTGCTGTAAGGCTGGATCGGGACAGTGCAGCCAGATTTTTCCCTGTTTCGGCAGTAACTTGCGACATAAACGGCAAGTACTATCCACTTGCCGTTCAGGGCTTTTTTCAAACAGATAAAAGCTGACGTTAGTCATTCTTCATCGCACGGTTGGCCAGGAATTGCATCAAGAGCGGTACTGGACGACCGGTGGCCCCTTTGGCCGTACCTGATAACCATGCTGTACCGGCGACATCTAGGTGTGCCCAGCGATAGTCACGGGTAAAGCGTTGCAAGAAGCAGGCTGCCGTCACTGATCCTGCAGTTGGCCCCCCAATGTTGGCAATGTCGGCAAATGGGGAGTCTAATAATTCCTGATAATCCTCTATTACCGGCATGCGCCAGACGCGGTCAAAACTCTGTTCGCCAGCGATACTGATTTCATTGGCCAGTTCATCATCTGGCGAGAACAGGCCGCTCAGCACTTTACCCAGTGCCACTACACAGGCACCCGTGAGTGTAGCAATATCAATCACCACCGCCGGATCAAAACGTTTCACATAGGTCAGAGTGTCGCACAACACCAGACGGCCTTCAGCATCGGTATTAAGGATTTCAATGGTTTGACCGCTCATGCTGGTGACAATATCACCCGGACGGGTGGCATGGCCAGATGGCATGTTTTCCGCGGTGGCAATGGTGCCAACCACGTGAATCGGTAACTGTGATTCACATAAGGCACGCATGGTCCCCAACACGGAAGCCGCACCACACATATCAAATTTCATTTCATCCATGCCCAGACCTGGTTTGAGTGAAATACCACCGGTATCAAAGGTAATGCCTTTACCGACCAGCACCACAGGTGCTTGTTCCAGCTGGTTTTGATATTCAATCGTAATGATACGGCCCGGACGGTCCGAACCTTTGCTTACTGCTAAAAAGGCATGCATGCCCAGTGCCGTCATTTGCTGTTCATCCAGCACTGTCACCTTGAGCAAGTCCGGGAATTCGGCCGCCAGCGATTGTGCCTGTTCCGCCAGATATTCCGGGAAGCAGATATTGCCCGGACGGTTGCCGAGGTCACGTGCCAGACTTTGACCGGACTGGATGGCATGGATCAGTTCCAGTTGGGCTGCATCCAGCGGGCTTTGTACTGCAATCAGATCAATCTGTTCCAGGATAAATTCGTTTTTCTTGCTCTTGAATTCGTCAAAGCCATAGCCGGTTTGTGTCAGGTTCAAGGCAAATAGTTTGTGCAGGGACTCAGGCAGCGCCGAAATATCGATGCTGATATGCTTAAATTTCTTTTGTACCGCTTGCAGCAACGTTTGTACCAGTTTGGCCAGTTTGGCTGGTTTGAGCTCGGCAGCTTTGTCCAAACCGATCAGGGCCGCATTCGGCGCAGCGGCAATTTTTCCCAGTAAAGGCAGGTTCTCATTGAAACCGGCTTTAAACTGAGTCGCTTCAATTAATGTTTCTAATTCATTGATTTGATAGGTGGTGGCAGCAGTCTGCAGCTGCTCGGCATCCACAAAGATCAACAGAGATTGGCTAGAGCTATTCGCAGGGAAGGAGGTATTGATTGTCAGTTTCATTGCGCTATTCAGGCCTTATAAAGGTTTGCAAATCATTAGACCATTGAAACATTTCCTTGGATAGAGTTGCAATGTGCAACACCGCGATAGGTTTTATATTTTTGACATTCGGGTAAACTAGCGCTAGTCCTGATGAACCCTTTTGGAAGAATTAATTTGATTATTCGGCGTTATCTCGTCAAGCAAGTTGTGTCTACTTCAGTGGTGGTCATTGCCTTATTGACCTTAATCATGATGGGTGGCCGGCTGATCAAGTATTTTGGCGTGGCTGCACAAGGCCGTCTGGATGCCAGTATTCTATTCAGCATTATCGGCTACCGTATGCCGGAATTTCTGACCCTGATTTTGCCTTTGGGATTTTTTATTGGTCTGATGCTGGTATTTGGCCGTTTGTATGTCGATCATGAAATGGCCGTGCTGAACAGCAGTGGCTTGAGCCGGCATCAATTGGGACACAAACTGATTCCACTGGCTCTGGTGTATATGCTGGTGCAAAGCGGCTTGATGCTGTGGATGTCGCCATGGGGATTGCGTCAGTTTGAAGAGCTCACCACTCAGCAAGCGGTACGGACCGGTTTTGATTTGGTCCGGCCGAAAGAATTTATTTCCTCGGGACCTTATACCATTTATGCCGGTGATCTGTCTGATGACCGCAAGAATCTAAAAGATATCTTTTTCTATCAGCGTGCCGAGAATCCGGGCAAACCGGATGTGATGATTCTGGCCCGTGAAGCCACCCGGGTTGAAGTGGCCAATGATACCGCCAATGTAGTCGATCTGGTGGAAGGTCGCCGTTATGAGATTTATCCGGGGAAACCGCAATATTCACAGGCCGAATTTGCCAGCTACCGTTTGCGTCTGGAAAATGACAAAGCCGCCCAGTTTGAAAGTGCTGAAGTCGAAGGATTGTCCACCAGCAAGCTGTGGAAGAACCGCCAGGATCCAGTGGTGGCCAGTGAGTTGGGCTGGCGGATTTTTGTGCCTTTTGCCCTGATCGTGGCTTTGATGCTGGCGGTGGCCCTGTCGGAAGTCAACCCGCGGCAAGGACGTTATTTCCGCTTATTCCCAGCGATCCTGATTTTTGCCAGTCTGATTGTCGCCCTGATGGCGATTAAAACCCGCATCAGCAAGGATGAACTGGGCATTTGGGCCTATCCCGCGGTATTGATCGCCTATGCGATTGCTGCGGCAGTTTTTTCCCGCAAACAGAAATTGGCACCCAAAATTCAGAAACACATTGAGCGAGTGAGGTCTTAATAATGTTCGCACGTCGAATAGTCGCTAAACATGTGACCAAAACCACTGCGCTTGCCATGTTGGGGGCAACAGCTGTGCTGGCCCTGTTACAAATTCTGTTTACCTATCTCGGTGAACTCAGTGATCTGAATGAAAATTATAACGCCTGGCAAGCCCTGCTGTATGTGTTGTGGGGGGCACCGCGTTATCTGTATGAAATTCTGCCAATTTCAGCCTTAATGGGGGCGGTACTGGGCCTGGGAACCATGGCATCCAACAGTGAACTGATCATCATGCGTTCGGTTGGCATCAGCTTGTGGCGGATTGTCGGCTGGGTGGTGCGTTCTGCGATGTTATTAGTGGTCTTGTCTTTTGCCTTGAGTGAATGGGTCATTCCTTATACCAATGAACAGGCCAAGAGCGTCAAAAGCCATCAAAGTGTTGCCGAGCTGGGCGAAGTGAAAGGCTACTGGACCCGTGAAGGTCAGCGTTTTATCTATATCGATTATGCCAATTCGCAAGGCACGTTGCGCAATGTGCAGGTCGTGGATTTTGACCAGAACTATCGTTTGCAATCGTTACTGAATGCCCAGCAGGGGCAGTTTGTCACGGAAGGTCGCTGGAACCTGCAAACGGCTGAGCAGATCAATATTGTGCCAACGGGCAATGCCATTCGTAACCAGGCAGCCGAACAGGCTTTGGCGTTGGCGCTGCAACCGAAATATGTACATATGGTGACGATTGATCCTGAAGACCTGTCACCAAGTCAGCTGGTAAGTTTTATGCGTTATATGCATGAATACAGCCAAGTGCCGAAAACCTATCAGCTGGCCTTCTGGCAAAAAGTGGCCTCTCCCTTTGCATTGATTGCACTGGTTCTGATTGCCTGTTCATTTATTTTTGGACCGTTACGTCAGCAATCCATGGGCTTCCGTCTGGTGATTGCATTGTTTATCGGTCTGGGCTTCTTTTATCTGCAGGACTTCTTGGGCTATGCCAGTCTGGTATATTCACCATCACCGGCATGGTTTGTGTTTATTCCGATTGTGCTGATGTTTATTGCTGGTGGTTATTTGCTGCAGCGAGTACGTTAAACGTGGTCTGAGGCGTGAAAACGATCTTGGATATAGTATAAAGCCATGACAGTAACATAGAGTCTTGACACAAAATTCGGTAAGATAGCATGCTGAATTTGTACACAGATGAAAGAGTGAAAATCATGACGGATGCAACTGCGAGCAAGATCCCTCACGTTCTGGTGATTATGGATGGTGTAGGTCATCGTGAAGCGGTCGAAGACAACGCCTTCCTTGCGGCCAAAACCCCAAACTTGACGGCGATGACGCAAAAGCATCCGCATGGTCTGATTTCTGGTTCCGGTGAAGATGTCGGCTTGCCGGATGGCCAGATGGGTAACTCTGAAGTTGGTCACATGAACTTGGGTGCTGGCCGTGTGCTGTATCAGGACTTTACCCGAATCACCAAAGATATCCGTACTGGCGCTTTCTTTGAGCATGAAGTCTTGGTGGACGCGGTTGAAAAAGCCAAAGCAAATAATGGCGCCGTGCACATCATGGGGCTGTTGTCCGAAGGTGGAGTACATTCGCATGAAGACCATATCGTGGCGATGTGTGAACTGGCGCTAAAACGCGGTGCCCAAGTTTATCTGCATGCTTTCCTTGATGGTCGTGATACCCCACCAAAAAGTGCCCAGCCATCGTTAGAAAAACTGGATGCTTTATTTGCTCAGTATCCAGGGCAGGGCCGTATTGCCACGATGATTGGCCGTTACTATGCCATGGACCGTGACAACCGTTGGGACCGTGTGGAACAGGCCTATCGTTTGTTAACTGAAGGCGAAGCAGTTCGTACTGCTGCGACCGCAGTAGAGGGCTTGGAACAGGCCTACGCAGCAGATGAAAGTGACGAATTTGTTAAAGCCACCCGTATTGGTGATGTGGCGAAAGTCCAGGATGGCGACAGCATTGTGTTCATGAACTTCCGTGCCGACCGCGCGCGTGAAATCACCAAAGCATTTGTGGAAAAAGACTTTGCCGGTTTTGAGCGCAAGGTCGTACCAAACCTCGCAAAATTCGTGATGTTGACCCGTTATCAGGCTTCGATTGATGCACCTGTGGCCTATATGCCGGAAGCGCTGAAAAACTCGATTGGTGAATACCTGTCAAATCTGGGTAAAACCCAGTTGCGCATCGCGGAAACGGAAAAATATGCGCATGTAACGTTCTTCTTTAGTGGCGGTCGTGAAGATGAATATCCGGGTGAAAAACGAATTTTGATCCCGTCTCCAAATGTGGCGACGTATGATTTGAAACCGGAAATGAGCGCCTATGAAGTCACTGACGAATTGGTCAAAGCGATCAATTCTGGTGAATATGACCTGTTGGTGGTGAACTATGCCAATGGTGATATGGTGGGGCATACCGGCGTGTTTGATGCGGCAGTCAAAGCAGTAGAAGCAGTGGATACCTGTTTGGGTCGTGTTTATGAAGCCGTAATGGCGAATCAAGGTCACATGATTATCACGGCGGACCATGGTAATGTGGAGCAAATGCAGGATTACGAGAGTGGTCAGGTCCATACTCAACACACCACTGAGCTGGTACCATTTATTTATGTTGGACCAACGGCTGCCACGATTGCCGAAGGCGGTGTATTGGCTGATGTCGCACCGACTTTGTTGAGCTTGATGCAGCTGCCGATTCCTGCTGATATGCAAGGTCGTAACCTGATTACGGTGCAGGCATAAGCTGTAAGGGGAAGGAATGATGCAACATTGGAAGACTCTGGCCCAGATGGGGCTGCTGTGCTGTTGTACGCATACTTTCTCCGCATGGGCTGCCGAGCCATTTAATCCAAACTTGGATTCTGCAGTCGTTCAGGACGATTTCGCCGAAGTTCCAGTGGAGTCGATTCAGCAGTTCGTACAGATTTATGGTCTGGTCAAACAGAATTATGTGGAAGAAAAGTCCGATGAGGCTTTATTTCTGCAAGCGATCAAAGGCTTGGTTGGTGGGCTGGATCGTTATTCGCGTTATTTATCGGCCGAAGAATATCAGCAGCTGCTGCAATATACCGAAGGGGATTTCGCTACTGTGGATTTTGGACTGCGCTATGATGTACAGCATCATCAATGGCAAATCCATAATCTGAAAGAGGATGCTGATTCCAGCAAGTTGGGTTTGCGTAATGGTGCCGTGGTCGAGAAAATCGATCATCAGGATTTAAAAGACCTGAATCATGCACAAGTGCAAGAACTGCTGATGGGATCGATTGGCTCCACCATGACGCTGCAACTGAGCCCGAGTAGCCCAGTGATCAGTGTGATACGCAATAAAAAAATTGAGGCAGATCTTCAGGCCACACTGTTACATAATCAGGTGTTGGTGATCAAGGTGAAAGTCTTCCAACAGGATACCGCCAATCAGATCAAGCAGCTGATAGAAGATCATGCTTCAAACCGTTTAAAAGCCGTGTTGATCGATTTGCGTAATAATCCGGGCGGATTATTATCGGCAGCCATTGAATCTGCCGATCTGTTTTTAAATCAGGGGATTATCGTTTCCACCAAAAGCCGATCCGAAGGCGATCAGCAATTTCAGGCCTTGCCGAGCAATGAATTTCAGAATTTAAAACTGGGCATTGTGATCAATCAGCGTTCTGCCTCTGCGGCAGAAGTGTTTAGTATGGCCCTGAAAGAGCATGGCCGTGCCTGGGTGGTGGGAGAAAAAAGTTATGGCAAAGGGGTGGTACAAAAATTATTTGCCTTGCCGAATGGTGCGGCGTTGCAAATGACCGTATCGCATTACTACACCCCTTTGGGGCATATGATCGAAGGGCAAGGGGTAACACCGGATTATATTTATCCAGTTTCCAATGAAATCCGTGATGAAAGCTATCTGGAAAATGTGGCAGACTTGCTGATCAAGCGCAAATCCTCTTAGTCCGTTTCACTGTCCAGTCCTAATTTTTTCAGACGATAGCGTAGGGAACGGAAACTCATACCGAGTTTTTTTGCCGCCAAGGTGCGATTCCAGTGGGTGAGGTCCAGCGCCTTTAATAAAATTTCTTTTTCAATTTGTTCCAGATAGCTTTCCAGGCCCTGTTCCGGTAATTGTTTCCCTGCAGTTAAAGGGGGCGGCAACAGGGAATCTTGCTCGCATGAGCTGCTATAGGCTGAAGTGGAACAGGGTTGTAGATGACGTGACGGTGCATTTTGTAAATGGATTACGTCAATTTCACTTTCTTCCGCCAGCGTCATTGCGCGTTCGATGATGTTGCGTAATTCACGCACATTGCCAGGAAAATCTTGCTGTAACAGAAACTGCTGTGCCGCTTTATTCAGTGATTTGAGAGGCAGGTTCCATTCCTGACAGACCTGCTGGATAAAGTGGTCTGCCAACAGCAGAATATCCTGACCACGCTCGCGTAAAGGCGGCAGCATAATATCCATGACATGAATACGGAAGAACAGATCCTGCCGGAATTTTCCCTGCTGGATCAAGTGTGCCAGATTTTGATGGGTCGCACTGATGACTCGAAAATCAACATCAATTTCCTGATCGGCGCCTATAGGCCGGATTTTTTTCTCCTGTAAGGCACGCAGCAATTTGACTTGCATATTCAGCGGCAATTCGGCAATTTCATCTAAGAACAGGCTGCCGCCATTGGCCGCCTGCATCAGACCTTTTTTGTCTTGCGTGGCACCGCTAAAAGCGCCTTTTTTATGTCCGAATAATTCACTTTCCATCAGTTCTGTGGGAATCGCACCACAGTTAATGGCGACAAACGGTCCATGACTGCGGTTGCTGAGCTGGTGAATTAAACGTGCCACGACTTCTTTGCCTGTTCCGGATTCGCCGGTCAGAAAAACCGGTGCCTGCGAGCGGGTAATCTTGTTCAGATCCGCACGTAACTGCTGGATCGGGGCAGAACGGCCAATCAACAGTTTGTTTTCCAGTTTATCTTCTGCCGGCTGGTATAAGGGTTGTGGTAAATTCAGGGCTTTTTGTAATAGCTGGTTTAAGTGCTGTTGATTCACCGGCTTGCTGACAAAATCAAAGGCGCCGGCTTTTAAGGCAGCAATCGCAATGTCCATACTGCCATAAGCGGTCAGTACGGCAATTGGCGTGCAGGGATAGGATCGAGTGACCAGCTCCACCAGTTCCAGGCCACTGCCATCCGGCATGTTCAGGTCAGTCAGGCAGGCATCATACTGGTATTGGGTGAAAAAATATCGGGCCCGTTCCAGACTGTGGGCAATGTGGGTTTTGATACCCATGCGTGCCAGGGTCATCTGCATCAGGATACAGAGATCTTCTTCATCGTCGACTAATAATACAAGGGCTTGTTTTTCTGCCATGATCCCTGCAAAACCTAATTTGAATGATGGGTTGGGCATTCAATTCTAAAACACGCCCCTGATGCTTGCTCAACATAGCTGAGTCTGGCTTGATTGGCCTCACACAGGCTGTGAGACAGGTACAATCCTAAACCAGTTCCGTTTATTTCGGTACTGAAAAATGGCTGGAATAAACGCGAAATATCCTGCTTGTTGACCCCCTGACCGAAATCAATCACCTCGATCCAGACCTGCCGTTCATGTGTTGTGACCTTTAACTCAATAAAGGGCTGCTCGGCAGCATTATGACGCAAGGCATTGCGGATCAGATTGACCAACACCTGACGTAACTGGCTGGCATCAAAGATAATGCAGGGGGACTCCTGAATCTGGAGCTGAATGGCATGTTGGACATCGGCCAGATCCTCTTGCAGACATTCGATTAAAAATGGCTTGAGTGACAAAACTTCCGGATAAGTCCCTTTATTGCGGACCAGATTTAACGTGTCTTTGACAATCACATTGATCCGGTTGGCCTGTTTGCCAATCATCTGGCTTAGCATGTGCTGTTGTTCTGGGTCGCTGTCTTGCAGCAAACTATTGGCCTGCAGGATTGCGGCGAGTGGATTGCGGATTTCATGCGCGATACTGGCCGTAAGTTGTCCGAGCGCGGCCAATTTTAACTGTTGCACATGCTGATTGAGTTTTTGGGCATCTTCCAGCACCAGCAAGCTAAGGGTTTGATACGGCGTTATCAGTTTTTGCAGTTGAATCTGTACCGTGTAATTGCAGAGTTGTGATTCAAACTGGAATTTTTCGCCGTCCCGGAAATGGTCCAGCTTTAACAGTTCAAACAGGTCGGGTTGCAGGGTTGCCAGTGGCTGGCGTTGATGGCTCCAGGGAGAGGTAATTCCGAGTAGCTGACCGGCTGCAGGATTGATCAGCACAATATTGTATTGTGGATCCAGCACCAGATAGCCCACTTCAATCTGTTCGAGAATATAACGGTTAATATTCTGCAGCTGGTTCAGTTCCAGCGATTGCAGCATGTGCAGGTTCTGTAACAGCTGGAAGCGCTGCATAGCTAACTGGCTCAGGCCGTAAACCACAAAAAACAGAAAGGCCAATAAGGCATTATGGCTAATATTGTTGAGGGTGGAATAGGCCAGCAAACTTGCAACAAAATGCTGGTACACCACACTGATCACCGCAATTAAGGTAATAATCAGGGCTTTGCGATGATCCAGCAGAATATTGGCCGAAAAGATGGTAATCACAAACAGCAGGCTGAGATGCAGGTTGGGACTGCCTACGGCAAAGGTCAACAAGCTGAAGATCAACACATCGATCAGCAGGATAAAAATCAGTTGATGTGCGACGGAAAAAGGCAACACTTTCAGACTGATCAGTTGTAGGAAGCTGATCAGGGTATAAAGAATGAGCGTGTAAAAATATAGGGCCGGTTGCTGATAAGCTTGCTCCAGCTGGCCTAAAGTCAGCAGGAAAATAAACGTCAGACTCAAGGCAATGATCAGCCGGTAGACGCTGTACTGGATGCCTAAACGATAAATCGTTTGTGATAAGGGAGGCATCGACATCAGGCAGGTGCTCGGCTGTTCTTAAGGTTTAATCAGACCGTAGCGCATGGCCAGATGAGTCAGCTTGACATCACTGTCAATGCCGAGTTTTTCAAAGATCCGGTAACGGTAAGTATTCACCGTTTTCACGCTGACAAACAGCTTGTCGGCAATTTCCTGTGCACTGATACAATTGACCACCATCATGGCCACCTGCATCTCGCGTTCTGATAAGGCATCAAAGGGGGATTGCTGGGTATCGGAGAGATAAGAGCTGGCCAGCTGCTCGGCAATATCGGCACTAAAATATTTGCCACCTTGCATCACTTTATTGATGGCACGTACCATTTCAGTAATTGGCGCGCCTTTGGTGATATAGCCTTTTGCGCCAGCCTTGAGTAATAAAGAAGGATAAGGTTCTTCTGCCAGGCCACTCACCGCAAGCACCTTGGTGTCAGGTGTCGTCTGTAACAGGCGGCGAGTGGTCTCAACGCCACCAATGCCAGGCATATTCACATCCAGCAGGACCACATTGGGATGATATTGACGGACCATCGCGATGGCTTCTTCACCAGATTCAGCCTGGCCAATGACCTGAACATCCGCATGGTCTTCCAGCATGCGACAGATTCCTGTACGCACCAGCTCATGGTCATCAACAACTAACACTGTGATCACGTTGCTCTCCCTCATTCAAAAAAGTCTGTTTTTTTTGTTACATAAAGCAAAATAAGCTTGCAATGAAATGACAAAATTAGCAATCCTATTCACATTGTTTTAATGATTTCTCCTGTACAAAATACCAGCAATAAAATACCCCCTGATTTATGCGAATGTGAGGTATATTTAAGGTAGTACACAACTTTCCCTTATCTCCTTGAGTTGAGTATCCAATGATGAAAACTTCTAAAAAGTCTTTAATGCATGTGTTGAGTATGTCGATTCTGCTCAGCCTGAGTTCAACGAGCTTTGCAGAACTCGTCATGAATCCAGCTTCGAGTGAGAATGGGCAGGCTTCTCTTACCTGGTCAGTGGAAGAGGCGAGCCAGTTTTTAAATGGTGAGGTCGCTTTAGATGAACCTGAAGAGATGACGCCACCAGCTTCAACAAAAATCAGTACCACCTTACGCAATAGCAGTCAACCTGCGGTCGCTGTCAAAGCAGCATCTGCACCCGCTAAAAAATTCCAGATTCGCGATACCTCAAGCTACCATAATCAGCCGGCGGTGAATGCCCGTTCCGCCTTGGTTCTTGATGCGCAAACCGGTGAGGTGCTGTATAGCAAAAATACCAATACTGCGCTGCCGATTGCGTCGATTACCAAACTGATGACCGCTGTAGTCACTGCGGACGCACGTTTAAACATGTCGGATGAAATTACCCTGCAGGCAGTAGACTTCGCGGGGGCGGGAGGTAAAAACTCCAGTTCTACCTTACGTGTCGGCGATAAAATGAACCGTGCCGAAGCGTTACTGTTTGCTTTGATGAAATCGGAAAACCCTGCAGCAGCTGCCTTGGCGCGTACCTATCCAGGTGGAAGAACCGCATTTGTCTCAGCCATGAATGCCAAAGCACGCGCTTTGGGCATGACCTCTGCTAAATTTTATGAATCGACTGGCTTGGACCCACGTAATGTCGCTTCAGCGCGTGACTTGGGAATTTTGGTGAGTTCAGCATCTCAATATGGGCTGATCCGCCAGTTTTCAACCACCGCGAGTTATGACTTCAATCTTGGCTATCGCGTATTGAAATCAAATAATACCAATGCGCTGGTGCGCAATGGCGGCTGGAATATCAATCTGTCCAAAACCGGTTATATTAATGAAGCGGGACGTTGTGTGGTGATGCATACCACCGTGAATTCACGTCCAGCGATCGTTGTATTACTTGGTGCAAGCACCACGCAAGCACGTAACAGTGACGCGACCAACTTAATGACTTGGTTGGGTAATTTGCCAAAACGTATTTAATTTTTTGCTACCGGCCTGATGAAATTGATTTTTATCAGGCCATAAAAAACCCTGCTCAGGCAGGGTTTTTTGTTCTTTCAGGCTGGAAAAATGCTTATTCCATATTTGAAAGAATTGAAGTTCTTACATCGTTCATGGTGGCATCGATGGTCAGCATCACTGCATCAGAACATTGTTTGATTGCAGTATCAGGATCTTTCAAGCCATTACCAGTTAAGGTACAGACGATCACAGAACCTTCAGGAATCTTGCCATTTTTTACGTCACGGATTGCACCACCAAGACTCGCTGCAGAAGCAGGTTCACAGAATACGCCTTCATACATGGAAAGCATACGTTGTGCTTCTAAGATTTCGCTGTCTTGTAGCTCATCGAACCAGCCGCCAGACTCTTTCATCACGGCATGCGCATGGTTCCAGCTTTGCGGGTTACCGATACGGATAGCAGTTGCGATGGTTTCTGGATGTTCTACAGGTGCACCACGCAAGAATGGAGCAGAACCGGCAGCTTGATAACCGATCATTTTTGGACGCGCGGCATTTGCTGCCAAGCCAGTGAAAGCATCGGTTTCACGGTTATATTCGCAACGGTTGGTTGCATATTCGCTTGGATCAACCGCTTGTTCAGAATAACCCATCCAGTGCGCAGTGATGTTACCGGCATTACCTACTGGCAAGCAGTGATAATCTGGCGCACGGCCCAAAGCATCTACAATTTCAAACGCTGCAGTTTTTTGACCTTGCAAACGGTAAGGGTTGATCGAGTTTACGATGGTCACTGGAGCTTGATCAGCCACTTCTTTGACCAGACGCATACCGTCATCGAAGTTGCCGCGGATTTGCATGGTGATCGCACCATACATCATGGCTTGTGCCATTTTACCCATCGCGATTTTGCCTTCAGGAATCAAAACGAACGCTTTGATGCCAGCGCGTGCTGCATACGCCGCTGCGGCTGCAGACGTGTTACCTGTAGAGGCACAGATAATTGCTTTTGAACCTGCTTCAACCGCTTTGGTCACCGCCATGGTCATACCACGGTCTTTAAATGAACCAGTCGGGTTTAAGCCTTCATATTTCACATAGATTTCAACATCTTTGCCAATAATGCGTGGAATATTCTCCAGTTTAATGAGCGGGGTATTCCCTTCACCTAAAGAGATAGCACGCGTCGTTGCTGAAACTGGCAAACGATCACGATAACGGTCGACAAGACCAGTATAACGATTGGCATTAGACATGATGGTGTTCCAAATATGAGTAGAGCTGGTGAGGGGTGTGCCCCCTCAACCCGATTAACTGTCAAGAGATTCTAAACGAATTCGCACGATTTCGCCACGAGTTGCTGGCAATGCTTGAATTTTTGCCAGTGCCTCGTCCATTTTTGATTCCACGATTGGATCGGTAAGAATCACGATCGGAATCAGGTCTTTTAAGCGTGGTTGTTGCATGATGGCATCGATGCTGATCCCGGCACGACTTAAAATGGTCGTGATGTCGGCAAGTACACCGGTCTGGTCTTCTACATCAACGCGGATGTAGTAACTGGTGGTCATTTCATCACGGCTTAAGATTGGCGTATCGGTCAAGGCTTCAAAGGCCAATTGTGGAATGGTACCTGAACCATCTTCTGTATAAGAAATATCACGTACGATATCCACGATATCTGCGACAACTGCTGAAGCCGTTGGACCTGCACCTGCGCCAGCGCCATAGTACAGCGTAGGCCCTACTGCATTGGCCTGAACTAGCACGGCATTCTTGACGCCGTTGACATTGGCGATCAACTGATCTTCAGGAATTAAAGTTGGGTGTACACGAAGCTCGATACCATTTTCAGCACGGCGTGCGATACCGAGATGCTTGATACGGAAACCGAGTTCTTCTGCATATTTCACATCTTGTGCAGTAATTTTGCTGATGCCTTCAGTGAACACCTTGTCGAACTGTAACGGGATACCAAAAGCAATCGATGCAAGCAGCGTCAGTTTGTGTGCGGCATCAATACCTTCAACGTCAAAAGTCGGATCGGCTTCTGCATAACCGAGCTCTTGTGCTTCTTTCAGTACATCGGCAAAGGCACGGCCTTTTTCACGCATTTCGGTCAGGATAAAGTTACCGGTACCATTGATAATGCCAGCCAGCCATTCAATCTTGTTGGCAGCCAAACCTTCACGCATGACTTTAATGATCGGAATACCACCTGCGACAGCCGCTTCATAGGCGATTTGAACCTTATGGTCATCTGCGGCCTTAAACAGTTCGTTACCGTGTTCAGCTAAAAGGGCCTTGTTGGCTGTTACGACCTGTTTGCCATGTTTGATGGCTTCCATGATCACGTCATAAGCAGGGTGGATGCCACCCATGACTTCAATCACTACATCGACATCCGGTTGACGCACGATATCCATCAAATCGCCACTTTGCTTGATGCCTTCAAGGTTTAAGTCTGGGCGAGGACGACGGGTGCCTACATGGGTAATTTGGATTTCACGGCCGGTGCGACGTTTAATTTCAGCAGCGTTTTCTTGTAAAAGTTTTAGGGCACCACCACCAACGGTACCAAGACCGAGGATTGCCAGGCGAACTGGTTGCACGTCACACTCCATATATTACGAATTCGATTAAGCTTAAGATCATAGCTAAAAAAAGCGCCAGACTCTAGGGTGTAAAAATACTTATCTACACCCCGGCCGGATTAATTGGCGAGGCGTTTGATAAGTTCTTCCGGTGCTAAATAACCGCCGAGGTATTCACCTT
Organism: Moraxellaceae bacterium; assembly: GCA_029267635.1. Classification (GTDB taxonomy): domain Bacteria; phylum Pseudomonadota; class Gammaproteobacteria; order Pseudomonadales; family Moraxellaceae; genus Acinetobacter. The sequence continues at coordinate 30,484 of JAJUIK010000010.1, read as the reverse complement.
CACTATTATAAATTGCCGGTGTACCGTTGACGCCCATTTTCTGGCCAAGCTGATACTGGTCTTTCACTGGGTTTTTGCATTGCGCAGGCGGGAGCTGTGCACCATGAATGGCCTGCTCAAAGGCTGCGTGACGGTCAGCGCTACACCAGACACTTTCCATCGCAGGGAACAGCTGTTCACCACGTGGCCAGGCAATGTAACGTACTTCAATACCGGCGGCATTGATTTCAGCCATATGGCTATGCAGTTTCTGGCAGTATGGACAGCTGATGTCGGTAAAGACATACAGTACATGTTTGGTTTGACCTTTGGCTGGATAGACCAGCAGGTCTTCAGTTTTCAGCGCTGCCAAGAGTTTCTTGTTTTCTGAGGCCTGTAAATTTTCACTGACATTGTGCAGTTGTTTGTCGCCCAGACGGATCACGTCACCCTGAATGATATATTTGCCATCGCTGGTGGCATACACCGCGCTCATGCCTTCCAGATTGACCCAATACAGGTTTGGCACTTCGGTTGGTTTTACACCGAGCACTTTGGCGTTCAGATTGGCTGTTTTAAAATGCTGTTGCAGGGTCTGGATCAGGCGTTGTTGTGTCTTGCGTTCCGAAAGATTGGATGCCTCACCGGTTGCAGGAGCAGTCGCCGTTAGGGTATTTGGTTTTTTGTCTTCATTATTGCCATTAGAACAGGCTGCAAGAATTAAGCTGCTGGCGAGCGTACAGGCCAATGCCAAACGGGAGCGGGTAAACAACATAAATGACCCTTTATTTTGTAAAGATTATGAGAATAGGCGACAAGCATAGCAAAAAAAATCGGCAGATTCGTGAAATCCATGTGGTGTTTTATCGTTTAAACAGCACGCTTGAGCAGGAAAGAGCGCCTTCGCTTCAGTTTTTAAATGCTTAAGCACGAGGATGGTATTGCGCATGGAGTTGTTGTAAGCGTGCCTGTGCCACATGGGTATAAATTTGTGTTGTAGATAAATCACTATGCCCCAGCAACATTTGTACCACACGCAAATCTGCCCCGTGATTGAGCAAATGCGTGGCAAAGGCATGGCGCAAGGTGTGTGGTGAAAGTTCGACGTGAATGCCAGCCTGCAAGGCATAGCGTTTAATGGCATACCAGAAATTTTGCCGGCTCATGATCCCGCCGTGCTGGGTCAGAAACAGATAATCTGTGGCGGTTTTATACAGTTGTGGTCGTGATTCAGTCAAATAACGCTCGACCCACTTACAAGCAACCTGTCCTAAAGGAACCAGCCGTTCTTTATTGCCCTTACCGACAATACGTAAATAGCCCTGTTTCAGGTTGATCAGTTCCAGCCGTAAATTCAGCAATTCTGTCACGCGCAAACCGCAAGCATACAGCACTTCCAGCATGGCGCGGTCACGCAGGCCGAGCGCAGTTTCGGTGTCGGGCGCTTGAATTAGCGCTTCGACATCCTGTTCCGATAGATCTTTTGGCAGGGCACGGCCAATTTTTGGGGTTTTATGCGTGGCCACCGGATTGTCTGAACGTAGTTTCTGTTCGCGCAGAAATTTATAAAAGGCGCGTAAGGCAGACAGGCAGCGTGCGATGGAACGCGGACTTTTACCCTGTTTGGTCAGTTGAATCAGCACATCGGCAATATCGTCACTGTTCCAGTCGAGCATTGATGCTGCAAGACATTCACTACATTGGATCAGGTCGGAGAGATAGGCGTTACGGGTATGTGGGCTGACCGTTTGTGCCACCAGATAATCACGGAAGCCCTGTAAAAAGCTGAGGCTGTCGGGAATCTGGACGGGTGCAGGAATACGAGGCTTTTTATTTAACATTGTTCATTGAATACGGCTGAATAAACCGATGCTTTCTATTAATTTTATGCACTGTAGAGCAATTTTTTTGCGCTGTCGATGTGATATAAGAAAATGAGAATTGGAATTGAACCTTATTTGGTAATTATTCTCATTTGTTAGTATACTGTGGAAAATGTTTTAGGATCGGATGCGGTGCGTTTATCAGAGTTAAAAGTTAAGCAAGCTGCCATCATCACCAAGGTCAACCGGACTTTGGATGGCAATTCGGGTCAGTCTGATCTTGTCGCTAGTCGCCTCGAAACGCTGGGTTTCGTGCCGGGCACGCGCGTCGAAGTCATTACGAAAGGTATTTTTGGTGGAGATCCTATTCTCATTCAGGTCGGATTTACTCGTTTTGCCTTACGCAAAGTAGAAGCTGAAAAAATTGAGATTAATCAGGAAGGAGTACCTGCATGAGTGATGCGCTGCGTATTGCCCTTGTGGGGAACCCGAACTGCGGTAAAACTTCATTATTCAACCATCTCACCGGTACGCGCCAGAAAGTCGCCAACTATGCCGGCGTAACAGTTGAACGTAAAGTTGGCTTTTTTAACCTGCCTTCAGGTCAACAGGTGCGTGTACTGGATTTACCCGGCACATATAGTCTGAATGCCACCAGTCCGGACGAGGCCATTACCCGTGATGTGTGTCAGGGCAAAATTGCCGATGAGCAGCAGCAAGATGCTTTCTTGTGTGTGGTGGATGCCACCAACCTGAAATTGCATCTGGGGCTGGTACTGGAAGTCCTTGAGCTGGGCCGTCCGATTTTGCTGGTGCTGAACATGATGGACGAAGCGCGCCGTCGTGGGATGCAGATTGATGTGCAGAAACTGTCTCAGCGTCTAGGTGTGCCGATTATTGAAACCGTCGCGGTACGTAATGCCGGGATTGAAAACCTGATGGCGGCACTGGACCAGAAAAAATACAGTGTTGCAGACACCGAACTCAGTGATTTAAGCAGCAGTGCCCATCATAAAATTGATGCGATTCTGAAAGATGTGGTGCACTTTGTTGATCATGAAGATAAACGCTCCGATTTCCTCGATAAAATTTTCTTACATCCAGTGTTTGGCTTGGTGAGCCTAGCCGTCATGATGTTTGTGGTTTTCCAGGCCGTCTTTGCCTGGGCAGCACCGTTTATGGATGGTATTGAAGCACTGTTTGGTTGGCTCGGTGAAACGGTGAGTGGTTATATCTCGCAGCCGTTGCTCAACAGTCTGGTGGTGGATGGCATTATTGCCGGTGCTGGTGGGGTTGTTGTGTTCCTGCCGCAGATTCTGATTCTGTTTTTCTTTATTCTGGTGCTGGAAGAATCTGGTTATTTGCCACGCGCCGCTTTCTTGCTCGATAAATTAATGTTTAAAGCCGGTCTGAGTGGTCGTGCCTTTATTCCGCTCCTGTCTAGTTTTGCTTGTGCCGTACCGGGCATTATGGCCACCCGTAGCATTAACGATCCGCGTGACCGTCTGACTACGATTATGGTGGCACCGTTGATGACCTGTTCAGCGCGTCTACCGGTCTATGCCTTGCTGATTGCCGCATTTATTCCGGAACAGATGGTCTGGGGCGTGTTGAACCTGCAAGGCTTAGTCCTGTTTGGCCTGTATATGGCCGGCATTATCAGCGCGCTATGCGTAGCGACCGTGATCAAATTTTTCCAGAAAGACAAGTCACAACATGCGCTGTTGATGGAATTGCCCAGTTACCGTTTTCCGGATATTAAAAGTGTCTGGATTGGTTTGCTGGACCGCGCCAAGATTTTCTTGAAACGTGTCGGTGGCATTATTTTTGCCCTGTCCATTTTGCTCTGGTTCCTGTGCACTTTCCCGCAAGCACCCGAGGGGGCAACCGGACCAGCAATTGATTATAGTTTTGCCGGCATGATTGGACATTTGATGCAGCCAATTTTTGCCCCTGTAGGCTTTAACTGGCAAATCTGTATTGCCCTGATCCCGGCGATGGCAGCCCGTGAGGTGGTGGTGGCTGCGCTCGGAACCGTGTATGCCTTATCTGCAACGGATGAAGATGCGGTGGCGCAAGGTCTGGCCCAATTGATCAGTGTGGATGGTAGCGGTTGGTCTCTGGCGACAGGTTTATCGTTGCTGGTCTGGTTTATCTATGCACCACACTGTCTAGCAACCCTTGCCACGGTTCGCCGCGAAACCGGTTCATGGCGAACCGTAAGTATTATGACCGTGTATCTGTTTGGTCTCGCTTATTTCATGTCATTCCTAACCTATCAGATCGCATCTTATTATCTCGGTTAAGTTAAGCACCGAAGGAGGTTGAGATGGTTGAAGTACTAATCATTGCTGCATTGGTGAGCTGGAGCGCACTGGTGGTGTTTAAAAAAGTTTTTCCGAAAACAGCGTACTCGGTTTTCTCTCGTGCTGCGCAGGGCTGTGAAAAACGCGGCTGGCAGCGTTTGGCGAAATGGCTGCAACCTGCCATGGTCGCCGGTTGTGGTGGTAGTTGTGGCTGTAGCGCAACCGATACGCCAGCCAAAAAAAATCCTGAAGTACAGTCGGTAAAATGGCGTTAAATGCGGAATCACTCATACCGATGAAATAGCCGTCTGAAAATGACGGCTTTTTTACGCGTGGACACAAAAAAATTGCCAGAAAGTCAAAACAGAAAAAGCATTCAAAACCCCAAAGTGCTAACATTTTGCCAGTTTCAAAATACCTCATCATGCGGAGCAAAAATGTTAATACAACGTGGTGGACTTAAAGTGGTCGCAGGCCTTGGCATTTCAGGTGTATCGGCGGTTAATTATCTACATCAGCAAGGCTACCAGGTTGCAGTAACAGATTCGCGTCAGACTCCGCCCGGACACGACCAGATTCCTGCGGAGGTCAAAACCAGTTTTGGCCAGCTTGATCGTGAACTGCTGTTGCAGGCAGAAGAAATCATTTTAAGCCCGGGTCTGGCACCGCAACTGCCTGAAATTCAGGAAGCGATTGCTCAAGGCATTCCAGTGATTGGCGATGTCCAGTTACTGCGTCGTGCGACAAATGCCCCGATTGTGGCGATTACCGGTTCCAATGCAAAAAGTACTGTAACGACACTTATCGGTTTGATGGCCAAAGATGCCGGAAAAAAGGTCGCAGTGGGCGGTAATTTGGGTCGCCCTGCGCTGGACTTGCTGAAAGATGAACCGGAACTGCTGGTATTGGAGCTTTCCAGCTTCCAGTTGGAAACGACTTCGCATTTAAATGCCGAAGTGGCTGTGGTGCTTAACATGAGTGAGGATCATCTGGATCGTCATGGCAATATGCTCGGTTACCATCAAGCGAAACACCGCATTTTCCAGGGCGTGAAAAAAGTAGTGTTCAATCGTGATGATGCCCTGTCTCGTCCCTTGGTACCCGATGCCGTTCCAATGCAAAGTTTTGGTCTGAATGCTCCTGACTTGAATCAATATGGCATTTTAAAAGATGCTGATGGCAATATCTGGTTGGCGCGTGGCCGTGAACGTCTGATTAAAAGCTCGGAGCTGTATATTCAAGGTACGCATAATGTGGCGAATGCGCTGGCTTGTCTGGCACTGGGTGAAGCGATTGGTCTGCCACAGGATTCCATGCTGGCAACCTTGAAACAGTTTAAAGGGCTAGAACATCGCTGTGAGTTTGTCAAAGAAGTGCAGGGTGTGCGTTATTATAACGATTCCAAAGGCACCAATATTGGCGCAACCTTGGCCGCGATTGATGGTTTAGGTATGGCCATTCAGGCACAACAGGGTAAAGTGGCGATTATTCTGGGTGGGCAGGGCAAAGGGCAGGACTTTACTGCCTTACGCCAAGCACTGCAACAATATGCCAAAGTGGCGGTATTGATCGGTGAAGATGCAGATCAGATTGAGCAAGCGATTGCAGGTACCACCGAAATTCTCCGTGCGGAGAACTTGCAGCAAGCGGTGAGCCTGTGCCAAGCTAAAACCCAGCCGCAGGATGTGGTGCTATTGTCTCCAGCCTGTGCCAGTTTTGATATGTTCAAGGGGTATGAAGATCGTGGTCACCAGTTTGTCGCTTGCGTGAATGCCTTGACCTGAAAGAAGAATGATAAGGAAGAATTATGGCTGGGTTAGCTCAGACAACCATTGATAAGATCAGCCAGGTTTATACACGCTGGATGCCGCGGCTGCCTGCCGAATTGACCGCCCGCAATGTGCTGATTTTTTGTGTGTTGTCCTTATTGTGTCTGGGTTCCATCATGGTGGCATCCGCGTCGATGCCCTATGCGGAGCGTATGCATGAAAATCCGTTTCATTATGTAGTGCGTCACGGCATCTCCATTGCCGTAGCGGCTGTGGCTGCCTTCTTGACCTATAAGGTCTCGTTAAACCAATGGTTTAAAAATGCCTTTCCATTGTGGCTGATTACCATTCTGCTGTTATTACTGGTTTTGGTGGTTGGCTCGGAAGTGAATGGTTCGACACGCTGGATTCGCTTCGCTGGTTTTACCTTGCAGCCGACCGAAGTGGCCAAGGTTATGATGGCTGTTTTTACCGCAGATTATGTGGTGCGACGCAATCAGGAACTGCGCAATAACTGGATGGGGCTAGCCCGTTTAGGGGTGGTGATGGCCCTGACCGTGGGATTGATTATCGCCGAGCCAGATCTGGGCGCTACGGTGGTGATTGTCTTGATGATGCTGGGAATTTTCTTTCTTGCGGGTGCACCGATTATCCAGTTCGGGATTGCCTTTGGTGCAATTCTGGCGGCTTTTGCCTTTCTGATTATCTTTGAGCCTTATCGTTTGCAACGTGCCTTATCGTTTACCGATCCGTGGGCTGATCCTTTGGGCGCAGGCTATCAGCTCGCCAATGCCTTGATGGCCTTTGGTCGCGGCGAGTGGTATGGGGTGGGATTGGGACACAGTATCCAGAAAATGTCCTATTTGCCTGAAGCGCATACCGACTTTATGCTGGCTGTACTCGGTGAAGAGTTCGGTTTCCTTGGTATTGCAACGGTTCTCAGCTTGTCCTTTGTGATGCTGCTGTGCTGTATCCGGATTGGTCATCGTGCCTTGCGGCATCAGTACCTGCGCGCCGGTTATTTGGCCTATGGCATCTCGATTATTTTCCTGCTGCAAATCCTGGTGAATGCTGGCATGAACATGGGGCTGATGCCAACCAAAGGTCTGACTTTGCCGTTTATTAGTTATGGAGGTACATCACTGATGATGTGTGCCGTCATGGTTAGCCTGATTCTGAAAATTGATGCTTCTACGCAAATGGCCAACCCGAATAAAGAAGAGTCCAGCTTCTAATACAATGCATATCCGGCATCCTGCAACAGGGTGTCGGATTTTTTTCTTTAAAATTACCCGCTAGTCAATAATTTCAGCATATTTCTTTCTATCTTTTTAACTTACAAAGATCATCTACGTTTTACAGATAGTGTCCCTGCAATAACGTGCCTTTGGGAATGCGTTGCATATCCCATTGTGCAGTGGCCTGAGCCAGCATACGGGCTGGCGTGTCCAGTTCTACCGGAAGTTGTCCTAAGGCAATTAAGGCCTGCTGTAACAGACGAGGAGCTTGAGTTAAATCTAAGCCTTGAGCCAGGTTCTGTTTGGAGAGTTTCTGGCCCTGAGCATTCATGGCCAAGGGCAGGTGCATATAGTTTAAACGCGGATAGCCCAGTAGTTGCCCCAGCCAGATTTGTCGAGCCGTATTGTCGAGTAAGTCTGCGCCACGCACCACATGGGTAATGCCCTGCAAATAGTCATCAACCACAACAGCCAATTGATAACTGATAATGCCATCACGGCGGCGTAGTACAAAATCGCCGAGATCCTGCTGCAAATTGCTGCAATGCCTACCTTGTAGGCGATCGTCAAAACAGATGGTCTTATCTAGGACTTTGACCCGGATGGCCTGATCATGAAAATCCAGACCGAGATCGCGGCAGGTTCCGGGATAAATGGCATTCGAGCCGAGCATTTTGCGGGTGCATTGGCAGGCATAGACCAGTCCTTGCTGCCTGAGCTGCTCAATCACTGCGGCATAGAGGTCGAGACGGTCTTTCTGGAAGATCATTTCCCCATCCGGCTCTAAGGCAAAGGCTTCCATGCAGACCAGAATATGCTGTTCGCTGCCGGGATAGATGCGGGGAATGTCAGTATCTTCAATGCGTAACAGCCATTGCCCCTGCTGGGCTTTGGCATCGCAATAGCTGGCGACAGCCGTAATGAGAGAACCAAAATGCAAAGGGCCGGTTGGCGATGGCGCGAACCGACCCACATAAGCGGAGTGCTGATGACTCATGTCACTTAACCGTTATTTTGCTTCTCTTTGATTTCTGCCAAAGTCTTGCAATCGATACACAAAGTCGCGGTTGGGCGTGCTTCTAGACGGCGCAGGCCAATCTCGATCCCACAGGTTTCACAAAAACCGTAGTCATCATTTTTGATGGCTTCCAGCGACTGCTCGATTTTGCGGATCAGTTTACGTTCACGGTCACGGGTACGTAATTCGATGGCAAATTCTTCTTCTTGTGTAGCGCGGTCATTTACATCAGGCAGTGCGGTGCTTTCATCCTGCATGGTGTTGAGGGTGCGATCCACTTCTGACATCAACTCAGCTTTCCAGGCATCTAAGATTTTGCGGAAATGCTCAAGCTGTCCTTCAGACATGTATTCTTCATTTTTTTTCGGCTGGTAAGGTTCAATGCCGAATAAGCTTGCCGTAGAACCGCCTTCCGAAGCCTTTGGCTTAGTTTTACGCACGCGTTTTGTGGCGGTCTTCTCACCGTCTACAATCTCTGTTTGTTCGTCCAAGACTGGATTTTGGTTGTCATTCGCCATGTAGGGCTTTCCTCATCATATGCGTATTATCGATGCGCAAAAAATATGGTGATCGGCAAGTGTTGTTATCCAATTCCGTCAGGTTGTTTTTCCATCGGGGGCGTCATCATATAGCCTTTTTCAGGTAGATGATAGTCTTTTAATGTTTGGATTAGACTCTTGACTCGTCTTTTTTTTAGATGCCCTAAAGTAATAGAAAAAAATCAAATTGAAAAGTTAATAGCCGGAAATTTTTACGTTCAGGCCATTTTCTTGCTGCTGTACCCGGTACACGCGACTATCTAGTTGTCCATCCTGATGTAAATATAGTGCTCGATAGCCAGGTTCCATATCATCTAGTGCAAAGTCATGGCTCAGTGGTTTGAACTGCACACAGGTGGATGGTGTCGATAAAAACTGGATACCGTTCCATTCGATCAGCGCATCCTGATGCACATGGCCACTCAGCACTGCTTTGACATTCGGGTGTTGTGCCAGCAATTCTATAAATTCATGACTATTTTTCAGTTTGTGCTGGTCAATCCAGTGTGATTGCATCTCAAAGGGGTGATGGTGGCAGGCCAGCAGCACATGTTTATCAGCATATTGCTGTAACAAATCTGCTAAACATTCCAGATCGGCTGTTTTGAGGTGGCCATCAATTCTACCTTTCACGGCACTATTCAGCAGGATCAGGCACCATGCATCGGCTTCAATCACGGTCGGCTCGGCATGTCCTGACGCAAAGGGAAACAGTGTCAATTCATCATGATTACCCGGAATCTGGAAGAAGGGAATCCCGAGTTGTTGCATATAGGCCTGATAGCGTGCATAGGTTTCAGGTACCGCCACTTGTGCCAAATCGCCCGTATGCACAATCGCATCAATCTGCGGATGGTTATCCAAAATGTGCTGGATTACCGCATGGAAACTTTGTTCCGGATTCATTCGGACAAATTCAAGATCAGCCCGGTCCATCAAATGGGTGTCGGAAATCTGGATAATCACATATTGTTGTTGTGGTTGGGAAATAGATAACGCCATGCCTGATTCCAGACGCCTCCTGTTTTAATTGGTTTTATTGGTCTGTTGTTGTAACCATTGCAATGCCATGATCACGGGTGCGTTACATAAACGGCCCTGACGGAGCAAGCGGGCAATGTCCGCATAATCAAAAAGATGCAGTCGAATATCTTCACCTTCATCTGGCATGCCAAAAATCCCGCCTTCCTGTGGTAAATGGGCTTGGGCAGCATAAAGGTGAAAAAACTCTGAACACGCACCAGCAGAAGGATAGAAGCTGAACAGATGCTGTAAATCGAAAATTTCGCATCCCGATTCTTCCAGACTTTCACGCTGGATACAGCTTTCCGGTGATTCATCGCCATCAAGTACACCGGCAATCACTTCGAGTTGCCAGGGAGAATGGGTATCATCCAATGCACCTACACGGAATTGTTCAATTAAGGCAAATTTTTGTTGTTGGTCATCATAGATCAAGACACCCGCAGCTTCCGGGCGGTGAATCAGTTCGCGCTGAATGACGGGCGTGTAGGCAGTGCCCTCAAACTGGCGATGACGCAGACCGACTTTTTCCACCTGAATAAAGCCACGGAAGAGAAATTCACGTGAAGTGATCTCAACATCTTGGCAACTGAAACTGGCTTGATCGAGGATGTTCATAAGTTCAATCAGGATGAAATCTGCTGATTTCATCCTAACTGAGATTGTGTTGAATACAAATGTTTTTTTGGGACTTTTAGACTTTATGGTACAGTTTTTGACCATGTTCCTGGTAAGCATTTTTCATGGCTTCCATCCCTGCATCTACTTCATCCGGAGATTGTTTTGCCGTCTCGGCATTCTGCTGATTTTGTGCATAATCACGCACATTTTGCGTGATTTTCATCGAACAGAATTTTGGACCACACATCGAGCAGAAGTGCGCAGATTTATGCGCTTCTTTCGGCATGGTTTCGTCGTGCATGCTGCGTGCAGTATCCGGGTCCAGGCTCAGGTTGAACTGATCTTCCCAACGGAATTCAAAACGGGCTTTTGACAGGGCATTATCACGTGCCTGCGCACCCGGATGACCTTTGGCCAAGTCTGCAGCATGTGCTGCAATCTTGTAGGTAATAATCCCGTCTTTCACGTCTTTCTTGTTTGGCAGGCCTAAATGCTCTTTTGGTGTCACGTAGCACAGCATTGCTGTACCGTACCAGCCAATCATTGCCGCACCAATCGCCGAAGTGATGTGGTCATAACCAGGTGCGATATCGGTGGTCAGTGGACCAAGCGTATAGAAAGGTGCTTCTTTACACACTTCTAGCTGCAGGTCCATGTTCTCTTTCACCATGTGCATTGGGACATGTCCCGGACCTTCAATCATCACCTGTACGTCATGTTCCCAGGCACGATGGGTCAATTCACCGAGCGTTTTCAACTCAGAGAATTGCGCTTCATCATTGGCATCCTGGATACAGCCCGGACGCAAGCCATCACCCAGACTGAACGATACGTCGTAGGCTTTCATGATTTCGCAGATTTCATCGAAATGCGTGTACAGGAAGTTTTCCTGATGATGCGCCAGGCACCACTGCGCCATGATTGAACCACCACGGGACACGATACCAGTGAGACGGTTTGCCGTTAGTGGAACGTAACGTAGCAATACGCCCGCATGAATGGTGAAATAGTCCACACCCTGTTCCGCTTGTTCAATCAGGGTATCTTTAAAGATTTCCCAGGTCAGGTTTTCGGCAATTCCATCCACTTTTTCAAGGGCCTGATAGATTGGCACGGTGCCAATTGGTACTGGCGAGTTACGGATAATCCATTCACGGGTTTCATGGATGTTTTTACCAGTTGATAAGTCCATGATGGTGTCCGCACCCCAACGGGTGGCCCAGGTCATTTTCGCCACTTCTTCATCAATCGAAGAACCCAGTGCCGAGTTACCGATGTTGGCATTGATCTTCACCAGGAAATTACGGCCAATGATCATTGGTTCGACTTCAGGATGGTTAATGTTGGCTGGAATAATGGCACGACCGGCAGCCACTTCCTGACGGACAAATTCTGGGGTGATTTCACGCAGGTTTTGTGCACCGAAGTTTTGCCCCGGATGCTGACGCATATCCACACCTTCACGCTGGCGCTGGTTTTCACGGATCGCGATATATTCCATTTCCGGCGTGATGATGCCCTGTTTGGCATAGTGCATCTGGCTTACGTTTTTACCCGCCTTGGCACGACGCGGATTCTGGATATGGGCAAAGCGGATTTCCGCAGTACGGATGTCTTTTAGGCGTTCCTGACCAAATGCTGAGGTGAGGGTGGGTAACAGTTCAGTGTCGGCACGCTCATCAATCCATGCATTACGAACCGCAGGTAGGCCTTTTTTCAGGTCAATTTGTACATTCGGATCGGTATACACACCAGAAGTGTCATAAACCATGATCGGCGGATTTTTTTCACCGCCTAGACCCGTTGGGGTATCTGTCAGTGCAATTTCACGCATTGGGACCTGAATGTCTGGGCGTGAACCTTGGATATAGACTTTGCGCGATGCAGGTAAAATACGGGTCAGATCTTTAGCATCTTGCTCGTGTTGGGCAAGTGCCTGTTCTTCTGTGGAAAGATTCGTTAATTGGTTCATGGCTATGATCCTTGAATAGTCATCAACAAATCAAGCACGACCAAAAACGAAGGCAATCGGTGAAATTCATTCTAGACGAAAGATTTACCTGAAGTGGGCTGAGTTTTTAGATGGCTTGATTCCTACGCAGGCGTTAACCTGATCAGGTTCAACGGTACTTGCATTTAAAATCAATAATTTATTGCAATCTCAGCGAGTGATTACTCGCGCTCCGTCAAGCATGGCTAAATCTTAACACGGATTCGCAGAATAAAAAGCCATCCTGTCCATGGCTTTTACTGCATCTGTCTGCTTTCTGTTAAGCGTGTATAAAAATCACGAAGAATAAATTCAGTTTAGAATGCTATAAGGAGGATACGGCGAGATCATTCGTCAAATTTATTGTTCTTTTAATACAAGAAGAAAATTGCTTGAATAAAAAGTGTAATTCATCTTTACTTTTCATAAAAATGCAATCATTGTTCTGATGTTTCTTTTGTGGTTGTCATAAAATTTTCACAATGATTATGCTTTAATAATCACCAAAATTATTGTAATTCGCCGCTGTGTTGGAGTGCTGACCTTGAGCCCAAATAATCCTGTATTAAGCCATCATATCTCTTCTCAATTCAATGAGGATCTGCAGGATGTAAATACCAAGTTTATGACCATGGGAGGTCTGTTAGAGCAACAGGTGGCAAATGCCATTCGTGCCCTATTGGACACTGATGCCAACTTGGCGATTGATGTGCAATTTCAAGACAATGTGGTAAATCAATACGAGCGTGAAATTGATGAAGCATTGACATTGATCTTGGCACGCCGTCATCCGGCAGCAATTGATTTGCGTATGGTGATTGCCATGAGCAAAGCCAATACCGATTTAGAGCGTATTGGTGATGAGGCTGCGAAGATTGCGCGCATTGCACAAAACCTCTGTGAAGAAGGTGGTTCACCACGTGGTTATGTAGAAACCCGTCACATTGGCAACCAGGTTCGTGTCATGATTCATGATGCACTTGATGCTTTTGCTCGTTTGGATGCGGATCAAGCTCTACGTGTAGTTTTGGCAGATGCGGATGTGGATCGTGAATATCAGTCTGCAACTCGTACCCTCATGACCTATATGATTGAAGATCCTCGTCATATTTCACGTGTGCTGAATGTGATGTGGGTATTGCGTTCACTGGAGCGTATTGGTGATCACGCACGTAATATCTGTGAGCAAGTGATTTATATGGTAAAAGGTTTGGATGTGCGCCATACCAGCCTGGCTGAAATCGAACAGAAAGTACAAGGAACAACACCGCCTGCACCATAACTGCTGTGTAGGGGTGAACAGATCTGAAGAAAAAAGCCTTGGCAATTGCCAAGGCTTTTTTCTTTCTGCGATACAATAAGCTTATTTATTCGCTTCACAGCTTTTTTATTTATCTTATTGTTTTTATTGTGATTTATGGCTTTGTATCGCTGTATGGTCTTAGCATAAGATACTCGACTAAAGTCGTATATTAGTCAAAAACTTCATCTCGTGTCAGTCATGGCGTACAAAAAATACCCATCTGTTTTACTCATCAATTTTAAGTTGGAAAAATGGAAATCGGTAGTTTGGTAATTATTTAAAGGCTAGGGTTGAATCAAGTCAGCTTGTTTTGATCTAGAGCGGAATAAAAAACCCCGCATTGTGCGAGGCTTTCTATGGGAAATGCGGATTAGGCTTCTGGTTTCCAGCCTTCCGCTTTTTCTACCGTTTCATCATTGCTGAGGAATTTTTCACGCTGTTCTTCCAGAAACTTTTTTGCTTCTGGTTCGAACACGTTTAAACGCTTTTCATTGATCAGTGTGGTTTGATGTTTTAACCACTCCTGCCAGGCCTGTTTAGAAACCGTATTCAAGATTTCCTCACCTTTGGCACCTGGAAATGGTGCAAAGTCCAAACCTTCCATTTCCTGCTGATATTTACGGCAAAATACTTGTCGAGACATCTCAGATCCTTAAGCGTAAAGTTGTTCTAGGCGTGCATGGGCACGGGCAATCGCGGCTTCAACCTGTGCAGGTGCTGTTCCACCAATATGGTTGCGAGCATTTACAGAAGCTTCTAAAGTCAGTGCTTTCTCAAAAACATCGGCCTGGATCAGGTTGGAGAACTGCTGTAATTGTTCAAGTGTCAGCTCGGAAAGATCTTTACCTTCCTGCACACCCAGAGCCACCGCTTTGCCGACAATTTCATGTGCATCACGGAAAGCTACGCCATTTTTCACCAGATAGTCTGCCAAATCGGTTGCGGTTGAAAAACCACGTAGTGCCGCTTCGCGCATGATTTCGATATTTGGCACTAGAGCTGGGATCATGTCGGCAAAGGCCATCAATGAACCACGTACGGTATCAATCGCATCAAATAGTGGCTCTTTATCTTCCTGATTGTCTTTGTTGTACGCCAATGGCTGACCTTTCATCAGGGTCAGTAGACTGATCAGGTCACCAAACACACGGCCTGATTTACCACGGATCAATTCAGGTACATCCGGATTTTTCTTCTGTGGCATGATCGATGAACCGGTGCAGAAACGGTCTGGAATATTCACGAACTTGAATTGTGCCGAAGTCCATAGAATCAGTTCTTCAGACATGCGAGACAAATGCATCATGATGAGAGAAGCCGCTGCATTAAATTCAATGGCGAAATCACGATCTGAGACCGCATCCAGCGAGTTTTCAGCAACTGCTTCAAAACCGAGTAATTCAGCGGTATAGGCACGGTCGATTGGATACGTTGTACCCGCAAGCGCAGCAGAACCGAGTGGCATACGGTTGACACGTTTACGGCAATCAATCAGGCGCTCGGAGTCACGGACCAGCATTTCAAACCAAGCCAATAAGTGATGGCCAAAGGTCACAGGTTGCGCCGTTTGTAGATGGGTAAAGCCCGGCATAATGGTGTGGGTATTTTGGGCAGCGAGTTGCAGAATACCTTTTTGTAATTTTTTCAATAATTCTAAAATAGCATCGATTTCGTCACGCACATACAGGCGGATATCGGTGGCCACCTGGTCATTACGACTGCGGCCTGTATGTAGTTTTTTACCAGTGATGCCGATGCGCTGCGTTAGACGCGATTCGATGTTCATGTGTACATCTTCGAGGTCAATGCGCCATTCAAACTGACCTGTCTCAATTTCGGCTTTGATGGTGTTTAAACCATTGATGATATCGTCACGTTCTTGTGTCGTCAGTACGCCAACTTTGGCCAACATGGTGGCATGTGCGATTGAACCGGCAATATCTTGTTTATAAAAGCGTTGGTCAAACTGCACAGATGCGGTAAATTCGGCAACAAAAGCATCAGTGGCTTCGGTAAAACGACCACCCCACATACCTGAAGTTTGGTTTTGGGCAGACGTTGTAGAGGAATTAGAAGATGTGGTCATGTCAGCTCAGTAAAATAAAAAAGAGTATAGCAAATTCGTTACCGGATGCCGAAACATATCGCAATACGCCTGATGCCCGGCAAACTCGTGCACAAACCTCCTATTTTTTTACGAAAACCAGCCGATGGCAACACTTATTCGAGTTGTTTATTGCCGGCAATATTCTGGCTTTGGTCTTGGCACTCGCTGAAGCGCAATCCTGGTCTCATTTGAATGGGATACGTCTGTTTCAGTACATGGCGTATATCAGTTGGGTCTTGGTGTCTTTTGCCGCGATTACTGATGCTCTCACGCAGGTGTTTCGGCGCTGGTCATATCCTTATGTATTGCTGGCTGGTTTCGTGATTTTACAGCTGATTGTCCTGATCACGACGATCAGTTTAAATGCTCTGTATGATTTTGGCCGTACATTTTCTTTGCAGTATTTGACCGGGCAGAAACTGTTTAATGGTGTAGTTCTGCATCTGAGTTATGGCATGTTGTTGGGTGCTTTTTGTTTACGTTACCTGTACTTACAGGAACAATGGTTACGCCAGCAACAAAGTGAATTGCAGGCGCGTATTCAGGCCATGCAGGCTCGCATCCATCCGCATTTTTTATTTAACAGTTTAAATAGTGTGGTGAGCTTGATTGCGATTGATCCGGATAAAGCTGAATCCATGCTGATTAATCTGTCGCGTTTATTTCGGGCTAGTTTTCAGGAATTAAAACTGGTCAGTTTGGTGGAAGAAATCCGCTTGTGTCAGCATTATCTGGCGATTGAACAATTACGGTTGGGAGAACGATTAACAGTTCATTGGAACATGCCGGAAGCGAGCAGTTTGCAAGCGATACAAATTCCGTTACTGACTTTACAACCCTTATTGGAAAATAGTATTTTTCATGGTGTTGAAAAAATGATCGGAAAAGGTCATATTGGTATCCTGATTGAAGTTGTTGAAAATAAGATCAATATTGTCATTACAAATCCATATTGCAAAGATAAAATAAAACAGCATCAAGGACATGGTATTGCACTTGAAAATGTAAAACAGCGTTTAAAAGCCTATTATGGTCATACTGTGCAATTTCAAACTTATGCCGGGCGTGAGATTTTTACCACGGTAGTGCAATATCGTTATAAATAAAAAAATCAGCATTAACTTTTATACAATTGATAAAAAATGAAGAGAATTCATTTAGGGGAACAAGCATGGACATTCTGATTTGTGATGATGAGCCGCTGGCCGTTGAACGTTTATCTCGTTTAGTCACCCAATTGGGACATCATGTGGTGGCCACTGCACAGCATGGCCGGCAGGCCATTGAGCTGGTGAAACACTATGAACCTGACGTGGTGTTGCTGGATATTCAGATGCCTGAAATGGATGGGTTGTGTTGTGCGCAGCAATTGAGCCAGCTCGAGCCTATGCCGGCCATTGTGTTTTGTACCGCTTATGAAGATTATGCATTGGATGCTTTTAAATCGCAGGCTGAAGGTTATTTGTTAAAACCGATCGCAATGCCAGAATTACAACAAGTGTTGGACAATTTAACCCGATTCAACCAAGCACAAATGACTCATTTAAAACAACAAAAAGACGCTATGAATACATTAAAATTACGCCGTCATCAAATTACCGCGAAAACTTACCGAGGGGTGGAGTTGATTCCTGTGGAAAATATTTATTATTTTCTGGCTGATCAGAAATATGTCACGGTACGGCATAAAAATGGCAGTGTGCTGATTGATGAAACCTTAAAAGAATTGGAACAGGAATTTGAAGAGTATTTTATCCGGATTCATCGCAATGCACTGGTCGCCATCGATTATCTAGAGGGACTGGAGAATGTCAATTCCGGCCAATATCAAGTGCGTTGCCGTGAGTTGGATGAGCGTCTCGCCGTGAGCCGTCGTCATTTACCAAATTTGCGTGAACGGATGCACAAATTTTAATGCAGCCGAGCTGTGGCAAAGCCATATTGCATAATTTGCTTGCATTTTTAGGTCAGCAGGTTAATTTTAGAGACTGTTTATTTCACCTGTTCCAGATTTATGAAAACCTTGAAGATTGCAACTCGGCAGAGTCCACTGGCTTTATGGCAAGCTGAACATATCCGTGCCCGGTTGATGGCCTTGTATCCCGAGCTTACCGTGGAGTTGCTGACCTTTGTGACGCAAGGAGACAAAATCTTGGATACCCCCCTTGCCAAAATTGGTGGGAAAGGTCTTTTTGTCAAAGAGCTGGAAACGGCTTTACTGGATGGACGTGCTGATTTGGCCGTGCATTCGATGAAAGATGTCCCGATGGCCTTGCCTGAAGGACTGGTTTTAGGTGGGATTTGTGAGCGGGAAGATCCACTCGATGCCTTTGTTTCCAATCATTTTGAACATTTTGATGCTTTACCACAGGGTGCACGTGTCGGAACTTCGAGTTTGCGCCGTAAATGCCAGATTTTAAAACAGCGTCCGGATTTAAACATTATTGATTTGCGTGGTAATGTTGGGACGCGTTTGGCAAAACTCGATGCTGGCGATTATGACGCGATTATTCTGGCCAGTGCTGGCTTAAAACGTTTAGGTCTTGCCGAGCGTATTCGTCATACGCTTACACCAGAGATTAGTCTGCCGGCGGTGGGTCAGGGGGCATTAGGCCTGGAATGTCGAGCCAATGATCAAACAGTTTTGGATTTGATTGCGCCATTACTACATACTGAAACTGAAGTATGCGTGCGTGCCGAACGTGCCATGAATGCCTATCTGGAAGGGGGCTGTCAGGTGCCGATTGCCGGTTATGCCACTTTACTTAATGGGCGGGTGCAACTTGAGGGGCGTGTAGGGAGTGCTGATGGCCAGACTTTGCTGGTTACACAACTGAGCGATTTGCCAGAACAGGCTGAACAGCTAGGACAACGCTTGGCGCAACACTTGTTGCAGCAGGGTGCCGGTGAGTTGCTGAAAAGTCTCTACAATTCTTGAATGATGTGGTTTATCAATACCCGACCGCAAGACCGTGCTGATCCGCTCACGACGGCTCTAACCGCAGCAGGTTTTCAAGTCCAGAACCTCCCTCTTTTGCAGCTATCGGCCTGTCCATGGGATTCTACACTGGTCGAGTTATACCGCCAATTACCTGATGCCGAAATGATCGTGGTGGTAAGCCCTATGGCGGTTCAGGTGGGAATGCAATATCTGCACAACGCAGGAATCAACTTGGCGCAGCTTGCAGCGATTCAATGGATTGCCGTAGGCAAAACCACTGCTCAGACCTTAGCTGAATATGGCATCAGCAGCCATGTGCCTGAAGTTGAAACTTCTGAAGGTATGTTGAATTTACCTCTTTTTCAGGCATCCCGTAGGCTGAGAAAAGTGGCGTTTTGGCGTGGTGCAGGAGGTCGTCAGTTTATGATGGACCAGTTGCAGCAGCGAGGCGTACAGATTTTAAATTTTGTGTTGTATCAGCGTGGTTGTCCGCCGGAAACGCCGGCTTTATTTGCTGAATGGGTGGATAACCTGGAACAGCAACAGGCATCTACAGTTTGTGTGCTGATTACCAGTGAAGCCAGTTGGTTAAACTGGCTGTCTTTATCGCAGCAGTATCCAGTGAATTTAACCAATTGTCATTTTTTGGTATTGGGACAACGTTTATTTGATTTGGTAGAGGGTTGTACGGTGCAATCATCACCGTTCAAAGTATCGCAGTTGGCTGATTTAGAGCCTGAAACTATTCTGCAGTTGGTGGCAAGCTTGCAAGGGGAATCATGAAAAAAGTTATTGGCTTGATTGTTGTCCTGAGTTTAATTTGGATTGTCAAATTAAGTTATGACCTGTTTCAGATGACTTCGCAGCTCCCGCAATTGCAAGAAAAAATCCTGAAATTGGAACAAAGCAATGCGACCTTAAATGATCAACTGGTGGCTTTACAGCGTCACTTCAATCCTGAAGATTCTATTGAATTGCCGAAACAGGCACAGCCTCAAGCGGGAGAAGCTGTCGTGGTAGATGCTCCATCAGGTGTAGAGCCTATATGGGTGATTCAGCAACACAGTGAGTTGATCCAGTTTGCCTTGCAGCAACAGCAGTATGTGTATGCATTAGAACAGTTGAACCGTCTTGATCAGAATCTGGAAAGCTATAGCCTGTCACCTGCCTTGAAGCAAAGTTTGCATCAGGTATTGGCCAATGACCGGCAGAGTATCCAGCACTTTATGGCCGCGCGTACAACACAACAAAACACGCTGGATGGCTTGCTGAGTCAGATCGACCGTTTGCTCGGTCAGGCGCTGCAACAGCAGCAGCTCAGTCCGGCGAAAGCAGAAACACGATATTTCTGGGAAAAATGGTTGCAGATAGATCGTATCGAGCAGTCTTCGGCGGATTTGGTCAACCGTAAACTGATTTTAAAAGAAGCCCAGTTGCGATTATTGTTGGCGCGTCAGGCCTTATCGCAAGGCCAATATCTGGAATATCAGCAAGTGTTGAGCAGTGCGATTCAACAGTTTGATTATTTACCGGATGCCAGCAGCCAGCAACTAAAACAACGCTTGATTAAAGCCAAAAATCTGCCCGTTCTGCCTGTGCCGAAACTCAATGTTGGTGCGGTATTAGGCGGAGAGTAATATTATGAAAGCAATTTTGCTGGCCTATGCCTGGATTACGTTAGTATTGGTCGCTGTGTTCAGTGTTTTGAGTTATGGTCATGGTGCGGGTTATGTCTATATTTTCTGGCGTGATTGGCAGATTCAAAGCAATTTGTGGGTGTTATTTTTAGCACTCGGTTTGTTGAGTTTGTCTCTGCAATTTTTATGGCTGGGCTTAAAACGTCATTTAAGCCGTGAACAACGAAAAATTGAACGTATTTTTAATTTTAAAAATCTACATCCCTATGAACAACTGGCTGTGATCTGGTTATTGGATGCCGGTCGTGATCAGCAAGAATTTATTCAGCGTATTTTTGCGCAGTCGGGTTTGTTAAAAGGAGTAATGGACGCACGTTTATATATGATGCAGGAGCAATATGTTCAGGCATTACAAGCATTAGAGCAGACTTCTGCCACTGCATTTGAACTGGCAGAAATTCAGCGTATTGAAATTTATTTGGCTCAAGGCGAAGCAGAACAAGCATTAACCCATCTGGAATTTTTAAGCCAGCATGAACTGTCACCCTGGTTGCATGAAATTCAGTCGGCCTATTTGCAGCGTTTAACGGTGTTGTGGGGATTATTTGCTGTACAAAATCCTTGGTTATATTTACGTTCGACGCAATATGGCCATTTGGCTACAGACACCAAGATTTCTTGGTTGCAACAGTTATTGATGCAGTTTGAACAGGCTTCTGCAGAAGATTTACAGGCGTTACAGCAGCGTTATTTTGATTTAGGTGAGCAGCTTGAACAGCGTCCTTATGAAATCCGGGTCTTGTGGTTAAAGTTAGTGGCACACTTGCCGGAAATGGCACAGCAACATGAAAAGCTGGCGCTGAATTTGCTCAATGAACAGTTTGACCGCGAAGTATTCTATTTATGGTTTCAGCAACAATTGTTAAAGCAGCAACCAGATTATCCTGCAATTGAAACTCAAATCCTACAATTAGAAAATAGATATCCAAGTGTTCCAGTATTGAGTTTTGCCAAATGGTATATCTATGAAGCTACAGCGCGTAGTGCGGAAGCAGAGGAATTATTAACGCATTATCCAGATAATATTTTAATGAACTATCTCCGTATCAAATCAGCGCTTAAAGGTCGTGATGACTTGATTAGTCAGTTAAATTATATATTTGAAAATGATGCAAATTTTATAAAAATTAAAATTTAATCAGTGGTAAATAAGTAAATTTAAAATTTTTGCATTATAAGTCAGCTTTATTTTTGATGAATAAAAATTGATATACCGATCAATCACATGCGCTATGAATCGATATAGAGCATATATGGATTAAATGTCAGATATGTTGGTGAGGAGTATTGCAGAAAATGTGCAATATTTTGCATCAAACTGGTGCATTAATAAGAAGTAAGGAAGTTTTGATCCTAAAATATAACCTTGAGTAATGGGGTGGAGGAAGATGCCTCAAACTCCTATTTACTTTCCCTCAGTGCAAAATAAAGTTTTGAATGAATGATTGTTTTTGGCGGTCTAATTGGCTATTGAAAAGACCTTAATTCTGTCTAGATTGAAAAAATGGTTCAAATAGGAAAATTTAGACCCTTATTTAAGGATATTTATTTTTCATTTTATATTTCATGAAAGTGTTTAAGTATTAATTTTAATACAAAAAATAAAGAATGCTTAGAGTATGGGTTTGTTATTTAGATAAACATTTCAATAGGGATATTTAATTTACCGATAATTATAATGGGATGAAATTTTCTGTTGTCTAAGGTGATTTTACGACGTTGTTGAATAAAAATGTTAACGGTTTCTAAGATAAATTATATTTTTGATAAAAATAACGGATTAAATAAGAGGAATTTGTGTTAATTATTGTAGTGATAAAAGTTAATTCTTGATTATTTAATTTAATAAAAATATTATTATGCTGAAAATTGATTTTTTCTTTAAATAACTATTTATTGAGCGCATTTGGAGTATCCTGGTTATGAAACCTGATCTAAGTAATCTTTCTGTTGAAGAGTTAAAGCGTTTACAGCTTGAAGCAGAAGCATTAATTGAATCCAAGAAAGATCAAGCTGTAGAAGATGCTTATAATCAGATTATTGCGATTGCTGAAAATGTGGGTTTAAGTATCGAACAGATTCTGGAAATGGGTGCGCAAAAACGCAAACAAACCACACGTAAATCCGTAGAGCCACGTTATCGTAATCCAAGTAATGTCGAGGAAACCTGGACAGGTCGTGGTAAACAGCCGCGCTGGTTGGTCGCAGAGCTGGAAAAAGGTGCGAAACTGGAAGATTTCCTGATTTAATTTCATTGATTTGTCATTCGACACTTTTATATTTTAAGAACCAAGCAGCTTTGCTTGGTTTTTTTATGCAACCTAAATGGCTGTCATAAAAAAGTGTGCATAATGCTGGCACACGAAAATAAATGATGAAACAAGCAAGATATGTTGGTACGGGTGGGATGAAAAAGAAATCCAAGCAGATGACATGGTGGATCTTTGCCATTACAGTTTTTTTAATTTTTGTATTTTTGCAAATTCCCGCAGCTTGGTTAATTTCAAAATTTTATAAAAATAATCAGGTATTACAAAATGTCAACGGCAATATCTGGCAAGGTCAGGCTGACTGGCATAAAGGTCAATTACGAGGTTCTGTGAGCTGGAAAACTCGTCCTTTCGATTTAATCCTTTTGCGTCTTGGTGCCCAGGTTGAAGTGCATAGTGGCCATACCCAATTAAATGGAATCGTCGGTTATAGCCTGGGACAAAAAATATCCATCCAGCAGTTGTCTGGGCAAATTTCACCTGAAACTTTAAAGACATTGGTGAACTGGCAATGGCCGATCAATAATATCCAGCTGAAAGACCTGGAAATGCGTTATCAAAAACAGCAAGGTTTTAGCCAGGCAGAAGGCCAATTGCAGTGGGCGGCTGGTGAACTGATTTATCAGATGGATCAGCGTCAGGAGCGAATGAATCTCCCTTCTTTACAAGGCCAGTTGAGTGCCGAAAATGGCAAGTTGCAACTGGATCTGCGAGATCAACGTAGCCAGAAAATGGTCAACTTACTGCTTGATCCAAACTTTATGTTAGATGTGCAGCTTACCCAGCGTTTACTGCTGAATCTTCCTTCTTATCAAGGCAAAGCTGGTTTGGATACTTATGTGCTTAGTTCCCGTCAACCCTTGTTACGCGGGGCTGGCTTATGAAAAACTGGATAACTCAATTGCCGCAGATCCAGTGGAATCAGCGTGATCGTATTGCACCGTGGATTCTGGCTTTACTGATTTTAATCTTGTGCTGGAAACTGGCGGCTTTGTTCTGGTGGCTGGTCGCTCCACCACAAGCCATGCAGGTCAGTCGTGTTGAATTAGGTTCACAACAAGCCGCTATTCCCAATATTCGCTCTTTTTCACCCTTCTATGAGCCAGAGCAACAGGCCGCGACAAATGACAATCTGAATATGAGCTTGCAAGGTGTCCTGGTCAGTTATCCTGCACAGTTCTCTTCGGCTGTCATCAAAATTACTGAAAGTGCTGAACGTTACCGTGTGGGTGAAACCTTGGAAAACACAGCGTATCAGCTCGCTGAAGTGTATTGGGATCATGTGCTGTTACGTCATCAGAATGGCAGTACACGTGAGTTGCGTTTGGGTGGTCTTGAAAATGGTTTAAATCAGGCGATAGTTCCTCCTGTGACCACAACACCTGCTCCATCCACCACAGCGCAAACAGCTTTGGGGCAGGCCATTGGCAAAATGCAGAATGGTCGTGAACAATATTTGCAAGAGATGGGTGTGTCGGCTTCAGGGGAAGGGTATGAAGTGAGCGATCGAACTCCCTTGGCATTACGCAATAAACTGGGCCTGCGTCCCGGCGATCGCATTATTTCGCTGAATGGCCAGATTGTGGGACAGGGGCAAAGTGATACACAACTGTTGGAACAAGCACGTCGTGACGGTCAAGTGAAATTAGAAATAAAACGTGGTGATCAAGTGATGACCATACAACAAAATTTTTTAAGTGATTAAATCACGATTAGGGTTAGGAAATAGAATAGGTTATGGCTTTATTCAATCATGAACGTCCGCTGTGGGCATTGTTGGCAGCCACCCCTCTGATTGCGATGGTCAGTACGGCAACGCATGCACAAACCTGGAAAATTAATTTACGTGATGCTGATCTCACCGCCTTTATTAATGAAGTGGCTGATATTACCGGGAAGAATTTTGCTGTAGATCCGCGTGTGCGTGGTAATGTGACCGTGATTTCCAATAAGGCGCTGAATAAAAATGAAGTGTATGACTTGTTTTTGGGTGTCTTGAATGTTAATGGAGTGGTGGCCATTCCTTCGGGTAATACCATCAAGCTGGTGCCTGACAGTAATGTGAAAAATGCCGGTGTGCCTTACGACCTGCGTAATCGTGCCAGTGGTGATCAGGTGGTTACGCGGGTAATCTGGCTGGAAAATACCAATCCGAATGACCTGATTCCGGCACTGCGTCCTTTAATGCCACAATTTGCCCATCTTGCTGCTGTTGCAGGGACCAATGCACTGATCGTGTCTGATCGCGCCAGTAATATTTATCAGCTGGAAACCATTATCCGTAATCTGGATGGCACCGGAAAAAATGATATTGAAGCCATCCGCTTACAGTCCAGCCAGGCAGAAGAAATTATTAGTCTGCTAGAATCCATGAGTTCAACGGGTGCGGCCAAAACTGCAACCGGTTCACGGGTACGGATTATTGCCGATAATCGCACCAATCGGATTCTGGTGAAAGGTGATGTGGCGACCCGTAAACGTCTGCGGCAAATGATCGAGATGCTGGATGTGCCTTCTGCGGATCGTTTGGGTGGACTCAAAGTTTTCCGTTTGAAATATGCCAGCGCCAAAAATCTGGCAGAAATTTTACAGGGTCTGGTGACTGGGCAATCAGTCAAGCCATCCGGTAATAATGTTGAGAAGAGTAGCGATAATCGCAGCAGTTCGAACATGAATACTGCCAATCAGGGTGAGGGTAGTAGTTCATCTATCGCTACACCCTCTATTAATTTAAATAGTAATGCAGATCGCAATCAGAACAGCATCACCAGCTTTAACAGTGCCGGTGTGAGTATTATTGCTGACAGTTCGCAAAATGCCTTGGTGGTGAAGGCGGAACCGCAACTAATGCGTGAAATTGAATCGGCCATTCAGCAGCTCGATACCCGCCGTCAACAGGTGTTGATTGAAGCAGCAATTATTGAGGTGTCTGGGGATGATGCCGATCAATTGGGCGTGCAATGGGCCTTGGGCGATATCAGCAGCGGTGTGGGGCTGATTAACTTTTCCAATGTGGGCTCTAGTCTGAGCAATTTGGCTGCCGGTTATCTCACCGGAGGTGCAGGTTTGGCCAGTTCAGCGAGTAAAATCATTGGCTCGGCAGTTGCGGTGGGCGATTATCAGGAAGGCGCAGATGGCTCACGCAAATTATATGGTGCCTTGATCCAGGCGCTGAAAAGCAATACCAAATCCAATTTGCTCTCTACGCCATCTATTGTGACCATGGACAATGAAGAAGCCTATATTGTGGTCGGGCAGAATGTACCTTTCGTGACGGGCTCGGTGACGACGACGGCTTCTGGAGTTAACCCCTATACCACCGTAGAACGTAAGGATGTCGGGGTGACTTTAAAAGTTGTGCCGCATATTGGAGAGGGTGGTTCTATCCGTCTGGAAGTGGAACAGGAAGTTTCTGCGGTACAAGAAAGCAAAGGTCAGGCCCAGGATCTTGTGACCAGTAAACGTGCCATCAAGACAGCAGTGTTGGCTGAGCACGGTCAAACCGTCGTTTTGGGTGGTTTGATCTCGGATAACCTGATCTATAGTCGTCAGGCGGTTCCTGGATTAAGCAGTATTCCGGGCATCGGTCGACTGTTTAGATCCGACAGTAACAGTAACGAAAAACGCAATTTGCTGGTGTTTATCCATCCTACGATTGTGGGTGATGCTGCAGAGATCCGCCGCTTATCGCAACAGCGCTATGATCAGTTATTCAGTCTGCAATTGGCCTTTGATAAAGATGGTAACTTTGCCAAATTGCCTGAAAATGTAGAGGGCATTTACCAGCAACGCGTGCCGGTCACATCCAGCAAAACCAATTACAAGCAAGTTCCTTCAGGCGCTACTGCAAAATCCACTGCGACCGTCACTACACCAGTAGCGATTGAGCCAGTCGTGAGTCCACCCAAAGCAGCATCTGCACCCAAAGTGGAACGTACGAAAAATACCGTAACGACGACCATTGTACGACCAGTGTCGTAACAGACAGGGCACGGAACTGTGGTGGGGGCATGTTATGATAATAAGAAATCACAAACTGAAGAGAATTTCATGACTTGGAAATTGCAAGCAATTACCGATGAATTGATGGGGCAGGAAATCCACATTGACCGTGATATGTTGGTGGGGCGCCATCAGGAAGCGGATATTCTGTTACAGTCGGCAGAGATTTCACGCCGTCATGCTGCTTTTTTGTATAAGGAGCAAGCATTGTGGCTGCAGGACTTAAATTCTTCCAATGGTACCTTCGTCAATGATGTCCGTATTCAGCAGGAAACCCAGTTGCATGATGGCGATATTGTACAGTTTGCCAGCCTGAAGTTTGCTCTGCTTGCTCCTGTCGCAGAACAGGACATTGCAGAAATTGAAATTGAACCGGTACATGCACCTGTAGCTGAAGCTGAAAAAACAGCAGCACAGCAAATGAATGAGCAGGGGATGCCAAGCCTGACAGAACGGGCTGCAGAAGTTCAGGTGAGCCGTGATGGCATGCCGCAACGCGTAGCAACACCGAAACCTGCACCGATTCCTGAAGGGGTAGATATTCATGCCAAAGCAGAGCCGGAACCGGTTGCAATTCCTGAACCTGTTTCGCGTGTCACACAAGAAAAAGAGCAGCAGAAGAATGCATCCATCGGCTTGGTGACGATTATTGTATTGGTCATTCTGGCTTTATTGGCTTGGGTGTTTTTTAAATAATTTATGCACTTGATGCTTCAGGCATGCGTGAGCATGCCTTTATATTTTTAGGAACTAGATATGTCGATTGCTCAATTGCAGCAGCGTGATCTGATTTTATTTGATCTGGATGGAACGCTGTTGGATTCGGCAGCGGATTTATTCCGTGCGCTGAATATTAGTCTGAATACCCTGCAGTTACCCCTGGTGACAGAAGCGCAAGTCCGTGTCTGGGTGGGCAAAGGGGCTGCCAAGTTGTGTGAAAGTGTCTTGCTCCACATCACGGGAGAAGTCGATCCGGTTCAGCATCAACAGCTGTTGCAAACATTTATGCAGGTTTATGCCGCCGAATTGTGTGTAGATACCCAGCTTTATCCTGGTGTGGCTGAATTTCTGACTTATTGTCAGACACAGCATTTGAAAATGGCCTGTGTCACCAACAAACCTTATTCTCTAGCACAGGGATTGTTGCAGAAATTGCAGCTGGAACATTATTTTCAGTTGGTACTGGGTGGAGATAGTTTGCCGCAGAAAAAACCGCATCCTTTGCCTTTGTTGCACAGTGTTGAGATATTACATAGTCAAATCGCTAAGACGTTGATGATTGGTGACTCCAGCAATGATGTGGAAGCGGCACGCCAAGCCGGTATAGATTGTATTGTGGTCAGCTATGGCTATAATCATGGAGAGGATATCTATGATTGTCAGCCACAACAAGTGATTGATGACCTGAGAGAATTAATCCTCTTGTCGTGAATTTATTGAGTGAAGGAAAATTAGGAATGCAAGAGTGTAAGGTTTTTCGATGGCGTTGCTCAGACGAATAACTCAAAACCAAGCCTAGATAAATCAAACTGAACAGAGATTCCTTATGACCACACTTGCACAATTTGAACAACTGCAACAAGCCGGCTATAACACCATTCCTGTCTATCGCCAACGTTTAGCAGATACTGAAACCCCCTTATCGGTTTTTGCCCGCCTGAAAGATCATGCTCAGGCCTATTTATTTGAATCGGTAGAGGGTGGGGAAAACTGGGCGCGTTATTCGATTATTGGTTTGGGTGAGTCCACCATTTTTTCCTGCAATGAAGGCGTATTGACGATTCAGCAGCCGAATGGTGAATTGCAAACGCAGACTTGTGCCGACCCGTTCCAGTTTATTCGTGATTTTCAAACCCAATATAAAGTACCTGGCCCCGATCTGATTCCAGGATTGCCAAGTTTTACTGGTGGGCTGGTGGGCTATTTTGGCTATGATTCAGTGCGTTATATTGAGCCTAAACTGAAAAACATTCCTGAAGCCGACCCAGTCGGATTGCCGGATATCTGGATGATGTTATCCAAAACCGTCATCGTATTTGACAACCTGAAAGATACCTTGTTTTTGATCACGCATGCGGATGCCACACAAAAAGATGCCTATGCGCAAGCCGAACAGGTACTGGATCAGATCGAAGCTTTATTGGCACAGCCGGTCCAGTTGCAAGCGCAAAAACATACACCGCCGCATTTTGAGTCCATGACTGGTAAAGAAAAGTACATCGCCACCGTGGAGAAGGTGAAAGAGTATATCCGCGCCGGAGATGTGATGCAGGTAGTACCGGGGCAGCGTATGGTCTCCGATTTTGATGGGGATCCGATTTCGGTTTATCGCGCTTTACGCCATCTTAATCCTTCGCCCTATCTGTTTCTGGTACAAGGACAAACGCTAGAGAATAAAAAACCTTTCTATATTGTAGGTTCTTCGCCGGAAATTCTCTCGCGTCTGGAAAATGGCATCGCCACGGTACGCCCGATTGCCGGAACTCGCCCACGCGGTAAAACCAAAGAAGAAGATCTGGCTTTGGAAAAGGATTTGCTTTCGGATGCCAAAGAAATTGCCGAGCATTTGATGCTGATCGATTTGGGACGTAATGATGTGGGTCGCGTGGCCAAAATTGGCAAAGTGCAAGTCACTGATCAAATGGTGATCGAACGTTATTCGCATGTGATGCATATTGTGTCCAATGTGCAGGGCGAAGTACGCGATGATATCGATGCGCTGGACGTTTTTAAGGCAACCTTCCCGGCAGGAACACTGTCCGGTGCACCAAAAATCCGCGCCATGGAAATTATTGACGAAGTTGAGCCATTAAAACGCGGTATTTTTGGTGGTGCGGTGGGTTATTTAGGCTGGCATGGTGAAATGGACATGTCGATTGCCATCCGAACCTGCGTGATTCGTGAAAATAAGGTCTATGTGCAGGCTGGAGCAGGGGTGGTTGCGGATTCAAATCCTGAATCTGAGTGGAATGAAACCCAAATAAAAGCTCGCGCAGTGATCAAAGCGGTTGAATTATCATCAAATGGATTGATTTTATGAGTTTTTAACGGTTTTTTAATAAAAACCGCTTGCATGCGCTGAAAGTTTTGCTAAACTGCACACCGTTCCGATACGAAACGTACGAAACACTAGAAAGAGCCGGCATAGCTCAGTTGGTAGAGCAACTGACTTGTAATCAGTAGGTCCACAGTTCGAATCCGTGTGCCGGCACCATCTTCCTAGAGTTGGTAAAGTGGTAAAAGAACTGCACTGAAATAAGTGTGATGATGGTGAGATTCCCGAGCGGTCAAAGGGAACAGACTGTAACTCTGTCGCGTAAGCTTCGAAGGTTCGAATCCTTCTCTCACCACCAATTTTTACTTCGAATGAAGTGTTATGTACCAACACTGTGCGGGAGTAGCTCAGTTGGTAGAGCGGCAGCCTTCCAAGCTGCATGTCGCGAGTTCGATCCTCGTCTCCCGCTCCATCGAAGATTATCGCTCTTATAGCTCAGTGGTAGAGCACTCCCTTGGTAAGGGAGAGGTCTCGAGTTCAAATCTCGATAAGAGCTCCAGATATACAGTTTAGCGATTTTTCGCAAAAGATTTCAAAAGCAGGCTTATTAGTCTGCTTTTTGAGTATTGGGTGTCTAGTTTTTTTGTAATGACATGTCGATGAACTGAGTGGTCTCAGGCTTTGGTTCGACGTAAACGAGGAATATAAACATGGCTAAGGCTAAGTTTGAACGTAATAAACCACACGTAAACGTGGGCACAATCGGTCACGTTGACCATGGTAAAACTACTCTTACTGCTGCAATTGCAACGATCTGTGCAAAAACTTACGGCGGTGAAGCGAAAGATTACTCACAAATCGAC
>JAJUIK010000007.1 GCA_029267635.1 Moraxellaceae bacterium | reverse complement strand
GTTACTCCAACAGTACTCGCTCGTCCGGGCAACAGATCCTTAATCTGTTCCCACTGATCATCTCTTAATACATAGCGTTTAGTCATGAAAAAATAATGAGGACAGGTTAAATTTTCTCAAGCTAATTGATGACAGACCCTAGCGACTCGAAAATTTTTTAATTTTTGCTGATTCTTACCTTGATTAGATGAATTTTTATTCAATAATGCAGTTCATTTTAAAAGATGTATTTAAAATAAATTATATTAAAAAGGTCGGAATAATAATAAATTATCTTGATTAACTTGCTTGGTATTTAAAACCAACCTGTGCGGTCAATTTAAAATAAATTGCATTTAAAAACAATGTATTAAAAATAAATTGATAAATATATGAGTAATGGATATTGCGTAATATTAAAACCCATGTTTATTATAAAAATATGAATTAAAGGGGTGATTTATTATGTTAAAACAAGCTGCAATTATTACTTTATTGGGTATGTCTTCTGCAACTTTTGCCGGTGGCTGGCAAGTGAAAGTGGGTGCGAGTGCGATTGCACCTACAGCTGATACAACTTTAGTTCCAGGGGCTATAGTCGAAGCCGATGATGAACTTGCTTTTACACCATCAGTAGAATACTTTTTTGGTAATACACCATTTTCTGCAGAATTGTTGTTAGCTGCACCTGTCGGCCATGATGTCTTATTGAATGGTGATAAAGTAGCTAAAATTAAACAACTACCTCCAACGCTTACTGCAAAATATCATTTTAAAAACTCAACTCGTTTTACGCCATATATTGGTGTGGGCGGTACCGCATTTATTGCATGGGATGAAGAAGGTGTAGCCAAAGATGTGAAAGAAGACTTTGGTTTAGCTGCTCAAATCGGTTTTAATTTCCAACCTGCTGATGCGAAAAACTGGGGAGTCTTTGCTGACGTTCGTTATGCGGATTTAAGTCCTGAAGTAACCTTGGATGCTGCAACAGCAGCAGCAGTAGGTAAAGAGAAATTCGATTTAGATATCGATCCGATTGTTTACACTATTGGTTATAGCTACAAATTCTAATAATAAAAAGCATCAAAATAATATAAAAAAAGTTGCGCGGCCCCATTAAAACAATGGGGCTTTTTTATTGCATGGAATGAAGTAAAAAATAAACTACATTTTTTCACCAAAGTAGATGAAGAGTTCTATTGTTGTCGCGAGACGTGCTTTTTAGACTCAATCAAAGAATAAAAAATGGAGAGATAAAAATGTTCAAATGGATAATCTATATATTGCTGATGAATAGTGTGGCTATTTTCACTCCGCTACAGGCGGCTAGTTTTCCCTGTGAATTGGCCAAGACGAAAACGGAATTGAAAATTTGTGCACATCGTAGTTTGAATGATGCAGATGTGCGAATGGCAACGACCTATCACATCTTGCTCCGTCTGGTTCCAATGGGGAATCGCGACATTATTCAGCAACAACAGGTGAAATGGTTACGCTTGCGTAATCAATGCCAGGAGTCGGTTCGCTGTTTACAGCATCAGTATCAAATGCGTCAGAAAATACTAGATGCACATATGAATCGCATTTATCAACAGGGTCCATTTTAAATGCAAGATGACCGATAAAAAATTTATTTTCTAGGATTGAAAAATTAAACCGATCCTCCATTTCATAAAGCATTCAATAAAAACATTGCCTTGTGAATATAAAGGAGAGATCAATGAGCGAGCAGACTACTGCACAAAATTATAGTTTCCAGGCTGAAGTCGCACAGTTGTTACATCTGGTTACCCATTCTCTTTATTCTCATCCTGAAATCTTTCTGCGTGAGTTGGTATCGAATGCTTCAGATGCCTGCGACAAATTGCGTTTTGAGGGCATCAATCATCCAGAATATTATGAAAATGATCCGGATTTGCAGGTGCGGATTACTTTGGATAAAGAACATAAAACCTTGACAATTTCCGATAATGGCATTGGTTTGAGCCAGCAGGAAGCGATCGAGCATTTGGGCACCATTGCCAAATCGGGAACCAAAGACTTCATGTCGAAATTAACCGGTGATCAAAAAGCCGATGCACAATTGATCGGCCAGTTTGGGGTCGGTTTTTATTCGGGATTTATTGTTGCGGACAAGATCACGGTAGAGTCACGTCGTGCCGGTTTGTCGGCTGATGAAGGCGTGCGCTGGATTAGCGGTGGTACCGGTGAATTTGAGGTTCAGCAGATCAGCAAAGCCGCGCGTGGGACCGATATTATCCTGCATTTACGTGAAGATGCCTTAGAGTACCTAGAAGCGTGGAAAGTCAAACAGATCATCAACAAGTATTCCGACCATATTAGCCTGCCAATCCAGCTGCAAAAAGAAGTCTGGCAGGAAGAAGAAGTCGCTGAAGGTGAAGAACCGAAAGGCGGCAAAATGGTGCAAACTGATGAATGGGAAACCATTAACTCAGCCAGTGCGTTGTGGACGCGAAATAAAAACGAGATTAGTGAAGAACAATATACCGAGTTCTATAAAAATCTGAGCCATGCTTTTGAAGCGCCATTGGCCTGGACACATAACCGCGTAGAAGGTAGCACAGAATATACCCAGTTGCTGTATATTCCGGCGAAAGCCCCACATGACATTTTTACCCGCGAAGCCAAGGCGGGCATCAAACTGTATGTAAAACGCGTGTTCATTATGGACGATGCGGATAACTTGATACCGAATTATCTGCGCTTTGTGCAGGGTGTGGTCGACAGTGCGGATCTGCCACTCAACGTCAGTCGTGAATTATTGCAAGAAAGCCGTGATGTCAAAACCATCCGTGAAGGCAACACCCGTCGTATCTTGACTATGCTAGATAGTCTAGCGAAATCGGACGATGAAAAAGATCAGCAAAAATTCAAGCAATTCTATGCTGAATTTGGTGCTGTGCTGAAAGAAGGTTTAGGGGAAGATTTCAGTAACCGTGAGCGTATCTTAAAACTGCTGCGTTTTGCGACCTCTACGAATGAAGAGATCAGCACTTCATTGGCAGATTATAAGGCACGTATGAAAGAGGGCCAGAAAGCGATTTATTATGTGACTGCGGAAAGCCTCGCTGCAGCCAAAAACTCGCCACAACTGGAACTCTTCAAGAAAAAAGGCATTGAAGTCTTGTTGATGGCAGATCGCGTGGATGAATGGGCAATGAACTTCGTGCACGAGTTTGACGGTACACCAATGCAAAACGTGTCCAAAGGTGCGGTTGATCTCGGTGATCTGCAAGATGCCGAAGAGAAAAAAGCCCTTGAGCAAGCGGCAGAGCAGTTCAAGTCAGTGGTGGATCAGCTGACAGCATCGTTAAAAGACAAAACCAAGCAAGTCCGTGTCACTACACGTTTGGTGGATTCTCCAGCTTGCTTGGTAACAGGTGAAGGTGAATTGTCCCCACAATTGATCCGTATGCTGAAACAAGCCGGTCAGGAAGTACCAGAAATGAAACCGATTCTGGAAATCAATCCGGAGCATCCATTGGTGAAAAAACTGGAAGGCTCAGCACAGTTTGATGATTTGGCTAACGTGATTTTTGATCAGGCCGTGATTGCTGAAGGTGGCTTGCCGGAAGATCCTGCTGCTTATGTGAAGCGTATTAATAGCCTATTATTAAAATAATTGGCTGGTGAAGAAAAAACCCTGAATATTCAGGGTTTTTTATAAGCTTTAAAATAAGGCTTCAAGACGTAGTAGGGCACGGGCATAATGACTGCGGTCTTCGCGATGGTCATTAAAATAATTCAGATCTCCCTGCACGAAAAACCATTCACGCCATAAAGGCTGACGCCAAGACACAAAGGGTCCCCAACTGTTTAAACGCAAGTCACTATCGTTGTAAAAGCCGCCGGTATAAAGGCCATAGTTAAAGGTGTTGCCAGCGAAAAACTGGTGCTGCCGGAAAGTGCGGTTATCCCAGGTCAGATCATCTTCCTGCTCATCGGCATAGATTAACGCAAACTGGTTCGACAGTAGTGGTTTGTCTGGATGGGCATGGGTCAGTTCAAGGTTGGTTCGCGCATAATTTTCACTGTCTAGGCCATAGCGATAAATCTGTTCGGCATAAAACGTAAAATCATTGCGGAGTGGCCATTCCCGCGAGGCTTTTAAACGGATATACAGATCGTCACCGGAGCGTAAACCCAAATCGAGATCGGTTGCAAAAGGCAGACGTGATGAAATCTCTGACCAGCGCAAGGCAAAGGAACTGTTCTCTTCACGACTGCGTTTTTCATTAATAATCTTATCTGTGCCTGGACCGGGATTTTCATTGGTAATCGCCACGTTGTTACTCAGTTCGTTATCCAGCGAGTCATCACCAAAAACCAGGCTCAGTTGGCGTTCTAAGGTAGGGAGTTTAATCTTGCCGCGAATACGCGGTTTGATTTCATAGTCATCATGTTTGGTCCAGCGATTGTCTATAATCACCCGTAGCGTGGCTGAGCCGGGTTGATTGGGATCGGCCTCACCAAACCAGTTGTCAATTTTATTGGAGGTTTTATCGGCCCATTGGCGCATCTGTTGCTGTTTTTGGTCGACCCAGGTCAGGTTTTCCGTTTCTTGGGTGGGAGGCACAATATGATGTGCTGATTGTGGTGGAAAAATCGTGGGGGTGGCATCAATCCAGCGGGGGATCTGGTCGAGCAGGTGATCGCTTTTAGCAGGTTCCGTTGCCTTGATTGTAGTCGTGGTGATAACCGATGCAGAGAATTGTGCTTCTTCCGCCCAAACAGAAGCGCTCGATAGGCCGAGTAGTGCACATAGAATCCCTTGCGGCACAAATAATCTTTTGGCTCTAATCATTGTTCATTCTTTATTATCAATATTGTTCTATTCAACTGTTGTTGATTTATTACATTAAATCAAGAGCCAACTACAAAAATTAAGCAATTTTTGTAGTATCGGATGCCTTTAAATTCTGTAGGATGGCTTGATACAGCTGCTGGGCTTCGATGGGTGGTGTTAACTGTTGCAGGGTTTGCTGGATGACTTGCCAGGTCACCGCATCCTGACGGTCCAGTAACAGAGAGGGATACACGGATTCATCGGCAGAGAGCTGTAAACGTGACTTGCCGTGAACCACGCGAATTTTCTGCCGTTCTTTGAGCAAAATCAGCGGTGTACTGTAAGTTGCGGGCGTTTCTTCAAAGGCAATAAATTTATGCGTATGCAGCAGACTAACAGGAACAAAAGCCTGATATTGTGCTTTTTGCCATAAAGTTTTTTCTTGTGCGCTGTAGACTTGGTACAGGCTTTCTAAATGGTCACAGTGAGATTTAAACTCAGCCCATTCACACGCTTTAATCGCAGCAAGTTCCTGTTGATGCATGCCTGCAATCTGCATCAGCAGACGCATGGCCTGCATCTGGTTTTCTGCCCCCAGCACGGCAATATACCGAATAAAACAGCCGCGTTTGTCGATCTGTTCAGCAAGGTAAACCGGGCGATTGATGATTTTTTCTGGACGCGGGTTACAGCTATACAGATTTAAAAATGCAGCATGTTCTTGTTGTTGAATGACGAGCTGATACAGGTTTTCCTGCTGGGCTGACTTCTTTTTCAGCGGATTGACGCGGCAGTGTAGTTCTTCCAGCTGCAACTCGGTTGAAATTGGTTCAAAAATGGTTTTTTTATGCGTTGGGTCAGCCGGATAAGACTTTGTAACAGTCGCTGTTGAGGAAGCGTCTTGATCAGTTACTTTTGCACTTGGTGAAATAGATGCAGGCGTTAGTCTGGTGGTGGATTGTGATCGCTGTTGTGTGGAAGGCTGCAGGGTAGTCAAGACAGGAACAACCGGCTGCAACTGATCATCGCTTTTTAATAAACCATCTTGTTGACATTGTTGTAGCCAATGAAAACACTGTTCTAAAGACTGCGCGGGATAATAAATCGGGTTTTCCTGATCCGGACTGTTGAGTCCGATCTCCCAGCCATACGCCTTCTGATGGGTTAAACCCCAACGTGTATCCGTTGCATTTTTTAATTGTTGCTGTAAATCATCGTGAGCTTCAAACAGACCGCAAAAACTGAACTGATAGTGGCTGTTGAGTAAACGTTCCTGCAGGGCTTGACTTGGGTACAAGCGCTCTTTAAATGCTCCAAGCTGTTTTTGAAAAATGGCGTCATCACAAGACTGAAAAATATCTTTAAGGCGCTGGTGGCTCTTGGCACGTTCAAATAAAGTCAATGAAGGTTGCTGTAACTTAGATATAAGTTGTTGTATTTCCTGAATTAGTTTTGATTTTTCAACCAGATTCATACCTGTCTCTTACTTATAGGTGTTCTAAGGCTTGGTCTAAATAACTGGCCAGAACAATATTGATTGCTAATTCAAGTAACTTGTATTCACTCGAAGCCGGTTGAGTATGTTGCTCGGCAAGATGAAGCAAATGCTGTAAATCGACCTGTTGGGGAGGAAGCTGGCCTTGAATCACCGCTTGAAGTTGTTGCATTCGCTCAGCCCTTCATTTGATTGATCGTTCAATCCTTGATTATAAGGTTTTGCCTTTCGATTACATGAGCAAGACGTGCCATTCCCATCTCGTGCTTAGATCAACAATGATTGATCGTCCTGTTGGTTGGTTAACTTTTTAAGGTGTTTTTGTGAACTGTGTTGATTTTTATAAGAAGGGATAATTGGCAAAATATACCAGTGGATTTTCCAGGGTTTTTATCAATTCGATGAAAATGATAGAAGAGTGGAAGTCGTATCGTAGATGGAAAAGGCTCTGTTGGAATGATTATTTTAAACCGGAAGGTTTAAAGTAATCTTGCAATGAAGCTAGAAACTATCAGGGGTGATCAATATTGAATTGAACAGAATGATATTCGATTTGAAACTAACACAGGGTTTATTCACAAAAAATAACAATAAATAACTGGTAAAAAATTACAAGATAAAATTAAGTTAAATTTAAAAA
Source organism: Moraxellaceae bacterium (assembly GCA_029267635.1). GTDB lineage: Bacteria > Pseudomonadota > Gammaproteobacteria > Pseudomonadales > Moraxellaceae > Acinetobacter. The sequence continues at coordinate 76,740 of JAJUIK010000007.1, read as the reverse complement.
AATAATGGCATTAAATAACAATTGCTTATAATTTAGAAATTATATCTTGTTTAAGGAGTAGATTATTTTTTTGCTCTGTAATTTTGTCAAGTGACTCTAATTTCAACTAATAAGAATCTCAAGAAGACCTATAAAATCAGATCTTCTTGGAAGTTAAAATCACGCAGATTTTTTGAACCAGCTAAACCAGCCTTTTTTCTCTTTTTTCACTTCCGTTTGAGATGCCTGCGGTTGAACGACTGGCTTTGCTTGTTCAGGCTGTTGCTGAATGAGCTGTTCCGCTTGTGACTTGTGTTGTGCGATTTCTGCAGCAACCGCTGGGACATTCGCCGGTGGTGTTGCTTGAGCTGTCGGGATGGTTTTTTCTACTTTTACCGCAGCGTGAGCTGAGCCAGATCCAAGGTGTGTCTGCTGTACTTCAGCAACTTTGATCTGTGCGGCTTCTTGTTTGAGTTGAGCTTGTGCGTGTGCAGCCTGTGCTTGTTGCTGACCGTGCTGTTTTGCTGCTTCTGCTTTTTGTGTTGCTAACATTTTGGCAGACTGTGCGTGTGCAGGAACGTGCATCATTTTTTGTGCGGGAGCAACCGGTGCCTTACCTGGTGCAGCCAAAGTGTGGCCAGAGACTGCAATCACCGCAACCGATAAAATCGTTTTCATTGTATTCATCATCTTTTTCCCATGGTTCTAAATTGTGATCAATCTAGGAGGACTGCAAGCAATCTCAGCCTAAATCTGCTTGAGTCTAGACCGATCCATCTGGAAAAACTGTGCAATAATTCGGCAGCTTAGGGTAAATGTTTGTCTGCTGAACAATATTTACAATTGTTCAACATAAGCGGAAAAGGAGAAATGAGATACAAACAGCGTTTTTAGACCAAACAGAATATTGATGGGACAAAAGTTAATGTTTCCAGCTCCCTCCATGCAAGAGCTGGATTTAAAAGTCAGGCCAATACAAGCCAAAAATAACATAATCCGTGAAACTTAATGATGGGCAGTTCTGCATTTGCGTTGATAAATTTTACCGGCAATTCCCCCAATAATTGCACCACTCACGGTACCAAAGACCGGCAGAACACTCCCGGCGACTGCACCGATCATCACGCCTTTCACGGTCGGCGAAAGATGCGAGATTTTATTGTTGAGTTGCTGCTGTATTTTCTTGGCATTTTGCTTGGCAGAAGTATCAAAAGCATTGGTCGAAGAAACAGGTGAAGTAAATGGCTGGCTGCTTTGTGTATCGTTATTTGGTTGGTTTTCGATGGTTGGCATGATTAAAGTCCTCTAATTTATAAAATCGAATCTTCTTCATATTAAAGAGATTGGCTAGTGGTGCTGTTGTGAGGCTGTAAATCTAGGCGGCGTTTTAGTAATTTTGAAGCAGTTTTTGTAGTAAAGATAAGAGGTCTTTTTGATGGTTTGGAAACTTTTTCTTGCCGTTTTCCAAGAGAAAAAGCTGAAAGATAAAGAGCTTAATAGAATGTTTAGACGAATTTTCTTAAGCAGAGCATCATGTAAATATTATTGTTTAACTGCCAATGGTAGCGTTGTGTAGCACTTCTGCTAGCGATTCTTTACTTTCGCAGTTTTACCATCCAATTGGCGCTAAATTAGACGGCACAATGATAAAACCAGAGGGATCAGCCGTGTCTATTGCCAAAGTTGTTGAAGTGAATGCCAGCAGTAACCGCAGTTTTGAAGATGCTATTCAGAGCGGAATTGCCAAAGTGACAGAAACAATCCATAACGTACAAGGTGCCTGGATTAATGAACAAAATGTGGTGATTCAGAATAATCAGATTGTTGAATATCGTGTGAATCTAAAAGTAACGTTCTTGGTTGAATAATCATCTATTTCGATATAAAAATCCCCGTATGACACGGGGATTTTTTTGGCGAGTGCAATACAGAAAGCCTAAATCAGCTTACTTATCAGTGATCTCGCAGGCATCATCCTGGCACAGTGCTGCCTGTTCGGTCTGCAGCTGAGTCGCTTCGGTATCCTGGAGTACTTTTTCCATGACCTGAATAAACACTTCACGCGGTTGTGCACCGGATAATGCCACACGTTGCTCAAAAACAAAAAACGGCACGCCAGTGACTTTAAGCTGTTCCTGGGCAATCTGTTCGTCATGACGGACAAAATCGGCGAACAGGTCGGTATCGAGTACATATTCGACTTCAGCTGCTTCCAGACCGATGCGTGCTGCCACGTCTTCCAGGGTTTCCCGTTCACCGATTGGTAAGCCCTGAGTCATATAGGTATAGAAAAAGGCTTCTTCTGCCTGGTTACCCAGTCCTTTGCTTTGTGCCAGATGAATGATGCGATGGGCATTGAAAGTATTGCCCGAGTTGGCTTGCTGCCAGTTAAACACAATGCCTTCTTCCGCTGCCATCGTTGCGATTTGCTGCTGCATTTGTTGCATGTCTTCAATGCTGCGGCCATATTTTTGCGCCAGACGTTCCGTGTTGCTTACCGCATGTTTTTCCGGTGCATCCGGATCCAGTTCATAACTGTGCCAGTGGACTTCGAGTTCGATTCCTGCTTGTGCTGCCGCAGCTTCAAGACGTTTTTTGCCGATATAACAGAACGGACAGACCACATCTGACCAGATATCTACACGCATGGGAATTCTCTATGATTGTCTTTAGACAGGATGATAGGGTGATCCGCGGCTGTTTGAAAGAGTGGTTGAGCAATAAAAACCAGCGTATAGAAAGCATGCTCAAGTATGTTGAAGCATTCAAAAATCTTCCGTGATGTGTGCAAATTGTAACATTTTTCTGCTCCACTTCAGTTTAAGATTTTAAAAAACAGAAGGTTGGAGCTGCCTATGCGCCGTATCTTTATCATTTTGGGATTCGCCACCTGTACGGTGTTTGCTTTGCTGTTTTATCAATATCACGTGCAGCAGCAGGAAGCAGTCCAGTTGCAGACCTATCAAACCGTCATGCAGGAAAAGATGGCGCTGATTTATGAACAGGCGCAGGATTGGTTGACCCCCATGAACGTGCCGATTCAAGATGAGCGTTTAAAAGACGATTATCAGGTCATAGCGAATTTTGTACTGACCCAAATGATTGAAAATACGGAAGCGCGTAATGCATATCTGCGTGAATTGCATGCACTCAACTGGCACAAGTTTTTAGATATCGAACGCCTGGAGCAAGACCGCCAACAGAATTATTCGCAAACCAAACAGATGCTGCAGCAGGTACATAGCTTGACGGATCGTTATCAGCAGCAGAATGAACAACGCGTGCAATTGGCTTTAGAACAGGCAAAAAACTTACCGATCAAAGCACGCTTTCGTCAACAACTTGCGGACAGTTTGCGAGAAAGTCAAAAAAGTGACCAGACCCATGCCTTGTTTGAGCTTGAACAGCAGGTTTTGCTGAAAGCCGAGTCGATCTTCGGGATTTTGCAGCAGTATAAATGGATGCGAAAGAACCAGACTTTTATGTTTTATGAGGATCAAGCGGTGCAACAGTTTAATACCTTGTATAGAGAAATCTTCCAACTGAATGCCCAGATGGAACAGATTAAAAAGCAAAACGCCAGAGCTGTGGAACAAAAGTTATAACCACAGTGTAGGTCTGAAATGACACCCTGCACATGAATTGTCACGGAAAATTCAAAATGCTGCGCTAAGCTCTGTGCTGTTGGCATAGATCACACATCGAGAGGCAGGTGACGCGATGACGACCATCGGGGTCTTTGATGATATTCAACAGATGTATTTTGAATTTCTGGAAAATAAAACACATCCCAAATTAGAACGACTCAATAACTGGGGAAAAAACCGCTTCTTTTTCCATCAGTATTTTCGCCTCATTGATGACCGTCATCATACTGAACAGATCATTATTGAATTTAATCACCGTCAATATTGTTTAAATACCGGCAAGGCACCGGATTTTATGGATCGCGACAATTATATGCAATGGCTGATGCAGGAATTGCTGCATAAATAATCTGTAGAATTACGAAAAAAATCCCCGTATCAAACGGGGATTTTTCTATCAATTTTCGGGCTTAAACACGTTCAATAATGGTGGCGATCCCTTGTCCTAAACCGATACACATGGTCGCCAGTCCAATCTGGGTGTCTTGTTGTTCCATCACATTCAGCAGCGTCGTGGTAATACGTGCGCCGGAGCAGCCAAGCGGATGACCCAAGGCAATTGCCCCGCCGTTCAAATTCACGATGTCCTGTTTGTCATAAAGACCTAAACCTTTCAGTACAGACAACCCTTGTGCTGCAAAGGCTTCATTTAGCTCAACAGTCTGGATATCTTCAATTTTAAGGCCGGCACGTTTCAGGGCTTTTTGTGTCGCCGGAACTGGGCCATAGCCCATGATTGCAGCATCACAACCAGTCACAGCCATAGAACGGATCACTGCACGTGGTTGTAAACCGAGTGCCTGGGCACGCTCGGCGGACATTAATAGCATGGCTGATGCACCATCGGAAAGTGCGGAAGAGGTTGCTGCCGTGATAGAACCCCCTTTCGGATCAAAGGCAGGTTTGAGCGCCTGAAAAGACTCTAGGTTGGCATCGGCACGGATGACTTCATCAATGTCACAGAGGATTTTGAAGCCGTTGGCATCGTGGCCCTCAATACCGACGATTTCATTCTTGAAAGCACCGCTTTGAGTCGCTGCCCAGGCACGGCGGTGTGATTCCACACCAAAAGCATCCTGTTCTGCACGACTAATCCCATTCATCCGGCCGAGCATTTCAGCAGTTAACCCCATCATGTTGGAGGCTTTGGCATAATGTTTCGAGGCTTCTGGGTTAATGTCCACACCATGCATCATGCTGACATGCCCCATATGTTCAACACCGCCAATAATGAAAATGTCACCCTGGTTGGTGGCAATCTGTCCTGCTGCGGTATGAATTGCCTGCATGGATGAACCACATAAGCGGTTAACGGTTTGGCCAGCCACGGTTTTCGGCAAATCTGCCAGCAGACTGGCATTACGTGCAATATTCCAGCCTTGTTCGAGGGTCTGGTTCACGCAGCCCCAGATCACGTCTTCAATTTCATTCACATCAAACTGGTTACGTGCAACCAGCGCACGGATCAGTTCGGCGGACATGCTGTCAGCACGGACATGACGGAACATGCCGTTTTTCGATTTTCCCATTGCAGTACGTACGCCATCTACAATCACAACGTCACGTGGATTTAAAGTAGTCATTCACGTTGCTCCTTAACCGTAGAATTTCTGATTGTTTTCAGCCATGTCACGCAGCATTTGCGGTGCTTCATAGGCTTTGCCCAGATAGGCGTACTTGTTGCACAGCGCGACATATTCAGCCACACCGGTCTGGTCGATATAACGGCATGGGCCACCACGGAAGGCCGGGAAGCCAATTCCCATGATCATGGCCATATCGGCTTCGGCCGCAGTCGCGACAATCTTGTCTTCCAGACAGCGCACGGTTTCGTTACATAACGCCAGCATCATGCGATCAATAATATCTTGCGGATCGAACTCACGTTTTTCACCGGTCACGACGGGCGCAATAATGTCGTAGGTGGTTGGGTCAACGTTTTTGGCTTTTTTACCTTTTTTGTCCAGTTCATATTGATAGAAACCGACATCATTTTTCTGGCCTAAACGTTTGGCGTCATACAGTGTTTCAATGGAGCCTTTGAAATTCGGTTTCATGCGATCGGGGAAACCTTCGGCCATAACTTCGGCACCATGCACGCCGGTATCGATTCCGACCACATCCATGAGGTAGGCAGGACCCATCGGCCAGCCAAATTTCTCCATGACCTTGTCGATTTGCTGGAAATCTGCGCCGTCTTTTAGCAGTAAGTCGAAAGCACCAAAATACGGGAACAGTACGCGGTTGACCAGGAAGCCCGGACAGTCATTGACCACGATTGGGGTTTTCCCCATTTTTTGTGCCAAGACCACTGTAGTCGCGATTGCTTCATCCGAAGTTTTTTCACCGCGGATCACTTCCACTAAGGGCATCATATGCACCGGGTTAAAGAAGTGCATACCGACAAAGTTTTCCGGACGCTGCAGCGCTTTGGCCAAGCGGGTAATGGAAATGGTCGAGGTATTGGATGCGATGATGGTATTGTCACGAACCTTGCTTTCGGTATCAAGCAGCACGGCTTCCTTGATTTTTGGATTTTCCGTGACAGCTTCGATCACGATATCGACTTCTTTAAACTCGTCATAGCTTAAGCTTGGACGGATACGTGCCAGAGTTTCCCCCATTTTGGCAGGGGTGAGTTTCTGGCGTTCCACCTGTTTGGTCAGTAATTTGTTGGCTTCCGACATACCCAGTGCAAGCTGTGGATTGCCAATGTCTTTCATGATGATTGGCGTGCCTTTCACTGCGGATTGATAGGCAATCCCGCCCCCCATGATGCCGGCACCCAGCACCGCCGCCTGATTGACCGGATGTGCGCCTTTTTCATATTTTTTCGCAGTCTTTTTTACGATCTGGTCATTCAGGAACAGACCAATCAGAGCCTCAGCCTGTGGTGTGACTGCGACTTTGGCAAAGTTTTGTGCCTCGATTTTAACGGCTTCATCACGCGGCAGGCTGGCAGAAGCTTCGAGTGAATCCAGCAAAATTTTTGGTGCCGGATACTGTGCTGGATTGGCTTTGGCAAAAACCACACCACGTGCACTGTTAAATGCCATCATTTGTTCAAGTGCGCTGAGTTTGACCGGGTCAATTTTTTCCTGACGTTTGGCACGCCAGTCCAGACGCCCCGCAATTGCCTGTTTGACCAAATCTAATGCCGCAGCCTGGAGCTGGTCGGCTGCTACAACTGCATCTACCGCGCCATCTTTCAGTGCGTCTTGTGCTTTTTTCGGTGTGGCCAGTGTCATCCATTCAATGGCATTATCAATCCCGATGACACGGCTCAAACGGATGGTTCCGCCAAAGCCCGGAATCAGGCCCAGTTTGATTTCAGGCAGATTGACCTGTGCCTGATCTGACATAACACGGTATTCGCAGACCAGGCACATCTCAAAACCACCGCCAAAAGCGATGCCATTAATCGCCGCCACTTTCGGAATATCCAGATCTTCAAATCCGCTAAATACATCATGACTTGGCAATAACCAGTCGACGATGCCCTGTTCACCTCGAGCGAAATTTTCATCAAATTCAGTGATGTCAGCACCGACGATAAAGGTGGATTTACCCGAAGTCACGATCAGACCCTGAATTTCTGGATGGGCTTTCACGGCATTAATCGCGGCCTGGAAATCTTCGATTGTTGCACGATTGAATTTATTAATTGACTCACCTTGTAAGTCAAAGCGGAATTCTGCGATTCCGTCCGCAAGCATCTGGACGGTAATGGCATTGCCAGCGTGGATCATGCCCTGATCTCCTTTATTTTGGAGGACGATTGTGTTGATGTCATAAAGCGGGTGTACCTGTCCTGCACACCTCGAGATTTGCTTAATCTTACGTTAACTGCTTGGAAAATAAATATCACAAGTTGTATCAAGCCGTGACGCTAGGGTCACTAATTTTTTGCAGTGAGGACGTAGAAGTGGTCTAGATGTTTTTGCTGCCGGATTTTGAGTTATGAGTAAGCAGATGGTTTTATTTTGGATTTCATCAAGCTGTGATTCAAGTCTGAGTGAAGATCGCTGCAAAATCTAAAATGGAAATCGCAAGACATTGGGTCAATACAGTCAATTGAAATACAAGTTCCGGTTTTTTATTGTGTCAAAAAGGGTTCTGCAGCGTTGCGGAATTGTTTATGCCCTCAAAGTTAATTTTTTGTTAAAATCGCCCAATTTTTTTCATTTTAGTAACTTTGGCAGCCTGCCAGAAACTGTCTGCTGCCCTTGTCGTGTAATTGAGTGGTCATATGATTAAATGGATCATCCTCGCGATTTTCGTGATTTCCGCCCTGTATATTCAGCATCGCGGTAAAGTGCGTCACTCGTTTTATCGTCAGTTTTTTGATCATTCAACGCTGCTCGCCCCGATTAATTTCCTGATGTACCTGTTTTCCAAGGTGCCGAATCAGCCTTATATCGAGACCCAGTATTTTAAAGATCTGAAGGTGCTGGATGAGAACTGGGAAATGATCCGTGATGAAGCCAAGGCGCTGTATGCTCAAGGCGGCATCAAGGCATCCAGTAGTTATGATGATTTAGGATTTAACTCGTTCTTTAAAACTGGCTGGAAACGTTTCTACCTGAAATGGTATGACTCGGCACATCCTTCTGCCGCTGAGTTGTGTCCGAAAACCACGGCCTTGCTGAAAACCTTGCCTTCGATTAAGGCGGCGATGTTTACCGAACTTGCACCCGATAGCCGTCTGGTGCGTCACCGTGATCCGTATGCCGGTTCTTTACGCTATCACTTGGGCTTGATGACGCCAAATGATGACCGTTGTTTTATTGATGTGGATGGTCAGCGTTATTCCTGGCGTGATGGCGAGAGTGTGGTGTTTGATGAAACCTATATCCACTATGCCGAAAATAAAACTGACCAGAACCGGATTATCTTCTTTGCAGATGTGGAACGTCCGCTTAAATCCAAATTGATGGAAGGTTTTAATCACTGGTTTGGACGTAAGGTGATGACGGCAGCCAGTTCACCGAATGAAGCAGGCGATCAGACCGGTGGTCTCAATAAACTGTTTGGTTATGTCTACCAAATCCGCATCAAAGCCAAGGCGCTGAAGAAATCGAACCGGACTTTGTATTACATTCTGAAATGGGTGCTGATGCTGGGAATTTTCTTCCTGATCTTTATTCGGCCATATGTGTTTTAGATCTTCAATCAAAATGCTCCGCATGGGGCGTTTTTTTATGGCCAAGCATGTGACTGATTTTACAAAAATATAGCCAAAACCGGATGAACTCCAATATGATGCAAAAATCATCAATACAATAGAAAGCGGGTTTAACATGCGCATCAAACAAGGATTATTTGGGGTTGGACTTCTAGCATTGGTGGGCTTGACCCATGCGACAACGTGGACTGCTGAAAGTCCGCATGTGGGAAAGGTGAATGCCGGAATTTCTGGCGGTGCAGTTGTGCAATGGCAGTGTGATGGACAACGTTGTGAAATGTCGGGCCCTTGGGGGGCTGGGCTATCCATGGAATCTTGCCAACAGCTGGTGGCAAAAGTTGGGCCGATTCAGAGTTACGGCAATTCAGCCGGTCAGGCCTGGGCAGCGGGTTCGGCAGAATTGGCGCAATGTAATCGGCCATCTCGTGCCGCCCCTGCAATCGGAATGAATACCTGGTATGCGCAAAGCAAACATCAGGGGCAGGTTATTACACAAATCCCGGGTGGCGTGCAGGTGGTCTGGAATTGTAATGGCCGTGAATGTGCCATGACCGGTCCTTGGGGAGTGGGCTTGTCACTAGAAGCCTGTCAGGATCTCACTCGAAAAATTGGCAAGATTCAGCAATACCGTGATTCAACCGGACAGCAATGGAAACAGGGTTCAAAAGCATTAGCGGCCTGTAACGCTGTGGCACCTTAACGCATCATCCATGCAGTTCCCCAACCGATGCTGTCATCATGTTGTTAGGGGAGCTGTCGCGATCACGTGTAATTGTCCTTGCTGGCAATCGATCTGCACCTCAAGTTGTTCAGGATACTGCAGAAAATACGCCGCAAGTACCGGTTCCAGTTCGGTACGCATTTTACGCGCCAGATGTCGGGCACCAAAACGGATATCATGACCTTGATAAAAATGGGCTTGGGCCGCTGTGCTGAGCTGAACCCGGCGTTTCTGGTGTTGCAGGCGCTGATTGAGTTTTTCCATTTCGATCTCAACCAGACGCGGCAGGGCATTTTCCTGAACCGGAAGATAATGCAGGGTGCGGTCAATCCGGTTTAAAAATTCTGGATCAAACTGGCGGTGTAACACTTTCTCAATCAAACGCTGTGCGGGCAGGCGTTTTAATAACAGACTTTGTGCCTTTTCTGGGAGATAACTGAGTTTGTCCAGATATTCCTGTGCCGCACGCGCACCGACATTACTGGTCATGAAAATCATGCAGTTGCGGAAATCGATGGTTTTGGTGCCTGCGGACAAGGTCAGTTTTCCGGTATCGAGCACATTCAGTAAACTGCGAATGACTTCGGTACTGGCTTTTTCCAGTTCATCAAATAACACGATACCTGGGCGGGTATGCGAGCCTTGAATGGCCACTTCATCAAACAGCGTGTTGCCTTCTTTGGAACCCACGTAGCCGGGAGGGGCACCAGTCAGTGCCGCCGCATAATGTTCCTGCGCCAAGGTGTTCATGTCGATCCGGCAAAATGCATCACTACGGCCATAAATGGCTTCACTGATTAGACGCACAGTTTCAGTTTTGCCTACGCCGGTGGGGCCAAGCATCAAGGTGACCGCCAAGGGCCGTTCTGGATTGGAGAAATCTGCTTTCACCACCTGCAGCATTTTCTCGATTTCACCCAGCGCCGTATCTTGTCCGATAATTCGTGCCCGTAAGCGCTGCATCACCTGCTGTGGCTCAAAATGAAAACGCGGTTTGCCGATCATTTTATCCTTGGCGGATGCTGTGGTATTCGGTATGAAAGGCTGAGCAAAAGACGGGTTTGGGGATTGGGTCGACATGCGGTTACTTCTTCATCCGGCTGTTGCGCAGAGCATAACAAAATTGTCTGAAACGACTTATAGGCTTTAGCAATCAGATGATTGTTCTGGGCTATAGCATTGTTGTGCGCGAGGAGCGTTAAAAAGTCCGGTTTGCATTCTATTACTGGTTAACTAAGCTGATCCAAAGATTGTGGGTTGAGTTTTATAGAGAACCAACTTGAAAAATAGAAGCGAAGCAGCACATCATGTCACAGAGCAAAAGTGATGACAGAAATAGGCTGGATGTGAACGAAAACGCACGCGAACATATCGAAAAGATTTTGGCGCATATGACCCAGTTGCCTGGCGTATATAAAATGCTGGGTAAGGATGGCGAACTGTTGTATGTGGGTAAGGCCAAAAATCTGAAAAACCGTGTCTCCAGTTACTTCGTCAAAACCATCGAACATCCAAAAACTCAGGCATTGGTGGCACGGATTCATGATATTGAAACGCTAGTGGTACGCAGTGAAACCGAAGCGTTGCTGCTCGAACAGAACCTGATCAAACTGCACCGTCCCCCGTACAATATCCTGCTGCGGGATGACAAATCCTACGTTTATATTTTTGTGTCTAGCGACCAGCCTTATCCGCGGATTGCCAGTGGTCGTGGCAAGGGCAAGCATGCGGTGGGCAAGTTTTTTGGTCCTTACCCAAGTGCCTATAGTGCACGGGATACCCTGTTGGTCCTGCAAAAACTGTTCAATGTGCGCCAGTGTGAAAACAGCTATTTTGCTCAACGTAAACGTCCCTGCTTGCAGTATCAGATCAAACGTTGCTCCGCGCCCTGTGTGGGGCTGATCAGCCCTGAGGCTTATCAGGAAGATGTGAAAAACTCGATCCGCTTTTTGCAGGGGGATACCCGCGAGTTGAATCAGGAACTGATCAGCAAAATGGAGGCTGCCGCGGAACAGCTGGAATTTGAAAAAGCCGTTTTTTATCGCGACCGTTTAGGACTGTTACGTGAAGTACAGGCCCAACAGGCCGTATATAAAATCAAAGGCGAAGCGGATATTCTGGCCATTGCCCATGCGGCGGGGGTGACCTGTGTGCAGATCATGTATGTGCGTAATGGCCGGATGCTGGGAGGCAAGAGCTATTTTCCGGATATGCTGAGCGATGATCTGGGGCAAATGTTGAGTGATTTTATTGCCAACTTCTATTTTCAGGTGGCGGATGAAATTCCGGTGGAACTGATCGTGAATGTTGAACTGCCGGATCGACAGGAGCTGGAAGCCGCTTTTCAACAACAGTTTGACAAGAAAGTTCAGATTAAGCACAAGGTACGTGAAACCCGTGCCGAATGGCAGGAGCTGGCGGTCATGAACGTGCAGCATGCCATCAAAGGACAGTTATCAAATCACTTTGAGCTGAATGAGCGTTTCCATCAATTAGAACAGGCTCTTGGCCGTTCAGTGGATCGCATCGAATGTTTTGATATTTCCCACACCATGGGTGAAGCCCCGATTGCCTCCTGTGTGGTCTTTGACCAGGGGGGGGCACGTAAGCGTGATTACCGCCAGTTTGCTATTGAAGACATTACCGGTGGGGATGACTACGCCGCGATGCGTCAAGCTTTAACCCGGCGCTACAAAAAGCATATGCTGCCAGATTTACTCCTCATTGATGGCGGTAAAGGCCAGTTGCATATGGCGATGGACGTCATGCAAGAACTTGGCCTTGAGGCCTTTATGGTTGGCGTGTCCAAGGGGGAAGGGCGTAAACCTGGACTGGAAACTTTACATTTTACCGATGGCACAAAAATCCAGTTACCAGAAGACAGCAAGGCACTCCACCTGATTCAGCAGGTGCGCGATGAAGCCCATCGTTTTGCGATTACTAAACATCGTGCCAAGCGGGATAAGCGCCGTGCTGGCTCCGTGCTGGAAGCTATTCCGGGATTGGGACCGAAACGCCGTCGTGATTTGCTGACCCATTTTGGCGGGATTCAAGGTGTACTCAAAGCGTCAGAAAAAGAACTGACCGTGGTGCCGGGGCTCGGTCCGATGATGGCACGCACCATTTATAAAATTCTGCATGAGTAACCTGGCGATTCTGTATCAGAGCAACCTGTTGAAACTTTCCGGATGTTTTTAGTATCACATTCTTCGCAGTCCATTTTTTGTGAACAGATTGGTTGCCCTTGTTTCGGAGAAACTCTGACTTATTTCGGGTTTTTGATCTTTATCGTGAATTTGTTCGCATAAAATTGGCATTCACCTCCACCCGTGAACAAGACGGTCTCTGGATCAGATCGGGTTGCCTAGTCGACACTTTCTGGCATTTCGTATAAAGTGACGCCTATTCAAGAGGGATAAATCCTCTATTTTTGCAGGTTGCATGTCGCGAGATGCAACACGGGGACAACACTGGCGGTGTCTATGACAACAGGTCGCATCCTGAATATTCCAAACATTTTAACGCTGGCACGTATTGCACTGATTCCAGTGTTTTTACTGATTGCCTACTGGCCTCCTGCCATTGGGATTGGTGGAAGTACGGGTGGCATGACTCGACATATTTTGTTGACTGCAATCTTTGTGCTGGCAGCGGTCACGGACTGGTTTGATGGTTATCTGGCACGGACCTTAAATCAGACGTCTGCCTTTGGCCGTTTTCTGGATCCGGTGGCAGATAAACTGATGGTGGCGGCTGCACTGATTGTCTTGGTGCAATGGCAACCGACCATTTCCATGGCCTTTGCTGCGATTGTGATTATCTCGCGCGAGATTACTGTTTCTGCGTTGCGCGAATGGATGGCTGAGTTGGGGGCACGTACCAGTGTGGCGGTGTCAAAAGTTGGTAAGTATAAAACAGCATTTCAAATGATTGCGATCAGTGTCTTCTTGCTGAACTGGCAGCCGTTGGAAATGTTGGCTTATGCACTTTTATATACAGCGGTGGTCTTAACATTGTGGTCGATGTTTATTTACCTGCGAGCGGCCTGGCCTTATTTAAAACAGCCTTAATTGCACAATCAGCCTTTCAATACGAAAGGCTTTTTTATGTTCATAAGTACGCCTGATAGCAAATAATATAACTGTGAGGGAGTGATGCATCTGGATCTATTTACGCCCGATACCCCATCAAACTTGCTGCCGAGGGAAGGTGAGGTTTACGACCATGGCCTGATATTGACACTGACGGAAGCCGATGCCTATCTGAGCTATTTTTTGCAGCATTTGCCGTGGCGGTCAGATGAGGTGAAATTGTATGGTCGGCATATCCAGACTGCACGTCAGGTGGTGTGGTATGCCGATCAAGCCTATCACTATCGTTATTCAGGTGTGGCACGCCAGGCCTTGCCGTGGGATGACTGTTTGCTTCAACTGAAACAGAGAATAGAACAGCACACCGGAGAACAGTTTAATTCCTGTCTGGCCAATTTATATGTGGATGGTATGCAGGGTATGGGGTGGCATAGTGATGATGATATGTCACTGCATCGAAAAACCACTATAGCCTCGCTCAGTTTGGGGGCCACCCGTAAGTTTGTCTTTCGGCATAAACGCACGCAGGAAAAAGTCGCGTTGCAATTGCAACATGGACAACTGATGGTGATGCAAGGAGAAACCCAGCAGCACTGGCAACATGCCCTGATGAAATCGAGCAAGATTTTGCAACCGCGGATTAATTTAACGTTTCGTCAATTTCAGTTCTGAACGGTTTTCTGCATGGTTTATGAATTCCAGCGCATAAAAAAGCCCATGCTGGACATGGGTAAATAATGTTCATTTAAACTTAAGGCGTTAAACCCTGCGGATCACGATACCAGCTCTCGATCAGCAAAGCCGCTGCCAAACTATCCGCAGCTAAACGTTTGCCACGGCCTTGCGCTTGATAATGTTCCAGTTCATCTCGGGCTTCACGGGTGGTCAGGCGTTCATCGACCATCAAGGTTTCAATATGGGTCTGATGATGCAGTCTGCGAGCGAACTTGCGTGCACGCGTAGACAGTTCGGATTCAGTGTCATCCATATTTAACGGTAAACCCACCAGAAATAGATTAGGCTGCCATTCCTTGACCAGTTTCAAGAGATTGTCCCAGTTCGGAATGCCATCTTTCATGGCAAATAGTGGCAGGGGATTGCTACTATGAATCGTAGATTGACCCACTGCCATGCCCATTTTCTGCGTGCCAAAGTCAAAGGCCATGATCAGCTGAGGCATGGAAAAATCAGGCATGACCAATCTCGGAAGTAAACCAGGTACGATCTACGCCAATCTTTTTGTAGGCTGCATCCCAACGGTCACCATAAGGCAGATTGAAAATCAGGTCCATATCGGCATCGCAGATCAGCCAGTCACCGCGTGCAATTTCTTCTTCGAGCTGGTTTTTTGACCAGCTGGCATAGCCTAATGCAATCTGGTAGCGTCCAACACCTTCATTGTGGGCAATGGCATCCAGAATGTCCTTGCTGGTAGTGATACAGACATTTTCACCCACCGCAATCGAGGAGTGCCAGGTCGGTTGGCCGGTATGCAAGACAAAACCGGCTTCTGGACGCAAAGGTCCACCTTGCAACACTTCATGCGGTTGCACATTGTCGGCATCAATTTCTAGATCATTGAGCAGTTCTTTGATCTGTAGGCCAGAAGGTCGGTTAATGATAATGCCTTGTGCACCATCTGCATCGTGTCGTGCCAGGTAAATAACCGTATTGGCAAAAAAATCATCTGCTAAGTCTGGTGGCGCAATAAGACAACGATGCATCAGATATTGTTTGGTCACCTAAGCTGTTCTCCTAAAATCAGCATATTTTTGCAGTCTGTGAAAGTCATCAATGGAGGCAAGCGGCCTGATTTCAATCACAGGAACTGACGATTCCTTATCTTTACTTATCCCATAAAAACAGCACGCTGACAACTTGACTCAGGAGAACAAATACACGATTGAAACACTATCGTTATTTTAGAGGAGCTAAGTTGAATATGGATTTTTTGATTTTAGAACTTTAAAGAGGTGTGATTCGATTTTATTTATCTAAACCCAGCAAGTGCTTATCATTTTTCTCACGCCATAAAAAATCCCCCACTGAACGAACAGTAAGGGGATTTTTTCTGTAAGTTGAATAAAGTTAGGCTTGCTGAAATTTTAATTGACGTAACTGTTTGGCATGTTGCAGTGTGGTGTCACTGATTTCAATCCCACCTGTCATTCTTGCCAGTTCCATAATTCGCTGTTCTTCATCCAGTTCGATAATGGTGCTGCTGGCTGGATCGGTCTGTAATTTTCTGACCAGTAAATGCTGGTCGGATTGTGCCGCGACTTGGGCTTGATGGGTAATACAGAGAATTTGTACATGCTGTCCCAAACCGCCAAGCAGGCGTCCAACGATTTCGGCGGTACCACCACTGATCCCGACATCAATTTCATCAAAGACCAGAACTTCAGCTTCGGTTTTTTCGGCATTCATCACCTGCATCACCAAGGCAATACGGGACAGTTCACCACCTGAGGCCACCCGCGCCAGCGGTTGTGCCGGAATGCCCTTATTGGCCGTAAACAACAATTGAATAAAACTCAAACCTTCGGCGGAAACCTGTTCCAGCGGTTCAAATTTAAATTCAAAATAAGCTTCGGGTAGGGCGAGTTGCTTGACCTGTTCGGTCAGCTGTCTGGCGAGCGGAATTGCCGCAGCACGACGAATCTCATCCAGATGCTGTGCCTTGGTTAAAAAGTCCTGATGTGCAATTTCCACTTGTTCAGCCAGGGTTTCCGGGTCTTCCAGTTGATGCAACTGTTCCAGTTCGGCTTGCCAGCTCTGATATTCGGCTTTTAAAGCTTCAGGTTGGGTACGGTACTTGCGTGCCAGACGATGGAAGATTTCCAGTTGTGAATTGAGTTCTTCCATGCGTTCCGGGTCAAAACTCTGCCGGTCAATGAACTGGCGTAAATTGGCTGTGGCGTCTTCAATTTCACTTTGTGCATTGAGTAACGAGGCATGAATTTCCGCAAGCTGTTCACTGCGTCCGGCATGCGATTCCAGACGGCGAATCATCGAGGAAATTTCCTGAGTGATGTTTTGTTCTGCTTCATCCAGGGCATTCAGGCTATAGCTGCAATCCTGCATGATATGTTCATGGTGGCTGAGCCGGTCAAATTCCTGCTCAATTTCGGAATAGTCGACCTGTACCAGTTCTTCCAGTTCTTCGAGTTGTAATTCCAGAGTTTCAATGCGCTGTTTGCGCGTAGCCTGGGCATCCAGTGCCGCTTGATGTTGTCGGATATTTTTTTGCCAGTGACTATAGGCGTCACGTACCTCTTGCGCCGGTTGATAAAAATTGCTGTAACGGTCTAGCCAGTGTTTTGGATAAGGCGGTTCGAGTAGTTGCTGCTGACTATGCTGGCTATAGAGTTGGACCAATAAACGGCCGATTTCTTTTAATTCCGCTAGACTGCTTGGACGACCATTGATCCAGGCTTTACTGCGACCGGTGGCAAAAATCACCCGGCGTAAATGAATTTCTCCGGATTCATCTGCCAGTTCGTGTGTCGCTAGCCACTGGGCTTCAGGGCTCTGTTCATGATAACTGAAGATCGCGGTGACATCGGCTTTGTCTGCACCATAACGCACATAATTGGTATCGGTGCGTTCGCCCAGACAGGCCGATAATGCATCCAATAACAGTGACTTGCCGGCACCGGTTTCACCGGTCAGAACGTTAAAACCGGGTTCAATATCAATCGCAAGATGTTCGGCGAGGGCAAAATTGATCAGAGTTAAATGGGTCAGCATAAACGCATCCGCATTGCGAAAAGTTTTGTTTTAAGATAGAGGGGTTTTGTGGGTAGATCAAGCGACCACATGATTGAAGATACAGGAAATTTTAACCGATTGTCATTTTTTACAAAAATAAATTGGACGGTTTCACTCCCTACGGTTCAGCCAGATGATCCATTGATTTTAGAGGAAAGATCAAAAGAAAAATTTAGCATTTTTAGCGCTACAAAAATTTAAAATCTTGCTTTCTGACATTTAAAGGCAAAGCAGAAATTTATGCTTTGCGGACGTGATTTATGCGACAAATTATGCAATAGGTCAACAGACCTGTGAGTCCTACAACTAAAGAGATGGACAATAGTCATGCGCTATTGTTGAAACAGCGATTGATTAGTTATAACAGCACAATTAAACTAGCTCGCATAAGTGTCTAGAATATGGCGTGATTTGGAGAATACGCATGAGTTCAGCTCAGTTTGATCATGTATCTGTGGTGAAAAAATCAAATGTCTATTTTGGTGGCATGTGTATTAGCCACACAGTGCAATTTGAAGATGGAACGAAGAAAACCTTAGGGGTGATTTTACCGACCGAGCAGCCTTTGACATTTGAAACGCATGTACCGGAACGTATGGAAATTATTTCGGGTGAATGCCGTGTCAAAATCGCGGACAGCGAAACCAGTGAATTGTTCCGTGCCGGTCAGTCGTTTTATGTACCAGGTAACAGCAAATTTAAAATTGAAACGGATGAAGTGCTCGATTACGTTTGCCATTTAGAAGGCTAAGAAATCTGCAGCCGAATCGGTTAAACTAAAGCATTCCAAAAAATCCTGTGAAGCTGGCTTTGCAGGATTTTTATTTTGTCCTGTTGTTATGTTAGAGGTCGTTCATGGCTAAACCTGAATATTATTATGGCGTTCACTCGGTGGAGTCATTATTAGAACTTGAGCCTGAACGGGTATTAACCCTGTTTACCTTGAAAGGTCGTGATGACCAGCGTTTGCAACGTATTCTGCAACTGGCGGAACCGTTTGGCATTAGTGTGCAAAAAGCCAGTCGTGACAGTCTGGAAAAACTGGCAGGTTTACCTTTCCACCAGGGTGTGGTGGCAGCGGTCCGTCCTCATCCGGTGTTAAATGAAAAAGACCTGGATCAGTTGCTGGAACAAAATCCGGATGTATTGCTGCTAGCTTTGGATCAGGTGACTGATCCGCATAACCTGGGTGCCTGTATTCGTACCGCGGCTGCAATGGGCGTACAAGCCGTGATTGTGCCACGTGACCGTTCCGCCAGCCTGACGCCCACTGCACGTAAAGTTGCGGCAGGTGGTGCAGAAAAAGTGCAGTTTATTCAGGTCACCAATCTGGCACGTACTTTGGCCCACATCAAGGAAACCAGTCATGTTCGGGTGATTGGTACCATGCTGGATGAAAAAGCCTTGCCACTACAGCAATGTGATTTTTCCGGTGCAGTGGTAATTGTGATGGGCGCGGAAGATACGGGTTTGCGTCCGATTACCCAGTCGCAATGTGACCAGACGGTGTATATTCCAATGGCCGGTAATCTGCAAAGTCTGAATGTCAGTGTTGCGACTGGTATGGCCTTGTATGAAGCCTGTCGCCAGCGTAATACTTAATCTTTAAATTTCTTTCAATACAGTTGAACGTATGTCTCCCCGAACCCAAGGTTATCTTTTTATTGCCATTACCATGTGTATTTGGGGAGGATTCACCCTCTTTTCGCGTTTAAATACCCAGTGGGAGATTAGCGCCTGGGATATTACCGCCTTGCGTTTTGGCTTGGCATTTTTAATCCTGATGCCAATCCTGTTGTATAAAAAAGATACGGCATTTTTGTGGAAAAAAGAAGCCGTCATTCTAGCGCTCATTGGTGGCGTGGGCTATTGTCTGACGGCCTATACTGCTTTTTTGTATGCGCCGGCGGCACATGCCGCAATTTTTCTCAATGGCTGTATTCCGCTGACCACAGCCATCGCGGCATGGCTGCTGTTTAAACAGCCCTTCGATAAACACACCTGGATCAGCCTGTCGATTATGTTAACTGCGCTGGCCATGATGAGTTTTCTGATTTCACAAAGCAGTAGTCATGCCTTTGGCAAAGGGGATGTATTACTGTTTATCAGCGCAATCTGGTGGGGGATTTTTACCGTATTGCTCAAGCAGTGGAAATTGTCGGCCTGGCATAGTATGGCCAGTGTGGCGATCTGGTCGGCGATCATTTATTTGCCGGTTTATCTGCTGTTTATTCCGAAACATCTGACTGAACCTGAACCGATCCATTTGCTCATTCAAACCATTTTTCATGGTATTTTTGTGGTGATTATTGCAACCCTGACTTATGTCGCTGCGATCGAACGGTTGGGTGCATTTAAAACCGGAAGCATTGTGACGCTTGCGCCGTTTATTGCAGCTTTGCTGGCTGTGCCTTTATTAAATGAACCGCTGAGCCCGGCTATTTTATCTGGGCTGATTGGGATGAGTATCGGTGCGCTACAGCCATGGCGCTGGCGTCATAAAGACAGTTTGAGCCAGCAGTTGGAATCCCAAAAACAGCCATAGGATTAAGTTTGTTTTTCTGCCCTAAAAAGATAGAGTTCGTGTAAAGGCATCAGTTGTGCGTAAAGATGCTCAAGATGACCATCATTGGTGACAATGTCATCTGCCATGGCAATTTTTTGTTGGCGTGACATCTGTGCGGCAATAATGTTGCGGATCTGCTCTGGCGTTTGCCCATCACGGCTGCTGGCGCGTAAGATCTGGATTTCTTCGCTGGTGTCGATCAGCAGGTTATGATCCGTGAGTTCATGCTGATTGGTTTCAAATAACAAGGGTGAAACCAGGATGACATAAGGGCTGCTGGCCTGTTGTAGCTGCTGAATGATCGAGGCGCGAATGGCAGGGTGGGTAATTTCATTCAGCGTTTGACGTGCTTCAGGAAACTGGAAAATATGATGGCGTAAGGCAGTACGATTCAGTTCACCATTATTCAGCAATACCCAGTCGCCAAAAGCCAAACGAATATTCTGTAAAGTCGGTTGGCCGATTTGTACCACTTCACGTGCGACTACATCGGCATCTACCACATGGATTCCCTGGGTCTCAAACCAGGCACTCGCCGCTGATTTGCCGCTGCCGATTCCGCCGGTGAGTCCCAAGATAAATGCCATGTTAGCCTCCCAAATACACCTTCATGATCTGCTCACCCCATAAAAAGGCAATCCAGCCAGCAATCGCAATATAGGGGCCAAAAGCAAAAGGCTGATTTTCTTTACGGATTTTTAGCAAAATAATCCCGATGATTGCGCCAACCAATGATGACAGGAGCACGATGAGTGGCAACAGCATCGGTCCCATCCAGGCACCCAGTGCGGCGAGCAATTTAAAATCACCATAGCCCATGCCTTCTTTGCCTGTCACGATCTTAAACAGATAATACACGATCCACAGGCATAAAAAGCCGATGACATAGCCCCAGATCGCTGAAGTAGGTGAGGTATAAATGGCATAACTGTTAATGGCTAAGCCGAGTGCTGCTAGCGGTAAAGTAAAACGATCAGGCAATAACTGGGTGTCAAAATCGATAAAGGTCAGTGCGATCAGGGCCCAGGTCAGGACCAAGCCAAATAGCATTTGCAGGGTAGGACCCCATACAGCAACCACCAGCAGGGAACAGGCGACCGTAAGTACCTCAATCAAAGGATAACGTACACTAATCGGATTCTGGCAGTTGCCACATTTGCCACGTAGCACCAACCAGCTGATGACCGGAATATTCTGATACCAGCGAATCGGACTGTGGCATTTCGGACAGGTAGAGACAGGATGGCTTAAGCTCAGTTTATCCTGGTCAATGATCGGCTGTTCAGGATGCAATAGTAGCTGACATTCTTGATGCCATTGCTGTTCCATGATTTTTGGGGTGCGTAAAATCACCACATTGAGAAAGCTGCCGATACATAAACTAAAAACCCCAACGACGAGATAAAGCGCAGTTGGGTAATCCATCAGGTATTGAATGAAGTCTTGCATTAAACCACAGAACCCATTTGGAAAATTGGAAGATACATCGCAACCACTAGACCACCGACCAAGATACCCAGAATGGCCATAATCAAGGGTTCCATCATCGCGGTCAGACCATCAACTGCATTGTCGACTTCATTTTCAAAGTGGGTGGCGACTTTATCCAGCATGGCATCAAGAGCACCGGATTCTTCACCAATGGCAACCATTTGTACCGCCATTGGAGGGAATAGATTGGTGGCACGCATGGCAAACTGTAATTGCTGACCGGTAGAAATATCATCACGAATTTTCATTACCGCACGTTCATAAATGACATTATTGGTTGCACCGGCAGTAGATTCCAAGGCATCAATGAGTGGAACACCGGCAGCAAAAGTCGTTGATAAGGTGCGGCTATAACGGGCAATAATGGCTTTATAGACCAGATCACCAAAGATCGGCAGTTTTAAGGCCATCTTATCCAAGGCATCGCGGAATTTCTGACTGCGTTTTTTCGCTTCCATAAAACCGGCAATCGCTGCGCCAATGCCGATGATCAGCAGGAACCAATATTTCTGCATCCATTCAGACATATTCACCACCATTTTGGTGAATGCGGGTAAATCAGCACCAAATGAGGTGAATAGATCTTCAAAGACCGGGACCACTTTCACCATCAAAATAATCGTTACAACTACTGCGACCACAATGACAGTCGCAGGATATTTCATGGCTTTTTTGATTTTCTGTTTCAGTAATTCACTTTTTTCTTTATAGATCGCCACACGATCCAGCATGGTTTCCAGTGCACCAGATTGTTCACCGGATTCCACCAGCGAGCAGAACAGTTTGTCGAAATACTGTGGATATTTGCGTAAGGCACCGGCAAAGGTATTACCGCCTTCCACTTCACCCTTGATGCCGAGTACCACTTCGCGCATCGCTGGATTGTCCAGTCCTTCTGCAACAATTTCAAAACTTTGTACCAACGGTACACCCGCTTTCATCATAGTGGCCAGCTGGCGGGTAAAGATGGTGATGTCCAGCGTCGACACTTTCTTCTTCATCAAACCTTCGAGAATATTTTTACGCTTTTCCCGAATATTATTGATAGTAATGCCTTGCTTGCGCAGCGTCACTTTGGCCAGTGCCATATTGCGGGCAGGAAGCTCGCCTTTGATTTTGACACCTTTACGATCGACCCCGTCATAGCTAAAAGTCGGCATCATTTGTGCTTTTTTCGCTGCCATCACTTTATCCTTATTTTAAATACTACTTTATTACTCACTGGTCACGCGGTTCACTTCTTGGAGAGAAGTAACCCCTTGCATGACTTTCTTTAAACCTGAACGTCGCAGATTATCAAACCCCGAATTTGCCGATGCCGCTGCAATTTCTAATGCATTGCCATCTTCCATGATAATCTTTGAAATTTCAGGTGTGACTTTCATCACTTCATAAACACCCACACGGCCTTTATAGCCTTCGCGGCATTCTGAGCAGCCTACGGGCTGATAAATTTGGAATTCCGGATTGGCCAGATCTGCTTCGGTAAAGCCCATTTCCAGTAAACTGTTTCTTGGAATTTCAGCAGGGACTTTACATTGACTGCATAAACGCCGTGCCAGACGCTGTGCAATTACCAGATTGACTGACGTGGCGATGTTAAAAGACGGTACGCCCATATTGCGCAAACGGGTGAGTGTCTCTGGTGCACTGTTGGTGTGTAGCGTCGACATCACCATATGACCGGTTTGTGCAGCTTTAATGGCAATTTCTGCGGTTTCCAGGTCACGAATCTCACCGACCATGATGATGTCTGGATCCTGACGCAGGAAGGACTTCAATGCTGCAGAAAAGGTTAGCCCCACTTTATTGTTCACGTTGACCTGGTTAATGCCTTCCAGGTTAATCTCGACCGGGTCTTCTGCCGTGGAAATGTTGGTGTCTTCACGGTTGAGAATATTCAGACCGGTATATAAAGATACGGTTTTACCTGAACCCGTTGGACCGGTAATCAATAACATGCCTTGCGGTTTTTCCAGCGCTTCCATAAACAGCGCTTTTTGATCGGGTTCATAGCCCAGCGCATCAATCCCGAGCATGGCACTCGATGGATCGAGAATACGCAGTACAATCTTTTCACCGAACAGGGTTGGTAAAGAGTTAACACGGAAATCGATCGCTTTGGTTTTGGACAGTTTTAGCTTAATCCGGCCATCCTGTGGCACGCGTTTTTCCGAAATGTCCATTTGTGACATGACTTTTAAACGTGACGCTAAACGGGTAGTCAACTGTAGAGGCGGAGTTGCAACTTGACGCAGTACTCCATCCACCCGATAACGCACGCGGTACGTCTTTTCATAGGGTTCGAAGTGTAAATCCGAAGCCCCCATACGAATGGCATCGACCAGTAATTTATTGATGTACTTGACAATAGGTGCTTCATCTTCTTGGCTGCTATTGTCATCATCGTTATCTTGAGTTTGCGTATCATCGGCAAAGTCAATGTCGAGTTCTTCACCGCCAAAATTAAAACTGTCTTCTTCTGCAAATTGCTGTTCGATCAGTTTGCTCAGTTTGTTGTGTTCAACAATGACGGTTTCAATTGTGAGCTTGCTGTTCAGACGAAAGGCATCCATCGCCTCAATATTGGTCGGGTTGCTGGTCGCCACATAAAGGATGTTGCCGCGGTTAAACAACGGCAAAATATGATGTCGGGAAATCAGTTTGTCTTCGACCAGATCACGCGGTAACTGTGAGGTATCGTAAACATTGAGATCGAATAACGGTTCACCAAATTCGCGGGAAATGGTGTCAGCTACCAGTAAAGGAGAAAGACGCAGTTGCTCGATTAAATAGGCAACAATATCCTGTTTGGCCTTTTTTGCCTGTTCGATCGCGTTCCGCATGTTTTCGGCAGACACATGACCTTCTTCGACCAAACGGCGAATAAATCCTGTAAATTTAGGAAATCCTTGCAATGCTGACATCCTTTACCATGCCTTCGTTTTAGGTTGAACGGTAATTTGGTTATAATTCGTATGGTAAAATTATACTTTTGTTGCGCAAAAATACCATATCTGAAAATGCTGTCACCTGCTTACTATCCTATAAAAACCGGAACCAGTCGAATTTTCATTTGATTAATTTTGCTTTTCCGTCGGAATATATTTTGCTGCGCAGATTTAACCCGGCAAAACTTGTGCGCTATCAGATAAAAACTATCTTCAAAAATCCCAATTCCGTGTAGAATATGGGCATTTTTCATCACAGGTTAAGCAGTATGTCGGGTTCGACTATTATTCCTTGGGTTGTCGGCAATTGGAAAATGAACCCAATGCAATCTGAAGCCAAACAGCTGGTGCAACAATTCAAACAATTACTCGCCCAGAATGAAATTCATCCGGCACAATGCCATTTGGCGGTGGCCCCGATTGCTATTGCATTGACTCATATTCAAGCTGAATTACAGGATGCTGCACGTCCCGTCCATGTGGTGGCACAAGACGTGTCGCGTGTGGCAGGAACCGGTGCTTATACGGGTGAAGTCAGTGCCGAATTGTTGAAAGACAGTGCGATTGATTATGTTCTGGTCGGGCATTCAGAACGTCGTGAATTATTTGCGGACGATGTCAGCGTTTTGCAGGCCAAAATCAAAAATGCCCTAACTGCGGGCCTGACCGTGATTTACTGTGTAGGTGAGAGCCTGGAACAGCGTGAACAGGGCATTGCCGATCAGGTGGTGCTGCAACAGATTTGTGATGTGGCTGTGGTGGTCAATGCCGAGCAGTGGCAAAAACAGATGATCATTGCCTATGAACCGATCTGGGCGATTGGTACCGGTAAAACCGCTTCTCCACAAGACGCACAAGCCATGCATGCCAGAATTCGTGAAGGCTTAAAGCAAATTACCCCTGCCGGAGCGGAGATTGCGATTTTGTATGGTGGTAGTGTTAAGCCGGAAAATGCAGTAGAGTTGGCTGCTTGTCCGGATATTAATGGCGCATTGGTCGGTGGTGCATCTTTAAATGCAGCATCGTTTTACCAAATCGCGCGCGCATTTGCAGCAGAAACAAAATAACGAGGAGTTCACATGCATACCTTTGTGCTCGTGGTACATATTATCTTGGCCGTTTTAATGATTGCACTGATTTTGGTGCAGCACGGTAAAGGTGCTGATGCAGGAGCTTCTTTTGGTGGTGGCGGTGCTGCTACAGTCTTTGGTGCATCAGGTTCGGGTAATTTTCTCACCCGTTTAACCGCAATTTTAACGGCATTGTTCTTTATTACCAGTTTGACACTGGCGGTGTTTGCCAAGCAGCAAACTTCGGATGCGTATAGCTTGAAAAGTGTGAGTGGTACTGCACCAGCACAAACCGTATCGCCTGAAACTTCACCAACTGCACCGAAAACCGCAGAATAATCGTAATTAGTGCTTTCCTTTTATGGGGGAAGCGACTAGAATGCGTCCTGCTGCGGTGGTGGTGGAATTGGTAGACACGCTACCTTGAGGTGGTAGTGCTTTCGGGCGTGGGGGTTCAAGTCCCCCCTTCCGCACCAACGATGAACCAGATCGTTGAGTGTGAGCAGCAAAAACATTGATGCGGGATGGAGCAGTCTGGTAGCTCGTCGGGCTCATAACCCGAAGGTCGTTGGTTCAAATCCAGCTCCCGCTACCAATTCAATTGCAGTGTAGAGCAATTGAAAGTTTCAAAATGGTTAAATGTAGATTGACTTTTTGTGAAACTTGTTTATAATTTTTTGCACGTTGATGCGGGATGGAGCAGTCTGGTAGCTCGTCGGGCTCATAACCCGAAGGTCGTTGGTTCAAATCCAGCTCCCGCTACCAAGTTTCTAAAGAGGCTCACAAATAGGTGGGCCTTTTTGCACAGTGGACATCGGTTTTCTGTGTAAAATATAGGGGCGATTAACGCCCTTTTTTATTGGCTATCGTGTAGTGTCGACATCAATTGGTCAAATAGTCATGCTTCACTATAGTAGTCTGTGTCGGTCAAAATGACCGATTGATTCGTTCGCACAAGATGACGAGAGTAAATGAAGCTATCAAACAAAACTCAAGCCCTCCAAGATTTAATTGCACCTGCGGTAGAAGCCTGTGATGTAGAGCTGTGGGGCATTGAATTTGTCCCGCAAGGTAAACGTTCTCTGTTACGCATTTATATTGATAAAGACGTTGACGAGAATGCTGAACCTATTATTAATGAAGATGGTGAGCTAGAACAAGGCCGTGGCATTGGGGTGCAGGATTGTGTGCGCGTGACCCAACAAGTGGGCGCGATGCTGGATGTTCATGACCCGATTTCTGGTGAATACGCATTGGAAGTGTCTTCTCCGGGCTGGGATCGTCCATTTTTCCAACTGGCACAAATGTCGGCATATATCGGGCAGACCGTGGCGTTGCGCCTGATCAGTGCTGTGGAAAACCGTCGTAAGTTCCAGGCCAAGTTGCTTGTGGTAGATCTTGAAAATGAAACCATCCAGGTTGAAGTGGAAGGTCAGCATGTGCTGGAAATCGATAGTCATAATATCGACAAAGCAAACTTGATCTATCAGGACTAAATTAATTCAATTTATAAGAATCTATAGGTGACTTATGGGCCGTGAAATTCTTACCGTTGTGGAAACGGTTAGTAATGAAAAAGGTGTTAGTCGTGAAGCGATCTTCGAGGCACTTGAACAGGCACTCGTCGCAGCGACCAAGAAAAAATTCTATGAAGGCACCCATTCTGAAGAAGCGCGTTTACGTGTAGAGATTGACCGTAAGACCGGTGATTACCGTACTTTCCGTCAATGGGAAGTGGTGGCAGATGAAGATCACGAAATGCCAGCGTGTCAGGACGCAATTTCTGATGTTGATCCGTCTAAATGGTCGATCGGTGACATTCGTGAACTTGAAGTGGAATCGATTGAGTTCGGTCGTATTGCGGCGCAAATTGCCAAGCAAGTGATTGTACAGAAAATCCGTGAAGCTGAACGTGCGCTGATTGCGGACGCTTACGAATCAAAAGTGGGCGAGCTGATTTACGGTGAAGTGAAAAAGCAGACCAAAGACGGTTTTATCATTGACCTCGGTGACAATGCAGAAGCGTATTTGGCGCGTGAAGAAATGATCGCCAAAGAGATTTTGCGCCCTAAACAGCGTATCAATGCGATTTTATACAGCGTGAACCGTGAAGGTCGTGGTGCACAATTATTATTGTCACGTGCCAAGCCAGAAATGCTGATCGCGTTGATGAAAAAAGAAATTCCTGAAATTGCTGAAGAAATCATCGAGATTAAAGCCGCAGCGCGTCAGCCGGGTGTGCGTGCTAAAATTGCGGTAAAAACCAATGACCACCGTATTGATCCGGTGGGTGCATGTATCGGGATGCGCGGCACACGTATCCAGGCAGTACAGCAAGAGCTGAACGGCGAACGTATTGATGTGGTGGTATGGTCGGATGATCCGGCGCAGTATATCGCCAGCGCGCTTGAGCCAGCCGATGTATCGGGTATTGTGATTGATGAAGATGCAAAAACTGCAGACATCATTTTCGCAACCAGCGATCAATTGGCGCGTGCAATTGGTTCACAAGGCCAAAACGTCCGTTTGGCATCAGAATTGACCGGTTACAAGCTCGACATGATGCTTGAAGATGAATACCGTGCACGTCAGCAAAATGAAGCACAGCAATATCTCGACATGTTTGTTTCGCGTCTGGATATTGATGAAGACCTGGCGATGGCGTTGGTTGAAATGGGCTTTACTTCCCTCGAAGAAATTGCCTATGTTCCTGCAGAAACTTTTGATGAAATCGAACTGGATGCAGAAACAGTAGAATTGTTGCAAAGCCGTGCCAAGGAAGTTGCTTTGGCTGATGCATTACAACAACAAGAAAACATTCAGGATCCAAGTGCTGAATTGTTGAATATGGAAGGCATGACGCAAGAGATTGCCTATGCGCTTGCCGCTCGTGGTGTGATCACTATTGACGATCTTGCAGATCAGGCAACAGACGATATTTCGGATATCGAAGGGCTTGATGCAGATAAAGCAGGTCAACTGATCATGAAAGCACGCGAATCATGGTTTAACTAACTAGGAGGTAATAAATGACGGACAAGTCGATTAAAGAGTTGGCTCTCAGCGTGGGACGTCCTGTTGAAAAGCTCCTAGAGCAGGTTCGCGATGCAGGATTGCCACAACGTGCAGCCGATGACATTATTTCCACCGATCAACAAGATACCCTTGTCAACCATTTGAAAAAAGTTCATGGTCAGGACAGCGGTAACGCAGGAAAAATCACGTTGAAACGTAAAACGACCAGTACGGCTAAAGTGGCCAGTACTTCCGGTAAGGCGAAAACGATTAACGTAGAAGTTCGTAAAAAACATACGTTCACCAAGCCAAACCCAGAACAGATTGCTGCTGAAGCACGAGCCAAGGCGGAAGCATCGGAACAGGCACGTGCCGATATGATTGCACGTCAAAAAGCTGAGCAGAAAGCGCGTGAAGAAGCAGAAGCGCAAAGCAAGCAAGGTGAAAACAAAGCCAAAGCAACGCTTGAAGCGATGCGTGCAGCGGCGAAACAGGAAACTGCGGCAAAAACCACGGCAAAAGCTGAAGTGGTTGTGAAGCGTAAAACGCCGGTGAAACCTGTGGTTAAGCCAAGCGAAACGCCAGAACAACGTAAAGCGCGTGAAGAACAGGCTGCACAGTTAAAAGCAACCGAAGAAGCAGCACGCCGTAAGGCCGCTGAAGAAGCGCAACAGCGTACCCTTGAGCAAATGCGCAAGATGGCATCCAAGTATTCTTCAGATGATGCGACAGCAACCATCCGTGTGATTGATGATTCTCCATTGGCGGCTGGTCTTGTCGGTCAGGCGTATGAAGACTCATTCAAGCAGGAAGACCGCGAAATCAAGCGTGGTGGTGGTTCAGCGAATCCGCGTGCTGCTAAAAAAGGCGGCCGTCGTGGTGAAGAACAGTCTTTCCGTGACAACTCACATAAACGCGGTTTGAAATCGAGCCAGTCCAACAAGCATGGCTTTGAAAAACCAGTTAAAAAACAAATTTATGATGTTGAAATTGGCGCCACCATTGTTGTAGCGGATCTCGCACAAAAAATGGCGGTAAAAGTACGTGAAGTGATCAAGACCCTGATGAAAATGGGTGAACTGGTGACTCAAAACCAGGCTATTGATCAGGACACAGCTGTTCTGGTTGTGGAAGAAATGGGTCACAATCCGGTACTGGTATCTGAAACTGCAGCAGAAGACAACTTGCTTGAGCAGGCAGAGCAGGAACGTGGTGAGTTAAGTACCCGTCCGCCAGTCGTGACCATTATGGGTCACGTGGATCATGGTAAAACTTCCTTGCTGGATCGTATCCGTCGCTCTAAAGTGGCTGCGGGTGAAGCGGGTGGTATTACCCAGCACATCGGTGCTTATCACGTGGAAACCGAGAAAGGCATTATTACCTTCCTGGATACTCCTGGACATGCTGCGTTTACTTCAATGCGTGCACGTGGTGCGAAAGCAACGGATATCGTAGTACTGGTGGTTGCAGCGGATGATGGCGTGATGCCACAAACTGCGGAAGCGATTGACCATGCGCGTGCTGCAGGAACGCCAATTATTGTTGCGATCAACAAAATGGATAAGGAATCTGCTGATCCAGATCGCGTACTCAATGAATTGACTGCGAAACAAATCGTACCTGAACAATGGGGCGGTGATGTGCCGGTGGCGATGGTGTCTGCGCACTCAGGCCAGGGTATTGATGAATTGCTCGACTTGATCCTGATTCAATCAGAAATGATGGAATTGCAAGCGTCTGCTGAAGGTGCTGCACAAGGTGTGGTGATTGAAGCGCGTGTGGATAAAGAACGTGGTGCTGTCACGTCGATCCTGGTACAAAACGGTACCTTGAACGTGGGTGATTTGGTTCTTGCCGGTTCATCTTACGGTCGTGTCCGTGCGATGGTGGATGAAAACGGTAAACGCATCAAGTCTGCAGGTCCTTCAATTCCAGTGGAAATTTTAGGTCTGCCTGAAGCGCCAATGGCGGGTGATGAAGTTCTGGTCGTAAATGACGAGAAGAAAGCCCGTGAAGTTGCGGATGCACGTATGGCACGTGAACGTGAAAAACGTCTTGAGCGTCAAAGTGCAATGCGTCTGGAAAATATCATGTCGTCTATGGGCAAGAAAGATGTGCCTGTGGTGAATGTAGTATTGAAGACAGACGTACGTGGTACCTTGGAAGCCTTGCATGTTGCCCTTGCTGATCTTGCAACCGATGAAGTGAAAGTACGTGTAATTGGTTCTGGTGTGGGTGCGATCACCGAGTCTGATGTGACCCTTGCAGAATCTTCAGAAGCTGTACTTCTTGGCTTTAACGTGCGTGCAGATAATACAGCACGTCAAAAAGCCGATGCAGATGGCATTGACATCCGTTACTACAGCATCATCTATGAATTGATTGATGATGTGAAAGCGGCGATGAGCGGTAAGCTTGCGCCAGAACATCGTGAAACGATTCTGGGTGTGGCTGAAGTACGTGAAGTGTTCCATTCAAGCAAGTTCGGCGCTGCAGCAGGTTGTATGGTGCTTGAAGGTATGTTACATCGTAACAAACCAATCCGTGTACTGCGTGATGATGTCGTGGTGTTCCAGGGTGAACTTGAATCGCTTCGTCGTTATAAAGACGTGGTGGAAGAAGTCCGCGCCGGTATGGAATGTGGTCTTGCCGTGAAAGGTTATAAAGACATCAAAGCACTCGACAAGATTGAAGTGTACGATGTTCAATTGATTAAACGGAGTCTTTAATGGCGGGTAGCCAACGCTTAAAGCGCATGGCGGATAGCGTACAACGTGAGTTGTCCGAAATGATCCGTCAGGAGCTGAAAGATCCGCGTCTGGGTGGTCTGGTGACCATCTCAGCCGTGAAGGTCAGCCCAGACTTGGGTTATGCCGATGTGTATGTGACCGTAATGGGTCGTGAACTGGGTGATGATCAAAGTGAAGCTGCGAATAAAGAAACGCTAGATGTGTTAAATAAAGCATCAGGTTTCCTTCGTCATGAGCTGAGCCGTCGTATCAAGACGCGTGTAACACCACGTTTGCGTTTCCACTACGATAAGACCAATGCCTACGGTAACTATATGTTTGGTCTGATTGCTGAAGCAGTGAAGGATCTCCCTTCTACTGATGTCAGCAAAGATGATGAATAAATCTTGAAATCAAAAAAGCCACCGCTAAGGTGGCTTTTTTATGTGCTGAATTTAAGTTTTTTATTTGGGCGTGGATCGGTTGTGGCGACGACGGTCACGTTGCCAGGGCAAGCGCTGGCCCAGACTTTCCGGCACTTCACCACTTAAGGAGCGCAGACGTAAATGCAATGCTGCCTGTGCCATCAGATTGGCCGACACCGGTGCGGTGATAAACGCCAGTAAAGTCAGCAGGATTTCAGCAAAGCCAAAGCGCCCCTGAAAGCCCCAATAAATCATGCTGGCAATCAGAAAGCTGCCCAGACCGAGTGTGCTGGATTTGGTCGGGGCATGCAGGCGCATAAACAGATCAGGCAGGCGAACCATGCCAATGCTACCGACCAGCATAAAGAAAGCGCCAATGATCAGGAAGATCGAAACCAGAATTTCCATCGCCAGTTGCATGTTATGTGCTCCTAATCAATCACGTGACCAGTGGTAAAGTAACGTGCCAGCGCTGCAGTAGACACAAAGCCCAGCATCGCAACCAGCAATGCACCTTCAAACAGGGAAGTACTGCTCCAGTACACACCCAGTACGATAATCAGGCAGGTGGCATTTAAAAACAGGGTATCCAATGCCAGTAGGCGATCGACCACCGAAGGTCCTCTGATCATGCGGATCAGGCATAAAAACATGGACAGGGCAATGATGAGCAGGCAGATACCGAGGGCATAAGGCAAAATCATCATGAATGATCTCCTGTGTTAATGTGGACACCAAAAATCTGCATCAACGGGATTTCATAGCGGATTTTAATCTCCTGAACGTCCATTTCCGCATCTTCTGTACTGAGTGCATGCACCAGAATATCACCGCGTTCCTGATCAATGCCGGCTGAGACTGTTCCGGGTGTGGTGGTAATAATCATCGCGAGCAGTGTATTGACCTGATCATGTTCGGTCTCCAGCGGTACGCGAAACCATTTTGGCTGTAAGCGGTCACTTGGGCCTAAGACCAGTTTGGCTACCCGGATATTGCAAACCACAATATCCCATAGCACGACCCAGCCCAATTTGATGGCCAAAGACCAGTTGATATTGGGTGTGTGGGTAATAAAGGGATTGATCAGGCGCGGAATCAACAGTCCTAACAGCAGTGCCATCAGCAGATTGGCAATGTCCAGACTATGGGCCAGCATCAGCCAGCTCACGCCGACAATCACCGAGATGAATGGATGCGGTAACCAGACTTTCCAGAAAGACCATGTCGGCATGATTAAGGCTCCATTGGTTTTAGCTTGGCATCATCAGGTCGCTGGATCTGCTGATCCTGATGCTGGATTTGACGCTGTTTATAGTCGGAAATATGTTCACCGTGCAAGGCGTTGGAGTGAATGATATGTGGAATCAGATAGGCATTTGGATCTTCCAGTTCACCGCCATATTTGGTTTCCGGCACATACTGGGCATCATAAGGCTGGATACTGATGAATTGCTGGCTTTTATCCCGTTTCAGAATCTCGTTTTGATACAAGGTCTTGTTTTGAATTTGTTGTGCGGTGTGCAGCGTGAAATTTTGTACAGGTGCAGCGAATATCACGTACAGCATGAGACCTGTCAGCAGCAGGTAAATGGTGTGGTCATTGCCGGCGGGTGCACGAGAGGGCAAGGCTCGATAAATCTGGCAAGCGGTCCGGGTTTCGCAATCTTCGGGTGGGGTGGCGCGCCAGAACAGGATAAAACCGACACGGGTAAACGCCAGAATACTGAGCAGGCTGACCACTAAAATACTGCCGATAATCCAGGCCTGAGCAGGATGCTGTGCGGAAGCCTGCAAAATAAACACTTTGCCGAGAAATCCGCTGAAGGGCGGAAGACCGGCCATGATCAGCGCAATCAGAAAATAGCAAATTGCCATGATCTTATGCTGTTTCATCTTGGGTGCAACATTCAGATGATCTTTGTACTTGCCGCGCTGCGAAGTGACCCAGCCACAAAACAGATAAAAAGCTGCAGCAATCAACGTACTATGCACCAGATAATATAGCGCTGCGGCCCAGGCAGCGTCGTTGAACATAGAAATGGCAACCAGTAAGGTGCCAATCGAGGACAGCACCATAAAACCAACAAAACGGCGCAAGCGTTCGGCTCCCATTGCTCCGATCACGCCATACAGGGACGTGATCAAGCCAATAGGTAATAACCAGCGCGCCAGGATCGCCTGGGAAAATACATCATTAAAAATCGTGCCATTGACGCGCAGGATGGCGTAAATGCCCACTTTGGTCATGATGGTAAACAGTGCAGCAACCGGGGTGCTGGCCACGGCATAGGTTTTCGGTAACCAGAATCCGACTGGCAGCATGGCAGCTTTAATCCCAAACACCACAAACAGCAATAAACCGCCGGCGACTGCCAGTTTATGCTGGTCTTCAGCCAAAGTGGGTAACAAGCGGGTGACATCGGCCATATTCAGACTGCCCACACTGCCATAGATCATACCGAGTCCGATTAGGAACAGGGCGGAAGCTACCAGGTTGATGGTGACATAGTGAACGCCCAGCTGAAAACGTGCCTTGCCTTGACCATGTAACAGCAGCACATAGGAGGCCATGAGCAGGATTTCAAAGAACACGAACAGATTGAACAGGTCGCCGGTTAAAAATGCCCCGCACAATCCCATGAGCAGAAAGTGAAACATGGCATGAAAATAACGGCCACGCTGGTCCCAGTCCTGACTTGCATACCAGAGCAGGGGAAGGGCGAGGGCATAGGTCAAGACCAGCATCAGGGCTGAAAGCTGGTCGAGTACCAGCACAATGCCAAACGGTGCCGACCATTCGCTGAGCTGGTAAACCGTAATGCTGCCATCACTAGCGGTGATTAAATAGCTGATCGCGGTGGCAAGGCCGCAGAGCGCAGAGAACAGGCTAAAACCACGGCGCCAGGGCTGCCGCCAATCCTGTGCCAGTAAACCTGCGCCCGGGTTACCCAACAGTAACAGGAAAAAACCGCTAAAGGCTGGGATCAGTATGCTTAGGATGGGGGTGTGAGTCTGCCAGAACTGTAATAAATCAGACATTACGGCTCATCCTCACGTGGGTCATAATGCGGGAATTCCTCTTTGGCATCGACTTGATCTGTACCTGACTCAAAACGGCTGCGTAATGCAAGTTGTACAATAAAGGCCGTGGTGGCGAAACCGATCACGATGGCAGTCAGCACCAGCGCCTGCGGTAAAGGATCGGTGACTTTGCTGGCAGTGGTTAAAATGGCAGGTGCATTGACTTCAATCCGACCCATGGCAAACAGAAATAAATTTACCGCATAACCCAGCATGGCCAGTCCCAAAACGACCGGAAAGGTTCTGGCTCTTAACAGAAGATAGATGCCGGTTGCAGTCAGTAATCCGATGCCAGAGGCCAGTAATAATTCTAAACTCATCATTGCACATTACCCCTTTGCAATTGGACCGGACATGCTGGAATGACGCGAATCACCCAGCACTGAAATCATCAGCATGGTCGCGCCGACTACGGTGACATAGACACCCACATCAAACAGTGCCGCCGAGGCCAGATGCATTTCGCCCAAAAGCGGAGGTGAAACGTAAATGTGCGCACTGGTCAGGAACGGACGTGACCAATACCAGGCAGCAATGCCCGTGAACCCTGCAATGGTCAGGCCTGACCCAATCCAGATTTCGTATAAACGTCCGGATGTGGCTTTTAATAGCTGTTCCGCATGGTCCTGACCCAAGGCGAGATACTGGATGATCAGCGCCATGGCAGTTACCAGTCCGGCAATAAACCCCCCTCCGGGATAATTGTGTCCGCGCAGGAAAATATACAGACTGACCACCAGCGCCAGTGGTAGCACCCAGGACGCGGTGATCCGCAGCATCAAAGGCGAAGGATTAAAACGATAGGTGAGGCCCTGGGTCATGGTGGTACCATGCGCACGCATCCCATCCATCAGACATAAAGCCCCGATTGCAGCAATGCCAAGTACGGTAATCTCACCAAAGGTATCGAAACCACGGAAATCTACCAGAATCACATTGACCACATTGGAACCGCCGCCGAGCGGTAGAGATTGCTGGACAAAGAACCAGGAAATAGATTGATGATTGCGGGTTAAAATCAGCCAGCTGATCCAGCCGATCCCGATCCCGGTAGTAATGGCAATCAGGGCATCACGCCAGCGCCGTGTACGGCTGGACTCATACGGGGTGAGCTGCGGGAGCAATGACAGGCTCATTAGCAACAGGACAGTGGTCACGACATCCACGGTAATCTGGGTCAAAGCCAAATCGGGGGCTGACAGGCCCATAAAGACCATGCTCACCACCAGACCCGCTGCACCACTGATCAGCACGGCTTTAATGCGTTCGTGATGAAACCACAACATCATCCAGCAGGCGGCCGCCAGTACCAGCCATAACACCAGCGCTGCCCAAGGTGCGTGGGTCAACTCACGGCTACCGGTCATTAATCCTTGACCGAGCAGAGGTGTTGCCACCAACACAATACTGAAGACGATAATCCAGAGCAGATAATCCTGCAGGGAACCGGTTTCGGTTTTGCGTTTGATTTTGCGTGCACCCATGAGCAATTTACGCAAGAAGGCATCAAACAGTAGGCGGCCTTGCAAACGTCCCAGCAGCGGATCCAGATCGATCTTGCGAATCTTCCCGTTTCTGGCCAAGCTAAAATAGAAAACTACCCCGCCGAGCAGTGCGATTGCACTCATCAGTAAAGGCAGGTTAAATCCATGCCAAATGGCCAGATGGGTTCCTGCAAAATCCGGGGACATCAGACTGGCACGCGTCACACTGTTGACAATCGGCTCTACCAGTAGGGCAGGAAACAGTCCGATCAGAATACACAGACTGGCTAGCATAATTACCGGAGCCCGCATACCGACGGGCGGTTCATGTGCTGCCTTGTTAGGAATGCTGGTGCCAAGCGGCCCATCAAAAAATACCCCATGGACCAGACGTACCGAATAGGCTACGGCAAAGATTCCGGCCAAAGTCGCCAGCCCGGCTGAAATAATCAGCACAGGACCGGACAGGTTAGCTAGCAGTTCGCTAAAGAACATTTCCTTGGACAGAAAGCCATTGGTCAAAGGAACCCCGGCCATGGCCGCTGCAGTAATCATGGTCAATGTGGCGGTAAATGGTAACAGTTGCCAGATGCCACTCAATTTGCGCAAGTCACGGGTTTCGGTTTCATGGTCGATAATCCCGGCAATCATAAACAGTGCGGCTTTAAAGGTAGCATGGTTAATGATATGAAAAATTGCCGCAGCCACGGCCAAAGGAGAACCGATTCCCAGCAAGCAGACGATTAGCCCCAAATGACTGATGGTGGAATAGGCTAAAAGTCCTTTGAGATCTTCTTTGAAAATGGCAAAAAAGGCGGCAATACACAAGGTGAACAGGCCAATAAAAGTCACCAGATTATGATATAGCGCTGCGCCGGCAAAAACAGGGATTAGACGTGCCAACAGGAAAATCCCGGCCTTGACCATGGTCGCGGAATGTAAATATGCCGAGACGGGCGTGGGCGCTGCCATCGCATTCGGCAGCCAGAAATGGAACGGGAATTGCGCACTTTTGGTGAAGGCACCCAATAAAATCAATAACAGGGTTGGGATAAACAAGCTGTGCTGCTGGATGCTGTCGCGCATCAGCAGAATCTGGTCAATCTGGTAGGTACCGGTGATTTGCTGTAACAGGATAAATCCGCCGAGCAAGGCCAAACCACCCATGCCCGTAATGGTCAGGGCCATACGTGAACCGCGTTGTGCCGCCTCGTAATTGCTCCAGTAACCCACCAGCAGGAATGAGGAAATACTGGTGAGTTCCCAGAACATCAGCAAAATAATCAGGTTGTTTGACAGCGAAATACCAAGCATGGCCGCCATAAAAATCAGCAGCAGCAGATAAAGTTTTCGCAGTGAATTTTTCGGGCTGAGATAATAATAGGCATAAATAAAAATCAGCGTACCAATACCGGTAATCAATAGGGAAAACAGCAATCCCAAGGCATCCAGGCGGAAGCTGAGATCAATCCCGAATTGCGGCAACCAGGGCCAGTGTTCATAGAGACTGTGACCTGCCAGAACAGCTTGGGCTTGGCTCAGTAATACAACAAAACTGCTCAGGCTGATCCCAATCGCACCCAAGGTCATCAGCCCGCGTGAAAATCGTTTCAGCCACGAGACGAGGAGGGTGCCGAAGACTAAGGGTAAAAGTATGATGATCAGTAGCACATGCGTATCCATGTTTTGCAGGAGGTGAAGACCTCAAAATAAATTTCATCTTTTCCGGAGTTACAGGACTGCAAAGAGCCATCCAAAGTTCAAATCCGTAAAAGCCATATCAGTGTAAAAGAAAAAGCTGCAAGTTGTATTGCGCAACTTGGAAAAGTCATAACAGGATGTAGCAATAGTGTACGCTATTTTTGTATTTTATCGGATTCTTATTACATGAAAATAACAAAATCAATAGGTTAAAACAGATTATAAATTCTGAAAAAGCATCTTTTCCTATGCGTAAAACATCAGTGCCTTATGTAATGGATCATTTGATCTCACTTTATGTTGGGATGTGTTTCCTTGCATTGCAGACCGTTTGCTTACAGTGAAGTTTTCTGATTGGCATCATGATCAGTTTGTATCTGTTGTAGGAATTGAGCTTGCTGTTCAGCGGTTAGCTGTGAAAAAAGTTGTAGCACCTCTTCCGGAGCAGGACTCACCGCAGGTTGTTCGAGCAGTTCTGGTACTGCTACTGGTTGATCCTCAAGCTGCAGATTGGCATACAGAGCATCAAAATCTGACCAGGTGGGTTGCGGCTGCAGAGGATATAAATGTTGCTGTTCCAGTCGCAAGCATTGATAGTGTGCGGCATGTTCCAGCAGTTCATTTCGGTTGCCAGTGGCAATAATTTGCAGTTGCGGAAATGCTTGATGCAGACGTTGCAGAATGACTTGACTTAGGTTCTGGTCCAGATGGGCATCAATATGATCAATCAATAAAATCCCGTCGCTTTCTTGGCAAGGGTACAGGCTGAGGGGATTAAGCAGGCAGCAGCGGCGCACTATGTCACCCACCAGAGCAATCCAGTTTTTGAGGGTAGCGGACAATTGCTGATAGAGCATACTCTTGCCGTCATAACGCACCATTAACTGCAACTTGGGATGGTATTGCAGATAAAAATCGCTTAATTCCGGAAATATAGTCTGTAGCGCAGTTTTTAGGGCAGTCAGGCCGGGACTGTGCATTTGTGCGTGGGCCTGAACCAGATCTACCGGGTTATTTTTGTCCTGCGAGTCCAGCAGAAATTGCTGCAATAACTGTGCAGTTTGTGCATTTTCAATATCACTGATTTCCCTCAACCACTCAAAAAAACGGCTAAACGTGGTAAAGGCAATCGCACTCTGTTCATAGGCAGAACTGGCATGAAACACCATCGGATTATTTTTGCTGAGTAGGTTGACTTCATTGACGAAACGTTCAGCGGGATAATAGGCAATGACGGGCAAGCCTTGCAGGGGATCCAGTTTGATGGCCTGTTGGTAGAGTTCAACCAGTTTTTCCAGTTGTGGCGTTTCGACCTTGCTGATGCCAGCGCCATTGGCCGTGAGGGTTTTATACAATTGCCAGCCGCATAAGGATAAATCCTGCAGCGTAGTTTCGGCAGATTCCGGCAAGTGACCAATCTCAGCCGGAATACGCACCTGAATATCAATCTTGGATTGGACCCGGTTGTGCATGATGTCCTGATCCAGCATGACGACACCTGCACCACGCAAATCTTTGAGACGGGCAGGGAACCAGCTCAACGCCTGATAGCAGTGTTTGAGTAGCGACGTTTTACCTGAAGCCTGATCGCCAAGAATCAAGGTGATCGGCTGGTCATGATAGTGGAAGTTCGCCTGTAAATCGGCAAAATGGTTGGCATGCTTTAAGCGGATCGAATGAAGCTTCATGGACCACCTGCAAAAGTTTAGCCTACCGATTTGCGCAGGCTGGGTGAGGCTTTTACTCTGAGCTGTTGAATCAAGTCATAAATATGATGGATATTTAAGCTTACTTTAGCACGTGTGCACGCCACGTAAAGTAAGCGCAGTTCTTCATCGCTAATTTTATGGTCGAGGCCATTGAGCTTGAATTGATAATCATCTTCCAGATGAACCCGGTTCCATTCTAATCCTTTGGCCTTGTGTGCTGTAGAAATGACGTAATCCGCCTGTTCAATTGGCGTGATTTTGGCCAGGGCTTTTTTGAGTGGGGCTGTGCCATGATCATCGACCAATTTGACTAAGGGTTTGATGTCACTGCCTTCATTGGTTTCACAGTATTCATGCACGTCATGCCAGGAATTAAACCAGGCCAGTTCCGGGACATCGGTGACACGTTTGCCCTGTTTCAGCAGGCTGGCCGCATCAACAAATCGATCCAGTTTGACATGATCGGCCTGCAGGCTGACTTTATCGCCATTGACCAGTCCGGAAAGCAACAGTTCCATGGCGCGTGCATTGGTGCGGCACAGGATCGCATCACGCATTTTGGTATGTGGCTTATTGACCACGCTGGACTTGAGCTGTGGATTGCCCAATAAGGGCACGGTTTCATTCAGACCGCCGAGCAGGGCATTCGCCACCTCCGCAATCGCATCGCCAAAACGGAAGGACGTGGTGAGGCGGGATTCTGGCAAAGGCAGTTGCTGCATGGCGTTAATTGCCCCGCGCCAGGCGTAAATCTGCTGATGCGCATCACCGACATAGATGACTTGGGTCTGTTTTTGCCGTAACAAAATGCCTAACATGAGCGGATCGGCATCTTGCGCTTCATCAAACAGCACATAATCAGCCGGGATATTCGGCTCTGAGAGTGCCCAAAGTTTTAGATAAATATCATGGCCAATGCCGGCCTGATGGTTCGGGTCAATCGACTCTAGCCAGCGTCGTTCTACGGCGGGATAGAGATGTTGCTGCAAGAGGGTTAAATCATCCGGGTGTAACCAGCTGGGAGCTTGAATATGACGGGGTGCTGGATATTGCGAGCTGGTCGAACAGAAGAAACTCACCGCATTGGCAACCAGACTGGCCAGACGGCTGGGCATCAATACATATTTTTCATAACGCCCACCCATGAGGCGCCGTAAGGTAATCGGTTCTAGCCGATATTCTTTGGCAAGGAAACTGGGGCTTAAACGTGGCAGGCGTAATTTATCGGTCACGCCACGTGGCACGCTACGAAAAGCCAGTGAGTGGAAGGTGCGGCAATTTACATTACGGTGGAATTTTTGCTGGGCTTCATTGGCAATCGCCTTGTTAAAAGCCAGGTACATGCCACGCCGTTCAGGCATGGCATCGCTGATCATTTGCAGGGTGGTAGTTTTACCCGTGCCGGCATAGGCAATGACTTTAAAGGATTGGCCCAGACGTGCGTTATCGATGGCAATCGCTTGCTCATAGGTAGCTTTGGGTTTTTCCTGATTCGGCACTGAGGTCATTAATGGCTACGGTTGGCTTTTTCCACCAGACCGGATAAACCTTGGCGGCGTGCCAGTTCATTGAGAACCAGTTGCGGATCGAGATCAAAATGTCCCAACATCACAATGGTATGGAACCACAAATCGGCAGTTTCATAGATCAGGTCATTTTTGTTGTCTTGATTGGCTTCGACAGCTAAATCTTTGGCAGCAATAATCGCTTCGATGCTTTCTTCGCCGACTTTTTCCAGGATTTTGTTCAGACCCTTGTGATACAGCTTGGCCACATAGGAGCTATCTGGATCAGCGGCTTTACGCTGCTGCATCATTTCACCTAGATAAGACAAGACTTCAACCTGTTCTGACTGTGCATTCGAGGCTGACATGGCCTGTGTATGTGGGTTGCTGGATTTGGCCGTTTCGCCATAAATCTGGTTCGGGTCTTTGATCTGGGCATCGACAATTTCCCAGCCATTTTCGGTGAGTTTGCGATAGAAACAGGATTCACGCCCTGTATGGCAAGCAATACCACCGTGCTGTTCGACTTGTAAGGTGATCACGTCGGCATCACAGTCGAGGCGGATCTCATGTACGGTCTGAAAGTGGCCAGATTCTTCACCTTTATGCCAAAGTTTTTGACGTGAACGGGAAAAATACACTGCCTGTTTCTTCTCGGCAGTAAGTGCCAGAGACTCACGGTTCATCCACGCCACCATCAGAATACGGCCAGTTTGATGATGCTGAGCAATGGCAGGGATCAGACCTTGTTCGTTAAATTTCACTTCATCGAGCCATTGCAAATTGTTCATGTGGGGTTCACCAAAAGAAAAAGTACACTATAAAAACAGCTTGATAGTGTACGGCAAAGTGAGCGGAAAAGGAGGTGAAATTTTAAAAACTATGCAATTTTAACTCGAACATGACACCGCAAAACAGCAAGGTCTTCAGTGTAAGTCATCCTCTGTGGATGAGATTAGCCTGAACTTTTATTTCGCTATCCGCCATAAAGACAATAGACTCGCCACAACAATCAGGACTGTAGAAACATACCAAGGCGCAATGATTGCAATGGTTAACAGGATCATCAGCAGGCTGCCAAAAATCCAGTTGCGACGTTGCTGATGCTGCATTTGCAAACGCAGACTTTGCAATTCACGGAGTTGTTTGTCGTGCCAGGCGGATTGATTTTTCAGGCCATTCAAGCTGTCGATCAGTAAGGTTGGCAAGTCATGTGCGCCGAGCAACAGATCCGGAATCTGCTGACCAATTTCCTTCACGTTTTTGACCGGGTTCATATTGGCCTTGATCCAGTCCGTCAGGATCGGCTTTGCCAGTTTCCAGATATCCAGTTGCGGATAAAGATCTGTCCCCAAACCCTCGACATGCACCAAGGTTTTAAGCAGCAACATCAGCTGGGGTGGAATTTCCAGATGGAAGCGGCGTGCGATATCCATCACCTGTAGCAAGATACCCGCGAAATCCAGCTGATCCATCGGTTTGGACACCATTGGGCCAACGGTACGACGCATTTCACGCGCCAAGGCATCCTGATCGGTTCCGGGTGGAATCCAGCCGGCCTGATGCACAATCTGGATCAGCTGCATGAAATTACTGTTCATCACCGCCAGTAGCATGCGAGCGACGGTCATCTGATCCTGCTTGGATAACTCGCCCATGATGGCGCAGTCGAGCGCGATAAAACGCGGATTCTCTGGGTTAATGGTTTCTACAAACACATTTCCCGGATGCATGTCGGCATGGAAAAAGTTATCGCGGAATACCTGGGTAAAGAAAATGGTCAGGCCTTTTTCAGCCAGTTGGGCACGGTCCATCCCTAAACGGTCAAATGTTTCGGTATCGGAAATTGGTACACCGGTAATGCGTTCCGCGACCATCACATCCGGGCTGTCCATATAAATTTCTGGTACGTACATCATGCTGGAGCCAGTAAAATAATGACGCATACGGCGGGTATTGTCTGCTTCCAGTGTTAA
Organism: Moraxellaceae bacterium; assembly: GCA_029267635.1. Classification (GTDB taxonomy): domain Bacteria; phylum Pseudomonadota; class Gammaproteobacteria; order Pseudomonadales; family Moraxellaceae; genus Acinetobacter. Next base: position 33,643 of record JAJUIK010000007.1, on the reverse strand, counting down.
ATCCAGTTCGTTCAGGATAATCTGACGATAGTCCTGGATAATTTCGGAGAGATGCAGGGCACGCGCAGCTTCAATGCGGTTTTCCAGCCAGTCCCCGAGCCAGGTCAGAATTTCAAAATCCTGCAAGATCTGCTTGCGGATATCTGGACGGGTAACCTTCACTACCACTTCGCGGCCATCGTGCAGGGCAGCTGTATGCACCTGGGCAATTGAAGCAGCGGCCAGTGGCTGTTCATCGAATCGCGCAAACAGCGTGGTGATTTCAGCTTTTAAGGATTGTTGAATCCGGGTTTTGGCAACATCAGAGCCAAATGGTTTGACCCGATCTTGCAGTAATACCAGCTGTGCCAGGATTTCAGGTGGAATCAGGTCACGACGTGTTGAAAGTAACTGTCCGAGTTTAATCGCGAGAGGACCCATTTCTTCCAGTGCTTCTTTCAGCTTGAGCGGATTCTTACGTTCGCGGCTGTGCCAGGCGGCCGGATGCAGGCGAATCAGGCTCAGTGCCGGGCGTGCTTTCACCGGGACTTCTTCCGCAGGAACCAACGTGTCGAGTCTGTAATGCGCTGCGATACGCCAAAGTTCGAGTAAACGTGAAACGTGCGGAATCATAGAAAAAGTCACCTAGTTAGGGAGTAGGGTTAAGCTGGATCTGCAGTTGCTGAATTTTTGCCTCAAGGCGATCAATATCTTGATTTAGCTGTCGGGTGCCCTGTTGCAGGTCATCCATTTGCCAGCGTGCGGCAAACAGGCCACTGTCTTCTTTGAGGGCATCCTCAGCAAAAAAGAGCTTGCTTTGTAATGAACGCTTGAATTGTTGCGGAACACGCTGAATTTTACCCAGTTCATGCGCCAGACTTGGGCCAATCCACGGGCTGAGATGTGCTGCCAGATCCGGTTCAGCCTGCTGCATGATGTGCTGGATGTCTTGCAACAAGTGATAGTCGCCTTGCAGCGGGATATTGCCGACCTGGTCGCTATCGGCCAGTAATAACTTGAGCAATTCCACCACGTTCTTGACCTGCAGGGTGGCTGTTGCTTCAGTGATACTGTTTTGCGGATCAAAAGGACGCTGTTCGAAAATCGAAGCTGTTTCAGCCTGGCCGGTGGCGGTGGGTTCCAGCCGCACTTTGTCATGATCAAAAAATACATCGACCGAGAGTTGTGGTGATTCGATGACCACGCGCAACATTTTGCCTTGCAGCTGATTGAGCTGGATGCGGGTAATGGCATCCAGATCAATCACATGGTGAATCAGACGTTCGACTGCACCAAGTGCCAGAATCGACCACATAGAATTCACCTTTTACAGTTTGAAACCGCGGTGTACCGCGACAATACCACCGGTCAGGTTGTGATAATCACAGTTCTGGAAGCCAGCGTGTTCCATCATGCCTTTTAACGTGCGTTGGTCTGGATGCATACGGATCGATTCAGCCAGATATTTATAGCTCTCGGAATCACCTGCGACCAGTTTGCCCATCAATGGCAGGGCGGTAAATGAATACAGGTCATACAGTTTGGAGAACGGCTCAAACACCGGTTTTGAGAATTCTAAAATGAGTAAGCGACCGCCTGGTTTCAACACACGGTACATGGCTTGCAAAGCTGCATCTTTATCGGTCACGTTACGCAGACCAAAGCTGATAGTTACCAGATCAAAACTGTTATCGGCAAACGGTTCCAGCGTTTCGGCATTGGCCAGGACAAAATCGACATTGGTACAACCAGCATCCAGCAGGCGGTCACGGCCCACATTCAGCATGGATTCGTTGATGTCTGATAATACCACATGGCCGGTCGGGCCCACTTCACGACTAAACACTTTGGCCAGGTCACCGGTACCACCGGCAATATCCAATACCTGCTGGCCACGGCGTACACCGGACATATTGATGGCGAAGCGTTTCCATAAACGGTGAATACCAAACGACATCAGGTCATTCATGATGTCGTATTTGCTAGCTACGGAATGGAATACTTCTGCCACTTTTTGTGCTTTATCTTCAGCGCGGACACTCTGGAAACCAAAATGGGTCACTTCACCGACATTGCCGGTGTTGGCGCCGCGTGGCAGGTTGTATTTTGGTACGTTGTTGCTGGCTGCAGTGCTGGTCGGCTGTTGTAAGGATTGTTGCTGACCTTGGGGTGCACCTTCTGGTAAAGGGGAAGCGAGGAACGGACTGACTTTGTCTGAACTTGTGGCCTGCTCAGCTGGAGAGGTGGCTTTTTGATTTTCGTTAGACATAGAGTCGCTCCTAAACACAAAAATAAAAGAAGAATGGCAGTGTTTGCATGATGACAGATTCTAAGCTGTTTTACAGCGTTCGGCTGTAATTGTCATGAATAATATACAGAAAAAACGCGTTTAAAATTATTACACTTTTCTTGTTGGTAAAGTTTACAGCTGAAATGGTTGCAGGTCGCCGGCATGAACTTTGGCCACAATCTGGCGTTCGAGCGCGGTAAAAGTTTTGACAAATTGTTCGGCTGACTTTAAAGGCTTCATGGCCAAAAAGCCTTCTTGCATAAAATCATACAGCGTATCGAAGTGATGTTTATAAGCACTGCCTTTGCACAGTTTGAATGCAGTATAGACCACAAAGGAACGCATATATTTGTCTAAGCTGAGACCGAGTTCATCTAGCAGGTGTAATTGTTGTAAGCGCGGTTGTTGTTGATTGAGTTTCAGATAGGTCACGCGCATCATCTCATCATTCAACGGACAGGCGGCATCGTAGTCTTGCAGCAATTGCAAGGCGACCTGTTCATCGAGTTGTACGGCAAAAATCGCTAGATGTACCGCAGCCGTACCGGTCTGAATGGCACTGGCGGGAAGCATTTTTTCCACCTTGTGAGCATATTGCAGCAGTCGCTCAATCTGTTTGGCCAAGGCATCAAAATCCGGACCGCCGTATAAGCGATTGAGGAAATATTCGGCCATCAGCAGATTATTCTTTTGCTGGAACAGTGCCGTGTGAGTCGCTTGCATGCGGGTTTTTTGCCAGCTCTGTACCTCGCGCAAACGCTGCAACAGCACCGGATCCTGATGATAATGCAATTGATGGTACAGTTTTAACAAATCATCTAAGGCAGCAAGTTTAGACATGAGGCAGCTCGAATATTTTTTATAGCGCAAATCATAGTCGCTGTTGTTCGACATCGCTATGACACAAGCGCAAGAATATGACAAAAAAGCAGCAAATAAAGGCAATATTCCATTAAAAAATAATCTACATAAATCGTCCAGGTCTTGATAGGCGCACCCTACAGGCTTGGTTATACTGAAAAAACAACATGAAATAATTAGAGTCGCTTTATGGCCGAAGTACAGCCACAATATGAAATTCTGGATGAAGATGTTTTATCTTATCAGCTGATTGAAGCCCAATATGCCTTAAGGGAAAGTCGCGGACGACGTAATGGTAAGAGCCTGGTGATTCTGGTCAGCGGGATTGAACTGGCCGGTAAAGGCGAAGCCGTCAAAGAGTTACGCGGCTGGGTCGATCCACGTTACCTGAAAGTCAAGGCAGATCCACCTTATCTGTTTACCGCCAAGCAGCCGTTCTGGTTACCCTATGCATCCTGTATTCCAGCGGAAGGTCAGATTCTGGTGATGTTTGGCAACTGGTACAGTGACTTGCTGGCCACAGCGATGCATGTGTCCAAACCGCTGGATGAAACCCTGTTTGATGCCTATGTGGACAATATGCGCACATTTGAGCAGGACCTGAAAAATAATCATGTCGATGTGATTAAGGTCTGGTTTGATCTGTCGTGGAAATCCCTGCAAAAGCGTCTGGACAATATGGATGCTTCCGAGCAGCATTTTCACCGTTTGCATGGTCTCGACTGGCGTAACAAAAAACAGTACGACAACCTGCAAAAGCTGCGCCAGCGCTTTACCCAGGACTGGTTCATGATTGATTGTGAATGTGAAGCGACGCGTGACCAGCAATTTGCCCAATACATTCTGCAAGCCCTGCAACATCGACCGAATCATCCGCTCAACACCCGGACAGCGTGGCCGGCTTCAGTGATTCCAGCGGCTTTGCTGCATCCGGCTCAAGACCAGATGGATGCTGCAAGATATAAAGCGGAATTGAAAAGCCTGACCGGCAAGGTGGCGGATGCCTTGCGTCTGGATAGCCGTAATGTGGTGATTGTATTTGAAGGCATGGATGCGGCCGGTAAGGGTGGGGCAATCAAACGTCTGGTGAAAAAACTCGATCCGCGGGAATACGAAATTCATACCATCAGTGCGCCGGAAAAATATGAGCGTCGGCATCCGTATTTATGGCGTTTTTGGACCAAATTGCAGGCCGAGCGTAATATCACGATTTTTGACCGTTCCTGGTATGGCCGCGTACTGGTTGAGCGCATCGAAGGGTTTGCCAAACCGGTGGAATGGCAACGTTCTTATGCCGAAATTAACCATTTTGAACAGGATCTGGTGAATAGTCAGACGGTGGTGATTAAATTCTGGCTGGCGATCAGTAAAGAGGAGCAGGCCGCGCGTTTCCAGGCACGTCAGGATACCCCGCACAAGCATTTTAAAATTACCGAAGAAGACTGGCGCAACCGTGAAAAATGGGAAGACTATTTGCAGGCCGCTGCCGATATGTTTGAACATACCAGTACGCCATACGCACCGTGGTATATCATTGCCAGCGATGATAAATACACGGCGCGTATTGAAATCTTAAAAGCCATTTTGCAACAGCTGAAGGCCGTTTAACGGCCTGGCAGTGAAACGGGATTTAGTCTTTTGAATTGTCAATTGTGGTGGCTGGATATTGATGCTGGATGCGTTTGGCCAGATGATAACAATCCTGCACATGCGCTTCGGCCACTTTTTTCATCACCATATAGCCCAGACTGGCCGCCACCATTTGTCCGCCCAGCGGAATAAACTTGCTGACCTGTTTGGTGATGATTTTGCCGACGATGCCATGCATAGAGGCTTTGGCTGCGGTACGTGCCATCACTAAACCGGAAAACTCAAAGCCGCGTTTGCGTAATTCATGCCAGCGAATTTTTTTGGTTTCGGCATCGTAGACGTTCATTTGTTCTGGTGCCAAACCAAAACGAGCATTAATTTCTGGTAAAAGCTGGGACAGAATCCCGATATCAATTACCACGTCGGCAAAAGGAATCGGCACCACCGCAGCACCGGCGGACATATAGGCACGTTTTTTGATCAGCTCCAGACATTCTTGACGCACCTGTTCCAGATCCAGGCTGGGATCGATCGAGTGAGGAATTTTATCTATTTTCATCGCTGGGATACCTTTTGGAAATGCGTTATTTTTGAGTATTTAAAACTGGATTCATCGCAGTATTTCAAATGTGATTTTGCAAGCAGATAAATCATAAAAATGTCACAAGCAGTCATGACAGTATAGTCAATAATGTTTATGCTTTTGTGCGTTTATTCCACTGAAAAAAGCTTAGGGTAAGTTCAATGGCCATTCATGTAATTCAAAGTCAACGGATTGATGTCTTGGTACATGCTCTGTTGACCACGGTCAGCCAGCCCTCCGCCAATCCTTTTCAGGTCTTGCAGACTCAGCATTTTATTGTGCCTTCCAAAGCTGTCGAAGTCTGGCTCACCCAGCAGCTGGCCGAGCAAAAAGGCATCAGTGCCAATACCCAGTTTCATCATCGCATTCGTGGCTTTCAGTGGGCGGCGTATCAGTGGGTGCTGCAGGATCAAAAAGAACAGGTGCGTAAAGCCAATATTCCGCGCATCATCATTAAGTGGCGGGTTTTTCAGACTTTAAAAAACTTTATTGATGCTGCGCAAAATCCATTGACTGCGGAGCATCCCTTATCTCCCATCATCCAGCGAATTTATGATAGTGCCGACCGTTTACAACAAGGCCTGGACAAGCAGCTGAAAAAACAGCGCATGTTGTATTGGGTGGCTGATCAGGTTTCGCGTCTGTTTAGCAATTACATGATTTACCGGGGGCATTGTCAGAAAAACTGCCCGGGAATCTGTCGCTGCCCGACCAACTGGTTACAGGCTTGGGGTGCCAATCAGGTGTTGAATGTTGAAGACATGTTCTTTAAAACCAACACTGAGATTTCCGAATTTAGCCTGAACCAGGCGCGCGAGCTGGAAGCCTGGCAGCGCTGGTTGTGGCAGGAAGTTTTTCATCACGATTTTCAGGAAATGCAGCAGATTGACCAGCAGTTCTGGCAAGTCCTGGCAGATCCTGCCACGCAAAAGCAGGCCTTAAAAAATCTGCCACAGCGCCTGGCGGTATTTACTTTACTGGACCTGCCACCCAGCCAACTGCAGTTTTTACGCCAGCTTGGGCAATATATTGATATTTATATTCTGCATTACAACCCTTCGCAGGAGTATTGGGCAGACAGTGTCGATCCTCACTGGAAAGCACGCTATGACGTGCGGGTGAAAGAACGGTTTATTGAAAAATATCCAGACGCGACCGATGCCCAGATCAAAAAATTTGTAGAGTCTCGTCTGTTTGATGCAGAAAAACGAGAGTCCCGTCATCCTTTACTCACCCGTTTTGGTAAGCAGGCACGTGACCATTTCTCTTTGTTATCCAATCTGTCTTCCGGGGAGGATGGGGTCTGGGCCGATGCCTTTGTTGATGATTACCCGCAGACCTTGCTGGGCAAAATCCAGTCGGATGTGTTGTATTTGGCTGAGCCGCTACAGCACCAGTATGTACTAGACGAGCAGGATGATTCTATCCAGATTCATGTTTGCCATTCCAGCCTACGCCAGCTGGAAGTACTGAAAGATCAATTAACTCACTGGCTGGCCCAGGGCAGCAAAGCGCAGCCACGGCGTCCGAGTGATATTTTAGTGCTTAGCCCTAACTTGAAAGCGCTGGAGCCACTGATTCGCAGTGTGTTTGCCCCACCACCGAGTGAGCGTGATCTGTTGCGGCAGGAAGCCAATCATGGCCAGCGTTTATCCCAGCACAGCATCTATCTGCCAATTAAAATTGCCGGCGTGACCCAGTTGGATGCCCATCAGGCCTGGCGTGCGGTACTGGGGCGGATTCAATTGCTGCAAGGGCGTTTTACCCTTGAGGATTTTGCCGACTGGCTGGGACTCGGAGCCACGCAACAACGCTATGCTTTAGAAAACGCGAGTGTCGAGCGGATGGTGACCCTGTTAACCGAAGCCGGTTTTAAACGCGGTTTTGATGCGGCACATTTACAGCGCAGCCTGTCAGAAGGGGATGAAGATTATCGCTTTAGCTTCAAGTTTGCGCTGGACCGTTTGGCATTGGGCATTGCGATTCCTGAACATACCATTTTTCAGGGTACCTTAAGTTTTGCTCAGGTACTGAGCAGTGACTTTGAGCTGATCGGCAAGCTGATTCAAATTTATCAGGATTTTGCCCTGCGCCGTGACTGGATGATTGCGCATGAGTTGGGCCAAAATATTCCGGTTGAGCAATGGTTAAGACATCTAAAACAAGATGTCGATGAGTTCCAGCAGGCCGGGGTGGATGCGCTGAACATAGTTGCGGATCTGATCAAGAAACAGGAGCGAATCCTGAGTCTGGCCGGGCATCATGATCAGCATGCCTATCTGGCCTTGCGTGGTCTGAGTCTGCCTTTGCCTTATCTGATTGAAGAATTAAATCACTTGCTCGAAGCGCAACTGGAGCAGGCGGAACCCACCGGGCAGATTACCTTTAGCCAGATGGGACAGCTGCGGCCTTTACCTTATAAACTCATTGTGATGCTGAATCTGGACAGTGGCCTGTTTCCAAGTCGCCAGCAGCATGTACCATTTGATTTGATGGATCTACTCAAGCCACAACTGGGTGATCGTTCCCGCCTGGAAGATGATCAGGGTGCATTCCTTGATGCTTTATTGCTGGCGCAGGAAAATGTCTGGCTGTTTTATAATGGTTTTGATGTCAATGATGGCGAAGTACGTGATCCGTCTACGGTATTGCAGGAGCTGATCCAGCATTTGGCATTGATTGTACAGCCGCCATCAGCCTTGACTTCATCAGAAAGAGTATCCTTAAAGGGTATAGAAGTCGCAGCACAGTTACAGTCACTGTACCGGATTCATACTTTACAACCTTTCGACTTAAAAAGTTTCGAGTCGACTGAAATTGTGCGTTATCAGGACCAGTGGTTTGAGGTGGCGCAGCAAATCCGGCATGCCAAGGGACAACGTGAAGCCTGGACCAATAGGGTCTATCCACGTGCAGCGCAAGAGGCTCAAGTGTTGGAAAGTGGACAATGGATTCAGGATGTGTTGTTCCCGGCACGTCTCTATCTAAAAACGTTAGGCATAAAAAATCTGTGTCCGCAGGATGTACCGGAACAGCAAGAACCTTTGTTGCTCAACCGCCTGCATCAGTATAGTGTGCGCAACACCTTGCTGCAGCAAGAGGGTGAAGCACAGACTGAACTGTTTATGGATGTACTGCCGATTGGTAAAACCCAGCAGGCCACCTGGCAACTCAGTTTGATGGAACAGGCCAGCTTGAAGCAACGACTGTTGAAATATGCACAAGAGGCTACCGTCACCACGCAGCAAGTCTGGAAAGTTAAACCAGAGCTGTATCTGAATATCCAGCTGCCGAAGCAAACGGAGCAACACTGGGTAAGTGTGCAAGCCTCCAAAGCCAAAGCGAAATACCGTGCCCGCGCTTGGCTGGAATATCTGCTGTGGCTGGCTTATCTCGATTTAGGAACGAGCGGAACAAACTACAAGCGGATTGTGGTGTGCCATGACAAAACCATTGTGTGTGAAGGGATCAGTTCGGATGAGGCCAAACAGCGTTTAGTACCGTGGTTTGAGGCTTGGGACTATGCGCAGAGTCAGCCGTTGGTGTTGCCTGCTGCTTTGCTGCTCGAAGATAAAGTTCAAGTTGCATGGGAGGAAGTAGCGCCTTATCCCGTTCAGAATATCGAGAAAGTGCTGGCCCGCTGGACTGAAAAAGATACGTATGCTTCCTACCCGTATGACAATGAAGAATGGAATGTCAAACATCGCGACTGGCAATTTATTTTGCAGGGACATGATGCAAAAGGGATGCTGGAACAGGCATTGCAACAGTTTTCCTATGCCTTATATCAACCGATTCTGTCACGTCAGTACGTTGAGGAGTAACTGAACATGAACCAGCCTCAACAGCTGATTGAACCTTCGGATAACCCGATCCATGACATGCAGTTTAAAGGATTGCACTGGATTGAAGCCTCTGCCGGTACTGGAAAAACCTATACGCTGTCCAGTTTGATGGTGCGGATCTTTCTGCATGATTATTTGCCCAATCAGGTCATCGCCACGACCTTTACCCGTGCAGCGGCAGCAGAACTGAAAAGCCGGATTCGTGCCCGTTTGCAGGAAACACAGCGTTACTTTGAAAGTTGTCTGTCACCAGAAGTAGACATTCAGGTCAAAATCCGGACTGAAGACGATCCGTTATTTCAAAAAGTCTTAACCGATTATGCACTTCGACCCGATTATGCCTATAACCGTTTAAAGCTGGTGATTGATCAGCTGGATGAGCTGTTTGTCGGAACACTGGATAGTTTTAGCCAAAAGTTGTTGCGTGAATTTGCTTTTGAAAGTGGCAAGATCGAACGTACCGAAATCACCGATGATGCCAAAAGTTATACCCATCAACTAATTCATGATGTGTTACGCGAATGGATTCAGGCTCAGCCGCAACCCATCGTGGATTATCTTTGCCTCACGCAAAATTTAAAATCAGTCGATGATTATGTGGCCGTGGTGGAAAATACCCTGAATTTTGCTTCAGCGCAGTTTCAGGAAATTGCTGCACCGCAAATAGACCTGGCACAATTTGAACAGCAGATAGACCGGCTTTTGCAACTGGATCTAAGTCAGGTTACAGAGTTATGCGATTATTATCAGGCCGAGGGAGCCTATTATGCGGTCACGGGCAAGAAGTGGCGTGATAATGATCGGATGCAGCGCACTTTATGCCACGATTTACCGGCTTTTGTGCAGGCCTTACAACAGCAACGGAGTTATGCTTTATTTGCCCCGCACTTTGCCAACACCCTGAAAAATCTAACAGAACTCACGACTAAAAAAGTCCTGAATAAATGTGCGGCAGAGGTTTTACAGCAGTTCGAGCAGCATGTGATTGTACAAGAGCTGAAACTGTTTTGTGAGTGTGTGCAGCGGCTAGAATTCGATTTGGGAGTGCTGGACACCTATTTAAAATTTTATCTAAGCCGAGAAGTCAAAAAGCGTCTGCCGCAAGTCTTGCAGCAAAAAGGTGAAACCACCTTTGCCCAGCAGATCCGTACTCTGGCCGATACCTTGCAAGGTGAGCAGGGCCAACGTTTCGCCAAATATGTGCAGGCACGTTATCCGTTGATTTTGGTGGATGAATTTCAGGATACTAACCAAGATCAAGATTTTATGCTGGCGCAAATCTGGCGCGATTCACAGCGTTTCTTGCACGGCTGCATGATTATGGTGGGCGACCCCAAACAGGCTATTTATGGCTTCCGTGGCGGAGATATGCTGACCTATAACAAGGCCCGGCAGGATGTGCTGGCTAAACAAGGTCATCTCTATACCCTGAAATATAACCATCGTTCAGTGGCAGCGCTAGTCGAAGTAGTGGACGCTTTGTTCCAGCGCCAAATGCAGTTTGGTGAAGAGGTGTTTTATACCCCCGTGCAGGCCGGAACCCGTCCACACCCGGGGTTAATCGATGTGCAGGGAGAAAATCATGCACCGTTACGCTGGGTCTGTCTGCAAGATGCCAAAGATGAACTGATTCAGGTGGCCTGGAAAATTCGTGACTTACTCAATCAGGGCGTGAATCAACAGCTGTATTTTCTGGAAAAAACCGGCCCGCGTGATCTGCAAGAAGATGACATCGCCATCCTATCCAAGAATCACGACAGCCTCGATCAGGTGCAATATGAGCTGGAACGTTTAGGAATCCGAGTCAATCGTTCTTCTAAACGCAGTGTGTTTGACAGTAGCGTGGCTCGGGATGTCGCTGCCGTGCTGAGTGCAATTCTGCATCCCTATGATGAAGGCAAAATCAAACGCGCTTTGCTGAGCCGTTTATTGGGCTTTAACTTACAGGATCTGGTTGAGCTGGAACAGCGAGCGGATGGTTTGAGCCAGTTCTTTTATGATTTTGACTGTATTCGGGAAATGTGGCAGGACAAGGGATTTTTAACCGCTTGGCAATATTGCTTAAACCTGTTTAAGGTCTGGCACAATCTGGTTGCTACACAAAGCCGCGATAATGAGCGCGTGGTGGTCAATTTGCGCCATCTAACCGAACTGTTATGTCAGCATAGTGAGCATTATCAGGGTGCGCAAATGCTGTATCACTGGTATTTGAAACAGCTCCAGTCTCCGAGTGAACGGGATTGGGAACTCGAGCGTAAATTATCGAATGCCTCGGGGGTGCAACTGATGACGATCCATCAGTCCAAAGGCCTGGAGTTTAAGATAGTCTTTTTGCTGGGGGCTGATAAAAGTTTTAGTGAAAAGAAAAAGACCCTGAATTTTTCTACCTTGCAGCAGATCAATCCAGTCACCGGACAGGTCGAGTTACAACGTGTGATTGCGGTGAACGATGCACAGTTGTTACAACAAGAAGACATTGCCCAACATAATGCCCGGCAAGAAGCCGAGCAGCACCGTCTCTGGTATGTGGCCCTGACCCGGGCCAGTCATCGCGTCTATGCCATGCTGCAGGATCAAAAAGGAACATCCAAAACCGGTTTAGCCTTTTGGCGAGGACAGGGAGAGCAGCTATTTGAGCATCCTTATAGCGTGCAGGAAGCACTTTTGTCTGAGCGACCGCCGCAGCTAAAGGCCAAATCACAGCAAGAATATACGCCATTGCAGGCGCTAGCATTGCCACAACAACGGTTCTATCCGCGCAGTAAAACCAGTTTTAGTGCCTTGGCCCAGCATTTAAAACGCAAGTCTGCACAGGATGCCTTGACTGAACAGACGGTTGCGCTGGACAGTGCAGCGGATGAAATCAATCTTGTCGTGGAAAATGAAGTGACGGCAACACAGCCGATCGCATGGATTCGCTGTCATTTCCCGATGGGAACCAATGCCGGCAGTTTTTTACACAAGCTGTTTGAAAATATCGATTTTCAGGATGATCGCCACAGCATTATTGAAGAAGTCAAAAGACGCTTTAAAAATGACAATCAGTATAACTCGCAGCAATTACTGGCAGAGTTATTGCTGAAACTGAACACTCAGAATGGTCCCGCCGAGCAAATTTACGCCAGTGTCGCGGACTGGTTGCTCGAAGTTCTGGCGACACCGTTGCATGGCGATTTTCAGTTAAAACAGTTGGTTTCAGGGCAATATCTGGCAGAGTTTCCCTTCTATCTGGCCCTTTCAGATCGGATATTAACCATTAAACGCATCCATCAACTGTATGCGGAATATGGAATTGAAATGCCGGTATTGAATGAGGCAAATTCGGCGCGTTATCTCACCGGTTCGATTGATTTGGTTTACTTTGATGGTCAGCGTTATCACATTGCCGATTATAAAAGTAATTTTCTCGGCGCGGATCAGCAGGATTATCACGCGGAAAAAATTGCCCAGAATATGTCGCATTCGAGTTACTGGTTACAGGCGGGATTATATCTGGTGGCATTGCATCGTTATCTGGGTCTGCAGTTGCATGATTATCAGATTGGACGTGATTTAGGCGGAGCGAGTTATCTGTATTTACGCGGTATGCAGGGGCAGGCTGGCGCTGGGGTTTGTCACTGGCAACCAGAAACCGAATTTATCCTTCGGCTGGATGCAATTTTAGGTTATTTTTCGCCTATTCCTGTCCTTCAGAAGGTCGAACATCTTGAAATGAATGCAGGATAAACAATCACTTGAATTGTGGATAACTTTGAGGATAACTGTGTGGAAAACCCATTGAAACAGCGAGACAATCAGCGTCCGGAATGGATGAGTACATGGAGTCAATTCATCGGTCAGTCTCCCTTTAGCCAGAATGCCACAGCACAGCCTGATCTGGAGCTGATGCAACAGTTACTGGAAGGCGCGACGCGGGGGGACAGTTGCCTGCCTGCGAGCGCAGAACAGGTGCATGCTTTGCAGGATCTGGTGATTCACGTAGCAGAAAGCACCCAGGCAGTCGCGCCATTTGTGTATGAAGAGCAACGCTTGTATTTATATCGCTATTGGTTACTGGAACAGCGTTTGGCTGAGCAAGTCAGCCGTTTAAAACAGCAACAGATACAGCCTGTTCAGCTCGCGGCAGATCACCAATTATTGCAGGATGAATACCAGAAAAAAGCTTTGGCGATGGTCGCTGAAAAGGGCTTGAGTATTATCACGGGTGGGCCGGGAACCGGAAAAACCTATACCCTGGCGCGGATTATTGCTGTGTTGAATCAGGCCATTCCGAATCTTCGGATTGCCATGGCTGCACCGACCGGGAAGGCAGCACAGCGTATGAAAGAAGCACTGCAACATTCCTTTAGTGATGAAAAATTGGCAGCTCTGGTCACGGAAGATTTAAAACGGCTGACTCCTGTGACCCTGCATCGTTTGTTAGGTTTGGGGACTACACAACAACCGCGTTTTCATGGCAAACAACCGTTACCTTATGATGTGATTGTGGTGGATGAAGCCTCCATGCTGGATCTGAATCTTGCACATATGCTGTTTGCCGCGGTACCGGATCAGGCACGTTTAATTTTATTGGGGGATGCCAATCAGTTGGCTTCGGTGGATGTAGGGGCTGTGCTGGCCGATTTACAGCAGGTTCCGGCTTTAGCTGAACATCGGGTCAATTTTGTCAATAGCCATCGTTTTAAGCAGGGTGCACTGATTGGTGAAATGGCCCGATTCATTCAACACCAGCATCAAGCGCAGGACACGACGCAACTTTTACATGAGTTTTCCCAGCAGGTGGTGGTTGCATCCGAGTTGACCGCCATTCCGTTAAGTGCACAAATGGAAGATCATATTCAACTGGAATATCTGCCACAAAACACCAAGCAGTCTTTGGACTGGAGCATGTACTATGACAAGCTGATGCTCGGCTATCAAGGCTATCTGGATACGTTGAAAAATTACTTGAGTGCGGATGAACCTGCACAATGGGTGGATACGCTGGTTAAAGTCTTTGATGATTACCGTATCCTGACCGCGATCCGGCATGGTACCTTCGGCCTGGTTCAGCTCAATGCTCAAATTGAACAGCGTTTGTTGGAAGATTTGGCTTTATATCTTTCAAAACAGGGAGATTGGTATGTGGGCCGACCGGTAATGATGACGTATAACGATTATCAGCTGGGACTTTCCAATGGTGATATTGGTCTGTGCTTAAAGCACCGCAGCCAGCTTGAGCAGTTTGAGGTGTATTTTCCCAGTCTGGATAAATGGGTTCCGGCCGCGCGTTTGCCCAAAAGTATTCAGACCGCTTTTGCCTTAACCATTCATAAATCACAGGGCTCCGAGTTTACCCATACCGCGGTGGTGCTGGATCCGGCAGCCCAAAACTTGCTGAGTCAAGAGCTGATATATACCGCGATTACCCGGGCTAAAAAAGTGGTGAGCTTGCTGGTAGACCGTGAGGCTTTTGCTCAAGCCTTGCGACAACGCACCTCGCGGCAGAGCGGATTGGTTCATAAAGTTAAAAAAAATCTTTGTTTATGCAGTGATTTTAGAAGAAATGGCAACTTTTGTAAGCTAAAGCTTACATAGATTCGAGATATTGGCGTCTAGTTTGCTTCACTGGTTTTTGAGAAGATCTTTCACACAAATAGTCCAGCATGGAATGCCGGAAAAAATCGCATAATAATGATGATAAAGTCATAAAGACAGCGAACTTACATAGAGCGTAAGTGATAAAAGAGGAAACTTACAGCCGCTAAGCCTTGTAGTTTTGGGAGAGACTACAGGGCTTTTATTTTTCTCAAGATTTTTTCAAACCTGTAAGTTCAATGTATGAATTTTCGTACAATGTATGCAGATAAAACCACTGTTTTCTCATTCCAATTGAGCACAAGATAGGTTGCGTAAGGCAATAAAACATAAACAATAAACTATAAAAAATAGTGTTTTAAAACATACGAATATTATAAAAAATTGAAAAATAATAAAAATAACAGCAACACATGACAGCGCAACAAGCCCAGGCCGCAAGCCTGGGCTTTTTTATAGGGATGATGTGGTATGTGAGCAGTGAATTTTAGTGGATCTGTTGTTCCTCGGCAGATCTCATCATTCTGTTTATGTTTCCGAGTGGTTTAAATAAAACGGGATGAAAGACGCTTGTGTGCAAAAGCAAGGAAGAGATCAGACAGTTTGTGGAAGAGGCTGTTTAGTAAATCAGCAGATTTTTTGCAATCGCTGCCGTTTTCCCTTAAAATATCAGGCTTGCTGTAGTGATGCACGGCAGTCATCGGGATTCGTCAAGGTGATCGATATCATTTTTATTTATTCAAAGCATCTCGGAGAAATCGAATGGCTTTAACAAACGCAGATCGCGCAGAGATCATCGCTAAATTTGCTCGCGCTGAAAACGACACTGGTTCACCAGAAGTTCAAGTTGCTCTTTTAACTGCACAAATCAATGATTTGCAAGGTCACTTCAAAGAGCACAAACACGACCATCACAGCCGTCGTGGTTTGATTCGTATGGTTAACCAACGTCGTAAACTGCTTGACTACCTTAACGGTAAAGATCACGGCCGTTACACTGCTTTGATCGGCGCTTTAGGTTTACGTCGTTAATTCGATTTAAATTTTTATTTTCGGATTATTGCATGCTAAATGCCGTATTACTGAAAACTAAAGTATATCCAGCTTTGGCTGGATAATGGGAAGGGGCGAATGTTTCGCTCCTTCTTTGTGTCTTAAATTAGTATTTTAAATATCTGGTGAGGTCGGCTTCTAAGCTTTGTCATTTATGCAGTTGATGTGAATGCCAAACCTTAGGGGTCTCCACTAGAATAAAATCAGGAAAAATCAATACATGTCGATGTTTAATATAGTTCGTAAAGAATTCCAATTTGGCCAGCATCAGGTCGTTTTAGAAACTGGTCGTATCGCACGTCAAGCCAACTCTGTACTGATCACCATGGGTGGCGTTTCTGTGTTGGTGGCGGTCGTTGCACAACCGACTGCAAAAGCGGGTCAGGATTTCTTCCCTCTCACCGTTAACTATCAAGAAAAACAATATGCTGCTGGCCGTATTCCGGGTGGTTATGGCAAACGTGAAGGCCGTGCGTCTGAAGCGGAAACCTTGATTTCACGTTTGATTGACCGTCCAATCCGTCCATTGTTTCCGGAAGGTTATTACAACGAAATCCAGGTCACTGCGACTGTAGTTTCTTCTGACAAATCAATGGAAGCAGATATTGCTGCCATGTTAGGTACGTCTGCAGCACTTGCAATTGCTGGTACACCATTCCGTGGCCCAATCGGTGCGGCACGTGTGGGCTTGATCAACGGTGAATATGTTCTCAACCCGAACTACGAACAAATGGCTCAGTCTGATCTTGACCTGGTGGTTGCAGGTACTGATTCAGCCGTGTTAATGGTTGAATCAGAAGCGAAAGAACTTTCTGAAGATCAAATGCTTGGTGCAGTTTTGTTCGGTCATGACGAAATGCAGATTGCAGTACAAGCGATTAAAGAATTTGCTGCTGCCGTGGGTGCAAAAGAGTCGGATTGGGTTGCTCCAGCGAAAAATGAAGAACTTCGTGCCAAGTTAAAAGAAGCCTTCGAAGCGAAAATCTCTGAAGCCTATACCATTGCGATCAAACAAGACCGTTATGCGGCATTGGATGCTTTGCAAGCTGAAGCGGTTGCGCAGTTTGTTCCGGAAAATGATGAAACTGGTATTGCAGACGAATTGAATGATTTGTTTGAAGATCTGAAATACCGTACCGTACGTGACAATATCTTGTCAGGTAAGCCACGTATCGATGGACGTGATACCAAAACAGTTCGTGCCTTGGATATCCAGGCGGGCGTATTGGATCGTGCACACGGTTCAGCATTGTTTACCCGTGGTGAAACTCAAGCCCTTGTGACTGCAACCTTGGGTAATACCCGTGATGCGTTGATGGTCGATACGCTTGCAGGTACTAAGACTGACAACTTCATGTTGCACTATAACTTCCCTGCATACTCTGTAGGTGAAACTGGTCGTGAGTCTGGTCCAAAACGTCGTGAAATCGGTCATGGGCGTTTGGCACGTCGTGGTGTACAAGCTGTTCTGCCTGCTGCAGACCGTTTCCCGTATGTACTGCGTGTCGTATCTGACATCACTGAATCGAACGGTTCATCTTCTATGGCGTCTGTATGCGGTGCATCTCTAGCATTGATGGATGCAGGTGTACCATTGAAAGCACCAGTTGCGGGTATCGCGATGGGTCTAGTAAAAGAAGGCGAGCGTTTCGCGGTTCTTTCTGACATCTTGGGTGATGAAGATCACTTGGGCGACATGGACTTTAAAGTAGCGGGTTCTGCCAACGGTATTACCGCACTGCAAATGGACATCAAGATTGAAGGCATCACTGAAGAAATCATGGAAGTGGCATTGAACCAGGCATTTGCCGGTCGTATGCACATCCTGAATGAAATGAACAAAGTGATTTCTCGTGCACGTCCAGAAATCAGCATGCATGCGCCAACCTTCCAGGTGATCACCATCAATCCAGACAAAATCCGTGACGTGATTGGTAAAGGTGGTGCGACCATTCGTCAAATCACAGAAGAAACCAAAGCGGCGATTGATATTGAAGACAACGGTACCGTACGTGTGTTTGGTGAAAGCAAAGCGGCTGCACAAGCGGCAATTGCTAAAATCCAAGCCTTAACTGCGGAAGTTGAACCAGGCAAAATCTACGATGGTAAAGTCATTCGTATTGTTGAATTTGGTGCGTTTGTGAACATCATGCCAGGTACGGATGGCTTGTTGCACATTTCACAAATTTCAAACGAACGTATTGCCAACGTGGCTGACGTGCTGAAAGAAGGTCAAGACGTAAAAGTTCAGGTTGCTGACGTTGACAACCGCGGTCGTATCAAATTGACCATGAAAGACATCGCACAAGCTTAATCGCGCTGTGACATAAAAAAAGCCCATTCAATGGGCTTTTTTTATGCTTGCTCGTTTGTGGTAATACAAACCAGCAAAAGATTTTAGCCTTGTTCGCCATCAGCGCGTCGCAGCATGCCATATAACTCATCTTTCAGTTTGAGTTTCTGGCGTTTCAAAAGCTCAATCTCCTCCACACCCTCAGTTACCGGGTTTTGTTCGAGTCGAATAATTTGGTGATCCAATTTATTATGTTCTTCAAACACGCGATGAAAATGAGCGTCTTCTTGCTTTAATTTGCTGATAAGAGAACGATATTCTGGAAACATGCGTTAATGACCTCACGTTGAGTTTTACTTTTCTTGAATTCAGTATGCGCTCGCTGCTGGAATATTCCATTATTTTGCGTAGACGCTGCGACCAGAAAAAATCCTTAAAAATATTATGGGATTTTGCTATAATAAAAACGCTGAGAAGCCTATAAAAATAAACGTCAGATCATGCATCTCTTTGCTGCATTGCGCCATTTGTCATACGTTCATATTTATAAACTCATAGATAGCATTCAAATTCTTGCGCAGATAACAAGTCATTCCCGAAAAAGTGAAGGCAGCCATGATAAAAGTCTGCTTAAAAGAGGACATTTTTATGGCATGATGCAGACAGGATCAGATTCAGACTCAATGCCTATCATGCAAGTGTTTTATTTTTATCAAGATGAAAAGAATCAGCGCACGTTGGTGAGTGATCGGCGTGAAGATGGGCAGATTCTGGACTTTATCTGGATTGATACTACCCGGGAAGATTGCGTGAATCGGGTAGAGGACTGGAAGAGTGAAATTGAGGTCTTAAGTGGTTTAAAAATCAATGAATATCACATCAAGGACTTGCTGAATATTGATCATCCTTGTGCCTTTGACAGTACCGAAGATTATGATCTGGTAATTTTTCGCAAAATTGTGGCGCCAGAGGATCAGATTCATTATCAGGATGTTTCGCTACAGCCCAGCCAAAGTGCTTTTGGATTGGCTTCTACACCGATCAGTTTTTTTCTCAATCCGCAGCTGCTGATTACCTTCCGTGAACCCGGCATCAAGATCATTGAAAGTTATATTGAGCGTTTGCAAAACAATCTGATCTGTCAGCTAGAAAATCGTGATAAACCGCAGCGCATACCGAATTCGGTACTGGATTTGGGACTGCGTTTACTCAATCGCATGACCGACACCTATCTGGATTTGCGGATTCCGCTCACCAAACGGGTAGAGTTCTGGCAGAAAGAACTGTTACAAGGCAAAAAACGCTTCAAGCAGTGGCATCAGCTGTTTCAGGAAATGACCCTGTTCCAGCAGATTGAGAACCTGTGTGAAGAACAGATTGATGCCTTTCAGGAATTACGCGATGAGATTGTACAGAACTACAATCATTTGATGTATGAAACATTAAGAGATCCACAGGATATTGTACTGGTCAGGATTGATGACCTGACCAGCCACGTCGAGCGTATTCAGAAGCACGTGGCGCGTTTGCGCAATGCCATTCAGGCTGCCATAAATCTGCATTTTTCCGCGATTGCCAACCAGACCAATGAAAATATGCGGATTCTGGCGATTATCACCACGATTTTTGCGCCCTTAACCTTGTTGACCGGGATTTACGGGATGAATTTTACCTATCTTCCCGGACTGGAAATGCGCGAAGGCTTCTGGATTATTGTGCTGCTGATGTTGCTCTGTACTGTGACCTTATTATATCTGTTTTACCGCAGCCGGCTGTTTGGCGGGCATGAGGAGAGCATCATTGACCTGTTGGCGCAACAGCACCAGCAACGCACGGTTAATCTGTTCTGGTTGCTGGATTATGAGCGTTACAATACCCACCTGAAACATCAGACCCGTCGCTTTAAGCGCAAAATCAAAAATCTGACGGAGTAATACGCTGCATCTGGCGGCGCAGCTGTTTGATTTCATCTAGTAAATCCAGCATGACGGCAACCGCGGGCAGGCTGGCTTCAAAATCACGTTGCAGACGATATGCGCGGCGAGCCCGTCCGACATCTTCGCCAATAAACTGCGGGACTGCGGCACTGGTGCGGGTCGGCAGGATGTCATGGTCCAAAAGGGCCAAGACCCACTCCGGACTTTGTCCACAAATCTGGGCAAACTGGGTTAAATTCAGCGGATAATCGCTATCCAGAATTTCCATTTCATCACAGCCTTCACAGATAATTTCACGATAATGAATGGTGACCATGGGCAACTCCTTTATTCTGACCGAGGATTAAAGTGGGGAAAGGCCTGTGCCAGTGCCTGATAGGCGTGTTTTTCCTGTTCGGAATGCGCAGGCGGATTCACCACATTCAGTACCAGATAGAGATGTCCCGGTGTTTTAGCCGGAATCCCTTTGTCCTTCAGGCGTAACTGCTGGCCGGTTTTGGCATTGTGCGGCAGATTGACCTTGAGCATGCCAGCAGGTGTCTTCACCTCAATACTTTGGCCAAGTACTGCTTCCCATGAGGCAACGTCCAGCGTGTAGTACACATCACCGCCTTCAACACGAATACGTGGGTTGTCTTTGTATTGAATCTCGATATACAGGTCACCATTGTCACCGCCATTGATACCCGTCTGGCCCTGACCGGTCAGACGGATCTGCTGGCCTTCTTTCATGCCTTTGGGAATTTTCACCTGTAGGGTTTTACGCTGAATTTCTGGTTCACCATAAGCATTCAGTGTGGGAATCTGCAGAGTGATCTGCTGTGTACTGCCGTGATAGGCAATGTCGATATCGACCTCAATCTTGGCATGCTGGTCTTCGCCACGGTAACTGCGCTGCTGGCGCTGGTATTGGTAATTTCCTCCCCCGAAACCGCCGCCAAAACGGCCGAACAGATCTTCAAAACCACTAAAGTCCGAAGCGTGGCCTTGTCCCCCTTGACGGTAGAAACGGGCGCCATCAAAACCGGCATATCCGGCCCCGGCACCAAAACCTGCAAATCCTTGCGGATGATCGAGCATCTGGTCATATTCGGCTTTTTTTTCAGCATTGCTTAAGGTGTCATAGGCGACATTGATGGCCTGCATTTTGTCTTCAGCATCACTTTCTTTACTAATATCCGGATGGTATTTTTTTGCCAGTTTACGGTAACTTTTTTTAATTTCTTCCGGGCTGGCATCACGCGATACGCCCAGAATTTCATAATAATTTTTTGTCATGGTTGTTTGTAAATACTGCAGTTTTATTGCTGATTATTATGCTTCTGCAAGGAGAATGAATAGAGGTCGTACAGGGTGATATTGTTTCAATTTATGAATAATAAAAAACCAGTGAGGATATCACTGGTTATTACAATCATCAGTCTGCTTTAAACAGCAAAAATAGCTACTGTTTAACTGACATGCTTGCCAAATAGACCCAAGGCTTCTTCAGCACTAAAGGTATATTGGGTCTGACAGAACTGACAGTCCATCAGGATCGGGGTCTGATGTTCCAGGGTTTCTTTTACAGCTTCGAGGCCAATCTGCTGCAGGGCAATCGCACAACGCTCTTTGGAACAAGTACAGCCAAACTGTAATTGCTCGACGTCCGGTAAACGCACCGCTTCTTCATTATATAAACGGTACAGAATCTCGTTCGGGCTGAGTTCGGTCAGTTCTTCCGCTTTCAGGGTTTCAGTCAGCATGATCAGACGTGGCCACAGATCTTCATCCACAAACTTCTGTTCTTCTTCATTGGTACGTGGCAACAGCTGGATCAGCAGACCGCCAGAATGTTTTTCATTGCTGGCCAACACAATATGGGTCGGAATCTGGGCAGACAAATCATAGTACTGCATCAGGCAGCCGGCTAAGGTCGGTTGATCCAGTGGCACAATCCCCTGGTAGCGTTCGCCAAATTCAGGTTCAATATTGATAAACAGCACCGGTTTGACCAGGGATTTGAGTACGACACTACTGTCCTCGGCCTCGACAAAACGCGGGTCTTCTTCATAATCTGCCAGTGCACGCAGCTCACCCAGATGGTTACATTCCGCCATCGCCCATTTAAAGGTACCGCTGGCCTGAATCTGCAGGCTGATGCGTCCCTTGATTTTGAGGGTACTGGCCAACAGGGCGGTGGCACTGAGCATTTCGCCGAGCAAGACCTGTACGGCCTGCATATAAGGACGTTGGGCCAGAATGGTTTGTAAGGCTTCTTCAAGATGAACTACTTCACCACGAACAGGGCAGTCCTCAATATAAAAGCGTTGGCGTAAATCAGACATAGTATTCTCCAAAACCCTGTCTTAATGGTGGCTATATTGTAAATCACAAGTTAATTGGGTTCATCCCGTGTTACATCAATACGATGATTTTCTAGTCCGCGTTTTAAATTGACCCCGGTCATCTCCGGTTGCACCTGAATGTCACTTTCAAATAACTGTTCCAGTTCGATTAGGGCATTGCGATGTGATTCATGGATTTTTTCCGGATCCATAAAAATACTTTGCTGCTGGATCAGCAGCTGTTCATCATAATCACGAAAGCGCTCAATCCCGCCATAAGCTTGTTGTTCGGAAATTCCTAATTCTCTTAAAGCACGGAACGCCATGCCCAGTGAGGAGAGATAGGTCTCGCGCCAGATCAGTTGTACGCCAATTTCACGTAATAAATGCACATGATGGCGGTCACGTGCGCGCACCAGCAGTTTGAGTTCTGGATAATTCAGCCGGATGTGGCGTGCCACGTTCATGGAATCTTCCACATCATCGATGGCCAGAACAAAAAGCTGCGCATGCTGAATGCCGGCAGAACGCAATAAATCTGGATGGGTGGCATCGCCATAATACAGTGAGCCGCCATATTTATGCACAAAATGATGATGCTGCAGATTATGGTCGATGGCGGTAAAAGGGATATGCTGCAATCGGGCAACCCGTGCCACAATCTGTCCGAAACGGCCAAAGCCGGCAATAATCATCGGGTGATGCGTGGCAGGAATGTCGTCATCGGGTAAGGGTTGTTCTTTGGCCCCATATGCTGTCAGCAGTTTGTTCGTGCCCCAATATGCCAGTGGTGTCAGCATCATGGACAGGGTGACCATCAGCATGACCGGTTCAAACTGGGTTTGAGTCAGGATTTTTTCACTATAGGCAACGGTCAGCACCACAAAGGCGAATTCACCGCCCTGCGCCAGACAGCTGGCGAGCAAAATGCTGTTTTTCCAGTTCTGTTGATTGGCGCGCGCAATGCCCAGCAACACGATCCCTTTGTTCAGCATCAGGGCCAAGGCGCCGCCTATAATCAGCCACGGCATCTCAGCTAGAAGTGATAATTGCATGGTCATGCCAACGGTCATGAAAAACAGGCCGAGGAGTAGCCCCTTAAAGGGCGCAATGCTGGCTTCCAGTTCATGCCGGAATTCAGAATCGGCCAGCAACATGCCGGTCAGGAAAGCGCCCAAGGTGGTACTGATACCGAGGGTTTCCATCAGCAACACCACGGCCAGTACAATAAATAATGCCACGGCAGTGATCAGTTCAGTGGCACCACTTTTCGCGACAAAGCGGAAGAAGGGACGCATCACATAGCGGCTAAATAAAAACAGCCCGCTGAATGCGGCAATAATCGCGGCAAAATAGGCAATGCCATGATGGGGCGAGGAGTTGCCGGCCAGGAGGGGAATGGCAGCAAGCAATGGGATCGCAGCCATATCCTGAAACAGCAGAATGGAAAAGGATTGCCGGCCATGGATAGTGTTGAGTTGGCGCTGTTCACTGAGCATTTGCAGCACAAAAGCGGTAGAAGAGAGGGCCAGGGCAAAGCCAATCACAAAACTGGCGTTGAAGCTGGTCTGTGCCAGAAAAAACAGCAAGGCCATCAGAAGGACACCACTGAGCAGCATTTGCAGGCCACCCATGACAAACATGGTATGGCGCATTTCCCATAAGCGCTGCGGACGCAGTTCCAGACCAATCAGGAACATCAGCAGAATCACCCCAAATTCGGCCAGTTCCATAATGGCCTGAGGATCGCTTGCGATATTCAATGCACTTGGACCCAGCAATATGCCCGTGAATAGATAGCCGAGAATGGTGGCTACTCCGAAACGTTTGCCAAGTGGCACCAGAAGAAGTGCCGCACCGAGGAAAATGGTCACTTGTAGCAATAATGACATCAGCCGCCCTGAGTTTTTCTACAGATAAGGTGGATTGTAAACAGGAACTTTCACAGAAAATCAGGAAATTGTAGGCGATTGTTAACTTAGCTCTTGTGGATCTATATCAATCGAGAGTTTCATCTGTGACGGGCGCTCATGCAGCAGTTGTTGCCACCATGGGCGGCTATAAAAATGCAGATGTGCCCGGTCTTGTGCCAGCAGCACCATATGCGCCTGATAACGTCCAGCCTTGCGTTCCATCGGTGCAGGAATCGGCCCCCAGATCTCGACTTCTCCAGCAGAGCGCTGCCGTAACAGATTGGCTTGCTGTTGTAAAAACTGCTGATTTTCTTCCTGCTGGCGGGATTCGCAACGCACCAGCATGGCGTAACGATACGGCGGTAATAAGGCTGCGCGGCGATCTTTCAGAGTCTGCCGGGCAAAGGCACGATAATCTTCGTGAATCAGAGTATTCAGCAACGGATGTTCAGGTCTTAAGGTTTGTAAATAGACTTCGCCTTTACGTTCACCACGACCTGCACGGCCTGCCACCTGTACAATCAGCTGGGCGGTGCGTTCTGTGGCGCGGAAATCGACACTGAGCAGGCCAGCATCAATATCTAGAATGGCCACCAGAGTGACATAAGGAAAATGATGCCCCTTGGCCAGCATTTGTGTGCCCAATAAAATAGTCGGTTTGCTTTGCTGAATCCGGTCGTAGATTTTCTGCCAGCTACCGACTTTACTGGTACTGTCGCGATCGACCCGAATCACCTCATGCTGAGGAAACAGAGCATTGAGATTTTCTTCTACTTTGCCGGTGCCCATGCCAATCGGTTTTAAGGTCTGCTGCTGGCATTGTGGACAGTGTTCGGGCAGACGATTGATCAGACCACAATGGTGACAGTGCAGATGGGAATAAGGTTGGGTGTGCAATGTGAAATGTGCATCGCAATGCGGACAATTGGCCTGCCAGCCACAGCTTTCACAGATCAGCACGGGCGCATAACCGCGACGGTTCAGAAAAATCAAGACCTGTTCTTTGCGATCCAGTCGTAGCTGAATTTGTTCAATCAGTTGCTGGCTCAAACCATGCTGTTTCTTGGCAATTTTTAAATCAATCAGGTGCATCTTTGGCAGCAGCGCAGTGCCAGCACGCTGATTCAGCTCGATACGGGTCAGTTTACCTTGCTCGGCCAGGTGGTAACTGTCAATGCTTGGGGTCGCGGATCCTAAAATAATCGGGCAGTTATGTAAGTGTGCACGATACAGTGCCACATCGCGAGCATGGTAGCGGAAGCCTTCCTGCTGTTTAAAAGACAGATCATGTTCTTCATCCAGAATGATCAGGCCTAAATTCGGCAGCGGCGTATAAATGGCAGAACGGGTGCCCAGAATAATCGAGGCTTTACCGCTTTGTGCATCGCGCCAGGCTTTCAGGCGTTTGGTGTCATTTAGACCGGAGTGCAGCAAGGCGATATGACCATGAAAACGCGACTGAAAACGGCTAATGGTTTGGGGGGTGAGCCCAATTTCCGGGACCAGCACCAGCACCTGTTTGCCTTGCTTTAGCACTTCATGCATCACTTGCAGATACACTTCGGTTTTACCGCTACCGGTCAGACCATCGAGTAAAAAAGCCTGATATTTGTGTTGGGTTTTCAGGATGTGCTGGATAGCTTTGTGCTGGTCCGGGTTCGGTGTTAATGGCATTTGCGCCAAATGCACGGGTTCCGGTGCAAAATCCTGTGCTTCCAGTACGCATTGCACAATGCCTTTTTTTTCCAGTGCTTTTAAGGTGGCGGTCTCAATCCCGTTTAAGTTCAGGATATTTTCCGCTGTGCCCACCGGGTGCAGTTTGAGAATTTTATAGGCATCTTGCTGCTTGTTGGAACGGCTGATTTTGGCTTCAGCCTGCTGATCCAGTAAAGTCCAGGTACGTGCCAGTAGATTCAGCGGTTTGCCCTGCCGCAGCAAGGCTGGGATTGCGGTCTGCATCACTTCGCCAAGTGGAAATTGGTAATATTGTGCCGCCCATGTCAATAAAGTTAAAACTTTCGGGTCTAAAATCGGCTGCTCATCCAGCAATTCCGTGATGGCTTTCAGTTTGATGGCGGGATCAAGCGGCGTGTCCAACGCCAGTTTTTCCACGATCAGGCCGATCAGGTTCTGCCGCCCAAAGGACACTGCAACCCGGGCACCGGGCTTGGCTATCGAGTATTGTTCGGCACTGAGCATATAGTCAAAACAGTCATACAGATGTACCGGTACGGCAACGCGGACACGATAAACAGGTGAGATGACATCAAGTGGATTTGGCATATACATCAGGTCTACGGCTGGCAGAGAAATAACGTCGTGTGGTGAAATCAGTTATGTTAGAGTGTGAAGTCAATTTATATTGAAGAATATGAATGATTTTTGTGGTTGGACGCAACAGCGAATAACAATATTTTTGGAAAATTAGAGCATTACATGCCTGCCTATCAATTTACCGCCATTGATGCTTCCGGCAAACAGCACAAAGGGATTCTCGAAGCCGATTCTGCCCGCCAGATTCGCCAGCAATTGCGTGACAAAACCTGGATTCCCGTTAGCGTCGAAGCCGTCGAACACAAAGAAAAACAGCAGCGTTCTGGATTTTTGCAAAAAAAGTTGACCGCTTATGATCTGGCCTTATTGACCCGACAGTTGTCTGTACTGGTTGCAGCGGGGATTCCACTCGAAGAAGCCTTGCGTGCGGTGGGCAAGCAAAGTGAAAAAACACCTGTACAAAATTTATTGATTGCTGTGCGCTCTAAAGTCCTGGAAGGTCATTCTCTGGCACAGGCCATGCAACAGGCCGGCCGTTTTCCAGATTTATACATTGCTACCATTGCTGCCGGTGAACGTTCCGGACATCTGGACCTGATTCTGGACCAGTTGGCTGATTACACCGAAAACCGTTTTGCCATGCAGAAAAAGATTCAGGGTGCGATGATTTACCCGATCATACTGATGCTGATGGCCTTCGGAATTGTAATGGGCTTGATGACCTATGTGGTACCGGATATTGTCAAAACCTTTGAGCAGAGTGATCAAGCCTTGCCTTGGATTACCGTGGTCCTGATGAAATCTAGTGATTTTATCCGTCAGGCCTGGCCATTCTTACTGTTTGCCATGGTGATTGGAACCATCGGTCTGCTGCGTTTTCTAAAGACCAGTGCTGGACATTATGCCTTTGATCGTTTAACGCTCAAATTGCCATTATTTGGTAAATTATCCCGTGGTATTAATGCGGCACGCTTTGCCAGTACTTTGTCTATTTTGACCCAATCCGGTGTCCCTCTGGTGGATGCCTTAAAAATTGCTGCTGCTGTGAGCAATAACTGGGTCATTCGCGATGCGGTAAGTCTGGCGGCAGAAAAAGTCACAGAAGGCGGCAATCTGGCTACCCAGCTGGAACGCAGTGGACATTTCCCACCGATGATGGTGCAAATGATTCGAAGTGGCGAAAGCTCAGGTGAACTGGACCGCATGCTGGAACGTGCTTCAACCATGCAGGACCGTGAAGTGACCACGCTGATTTCGACTTTATTGGCTTTACTCGAACCCTTGATGTTGGTACTGATGGCCAGTATTGTGTTGCTGATCGTGATTGCCGTGATGCTGCCAATCGTTAATATGAATAATATGATTTAACCTTTTTAATATTTGATAATCGTAAAAGAGAGATCCTGAATGCAAGCCAACAAGTCTTTAGCTGCCCAGTCAGGTTTTACCCTGATTGAAGTGATGGTCGTGATTGTGATTTTAGGGGTATTGGCCGCACTGATTGTACCGAACGTGATGGGACGTGGTGAGAAAGCTAAAGTGGATACCACCGTCATTAAGTTACAAAGTGTTGCAGGCTCGCTGGATCAGTACAAACTGGACAATGGCCGCTACCCATCGATGCAGGATGGTGGTCTCGATGCATTGGTGAACCAGCCCGCAAATGCGAAAAACTGGATGCCGGGCGGTTATGTCAAAGGCGGCTATCCTAAAGACAGCTGGGATAATGACCTGCAATATGTGATTCCGGGTGCGGAAGGTCGAGCTTATGACTTGTACTCCTTTGGCGCAGATGGGCAAGAAGGTGGTGAAGGCACGGATGCAGATCTCTATTATCAACCTTAAATCATAGTTTTTCTTTGATGGAAATAATCACTTCACTTGATAGTTTTATTCGATATTGGGTGAAGTGATGATGTTTCTTATTTCTGTATTTCATTTTAACTACATGATTTAAATCATAAAAAACTAAGCATTTTGATATGAAATTTAGAATAAGAATGATGAGCATTCCTAATGCTTACAATTAGCCTAACTCATGGATAAAAATAGACTTTTTATTTAAATAAAAGCTTGCATAATGATCTTTAGTGCAACAGTTTTTTGCAAAGGGGATCGCATGAAAGCCTTTATTTTTTCCGATGAAATTTATCAGTTTCATGCCGTGATGCTGAAATCTGTGCTGCTGATTTTAACTCTGTTGCCGGCAAGTCAAGGTCTGTTGCGTGTTTGGCAGGCAACGGAAGGCAGCAGCCAAATTATGGTCGGCTTTTTTGCCTTGAGTTTGTTGAGTGCCTTGTTCACTTTGTGTTTTTATTCGGCCTTAAAAGCCAGTGTGCTACAGATTGAGTCTTTGCGAGGCCAGATTGAACAACGGATGGTGCGGATTTACCGTTTGTTGCCGATGTTATTCTTAGCCGCAATGTTGGGCTATCTGAGTTATCAGTCAGTTTAGAAAATCAAGAAATAAAAAACCGGGAAAAATCCCGGTTTTTTTTAATGTGATCACCACGTTGTTTTAACGTCGTGATTTAAAGGACACATCAATGGTACGTGGACGGTAAATCCAGCCCAAAATTAGTAATAGTAGGGAAAAACCTAATATTGGCCAGTCACTGAAACGGGTGTAGGGTGTTAAACCTTGCATTGCCGGCAATTCACCACGTAACACGGCAGCTTGATCTTGGGGCGCCTGTTTCACAATATGCCCATGCTGATCAATAAAGGCGGTAATTCCTGTATTGGTGGCACGAATAAACCAGCGGCCATTTTCTTTGGCGCGCATCTGCACCATCTGTAAATGTTGCCATGGGCCAGCAGTGCCAGTGAACCAGGCATCATTGGAAACCGTCACCAAGAAGTCACTCTGGCTGGCATTACGGCGGGTCAGATTCGGATAGGCCACCTCATAGCAAATAGCTGAACCGAGCGGATGCTGATGAATCATCAGCGGTTTTTGCTCTTTGGCGCCACGCGAAAAACCACTCAGGCTGATATCGTTCTGTACGCCGGGTAGTACCCAACTGAGCATTCCGGACAAGGGAATATATTCGCCAAACGGTACCAGGCGTTGTTTTTTGTACAGGCCGGATGCCTCGCTGCCACTGGCCATGATGCTGTTATAATACATCGGCTGACCGACTTGCTCTGACTCCTTCAGATCCCAATAGGGAATACCGGTCACCCACGCCGTTCCGGTTTTCTGGGCTTGTTCATCCATCGCCTGCAGAAAAGGCTGAATATCGCTCTGGAACAGCGGAATAGAGGATTCCGGCCACACCATCAGATCGCGGCCCCATTCACTCTGGCTGAGGTTGGCATAGATCATCAGGGTTTTGGTTTGATACTCAGTCAGCCATTTTAGATCTTGCGGAATATTGCCCTGGATTAAGGATACCGACAGTGGTTTGCTATTTTTTGGCTCTACAAAGCTGAGCTGTCCTGCACCCCAGGCACCCAGTAATAACAAGGCTGTAGGGATGAGCCAGAAAATGCGTTTATGCACAATTTCAACCAGCGCACAAGCCAGCACAATCACCACAAAAGACACGCCAAAGATCCCGAATAACGGCGCATAGCCATCCAGGAAACGTTCAGTAAATGCATAACCGGCAAATAACCAGGGAAAACCGGTAAATACCCAGGTTTTGGCCCATTCAAAGAAAATCCACAATGGGGCAAAGGTGAGTGGTGTTTCCGGAAAAAAGCGACGATAGAGCCAGGTTTGCACTGCGGTAAACAAACCCATTACGCTAGCCATAATGGCGATCATCACGACACTGAGGAAAGCACTGGTATCCCCATAAACGTGAATCGATGTATACAGCCAGAAAGCTCCGACAAACCATAATCCGATGCCATATGCCCAGCCGATGACAAAAGCCTGCCGGGCGGAACGCTTGCTAAGAGTGGCATATAACAGGGCAGGGGAAAGCAGGGCAATCCACCAGTAATAATAGGGTGCCAAAGCAAAACTGAAGATTGCACCAGCAAACAGTGCAATCAGAACAGGAAAAATCAGCGGGAGCTGTTTGGGTGTGGCAGAGAAGGTGAGCAGCTGTGCAAAGTAAGCTCTCATTGACGTACAGCTCGGATCAGATGGATGGTGCGGGCATCTGCTTCAACAATGGTAAATTGCCAGTTGTCCAGTTCAATCACCTGACCTTGCAAATCGCTGACCAGCCCCATCTCCTGCAGCAACAGACCACCGACAGTTTCGACTTCATCATCGGAAAATTCCGCATCTAAAACCGTATTGAAATGTTCAATCGGCGTTAGGGCCTGTACCATCCAGGCATTCGCGGTGGTGTGTGAAGGATCCGGAATGATGTATTGTGCTTCTTCATCGACCTTGTCATGTTCATCTTCAATCTCACCGACAATCTCTTCCAGAATATCTTCGAGCGTCACCAGACCTGCGGTAGAACCATATTCATCAATCACGATGGCAATATGCGTCTGGGTGTTTTTCAGCATGCGCATGACCTGATCGGAACGCGCACTTTCTGGCACAAATAAAGGCTGGCGCATCAAGGCACGGATATCGACTTTACTGCTGGGTTCGGTCAAAAACGGCAATAAATCTTTGGCCAGCAAAATACCGACCACATTGTCGGGCTGGTCTGATGAAAATACCGGAAAACGGGAATGGGCGGATTCCACCAGCACATGCAAAATATCCAGCAATTCATCATCTTCTTGCAAGCTGATCATTGCGGTACGTGGTGTCATCACTTCACGGATTTTGGTGGCGGGTAAATCCAATACGCCTTCCAGCATGGCGACCGTATCGGGTTCTAAAAAACGACGTGAATCTTGTACTAATTTTAGCAGTTCATCGCGGGTTTCGGGTGCGGTGCTGAGCCATTTGCGTAAACCGCGCATCCCCCACGACGGGCCTGATTCCTCGTGCATGATCTTTCCTAAAGACTCTTTATATCTAAAATGAATTTTAATCATACCGAAGAACCGCGCCGTGTGCATCTATAAAACGGGCAGAACAGACAAATGAAAGAAACAGCAAACCGGGTCGATGATCACACATTTGTAACAGAGCAAGTTATGCTAAAATAGTGATGAATCTTTGTTTTGAGTCCGCTGATGTCTGAACAACCCATCACACCGAGCATTCAGTTAAATACCCGGGGCTTGCGTTGCCCAGAGCCTGTCATGATGTTGCATCAGGCCATCCGTAAATCGAAATCGGGCGATGTGGTGGAAGTCTTTGCAACAGATCCTTCGACCTCGTGGGATATTCCTAAATTTTGTATGCACTTAGGACATGAACTGTTGTTACAGGAAGAAAGCTTGGATGAAAACAGTCACAAGGAATACCGTTATCTGATCCAGAAAGGGTGAGTACAGTGGCTTAGAATTTCTTGCTTTAAAATAAAAAAGTCCCCTCAGAAAAGGGGACTTTTTTGATTACATATTCGGATATGAGAACTTGCGGAATATATTCCTCATTCGCAAGATTACCCTAACATTACATGTTGGGATAGTTCGGACCACCACCACCTTCCGGCGTTACCCAGGTGATGTTCTGTGAAGGATCCTTGATGTCACAGGTTTTGCAGTGCACACAGTTGGCCGAGTTGATCTGGAAACGTGGACCGGTTTCTTCCTGCACAATCTCGTAGACTCCAGCCGGGCAGTAACGTTGTGCCGGCTCATCCCATTTCGGCAAATTCACCTTCACCGGAATGGAGGCATCGGTCAGTTTCAAATGCGATGGCTGGTTTTCTTCATGTACCGTATTGGAGATAAACACCGAAGACAGACGGTCAAAGGTCAGCTTGCCATCCGCTTTTGGATAGTCCGGTTTAAAGTTTACCGTATCGACTGTTTTTAGCGCACTAAAATCTGGCACCAGATCATGCAGGGTAAACGGGATTTTAAACACGTTCTGGTCGATAAAGTTAAACGCACCACCGAGCCATTGACCAAACTTGTGCATGGCCGGGCCAAAGTTACGGGAGTTATATAACTCTTCTTTCAGCCAGCTGTGGTTAAACTTGTCGGTATATGCGGTCAGCTCTTTCACAAACAGATCTTCGCCTTCAGTCAGGCGGGCATAACCGAGCTCACCGCCTTTTTCCACACCGGCCGCAATGGCTTCAAATACCGCTTCAGCACACAACATGCCAGATTTCATTGCGGTATGTGAACCCTTGATCTTGGCAAAATTCAGGAAGCCAGCATCATCACCGATTAAACATCCGCCCGGGAAAGTCAGTTTAGGCAAAGCGTTAAAGCCACCTTTCACGACCGCACGCGCACCATAAGAAATCCGTTTACCGCCTTGCAGATACTGTTTGATCAGCGGATGGGTTTTCCAGCGCTGCATTTCCATAAATGGATACATGTGTGGGTTTTTGTAAGACAGATCCACAATCATGCCCAGCGTCACCTGATTATTTTCGGCATGGTATAACCACCAGCCACCACTTGATCCGGTTTCAGACAACGGCCAGCCGGCGCCATGCATCACCAGACCCGGTTTGTGCAGGGCGGGATCAATTTCCCAGAGTTCTTTGATACCAATCCCGTAATGCTGTGGATCAGCATCTTGATCCAGATTGAATTTCTGGATTAAACGCTTACCGAGATGACCACGGCAGCCTTCAGCAAACAGGGTGTATTTGGCATGCAATTCATAACCTGGTGCAAAGTTATGTGTCGGTTGGCCATCTTTACCAATGCCCATATCCCCGGTCTGGATGCCTTTGACCGTACCGTCTGCATGATAAAGCACTTCCGCAGCAGCAAAGCCCGGGAAGATCGACACTTCTAGCTCTTCAGCCTTTTGGCCCAACCAGCGCACCACATTGCCCAATGAAACCACATAGTTGCCGTCATTGTGCATGGTTTTTGGCACCATCCAGTGCGGTGCTTCTTTATGCGTGCTGTCGGACAGCAGGAAGAAAGTTTTATCTTCAGTTACCGGCACATTCAGTGGTGCCCCCTGTTCTTTCCAGTCGGGGAACAGTTCATTCAGGGCACGGGGTTCAAGCACAGCACCGGAGAGGATATGCGCACCCACTTCAGAGCCTTTCTCAACCACACAGACGGAGAGGTCTGCCAGGTTGTTTTCGATTGCCAGTTGACGGATGCGAATCGCG
>JAJUIK010000016.1 GCA_029267635.1 Moraxellaceae bacterium | reverse complement strand
TCCCGAACTCAGAAGTGAAACCTCTTCGCGCTGATGGTAGTGTGGGGTTGCCCATGTGAGAGTAAGTCATCGCCAGCTCATTATTCTAAACCCCCCTCAGAAAAACCTGAGGGGGGTTTTACTTTGCGGGAGAAAAAATATTTATTTAATTATTAAAAACATTAAATATACAAGCATTAAGATGTATCACCATGACAAGCTAGTTAATCTAAACAACGGGTATGAATTTTCTCCAGGTTCGATTATGGGTTTCATCGAGAAGATTTTTAGTTTTACATCACACCTCAAAAGATAAGATTAAGATATGTTTTCGCTTGAGCATAGAATTCCACCTCCAATCGTTGCTGCACTTGTCGCGGTAGGGATGTGGTTAGTTGCTTCCGTTACGGGTAGTATTATTGTTGCAAGACTGCTGCGCATCTCCCTATCTGCTGGACTCGTAGTTGTGGGATTCATGTTCATATTGGCTGGTGGGTTCGCTTTCCGACGTGCCAAGACCACTGTTAGCCCCCTCAACCCAGATGCAGCATCATCGCTAGTTATTACGGGTGTGTATCAGATGACTCGCAATCCAATGTACTTAGGATTTGCTATTTTACTGCTTGCTTGGTCAGTATATTTGGCTGCACCTGTTTCGCTTATTGGTCCAGTACTTTTTGTAGCCTACATCACACGCTTTCAAATTATTCCAGAAGAGCGCATGTTGGCGCAGAAGTTTCCTTCGGAATTCACTGCGTATCGGCAGAAGGTACGTCGTTGGCTTTGATGCGCTATATCTCTATCAAATAACAGAACCTCTTTGCTTTAAGTTTATTTGCTTCGATTCAATGCTATTTTTATAGAAATTCGGTATGTTTCGGTTCGATAAGGAGAAGTGATGTCAAAAATGCACGATCCTGCTCAGCGTACGGGTGAGCCTGGTGGTCCCGCTTGTCCACTTGAGGTTCTATCCATAGAGCTTAAAGATCAAGAGAATCAGCTGCAGCATAGTTCTTTGCTCGTTGCACCTGAAACCGCAACAGAGCTTGAAATGCTGAGAAATATTGTTTCTCGTTTTGGCATTTGCTGGGGACATGATCAGTTCGGTTGGTGGGCTAAGGTGCCAAATATGCAATATCCAAGTTGGTCGGTCTGGCGGCAAGATGATAACGGCAATCAATTTCTGATAGGATTTAATATGTCAAAAGCAGAGGCTACGCAAATGGTCTGCCACTACGAAAGTTTGGGTCATAAGCAATATTATTGGTTGCAGGATGAAACAATCAGCGAGTAATTCATCACACTATTTTGTTATTTTAAAAGATAAACATGTTGGGTTACTGTGTGACTGGCTAGAAAATTTAAATTTGCGAGTACATAAGGCCAAATGATAAGGGAATCTAAAAATAATATAACGATCAATGATAAATCACCCAACAATACTATAATAAATCGCGATTACATTCTAAATTAAATAAGGACATAACATGTCAACCGATCAACAATTTCCTGTACCCAACAATTTAGGGATTGCCGTTTATTCAAACAATGCAGAAGCGATTGGCAATACCCCTCTGGTCCGTATCAACCGTATTATTCAAACTGGTGCAACTGTATTGGCCAAGGTGGAAAGCCGCAACCCTGCATTTTCTGTAAAATGCCGTGTAGGTGCTGCGATGGTTGCAGATGCAGAAAAACGTGGTGTGTTGCAGCCTGGCATGCATATTGTGGAACCGACCAGTGGCAATACCGGGATCGCGCTGGCTTTTGTGGCTGCGGCAAAAGGTTACCCGATTACGTTGACCATGCCGGCCAGTATGAGCCTGGAACGTCGTAAAGTGCTAAAAGCATTAGGTGCCAATCTGGTACTGACTGAACCTGCCAAAGGAATGAAAGGGGCAGTCGACGAAGCGGTACGCTTGGCAACGGAACAACCTGATGTGTATTTCTTGCCACAACAATTTGAAAACCCGGCCAATCCACAAATTCATCAGGATACAACAGGTCTTGAAATCTGGCAGGCAACCGGCGGTCAAGTCGATATTTTGGTGTCGGGTGTGGGCACTGGCGGAACGATTACCGGGATTTCCCGTTACTTTGAGCAGGTACAGAATCAGCCTATTTATTCGGTTGCGGTAGAGCCGGCGGAATCTCCGATTATTAGCCAAACACAACGTGGTGAAAATATTACTCCAGCTGCACATAAAATTCAGGGCATTGGCGCCAATTTCATTCCGAAAAATCTGGACTTAAGCTTAGTTGACGAAGTGTTGCCGGTAAGCAGTGAAGATGCGATTGCCTGGGCAAGAAAATGTGCGATGCAAGAAGGGATTCTGGTGGGAATTTCTTGTGGGGCCGCGCTGGCAGCTGCAGCACAAATTGCAGAACGTCCTGAAAATGCAGGTAAAACGATTGTTGTGATTTTGCCGGATAGCGGTGAACGTTATTTATCGTCCGTACTTTTTGAAGGACTTTTCGACGAATAATTCATTTTGTTTGAGAAAAAACCCATGCAGCAATACATGGGTTTTTTTATGCATAAGGAATTTGAGGCCATCCGCGTTATAGCGCGTCTTTTAGTGTTTTTTGATGACGTTTCACTGATCTGGCGTATTTTTTGGCTTTATGCCGCGTCCAGAAACTTTTTTCATAACCGCTTGGGCCTACATTGTAATAGGCCAAGGCTTTTTTCCAGCTGCCTGCACTCTGATTGTAACGGGCGAGAATATAACTTCCACAGCGGATATTGGTGGATTCATCCAATAAATTTCCCGGACAATTCTGTTGCCAATAACGTGGGATGACTTGGGTCAGACCAACAGCACCTGCCGGCGATATCACATCACTACGATAATGTGATTCTTGCTGGATTAGGGCTGCAAGCAGTAGGGGATCTATATCGTATTGATCGGCATGGCGGACAATCATGGGGGCAACCCGGATGGCTTTCGTCGGTTCAA
This sequence comes from Moraxellaceae bacterium, assembly GCA_029267635.1. Taxonomy (GTDB): domain Bacteria; phylum Pseudomonadota; class Gammaproteobacteria; order Pseudomonadales; family Moraxellaceae; genus Acinetobacter. The sequence continues at coordinate 53,580 of JAJUIK010000016.1, read as the reverse complement.
TGCTGTAGGCCTGTTGAATACCGGTAGCCAATTTTGCAGAACGTTGGGTAACCGAGCCTCCACCGAGACTGGAACAACCGGCAATCAGGAAAGTGAGAAATGCGAGCAGTGTAATGTGAACTGTATTCATTTTAATAGGAGAAAAATTAGGGTTAAAAAGAGATCAATTTCAGATAAAAATTAAAATTTAATTTTTAGAAAAAGTGATGGTATGAACTGGCTATGCTGGAGTCAAGCAGCGTTATTTTATGCGTATGTAAGGAAAGAACGATGCAATAGAGAAAAGAAAAGCCCGATCATCCTGACCGGGCTTTTCCGTATGGGGTTTTTGGCAGTCAACTCCTGTCAACTACGTTGCTTCCTGCATTTTTATTTAACCAGACTTCCTGTCTGTGTATGTCTATATTTTAGGGTGATTTTCAGCAGGGCGATATTCGCCAATCACCGCGCTTGATGTAAGCGATTGCCTACAAGAACAGCCGTGATCAGGCAGAACAAGCTGAATGTGAAACTGCAGCAAGTTTGCCATTCACAAAAGTCGCGTTTAGAAATGAGCATCTAAACCAATATAAGGACCTTTGAACTCAAATTGACGGTCACTATTTTCATAGTCATCCAATTCAATATTAAGCACCCGATAGCCGACTTTCGCTCCGACATCTAGCAGCAAGTTATCAATAAAGTCGTATTTAATTTCTGCCTGAACGTCAGAGATACGGGCATCATCATAATCAGTGACCAGACTTTCAGTACTGACACTCCAGCCAGTGAAGGGGAGTTTGGCGCTTACAGCACCATATAGCATGGGGTAAGTTTCATCAATTTGGGTGGTACCCAGGCCATATTGCGTGATGTCGGCATTGATATTTTTTGCGGCCAGTCCGAAATCTACACTGACGATGTTGTCGAGTAATTCGTAGTAAAGAATCAGGTCGCTATTTTCCAGTTCAATCTCATAAACAGGTGTGTTTGCCACTGTTTGTTCGGTTTGGTTGTCGATTTTTGTATAGCGCAGTTTGATATTGGGCAATAACGGCACCGGATGTTCGATGGCCAAAGCGACCTGTGCGGAACCTTCCTGATCCAGAGAAAAATCATTCTGGTTTTGTGCGGCCATGTTGGCATCACCTTCGGTGAACCAGTAGTCGGCGCTGCCTTTTACCGCCACCAGGTCGGCCTGGGCGAAAGAACTGAGGCAGAGCAGGGTAGTGCCAGCCAGTAAGCTCCACGTTTTATGCATTTTTGTTGCTCCAGAATGGTATTTTGATTGTAGTGTGCGAAAAGAGATTGACGTTATGGGCATAGATGAGCGCATCATATAGAAATTGAGGTGATATTTCATTCGTCAAAGTGAACAAATTTGTTGAGGAATTGCGATGAGCAGTAGCGCTGGAACGGTTGTGGATTATCCGCTGTATGTCGCGGGTAAAGCCATGTATAGCGAGCAATGGCTAGAAGTTAAAGATAAATTTAGCGGCGAAACTTTTGCCCGGGTTGCTTTGGCGGATCAGGCCATTCTGGATCAGGCGATTGCTGCTGCAGTCAAAGCAGAAGCTGAAATGGCGGCTTTCAAGCCCTTTCAAAAGCAGCAAGTATTGTTGCATTGTGTACAGCGTTTCAAAGCCTTACGTGCTGAATTAACCGAACTTGTGATCCGGGAAGGGGGTAAACCCCGTCAGGCAGCGGCAGCGGAAGTTGAACGGTTGATTAATACCTTCCAGCTCGCTGCGGATGCGGTGACCCAACTGGATGAGGGCCGCATGATTCCTTTGGCAGTGACTTCAGCCGCAGCCGGTTTTCGCGGGATGGTCAAGCATGTGCCCGTGGGAGCAGTCTCATTAATCAGTCCGTTTAATTTTCCACTCAATTTAACTGCCCATAAAATTGCCCCTGCAATTGCGGCAGGTTGTCCTTTGGTACTCAAGCCTGCAAGTCTGACGCCGCTATCGGCCCTTAAAATTGCACAAGTACTGGCAGAAACTGATTTACCCGAAGGTGCTTTTTCGATTTTGCCCTGCGAACGTCAGGCGGCAGACATTTTGGTGACCGATGAACGCTTTAAAATGCTCAGCTTTACCGGTTCAGACGTGGTGGGATGGGACATGAAAGTCCGTGCTGGCCGTAAAAAAGTCACGCTTGAACTGGGTGGGAATGCTGCAGTGCTGATTGAACCCGATACGGCAATCACCGATGCCCTGATTGATCGTCTGATCGCAGCGGCTTATGGTCATGCCGGTCAGGTATGTATCAGTGTGCAGCGGATTCTGCTGCATGCAGATATTTACAGTGAAGTGAAACAGAAACTGCTGGAAAAAATCAAAAAAATCAAAGCAGGCGATCCAAATCTGGACACGACCTTGGTCGGACCCATGATCAAGGAAGCAGAAGCCTTGCGTCTGAAAAAATGGCTGGAGGAGGCCGAACAGCGAGGAGCCAAGATTTTGGCAGGGGGCGGCTTGAAGGGTGTGCTATTTGAACCGACTTTGCTAGAGCAAGTTGATCCCGATTTGGCAATCTATCAGAATGAAGCCTTTGGTCCGGTAGCGATCCTGGAATCTTACACAACATTTGAGCAGGGCATTCAGCGCATTAATGCCAGCCGCTTTGGCTTGCAGGCTGGCGTATATACCCAGAGTTTGGAAAAGATGCTGTATGCCTGGGATCACTTGCAGGTGGGTGGGGTAATCATTAATGATGTGCCGACTTTCCGTGTGGATAATATGCCTTATGGTGGTGTAAAAGATTCCGGTTTGGGACGTGAGGGGATTCAATCGGCCATTCGTGATATGCAGGAAGAACGTATGCTGGCGATTAAATATTAAGCGGATATAAAAAGGGAATTTGAACGGAATTCCCTTTTTTGATGTTGAAGCTTGAGTAACGGAGATGCGTGTCGCACGATAAATCTACGGCGATGAGGTTTGAGATGTTGCATCACACCGGGAGGGATAATTTTGAGATTGTTAAATTGAATTAAAAAATCAGTAGAGCTTTAAATGTTAGGTGGAATAATCATAAATTGACCATTTGATAAAAAATTGAATGAATAAATGCTGAAATAGCGGCATAAATTACAGAAAAATGTGCAAAAAACAGGTATTGTTCGCCCATTCAGCAGAAAAATTGACCGATGGGCTTTAAGCAAGCCTGTGCTCAGTTTTCTGGTTTGTCATTGAGATGATGGCGCTCATAAGGCGTATCTCATGACGAACATTCAAGATTTTTAAATGACACTTTGCTGGCGTGCAGAACAACAATAACAACTGCGCTGGTCAAGTGATCGAAGGTTTAGGTGTGTTATGACAGAAATTCGTGAAAATTGGTCTGCGCGTTCAGGCTTTATTATCGCGGCGATTGGCTCGGCCGTGGGGTTGGGTAATATTTGGCGTTTTCCTTATGTGGCCTATGAAAATGGCGGCGGTGCCTTCCTGATTCCCTATCTAATTGCTTTGTTAACGGCGGGCCTGCCGTTGTTATTTTTGGATTATGCTACTGGTCACCGTAGTCATGGTGCCCCCCCAAAAGCCTATCAGATGCTATATAAGCCTGCGGAAAGCCTGGGCTGGTGGCAGGTCTGTGTCTGTCTGATTATTGCGCTGTATTATGCCGGCGTACTGACCTGGGCGGGTAGTTATGTGTATTTTTCGGTGGGACAGGTCTGGGGTAACGATCCGGAAAATTTCTTTTTCAATACTTTCCTGCAAACCTCATCAGCATCTGGTTTTGACCTGACTTTTATTCGTCATTTGTTCTGGCCGTTGGTCGGCGTCTGGACGATTGTGCTGCTGATCTTGTATGGCGGGGTGAAAAAAGGCGTAGAGTTGTCCAACAAAATCTTTATGCCTTTACTGATTGTGCTGTTCAGTATTCTGGTGATTCAGGCCTTACGTTTGCCGGGTGCGGCACAAGGTTTAAATGCTTTTTTTACCCCGAACTGGTCAGCGATGAAGGACTATAAAGTCTGGCTAGCGGCGTATGGCCATATCTTTTTTAGTTTGTCGGTCGGTTTTGGCATCATGGTGACCTATGCATCGTATCTCAAACCAAAAACCAATCTGACCGGAGCGGGTTTTATCGTTGGTTTTGCCAATTCTTCCTTTGAAATTCTCGCTGGAATTGGCGTGTTTGCAGCATTGGGCTTTATGGCACATGCAGCAGGTACATCGGTTGATGATGTCGTGAGTGGCGGGATCGGTTTAGCTTTTATTGCTTTTCCCAAGCTGATTTCCAGCTTGGGGTCTGGTGCAGACCTGTTCGGTTTATTGTTCTTTACCTCATTGACGGTGGCCGGGATAACCTCGATGGTGAGTATCTTGCAGGTACCAATTGCAGCCCTGCAGGACAAGCTTCACTGGAGCCGTCACAGGGCAGTGACCATCATTGGCGGTGCTACCGCTACGGTTTCCATTTTCCTGTTTTCCACCGCGAATGCCATTAAACTGGTGGATATTATTGACCACTTCATCAATAACATCGGGATTGTGTCCGGTGCTTTGGTGTCGATTGTGATGGTGTCCTGGTTTAAACGGACCTTGATGCAACAGTTTGAAATCCACATCAACAGTATTTCGACCATCAAGTTGGGACGTACTTGGGAATTTACCTTGACAGTGATTACCCCGGTGGTGCTGTTATCAACCTTGTTGCTGACTTTAAGTGCCTTGTTGCGTGAAGGTTATGGTGATTACAGTATGAGTCTGCAGTTTGCTTTTGGCTGGGGCAGTATTGTGTTCTGTGCGCTGGGAGCAATTTTGATGAGTAAGTTGAAGGGCTGAGAGGAAACACGAGATGAATACATCCGCAATTATTATGATGGTAATTTCCATTGTATTTCTCTGGGGTGGACTGATTCTGGCGATTCTGCATCTGGTGCGGCACCCGGAATCTCTAGATGATGAATAAGCCACTCAGTTGAATATTGGCTTGACCATTAAAAAAGTCATGATGTGAATGCATCATGACTCTTTATTTTGGGGATTGTAAAAATAGAACATCGGCCTGTTTTTTAAGAGATGAAGACTAGCTGATTTTTTGCATCAGGCAATAAAAGAAGCCATCACCACCTTGGGCTGTAGGCAGTAACTGTCGGCCATGCGTTTGTTCAATGCCCCAACCGGCATCGATTTTAATTTCTTTGGCATTTGCATGTTCAGTAAAGAAATTGACCATCTGCTGTTCATTTTCCGCTTTCAGAATCGAGCAGGTGATATAGAGTAAATGCCCCCCCACTTTCAGCTGTTGCCACATGTGTCGCAAAATCTGCTGTTGCAGTTCGATGGTTTGTGCGATGTCGCTGGATTGACGTAACAGGCGGATGTCTGGATGGCGACGCAGGACGCCAATGGCAGAGCAGGGCGCATCCAGCACAATACAGTCTAGCGCTGCTGGCGCAGTCCATTCGGTTGCATCTGCAGCCACAATTTCGACCTCTGTACCTGTCGTTAACTGTAAGCGTTCCAGATTTTCGGAAACCCGCAGTAAACGTTTGGCATCCTGATCAAGCGCCGTGAGTTGCGCTAGATTGTATTTTTCCAGTAGATGGGCAGTTTTCCCACCTGGTGCCGCACAGGCATCGACCACGGTTTTACCCGTTAAATCCTGCAGGACTTGCGCACAGAGCTGTGCATGTTCATCCTGTACCGAAAACCAGCCTTGCTCATAGCCGGGAAGTTCACTGATTTGTACCGATTGCTCCAGTACAATTCCGACCGGTGAATAGGTGCAAGCGCGTGCCTGAATGTCTAGCCCTTGTAGTTTATTCAGGTAGGCATCCCGACCAATCTGGCGCTGGTTAACACGTAGGGTTAATGGAGCAGCCAGTTTTAACTCCTGACACAATGACTCGATCTGTTCCGGCCAGTCCTTTTTCAGGCGTTTATACAGCCAGCTTGGTAAGCCATGGGCCTGCTGAAGTGCCGTCTGGAAGTCGGATGTTTCACGTGAAACACGACGCAGAATGGCATTCACAACACCACCGAGGGCCTGAAAACCTAACTGTTTAGTGGCATCGACGGTTTCTGAAATTGCAGCGTGCGGCGCAATGCGGGTGCAAAGCAACTGATATAAACCTACATAGAGGCAAGTTTCGACCGTTTCATTATTTAGCGGTTTCACCAGTAATGGCAGGGTAATGCTTTTCAGCGCGAACCACTGACGCAGGCTGCCCAGTACCAGCTCATGGAACAGGGCACGATCGCGTTCGTTCACTTTGGCCAAGTGTAGTGGAAGAATGCTGGACAGTGATTGGCCTTGCTGGACGGCGAGCAAGGTACGAATCACTTGTGCACGTAAATTGAGATGTGATGAGGATTCAGGCTGATTCATGCGAGTACTTGTCCTACCTGAAGTTTCTGGGTTTGTGCGATTTGTACCGCATTGAGGGCTTTGCCGCCCGGCCATTGTAGACTGGTCAGGCACACGGCTTGCTGATTGCCACAGGCGACATGCACGCCGTGTTTATCTATGGCCAAAATGGTTCCAGGAACAGCCTCATTGACCGGCTGTTCAGATAATAGCGAACCCCAAACCCGCAGATTATTGTTTTCATCGAGGGGAATAAATGCCACAGGCCAAGGGTTAAAAGCACGGATATTGCGGTCGATACTGATAGCATCTTGGGTCCAGTCAATACGGGCTTCTGCTTTAGACAACTTATGGGCATAAACCGTCAGTGCTTCATCTTGCACTTCACGTTTATCTAAATAGTGCTGTAGTTTTTCTTCAGACTCTAAAACCGCCACAATGGCTTCGGCACCTTGAATGGCCAGTTTGTCGTGCAGGGTGGCCGAAGTATCGTCAGCGGTAATTGGACAATAGGTTTTATACATCATGTCGCCGGTATCCAGACCTGCTGCCATTTTCATGATGGTGACACCAGTTTCCTGATCTCCGGTGGCAATGGCACGCTGAATCGGTGCGGCACCACGCCAGCGTGGCAGTAATGAACCATGAATGTTCAGGCAGCCATATTTGGGTGTATCCAGCACCACCTGTGGCAGGATCAGACCATAAGCAGCCACCACCATGACATCGGCATTCAGTTCTTTGAGTTGTTGTTGTGCTGCCAAACCTTCTTCTGTAGCGCTTTTAAAATGCAGCGGCTGATAAACTGGTAAATCATGCTCAAGTGCCAGTTGTTTCACCGCAGAGGCTGTGAGCTTTTGTCCGCGACCGGCTTTACGGTCCGGTTGGGTATAGACCGCGACAATCTCATGCTCGGTTTTCAGGAGGGCAGCCAAGGCAACGGCTGCAAATTCAGGAGTTCCTGCAAAAATGATTTTCACGCATGCCATCCAAAATAAACTTGCCTAAAAGTATAAGGCAAAACCCGATGAAGACCTAAAATTGTCCTGTTGGATTGCATGCGATCTGATTATTTCTATGGAAAATCAGGATGGATTGAAAAAGATCGTATCTAGATTTATCCGTTCAGGGGCAACTCATAGTATGATGAAAGGATATCTTTGCTGATCAACGACCAGAGAGCTGGTCCTTCAGCGCAAGGGATTATAGGATTCCTTTCGAGCACAAACTTTGTTGGAAACACACAATGCCTGATTATCGTTCAAAAACATCGACCCATGGAAGAAATATGGCTGGCGCACGTGGCTTATGGCGTGCAACGGGAATGAAGGATGAAGATTTTGGCAAACCGATTATTGCGGTGGTCAACTCATTTACCCAGTTCGTACCGGGTCATGTGCACCTGAAAGATTTAGGCCAGCTGGTAGCAGAACAGATTCAGGCATCCGGTGGTGTCGCGAAAGAATTCAATACCATTGCCGTGGATGACGGGATTGCCATGGGACATGATGGCATGCTGTATTCTTTGCCATCGCGTGATTTGATTGCCGATTCAGTCGAATACATGGTGAACGCGCACTGTGCGGATGCGATGGTGTGTATTTCCAACTGTGACAAAATCACCCCGGGAATGTTGATGGCGTCTATGCGTCTGAACATTCCGGTAGTGTTTGTGTCTGGCGGCCCAATGGAAGCCGGTAAAGTCAAAATCCGTGGCAACGAAAAAGCCATCGATTTGATCGACGCGATGATTGTCGCGGCTGATGACAACTATACCGATGAAGAAGTGGCTGAATACGAACGTTCAGCTTGTCCGACTTGCGGTTCATGTTCAGGCATGTTCACCGCGAACTCGATGAACTGTTTGACAGAAGCTCTGGGTCTGTCTTTACCGGGTAACGGTTCAATCGTGGCAACTCATGCCAACCGTAAAAAACTCTTCGAAAGAGCGGGCCAATTGATTGTTGAGTTGGCGAAACGTCACTATGAACAAGACGATTACAGCATCCTGCCACGTTCAATCGCGACCAAAGCGGCGTTTGAAAATGCCATGACTTTGGACATCGCCATGGGCGGTTCAACCAACACGGTATTGCACCTGTTGGCGGCAGCGAATGAAGCGGGTGTGGATTTCACCATGTCGGACATCGATCATTTGTCACGTAAAGTGCCGGTGTTATGTAAAGTCGCGCCAGCGAAAAATGATGTGCATATGGAAGATGTGCACCGTGCTGGTGGCATCATGTCAATTTTGGGTGAACTTGATCGTGCCGGTTTGTTGCAAACTTCGGTTAGCACCGTGCATGAAAAAACCTTGAAAGATGCTTTGGATAAATGGGATATCATCCGCACTGAAGATGAGCAAGTCTATCAGTTCTACCGTTCAGCACCGGGCGGTGTACCAACACAAACTGCATTCTCACAAGACCGTTACTATTCACGTTTAGATGGTGACCGTGAAAATGGTGTAATCCGTAACGCGGAACATGCTTTCTCTAAAGATGGTGGTTTGGCAGTGCTGTACGGCAACATCGCACTTGATGGCTGTATCGTGAAAACTGCTGGGGTGGATGACTCAATTCTGAAATTCAACGGTACGGCTCGTGTATTTGAAAGCCAGGATTCTGCTGTTGATGCGATTCTGGGTCATGAAGTGAAAGCTGGTGACGTTGTTGTGATTCGCTATGAAGGTCCACGTGGTGGTCCAGGCATGCAGGAAATGCTGTATCCAACCAGCTACCTGAAATCGAAAGGTTTGGGTAAAGAGTGTGCCTTGTTGACGGATGGCCGTTTCTCTGGCGGTTCTTCAGGTCTTTCGATTGGTCACGTTTCTCCAGAAGCCGCTGAAGGTGGTGCAATTGGTCTGGTGGAAGATGGTGATATTATTGAAATTGATATTCCAAACCGTACCATTCACCTGAACGTGGATGATGCCACTATGGCTGCACGTCGTGAAGCGCAAGACCATAAAGGCTGGCATCCAGTGGAAGAGCGTAAGCGTAAAATTTCCAAAGCCCTGAAAGCGTATGCGATGCATACCACCAGTGCAGCAAAAGGTGCGGTACGCGAGATCTAATCTCTCGTCCGTAAGCTTTCAAAAAAGCACCCGCAAGTCATTGTTGGGTGCTTTTTTATGGGCTCTAGAATTTGAAATTACCCGCTTTATGCTGTAACTCAACTGCTAGGAGAGGTTTCGTGTAGTGCTATTGAGATGAAAGACGAATCCTCAATCCACGGGTTTTACGGTCGACCGGTACAGCGATACCTATTTTGTCTTGGTCAAAAATATTCAGTTCGATACAATCGGTTCAGGATAAGCGAATAACAACCATCGTAATTAAGGCCAGCATTGAGCCACGGAGTCCCCCTATGAGTAAACAAAACATCCGCGAACATTCTTCCCCGGTTTTTGATGGCGTAGAAAATGCACCTGCACGTTCCATGTTGCGTGCTGTCGGCTTCCGTGATGAAGACTTTAACAAACCGCAAATTGGCATTGCCTCAACTTGGGCGAATGTTACGCCGTGTAATATGCATATCGATGGTCTGGCGCGTGAAGTGGAAAATGGCGTGAATAGCGCTGGTGGCAAGGGTGTTATTTTCAATACCATTACCATTTCCGACGGGATCTCGAATGGTACTGAGGGTATGAAATATTCCTTGCTGTCACGGGAGATTATTGCCGATTCGATTGAAGCAGTGGTGGGCTGTCAGGGCTATGATGGTGTGATTGCAATTGGGGGCTGTGACAAAAATATGCCGGGCTGCCTGATGGGACTGGCGCGTTTAAACCGTCCAGGGCTGTTTATTTATGGGGGGTCGATCCAGCCGGGTAAAGGTAATACCGACATTATTTCGGTGTTTGAGGCGGTGGGCAAACACGCCAAAGGCGAATACAGCGAAATTCAGGTCAAGCAGATTGAGGAAGTGGCGATTCCGGGTCCCGGTTCCTGTGGCGGTATGTATACTGCCAACTCGATGGCCTCTGCGATTGAAGCTCTAGGCATGAGTTTACCGGGTTCTTCGGCGCAGGAAGCGGTATCGAAAGACAAGCTGCTGGATTGTGAGCGTGCCGGTGCCGCAGTGATGAACCTGCTGCGTCTGGATCTCAAGCCACGCGACATCATGACCAAAGCGGCGTTTGAAAATGCCATCAAGGTGTTGATTGCACTCGGTGGATCCACCAATGGCGTGCTGCACCTGATCGCAATGGCACATACGGCAGGCGTAAAAATCACCCTAGATGATTTCTCGCGTATTGGCGCTGAAATTCCGGTGGTTGCGGATGTGCGTCCATCGGGCAAATACTCCATGTCGGAGCTGATCGCGATTGGTGGGATTCAGCCCTTAATGAAACGCATGCTGGATGCCGGCATGCTGGATGGTTCCTGCTTGACCGTCACCGGTAAAACCTTGGCCGAAAACCTGGCGGATGTGAAAGATTATCCGGCAGGTCAGCAAATTATCATGCCATTTACTGCTCCGATCAAAAAAGATTCCCATCTGGTGATCTTGAAAGGCAATCTGTCGCCAACCGGAGCTGTGGCTAAAATCACTGGCAAGGAGGGCCTGTACTTTGAAGGCCCGGCGCGTGTGTTTGAAGGTGAAGTCGGTGCCATGCGCGGAATCCTGGATGGTGAGGTACAGCCGGGTGAAGTGGTAGTAATCCGGGGTGAAGGACCAAAAGGCGGACCAGGTATGCCTGAAATGCTGAAACCAACCTCAGCCATTATCGGCAAAGGACTCGGCCAATCGGTTGCGCTGATTACCGATGGGCGTTTCTCTGGTGGCAGTCATGGCTTCGTGATCGGGCACGTGACACCGGAAGCCTATGAGGGCGGTCCAATTGGTCTGGTCAAAAATGGTGACAAAATTTCCATCAATGCGGAAACCCGTGAAATGACCCTGCACATTTCCGATACAGAAATGGCGGCACGCAAAGCAGCCTGGGTCAAGCCTAAACCGAACTATACATCTGGCGCGTTGGCGAAGTTTGCCAAGCTGGCTGCAGGGGCAGAAAAAGGCGCGGTCACGGATTTAAATTTGGATGTTTGATTGATCATTGAGCGCTGAATTGTTATAAACCCTTGTACGTCTACAAGGGTTTATTTTTTTCGAGGCCATTCTCATGTCACTGCTGCGCCGTTGGTTTGATCCAATCCGTTCGAGCTGGTTTTACCAGAAACCGTCTCGGCAAGAGGTGCTGTCGACCGAGAAGGGGTTGAGTATCTATTTACGTCTGGATGATGTTTATAGTTATCTGGCGGTACAGACGCTGGCCCAGCTGGATGAAATTCTCAGTGACGAATTAAAGCCATTAAAAATTATTATTTCCGATCGTGCTCCCGAACCGCCGAATGGTATGAGCAGAGAGGAATGGCAAAACTATTGCTATAACGATGCCAAAATTTTGGCCAAACAGCATCGCTTTGGCTTTGATGAATTTCCTGAAACGCCAAAACAAGAAGCCTTACAACAGGCCACCATCATTCTGCAAAATACCCCCTTACGTGGCCAGAACTTTTTATATTTGCTGGAAGATGTGTTTCATATGCTGTGGCAACAGCAGTATGGCAAATTAAAAACCCTGTACCAGATGGCCAGACAGCATCAACGCCCGCAAGATATTCCGGAGCGTATTTTCAGTCAGGATCCTGTGCTGATCAGTTATTATGAGTTTGGCGAGCGTCAATATCATGCGGTGGATGATTTATTACGTTTGACCCGGCGCTTAAAACAACAGCAATTGCTGACCGGTAATCCGATTTTCCTGATCAATCATATTGAGTGGCGTGAACATCTGATCACCGATGTGGAAGAGCTGTCCGTGATTCAGGCGTTACATCCTGAGCTGGATTTGTTTATTGCCCTTGAGGACCCGATCAGCTGGTTATTGCTCGCCTATATCAAGGAAGAACTGGCGGCTTACTATAATATCCAGTTGAATCTTTATCCGCTCAGTTATCAGCGCCGTGACTTTTTTGACTGGGGACTGGCCACCCGTTTATCGAAACGCAGTGGCGTAGCATTTACCCCGTTCTGCCGTCCTACACAGGAGGGCACCTTGAACATGGCACAGCTGTTTTATAGCGTGCCGGAAGAGCAGCGTTTAGAAAGTATGTATGAAATGCTGCAGGCGGTATGGAGTAAAGGTAAGGACCTGTCCTTTAAAGCGCATGTGCAACAGATGCAGCAGGCTTTAGGCATCGAACGGCTGGCTGAACTCGATATTCCTGCAATTTTGCAACACAATGATGAACTCTGTGCGGCCAAGCATCAGCCCGGTTTTCCGGTGCTGGAGTTGCGCATTGATGGGCAGAGCTATGTGTTTAACAGCCTGTACCGGGTCTGGATGATTGAAAGCATTTTTAGCAATGTGCTGGAAGATGTTTATAAACAGCAAGAAAGTGAATAAATCCCTATAAAAAAGCAGCCATTTGGCTGCCTAATATTCTGTAATTGAGTTTATTCGGTTCGATCTTTTAGGCTAAACAGCCAGTTGAGGAAAATGGCGGCAAAAGTCGCCGTCCCAATGCCGCCCAGATTAAAATTACCGAATGTTAGCTCAAAATTACCTGCACCTAGAATGATGGTGACCGCGGCCACGATCAGGTTTTTATTGTTGGAAAAATCAACTTTGTGTTCAATCCAGATTTTGGCACCGGCAATAGTAATCAAGCCAAATACCACAATGGATGTACCAGTCAACACTGCACTTGGGATGGTACTGATCACGGCACCAAACTTCGGGGATAAACCCAGAAAAATAGCAAAGATTCCAGCAATCACAAAAATAATGGTGGAGTAAACACGCGTCACGGCCATCACGCCGATATTTTCTCCATAGGTGGTCATGCCTGGTGCACCGACACTGCCAGACAAGGTCGTGGCTAGACCATCTGCGACAAATGCTTTACCGAGTTGTGGGGTGATATTTTCACCGGTCATGGCACCGACCGCTTTGATATGTCCCAGATTTTCCGCGACCAGAATGAAGGCCACGGGTGCAATGATCAGCATGGCATTCAGATCAAAACTTGGCTGTACAAATGAGGGAATACCGAACCAGGGTGCTGCTGCAATGGGGGAAAAGTCGATGGCTTTACCCCAGCCCAAGCCATTGCTGACAATCACATAGAGGGCATAGGCCAGCAGTAAACCTACCAGTAACAATAAGCGTTGTAGCAGGCCGCGGGTAAACACGGCAATCATGCCCATACACAGTACCGTAATCAGCGCCATCCACATCTCAAAAGGCTGCCCTGCAACGCTTTTTACCGTTACAGGTGCCAGATTCAAACCAATAATCATCACCACAGCACCGGTTACTACAGGAGGCATCAGTTTTTCAATCCAGCGCGTACCGGTGAGCATCACTATAAAGCCAATCAGGGCATACAGTATCCCACAGGCCACGATCCCACCCAAGGCGACAGACAGATTCGGATTGGCTCCGGAACCGGTGATGTGTCCAGTGGCTGCCGCCACGACCCCAATAAAGGCAAAACTTGAGCCGAGATAACTCGGAACGCGTCCGCCCGTTATTATAAAAAACAGCAGGGTGCAGATCCCGGACATCAGAATCGCGAGGTTAGGATTAAAGCCCATCAGCAGCGGTGCCAGCACGGTGGCGCCAAACATGGCAAAAGCATGCTGAATGCCGAGAACCAGGCTCTGTGCCGGGGGCAGATATTCATTGGTCGAGACCGGGCGATGGTCAATTTGTCCCTGATAAAGACGCCACTGCGGAAACCAATTCGACATAAAATGCGCTCAAAATCTGGCAATTGGGCACATCATACCGATTCTTTGCATGAAATTTAATTGGCTGAAAAGTCGCCGTACTGCAGCAATATTGTTGATGAATGGGCTTTATTTTAAAATTTGATAAAAATATAAGATCGATTTTTTATTTTAACTTTATAAATTTATTGCGAATTTTATTTCTTTTTAGAGCTGAAAAATATCAAATCTACTGAGGATTATGCAATGCTGAAGCAGATTTAAAAAGTGATTTTAGCTGTTCTAATAGAATAAAAAATAATCGGTATGAAACATTCAATTTATACCATTTGGTCCATTTTTTAAAATAAAAACAGCACATCAGATATGTGCTGTTTTTTTATCGGTGAAAAACAGATTAGCCCGTATTGCGCAGACCTGCGGCAATCCCGGCGATGGTCACCATCAAAGCATGGTCGACCGGGGTATGTTCAGCATGACATTCCGTCATGTAAATCCGGCGGCGTTTCATTAGTTCAGCCTGCAACAGGTGCAGCGGCAGCAAATAGGTTTTACGCACGCGCATAGACTGATCTAGTACTTCATTCTGACTGAGCAGTTTGGATTCACCTTTGAGGCTAAGCAGGGTCTGTACCGCATCATGCAAACGCTGGCGCAATTCACTACCCAGCGCTTTCAGATCTGCATCATCGGTTAGTTGGGATTCGTAATACAGGGCAATGTTGCTATCTGCTTTGGACAATACCATTTCCAGCATATCAATCAGGGTTTGGAAATACGGCCACGCCTGTAACATTTCATCCAGTACCGCTTGCTGGTTTTGGGCGATCACCTGATTGATGGCCGCACCTGTACCTAACCACGCGGGTAACATCAAACGGATCTGGGTCCAGGCAAACACCCAGGGAATGGCACGCAGCGATTCAATGCCACCGCTGACTTTACGCTTTGCCGGGCGCGAACCCAATGGCAACATCTGTAGTTCCAGTTCTGGGGTGACCGTACGCAGATATTGCACGAAATGCGGGTTTTCCCGTACGGTTTGACGGTAGACCTGTACAGAACGTTCGGTCATCTGGTGCATCAGTTCACGCCATTCCGGTTTGGGTTCTGGCGGTGGCAGTAAAGTGGCTTCCAGGGTAGCCGCCGTATAAACCTCCAGGTTTTGCAAGGCAATACCTTCAAGACCAAATTTAAAACGGATCATTTCCCCCTGTTCCGTTACACGGATGGCACCGGAAATTGAGCCTGGCGGCTGCGAGAACAGCGCTTGCTGGGTGGGTGCTCCGCCACGGCTGATGGAACCGCCACGGCCATGGAACAGCGTCAGCTGAATGCCATGCTGTTTGGCAATGGCAGTCAGTTCTTCCTGAGCACGGTATTGTGCCCAGTTGGCAGACATAAAGCCGGCATCTTTGGCTGAGTCGGAATAGCCGATCATGACTTCATGCTTGCCTTGAATATGCTGTTTGTACCAGTGCATATTAAACAGGGTCTGCATGGTTTGGGCTGCGCCATCCAGATCTTTCAGGGTTTCAAACAGCGGCACTACACGTAATGGCTGCTGAATACCGGCCTCTTTTTGCAGCAATAGCACGGCCAGTACATCGCTCGGATATTCCGCCATGGAAATAATATAGGCACCCAGACATTCCGAAGGCTGTTCCGCCAGTGTACGCATGGTGGCAAAGACTTCCTGCACATCAGGATGCTCAATCAGGCTGTCTTGCGGTTCATTCAGATATTTTGGCAATAATGGACGTTTGCTTTGCAGTTCCTGCAACAGGAAATTTTGTCGTGCCTGTTCGGTCCAGGTTTCAAAATTGCCCAGCCCCAGATATTCGGTAATCGCGGAAATGGCCTGACGATGACGTCCAGATTCCTGACGGATATCCAGTTTGAGTAATTCAATACCAAAGCAGTTGACGCGGTGAATAAAGTCCAGCAGCTTGCCATTGGCGATTTCCGGCAGGTTACAGGCCATCAGTGAGCGGTAACACAGCAATAACGGCTCCAGCAGTTCCTGTTTGCTATGAATGACGCCCTGATCATCACTGTCAATACCTTGCAGTTTGTGCGCCAACCACTGGCGTGTGGCTTTCAGGCGTTCGCGGGTCGCGCGCAGATAAGAACGGTACGGTTCCGGATGTTCGCTTCCCAAGGCCTGCACCAATTCATTGGAACAGCTCTGGATCGACAGTTCCCAGCGCAGATCCTCAATATCGCGTAAATACAGATCCGCTGCCTGCCAGCGTGATAGCCACAGTACTTTCTGGGTCACCTGATGGGTGACATTCGGGTTGCCATCACGGTCACCGCCCATCCAGGAGGCAAAACGGATCGGGGCTACATGCAGCGGCAGACTTTGGCCACAATGCTGCTCGACCAGTTCATTCAGTTCGCGAATAAATTTCGGGACTGTATTCCACAAGGTCTGCTCAATGGTGGTAAAGCCCCATTTGGCTTCATCGACCGGTGTCGGACGGTTCTGGCGAATCTCATCGGTTTGCCAGGCGGAACAGATCAGTTGTTTTAGTTCGGATAATACTTCCTGGTGCTGTTTCGGCGTGAGCTTCTGCTGGTCAAATTTGGACAGGCATTCATTGATGTCATCATATTTCTGGATCAGAGTACGGCGGCTGACTTCCGTTGGGTGTGCGGTGAGCACCAGCTCAATATGCAGTTCACAAATTTGCTGGAACAAAGTCTCTGCAGAAATTTCGTTGGCCTTAAATTTGGCAAACAGGTGATCGAGTGGATTTGGAGAAGGCGCCTCGGGATCGAATTCACTCTGGCGGCGGCTACGCACCACATGATACTGCTCGGCGATATTGGCAAAATTCAAAAAATGGGTAAAGGCCCGGGTCAGCGGCAGAATGGCATCATCTTCCAACGTCAGAAACAGCTGTTCGAGTTCCTTCTCGGCTTCAACTTGACCATCGCGTGCCCCTTTCGCCAAAGCACGAATCTGTTCAACCTGATTAAACAAATCTTGCCCGGCATGCTGTTTTAAGGTTTCACCGAGTAAATTTCCAAGTAGGCGTACATCCTCACGCAGTGGAGCATCAATTTGTTGAATCATGATTTTTGTCTCCTGTTGTTATTGTCTTGACTATAGCGTGATTACGTGACATTCCAAGCATTAAACGGTTTAAACTTTAAACATCTATCCTTTCTTTAGTCTGATTTTCACCAAGGCTGGGGAGAAATACACGGGATCAGTATGCTAAATGCGCTGTAATCGTGAAAATGCCAGCTGGTTCGAGTTTTTCTGTCGGATGGTTGATGGACGCTGGATTTGGCTGAAAAAATCACTGCATCAGGCATGATTTTTTACGAATATTGCGTGCGAAAACTTGAAAATTTCAATATAGTAGCGCCTTATCTTTTATACAAAATAAACACGGTAGTTTCATTGCATAATATCAATAAGCGTGCAATGGATGAGGTCAAATACACATGGGGCAAGACAATTTAGAACTGCACCGTCGTTATATTACGATTTCCTATGTCTTCATGTTTCTCACGCTTTTTACAGTGGTGTTTGGTATTGCGGCATACTGGTTTGCCCGCAAGGTCGCGTTGGTCGATCAGGCTGAGGTCTGGATTCAGGCACATGCGCTCTGGATTATGCGCAACATGATTCTGTTTCTGATTCTGGCTGCCTTTGCGGCGCTGTGGTTTATTCCCCTGATTTTCTTTTATTGGGACAGTCAGCTCTGGGTGACCGGTTGCATGGTGGCTGGGGTGATCTTTTCTGGCATTGCCTGGCTCTATTTGCTGAATGCCTGGATTCAGGGCGTGTCCAAATATCTTAAACACAAGGCTGTTTTCTAAGCAGTTGAAAAAAGTCCTGCTTTACCCTTGTAAAAGCAGGATTCATCCCCAATTTTACTGCACAGTTCAGTTATTCCCGAATTCCGTGAGGAGCATCGCCAGTCATGGCTAAACGTGATTATTATGAGGTTTTAGGCGTTTCGAAAACCGCAAGTGATGATGAGATTAAAAAAGCCTACCGTAAGTTGGCGATGAAATATCACCCGGACCGTAATCCAGACAATCCTGAAGCTGAAGAAAAATTCAAAGAAGCCTCTGAAGCTTATGAAGTTCTTTCCGACAGCGAAAAACGCAGCATGTATGACCGTATGGGCCACAATGCGTTTGAAGGTGGCTTTGGTGGTGGCGGTGGTGGTTTCGGTGGTTTTAGTGCCGAAGACATCTTTAGTCAGTTTGGCGACATTTTCGGTGGGGCTTTTGGTGGCGGCGGTGGTCGTCAGCAACGTCAGCGTCGTGGTTCCGATTTGCGTTATGTGATGGAACTGACCCTGGAAGAAGCCGTAAAAGGTGTGAAAAAAACCATTACGTTTACTGCACCAGCGCCATGTGAAGCCTGCGATGGCAAAGGCTCGCAAAATCCGAACGATGTAGAAACCTGTCCAACCTGTCATGGTGCCGGTCAGGTGCGCATGCAGCAAGGTTTCTTCTCGGTACAGCAAACCTGTGGTACCTGTCGCGGTCAGGGCAAGATCATCAAGAACCCATGTGGCAGTTGTCATGGTTCAGGTGTTGCTGATCGCCAGCAAACGCTTGAAGTTACCATTCCTGCCGGTGTAGATAATGGTGACCGTGTCCGCTTGAGTGGTAAAGGTGAGGCGATCCGTGACGGCCAGGCCGGTGACCTGTATGTCGAAGTTGTGGTGCGCGAGCATGAAGTGTTCCAGCGTGATGGTGCAGACCTGTATATGGATGTGCCGATTACCATTGCCGATGCTGCTTTGGGTAAAGAAATCCAGATTCCGACCCTCGATGGCCGTGTCAGCCTGAAAATTCCGGAAGGCACGCAAACCGGTAAACTGTTCCGTTTACGCGGTAAAGGGGTGCGTCCGGTGCGTAGCAGTATGGTCGGTGATTTACTCTGTCGTATTGTGGTAGAAACGCCAATCAACCTGACCAGTCGTCAGCGTGAATTGCTGAAAGAATTACAAGCCACGTTGGATGGAGATGACAATAAATCTTCACCAAAGAAAAAATCCTTCTTTGATCGCCTGTTTGACTAATCTGGTCTGACACGCGATTAAAAACTTGCGGGGACCGGTTGGGGTGAAAACTCTAACCGGTCCCCGCATTTTTATGTCTATTTGAAATGCATTGTTATTATTAATTTTTTAGCTGATCTTTTTTATTCTGGAATTTTTTATTTGTAGTCACGTGTTTGCGGTGGTCAACAAACACGTGTCGTGACTTATACCGGTTCAGCAGGGTCAATATCTTCTACGCTGACCATTTCTTCAGCTGCTGGCGCAGTTTCAGTTGCTGCTTTGCTCGCTTCAACTGGCTTTTTCTCAGTTGCTGGCACTTCTGCTTTTGCTGCTTCAACCGGTTTTGTCTCAGCTGCTGGTGCTTCTACTTTTGCTGCTTCTGGCGCTGTGGTTTCTTCCATAATGCTGTCAATATCTTCAACGCTGACAGGAAGATCTGCTTCAGCCACTTTAATTTGACCTGCAGCAGCCAATTGCTTGATTGAACCTGGTTGGCCGTTTACCGTGGTGCTGATGCGTACTTTAGAGAGGCTTTCCAAAGTGTCACCTGGTTGAATTGCAGATTCTGCAAATGCCGGTAAGCTCACCATTCCCAAAACTGCAGCTAAAGTGATTATTTTTGAATGCATTGTTGAACTCCTTATAATTCGTCTTTTTTCATTCGTCGCCTAGTGTGCGCAGGAATGTTTTAACTTTTGTGAAAAAACTTCCACAATTCAGTGATTTTTTAAATTATTTTTCTGTTGTTCTGGCTCGGGCTGCCCACAGGCCGTAAAAAGCAGGGTTATAAAAAAGTAAAAAGAAGAGAGGGCTTATTTTCAGCAGAAATAACGGATCAAAACTGCTGTAGGCTGGCTTTTTTTGGCGGAAATTTTAGCGAGCGGAAAGAGTTTTGTTATAGTAGGCATAATTTTAAAAGTTTATTTAGGAAAGCATTATGTCAGCAACTCCACGCATTGGTGTCTTGGGCGCAGGCGGCCGTATGGGACGCATCCTGATTCAGGCGGTCCAACAAGCCGGTTATCAATTGGCTGCTGCGGTTGAACGTCCTGAAAGCTCACTGGTCGGTGCGGATGCCGGTGAGTTGGCGGGTATTGGCAGTTTGGGCGTAAAAGTGGTGGGAAGTCTGGCAGAAGTGCTGAAAGACTGTGATGTGGTGATTGACTTTACTGCACCGGTAGCAACCGAGCAACATTTGAAATTGTGCCGTGAAGCGGGTGTGGCCATGGTGATTGGGACCACCGGCATGAATGATGCACAAAAAGCCGTGCTGGATGAAAGTGCTACCCAAACGCCAGTGGTGTATGCAGCGAACTATTCAGTGGGTGTCAACGTTTCCATCAAATTGTTGGAACTGGCCGCGAAAGTTTTTGGCGATACGGTTGATATCGAAATTATTGAAGCTCATCACCGTCATAAAGTGGATGCGCCATCAGGTACTGCCTTGATGATGGGTGAAGCGGTTGCAGATACCTTGGGCCGTAACCTGAAAGAAGTCGCCGTTTATGGCCGTGAAGGGCATACTGGCCCACGTGAGCGTCAAACTATTGGATTTGAAACCATCCGTGGTGGCGATATTGTCGGTGAACATACCGTCATGTTTATTGGTGAAGGTGAGCGTGTTGAAGTGACGCACAAGGCCACCAACCGTATGAACTTTGCCGCAGGTGCAGTTCGTGCCGCTGCTTGGGTGGTGGGACGTGAAGCGCGTAAATATGACATGAAAGATGTGTTGGGATTAAATGATCTTGAAGTCTAATCATGCATTGAGTGTGTCAGGCAAATGGCCAGGTTGAATTCCTGGCCATTTTTGTATGTTTCTGAACTGAAAAGTTTAGAAATCAGCTTTGAGTACAATGCGGTAACGCGCTTTACCCGAATGTAAATGCTCAATGGCTTGATTGATTTGTGACATCGGGAACAGTTCAATTTGCGGTGCAATGTTTTTTCGCGCGGCGAACTTGAGCAGCTGTCGTAAAGTCGCTGGAGAGCCGGTTGAAGAACCGCTAATCGATCTTGCCGCACTGATCAGACTACCGGCAGAAACCGGAATTGGTTCCAGCGTGAGGCCGAGTAAATGCGCCGTGCCATTCGGCGCCAGCGTACTGAGATAGGCGGGCCAGTCAAGAGTGACATTGACGGTGCTCAGCAGCAGATCGAACTTGCCTCGCTGGCTCTTTAATGCCTCTGAATCCCGGCTATTCACCACGTGATCAGCACCCATGGCTTGCAGTTCTGCGGTTTTATCCAGATTGGAGGTAAAGGCGGTAATTTCACAGCCCCAGGCTTTAAGCAATTTGATCGCGATATGCCCCAGACCGCCAATACCGATCACACCGACATGATGAATGGCCTGAATCTTGTGTTTCAAGATGGGATTAAAGACGGTAATGCCACCACATAATAGAGGGCCGGCACTTTCCGGATCGAGATCATCTGGTAATGGAATCACCCATTGCCAGCCGGCACGGACTTTATCGGCAAAACCGCCGGCATGATTGACAATGGTGGCAATACGTTCTCCCGTACACTGTACCGCCTGGCCATCCATACAGAAGTCACAATACTGGCAACTCTCTGCTGTCCAGCCGATACCGACACGCTGGCCGATTTTGAGGCCTTTGGCTTCCGATCCCAAACGGCGGATTCGGCCAATAATTTCATGACCCGGCACGACCGGGTAGACGGATGAGCGCCAGTCATTATGGATAATGGAAATATCGGAGTGGCACAGGCCACAATACTCGACCTGAACCTCAACCTGATGCGGCTGTAATTCGCCGGCGTCAAATTGATAAGGGACGAGGGGTTCACCGGCCTGCATGGCTGCGTAGGCCTGAATGAGATTGTCGCTCATAAGCATTCCTTTTGATCTTGCATTATTCCGGTTGCGATTTAAAAGTACAGTGATTTTCATGATCATCGACCATACCCACGGCCTGCATAAACGCATAGCAGATAGTGGGGCCGACAAATTTAAAGCCGTGTTGTTTGAGTGTCTTGGACAGGCGCTGGCTGGCTTCGGTGTGTGCCGGTGCCTGATGATAATCTACCACGCAATTGATAGGCCGGGGAGAGGAAGTGAAATCCCATAACCAGGCCACCAGATCAACTCCGTGCTGCTTGAGCTGTTGCCAGGCACGGGCATTGTCACGAATGGCGGTGAGCTTACCCAAATGCCGGATGAGACCGGTATCCTGACATTTCAGTTGCAATTCGGCATCGGTAAAAGCGGCAATCTGTCCAATCGAATACTGGAAGAAATGCTGGCGATAGCATTCGCGT
Source organism: Moraxellaceae bacterium (assembly GCA_029267635.1). GTDB lineage: Bacteria > Pseudomonadota > Gammaproteobacteria > Pseudomonadales > Moraxellaceae > Acinetobacter. The sequence continues at coordinate 31,210 of JAJUIK010000016.1, read as the reverse complement.
TTTTTCAGTACGGTGAACCAGGATAGGCCGGCCTGCTGGCCTTCCAGACAGAGCATTTCAAACAGCCGTTGTTCATCATACAGGGGCTGGCCCCACTCATCATCATGATAGGCCTGATAGAGCGGATCTGTTCCACACCAGCCACAACGCTGTCGGGTCATGCATTTCTCTCATGCATTACAGTTGAAAAGCCATCCATTGATCCTGCCGATTGTCCCAGTAATACAGTTCAGCCTGCTGTAAGTCATCAAAGTTGAGCCAGAAATCTTTGCCGGATTTATCCGCAAAACCGGTACTGATCATGAGAGCATCTTCGGTAATTTCCATGATCCAGCCCTGATAGCTCTGCCCGCCAGAGACAATCTTTTGTTGATTGCCGGATTCTGCAAATTCGACCAGACGATTGATAAGGGCTTCTGACATGAAAACTTCCTAACGTAGATAAGGATAAGGGTTGGTGGCTCCACGGCCTTTGCCGTCGAGATAAATACTATAATGCAAATGGGCAGCGGTGTGACGGGCATTGCCGCTATTGCCCACATAACCGAGCAGGTCACCTTTTTTCACATAATCACCGACTTGTAGCCCGCGTTTGTGCTCATCAAGATGGGCATAATAATGCCATGATCCGGCAGGGCCGAGAACCCATACCACGATGCCGCCCAGATTATTGTTACGCAGATCGGCCACTAGACCTTCGGTGGTGCTATACACTTTTGTTCCACGTGGAGCCATGATATCGATGCCTTCATGTAGGCGTCCGCCATTGCGCGAAGCACCCCAAGTGTCTTTCAGTTGGCGTGCTTTGACCTGATGGACCGGTACCGGCATACGATCGGGTAAGGTCATGCCTTGCAATTTGGCCATCAGAACGGGTGAAAGCGCAGCTGGTTTTTGTGGTGTCGAGGTGCAAGCTGCTAGGAGAATGGCGCAAAAACTTAACAGGGCATAGTGAAGCAAGTAAGGCACGGGCTGTTTTTCCTTTCTGTTATTGTTATCCAGATTGATCAGCGGAGTGCCTTGACTATGTCATAGATCTACTGCCGAGATCAATTTCTTCATGGCTGTCGGAATGCCTAAATCAGTTGCCTGTTGCGGACTTAACCAGGTGCCCTCCAGCTCGCTGCTGAGGTATTCTTTCAGCTCGGTTTCAATAGCGAAAACATGTGCATCTAACAGCCAGGTAAAGTGGGTAAAACTATGGGAAATCTGCGTGACCGGATCTGTACTGATGAGTTTTAAGCGACGTTGCTGCTCGGAAAAAACATGGTTTTCTTCAAAGATCGGCAAGCACCACAGCCCACCCCATAAACCGCTGGGTGGCCGTTGCAGCCACAACCATTCATCCTCGCAGTGCAGCAGCATGACCTGGGCGGATTTAACCGGAACCGGTTTCTTGGTTTTTTTAAACGGCAGTTCGTTTTCCAAACCCTGTTGATGTGCCTGGCAATGCATCTGCATCGGGCAGTACAGGCACAATGGTTTCTTCGGGGTACAGATGGTAGCACCCAAATCCATAATCGCCTGAGTGTAATCATGATTGCGTTCGCTCGGGCAGAGCTGTTCCGCACGTTGCCATAAGGCACGTTCGTGCACGGGCTTAGACAGATCATCCTCAATGGCAAAAAAACGTGCCAGTACCCGTTTTACGTTACCATCCAGAATCACTCCATACTGGCGTAAACCGAGTGACATGAGGGCACCGGCGGTAGAGCGACCAATCCCGGGTAATTCCATCCATTGTTCCAGGCTGGTTGGAAACTGGCCATTGCGGCTGACGATGCCTGCCGCTTTATGCAGGTTGCGTGCCCGGGCGTAATAACCCAGTCCTGCCCAGTAGGGTGCAACCTCGTCCCAGCTGGCTCGACCGAGTGCATCGACATCCGGAAAACGCTGGATAAAGCGCCCGAAATATTGCAGTACGGTTTTGACCTGAGTCTGCTGCAACATGATTTCCGACACCCAGACCTTGTAAGGGTCATCGGTCACTTGCCAAGGTAAATCATGCCGGCCATGTTGATCGAACCAGGACAGCAGTGCATCGGAAAAGGAAAATTGAGTCATGCCATACACAGATGAAAACGGGCACGACATTATAAAGCAAAGCATGGGGAACAGGAGATGAATTGAGAAAAAGGGGCGGGTGCAGTGCAGATCTTGGCATTCCACCCCAAGCTATCAGGATGCTATCGCATACCTGAAGCTTAGTTGCTGCTGATAATGCCCCAGCGTTCATCCAGTTGCAGGGTTTGACCTTTGTAGCGCGGGATAATATGGATGTGTAAATGTTGGGATTTTTCACCAAACACGGCACCATCATTAAAGCCAATATGGAAGCCTTCAGGTTGATGGCGCAGCTGCAGTTCATTACGTGCCAATTCCAGCAAGGACACCAGACTTTTACGCTCTTTGTCGGTAATGTCAAAAAATGAACTGACATGACGTAGCGGTACAATCACGCAATGGCCTTTGGATAAAGGTTTGAGTTCCGGCAAGATCGCACCATAATCATTTTTATGGATCACATCAAAATCATCGAAGTTGCAATACGGGCAATTGGTTTCAGTCATGGCGGAGTCCTCTTTTTGATTTTGTTTTCATCTTGGAATTATTAGGGAGCACAGCATCCTGCGAGCGATGCTGTGCTGTAAAGATTATTCGCCTAGCTGACGCTGTAGCAGTTCATACATCTTCGCAAGTGCCTGTTTTTCAGCTTCCGCATTGTAGCCAAGGTCCACACCATTGGCTTTGGCACGTTCATCGGCCAGCGGGTTACTGAAGCCATGCTTAGCATCTTCGAGTACGATCACTTCATGCTCTACTTCGGCGGCATGCATTTCTGCCTTAAATGCTGCGACATCATCCAAGGTCACCATGCTGTCAAGTTCGCCGTGTAACACCAGAATTTCCGCCTGTACCTTGCCTTTTTCTGCCGGCGCTTTCGGGGTCAGGTTGCCATGGAAAGTGGCCACAGCCTTCAGGGGAGCACCGGAACGTGCCAGATCCAGGACCACTTTGCCGCCATAACAGAAGCCAATCGCGGCCAGTTGATCGGCCTTGACTTCAGTTTGAGAGGCCAACGTATTTAAACCTGCTGACGCCCGCGTCACAATTGTGTCCGGATCCTGAAAAGTCTGCATCATCCATTCATTGGCTTGGCTGGCAGTGGTGGTGACTTTTTTGTCGCCATACATATCAATGGCCAGTGCGGCATAACCATGTTCGGCCAGTTCACGTGCGCGTTGTTCAGTATATTCATTACGTCCCCACCATTCTGGCGCAACCAGTACACCTGCGACCGGCGTTTCACTTTCAGGCGCGGCAAAATAACCGATCAGTTCGCTACCATCTGCAGCAGTGTAGTGAATTTCACGGGTTTTGATGGTTACAGTCATGAGTTAAATCCTTGTATACATAAGCGAATTGCTTGATTAAAACATAAAAAGATTGCAGCGAAATCACATAGAATGTAACTGAAGCAAAGAAATGTGAGAAATTATTTTTTTTGCAAAATTGCCATAAAAAAAGAAGGATCAGGATCCTTCTTTTTCTTCTGGTTTAAAAAACGGGACAGAAGCTAAACCCTGCCGCGTGAAATAAAGCCGACAATTGCCAAGATCACAGCGATCACCAGTAACACAACAGCGAACTCTCTGGATAGACCTGCTACACCACCAAATCCAAGCAGACTGGCAATTAAGGCAATAACAGCAAAAATAATAGCCCAACGAAACATGGCATGATCTCCATATTCTTATTGATGTGAATTCAGTATAGGCAAGCAGGATAGCGGCCTATATGGGCTTTTTGTTTAAAAAGTATCCGCTCTATAAAGATAAGTGATGGATTTGTAAGGCCCTGTAAGCCGGTCAGAGCAGCATTGAACAGGCGGAGAACTGCTATAATGCCGCGTGTATTGATTGGTTGATAAGCCCATGTCTAACGAACTTCGTCCCCAATTCTGGAAAAAATACCCTTTAGATCAGCTCAGCAATGCCGAGTGGGAAGCGCTCTGTGACGGCTGCGGTTTGTGCTGTCTGGTCAAGCTTGAAGATGAAGATACTGCGGAAGTGGCCTATACCAAAGTGGCGTGCAAGTTACTCGACTGTAAAACCGCACGCTGTCAGGACTATGCCAACCGGCGCCAACAGGTTCCAGATTGTATTCAGTTAACTGCTGATAAATTGCCGACCATTCACTGGTTACCACCCAGTTGTGCCTATCGCCGTTTACATGAAGGCAAAAATTTACCTTCCTGGCATTATTTGAATACTGGTTCCCGACAAAGTGTCATCAAGGCCAAAAAATCTGCCGCCGGACGCTGCATTTCTGAAGTGCAGATCAGTGAAGAAGACATTGATGAATATATTGTGCGCTGGGTACGCTAGGACATTTTTTAGGATCATCAGCAGTTCAGGTAAATCTCAGCGATTATTGCAGTTTGAAATTGTAGATTTTGTTCTGACCACATAGACTAGAGCCTTGGATTAAGCATGAATAACGACAATGTCAGAGACGCAAATTCCACTACCTGAACGCTTACGCCCACGTGATTTATCAGAAATCATTGGGCAGGACCATTTATTGGGAGAGCATGCTCCTTTAAGGCAAATGATTGATCAGGGGCATCTCCCTTCCATTATTTTCTGGGGTCCACCGGGCGTGGGAAAAACCACCATTGCGTTATTGCTGGCGCAAGCAGTTGACCGTCCGTTTGTCAGTTTGTCTGCCTTAAATACCGGGGTAAAAGAACTCCGCGATGTGATTGCTCAGGCCGGGGATCTCATTACACCGGTGGTGTTTATTGACGAGATTCACCGTTTTAACAAATCGCAGCAGGATGCTTTGCTCAATGCTGTGGAGAAAGGCAAGATCACCCTGATCGGGGCGACCACTGAAAATCCCTCTTTTGAAGTGAACAGTGCGCTGTTATCGCGTTGCCAGGTCTATACGCTAAATGCACTCGATGCAGCCGCCATTCAGACCTTGTTAAATAAGGCGATTCAGGCCGATGCATTTCTGAAAGAACGTCATATCCAGATTGAAGAATATGAAGCACTGATTCAGTTTGCCGCGGGTGATGCACGCAAGGCTCTCAACTTGCTGGATCTGATCGCCAGTACCTTTGAACCCGAAGTGGAAAATCACATCAACAATGCTGTGGTGGTAAAGGTCGCGCAGCAGAATATTGCCCGTTATGACAAGTCTGGTGAGCAGCATTACGATCTGGTTTCTGCCTTTATCAAATCCATTCGCGGCAGTGACCCGGATGCCACCTTGTACTGGATGGCGCGAATGCTCAAGGGCGGTGAAGATCCGGTATTTATTGCCCGTCGGATGCTGATTGCCGCTTCGGAAGATATTGGTAACTCCAATCCGAATGCGTTGCTGCTGGCGGGGGAGTGTTTCCGTTCTGTGCAGGCGGTGGGTATGCCCGAAGCGCGGATTATTCTGGGGCAATGTGCGGTATATCTGGCGACCAGTGCCAAAAGTAACAGTACTTATCTAGCCATCAATCGTGCTTTAGAGCTGGCTGACAAAACTGCCAATCTGCCTGTGCCATTACACTTAAGAAATGCACCTACGCAATTGATGAAACAGCAGGGTTATGGTGTAGATTATCTTTATCCCCATGATTATCCGGAGCATTTTGTTTTGCAGGACTATCTGCCACCGGAACTCAAAGGTACCAAACTGTATGAGTCGGCACGCAATAAGCGTGAAGTTGAAGGTGAGCGTTTACAGCAGCGTCGCTGGATGCACCAGCAACAATAAAAACGACTAGAAAAGTGCCTGTTGGGCGGTGGGTTTTTCAGCCTCAGCTGCCTTTTAACAGGGACATTGCAATGTGGGGATTTCAAGCCAAAATTGTGGTTTTAAAACTTTACAAACGGATAATAATTCGACACATTTCCAGTTTCATTTTTTAAGCTTCATTTCAGATTCAAACTGAATAATCTATTTTATTAGAGATTAGGATCTGCGAATGAGCTTATTCAAACAACAATTTCCAATTGCATTTCAAGATCGCGGCCAGCACTTTAACGTCTATCTTGTGGATCAGACACACTTTTTGCGCGCAGCATGTGAACGCTTTGTTCAGCAGCGTTTTCAGGCCGTTTATCGCGCCAATATCCAGCAATTTTTACCGTATTTTTTAGCAATTATGGATCAGGACCAGCATTGTCAGGCGGTGGTGGGATTACGTGTCGCCGGCGAGCCACCTTTATTTCTAGAACAATATTTAGACCAGCCGATCCAGCATATTATTAGTGAAAAAACTGGTAAAACTTTTATGCGCCCACAGGTGGTCGAGGTCGGCAATTTATCCGGCATTCACCACGGCAGTTCACGCATCATCATTACTTTTCTGACCTGGTTTCTGGCTCATCATCATTATCAGTGGGTGGCATTTACCGGACATCATCATCTGATTAACAGTTTTAAGAAGTTGGGCTTAAGTCCCCTGGCTTTACAGGATGCTGACCCGAATCGTCTGGATCACAATAGGGATCAGTGGGGCAACTATTACGCTTTTGAGCCGCATGTGTTTGCAGCGGATGTCAAACAGTGCGCACATAACCTGAATCAACGAGGCGTATTTCAGTCCTTCGGTTTAGCCTTTGAGGAACAAATTGATGATGTCGCATGAGCTAGCCGAATTTATCGCGTTATTAAAACATTATCAGCAGCAGAGACCCACGCAGATTGCCGTGCAGGATGCCACTCAGCAGGTGAGTTATGCTCAACTATGGGATGAAATTTCCAGACGACAGCAGCTACTGCAACAGGCTCGGGTGGGTACGGTGGCAGTATATCTGGAAAATTCTGTCGATTTTCTGCTCTGGGATTTGGCGCTGTTGTGTGCGGAAATTCCGAGCATTCTGTTGCCGCCGTTTTTTTCCCCATCACAACTGCAATACTGTCTGGACATTTCCCAAACCGATACGCTGATTGCACCCGATGACTGTTTTCTGCTGCAACCGCACAACGGTTTTCAAAGATCAGATGTTTTCTGGCAGCGACAAAATAGTTCCACTGTTGAACTGCCAGTGGGGACCCAAAAACTGACTTTTACTTCCGGCACCACCGGACAGCCTAAAGCGGTGTGTTTAAGTACGGTACAGATCTTACGGGTAGTAAAAGCCTTGAGTGCAGCGATTGCACCGAATGATCCAAAACATCACTTGGCGATCATGCCACTGGCGGTATTGCTGGAAAATATTGGCTGTTATGCATTGCTGTATCGGGGGGCGAAAGTTGAACTGGCCTCTGCTGCACAATTGGGTTTGCAAGGAGCCAGTGGCCTTAACATTGCGCACTTCACTCAATATTTACAGCAATCCAAGCCGCATAGCGTGATTCTGGTTCCGCAGCTTTTGGCCATTCTTGCGCAGGCCGTACACGATAAGGCATTAAATCCACAGGATTTCCGTTTTGTGGCGGTGGGTGGTGGCCATGTAAATCCGGAAATTCTGGCGCAGGCAAAGGCAAGTGGATTGCCTGTATTTGAAGGCTATGGATTATCGGAATGTGCATCCGTGGTGGCACTCAATACGCCTCAGCAGAGTAAAGCGGGTAGTGTCGGTAAACCTTTGCCGCATGTGCAGGTCAAAATCGCGGAAGATGGAGAAATCCTGGTGGCTGGAAATCGCTGTCTGGGCTATCTGAATGCGGAACATCAGAGCAGCCCATATTGGCCGACCGGAGATTTAGGCCATTTTGATGACGAAGGCTATCTATACATTCATGGTCGCAAAAAACATCAGTTCATTACCAGTTTTGGCCGCAATGTAAATCCGGAATGGGTGGAAGCTTTGTTAAGCCAGACCGGCGTGATTGCCCAGGCCTTTGTCTATGGGGAGGCTTTATCAGAAAACCATGCGCTGATCTGGCCCGGAAAAGCCGACATTGGCGATGCGCAAATTTCCCAGATCATTGCACGGGCCAATAGCCAGCTGCCGGACTATGCACAGGTCAAGCATTGGACTCGGCTGAATGAGCCTTTTAGTGTCCACAATCAATTGGCGACCTCGAATGGCCGTTTCAAGCGTGACGCGATCGTGCAGCGTTTTCAGCATATTTTTACAGCTTCAGGAACAGAATCATGAACATGAAATTTTTTGAACAATTACAGCAAGCCACTGCGGAACAACGTCAAACCCTGTTAGCGACTTCGGTGATTCAGGATGCCTTAAAGGCACAATTATCTTTAGAGCAATACTGCGCATTTTTAACCCAGGCCTATCATCACGTACGTTTTACCGTACCATTGATGATGGCGGCAGGAGCGAATCTGCCAGAACGATTGTCCTGGTTACAACCGGCGATTTGTGAATATATTGAAGAAGAAGCCGGTCATGAACAATGGATTTTAAATGACCTCAGAGCCTGTGGCGTGGATCCTGAGCAGGTGAAAAACAGCCGGCCAAGTTTGCCAATTGAACTAATGGTGGCCTTTTTGTTTGACCAGGTGCGCCGTGTCAATCCGATTGCACTGTTTGGGATGGTGAATGTGCTGGAAGGGACCAGTGTATCCGTTGCGACGGAAGCCGCGGATAAAATACAGCAGCATCTCAAACTGCCGAATCAGGCCTTTAGCTATCTGAAATCGCATGGCAGTCTGGACATTTCACATATGCAACATTTTGAGACATTAATGAATCAGGTCACAGATGAAAAAGACCAGCAGGACATCATTCACTGTTCCAAAGTGGTGTTTAAACTTTATACCGACATGTATGAACAAGTGCCTCAACTGAGCCATCAATTTGCCGCCTAAGGAGTGAAATCATGCAACTTTCCAATGCACACGTATTGCTGACTGGCGCAAGTGGTGGAATTGGCCTGGCACTCTGTGCAGCACTCTGTAAGGAAGGGGCGAAAGTGCTTGCGGTTGCCCGTAATACGCAGGCACTGGACCAGCTACGTGAGCAATATCCCGCGCAACTGGACATGATCCAGGCTGACCTGTTAAATGCTGCAGATCTTAGCCGGGTCATTGAAACCGCATCACAAGATGCCCAGTTAAATACGCTGATCCATGCAGCAGGATTAAATCATTTTGCTGTGCTTGAGCATCAATCTGCTGAGCAAATCCAGAAACTGGTGCAATTAAATGTGACCACGCCGATGCTGTTGACTTCGGCTTTAATTGAAAAATTAAAAAGCCAGCCACAAGCCAAAATTGTCAATGTGGGTTCGATTTATGGCTCATTGGGTTTCGCCGGCTATACAACTTATTGTGCAACTAAATTTGCAGTGCGCGGCTTTTCTGAAGCATTGCGTCGTGAGCTGGCAGATACGGCAGTGGATGTATTGTATGTGGCCCCGCGTGCGACCAAAACCAGTATGAACTCGCCAGCTGCACAACAGTTAATGCAGGCAATGGGGGGCAAAGAGGACGCTCCAGAGTTCGTTGCGCAAGCCATTGTTCAGGCGATCAAACAGGATAAACAGAATATTTATCTGGGTTGGCCGGAGCGAGGCTTTGTACTCATTAATTCGATTCTGCCGCATTTGGTGGATCAGGGGGTGCGAAAGCATTTGCCCTTAATCCGTCAATTGAGCCGCTGACATGGGTGAGCCTTCAATCAAGTCGTTGTTGCTGTTTTGAATAAACGGCGTAGAGAGCCGTCAGGCTATAAGCTTTAAAATATGCAGTTACTTGTTATTTACGCCACTCAAAAACTATTTACCTGCTGCAATAGTCTTTACCCAAAGCTGTTCCTGCCGCGCTGTTTTTTTACATAAAAGCTTTCTAAGCTGAAGTTCGCATCTATTGATGAAGCAAACAATTGGTGAGAAGCCAATTGCATCAAATATAAGGAGAAAGAGCATGGGAACTTTAGATGATGATCGTGCACGTATTCAGAATGCATCTGATGATGCTAAAAAAGATGTAAATGCAGATCCGGTTAGCGATGAGTCAGGTTCGCACCCTATAGGAACAGGGGTAGGAGCAGTGGGCGGCGCAGCTGCGGGTGCGGCTCTGGGCAGTGTTGCTGCAGGTGCAGCAATTGGCAGTACTGCTGGTCCAGTCGGGGCGTTGGTCGGTGGGGCTGTCGGTGCGGTGGTGGGAGGAATTGCAGGACATGCAACAGCCGAAGAGATGAATCCCACTGTTGAAGATGCCTACTGGCGTGAAAATAGCGTGAACCAGCCTTATTATAGTGCGACCAAAGGAATGTATCCTGATCTGGACTATGACAGGGATTATCGGGATGCTTACCGTATCGGTTATGAAAACCGCTCTGCTTATGGTCCGGATGCACGCTTCGAAGATGCAGAACCGGATCTGCGTTCCAAATGGGAACAGACCAAAGCCGAATCACGTCTGTCTTGGGAAGAGGCCAAACAGGCAGCCCGTGATTCCTGGAATCGCATCCGTTATTAACAGCAACTGAGCATAAATAAACCCAAGTTTATTGGGATCAGCAAATGTGCGGATCAATACGCCCTTCTGAAATGCTGTTGTGTTAAGGCAACAATCACCCATAAAAAACCGAGCCATCAGGTTCGGTTTTTTATTTTGAAGTTTCAGAACAGCTTAGATATCTGAAAGGTCAATGCCTAAATGTGCTGTAATTTCTTCATAAGCTTCGACCACAGCGTTTAAATCTTGCTGGAAACGCTCTTTTCCGCGTTTTTCTTTAAAGTCTTTATCCCATAGACGGCAACCGTCTGGAGAGAATTCCTCACCCAATATGATACGGTCGTGGAACATGCTGAATTCAAATGTGAAGTTGACCAGCAATGTCTTGATCACACGAGTCTTTAAGTACTTCTTTCACTTTGTAAGTGAGCTCTTGCATTTGCACCCACTGTCCCTCAGTTGCCTGACTCAAAGCACTTGCTTGAGATTCATGACTATTCGATTACTCAAGGCATCCTTTTTACAGAATAATTCAAAAATGATGGAACAGTGATCTAGAAAATATAGAGAACAACACTAATTCATATCGGGCTTATGATGATTAAAAACCATATTAAGATAAAAATACTTTATAAATAAATTTAATTTGAAGAAAATAAAATGAATTAATTTGCAGTCTTGTTTAATTAATTTTTTATAAATTAGTAGGTAAGATATGGATTAATAATGGTATGAGGTTATATTATCTTGATACTATTATAGTTGTTTGTTGTAAAAATAAATTATTTCTAATATTTAAAATGCGTTAGTTAAATTAATTTATAGCGTTTGTTGAAAATTACTCTATGTCTAACCAGTCTATAATGCATTGATTTTTAATATCCATATAGAAAAAATAGATAAATAAATTAAATAAAATCATATCCTTGATTCTTCTAAGTCAAGAAATTAATAAAATGTATTTTACATTTTTAAATAAAATAAAAATATTAAATTTTTAATTTAAAAACAGTAGCATGAGGTTGAGTTATAAGAGTGAGATACATATTTTAATAAATCTTGACTTTATTTTTTTTAAATATGGAATAGTATTCTCAGCACAGTTTAACATTAAATTAAAAATAACTGAAATTGAAAATAAACTAAAAATCAAAGGATGGTAAATATGATGAAAATATCAGTGATCAATGTCGGTTTATTTTGTTTATGTTTTCTGAATAACGCTTATGCAACATCTGATGAGTGGAGCCAACGCTGGAAAGCATCAAGTACCCGTTCCAGTGAAAATTTAGTCCAGGCAAATCTGATTGAGCTCAGAGATTCAGATTATTATTCGGGATTAGGAAAAACCACCGTGTACAGCACCTCAACAAGTTCCATCGGGACAGTAAATACACCGACCAACAATATCCATATAGACGGTTCAAACAACGGTGTAGACATTTCGAGTGAGTTATTGAATGAAGCTCCTGTCAGTTCAACCACCAATCAAAATAATAAGCAATGTCCTAACTTAAGCACTCAACCGGGAGAGTCACTATGCTGAATTTCTCCTTGAATAAAAGAAACCTATCTTCTGTGAGTGTCACAGTCTTGTTTAGCTATTTTCTGACGGGGTGTACAGGTATGGCACTTTCCAACAAGGAACCCGTCAGCCTTGTACAAGGGCCACCGATTACCGATATTTTTACCCCCTTTGATATGGCCTTATCTTGTCTGAAAGGGCAATTGCGAAAAGATATTAGTTTTTCTGTTGGCGCAATTCTGGACCAGACAGGCAAAGACGTGGTCACCAATGGCGGTAGCGGCAAAATGGTGACCCAGGGTGCTGGAGATATGGTGCAATCTGCCTTGTTTCAGGCTGGTGTCAGCTTATTGAACCGGCGTGATCCGCGTATTATCGAAAGCGAAGCCAAGTGGGGAATTCGTGATGCAAGGAAAATTCAGGCTTCTGATTATTATGTGACCGGCAGTATTAACAGTCTGGATTTTATTCCGGGCGGCGGTTTTGACATGCAAATTGGCGGTGTTGGTCCCAATTACAGTCAAACTCGAATTATGGTCGGTCTAGATTTATCCCTCACTGATGCACGCAGCAGTAAAGTGGTTGCCAATGTTTCATTGCAGAAGCAAATTGCCGCACAGGATTATGGTATCAGTGCAGGCAGGTTCGCTGGGCATACGCTATTGAACATTCAGATCGGCAAAGGCGAGCGCGAAGCAACCAACTTTGCCTTGCGCCAAATGTTAAATCTGGCAACGTTTGAATTGCTCAGTCAAGTTATTCCTCCATCAGTATTTGAAAGTTGCCGAACGGAAATACCACCTGAATTTGGCCGCTTAAATTTAACCCGAAGTTCTGTTGCCCTGCACAGATATAAGAAAAGTCAGCAGCAACACACTATAAATCCAAGTAGCACTGTCCAGGAGTCGGTCTTAGAAGAAGCACCTTCATCCCAAGAAAAAAACAAATCGACCAACTCACCTAGCAAAGAGACCCAACCACCTAAGAATAAAGAATCTGAGGTCATTAAAAATCCCGAAGAAGAACCAGAAAGAAGTAAACAGGATCTCATTAAATATATCAGCCTGAAACAGGGTTCATCTTCTTCAAGCAAAATGAATGCTGAAAAAGAAAATAAAGATGAGAAGACCTTGATGCTGTGGGAGGTTAATCCGGAAGTTGCAGAAAATTATTGGTCAACCACTCAGCGTGATTAAAAAATATAAAAATGGGCTCGCTCCCATAATCAGAGAAGAAGTGCCTAGCGAGAGGTACTTCAAAACTAGAAAAGGAAGAACAACGATGAAAAAAACTATCAAAACAATCGCCTTGTCCGTCGCTTTCCTGTCAGGTACAGGCATCGCATATGCTCAAGAGGTAGAGGTAGATACCGGGTTGCAAGCATCCTTGGATGCGATATCTCAGCAGGTTGAAAATGGTTCTGCACTGAACCTTGCAGTAAATACCGCTGATATTGATGCAAGCGTCGATCTAGAGACATATGCGGACGTAACACAAGACGCAACGACTGCAATTAATACACTTGAAAATACTATTGAAACAACAGCCATTGGTGCTGCGAATACAGGTAGTATTACTATCGAGCAAGGCAGTTTAAATACTGTAACGTCAGACATCGTATCTGAAACTTGGGATTCTGAAAGTACTAACTTTAGTACCCTAACTGATAATGTGGCGAATGGAGATGACATATCAGAGTACTCAGAGAGCTCAGATATCTCAGAAACTCTTAGCACAACATTTGACAACGACTTCAGTGAGGAAGTCAATCAAACTTTGAGCAATTATAGTGTAGCGAATATCGCTTATAATGCTGGTGCTATTGATGCATCTGTAAGTGCTATTACAGAGGGAACAGAGAACGATCTTACCAACACTATCACAACGACCGCGATCGGTGCTGTGAATACGGGCAGTATTACAGTCACTGTGAAGTAAATCTACTCTTCAATATAATGTAGGGGTCTAACTATTTACGGATAGTTAGGCTTTTTTATTTTGGAATCGCTGATATCTGAAACGCAACCCCAAGCTAGGATTTAAAAAAGATCACCCATAAAAAAACCGAGCGATCAGGCCCGGTCTTTTTGCTTTGCAGCATCAGGACAGCTTAGATGTCGGAAAGGTCAATGCCTAGACGGGCTGCAACTTCTTCATAAGCTTCAACCACACCACCTAAACCTTGGCGGAAACGGTCTTTATCGAGTTTTTTCTTGGTGTCTTTATCCCATAGACGGCAGCCGTCTGGAGAGAATTCATCACCCAATACGATACGGTCGTGGAATACGCCAAATTCAAGTTTGAAGTCAACCAGTAGCATATTGCCTTTGTCGAACAAATCTTTCAGCACTTCGTTCACTTTATAAGTGAGCTCTTGCATTTGTGCCAACTGTTCAGCAGTCGCCCAACCCAAAGCAATCGCTTGAGATTCGTTAACCATTGGATCGCCCAAGGCATCATCTTTAAAGAACAATTCAAATGTAGGAGGAGTGAGTTCTTTGCCTTCTTCTACACCCAAACGGCGGCAGAGTGAACCTGCTGCATAGTTACGGATGACACATTCAACCGGAATCATTTTGAGTTTTTTCACTAAAACTTCAGTTGGAGAAAGAAGTTTTTCAAAGTGAGTTTCGATACCCGCAGCAGCCAACTTTTCCATGATAAAGGCATTGAAACGGTTATTCACCTTGCCTTTACGATCTAGTTGTTCGATTTTTTCGCCATTGAACGCAGAGGCATCATCACGAAAGACTAAAATCAGGTGGTCTGCAGAGTCTGTTTCATAAACAGATTTCGCTTTACCAGTATAGAGCAAGGTTTGTTTTAACATGGAGGGAACCTTTTTCAAAAAATACCTAGTACGACTAGGCTGGCCAATTTTGGTAAATCTGGGTTAACAGTTCTGCGGCTTTTTCGCGGTTGGCAAAACTGTTATCGGCATTGAATAACGCTAGAGTATGACTTGGACCCACCGAGGTCAGTCTTAACACATAAAGCTGGTTATCAAGCTTAATGGTGGCTTCATAGCCATTTTTGCTTTGGCCGACAATGGTATGGTTAAGGCTACTGAGTGTGGCAAGTGTATATTGCCAAATTGTAGCAGAATTTCCGTCAATTTTGAGCAACGGATTTTGATTACCGTCGGTGACCAGTTGCGGACGACCCGCGCTTTCACTCTGCGCTACAACAGGATTGTTGATTTGAGCTGCATTGGGGCGCGGCATGACAAAACGGTTACCACGCTCGTTACTATAATTGGGTGCATTCTGTAAAGCCAAAGGCTCAACCAAAGGTGCCGGATACAATGGCGTCGCTGGTCGTACCAAGGCACCCTCAGGATATTTTAGCGGCTCTAAAGTAGTGGTATGTTTATAATCGAGTGATCCATTACTAATGGCCAGATGACTACAACCCGCTAAAGTGAAGACTGAAAGTGCCAAGGTTAAACCAGTACGTAATTGCATAATGTTGTGCTCTTATTAAATCACACCGGCAGCTTGAAGTGCTTCGCGCAGAGGTGTGCGATATTGTTCTGCAAGTGGGGTCAATGGTAAGCGGATACCGCTATCAATCATGCCCATTTCATGAAGTGCCCATTTCACCGGAATCGGGTTGGATTCACAAAATAGAATATTGTGTAGATTTGCAATTTTATTATTCAGTTCTTCCGCCAAAGCTGCGTTGCCTGCAAGTGCAGCCGCACACACTTCGCTCATTACTTTCGGTGCAACATTCGCCGTTACGGAAATATTGCCTTTCGCGCCCAAAGCCATGAGTTGATAAGCGGTTGCATCATCACCCGAGTAAACGGTCATGGCTTTGCCTTGTAGGCCTTCAATCAGTGCCTTACCACGTGGAACATCACCTGTGGCATCTTTAATGCCGACGATTTGTGGAATATCTGCCAGACGGATGACGGTTTCGTTCAGCATATCCACACCGGTACGGCCTGGTACATTATATAGAATTTGCGGTAGATCAACGGCTTCAGCGATGGCTTTATAATGCTGGTATAAGCCTTCCTGAGTCGGTTTATTATAATAAGGTGTTACTAAAAGTGCAGCATCCGCGCCCAGTTGTTTTGCTTCCTGAGTCAGTTCAATTGCTTCATGGGTTGAGTTTGCACCCGTACCAGCAATGACCGGGATACGTTTGTTGGCTACACGAATAATTTCAGCGATGACTTTGGTGTGCTCTTCCATGCTTAAGGTCGATGCTTCACCGGTGGTACCTACCGCGACAATACTGTTGGTACCTTGCTGGATATGCCACTCAACGAGCTTTTCGAGACCCTTCCAATCTACGCTGCCATCTTCAAACATAGGGGTGACGATTGCGACAATTGAGCCTTGAATGGTCTGTGCTTGCTGAGTCATTTTAAAAAAATATCCTATTTATCCATCCGAATGAGAGTGAAGAGAGGGGACTGGATGGTTGCAGTATTTTGAATTCAAGCGAGTATTAACAAGACGATGCTTATTGAATAATGCTTACCCAAATTATGACTGATGAAACGGGGAAGAACAATATGCTTTAGTCAAAGCGCTTTAAAACTTTAAAAAAAGTAACAATAAAAATAGCTTAGCTGTTAATGATCCGTAAATTTTAAGGTTTTTTCAGGCCCGCCAAGCCACTGGTGTGTAGGCTTTTAACTCGGTTAATACAGGACCTTAGTGGTAGGCTGACTTGAACCTGACCAGCTTTTCTGTATCTAATGCGCGGGCTTTGATCTAAAATTTATATGTTATAAAGATGAGCTCATACAATTAGCCAATTAATAAACTTAATAATTTTTTTTTAAATGATCATTAAAATAAACCCTAATAATTGTTTTTAAATATAATTGGAAAATCTATTTTAGGTATGAAAATATGAAATGGTGATTGAAATCACATCATATTCTTTAGTTTTTTGCTCAGAATTCAGATTTTATTTATTGCTTTTTTGCCTATCTTTTCAGCTCAGTCAAAATGAGAAAGTTCCATTATTATTCAAAATAATCCTTAATTTTCTAAAACTTATTGGTAGTTAATTCTGTTCAGGCCTTCGTAGATGATTGCTCGCTCATCTGAATACTGATTAAAACAAGGAATTCTCCAATGGAAAGATCAGGTAACAAACATTCCGTTATTACTGTCGCGATCTGCTTTTTGATCGCGGTGATTGAAGGCCTGGATATTCAGGCTGCGGGTATTGCTGCCAAAGGGATTAGTGAGTATTTCGCACTGGATAAGTCACAATTGGGTATTTTCTTCAGCGCAGGGATTCTGGGGCTACTCCCGGGTGCGTTGATTGGCGGTCGTTATGCCGACCGTATTGGCCGTAAAAAAGTCTTGATCTGGTCGGTTGCCACCTTTGCTGTATTTACCTTATGTACCGTATGGGTAAACAGCTTCACCAGCTTGTTGGTGGTACGTTTCCTCGCCGGTGCAGGCTTGGGTGCTGCGATGCCAAACTTGATTACTTTGGCTGCTGAGTCGGTACGACCTGAAAACCGTGGCCGTGCTGTGGGTCTGATGTACTGTGGTATGCCAGTTGGTGCAGCAATTTTATCCTATATTGCCAGCCTGGATTTCGGTTCGAACTGGAAAAACATTTTCTATCTCGGTGGCTTATTGCCCATCGTGGTGGTTCCACTGATGATGTGGTTGCTACCAGAATCACGCGAGTTCTTGAAAGCGCAGGACAAACAGCAAGCGGCTGAGCCACAGGGTTCGTTCAAAGACCTGTTCAACAGCGAAAACCGTCTGCGTACCTTGCTGCTCTGGGGTAGCTATTTCTTGACCTTGATGGTGGTTTACATCATGTTGAGCTGGTTACCATCATTATTTATGGAACTTGGTTTCTCACGCAAAGAAGGCAGTACAGCACAGTTCTTCTTCATGATCGCAGCAACTTTTGGTACGGTGATCCTGGGCATGCTGACAGACCGCTGGAAGAAAGCCTACGTGATTATTTTGATGTACGGTGGTATTACGGCTGGTCTGTTCAGCTTGAATGCAGCAGTTTCATTGACCAACATGTACTGGGCAGCGGCATTAACAGGTGCATTCGTGATTGGTTGCCAAGGTGTGCTGTATGCGTTCGGTAGTATCGTGTACCCGACCAATGTGCGTGCCACAGGTGTAGGCATGGCTTCTGCAGTCGGCCGTGTCGGTGCAATGCTTGGGCCAGCAATTGCAGGTCAGTTATTAGCTGCTGGTTTCGGTGCTGCTGGCGTCATTTCTGCTGCGATTCCATGTATCATCGTGTCTGCAGTCCTGATGTTGTTGGTGGTACGTAGCTTGCCGAATCAGGCTGCTGCAACTCAACCTGCACAATCTGGTTTAGAAACTTCATGACGATTGCTTGCTGAATGCAACAAGCTTACATGATCAAAAAGCCCGCGATCCATCCGCGGGCTTTTTTGCTGGACAAAATTGCCGATTAATGAGGTTTCAGATTTCATCTGACCATGCTAACAATACAGACCATGACTGAATAAGGATCAGCTGCTATGAAACTGTCCAAGCATGATGCGTTAATCGTGGTCGATGTGCAAAATGGTTTTACCCCAGGCGGGCAACTGGCCGTTGCCGGGGGAGATGAAATTATTCCCTGCATTAATCAGCTGGCACATTGTTTTGACAATATTATCCTGACGCAGGACTGGCATCCTGCCAACCATGTTTCTTTCGCGGTCAACCATCCTGGTCAACAGCCCTATGACAGTATTCTTTTGCCTTATGGTACGCAGGTGCTTTGGCCGGTGCATTGCGTACAGGGCACGGCAGACGCGGAATTGCATCCAGACCTAGATTTACCGATGGCGCAGCTGATTATCCGTAAAGGCTTTCATCCCCAAATTGACAGCTATTCAGCCTTTATGGAGGCAGACCGGCAGACCAGCACCGGACTGGCAGGCTATTTGAGGGAACGTCAGATTGATACGGTGTATGTGGTCGGTTTGGCGACTGATTTTTGTGTGGCCTGGACGGCACTGGATGCCCGAAAACTGGGCTTTCATGCCTATGTGATTGAAGATGCTTGTAAAGGGATTGACCTAAACGGCTCGCTGGCTGAAGCCTGGCAGCGTATGCAACAGCAGGGTGTGCATCGTATTCAGTCCGCAGATCTTTGTGCGTAGTGGACAGTTTTATTCAGTATGTACAGCCTTGATATAAAAAATTGATGATGTGATCGTTGTTGCTTATTTGTTTAATACAACAGCGCTGCTTATAGTGATTTCATGCCATCTGTCCTCAGGATGAATTGCAATTGATAGGAAATCTGCATGTCCATAGCTGTACCTGCCCCTCCCCATACTGAACTGTCACGCGGCTTTGTGCTGATTATGTCCCTGGCCTGCGGGCTATGTGCCGGTGCTAACTATTTTAACCAGCCGCTGATTTATGCGATTGCCACAGACCTGCATACGACGACTACACAGGCCGCATTAACGGTGGTTTTGGCTCAGGTGGGTTATGGTTTGGGATTGCTGTTTCTGGTGCCCTTGGGGGACTTACTGGAAAAACGACGTTTTATTATCAGTCTGATGGTACTCAGTGCCACGGCGCAAATTCTACTTTCCTTGAGTGACAGTTTAGCTCTGCTGTATAGCATGACTTTGGGGGCTTCCTTTTTTTCCATCGCGGCACAGGTACTGATTCCATTTGCTGCGACGCTCAGCCCATCGCATAAAAGTGCTGAAATTGTGGGGGTACTGATGAGCGGTCTGGTCATGGGTATTTTGCTGGCGCGTACTTTTGCCGGTTTTATTTCGACCACTTTATCTTGGCATTATGTTTATTTGCTGAGTGGCATGTTTACGCTCATGTTTGCTGTCGTGATGTGGCACAAGTTACCCACGACCCAGCCGAACAGGGAGTTGAAACTGCTGGGAATTTACCGTTCCTTGATCGAGCTGGCTTATCAGCAGCCACATTTGATCCGGCGTGGCATTGCGGGCGGATTGGGTTTTGGGATTTTGGCCATGATCTTTACCACCATGACTTTTATCCTGGCCAATCCTCCGTATCTGTTTAATGAATTCCAGATCGGGTTGTTCGGCTTGTTGGGTGTGATTGGAATTTTTGCCACACGCTGGTCAGGTAAAACCATCGGGCAGGGGAAAGAAAACTTCGTTGCTATCTTATGTAGCAGTCTGTTGTTACTCGGCTGGATTCCGTTGGCATTTGCTCGCATGAATCTTGGTCTATATGCACTTGGAGTATTGATGTGTTATTTCGGTTTGACGGCATTTCACGTGTTGAACCAGAACTTGGTTTACCGGATTTCCATCCAGGCACGTTCCCGTATTAATGCCGTATACATGACCCTGTATTTCTCTGGGGCAGCATTGGGATCGCTGTGTACGGTGTATGCCTGGGCACATTGGTCATGGCCGGGCTGTGTACTCTTGGGCATTGTGTATGGCAGTCTGATTCTTGTCATCGACCGTTATGATTTTCGTCAGATGCGACAGGCCGATTCATCTTCTGTTTCATGACGGGATGAGTCTTCTGCTGCATGAAAAGTCATAAAAATCTGTAGGGCTGACACATCGTCGAGTGAAATTGCAGGCGGCATCTGGCTTAAAATTTGTTATAGTGCAAATAATCACTAATACGCGATAACTTGCTGCTTCATTTAATTAAGCATTAAAAAATAAAGACAACAGCATGAAAAATAAGATAAAGAATGTTCCCGGTCATTCTGTCACCGGACCCGTTACTCCCATTCTGGCGATGGTGGTGTTGTCACTTACCGGTTGTCAGGTCTTGCAAATGCCGGAAGCGAGTGCCGATATCCAGCTGCCTGCCCAGTTTAGCGATGCCGGCAGTCAACCGGTCCGTGTCTTAAGCTGGCAGGATTATTTTCAAGATTCTATATTGCAGCAACTCTTGCAGCAGAGTTTGGCGCATAATCAGGATCTGCAGCTTGCAGCCTTGCGTGCGGCAGAAGCACAAGCCATGTACGGTATTCAACGGGCGGAACGGTATCCGCAAATTGGGCTGGGCGCTGATTTCAGCCGTAGCCGTGTCCCGGTGGATTTATCCCCTACCGGACGATCTTATATCGCCAGCCAGTTTCAGGTTGGGTTGGGCCTGCAAAGCTGGGAGCTGGATTTGTGGGGGCGTATTCGCAGTTTAAAACAGGCTGCCTTAAACCAGTTTTTTGCTTCGCAAGTCAACCAGTATGCCGTGCGCAACAGTCTGATCGCGCAAGTGGCTGCTACGTATTTCAGTTTAAGTACGCTGGATCAGCGTATTGCTTTGGCACAGCGTGCCGTAGGGAATTACCAGAACTCGGTACATATTTTTAAACGTCGTTATGAGGTCGGGGCTGGCTCTAAAGTGGAATATACCCAGGCCCAGACCCTGCTGAGTAATGCGCAGAGCCTTCTGGCCCAGTTGCAACAGGTTCGTGCTACGCAACAGCATTTGTTAACGCAACTGGTTGGACAGCCGATCACCTTGCCAGCACCCACGCCTTTAGATCAGATCCATTTGGCGCATCAGCGACAGGCAATCGGTCTGCCTTCAGATTTATTGCTCAACCGGCCGGATATTGTCGCGGCGGAATATCGCCTGCAGGCGCAGCATGCCCATATTCAGGCGGCGCGGGCCGCCTTTTTTCCTCGCATTGCGTTAAGCACGAATATTGCTACCGCCAGTACCGAACTGAACGGCCTGTTTCATGCGGATAGCCAGTTGTGGAGTTTTGCACCGAGTATCAGCATCCCGATTTTTACCGCTGGCCGTTTAAAGGCCAATCTGAACCTGACGGAAATCCGGCAGGATATCGCTATTCAGGACTATGAAAAAACCATTCAGAATGCGTTTCGTGAGGTGCGTGACGCCTTGCAGAATGAATACTGGCTGAGCCAGCAACTGCAAATCCAGCGCCAGGGTTTAAAGGCATTTCGGGAACGAGTACGGCTGGCACAACTCAGCTATGACAATGGTGCTGTGGCCTATCTGGAAGTGCTGGATGCCCAGCGCAGCCTGTTAAATGCGGAACAACAGGCGGTTGAAGTACAAAATGCTGTATTGCAATCACAGGTTGCGTTATATCTGGCCTTGGGTGGGGATGTTTCATTGGTCCGCGTCAGCTGATTTTGAACCAAATACAATAAATGTGGGCATGATGAAAAAGAACAAACTGTTTTGGGGAATCGGGCTGATTCTGGTATTGGCCTTGGTGGCCTATTATGTGTGGCAGCGTTTGCAGCAGCCGGATACCGAGGGTCTGATCAGTGGTAATGGCCGGATTGAGGCCACCGAAATTGATATTGCCAGCAAAATGCCGGGACAGTTAGAAGCGGTATTGGTCCATGAAGGTGAGTTTGTGGAACCGGGGCAGATCCTGGCCAAAATCAAGGTTTCGACGCTGGAAGCACAGCTCAATGAAGCTAGAGCACAACAGCAGCAAGCTGAAAATGCCGTATTGACGGCTAAAGCACAAGTGGCGATGCGCCAGAGTGACAAGGCCGCGATGCTGGCGATGGTATCGCAACGTGAAACCGAACTGCATGCGGCACAACGCCGAGTAAAACGTACTGAAATTCTGGCTAAAGAAGGGGCTTCTTCGCAGCAGCAACTGGATGATGATCGTGCCAATGTGCAGCGCGCAATGGCAGCGGTCAATACTGCCAAAGCCCAGGTGGCCAGTGCAGATGCCGCAATTGCCGCTACGCAGGCACAGGTGATTGGAGCCGAGTCTGCCGTGAACGCAGTCAAAGCTACCATTCAGCGTATTCAATTTGATATTGAGGATAGCCAGTTAAAGTCGCCGATCAAGGCGCGGGTGCAATACCGCATTGCCGAGCCGGGTGAGATTATTGCCGCTGGTGGTAAGGTCATCAATCTGATTGATCTCTCGGATGTGTATATGACCTTTTTCCTGCCAGAAACCGTGGTGGGGAAAATTGCCTTGGGTACAGAAGTGCGTATTGTGCTGGATGTGGCACCGAATCTGGTGATTCCGGCCACAGTTTCTTATGTGGCTGATACTGCACAGTTCACCCCAAAAACCGTGGAAACCCAGAGCGAACGGCAAAAGCTGATGTTTCGGGTCAAGGCGAAAGTGGATAAAAATCTGCTGCAGAAATATCCCAATCAGGTGAAAACCGGCTTGCCGGGTGTGGCCTGGATCAAGCTGGATCCGCAGGCCGTATGGCCGGTGCAACTGTCCAGCAAGGTAGAATAACATGCCGCAGTCTGTCGTCGCCGAGTTAAGTCAGGTCAGCCTGGATTATGGCCGGGTCAAAGCCCTGGATGCGATTGACCTGCACATTCCAGCACGACAGATGGTGGGGTTGATTGGGCCGGATGGCGTGGGAAAATCCAGCCTGTTGGCCCTGGTTGCCGGTGCGCGTCAGGTGCAGCAGGGCAAGGTCATGGTGCTGGGCGGCGATATGGCACAGCGGCATCATCGTGAAAAGATTTGTCCCAATATCGCCTATATGCCACAAGGGCTGGGCAAAAACCTCTATCCCACCTTATCGGTCGAGGAAAACCTACAATTTTTTGCCCGTCTGTTTGGCCATGATGCTGCGGAACGGCGCAAACGTATTGATGAGCTCACGCAAAGTACAGGTCTATATGCCTTTCTGGAGCGTCCTGCAGGAAAACTGTCGGGTGGCATGAAGCAGAAACTCGGGCTGTGTTGTGCACTGATTCATGATCCGGATTTGCTGATTCTAGATGAACCGACCACCGGCGTTGATCCGCTGGCACGTGCGCAATTTTGGCAGTTGATCCGTCACATCCGCCAGACCCGGCCACAAATGAGCGTGATAGTGGCTACGGCTTATATGGATGAAGCGCAGGATTTCGACTGGCTGGTCACGATGGACGCCGGCAAAGTGTTGGCTATCGGCACACCGCAAGAGATTTTGGCCTCGACCCAGAGCCAGTCACTGGAAGAAGCCTTTATTCAGCTGTTGCCGGCAGAAAAGAAAAAAGGCTATCAGCTGGTGATTATTCCACCATTGCAAGATCAATCTGAGCTGTATGCGATTGAGGCGGAAAACCTGACCCTGCGTTTCGGCGATTTCACCGCTGTGGATCATGTGAATTTTAAAGTGCGTCAAGGCGAGATCTTTGGCTTTTTAGGTTCCAATGGGTGTGGCAAAACCATGACCATGAAAATGCTGACCGGCTTGCAGCCCGCAACCGAAGGTCAGGCTTGGCTGTTTGGCACCGCTGTAGATGGTCATGACCTGTCGATCCGCAAACGCGTCGGTTATATGTCGCAGTCCTTTTCCCTCTATAGTGAACTTAGTGTCGTGCAGAATTTGCAGCTGCATGCCCGACTGTTTCATGTGCCGAAAGACCAGATTGCAGCACGGGTAGAAGACATGCTGCAACGTTTTGAGCTGAAAAACGTGCAGGATGAGTTGCCGGAAAATCTGCCTTTGGGCATGCGACAAAGGCTGTCTTTGGCGGTTGCCATGGTGCATCATCCGGAAATCCTGATTCTGGATGAACCGACTTCCGGGGTCGATCCGGTCGCACGGGACAATTTCTGGCGTTTGCTGGTCAATCTGTCGCGGCAGGATAAAGTCACCATTTTTATTTCCACGCATTTTATGAATGAAGCCATGCGCTGTGACCGCATGTCCTTGATGCATGCCGGTAAAGTTCTCGATAGTGACCGTCCTCAGGCATTGATCGAGAAGCGTGGAGCAGAAACTCTGGAACAGGCCTTTATTGAATATTTACTGGATGCCGGGGCAGGCCATCAGGCTGAGGAGAATGCACCTGAACTGAACCTGGAAATGCCAGTGGCCAACCTAAAACGCCGTCCGTTTAGTGTGCAGCGCATGCTGAGTTATGCCTGGCGTGAGAGTCTGGAATTACGTCGTGATCCGGTACGTTCCACACTGGCTTTGCTCGGTTCGATTATTTTGATGTTCGTGATTGGCTATGGCATCAGTATGGATGTGGAAGATTTGAGTTATGCCGTACTGGACCATGACCAGACCTCTCTAAGCCAGAACTATGTGCTGAGCCTGTCCGGTTCTCGTTATTTTATTGAACAGGCGCCGATTCGTGATGAGCAGGATCTGGATCAGCGCATGCGCAGTGGTGAATTGGCCTTAGCCTTAGAAATTCCGCCCGGTTTTGCACAGGATGTGGCACGGGGCAAAAATGTGGAAATTGGTGCCTGGATTGATGGTGCCATGCCGATGCGTGCGGAAACGGTACAGGGTTATGTGCAGGGCATTCATTTGTCCTGGTTGCAGGAACAGAGCCAGGCCAAACTGGGCATACAGCCTGCGGGGCTGATCTCGGTTGAAACGCGCTTCCGTTACAATCCCGATGTACGCAGTTTACCGGCGATGGTGCCTGCGGTGATTCCGCTCTTACTGCTGATGTTGCCGGCGATGCTTACTGCACTGGCGGTGGTGCGAGAAAAAGAACTGGGTTCTATCATCAACCTGTATGTTACCCCGGTTACGCGAGCGGAATTTCTGATCGGCAAGCAGTTGCCGTATATTGCCCTGGCATTTTGCAATTTTCTGCTGATGTGGCTACTGGCAGTGACCGTTTTTGCTGTACCGATGACGGGGAGCTTCCTGGCGCTGGCTCTGGCCACGTTCTTGTTTATTATCATTTCTACCGGGATGGGGTTGCTGGCATCCGCCCTGACCAAAAGCCAGATCGCCGCCATGTTCTTTGCCATGCTCGGAACCTTGATTCCCGCTGCACAATATTCCGGCCTGACCAATCCGGTGTCTTCGCTTGAAGGGGCAGCGCGAGTCATTGGCGAAGTATATCCTGCCACCTATATGATCATGATCAGCCGTGGTGTATTTAATAAGGCCTTAACCTTACAGGATTTACAGCATTCCCTGTGGGCGCTGCTGGCTGCCATTCCGGTGATTATCGGTATAGCGATTTTATTGCTCAAGAAACAGGAGCGATAGCATGATCCGAGAGAAACTGGCCAATATTTACCGACTGGGCATCAAGGAATTATGGAGCTTATGGCGTGATCCGATGATGCTGTTTCTGATTGTTTATACCTTTACAGTGGGCATTTATACCGCCGCTACCGCAATGCCGGAAACCCTGAATGAGGCGGCGATCGCGATTGTAGATGAAGATCAGTC
Organism: Moraxellaceae bacterium; assembly: GCA_029267635.1. Classification (GTDB taxonomy): domain Bacteria; phylum Pseudomonadota; class Gammaproteobacteria; order Pseudomonadales; family Moraxellaceae; genus Acinetobacter. The sequence goes on along the minus strand of JAJUIK010000016.1, from coordinate 5,209 downwards.
GCCTTTGTCGAACCGCATTGTATCGGCATTTTATCCGCCGCAGTTTAACTCACCGCAGTTGATTAGCCTGCATGAAGTGGATCCGGCACTGGATGCTGGCTTGTATACCTTTGCCCTGAATATTCCACCCAATTTCCAGCAGGATGTGCTGGCAGGACAGCATCCGGAAATCCAGCTCAATGTCGATGCGACACGGATGAGCCAGGCCTTTTCCGGCAGTGGCTATATTGGGCAGATTGTGCAGGGTGAAGTGAACGAATTTGTACAAGGCCATCGTCATGAAACTGCCTTGCCGGTAGAGTTGACTTTACGTGCACGTTTTAATCCGGGCTTGCAAGAATCCTGGTTTGGCAGCCTGATGGAAATCATCAATCACGTGGCCATGCTGTCGATTATTCTGACCGGTGCAGCGCTGATCCGTGAACGTGAACATGGCACCATTGAGCATTTGCTGGTCATGCCGGTCACTGCAACAGAAATCATGCTGGCCAAGGTCTGGTCGATGGGACTGGTGGTGCTGTTGGCGGCCTCGGCCTCGTTACAGTTTGTTGTGCAGGATTTGTTGCGTGTTCCCATTGAAGGTTCAGTACCGCTGTTTTTATGTGGGGCGGCCTTATCCTTATTTGCTACCACTTCGATGGGGATTTTTATGGCGACCATCGCCAAGAGCATGCCGCAATTTGGTCTGCTGATGATTATGACCTTGATTCCCTTACAGATGCTTTCTGGGGGGATGACGCCGCGGGAAAGTATGCCGGAGATTGTCCAGAACCTGATGCTACTGGCACCGACCACTCATTTGGTACAGTTGGGGCAAGCCATCCTGTTCCGTGGTGCGGGCATTGATGTGGTATGGAGTTCATTTGTCTGGTTATTGCTGATTGGCGCTGGTTTTTTCTTCTTTTCCCTGAAACGCTTTCAGGTCAGCATTAAAAACATGGCCTAAAGGGAAGAGCTGTGCAAATTATCTTACAGCGATCAGCAAGTTTCTGGCGCAATGCCTTTGGGCTAGCTTTGCCTATGGTGGCGTTTTTCGATGGGCAGCCGATAGCTGTGCTCAAGACAGGTGAACGCAAGAATCTGTTGCTACCTGATTGGGCAGGACTGTTACAGGTGGGAATCCTCAAGGCTGATCTGGACTTTGGTGTGCTAACTCAGCATCAGCAGGCTTCGATTGCAGACTACTATTTTAGCAGTGGGGAATATCCGCTTTCCCTGTTGGATGCCGGTCAATATTTCAGTTGCGGAACCCGGTTATGGACCCTATGTGATTTTCTTAGTCTTTGCTACACCCCTTATTTTGCACGACGCATGTGTTATATCCAGCATCATTCGTATTTAAGATATTGATATAAAATAATAACTTAACATCATTTTAATTGGACCTAAACCAAGAAAGCCCCAACATCCTGTTGGGGCTTTCTTGGTTTTTCAGTTTTGGTATAGCGCTTACCCTGCTGCTATGCGTCCTTTTCAACATACTTATCATTATTGTTTTATGTATGCGGAACATCCTGTTCCTTGTTGAATTCAGAATATGACAATTACTCAAAGTCCCCAAGACGCGAATGACTGTATTTAGTGTAAGTAATATCGTACATGAGCGCATAAAGGGAGAATGTATCCAGGTGTCCAGGGATATTTAGCTCATTTATGCTTGCTCTGATGAGAATGAAAAGGACGATCGTGGTTTTTGCAAAAATACTAAAAAATTGATGTGGATTCTCTCAACTGATCAGTGCTTCAGGGATGGTGCAAACGAGTGGGAGTTTATCGAGGGAGACTAGCTTTTGGAATGATTAATTGTGTATTAAAACTTCATAATAAAAAAATACCCTGCCGATTTGGGACAGGCCTGCATTTTTTGGCAAAACCACATTATTATTAATTCATGTGAAATTTATTATATTTGTTAGCTCAAAAATACTATATTAAGGGAATTGTTTTTTTGATCACTTTTGTTAAAAAAGTCACAATTAATTGTTTAAACGCAATATAATTCAAATTAATTTTAAATTTTAAAGCTCAGTAATATTTTTTTATTTAGATTAAATTTTGTTCAATAACAAGTGATTAGAAAGTTTAACTTCACAAACACTTTTACAATAAAAAATACAGAATATAATGGTTATATATCGATCTCCCTCACCTTCGATAATCCAAAATGTTTTATCTTTTTAAGGTATAAAATGAAACTATCTTCAAAGACAATTTCTGCACTGAGTTTAGCCGTAATTTTCGCTTTTTCAGCACAAGCGAATGCAGCGCCAGCAGAACCATCAGCAAAACCGGTGTTGATTTTGAATGAAGCGATTGCTAATAAAGCGGTAATCAAGAGTGAATATGCGGTTTTAAAGGTAGAGCACCTTGAGCTTGCGCCAGAGTTGAAAGGCGTTCAGTTCAACTTCAATGAACTATTGAAAGCACAAGACTACATTGTAAACGCAGGCTATGATTCGCTTGCTACGGAAAAGGACTATGCGCTTTTTTCATATAGCCGTTCTGCCAGCCGTACTATCGACCGCAAAATCGAAAAGTTAAAAGGTGCAGAGCACGAACAATATATGGCAACTTTAGATCAGGCCTTTAAACAGGCACCTGTGTTGGCCTACTATGAATATATGACCACAGGTCAGGCACCTCAGCACAAAGATCTGTATTCACTGGTCCAGTACCAAAACGAGAAATACGGTGCTTCACGTTTAACTGAATTGCCGGTGGCGTTAAAGGGTGAAAAAACTGACCTGTTCATGCTGAACTTGCTGAGCAAAGTCATTTTGCCGGTGGATTCGGTACTGACCTATAAATGGCATAAAGATTTATCCAAAAACAATACTGCCCCGTTTAAAGCAGAACAGAACATGAGCTTTGGTGATCTGTTTACTGCAAATCGTACCCAGCATGCGCAAACTGCCGTGAAATCCATTGATGCCAATACACAGCAACCGATTGAAATTGCTGCGTCTGCCTTGTTAAAGCAACAGCGTCAGGAACAGCAAAAGGTTTTGGCAACAGCAAATTAAGAGCTGTTCTAAAGAATAGATATAAAAAAAACAGGCACATGAGAGGCCTGTTTTTTTATGGATTCGTCTTTATAAAACCAAAATTCAGCATTACGACACTGTAGATTCTACAATCGATACCCACTTTCTGCCGGCACATCGGGAGGTGATTTGAATTGGCATTGAATCAGTTGCATAAATAGAACGCTGTGTCCAAAAACAGAGGCTAGGTGACCAATAAAATAACGACTAAGATGGTTTCATATTCAGTGAAAAGCGCACTGCAACAGAATGAGGACACATCCATGTCATTTTTAAGCAATATTTTTGGTTCTAATGAAACTCAACAAACTACTTTTTTAGATCATCTTGCACAACGCCGTACCATTTATAGCATTGGTAAAAATGTCACTGCAAAACAGCAAGAACTGGATGAAGTGATCCGTAAAGCGGTACGTTTAAGCCCTTCCGCGTTTAACTCACAGTCATCTCGTGTGGTGAACCTGTTTGGTCAAGCGCACCATGATTTCTGGAATATCGTGAAAAATGCATTGCGTCAAATCGTGCCAGCAGAAAACTTCCAGGCAACCAGCGATAAAATTGACAGTTTTGCGGCAGGTTTTGGTACAGCCTTGTTCTTTGAAGATCAAAATGTAGTAAAAGGTTTGCAAGAGCAGTTTGCTGCATATGCTGATAACTTTCCGATCTGGTCAGAGCATTCTACCGCGATTGCCCAATTTGCTGTGTGGACTGCATTGTCAGAACAAGGTTTAGGGGCATCTTTACAGCATTACAACCCGATTGTAGATGAACAAGTGGCACAAAAATTCAATATCCCGGCCAACTGGAAACTCCGTGCCCAATTGGTATTTGGTTCGGTTGAAGCACCTGCGGGTGAAAAAGACGTGATTGCAGACGAAGCGCGTTTTAAAACCTTCTACTGAGTTTGCAAATAGAGCGGCAGTATGTAATGGACAATAAAGCAATTTATTGTCCATTTTTTATTCCAGAGCAGCATGCTCATGTGAGCTGGTCAATAGGTTGGGGTTGAGAAGAGTTTTATGGCATTAAATAGCGTTGCAGAGCTGGTTGCAGATATCCGCGCAGGCAAAATGGTCATCCTGATGGATGATGAAGACCGCGAAAACGAAGGGGATCTGGTCATCGCCGCAACTCACGTGCGCCCGGAAGACATCAACTTCATGATCACCCATGCCCGTGGCCTGGTCTGCCTGACCTTAAGCAAAGAACGTTGCCAACAGCTGAATCTGCCACTGATGGTCGATCAGAATGGCGCGCAGCATGGCACCAATTTCACCCTGTCCATTGAAGCTGCCGATGGCATTACTACCGGTATTTCAGCTGCTGAACGTGCACATACCATCCGCACCGCAGTGGCTGCACATGCCAAACCCAGCGACATTGTGCAGCCGGGGCATATTTTCCCGCTGATGGCACAGCCGGGTGGTGTATTACACCGTGCCGGTCATACCGAAGCCGGCTGTGATTTGTCACGTTTGGCCGGTCTGGAACCAGCCTCCGTGATCTGTGAAATTATTAATGAAGACGGCAGCATGGCACGCCGTCCGGATCTGGAAGTGTTTGCGGAAAAACATGGCCTGAAGATCGGAACCATTGCCGACCTGATTCACTACCGCATGACCAACGAGCAAACCGTTGAGCATCTGGATAGCCAAAGCATCGACACTGAATACGGCACATTCCAGTTACACCGTTACCGTGAACTGGGCAATCCGGACATTCATGTGGCACTGGTTAAGGGCAATCCAGCAGAAGGTGTAACCACGGTACGGGTACATGGTTTTAATCCAACCCGTGACTTGCTGAAACTGAACAAAGCAGATGGTCAGCCGGCCTGGAATCTGGATCGTGCCTTGAGTACGATTGCCAATAGTGAACGTGGTGTACTGGTGTGGATTGGTCAGCGTCATTTACAGGACCTGGGTCCGGGTCTAGATGCCTTGACCCAACCAAAAAATGTCAAATCCAATGCTGCCCTGTCACAGCAATACCAGACCATTGGGGTGGGTGCACAAATCCTGCGGGATCTGGGGGTGGAAAAAATGCGTCTGCTCAGTTCACCGCTGCGTTTTAATGCGCTGTCCGGTTTTAATCTGGAAGTGGTGGAATACGTCACAGCAGAACAATCGAATTAATTGATAACCAACTGAATAAAATAGAGGTAT